>CAVVTD010000001.1:0-180168 GCA_963751065.1 uncultured Actinomycetes bacterium
ACGGTGGGCCTGCACGCCGGCCGGCGCCGCGTGTTCGTCGCGCGCTACGCCCGCGGGGACGATGGCCGGCTCGAGCGCGACGCGCTGCCGGCGCTGCTGGCCGAGGAGGCGTGGGTGGCCGAGCGGGCGGGCGGCGCCGCGCCGTCGCTCGTGATCGTCGACGACGGCATGCCGCCGGACGCGGGCCCGGAGCCCCAGCGCCACGCGCTGCTCGCCTCCGGCGTGCTGCGGGTGTACGTCGAACAGCCCCATCTGCTCATCGCCGGCGAGCCGGCGGGCGCCGTGCCGATCCTGCCCCCGGCGACGATCGGCGCCGGGCGCTGAGCTGACATCTTTTTCGGTGTAACGGCCGGCGGCCTGGTAGGACTGCGGGCGCAGAATCGCAACCTCGCTCCAAGGAGACGCCATGCTCTGCGCCCACACCGTCCGCCGCCTCAAGCCCGGCACGTTCGATGAGTTCATGGAGGCGTTCATGCCCGACGCGGACGCGCCGCCGGCCGGCTGGGTTCGCTTCCACGCCCTGCGCAACCTTTCCGATCCGGACCAGGTCGTGACGTTCGGCTTCTTCGACGGCACCCTCGAGGAGCTGGAGGCCAGCCAGGACGATCACGACTTCGAGGAGCGGCGCGAGGCGATCGCCCCGTTCGTCGAGGAGGTCATCGTCAACGGCGTCTACGACATCGCCGTGACGCTGACCGCCTGACCGCTCACTCGACGATCGCCTTCATGCGCATGCCGGGCGCGTGGATCGAGCACACGAATGTGTAGGTGCCCGGCGCGTCGAGCTTGGCGCTGTACTCGCCGGCGGTCTTCGTCGGCGAGGTGAGCGGCCGCGGGCCGGAGCGCAGCGTCACCTGATGGGACTGCTGTGAGACCCAGCGCCAGGTGAGCGTGCCGCCGGCCTGCAGGCGGACCGCCGGACGATCCTGGCCGGCGTGGAACGCGTTGTCGAAGATCGAGACCGTGGAGCTGCGCGCCGCGGACCTGACGATCTGTGCCGCGCTCTGCGTCGGCGCCGCGACCGGCCCGATCTTCGGCTTGACCGCCTGCACGACCGCGGCCTTCGGCACGGCGGCGCTGAGCAGCTTCGTCGTGTTCGCGCGCAGGTCGCGGACGAAGACGCCGCGGCGGTTGTCGGGCTTGCCGGCCGAGAGGTTCGTGCCGGCCGAGGTGAACGCGACGCGCTGCCCGTCGCCGGAGATCGCGGCGTCGGAGGACGGCCCGTCGGCGGCGCCGCGCCGGCCGGTGGGGCGCGAGACGAGCCGCTCGGGCCCGCGTCCGCGCGCGTCGCGGACGTAGACGCGCGACCGGCCGTCGCGAATCGCCGTGTAGGCCACAATGCGGCCGTCTGCGCTGATCGACGGCTTCAGCGCGAATCCGCTTGGGTTGCTGACGGCGGTCGTGCGCCCGCTGCGCAGGTCGCGCACGTAGACCCGGGAGCCCGCGGCAGGGCTTGCGCCGCCGTCGGCGAGGTTTCCCGCCGCGGAGGAGAACGCGACGTAGCGCCCGTCGCGCGAGATCGCCGCGTCGGCCGAGTAGTCGTCGGCGATCGCGCCGCGTGCGCCGCTGCGCCGGCTGACGAGCGTCGTCGTCCTCGCCTCGAGGTCGCGCACGAAGACCTGCGTGCGGCCGCGCAGATCGCCCGCGCCGAGGTTCGACGCCGCCGTCGTGAACGCGACCCGCCGACCGTCGCCGGAGATCGCCGGGTCGTAGACGCCGTCGTCGGCGCGCGGCGCGGACTGTGGCCCGCGGCTGGCCAGCTCGCGCGTGCCGGTGCGCAGGTCGGTGACGTAGACGGCGCTCTCCCCGCCGCGACGCTGGGCCTGATAGGCGACGAAGCGCCCGTCCGCGGAGATCGCCGGGTTGTACTCCGAGCGCGAGACCCCCGCCCGCAGCGGCGGCAGCGGCATCGCTCTCGTGCGGCCGGTCCTCGCGTCGTTGACGAACACACGGATCTGCCCGTAGCGCTTGGCGAAGTTCAGGTTCCCCTCGGCGGACTCGAACGCGACGACGCGGCCGTCGGCCGACACCGTCGGGTTGTAGGCCGAGCGCGGCGCACGTCGCTTGGCATTGAACGACGCGTTGCGCAGCGCGCCGCCGCTCACCGCGCGCGACGCCACGCTGATCTCCCCGCGCTTGAGCGCCAGCGGCAGCTTCTGCAGGTAGGACTCGAACACGACCCGCCCCCCGTCGGCCGACAGCGCGGGGTTGGCGGCGAAGTCGCGCGGCGTGCCGGTGAGCCGGCCGGCGTGCGTGGGCGGCGGGCCGTTGTAGCGGACCTGCGCGAGCCAGCGCGGCAGCTGGCTGACCTGGCGGCGCAGCAGGATCGCCGCCTGGCGCTCGCTCATCGCGCCGGTGTCCGTGCCGAAGCGGGCGCGCTCGCGCAGCACGCCGGCCGACAGCGCCTGGATGCGCGACGGCGAGCGGCCGTGCAGGCGGCCGATCTCCAACGGGCTCTGCTCGGCGCGGCGCAGCTCGCGAAACGCGATGTCGGTCACGCCGAAGATCTCTGGCGCCGCGCTGGGGATGGCGAACTGGTGCAGCGAATGGAAGAGCAGGTGCTGGGAGAGGTGGCCCTGGGTGATCGTGCGCTCGGCGCGCGAGCGCAGCGTGGCGAGCACGGCGGGCGAGACAGCGCCGGCGCGCGGGGCGACGAGCGCCTTCGCGAGCTTGGCCGGATCGGGCCAGCCGCGCTGGGCGGCGAGCTCGGCGAGGTTGTGACGGTCGTCGCGCAGCTGGCGCCAGATCTCCCCGCGGGTGGTGCCGAGCAGCTCGTAGAGGCGGCCCTCGTCGTAGGGCAGCCAGTGGTTGTAGACCCAGTCCTCGGGCGGCAACCAGTGCGCCGGCGCCTTCAGCGGGGCTTCGGAATCGAACGAGGCCTTCTTCACCGGCGCCGTGGCCGTTCCGGCGGGCTCGTCGTCGCCGCGCAGCGGGGAGCCGGGGACCACGGCCAGCGCCAGCAGGAGCGCGGCGGCGGCCGCGCATGCGATCAGCGCGATACGCCCTTCCCCTGCTGATCCGGTCCCCACGCCGCGACGCTACCACGGGGACCTGACCACTTCACGCGGCCCCTCAAGTCGACGCGACTTCTCACCGATAGGACGGTTATGAACACCGTGCACGCCGACGCGCCCGAGCTCACCCTCGATCAGATGCGCGAGATCGTGCGCCTGCGCCGCCGCCACCCGCGCGCCGAGGTCGTCGTGCATCCCAAGCCGTGGGGCATCATCGTCGAGGCGCGCCGGTCGGGACACGCAATCGAGCTCGAGCGCTTCGACTTCGACGGCGCCGTGCGGGCCGATCAACCGATCGCGTGGGCCGCGTAGGAGGCGCTCGCGCCGCGGCCGCGCACACGCCCCTCGCTAGAATCGCATGCACTATGAAGACCGAAATCCATCCCGAGTACGTCGCCGCCCACGTCCGCTGCACGTGCGGCAACGAGTTCATGACGCGCTCGACGCAGCCGGAGATTCACGTCGAGATCTGCTCCAACTGCCACCCGTTCTACACGGGACGCCAGAAGCTCGTCGACACCGGTGGACGGGTCGACCGCTTCAAGCGCCGCGCCGCCAAGCGCGTCGCCGACGGCAAGTAGCCCACCTCACCAGCCCATGACCGCCGCCCGGCACGAGCCCGAGCGGCTGGACGACGCACCCACAGCGCCCCCGCTCGTCGTGCGCGACGCGCCGCTCGGCGGGCAGGCGGTGCTGGAGGGCGTGATGATGCGCGGCGTCTCGACGTGGGCCGTCGCCGTGCGCGCGCCCGCGCCCGAGCAGATCGCCGGCGGGCGCCACATGCAGTCCGGCGAGGCCGCGCTCGGCGAGATCCGCGTGCAGAGCTTCCCGCTCGTCTCGGTGCTCAGGCGCCACCGCTGGATGCGCCTGCCGGTCCTCCGCGGCGTCATCGCGCTCGGCGAGTCACTGAAGCTCGGCATCCAGGCGCTGAACATCTCCGTCAACATCCAGTCGGCCGAGGACGAGAAGGAGCTTTCCCGCGCGGCCTGGCTGGCCACCGTTGCCACCGGTCTGGGCCTGGCCGTCGGGCTGTTCTTCCTGCTGCCGGTCTTCATCACGAGCCTCTTTCGGGACGCGATACCGGGTGCCGTGGCGTTCGTGGTCGTCGAGAAGCTCATCCGGATCTCGGTCTTCCTCACCTACATCTGGGCGGTCACGCGCCTGAGCCACCTGCAACGGGTGTTCCAGTACCACGGCGCCGAGCACAAGGCGATCTCCTGTTACGAGGCCGGCGTCGCGCTCACGCCAGAGAACGCCCAGCGCTTCAGCCGCCTGCACCCGCGCTGCGGGACGAGCTTCATGCTCATCGTGATGATCGTGGCGATCGTCGTGTTCGCCCCGCTCGGCACGCCGGAGTGGTACTGGCTGTTCGCCTCGCGGGTCATCGGCATCCCGCTCGTCGCGGGTCTCGCCTTCGAGGTCATCAAGTGGATGGGCCGCAACCGCGACAGGCGCTGGGCGCAGATCCTCATGCTGCCCGGCCTGAAGCTGCAGCTGCTGACGACGCGCGAGCCCGACCTCGCCCAGCTCGCCGTCGCGGTCGCCGCGCTGCAGGCCGTGCTCGACGTCGAGACGCCCGGTGAGGCGAGCGACGACGACATGGTCGGCATGGAGGTCGTGGCCTAAGCGTCCGAGCGGTTGCGGCGCTCGTGCACGACGAACGCCGTCGTGCCCGCCGCGAGGGCGGCGAGGGCGAGCAGCAGCAGCGCCCAGCGGCTCGGGTTGCGCGCGAGCGTCGCGAGCAGGACGACCGCGAGGATCGCGGCGCCGGGCAGCACCGCACGCTTCCACTCGAGCTTTCCCTCGAGTTCCTCACGCACGCGGGTGACTGCGTCCTCGAACTCGGCGGTGTTCTCGCGGCCCTGGCGGCGGTACCAGATGGTGGCGGCGAGGGCGGCGCAGCCGATGAGCACGATGGCGGCGATGACGGGCATGACGAGCACGGTAGCCGGGGCCGCTGACTCCCGCTGCAGACCGGCGCGACGGCGTCGCGCTGCACTACCCTCGGACCCATGATCGAGCGGCTCGTGGAGCAGATCGAGGCGCGCTTCGCCGACGCCCAGCGCGAGATGTCCGACCCCGAGATCTTCGGGGATCGTCAGCGCGCGGCCGCGGCCGGGCGCAACTTCCGCCAGCTCGAGGTCGCGGCCAAGCTCGCCGAGGAGTGGCGCCGCGCCGTCGACGACGAGGCCGGCGCGCGCGAGATGCTCGAGGAGGGCGAGGACGCCGAGGTGCGCGAGATGCTCGCCGGCGCGCGCGCGGAGATCGAGCGCATCGAGCAGGAGATCCGCCTGGCGATGGTCGAGCGCGACCCCAACGACGACAAGAACGTCATCGTCGAGATCCGCGCCGGCGCCGGCGGTGACGAGGCGAGCATCTGGGCGGGTGACGTCTACCGCATGCTCACGAAGTACGCCGAGCGGCGGAAGTTCACGGTCGAGCTGCTGGAGGCCTCCGACGGCGCGTACACGTTCGCCATCAAGGGCGACAGCGCGTACTCGGTCTTCAAGTTCGAGGGCGGCACGCACCGCGTGCAGCGCGTGCCGGCGACCGAGTCGCAGGGCCGCATCCACACGTCGACGGCGACCGTCGCGGTGCTCCCCGAGGTCGAGGACGTCGACGTCGACATCGATCAGAACGACCTGCAGATCGACGTCTACCGCTCGTCGGGACCGGGCGGGCAGTCAGTCAACACGACCGACTCCGCGGTGCGCATCACCCACAAGCCGACGGGCATCGTCGTCTCGATGCAGGACGAGAAGTCCCAACTGCAAAACCGCGAGCGCGCGATGCGCGTGCTGCGCGCGCGGCTGTACGACGCGGCGCTGGCCGAGCAACAGGCCGAGCTCGCCGCCGACCGCCGCTCGCAGGTCGGCACCGGCGAGCGCGCGGAGAAGATCCGCACGTACAACTACGGCGAGCGGCGCGTGAAGGACCACCGCATCAACCTGCTCGTGCACAACCTCGACGAGGTGCTCGAGGGCGCGTTGGACGAGTTCACCGAGGCGCTGCAGAACGACGAGAAGCGCCGCGTGCTGGAGCTCCAGGCCGCGGCCTGATGCCGGGCGGGCGGGGGCGCGTCGCGGCGGTGGTGAACCCGTTCGGCGGCGTCTCGGTCCGCGAGGCGCTCGACTCGGCGGTGATCGCGATCGCCGCGGCCGGCTCGGACACGCCGCGGCTGGACGCCGAAGTGCTGCTGGCGGCGGTGCTCGGGGTGCAGCGCACGGCGCTGTTCCTCGATCCCGCGCGCGAGGTGCGCGGGCCGGCGGTGCGCGCGTTTCAGGACGCCGTGCGGCGCCGCTCGGCGGGGCGCGAGCCGGTCGCCTACATCACCGGCGTGCGCGGCTTTCGCTACTTGGAGGTGTCGGTCGACGCGCGCGTGCTCGTGCCGCGGCCGGAGACCGAGCTGCTCGTGGAGATCGGGCTCGCGCTCCTGGCGCAGGGCGCGCGGGTGGTCGACGTCGGGACCGGCAGCGGCGCAATCGCGCTGGCGCTCGCGTCCGAGCGCCCGGACCTGTCGGTGGTGGCGACCGATGTGAGCGGCGACGCGCTGGCGGTGGCGCGGGCGAACGCGACGCGGCTGGGTCTCGACGAGATCGAGTTTCTCGAGGGGGATCTGCTGGCGGGGGCGGACGCGCGGCCCGTCGATGCCGTGCTCTCCAACCCGCCGTACGTCGCCGACGGCGACCGCGCGACGCTCGCGCCCGAGATCACCCGCCACGAGCCGCCGGGCGCGCTGTTCGCCGGGCCCGACGGGCTTGACGTGATCCGCCGGCTCGTGCCCGCGGCGGCGGAGGCCGGCGCGCGGCTGCTGGCGATCGAGCTGGGGGAGGGGCAGGCGCCCGCGGTGATGGAGCTGGTCCGAGCGGCCGGCTTCGGGGAGGTCGAGGCGCGCCGCGACCTCGCCGGGATCGAGCGCGTGGTGGTCGGGCAACGGGCAATACCATGAAATCCATGCGTATCGCCATCGCTTCAGACCACGCAGGGTTCGAGCTCAAAGAGCACGTCAAGGCCGGGCTGCAGAGCGCGGGCCACGACGTCGTCGACGTCGGTCCCGAGACCGACGCGTCCACCGACTACCCGCGTTACGCGCGTCCCGCGGCGCGGCTCGTCGCCGAGGGCGACGCCGAGCGCGGCGTGCTCGTCTGCGGCTCCGGGGTCGGCGTGGCGATCGTCGCCAACAAGGTGCCGGGCGTCCGTGCCGTCAACGCCCACGACGCCGAGGAGGCGCAGCTCTCGCGCGCCCACAACGACGCGAACGTCGTGACGCTCTCCGGCCGCCGGCTCGACGGCCCGACCGCCGACGAGATCGTCCGCACGTTCATCGAGTCGGAGTTCGAGGGCGGGCGCCACGCCCGCCGCGTGGCTTTGATCGAGGAGTAGGCGCCCGGCGGCCCGTCCGCCGACGCCCGCACGGACGGATACAGTCGCGAGCGTGCTCGACACGTTCGATGCGCTGACGGCGTTCGCGATCGCCCTCGTGGCGACGGCGCTTCTGACGCCGGTCACGACGCGCTTCGCCCGCCGCATCGGGGCCATCGACAAGGCGCGTGGGCGCGGCCTGGCGCCCGGCGGCACGCCGCTGCTCGGCGGCCTGGCGATCTTCCTCGGCGGCGCGGTCGCCGGCATCGTCGTGTTGCGTGGCAGCGAGGTCCTGCACGGGATCCTCGCCGCCGCGGCGATCATCACGGTCGTCGGCGCCATCGACGACCGCTTCGAGCTGTCGGTCGTCTGGAAGCTGGCCGGCCAGGTGATCGCGGCCGCCGTGGCGGTCGAGGCCGGCGTGAGCGTCGACAACATCACGATCCCGTTCCTCGGCGCGGTGTCGTTCGGCGACCTCGGTGCGCCGCTGACCGTGGTCGGGCTCGTCGCGGTGATGAACGTCGTCAACCTGTCGGACGGCATCGACGGGCTGGCGGCCGGCGTCTGTGCGCTGAGCGCCGCGGCGCTCGCCGTCATCGCGTTCGACCTCGAGTCGCGCACCGCCGGCGTGCTCGCCGCGCTGACCGCGGGCGCCGCGCTCGGCTTCCTCATCCACAACTTCCACCCGGCGTCGGTCTACATGGGCGACTGCGGCTCGAACCTGCTCGGCCTGCTGCTCGGCTGCGTGGCGGTGCTCGGCTCGGTGAAGACGAACGCCGTGCTCGCGCTGATCTTCCCGCTGATCGTGCTGGCGGTGCCGTTCCTGGACACGACGTTCGTCGTCCTGAAGCGGATGAAGTACCACCGGCCCGTCTACGCCGCCGACCGCGAGCACTTCCACCACCGCATGGACCGCATCGGCTTCTCCACGCGCCGCACGGTCCTCTACCTCTACGCGTGGACGCTGTCGCTCGCGCTGCTCGCGGTGGCGCTGCGCTTCGTGCCCTACTCCGACAACGGCGGCACGCTGCACGTCGGCTGGACGCTCGTCATGGCGGTGCTGGGCCTCATGGAGATCATCGCGTCGATCTACCTCATCTACGTGCTGGAGATCCTGAAGTTCAAGCGCCTGGACGCGATCCGGCTGCGCCGCGTCAAGCCCGACGCCAGCGAGGAGGAGATCGACGCCGACGTCGAGACGCGCCTGGAGACGGGCGAGTTCGACGCGGTGCGGCGGGAGACGGAGGAGTTCGAGCGGTTGAGTTCTTAGGCCTGCGCGTTGACGGGATGCGCCTTCGCGGCGGCGTCGGGTGCGGCGATCGCGTTTCAACTGCATCTTCGAGGGTGTGTGAGCTGATGCGGACGCGAACATTTCGACACACCCCTGGCGGGCGGTGCCGACAGTGGCGGACTTGGGGTCGATGAAGCCGCCCAAATGCGCCAAGACACGCCTGGACCACTGACACCTCGGCAAACGCGGGAACGCGAGACGTCACTCCTTCACGCATGTCCTGAACAAGCGACACGTCGGTGAGGCGGCGGCTCCCAGGTGTCAATCGTTCATGTCGGCCGTCGGCGCGCCGAGGGCGGCGGTCACCGCACGCAGGTTGCGCACGAACACGCCGTGGCGGTTGTCGGGGGAGTTCGAGCGGCCGAGCAGCTGATCGCCGGTGTGGCGAATGGCGCACGCATCCCGTGCACCATTCGCCACACCCCTCGGCCGGCCGCGGGCCCGGGCGACTGCTGCGCGTGGTGGGTGCTCAACTCGCCCAGGCCCCGCCGGCCCTGGCCAACTCGCTCGCAGCAAGGCTCCCTGACGCTCTCAAAGCTGCAGTTTTGGCAGGGCCGCGCCTAGCACGGACGCAACGCGAAGCCCGCCAAGCCGACGCGAAGGCCGGCGATTACCGCCCGTAGACCGTCGTGGTCCAGATGCGGCCGAGCGCGCGCACGAGCTCCTCGTCGCAGGCCGCGTTCTCCTGCATGAGCATCTGGTAGAGCACGCGCTCGCTCATCCATACGAGCGAGAAGGCAGTGGCCTCGACGGCGAGTTCGGCGTCGGCGCGCCCCGCGGCGACCTCGGTCGCGATGCGCAGCGCGCTGGCCTCCACGAAGCGGCCGACGATCGCGCGCCAGAACGGCCCGACGACCTCGTCGTAGGCGGAGACCTCGACGATCGCGCAGACCAGCGGCCCGTGCTCTCGGTACACGGCGGCGACGTTGCCGAGCGCGGTGACGAGCTGCTCGGAGCCGTCGCCCGCGCCCGACCACCAGGCGTCGGCCTCGCGGTAGAGCTCGTCGGAGAGCTGGGTGGCCAGGCGCATGAGCAGCTCGCGCTTGTCGGCGAAGTAGAAGTAGAAGGCGGTGCGGGAGATCCCGGCGCGCTTGGCGATGCGCTCGATCCCGAGCGTGCCGTACGTCACGCCCTCGCCGAGCAGGTCCTCCATCGCCCGCAGGACCGCGGCCTCGGTGGCCTGCCGCTTCTCCGTGGGCGCCGGTGGCCGGCGCGTCAGCGTCTGGACCTCCATGAGGGTGCAATCTATTGCTCAGCGACGCTCCCGGCGCCCGTCGATCACTACCGTTGCAATTTGTATGCACGTTTCTCACCTCGATGACGCCAAGGCCTTCGTCACGCTCGACGGCTCGACGATCCGCGAACTGGCCGGCGCGGTGTCGCTGCCGACCGTCAACCAGTCGCTCGCCGAGGCGACCGTGCCGGCCGGTGCCGCGACCGACGAGCACTTCCACCGCGTCAGCGAGGAGCTCTACTACTTCACCGCCGGCACGGGCCACCTGCGTGTCGGCGACGAGTACCGCGACGTGCGCGCGGGCGAGTGCGTCGTGATCCCCCCGGGCGCGATCCACAAGCTCACGAACACCGGCGACGGACCGCTCACGCTGCTGTGCTGCTGCGCCCCCGCCTACAGCAACGACGACACCGTTCTCACGGGCGGCTGAGCCACGGTGCACGACGCGACGACGCGCCGCGCCGCGCTCGTAATGGCGCTGATCCTGCTGACCGCGCTCGCCACCACAGCGGCGCCGGCCCGCGCCGCCGTGATCCCGCAGCAGACCGGCGTCGAGGTGGGCATCGCCGACCAGAAGGCCGACATGTTCTTCGACGCCCGCTTCGGCGCGCTCGCCATCAAGCGCGCCCGCCTGGCCGTCGCCTGGGACGTCATGACCACCCGCGGGCAGGTCGCCGAGCTCGACGGCTGGCTGCAGGGCGCGCAGGCGCTCGGCGTCGAGCCGCTCGTCTCCTTCATGCACTCGCGCTCGATGCGCCGCCAGGTGCCCTCGCCGCTGCGCATGAAGCGCGAGTTTCGCCGCTTCCGCCAGCGCTACCCGTGGGTCACGACCTTCGCGACCTGGAACGAGGCCAACCACTGCGGTGAGCCGCTGTGTCACAGGCCGAAGCTCGCCGCCGCGTTCTACCGCGCCCTGCGCGACGAGTGCCCGACCTGCACGATCCTCGCCCCCGAGGTGCTCGACACGCCGAACATGCGCTCCTGGGTGCTGGCGTTCGCGCGCGAGCTGCGGTTCATGCCGAAGCTGTGGGGCCTGCACAACTACGTCGAGGCCAACCGCTTCAAGATGCGCCGGCTGCGCGAGCTGCTGCGCATCACGCGCGGCGCGAAGATCTGGCTGACCGAGACCGGCGGCCTCGTGCGGCGCGACAACGGCAGCACGACGGTGATCCCCGAGGGCGTGCGCCACGCGGGCGACGTCACGCGCTACATCTTCGACCGGATCGTTCCGCTCAACCCGCGCGTGAAGCGCGTCTACATCTACCACTGGAACTCCGTGTCGGCGAAGGACACCTGGGACTCGGGGCTCATCAGCCCCAGCGGCAACGAGCGCAGCGCGCTGTACGTGCTGTCCCGCGTCCTGCGCTTCGGGCTGCGCCCGCTGGCGACCATCCGCTCGGCGCCGGCGCCGGCCCCGCGCTGACACCATGCCGGCGGCCCGCGTCCTGCTGGCGTGGGCCGGACTCGCCGCCATCACGCTGATCGCCCTCGCCGCCTGGCAGGGGCAGTCCTATTGGGAGTACTCCGACGGGGTCTACGCGCTGAGCGCCCGCCAGGTGCTCGACGGGCAAGCGCTCTACGAGGACTTCGCCGCCGCCCAGCCGCCGCCGCTGTACCTGCTCGGCGCCGCCGCGCTGGCGGTCAGCGACACGCCGGGCGCGATCCGTGCGCTCATGGCGCTCTGCGAGGCGGCGACGTCGCTGCTCGTGCTGGTCGCCGTCCACCGCCTGACGCGCTCGCGGGCCGCGGCGCTCGCCGCCGCGGTGGCCTGCCTGCTCACGCCGTGGGCGCTGCGCGAGCACGCCCAGCTGCTGCCCGAGACCGTCGCGGCGCCGCTGCTGCTCGGCGCCGCGCTCGCCGCCGGCCGGCGCGGCGGTGCGATCGCCACCGGGGTCCTGACCGCGATCGCGGCGGCGTTCAAGCTCGCGTTCGTCATCCCGGCCCTGGTCATCGTCCTGATCGCCGCCGACCGGCGGCGCGCGCTCGCCGCCTTCGTCGCCACCGGCCTGCTCCTCGCGCTCGCCTGCGTCCTCGCCTTCGGCGCCTCGCCGCTGTGGGAGAACCTCGTCGCCGGCCAGGCGCAGACCGGCCGCGCCTCGCTGCACTACATCGGCGGCCTGTGGGCGCAGGCCGGCTGGAACCTCGTCGCCCTCGCCGTCCTCGCCGCCCTCGCCTGGCGCCGGCGCGCGGCGCTTGCCGACCCGGTGCTCGCGCGCACGCTGCTCGCCGCCTCGCTCGGCGCGCTGGCGCTGCTCGCGACGCTCGTCAAGCACGGCAGCTACCTCACGGTGCTCGTCGTCGCCGAGCCGCCGCTGCTCTGCCTCGCCGCGGCCGGCCTCACGGTGATGTGGCGGGAACGCCGCCGGTACGCGCCGGCGATCCTGGCCGCCACGGCCACGGCCGCGGCCGCGCTCGCGCTCGCCGTCGCGCAGTCCGCCTCGCTGCTGCTCTCGCCCTCGGACCCGAGCCTGTTCACCCGCCCGTTCGCCGCCTCCGGCCCGGCCCGCGTCCTCTCGGACGCGCAGGTGCGGCGCACCGCCGAGCAGATCCGCCGCTGTCCGCCGGGCAGCGCCTATCCGGGCCCTCCGTACCTCGCCTTCGTCGCGGGCCGGCGGCCGGCCGGCGGCCAGCCCGACCAGTTCATGACCAGCAACGCGCCGAACCTCGCGCGCTTTCGCCGCGCCGTCGACGAGGACTCGGCGATCTGCCGCAGCGCCCCCGTCCCGAAACGCCGCTGATCACGCTCGAACCGGGGGTAGTCTCAGCCGACCGTGATCCTCGACTGCGCGCACTACAAGGACGGATGTCGCCAGAACGAGGACCCGCTCGACCTCGACGAGGCCGCCGAACGCCGCCGCGACGACGGCTTCGTGTGGCTCGGCCTGCACGACGCCGACGACCGGGAGATGCGCGAGGTCGCCGACCGCTTCGACCTCCCGCCGCTCGCCGTCGAGGACGCGATGAAGGCCCATCAGCGTCCGAAGATCGAGGACTACGCCGACGGCTACTTCCTCGTCCTGCACACCGCCCGCTACCTCGACGATCGGGAGGAGGTCGAGTTCGGCGAGGTGCACGTCTTCGCCGGCCCCGGCTACGTCATCGTCGTGCGCCACGGCGCGGCGAGCGAGCTGCACTCCGCGCGCGAGCGCCTGGAGGCCAACCCCGAGCTGCTGCGCGAGGGGCCCGCGGCCGCCGTGTGGGCGATCACCGACAAGATCGTCGACGACTACGAGCCGGTCATAGCCGGCCTGGAGAACGACGTCGAGGAGGTGGAGGTCGACGTCTTCGGAGAGCGCAGCGACCAGACGAAGCGCATCTACTTCCTGCGCCGCGAGCTGGCCGAGTTCTACCGCGCCGTGCACCCGCTGCTGCAGCCGCTGGAGGTGCTCGTCTCCAAGGAGCACCCCGACACGTCCTCGCGGCTGCACGATCACTTTCGCGACGTCGCCGATCACGTCAAGCGCGTCGAGGACGCGATCAGCACCCAGCGCGAGCTGCTGACGAGCATCCTGCAGGCGAACCTCGCCGTCATCTCCGTGCAGCAGAACGACGTCGTCAAGAAGATCTCCGGCTGGGCGGCGATCATCACCGTGCCGACGTTCATCGCGAGCGTCTACGGCATGAACTTCGAGAACATGCCGGAGCTGCGCTGGCACTACGGCTACTTCGCCACGCTGCTGGCGATGGCCCTCGTCGGCTTCCTCCTGCACCGCATCCTGCGCCGCGCGGGTTGGCTGTAGCAAGATCCCGCGATGGGACACGAGGGAACCCTGATCCTGGTCGCGGGCCTGCTGCTCGCACTCGGCCTCGCGGCGTCGCTGCTGGCCGGGCGCCTGCGGATCCCCGGCCTCGTGCTCTTCCTCGGCGTCGGCATGCTCGTCGGCTCCGACGGCCTCGGGCTGATCGAGTTCAGCGACTACGAGCTCGCGCGCACGATCGGCGTCATCGCGCTGGCGCTGATCCTCTTCGAGGGCGGCCTCGCGGCGGGCTACTCGGAGATACGCCCCGTGCTCGGCTCGGCGGTCAGCCTCGCCCTGCTCGGCACGCTCATCACGGCGATGGTGACGGGGCTCGTCGCGCACTGGCTGCTGGATCTCACGCTGCTGCAGGGCCTGCTCGTCGGGGCGATCGTCTCCGCCACCGACGGTGCGGCGATCTTCGCGCTCCTGCGTGGATCGACGCTCAAGCGCCGCCTGGCGCGCACGCTCGAGGGCGAGGCCGGCATGAACGACCCGGTCGCCGTGCTGCTCGTGCTCGGCTTCATCGAATGGATCCAGAACCCGGACTACGGATTGGCCGAGATGGCGCGCCAGTTCGTCCTCGAGCTCGGGATCGGCCTACTCGTCGGCCTCGCGGTCGGCTGGCTGGCCGTGCAGGCCTTCCGCCGCGCCAAGCTCGCGACCGGTGGGCTGTACCCCGTCGCCTCGCTGGCCGTCGTCGCGATCGCCTTCGGCGGCGCCGACATCTTGCACGGCTCGGGCTTTCTCGCGGTCTACCTCGCCGGCCTGGCCTTGGGTTCCGCGCAGCTGCCGGCGCGCCAGACCGTCCACGCCTTCCACGACGGCCTCGCCTGGGTGGCCCAGCTGGCGATGTTCCTCGCGCTCGGTCTGCTCGTCTTCCCGCACGAGCTCGACGACTTCATCTGGCAGGGCACGCTGATCGCGATCGTGCTCGTCTTCGTCGCGCGGCCGCTGGCGGTGATGGTGGCGACCGCGTTCGCGCCGCTGAACGTCACCGACCGCCTCGTGCTCGGCTGGGCCGGCCTGCGCGGCGCGGTGCCGGTGGTGCTCGCGACGTTCCCGGTGATCCGGGAGGTGCCCGGCAGCGAGGACTTCTTCAACATCGCGTTCTTCGCCGTGCTCGTCTCGACGCTCGTGCAGGGATCGACCTTCGAGCCCCTGGCGAAGTGGCTCAGCGCGACGACCGAGGAGCCCGCGCTGCCGCGCCCGCTCGTCGAGGTCGGCACGATCCGTCAGCTCGGCGCCGACGTCGTGGAGGTCGAGATCGCCGACGGCGACGCGGCGATCGGCGTGCGCGTGCGCGATCTCGGGCTGCCGCGTGAGGCGCTCGTCAACGTCCTCGTGCGCGGGGAGGAGGCGCTGCCGCCGCGCGGCTCGACGCGCCTGGAGGCCGGCGACCGGCTGTACATCGTCGCCCGCCAGGGCGCGATGGCGGCGATTGAGGAGGCGCGCCAGCGCTGGCGCACGGGCCCGGTCGGTCCGGCGCCGCGGCCGCCGCGCTCGCCGTCGACCGGCGCGCCGATCTTCACCACGCGTCCGTGGACGGAGGCCGACGGCGACGCCGACGCGCCCGCCGACGTGCTCGGCCTCGACGTGGTCGAGCGGCTCAACACCCGCTGGGACGTCCCGGGCGCGCTCGTCGTGCTCGCCGACGGCCGCTACGCGGTCACCGGCCCGCACCTGCTCGTCGGCTCCAGCGAGCAGGTGCAGTGGCACGCCCGGCGCCGGCTGCGGACCGCGAAGACCGACGCCGAGCGGGCGTGGTGGCAGGAGGTCATCGGCGCGTCGGCGCTGTAGGCCGCGCACCGGGCCTACTGGACGCGGTGCGGCTCGATCTGCACGAGCGGCTGCCACGACTCGTGGTCGACCTGCAGCGTCGTGTGGCGGATCCCGAAGCGCTCGTGCAGGAGCGTCTGAAGCTCGCGCCGGCGCAGGTGGCAGTCGTCGTCGGGCGCGACGACGACGTGCGCGGCGACGGCGACGAAGCCCGAGGTGACCTCCCAGACGTGCAGGTCGTGGATCTCGATGATCCCGGGCATCGCGGCGAGCGTGCGGCCGACCTCGTTGGGATCCAGGCCCGCGGGGGCGGCCTCGAGCAGGACCCGCGTGGAGGCGCGCAGCAGCGACCAGCCGGAGCGGACCATGAGCGCGGCGACCGAGAGAGCGGCGATCGCGTCGAACTCGGGCGGTCCGCCGAGCGCGATGACCGCGCCCGCGGTGATCGCCGCGACCGAGCCGTAGAGGTCGGCGAGCACGTGCGCGCGCGCGCCGGCGATGTTCAGGCTCTGACGCTCCGCACGCGACAGCGCCCAGAAGGCGGCGACGTTCACGAGCGCGCCGACGACGCCGACGATCACGACGACGGGGCCGTCGACGTCGGGCGGCGAGCCGAGGCGCCGGACGCCCTCGACCGCGATGACGCCGGCGAGCACGAACAGCGCGGCGCCGTTGATCTGCGCCGAGACGATCTCCGCGCGCCCGAAGCCGAACGTGTAGGCGCCCGACGCCGGGCGGGCCGCGAGCCGCGCCGCGACCAGCGCCAGGCCGATCGACGCGGCGTCGGTGAGCATGTGCGCGGCGTCGGAGAGCAGCGCCAGCGATCCGGCGAGCAGGCCGGCGACGACCTCGACGGCCATGAAGCCCGCGATGAGCGCGAGCGCGACGCTCAGCCAGCGGCGGTCGGCGCTCGCCGACGGCGCGTGCGAATGACCACTGTGCGAATGGTCGTGGCCGGGGTGGGAATGCTCATGGCTGTGTCCCGCATCCACGTGGCCGATGCTACGCGCCCGCTCCGCCATCGGCCACGCCCGGCGGGCCCGGATGTGCCGGCGCCAAAGGTCGTACCGGCTGTCACTAAGTTGTTACAAAGTCCGCGAGTTGGCTATCGTGAGGGGGCGTACCCGACCGCGCTCACCGCGGACGTTGCACCGCGCTCCCCGTGCGGTCGCGCACGTGTAGGGTCCCGCCCCCTCGCCATGCCCTTTTCCGAGCACTCTCATCGCCCCTTCGATCTGCCGTTCGCCGGCACGGTCGGCGGCGGGCCGGAGCCTCAGGTGCAGCGGCCATGTCGATAAGCGCGCCTCGGACGTTCGAGGCCCAGCCCCTGAGCCTGCGCTACCTCGACATCGTCCTCGTCGTCCTCGTCGCGATCCCGGCGCTCGCGCTCGGCGCCCCCGAGATCGGCTACGCCGTCGGTGCCGGCGCGTGGATCGTGCAGCGGCTGTCCGCCGTCGCGCTGGAGAAGCGCATCGAGCACCTCGACGACCAGCGTCGCCGGCTCGGCATCAGCCTCGCCTCCGCGATGGGCCGCGTGTGGCTCATGGCGATCGCGATCATGGTCGTCGGCGTGACGGTGTCGCGTCCCGACGGCCTCACTGCCGCGCTCGTGATCTTCGCGGCCTTCTCCTTCACCTTCGCGCGTAGCGCCTTCGCGCACGCCACACGAACCAGGAGCACCGACTAGATGAGCATGCGCCGCAAGCTGGGTCTCGGCATCGGCGGGGTCTACATCCTGGGGTTCCTCGTGATCGTCGGGATCTTCGGAGCGACGCGCCGGGACAACACCGAGTTCCTGCCCCAGAACGAGTTCAAGCTCGACACGTGGCTGGACCTGCCGGGCCCGCTGGATCTCAACAAGGGCGTTCTGTACCTGCTCATCACGACGGCGCTGACGCTGGGGACGATGCTCTACGTCTCCAAGCGGATGAGCGCGACGACGCCCAACCGCCTGCAGATCGCGGTCGAGTGGCTTTACAGCGGCATGAAGGACAAGCTCGTCAAGGACAACATGGACGAGGACATGGCGCGCAAGTGGTTTCCGCTCGTCTGCACGCTGTTCGTCTTCATCTGGTTCTCGAACATGATCGGCTACATCCCGCTGCCGGTGAACACCGAGCACAAGGTCGACGTCTTCGGCTTCGACATGCCGGCGTTCCAGCTCTACGCCGCGACCGCGAACGTGTCGATTCCGCTCGTCCTGTCGCTCATCGTCTTCTTCACCTACAACGCCGAAGGCGTGCGGGCCAAGGGCCTGTGGGGTTACCTCAAGAGCGTCGCCATCCCGCCGGGCGTCAGCGGCGGCATCCTGATCATGATCGTCCCGCTGGAGATCATGTCCCAGTTCCTGCGGCTGATCTCCCTGACCGTCCGGCTCTTCGCCAACCTGCTGGCCGGGCACATGCTCATCCAGTTCATGTCCGGAGGTCTCGCGGTGCTGCTCGGCCTCGAGGTCCTGGCCTGGTTCACGCTGCCCGCCGGCATCGCCATCTTCCTCTTCGAGGTCACGCTGATCGCCACCCTGCAGGCGTTCATCTTCGCCATCTTGACGTGCATCTACTTGGGTAGTGCCGTCTCCGATCACCACTAGTACAAGGAGCCCAACCACCCCATGCCACTCGACATCGACACCATCAACGTCCTCGCGCAGGGCGGCGCCGCGGCGAATGAAGTCATCGGCCAGAAGGCCGGCCGCGCGATCGCCCTCGGCGTCGGCGCCGGCGGCGGTGCCGCAGGCGCCGGTGCCGGCATCGGCATGCTGTTCGGCAAGGTCATCGAGTCGGTCACGCGCCAGCCGGAGATGCGCGACGAGATCGCCTCCATCCAGTGGCTCGGCTTCGCCCTCACCGAGGCCTGCTTCTTCTACGGCCTCGTCGGCGGGCTCATCGCCTTCTTCCTCTAGGCCGAACGGATGCTCACCAGCCTGATTGCCGCACTGCCGCTCGCGGCCGCCGAGGGGGGCGCCGCCGCCGAGGAGGAGGGTGGGTCGTTCCTCGTCTCGCCCAACGTCGGGCTGATGGTCTGGACGCTGGTCGTCTTCACGATCTCCCTCTACGTCCTCAAGAAGGTCGTGTACCCGCGCATCCAGGAGATGCTCGACAAGCGCCAGCGCATGGTCGAGGAGCAGATCAGCGCCGCCGAGCGCACGCGCAAGGAGGCCGAGGAGCTGCTGGCCGAGTACCGCGAGCGCCTCTCCGAGGCCCGCGAGCAGGCCGAGACGATCCTCGCCCGCGCCCGCAAGGCGGCCGACGCCACCGAGGCGGCGGCCCTCAGCGACGCCAAGGCCAAGCGCGAGGAGCTGCTCGAGGCCACCAAGCGCGAGATCCAGGCCGAGACGCGGCGCGCGATCCAGGACATCCGCAACGAGGTCGCCGACCTGACGATCCTCGCCACGGAGAAGATCACGCGCAAGACGCTCACCGAGGACGACCAGAAGCGGCTCGTCGAAGAGGCGCTGAGCGAGCTCGACTTCTCGGCCCTCGCCGGCGAGCGGGGGTCGAACAACTAGATGGAGGAGATCGCCGAGGTCTACGGACGGTCGCTCTTCGCGGTCGCCCAGGAGCAGGGCAAGCTCGACGAGATCCGCGAGCAGCTCGGCCAGTTCGCCGACGCCCTGAACGACAACCGCGACCTCGCGGTCTTCTTCTTCTCGCCCTACTTCTCGACGCCGGAGAAGAAGGACGGCCTGACGAAGACCGTCGAGGGCGCCGACGAGACGCTCATCAACTTCCTCGAGCTGCTCATCGAGAAGCACCGCATGCCGGCCATCTTCCGGATCCGGCGCTACTACGACGGGCTGTGGGAGCGGGAGAACAAGGTCCTCCCGGTCCAGATCTCGACCGCCACCGAACTCGACGACAAGATCGTCAAGCAGATCGGCGACCGCATCGCCAAGGGAACCGGTCAGAAGATCGAGCTCACCGCGAGCGTGAACCCCGACATCCTCGGCGGCATCGTCCTGCGCGTGGGCAACTCGATCCTCGACGCCTCGATCCGCAACCGCCTCGACAACCTGAGAAAGCACGTCGCCCGCGGCGCCTAGCGCCATCCGCGGACAACGCAAGGAGCTGACACGACCTCCATGAAGATCAAGCCTGATGAGATCACCTCCATCCTCAAGAGCCGCATCGAGGGGCTCGACGCCGGCTCCGCCGAGCTGACCGAGGTCGGCACGATCCTGTCCGTGGGCGACGGAATCGCGCGCGTGCACGGCCTCGAGAACGCGATGTCGTTCGAGATGCTCGAGCTGCCGCACGGCGTCACCGGGCTCGCGCTGAACCTCGAGTCCGACAACGTCGGCGTCGTGCTCTTCGGCGACTGGCAGAAGCTCGTCGAGGGCGACACCGTCAAGCGCACGGGCAGCCTGCTCGAGATCCCGGTCGGCGACGCTCTGCTCGGTCGCATCGTCGACCCGCTGGGCAACCCGCTCGACGGCAAGGGCGACATCAACACCGACGAAACGCGCCCGGCCGAGTTCAAGGCCCCCGGCGTCGTGCAGCGCCAGCCCGTCATCGAGCCGATGCAGACCGGCATCAAGGCGATCGACGCGATGATCCCGATCGGCCGCGGCCAGCGCGAGCTCATCATCGGCGACCGTCAGACCGGCAAGACGACGATCGCGGTCGACACGATCATCAACAACCGCAAGACCGGCGTCATCTCCGTCTACGTCGCGATCGGCCAGCGCATGGCGACCGTGGTCGCGCTCGCCGAGACGCTGCAGGAGGCCGGCGCCATGGAGAACACGATCATCGTGGCCGCGGGCGCCGACGAGGCCGCCCCGGTGAAGTTCCTCGCGCCGTACGCGGGTGCCGCGATGGCCGAGCACTTCCTCTACAACGGCGGCGCCGCGCTGTGCGTCTACGACGACCTCACCAAGCACGCGTTCGCCTACCGCCAGATGTCGCTGCTGCTGCGCCGCCCGCCGGGTCGCGAGGCCTACCCGGGCGACGTCTTCTACCTGCACAGCCGGCTGCTCGAGCGCGCCGTCAAGCTGTCCGACGACCTCGGCGGCGGCTCGATGACCGCGCTGCCGATCATCGAGACGCAGGCCGGCGACGTGTCGGCCTACATCCCGACGAACGTCATCTCGATCACCGACGGCCAGATCTTCCTCGAGCCCAAGCTCTTCTTCTCGGGCGTGCGGCCGGCCATCAACGTGGGCATCTCGGTGTCGCGCGTGGGCGGCAACGCGCAGATCAAGCCGATGAAGAAGGTCGCCGGCCGGCTGAAGCTCGAGCTGTCGCAGTACCGCGACCTCGAGGCCTTCGCCCAGTTCGGCTCCGACCTCGACGCCGACACGCAGGCCACGCTGGCCCGCGGTGAGCGGCTCGTCAAGACGCTCAACCAGAACGAGCGCTCGCCGATGCCCGTCGAGGAGCAGGTCGTCGTCATCTACGCCGCGACGAACGGCTTCGTCGACCGCGTGTCGGTCGATCGCGTCCCCGAGTACCACGAGGCGCTCATCGCGCGGATGCGCGCCGAGCACGCCGACGTGCTCGAGAAGATCGCCAACGGCGAGTGGAGCGACGACATCGTCGAGACGATCCACGACGCCGTCGAGGAGTTCACGAAGGACTTCGGCGAGGACATCGACGAGGACGGCGTCGCGGTCGACTCCGGCGATTCCGCCGCGCCGGCGAGCGACGACGACTCCGACGAGGCCACCGCCGATGAGCCCGAGAAGGAGGCGGCACCGGCGTGAGCGCCACCCAGCGCGACGTCAAGACCCGCATCGGGTCCGTCAAGAACATCCAGAAGATCACCCGGGCCATGGAGATGGTCGCGGCGGCCCGGCTGCGCCGGGCCGAGCAGCGCATCGCCGCGCTGCGCCCGTACGCCGGGGCGATCCGGCGGATGACCCGCCAGGCCGCCGAGGCCGCCGGCTCGTCGGAGATGACCGGGCTGCCGATCCTCAAGGAGCACGAGGGCGAGAACACGATCGCCGTGCTGCTCGTCACCGGTGACCGCGGCCTCGCGGGCGCCTTCAACTCGCAGATCGTGCGGGCCGGGCTGCGCGCCGGCAAGGATCACGAGTCCGCGGGTCGCACGGTGAGCTACAGCGCCGTCGGCCGGCGTGGCGTCTCGACGCTGACCTTCCGCGGCAAGGACCCGGTGGGCCGCTACGTCGGCTTCACCGACCGTCCCGCCTACGCCGACGCGCGGACGATCGCCGAGGACCTCATGGCCGCCTACGTCGACGGCAAGATCGACCGCGTGGAGATCTTCTACAACGGCTACATCTCGCCGCTGACCCAGGAGGTGCGTCGCGAAACGCTCCTGCCGCTGCAGCAGGCGACGATCCTCGAGGCCAGCGAACACGACGACGAAGAGGCCTCTGGCGCAAGTGACCACGGCCCGAGCCGCGCGCTCGTCGAGTACGAGCCCGACGCCAAGGAGATCCTCGCCCGCCTCGTGCCCGACTACGTCGAGATCTCCGTGTACCGCGCGCTGCTGGAGTCCACGGCGTCCGAGCACGGTGCCCGTATGACCGCGATGCGCAACGCCTCCCAGAACGCGGGGGAGCTCATCGAGGACCTGACCCTTGAAATGAACCGTGCCCGCCAGGCCGAGATCACCCAGGAGATCATGGAAGTGGTCGCCGGTGCCGAGAGCCTCACGTAGGTAGATCTAGGAGAACGATGGCCACCACAGAGACCGAAGACACGAAGACCTCAGACGCGAAGACGGTCGGCCGGATCGAGGAGATCCAGGGCGTCGTCGTCGAGGTGACGTTCCCCAACGGCGAGCTGCCCGAGATCTACAACGCCATCACGGTCATGCGCGGCGACGAGCTGCTCACGCTCGAGGTGCAGCAGCACCTCGGCGACGACCGCGTGCGCTGCGTCGCGATGGACTCCACCGACGGCCTCTCGCGCGGCACGGAGGTCACCGACACCGGTGGCCCGATCACCGTGCCGGTCGGCAAGGGCGTGCTCGGCCGGATCATGAACGTGCTCGGCGAGCCGATCGACAACGCCGGCGACGTCGAGTACGAGGAGCGCTGGCCGATCCACCGCCCCGCCCCGAACGTCGAGAACCTCATGCCGACGACGGAGATGTTCGAGACCGGCATCAAGGTCGTCGACCTCCTCGCGCCGTACGCCAAGGGCGGCAAGGTCGGCCTGTTCGGCGGCGCCGGCGTGGGCAAGACCGTGCTCATCCAGGAGCTCATCAACAACCTCGCCCAGGAGCACGGCGGCCTGTCGGCCTTCTGCGGCGTCGGCGAGCGCTCCCGCGAGGGCAACGACCTCTGGCTGGAGATGACGGAGTCCGGCGTCATCGACAAGACGATCCTCGTCTTCGGTCAGATGAACGAGCCTCCCGGAGCCCGGATGCGCGTCGCCCTCTCGGGCCTGACGATGGCGGAGTACTTCCGCGAGAAGGGCGGCCAGGACGTGCTGCTCTTCATCGACAACATCTTCCGCTTCGTGCAGGCCGGCTCGGAGGTCTCCGCGCTCCTGGGCCGGATGCCTTCGCAGGTCGGCTACCAGCCCACGCTCGAGACCGAGATGGGCCAGCTGCAGGAGCGCATCACGTCGACGCGCGACGGCTCGGTCACGTCGGTGCAGGCGATCTACGTTCCGGCGGATGACCTCACCGACCCGGCTCCGGCCTCGGTGTTCGCCCACCTCAACGCCACGACGGTGCTCTCGCGGGCGATCTCCGAGAAGGGGATCTACCCGGCGGTCGACCCGCTGGACTCGACCTCGACGATCCTCAAGCCGGACATCCTCGGCGAGGAGCACTTCACGACGGCCAACCGCGTCAAGGAGATCCTGCAGCGCTACAAGGAGCTGCAGGACATCATCGCGATCCTCGGCATCGACGAGCTCTCCGACGAGGACAAGCTCATCGTCGGCCGGGCCCGCCGCGTCGAGCGCTTCCTGTCCCAGCCGTTCTTCGTCGCCGAGGCGTTCACCGGCACGCCGGGCCAGTACGTCCCGATCGCCGAGACGATCCGCGGCTTCAAGGAGATCATCGACGGCCAGCACGACGACGTGCCGGAGTCGGCGTTCTTCCTGAAGGGCACGATCGACGACGTCGTCAAGGCCGCCAGTGGCAAGAAGGACGACGACGATGACGCCAAGGAGAAGCCGGCGACCGACGACAGCGGCGACGACGACGCCGGCGACGAGGACGACGAGTAGTGGTCGGCACACCCTTCCGCGTCGAGGTGCTGACCCCCGAGGGATCGGTCTTCGACGACGAGGTCGGCATGGTCTCCACGCGCACGGAGGTCGGCTCGATCGGCATCCTCGCGCGCATGCAGCCGCTGCTGGGCATGCTCGTCCCCACCGAGCTGCGCCTGTATCGCAGCGAGTCGGACGTCGTCACCTACGCGCAGGGCGAGGGCTACGTCCAGGTGTCGGCCGACGGCGTGCTCGTGCTCGTGGAGGAGGCCCACACCCCCGACGAGCTCGACGTCGCGGATCTGCGCGAGAAGCTCAAGGTGGCCGAGGACGGGGTCTCGTCGGCCGAGGAGGGCTCCGAGGAGCTCAAGCGCTGCTCGCGCGACAAACGCCGCTGGGAGGCGTTCATCGCCATCGCGGAGGGCAAGTAAGCGTGAGCGCTCCGCGCAGAGCGCTCAGCCGCTGACCGGCGGGCCGGGCTCCTCCGGCGCGGCGGTCTTCAGCTTCCCGCTCGACCATGTCGCGTACGCGCGCGCGGCCGACCGGTCCTGGCGCTCCTCGGTGTGCTGGATGCCGACGCCGTTGCCCTGGCTCTGGTCGATGAGGCCGACGTACTGCTGCTCGACCGAGCTGACGCCGACGAGGTTCGGCGGCGGGTCGGCGCGCCACGCCTCGAGCTGGGCGACCGCCCGCTCGTGGACCTTCTCGCGCGTGAAGCGCAGCTCGATCTCGGCGTTCGTCGGCGCCTCGGAGCGCACCCAGCCGCCCGGCCCGGCCGCGGGATGGGCGGGGTCGCACCACTCGGCGCGCTGCGCGCGGATCGAGACGTAGAGCGGCTCGCCCGCGCCGGACTCGAGCACGCCGCGGATGGTCACGCCGTACAGCGCGCCATCACGGGTGACGCGAAGATCTCCCACGCAGGCGAGGATAGTTCCGGCGGCGCGGCCGCGCATGTGCGAGCCTGCCGGATCGATGCTCGATCGCCTGCGCTGGATCTTCCCGTACGCCGTCGCGGTGGCCCTGCCGCTGGCGGGCGTCGTCCTGGCGGTCGTGCGCTACGCCGACGGCGACCGCGACGAGGCGCTGCGGCTGGCGGCCGCGTCGCTGCTCGGCATCTGCCTCTACGCGCTGCTGCTCAGCGGCTGACCGCGCTAGACCTCGCCCAGGCGCAGCCGCGCGTGCAGCCGGGCGAGCGGTCGCGGCGCCCACCAGTTGCGCTCGCCGAGCAGCTTCATGAGCGCCGGGACGAGCAGCGCGCGGACGATCGTCGCGTCGACCGCGACGGCGACCGCCGTGCCGACGCCGAGCTGCTTGATGAACACGATCTCCGACGTCGCGAAGGCGCCGAGGGCGACGACGAGCAGCAGCGCCGCGGCGGTCACGATCCGCCCGGTGCGCTGGATGCCGAGCGCGACCGCCTCGTCGTTCGTGGCGCCGGCGTCGCGCGCCTCCTTGATGCGGGTGAGCAGGAACACGCCGTAGTCGGTGCTCAGGCCGAACGCGATCGCGAGCAGCACGAGCGGCTGGGTGAGCTCGATCCCGCCCGCGCCGGAGTAGTCGAGCAGCCCGGTCAGGCGCCCGTCCTGGAAGACGAGCACGAGCACCCCGAACGCGGCGCTGAGGCCGAGGACGTTCATCACGAGCGCCTTGACCGGCAGCACGACCGAGCCCGTCATGACGAAGAGGATCAGCAACGTCGTGATCGCCAGCACGGCGATCGCCAGCGGCAGGCGGTGGCCGATGCCGGTGCGCTGGTCGACGAAGCGCGCCGACTCGCCGGCCACGGTCACCGGGCCCGGGGCGGGGCCCTCGCGCACCGATTCGACGAGCTCGAGCGATCGCTTGTCGAGCGCGGGCGCCGCGGGCACGACCGAGACGAGCCACGTTCCGTCACCGACGAAGCGCGGCGGGTCGACGGCGTCGACGCCGTCGCGTGACGCGAGCCGGCCGGCGTAGGCGACCAGCTCGTCGAGCTCGCCCGGCGGCGCCTCGACGGCGACGTGCAGGGGCGAGGCGCGTCCGGGCGGGAACTCCGTTCGCAGCGCGGTGTCGACCTGCTTGGCCGTCGAGCTGTCGGGCAGCACGCTGGCGTCGACGCCGGTGAACTCGATCCGCGTGAACGGCAGCCCGGCGGCGATCAGCACCGCCGCCGTCGTGATCGCGACGGCAAGCGGCCGGCGCATGACGAGATGCGAGAGGCGATACCAGAAGCCGTGCTGGGGATCGATCTCGCGCTGGCGCCAGCGCTTGGGCGCGAACGCATCGACGCGCGGTCCGAGGACCATGAGCAGCGCCGGCAGGGCGGTGAGCGCGATGACGCCGGCGGCGAGCGCGGTGAGCGAGCCGCTGATCGCCATCGAGTACAGGAAGCGCTGCGGGAAGACGAGCAGCGAGAGCATCGCCGCGGCGACGGTCAGCGAGCTGAAGATGACCGTCCGTCCGGCGGTCTTCAACGTGCGCGTGAGCGCGGCGTGGCCGGGGCCGTCGCGCTCCATCTCCTCGCGGTAGCGCGAGAGGACGAACAGCGAGTAGTCGATCGCCAGGCCGAGCCCGAGGCCGATCGCGAGGTTCAGGGCGAAGATCGACAGCGACGTGACCTCGTTGAAGAGCCGCAGGCCGAGGAACGTGGCCATGATCGTGAGCAGACCGACGAACAGCGGCAGCAGCGCGGCGATCGCGCCGCGAAAGAACGACGAGCGACAGCAGGAACAGCAGCGGGAAGGCGAGCAGCTCGGCCTTGGCGAGGTCGGCCGAGACCTGGTCGCCGACCGCCGGGCCGGCCACCGCGCCGCCGCCGACGCTGACGCCGGGCTCGTCCTCGAGCTTCTCCTGGATGCGCTCGCCGGCGTCGGCGCTGTCGGCGTCGGCGTCGATGTAGGCGGCGACGAAGCTCGCGCGGCCGTCGCGCGACAGGAAGGGGCTCTGCGGGCGCGGGTCGCGCAGCACGGAGTCCGTCCGCGCGATCGCCGGGTCGGACTCGATCTTCGTGACGACGTCGGTGAGCCGCGCGCGGCCGGCATCGCTGAGCACGGGCCCGTCGGAGCGCACGAGCACGACGATGCCCGGGCTCAGCCCGCTGCCGACGGCCTCGCGCAGCTGCTCGCCGGTGACGTTGCTCTCCGCCTGGGGATCGACGAAGTCGAGGTCGGGATCGACGGACAGCAGGCCGGTGACGGGCGCGCCGACGCCGGCGGCGACGAGAAACATCACGAACGTCGTCACGAGCACGCGACGCGGGTTGACCGTGACGAGGCGGGCGATCGCAGCGAGCATGGCGCGAGCGTAAGTGATCACTCACTCACGCGTCAAGGGCGGGACCCCGAAACTCAGGAGGCGCGCGCGATGCCGGCCTGCGCGACGCCGGCCTCGAGCTCGTCCAGGCCGAAGCCGTCGACCGGGCCGAGCGCGCCGGTGCCGCGCAGCCCGCCGCCGGCCACCTGCATCGCGCCCCAGGCGAGGATCTCGCCCGTGAAGTCGTACGGGTTGGCACCCGCCAGGCGCACGGTGGCCAGCGGCGTGCCGTCCGCGTCGGAGGCGACCGCGACGATGTGCGAGCGCGCTTTCGCGCGTGCGGCGGCATCCGGTCCGCCGGTCGAGCCCTTGACGAGGTGGCCGGCGGTGGCGCCGATCACGTCGCGCGCGCCCGGGACGCGGGTGATGAGCGCCGTCGCGGCCGAGATCGCCTGCAGCGGGCGCGAGGCCGGTCCGAACCAGCCCAGCCAGACGCGCGCGTCGCGCAGGCCGGGGTGCACGCGCGGCAGCGCGAACTGCTCGGTGGCGCCGATCGAGACGGCGGGGCGGCCGTCGAATGAGCGCACGTCGCGCGCCGTGCGGCGGTCCACGAGCCGGCCGCCCTCGAAGGCGTAGGCCGACTCGGCGAGCATCCCCACCGCCGAGGCGCGCGTGCCGCCGCTCGGCTTCGCGTTTCCGCCGACGAAGTAGCCCACGTCGACGCTGGTCGCGCGCTCGCCCGCCTCGCGCAGCGCGAGCGCCCCCGCGAGGTTGCCGGGCACGTAGTCGTAGCCGAAGGCCGTCAGCAGGCCCACGCCGGCCGCCTTCGCCTCGTCGGCGTAGCGCTCGAAGACCGTCCGGATGAACGGCGGCTCGCCGGTCGAGTCGAGGTAGTGCGCGCCCGCGTCGATCGCCGCGCGCACGGCCGGCCCGCCCCAGCGCACGAACGGCCCGACCGTCGAAACGAGCACATCGCCGGGCTGCATGAGCGCGCGCACCGTGGCCGCACGCGCGACGTCGGCCACGGCGAAATCCAGCCCGCCGAGCTCGCCGGCCAGCGCGCCGAGCCGGTCCGCCGAGCGTCCCGCGAGCAGCGGCGTCGCGCCGCGCGCGACGAGCGCCCGCGCGGTGAGCTGCCCGGTGTATCCCGTCGCTCCGAAGAGCACGATCCGTCCGCTCATTTCACGCACGCTACATAACGACCGCGTGACCCCCGGGCGGGTACCCTGCTGTACAGCGATGGACGAGCGGGTCCTGGCCGAGAGGCTCATCACCTACGACACGTCCACCAGCGACGGCCTGCGTGCCGCTGTCGGGTTCGTCAAGGGCTGGCTCGAGGCCCGCGACGTTCCGGTCACCGGTCGCGAATTCGGCGGTCTGCCGGTGGTGCTGGCCGACATCGGTCCGGCCACTGGCCCCTGCGTGATCCTGCACGGCCATGTCGACGTCGTGCCGGCGCACGCCGACCAGTTCTCCCCCCGCATCGAAGGCGACCGGCTGATCGGCCGCGGCGCCTACGACATGAAGGGCGGCCTCGCGGCGATGATGTGCGCCGTCCACGACGTCGCGCAGAACGCCAAGGTCCGCGTGCGCTTCATCTGCGTGCCCGACGAGGAGTCCGACAACCTCGACTTCCGCTGCACGGACGCGCTCGTGCAGGAGGGGCTGCGGGCGGACTTCGCGATCACCGGCGAGCCGACGGATCTGCACATCGGCGTCCAGGCGAAGGGGGTTCTCGCCGTCCGCGTCGAAGTCGGTGGCACCGCGGCGCACGGCTCCACGCCGTGGCTCGGCGACAACGCGATCCTCAAGGCATACGACGTGTTCCGACGCATCGAGACCCTACGCTTCAGCCGGGAGTCGTCCGACCTCTTCGATCGCCCGTCGATCAACGTCGCGCGGATCCTCGGCGGTGACGCCTTCAACAAGGTGCCCGACCGCTGCACGATGGACGTCGACATCCGCTACCTGCCCACCCAAGATCCCGGCGAGATCCTCGCCGACATCCGTGCGCTCGAGGACGTCCAGATCGTCAAGACCTTCCAGCGCGCGCCCGCCAAGGTCTCGCGCGCCAACCCGTACGTGCGCGCGCTGCGCGAGGCGGTCTCCAACTCGCTCGACGACGAGGCGCTGTCGATCGGCCGCGACGGCGCCTCGGACGCGATCTCCTTCCTCGAGGCGGGCATTCCCGCGGTCGAGTTCGGCCCCACCGGCGGCGGCCACCACGGCCCCGAGGAGTGGGTCTCGATCGACTCGCTCGGGCGCTACCGGCAGGCGCTGCGCGACTTCGTCACCGACCTGCCCGACTGGCTGGCCAGCGAAGCGGCCGGCAGCGGCGAGCGGCCGCCGCTGCGCGCGGTCGACGGAGGGCTCGCGTCATGAGCGTCTGGGAGGGCGACAGCGCCTCCGGCGGGCTGACCTGGGGCATGTGGAAGCGCTTCGCGCTGGGCGCGGTGCTCGTCGTCCTGCTCTCGGCGACCGCCGTGGCCAGCGGCGTGCTGCTGCAGGTCCACGAGACGATCGCGGTCTTCCAGAAGGAGTCCACGCCGATCCCGGGGATCAAGAACGAGCTCGACAAGGTCGAGCCCGGCGGTCCGCAGACGATCCTCGTGCTCGGCTCCGACGGGCGCTACGGCGACGGCAAGGGCGTCCCGGTGCGCTCGGACACGATGATCATCGTGCGCCTGGACCCCGACAAGAACGCGACCGCGGTCATGTCGATCCCGCGCGATCTGAAGGTCGAGATCCCGGGGCGGGGGACCGGCAAGATCAACACGGCCTTCGCCCTCGGCGGCCCGCGGCTGTCCGTCAGGACCGTCAAGCTGCTGCTGGGTCTGCCGATCAGCCACGTCGTCAACGTGAACTTCAACGGCTTCCAGCGCGCCGTCAACCGGCTGGGCTGCGTGTACGTCGACATCGACCGGCGCTACTTCAACGACCGCGGCGGGCCGGGCGGCTACGCGACGATCGACGTCAAGCCCGGCTACCAGAAGATGTGCGGCAAGGACTCGCTGGACTACGTCCGCTACCGCCACACCGACGACGACTTCGTGCGCGCCAACCGCCAGCAGGACTTCCTGCGCCAGGCCAAGGACCAGGTCGGCCTCGGCAAGGTCTTCGGGGACCGCAACGAGCTGCTGAAGATCTTCGGCCGCTACACCCAGACCGACATCGCGCGCGACAACGACGCGGCGATCCTGCGCCTCATCAAGCTCGCCTACGACTCGACGAAGAACCCGATCCACGAGGTGAAGTTCCGCGCCGCGCAGTCCAGCGATCCCGAGTACCTCGAGATCACGCGCGAGAACCTGCAGACGACCGTCGACGAGTTCATCGACGTCGGCCTCGGCGCGTCGCTGGAGGCGACGAAGTCCGACGAGCAGCAGGAGCGCAAGAAGCCCAAGCTCATCAAGACCCGCACGCGGCTCGCCAAGGGCCTCGTGCTGCGCCGCGAGGCGGGCGAGAACCACGTGCTGACGATCGCGACGAAGCTCAAGTCGCTGCCCGTCTACTTCCCGAAGGCGATCATCGCCCGCGGCGGCTACCAGCGCGAGAGCCCGCGCCTGTACGACATCTACGACCGCAACAAGAACAAGTACCGCGCCTACCGGCTCGTGCTGTCGGAGGGCGACAACGGCCAGTTCTACGGCGTGCAGGGCATGACCTGGAAGGCGCCGCCGATCCTCGACAACCCGACCGACGAGGTGCGCATGCGCAAGCGCACCTACAAGCGCTACTTCGACGGCCGCAAGATCCGCATCATCGCCTGGGAGACGAAGAAGGCCGTCTACTGGGTCTCCAACACGCTCTCCAAGGAGCTCACCAACCAGCAGATGATGGACATCGCCCGGTCCCTGCAACGGATCGGGCAGTAACCCTGCTGCGACGCGCGCGAGCCGCCGCAGCGGACGCTGCGCCACCCCGCCCCGGCCGTCAGATGGCCAAGGGCTTTCTCGCCGGCGGGGCGATCGTCGTGCTGCTGACCGCCGTGATCGTGGGCGGCGGCGGGCTGCTCTTCCTGCACGATCTTTTCGACAAGGCGCGCCCGCGGGCGCCGGCCGGCCCGCCCGGCCTGAAGGAGGCGCTCGCGCCCGTGCGCCCGGGCGACCCGCAGACGATCCTCGTGCTCGGGACCGACCATCGCTACGGCGTCGGGCGTAAGACCGAGCCGATCCGGTCGGACACGATGATGGCCGTGCGGCTGGATCCCGACCGCGGCGCCACATCGGTCATGTCGTTTCCGCGCGACCTGCGGGTGCAGATCCCCGGCCACGGCACGAACAAGATCAACGCCGCGTATGCGATCGGCGGCGCGAAGCTCGCCGTCGAGACCGTCGACGCGCTCGGCCTGGACATCTCCCACGTCGTCGGTGTCGACTTCCACGGCTTCGGCCGTGCCGTCAACACGCTCGGTTGTGTCTACGTCGACGTCGACCGGCGCTACTTCAACGACAACGACCCGCCCGTCAGCAGCGACCGGCCCTACGCCACGATCGACCTCAAGCCCGGCTACCAGCGGCTGTGCGGCAGCCAGGCCTTGGACTACGTGCGCTTCCGCCATCTCGACGACGACTTCGTCCGCGCCGCCCGCCAGCAGGACTTCCTGCGCCAGGCCAAGGGACAGGTCGGCGTGGCCAAGGCCCTGGACGAGCGCGACGAGCTGCTGTCGATCTTCTCGAAGTACACCGAGAGCGACCTCGCGAACGCCAGCTCCGCGACGATGGTCGGGCTCATCAAGCTCGGCTACGAGGCCTCGCGGGTCCCGGTGCGCCAGATCCCGTTCCCGCCGACGCAGCGCGGCGAGGGCGAGTCGCTCGTCGTCTCGCCCGAGGCCCTGAGGCGCGCGATCGCGCGGCTGGTGCGGGGTGGCGGCGGCGCGGCGCGCACGGCCGGGTCCGGTGCGAAGCGCGCGAAGGGCGCGCCGGCGGCGGCGAGCGCCCGCACCGCGCCCGGCCTCGTGGCCGCGCGCACCGAAGGGGAGCGGCTGGCCCTTCCGATCGCGGCGAAGCTCGCCGGCCGCCTGCCGGTCATGTACCCCGCGCAGCGCCTGGCCCGCGGCGGCTACGCGAGCGACGCGGGCGTGCGCGCCTACGCGGTCGAGCACGCCGGTGGCGGCTCGCACCTCGCCTACCGTCTGACGCTCTCGCAGGGCGACGACGGCCAGTACTACGGCGTGCAGGGCACGACGTGGCGTAGGCCGCCGATCCTCGCCCATCCGACCGATCACGTGCGCATGCGCGGTCGCACGTACGCGCGCTACTACGAGGGTTCGCGGCTGCGGATCGTCGCCTGGAAGACGAAGAACGGGGTGTACTGGGTCTCCAACACGCTCTCGTTGCGGCTGTCGAACGCGCAGATGATGGCGGTCGCGCGGTCGCTGCAGCGGGTCGGCCAGTAACGTGGCGCGGCGCATGAGCAATGAACGCCAACCGATCGGCGTCATCGGCACGGGCTACGTGGGACTGGTCACTGCGGCCGGCTTCGCGCACCTGGGCAGCGACGTCTACTGCATCGACATCGACGCCGACAAGATCGCGCGTCTGAAGGCCGGCGAGATCCCGATCTACGAGCCCGGCCTGGCCGAGATGGTCGCCGACAACCGCGAGCGGCTGCACTTCTCGACGGACATCGCCGAGGCGCTCGACCACGCGCGTCTGCTGTTCATTGCCGTCGGCACCCCGCCGACCTACTCCGGCGACGCGGACCTCAGCGCCGTGCACGCCGTCGTCCACGCCATTCCCGCCTCCGATCGGCACGCGCTGGTCATGAAGTCGACCGTCCCCGGCGGCACCGGCGCCGCGATCAAGCGCGTGCTCGCCGAGGAGGGCAAGTCGGGCCTGAGCTACGTCTCCTGCCCGGAGTTTCTCAAGGAGGGCTCCGCGATCAAGGACTTCCTGCACCCCGACCGCGTCGTCGTCGGCGACGACGGCGACTGGGCGGGCGACGCCGTCGTGGAGCTCTACGAGCCGCTCGAGGCGCCGCTCGTGCGCACCGACATCGCCTCGGCGGAGATGGTCAAACTCGCCTCCAACGCCTTCCTCGCCACGAAGATCTCGTTCATCAACGAGATCGCCAACGTCTGCGAGGAGACCGGCGCGGACGTCATCGAGGTCGCACGGGGGATGGGCCTCGACGACCGGATCGGACACAAATTCCTGCAGGCCGGTATTGGATTTGGTGGCTCGTGCCTGATCGGTGAGGAGACCGTGCTCGTGCGGCTGCGCGGGCGGACGACGCTGATGAGCTTCGAGCGTCTCTGGCGTCGCATGGAGGACGAGGGCTGTGAGTCCGCAGACGGCGTGCTCGAGCCCGAAGAGCTCGAGGTGCTGTCGTGGATCCCCGGCGGCGCCGAGCCGCAGTTCATGCCGGTCATGTGCCTCACGCGGCGTGACTACGAGGGCGACATCGTCGAGCTGCGGACGAAGATGGGCCGGCGCATCCGCTGCACGCCGGACCATCCGTGGATCGTGCGCGCGCTCGACGACGGTGGCGAGCCCGAGCTGTTGCCGGCGGCGCTCGTCGGCACCGACGACTGGGTCCCGCTCGCGCAGGGGCGTTATGAGCACTGCGACGCCGCGGCGCTGGCGCCGATGTTCGGCGCTGTCGAGGCCGCGCACCTGCATCCGAGCAAGGTCATCGTGCGGCTGGGCGCGGAGCGCGCCGCCGCGCTGGCGGCCAGGCCCATGGAGGAGCGGCGCGAGGTCTTCGCCGGTAGTGCCGCGGCACGGTCGGGCGAGGTCAAGCGGACCGGCGCCGTCCGTCTCGACGAGGCGGGCCGGGCCGGCCTCGACCTGCGCGGCACGAGCCTGGCGACGGCGTCCAACGGCGTGTCGGTCCCCGCGCAGATCACGCTCGACGAGGCGTTCTGGCGGGTCGCCGGGCTCTACCTCGCCGAGGGGTGCACGACGTTCATGGACCGCAACAGCGCACGCATCCTGTGGTCGTTTCATCCTGAGCGCGAGCAGCACCTCGTGGACGAGGTCGTCGCGTTCTGGCTGCGCCAGGGCGTCGCCGCGCGCTCGTGGCGCAGCGCCACCGCCCGCGTCGTATGCGTCCAGTCGCGGCTGCTCGCCGCGTGGTGGACCCAGGTGCTCGGCATGGGCCGCACCTCGTACGAGCAGCGGCTGCCCGATCTCGTCTGGGACCGTCCCGAGCGGGACAAATGGGCGCTGCTGTCCGGCCTCTGGGAAGGCGACGGCTCCTGGTCGCTCGTCAACGGCGGCCCCAGCGTGATCCTGGAGATGGGCACGGTGAGCGCCGAGCTCGCCGATGGCGTACTGCGGCTCCTCGGGGATCTCGGGATCGTCGCCTCGCAGCGGATCGGCCGCGTCGCGAAATCGACGCAGGACACGCACTGGTTGCGCATCAGCGCCGCCGACCAGGTCGAACGGGCGATGGCGCTCGTGCCCGAGCGCGATCGGGATGGGGTGCGATGCTCGATCGCGCGGCAGGCGAAGCGGATTGCCCCGACCGGCTACCGCTGGCTCGACGACGATGGCCCCGCCTGGGTGCGCATCGTCGGCAGGGAGCGCAGGCCGTTCAGCGGCTCGGTCTATTCCATGGAAGTTCCGGGCGTTCACACTTTTGTCGCCTCACACGGGTTAATTTCTTCAAATTGTTTTCCGAAAGATGTGAATGCTTTGAAGCAACTTGCTGGTAACTCCGGTTACCACTTCCAGCTGCTCAACGCGGTCATTGAAGTGAACGAGCTGCAGAAGCGGCGTGTCATCTCCAAGCTGCAGAAGCACCTCGGCTCGCTCGTCGGCAAGACGATCACCCTGCTCGGGCTGGCGTTCAAGCCCAACACCGACGACATGCGCGAGGCGTCGTCGCTCGTGCTCAGCGCGCGGCTGCAGGCCGACGGGGCGAAGGTGCGCGTGTTCGACCCGGTTGCCGAGGAGGAGGCGCGCCACCTGATCCGTGGCGTGCACTTCGCGAGTGACGCGATGGACGCGATCGCCGGCGCCGACGCCGTCGTGCTCGTCACCGAGTGGGACGAGTTCATCACCCTGGACTGGCCGGCGGTCGCCGAGGCGATGGCCGGCCGGCTCGTCCTGGACGGGCGCAACGCGCTCGATCGCGAAGCCATCGCCGCCGCCGGGCTCACCTACGAGGGCATCGGGCGCGGAACGCTGACATCCTTGCGCTGATGGACCGGTTGATGGCACATCGCATTCGGCATTCATGCAGGCGGTGATCCTGGTGGGGGGCGAAGGCACGCGGCTGCGCCCGCTCACCTCGAATCTCCCCAAGCCGGTTGTCGCGCTCGTCGACCGGCCGATGATGGCCTACATGTTCGAGTGGCTGCACGGTCACGGCGTCGACGACGTGATCATGTCCTGCGGGTTCAAGGCGACCAAGGTGCGCGACGTCCTCGGCGACGGACGGGAATACGGAATACGCCTGCGCTTCGTCGAGGAGCCCGACCCGCGTGGCACCGCCGGGGCGCTGAAGTACGCCGAGGACCTGCTCGCGGATCGCTTCCTCATGCTCAACGGCGACGTGCTCACCGATCTCGACCTCACCGCCCAGATCGCGCAGCACGAGGCGACCGCCGCCACCGGGACACTGGCCCTCGTGCCCGTCCCGGACCCCTCGAGCTACGGCCTCGTGCGCCTGCGCGAGGACAACTCCGTCGAGGAGTTCCTCGAGAAGCCGTCCGCCGATGCCGTGCTCGACACGAACCTCATCTCGGCCGGCGCCTACGTCCTCGAGCGCTCGGTGCTCGACATGATCGCGCCCGACAAGAACGTCTCGATCGAGCGCGAGGTCTGGCCGGCGCTCGTCGACCAAGGCCTGTACGGCTACGTCGACGACGACGCCTACTGGATCGACGTCGGCACGCCGGAGCGCTACCTGCAGGCGACCTACGACATCCTCGAGGGCAACGTGCGCACGCAGGTGCAGGCCAAGCTCGGCGACCACTACCTCGCAGTCGATCCGTCGGCCCGGGTCGAGGGTCGCGCGGTCCCGCCGGCGGTCGTCGGAGCCGGTGCGACGATCGCCGGGGGCGCCCACGTCGGCAGCCTCGCGGTCATCGGCCCCGACGTGCACATCGGCGCCGGCTCGATCGTCGAGCGCGCGGTCGTGCTCGACGGCGCGCGGATCGGCGAGCACTGCGTCCTGCGTGACTGCATCGTCGCCCCCGGCGCCACCGTCGGCGACCGCAGCCAGGTCATCGGCGGCGCGATGCTCGGCGAAGGCGTCAGCGTCGGTGCCGACAACGTCATCGCGCGCGGTGCGCGGCTGTTTCCCGGGATGGAGGTACCTGATGGCGGCCTCGCCTTCTGAATCGACCGACCTGAGGCTCGACGCGGAGGCGATCGCCGCCGTCGACGTCTCCGACATGCTCGCCGACATCGTCGGTCTGCCCGAGCATCTGCGCGACGCGCTCTGGAAGGTCGAGTCGGCGAACATGCAGCCGTGGGACTCGCCTGGCGGCCTCGTCGTCGCCGGCATGGGCGGCTCGGCCGTCGGTGGCGCGCTGGCCCGCGCGATGCTCGGCGACCACGCGTCGCGGCCGGTCCTCGCCTCGCGCGCGTACGGCCTGCCGGCGTGGACGACGCCCGACACGACCGTGCTCTGCGCCTCCTACTCGGGCGACACCGAGGAGACCCTCGCCTGCTACGAGGCGGCCGGTGCGCTCGGCGCGCGACGCGTCGTGGTGTGCAGCGGCGGCAAGCTCGCCACGCTGGCGCGCGCCGACGGCGTGCCGGTCATCCCGGTCGCCGGCGGCTTTCAGCCGCGTGCCGCCGTCGCGTACATGACCGTCGCCGCGCTCGAGGTCGCGGCGCTGTGCGGCGCCGGCCCGCGGATGGGCGCCGAGATCGACGTCGCGGCCGACCATCTCGAGCACCTCGTGGTCGAGTGGGGCGCCGACGGCGAGGACGACTGCGAGGCCAAGGCGCTCGCCCGCGCGCTCCACGACAGCGTGCCGGTCATCGCCGGCTCGGGCCTGACGACGCCGATCGCCTACCGCTGGAAGACGCAGTTCAACGAGAACGCGAAGGTCCCGGCGTTCATGAACGAGCTGCCCGAGCTCTGCCACAACGAGGTCGTCGGCTGGCAGGAGGCCCCGGCCCTCGGGCGCTTCGCGGCGGTGTTCCTCGACGACAGCGACACGCATCCGCGCGTCAAGGAGCGCATCGCGCTGACGCGCGAGATCATCGGCGAGCAGGCGACGGGCACCTTCGTCGTCGAGTCGCGCGGCCACACGGCCGTCGAGCGCGTGCTGTCGCTCGTGCTGCTCGGCGACCTCGTCTCGCTGTACGTCGCCGTGCTGCGCGGGACCGACCCGACGCCGGTCGACGCTCTCGTCTCGCTCAAGGAGCGCCTGGCCGCCAGCGCGTAGGAGTGCGCTGTCGCGCCGCGTCGGCGTGGTTGGCGGCGAACTGCATCATTGAGAGCGTCAGTCGGATGGGGGCGGCGGCGTCGCGTCCGGGGTCTGCGTGGGGGGTCCTCGAGATTGCGTCCACATGTGCGAGTGGGCTGGAGTCAATTGTCGAAACTTCGGGGGCAGTGCACCGTTCTTTACGTGCACTGGGAACGTCGGTCGTTCCCACTCACCCCTGAGGAGAATTACGATGACCTTGGTGTCCTCTGGACGCAAGGCCCTCGCGCTCACCGCTGTCGTATTTACGGTGGGTGGCGTAGGCCTTGCGGATGCTTCCGTGCGCGTTCCGCTGTCAGGCTGGAATTGGGGTAACCCCACACCGCAGGGCAACGATCTGCAGGCGATCGACTTCGCCGGCGGCCGCGGCTACGCGGTCGGCGCGGCCGGGACGGCGCTGCGCAGCGACGATGGCGGCGCGACGTGGGCCGGCCTGGCCACCGGCACGTCGGGCGACCTGACCAGGCTGCAGATCATCGATCCCGAGACCGTCGTCGTGCTGGGCGGCGGCGGCTGCGTGCTGCGCCGCTCCGACGACGGCGGCACGACGTTCCGCCGGATCTTCATCGTCGCCGAAGCCGACTGCCCGGATCGCGTGCGCGCGTTCTCGTTCGCAGACCGCGACGTCGGCTACCTGCTGCTGCAGAACGGTTCGGTGCTGCGCACGACCGACGCCGGCCAGTCGTTCTCCAAGCAGACGGCGATCCCCGGCACGCCGGCGGGCGCCACGTCCGGTCAGGCCCAGGCGGCCGACATCCTCGTGACCGGCGCCGACAGCGCGATCGCGTTCGTCACGCCGGCCGGCGCCGGCGCGACGAGCCTCGCGTTCACGACGACCGACGGCGGCGTGTCGTGGAAGCCGCTGGCGAGCATCGCGGCCGGCGTCGTCACGCGCCTGTACCGCTTCGACGCCAGCACGATCTACGCGGTCGGCCGCGAGACGCTGCTGCGCAGCACCGACGGCGGCGCGACGTTCACCAAGCGGCCGTTCGGCGCCGGGCTGAACCTCACCTCGATCCACTGCGCCGATCCGGCGACGTGCCTGCTCACGACCGACACCGGCGAGCTCGATCGCACGACGGACGGGGGCGCGACGGCCACGACGATCACCGCCTCGAGCGTGCCGCTGGCCGCGGCCGCCTTCGCCTCGCCGACGCGCGCGGTCGCCGTCGGCACGGCCGGCAAGACCGTCGTCTCCGACGACGCGGGCGTCAACTACGCCTCGATCGGCGGCGACATCGGCGGCTCGTTCCTGCGGTTGCGCCGGGGTCCCAATGCGACATCGGCGTACGCGCCGGGCGAGAAGGGCCAGATGGCGTTCACGCTCGACGGCGGAACGACGTGGAAGGTCGCGTCGGTCTCGACGTCCGCCGACCTCGTCGACACGTCCTGGGCCGATCCTCAGACCGGCTATGCGATCGACGCGCGCGGCGGCCTGTTCCGTAGCGCCAACGGCGGCGCGAGCTGGTCGACGCTGGCGCCCGGCCCGGGCGCAGCCGCGCGGGCCGTGCTGGCGCTGCCCGCCGGCGGACCGGTCCTGCTCATCGGGCCCAAGGGCGTCAAGCGCTCGCTCGGCGGCGGGCAGTTCGACCGCGTGGCCGGCAAGCCGGTCAGCACGACGGCGCTGAGCGACGTCCAGCTGGCGGGCTCGGCGATCTTCGCCTGGGCGGCCGGCGGCAAGCGCCTGCTCGTGAGCACGAACGGCGCAGCGCGCTGGAGCGTCGTGAAGCTTCCGTCGAAGCGGACGCGCATCCGCCACGTCGCGTTCACGAGTCGGGCCAGCGGCTACGTGCTCGACAGCTCCGGCCGCGTGTGGTCGACGGGCAACGGGGGGCGCAGCTGGAGGGAGTCGATCGCGACGGGCACCCGGCGCGCCACGAGCCTCGCGTTCGGCTCGGCGTCGGACGGCTATCTGAACGTCGACCGCTTCGGCGCCGGCACCGACGGCTACGTCCTGCGCACGAGCGATGGCGGCGCGACGTGGCGTCCGCAGGCGATCGCGACGGCGCCGGTCACCCGTCTCGGCCTCGTCGCGACCGACGCGGCGCACGCGTTCGCGCTCGTCACGGGCACCGCGGGTCAGCAGCGGCGCTTGTTCTTCACCGCCTCCGGCGGGGATGCGGGCGCGTCGTCGTCGCTGACGATCAGGGCCGCGCCGGTGCGCTTCACGAAGGCGTCGCTGCGCAGGGCGCGCGGGAAGGTGACGATCACCGGCCGGCTGGCGGGCGCCGTCGGCGGCGAGCAGGTCATCGTCTCCGCGCGGGCCCGCGCGGGCGGAGCGTGGTCGACCCGCACGGTGACCGCGGGAGCCAACGGCGGCTCGTTCTCGGCGACGTTCACGATCGGCCGGTCGTCGGTGTTCGTCGCCCAGTGGGCGGGCGACAGCGGCCGCGCCGGCGTCGGCTCGCGGCCGCTGAAGCTCACCGTTCGCTGACCGGCGCCGCTGCGAATGTCGGATCGACCCCGAATGGAGGGGTCGATCCGACATCGAGCAACCTTGACACGACCGTGGTAAGGTTGCTCGCAGAGATGGACGCCCTGACGATCCAGGAGGCAGCGCAGACCACGGACTGGTCGCCGCGCATGCTGCGCTACATCGAGCGCGCCGGGCTCATCGAGCCGCAGCGCTCGGAGTCGGGGTACCGGCTGTACGGCCCGGGTGAGCTGCAGCGTCTGCGGACACTGCGCGAGCTGGCGGACCGCTATGGGATCGGCCTCGCCGAGATCGGCTTCGCGAAGCGGCTGCGCCGCGACGAGGAGCTCGCGGGCGCCGTCGACGCGTGGCTGGAAGCACAGCCGAGCCGGCCCGAAGACGTCCCGCCGGCCGAGTGGCTGCGCTGGGAGCAGGACAAGCACACCAAGCTTTTGGCGCTCGCCAGAGCCACCACACCGGCGACATCGCACGCCTGACCGAGGAGACCCACCGATGAACCCACCCACCGCCGCCGTCGACACGAAGCAGGACTTCAAGGTCGCCGACCTCTCGCTCGCCGACTACGGTCGCAACGAGATCATCCTCGCCGAGCACGAGATGCCCGGCCTCATGCAGACCCGCGCGGAGTACGCCGACGCCCAGCCGCTGAAGGGCGCGCGCATCATGGGCTCGCTGCACATGACGATCCAGACCGCCGTGCTGATCGAGACGCTCACCGCGCTCGGCGCCGACGTGCGCTGGTGCAGCTGCAACATCTTCTCCACGCAGGATCACGCCGCGGCCGCCGCGGTCGTCGGGCCCGAGGGCACCGTTGACGACCCGCAGGGCGTGCCGATCTTCGCCTGGAAGGGCGAGACGCTCGACGAGTACTGGTGGTGCACCGAGCAGGCGCTGAACTGGCCGGGCGAGGACGGCCCGAACCTCATCCTCGACGACGGCGGCGACGCGACGATGCTCGTCCACAAGGGCGTCGAGTTCGAGGCCGCCGGCGCCGCGCCGGACCCGTCGACCGGTGAGTCCGAGGAGTTCGTCGCCTTCCTGAAGGTCCTCAACCGTTCGCTGGAGGAGGACTCGCAGCGCTTCACGAAGATGGCCGCGGGCATCATCGGCGTCTCGGAGGAGACGACGACCGGCGTCGGTCGCCTCTACCAGATGGCCAAGCAGGGCAAGCTCCTGTTCCCGGCGATCAACGTCAACGACTCGGTCACGAAGTCGAAGTTCGACAACCTCTACGGCTGCCGCCACTCGCTCGTCGACGGCATCTTCCGCGCGACCGACGTCATGCTCGCCGGCAAGGTCGGCGTGGTCTGCGGCTACGGCGACGTCGGCAAGGGCTCGTCCGCCTCGCTGCGCGCCCAGGGCTGCCGCGTCATCGTCACCGAGATCGACCCGATCTGCGCGCTGCAGGCGGCGATGGAGGGCTACGACGTCAAGACGCTCGAGGACGTCGTCGACACCGCCGACGTGTTCGTCACGACGACCGGCAACAAGGACATCATCACCGCCGACCACATGGCGCGGATGAAGCACCACGCGATCGTCGGCAACATCGGCCACTTCGACAACGAGATCGACGTCGCCGGCCTCGAGAAGACGCCCGGCATCGAGCGCGTGAACATCAAGCCGCAGGTCGACAAGTGGGTCTTCCCGGACGGCCACGCGATCATCCTGCTGTCCGAGGGGCGCCTGCTGAACCTCGGCAACGCGACCGGCCACCCGTCGTTCGTGATGTCCAACTCGTTCACGAACCAGACGCTCGCGCAGATCGAGCTGTGGACGAACAACGACGCGTACGACAAGCAGGTCTACGTGCTCTCCAAGGAGCTCGACGAGAAGGTCGCGCGCCTGCACCTGGCCGCGGTCGGCGCGAAGCTCACGGTGCTCACGCCCGAGCAGGCCGAGTACATCGGCCGCCCGGTCGAGGGCCCCTACAAGTCGCACGAGTATCGCTACTAGGCAGTTGCCTGACCACGCGGTTGCGGACCTCGGTCTGGCTGAAAAGGGCCAGGTCCGCATCGCGTGGGCGGACGGGCAGATGCCCGTCCTGCGCTCGATCCGCGAGCGCTTCGCGCGCGAGCGCCCGCTCGAGGGCCTGCGCGTCGCCGCCTGCCTGCACGTCACGTCGGAGACGGCGAACCTCCTCAGAACCCTGATCGCCGGCGGCGCGGAGGCCCAGCTGTGCGCCTCCAACCCGCTGTCGACGCAGGACGACGTCGCGGCGGCGCTCGTGCGCCACCACGGCGTCGGCGTCTACGCGATCCGCGGCGAGGACGCCGACACGTACGCCGCGCACGTCGTCGGCCTGGCCGCGCAGGCGCCGCACATCACGCTCGACGACGGCGCCGACCTGCTCACCGTCCTGCATGCCGGCGACGCGGCGTGGCGCGCGTCGCTGCGGGGCGGCATCGAGGAGACGAAGACCGGCCTCGTCCAGCTGCGCGCGCTCGAGCACGACGGCGCGCTGCGCTGCCCGGTGCTCGCGGTCAACGAGTCGCTCATCGAGCGCACGTTCAACGACCGCTACGGCACCGGACAGTCGACGCTCGACGGCATCCTTCGCGCGACGAACATGCTGCTCGCCGGCCGCACGGTCGTCGTGCTCGGCTACGGCTGGACGGGCAAGGGCGTGGCGCTGCGGGCGAAGGGTGCCGGCGCCTCGGTGATCGTCTGCGAGGTCGACCCGATGCGCGCCCTGGAGGCGCGCATGGACGGCTGCGAGGTCATGCCGGCGCTCGACGCGGCGCCGCTGGGCGACGTCTTCATCACCGTGACCGGCGGGCGCGACGTCCTCACCTCCGAGCACTTCGCGGTGATGAAGGACGGCGTGATGCTCGCCAACGCCGGGCACTTCGACGTCGAGATCGCCGTCGGCCAGCTCGCGTCGCTGGCGAGCGGGCGCCGCCAGGTCCTGCCGCTCGTCGAGCAGTTCGAGGTCGGGCCGCGGCGCCTGAACCTGCTCGCCCAGGGCCGCGTCGTCAACCTCGCCGCGGCAGAGGGCCATCCCGCCGCCGTGATGGACATGTCCTTCGCCGGCCAGGCGCTGTGCGTCGAGCACCTGGCACGCCATGGCACCGACCTGCCGCCGCGCGTACTGCCCGTGCCGGGGGAGATCGACCGCGAGGTCGCGCGCCTGAAGCTCGCCTCGCTCGACGTGCGCATCGATGAGCTGACCGGGGCGCAGCGCGACTACCTGACGAGCTGGCGCGGCTGAGCCCGCGTGTCGGGCGCACGCCGCGAGGGCGGCTCCGTGTGGAACCGCCCTCGGGACCTGCCGATGCTGTGCGTCGGGCGGGACTAGCCCTTCGTCGCCGAGAACCAGTTGAAGCCCTCGACCATGCGCGTGCCGCCGACGTAGGTGTCGCCGGTCAGCTGCCAGCGGTAGCGAATCTGCACGATGCCGTCGACCTTGACGTTGAAGGCCACCTTCTTGAGGGTGACCTTCTCCGTGCGGTAGGCCGACTGCGTCTCGAGGTACGTGCCGACGTTGTGGTCGGCGGCCCGCGCCGGGTCGTGCAGCAGCAGCTCGACCTCGCCGGTCTGCGTCGCGCCCTTGGCCGACACGACGGTCATGAAGTGACCGCCCGTGCGCTCGAGGTAGCCCTCGTCGCCCATGGAGTAGGTCCCGTAGCCGAGCTGCACGGGGGCCTTGTCGAGGCGCTGGGCGATCGCGAGGCCGAACTCCGCGGTCGTCATCGTGTCCACCATGCCGGTGGCGACGTTCCAGCCGTTCGCGTCGGCGTACGCCATCGCCTGCTTGAACGCGTTGCGGTTGTCGCCCCAGCCGGTGAAGCCGTCCGAGCCGCCGGCCCAGCCGCCGAGCGTGTCGAGGAACGTCGTCCCGGCGCTGAAGGCGGCCGGGTTGGTCTGGTCGATGAACGCCATGCTGATGCCGCCGGCGACGACGGGGATGCCCTGGCGGTTGTACATCCCGTTGAGGACGTTGAACAGCGAGGACGGCCCGCAGATCACGTTGCCGTTGCCCGGTAGGCCGGTGCGGTACTGGTCGATGTCGCTCACGCCGCAGAGGCGCACGTTGAACGCCGGCGCGGATGCGTCGTGCGACTCCGCGCAGGGCGGCTGCGCTGAAAGGGCCATCGTGTCGGCCGAGGCAGCGGATGGAAGCGCGAGCGCCGCGGCGGCGATGGCGACGGCGATGGCGGTGGCGATGCGGGCGGTGCGGAACATGTCGGTTCTCCTTGGTGAGGGTGTGACCGGCGGTGCCGGGCGGGTGACGAGGAGAATCGGCGCTGGGGCATCGCCGCGCATGAGGGGCGATCCCTCATCTGTGAGGGTTCCGGCACCGGCCGATCGATGCGGCGGTGGGCGGGTAGTGTCCGCGCCGTGAGCGACGACGGGCTCGACGCCGGCCTTCAGAAGATGCGCGCCGACGGCGTCGCCGATGTCGCGTGCAAGACGTTCGCGCACTACTACGAGCTGCTGCGGGCCGGGGATACCGGCACGCTCGCCGAATCCGACATCGAGCCGGTGCAGGAGCTGCCCGATGCCGACGAGCTGCCCGAGGACGCGGAGGGCGCGCGCGAGGCGCTCGCCCAGACGGTGATCGTCAAGCTCAACGGCGGCCTCGGCACGAGTATGGGGATGACCGGCCCGAAGTCGCTGCTGGAGGTCAAGGACGGGCTGACGTTCCTCGACGTCACCGTCCACCAGATCCGCCGGCTGCGCGCTGACACCGGCGCGCGGCTGCCGCTCGTGCTCATGAACAGCTTCGCCACGCAGGAGGCGTCGCTCCAGGCGCTCATGCCCTACGACGACCTGCCCGTCGACGGCGTGCCCGCCGACTTCCTGCAGAGCAAGGTGCCCAAGCTCGACGCCGCCGACCTCGCGCCCGTCGGCTGGCCCGACGACCCGTCGCTCGAATGGGCGCCGCCGGGCCACGGGGACCTCTACCCGTCGCTGCTGAGCTCGGGCATGCTCGGCGCGCTGCTCGACGGCGGCTACCGGTACGCCTTCGTCGCCAACGTGGACAACCTCGGCGCGGTGATGGAGCCGCGCATCCTCGCGTGGTTCGCGCGCGAGCAGATGCCGTTTCTCATGGAGGTCGCCGACCGCACGGCGGCCGATCGCAAGGGGGGCCATCTCGCCCAGCGGGTGGGCGGCGGCGGGCTCGTCCTGCGCGAGATCGCCCAGACGCCCGACGACGACCTCGAGACGTTCCAAGACATCACCCGTCACCGCTTCTTCAACACGAACACGCTGTGGATCGACCTGCGCGCGCTGGCCGAAGTGCTCGAGGCCCGCGACGGCGTGCTCGGGTTGCCGATGATCGTCAACCGCAAGACGGTCGACCCCGGCGACTCCGGCTCGACGGCGGTCGTGCAGCTCGAGACGGCGATGGGCGCGGCGATCGACGTCTTCGACGGCGCGCGCGCCGTGCGCGTGCCGCGCGAGCGCTTCGCTCCGGTCAAGACGACCGACGATCTGCTCGCGCTGCGCTCCGACGCCTACGAGCTGACCGGCGACGCGCGGATCGTGCTCGCCACGCCGCGCCGGGCCGAGGGCGCGCCGCTCGTGCTGCTCGATCCGGAGTTCTTCAAGCTCGTGCGCGATTTCGAGGCGCGCGTGCCTGCCGGGCCGCCGTCGCTCGTCGAGGCGCAGCGGCTGACCGTGCGCGGCGACGTGGCGTTCGGCGCGGACGTCGTCGTACGCGGCGCGGTGACGATCGAGCACACGGGCGACGGGCAGCGGCGGATCGAGGACGGCGCGGTGCTCGAGGGCGAAGACGACTGAGCCCGCGGGCGCGGGCGCCCGTATCGGTGGGCGAGGACCCGCAGCGTCGCCGGTGGCGATGGGGCATCCTCATCCTCTCGTGAAGCTCGCCCTCCTGTTGCTCGTCATCGCCCTCGCGGCCGCCGGCCTCGTGGCCTGCGGCGACGACGCCACGCCCGCCGTGGCGCCCTCCTCGGACTCGTCGGGTGCGACGGGACGCACGAGCACGGGGGCCGGTCCGCCGACGGCGCCGCGCAGCGCGCTCGCCCGCAACCGCGCCGATGCCAACCGCTTCGTCGGCGACGGTCCGGCGGCGCTTCAGGCGCGGCTGGACACGCTGAATGGCGAGCCGGTCGTCGTGAACATGTGGGCCTCGTGGTGCGGCCCCTGCCGCGCGGAGTTCCCGTTCTTCGCCGCGGCGGTGAAGCGCTACGCCACGCGGGTCGCGTTCCTCGGCGTCGACGTGATGGACAGCCGCGACGGCGCGCAGGCGTTCGTCGACGAGGAGCCGCCGGGCTTCGCCAGCGTCTACGACGGCGACGGCAAGGCCGCGCGCTCGCTCGGCGCCGGCCGCGCGATGCCGACGACCGTGTTCGTGGGCCGCGACGGCAAGGTCGTCTTCCGCAAGCTCGGCGGCTACGCGAACGCCGATCAGCTCGATGCCGACATCCGCCGCTACGCGCTGAAGGCGGGCTAGCGATGGTCGACGACGCCTCCGGAGTCGGGGTGCTGGCCGCGCTGGCGGCAGGCGTCGTGTCGTTCCTCAGCCCCTGCGTCCTGCCGCTCGTGCCGGGCTACCTGTCGGCGGTGTCGGGCGTAAAGCCCCACGAGATCGAGGACGCCTCGATGCGCCGCGTGCTCGTCCCCGCGCTGCTGTTCGTCGCGAGCTTCTCGGCGATCTTCATCGTCCTCGGCCTCGGCGCGACGAAGCTCGGCTCGTCGCTCAACGACCATCGCGAGACGCTCGAAAGGGTCTCGGCGGTCGTGATCATCCTGCTGGGCCTGTTCTTCCTCGCCACGCCGTTCGTCGCGCGGCTCGGGCGCGAGTGGCGCATCGAGGCGCTCATGGCGCGCGCCGGCCGCGGCGGTCCGCTCGTCGCCGGGGCGGCGTTCGCGATCGCCTGGACGCCGTGCGTCGGGCCGACGCTCGGCGCGATCCTCACCGCCGCGTCGCTGTCGCAGTCCACCGCCGAGGGGGCGTACCTGCTGGCCTGGTACTCGGCGGGCCTGGCGATCCCGTTCCTGCTCACCGCGGTCGCCTTCAACCGCATGACGACGGTCTTCGCGGTCGTCAAGCGCCACTACGCGGCGATCGTCGCCACGGGCGGGGCGATCCTCATCGTCATGGGGATCCTCATCTGGACCGGCGAGCTGACCCAGCTCAACATCGAGGCGCAGAAGCTGCTCGACTCCGTCGGGCTGGACTTCCTCTACGGGATATAGAGCTGACGACTCGGTGTGCGCAGGTGCTCCAGCGGGGTGTGTCGAATGAGCTTCGCTCCGCGTGCACCGTTCGACACACCCCCGTGCCCGCGCGGCGAGTGCCGGCGCAAACGTCGCCAGCGCGCCAACTCGCACCCCGTCAAAGGTGCAGTTCGGCCACGCGATCGCGACGCTGGGCGACGCGAAGCGCACAGCGCAGTTGCGCGCCGTTCAAGCGTCCGCGTAGCGCTCCGCGCGCTCGTCCTCGCGGTCGCTCTCGCCGAGCGCGCGCACGAACAGGAACACGAGCGCGATGCCCATGACGATCGACTGCTCGAGCGCCATGATCAGCCCGCCGACGGCCTGATCGGTCCCGGGGGAGAGGCCCCAGTAACCGGGCTGGCGCTCGTAGAAGTCATAGAGCGCCTCGGGTGCGAACGTCAGCAGGATGCCGAGCAGGCCGACGAGCACCTTCGTCCCGAGCATGTAGACGACCGGGCCCATCCCGCCGAGGCGCCGGCGCGCGCGGATCGGCGAGAGCAGGTGCCACCAGTACAGCCCGCCGGCGATGCCGAACGTCACGTGCTCGAGGACATGCAGGACCGGGTGCTCGAGCGCCGCGTCGTACATCGCCGGGATGTGCCAGAACGTCATCGTGAAGACGTAGAGGAAGATCGCGAAGACCGGGTGGGCGAGCGGGCCGGCGCGGCGCTCGATGCGCACGAGGCGGCGCGTGAGCGGCCGCAGGAGCACCTTCGTCAGGCCGAGCAGCACGAGGATCGGGGCCAGGTCGAGCAGCAGCAGGTGCTGGACCATGTGCATGAGAAACAGCTGCTCGCCGAGCTTGTCGACCGGCGAGCACAGCGCGACGAGCACGAGCACCATGCCGCCGAGAAAGCTCGCCAGCCGGCCCAGCGAGCCGTCGATCTCCCGCCAGCGCCGGACGTAGAGGAACGTCAGCGCGGCGACGAGCACGATCGCGCCCGGCTCGAAGGACCAGCTGGCGTCGGGAGCTACGGCGAGGGGCGCGGCCAGGATGCCCGCGATTGTGCCAGGGGTGCTGTGTCGAATACTTCGCGCCGGACGCGAATGATTCGACACAGCCCTCGGCCCTCGCCGCCACCCGCATGAGAATCCGCGCCGAATCGTTGCGATCCGTGCGCCCGCTGTAACACCGTCCGCGCGACGATCCCGCAATGCTCGCCGAGGTCGTCGCGCTCGTCGTCCCGCCCCGCTGCGCCGCATGCGGGACGCCCGGCGGGCGCGCCGCCGACGTCCTGTGCGCCGCCTGCCGGCGCGGGCTGCCCTGGCTCACGGCGCCGTGCTGCCCGCGCTGTGCGCTGCCGCTCACGCCGGCCGCCCGCCACCGCTGCCCCGCCCGCGACGCCGCGTTCGACGCCGCCTGGTCAGCCGTCGCCTACGACGGCGCCGCCCGCCGGGCGATGCACGCCCTGAAGTTCTCCGCCGCCCGCCCGCTGGCGCAGGTCATGGCCGCCCAGATCGCCGCCAACGCTCCCGCCGCACAGCTCGCGGCGCGCACCGACACGACGCTCGTCGCCGTGCCCCCGCACCCGTTGCGCCACCGTGCCCGCGGCTTCGATCCCGCCGCCCTCATCGCCGCCGCGCTCGCCCGCCGCACCGGCTTGCCGCTGCGCCCAGCGCTGCGCCGCAGCGCAAAGCGCTCCCACCAGCTCGGCGCCTCGCGCGCCACCCGCCGCGACCCCGCGCGACTGCATTTCAGCGCGCGCGCAGCGGCGCCGCGCCACGTCGTGCTCGTCGACGACGTCCACACGACCGGCGCCACGCTGCACGCCTGCGCGAGCGCCCTGCGCGACGCCGGCAGCGAGCACATCGTGGCCCTCACCTGGGCGCGGACCCTGGACGTTTGGCCCGTTGATCCCGTCATGCCCGAGGCGTAGCATCACTACCTCGCACGTCCGTTCGACAGAGAGGACTTCGAGATGCAGATCGAGGTCAAGGGCCGCAACGTCCCGGTCAACGACGAGCTCCGTGAGCTGGTGGAGCGTAAGTTCCGCAAGGTCGCAGCACAGGTCTCCGATCTCGCCCGCATGGAGGTCGAGCTGCACGAGGAGCGCAACCCCTCCATCCCCGAGTCGCAGGTCGCCGGCGTGACCCTGTATCTCAAGGGCGTCACGCTGCACGCGGAGTGCAGCTCGCGCGAGATCGAGCACTCCATACGGCTCTGCTCCGACGAGCTTGCGCGGCAGGTCAAGCGCCACCGCGAGAAGCGCCGGCGCCGCCGTGAGGCGCGCGGCGCGCAGACGCAAGCCGCCACCTAGGAACGTTCGAACCACGCGGCGGGCGAGGCCCGCCGCGTCGGTATCCTGAGCAGCTATGGCGCTCCTCGATCGTGCCCTCCGGATGGGCGAAGCCAAGCAGTTCAAGCAGTTCGAGAAGCGCGTCGCTCGCATCAACGATTTCGAGCCCGAGCTCGAGCTCGAGACGGATGAAGAGCTGCGCGCCCGAATGGACGTCCTCCGCGAGCAGGCGCGTAACGGCGCGAGCCTCGACGACCTGCTGCCCGAGACGTTCGCGCTCGTGCGCGAGGTCGGCAAGCGCGAGATGGGAATGCGTCATTTCGACGTGCAGATGATCGGCGGGATGGTCCTGCACTCGGGCGCGATCGCCGAGATGAAGACCGGCGAGGGCAAGACGCTGACGGCGACGCTCGCCGTCGTCCTCAACGCGCTGCCCGGCAAGGGCGTGCACGTCGTCACGGTCAACGACTACCTCGCCCGCCGCGACGCGGAGTGGATGAGCCCCATCTACCACGGGCTCGGGCTGACGGTCGGCGTCCTGCAGAACATGCAGCCGCTCGACGAGAAGCACGGCTCCTACGGCGCCGACGTCACGTACGGGACGAACTCCGAGTTCGGCTTCGACTACCTGCGCGACAACATGGCCTCCTCGCTTGAGGAGAAGGTCCAGCGCGGCCATCCGTTCGCGATCGTCGACGAGGTCGACAACATCCTCATCGACGAGGCGCGCACGCCGCTGATCATCTCCGGCCAGCCCGAGGCGGCGGCCGACTACTACGAGCAGTTCGCCAAGCTCGCCAAGCGGATGATCCCGGGCAAGAAGCCCGAGGGCATGGACCCGCGGCTGAAGAAGGAGTTCGTCGCCGACTTCGACTACGAGTTCGAGGAGAAGCACAAGACGGTCTCGGTGACCGAGCGCGGCGTCGCGAAGGCGGAGAAGTTCCTCGGCATCGAGCACCTCTACCGCGCCGAGAACGGCCCGCTCGTCAACCACCTCCAGCAGGCCCTGAAGGCCGAGTCGCTCTACAAGATCGACGTCGACTACGCCGTCGTCGAGGGTCAGGTCATGATCATCGACGAGTTCACGGGCCGCATCCTCGAGGGCCGGCGCTGGTCGGAGGGCCTGCACCAGGCGATCGAGGCCAAGGAGGGCGTGTTCGTCCAGGAGGAGAACCAGACCCTCGCGACGATCACCCTGCAGAACTACTTCCGCCTGTACGAGAAGCTCGCGGGCATGACCGGCACGGCCCTCACCGAGGCCACCGAGTTCATGAAGATCTACAAGCTCGGCGTCGTCGAGATCCCGACGAACCAGGCGATGATCCGCAAGGACCAGAACGACCAGGTCTACAAGACGCGAGACGGCAAGTGGGACGCCGTCAGCCGCGAGATCATCGCGCGCCACGAGACCGGCCAGCCGGTCCTCGTCGGCACCGTCTCGGTCGAGGTCTCCGAGCTGCTGTCGGGCATCCTCACCAAGAGCGGCGTCAAGCACACGGTGCTCAACGCCAAGCCCGAGTACGCCGCGATGGAGGCCGAGATCGTCGCCGAGGCCGGGCAGTCCGGCGCCGTCACGATCGCCACGAACATGGCCGGCCGCGGCGTCGACATCAAGCTCGGCGGCAACCCCGAGCACCTCGTGCACCGCGAGCTGGCGAAGCTGGGCCTCAAGCCCGGCGACCCCGACTGGGCCGCTCGCTACGACGACGTCCTGCCGAGCGTCGAGAAGCGCGTCGCGGCCGACAAGGAGAAGGTGCTCGCCGCCGGCGGCATGTACATCGTCGGCACCGAGCGCCACGAGTCGCGCCGCATCGACAATCAGCTGCGCGGTCGTGCCGGCCGCCAGGGCGATCCCGGCGAGTCGCGCTTCTTCCTCTCCGCCGAGGACGACCTCGTGCGCCTCTTCGCCGGCGACCGGATCTACCGCATCCTCGACCGCCTCGGGACGACCGACGAGGAGGGCCGCGAGGAGCCGATCGAGGCCGGCATGCTCTCCAAGCAGATCGAGAAGGCGCAGAAGAAGGTCGAGGAGCAGAACTTCCTGCAGCGCAAGCGCGTGCTCGAGTACGACGACGTCATGAACGAGCAGCGCCGGATCGTCTACAAGTTCCGCAACGAGATCCTCGAGGGCAAGGACATGGGCGTCCAGGTCCGCGCCGAGATCGGCAACGTCATCGAGCGCACGGTCGCGGAGTTCACGCCGGGCGACTTCATCGAGGACTGGGATCTCGAGGGCCTGTTCACGGCGCTCGACGACATCTTCCCCGTCGAGCTGCTGTCAGAGGACGAGCTGACGCCCGAGCAGACCGACCGCGAGCTGCTCATCAACAAGATCAACGAGGAGGCCGTCAGCCTCTACGACCAGCGCGAAGCCGAGCTCGGCGACGAGGTCATGCGCGCGGTCGAGCGCTTCCTGCTGCTGCAGTTCATCGACACCCGCTGGCGCGAGCACCTCTACGACATGGACTACCTGCGCGAGGGCATCCACCTGCGCGGCTTCGCCCAGATCGAGCCGATCGTCGCGTACAAGAACGAGGCGTTCACGCTGTTCGCCGACCTCATGAACACGATCTGGGCGGACTTCACGCGGATGGTCTTCAACCTCGAGTTCGAGGCGGCCGAGGACGAGGAGCCCGAGCAGCGCTACCAGACGAGTGGCTCGTCGACGCGTCCCGGCCGGGTGTCGTACTCGGGCGGCTCCGGCGCGCCCAGCGCCCTGGCGATGGCCGCCGCGGGCGGTGCCGTGGCCGAGGAGGTCTACGAGGGCGAGGAGTACGAGGCGCCACCGCCGGTCGAGCAGCGCGTGCTCTCCGAGCAGGAGACCATCGGCCGCAACGACCCCTGCTGGTGCGGGTCGGGCAAGAAGTTCAAGAAGTGCCACGGCGCCTGACCGCGCCGCTCGCACTGCGACATACAACGCGCCATAGTGGGCAGGCAGCGTCTTTGATCTTCACGCCGTGACGCGACGTCGTCGCGGCGCCCCACCCCGGAGGAGATCCATGTCTCGTCGCATCTCGCTCACCGGCGCCGCCGCGGCCGTCGCCATGTCGCTGGTGGCGCCCGGCGCCGCCATGGCGGTCACGGGCACGATCAGCGCGCCCTGCTACTCGCACATCGTCGCCGGGGGCACCCAGCCCGTCATCGTCGGGCTCACCGGCGGCACGCCGGGTGCCGGCTTCGTCATGGCCGCCACCGCGCCGGGCAAGGGCCTGGGCTCGCAGGGGTCGGTGAGCGGCAACTTCGACGCCGCCGGCAACGCGCTCGCGACGATCGAGAACATCTTCCCGCCGTCGGGCTCGATCGACCCGCTGAAGGGCGACACGATCGCCATCACGATCAAGGACTTCGGCATCACGCCGACCGTCGACCAGCTCCTCGGCCAGACGCTCATCACGAACCTCGGCCTGGACGTGTCGACCACGCCGCGCAACCCGCGGGCCCAGCGGCGCGTGCGCGTCTCGGGCACGCCGTTCGCCGGCAAGAAGCTCTACGGGTTCGTCGTCAAGGGCACGAGCCGCAAGATCCTCAAGCGCTTCTCGATCGGCACCGGCAACGTGTGCGGCTACGCGAGCACGAAGGCCGTCGTCGCGCCGAAGACCTTCCGGCGCGGCACGTACCGCCTGTACGTCAACGCCGGGACGAAGCTCGACAAGCCCAACGCGATCATGAGCGGCTTCCGGATCTTCTAGCTGCCTCGGCGCTCAGTCGTGGGGAGCGACGTCACGCGGGCTTGACACGTGACCAAATGGTCACGTATGCTCCGCGCATGGACGCGGTGTTCAAGGCGATGGCAGACCCCACCCGGCGCAGCCTGCTCGACGAGCTGTTCAAGCAGGACGGCCAGTCGCTCACCTCGCTCGAGGGGCGGCTGGCCATGACGCGCTTCGGCGTCATGAAGCACCTCAAGGTGCTCGAGGAGGCCGGTCTCGTGACCACGAAGAAGCGCGGGCGCGAGAAGCTGCATTTCCTGAACCCCGTCCCGATCCGGCTCGTCCACGACCGATGGGTGAGCAAATACGCCGAGCCGTGGGCCGCGACGCTCACCGGCCTCAAGCGCGAACTCGAGGAGAAGGCCACGATGGAAAAGGTGTTCGAGATCTACATCAAGACGACGGCGGAGCGCCTCTGGGAGGCGATCACCGACACCGACATGCGCGCGAAGTACACCTTCGGCGTCGGGGTCAGCTCCGACTGGACGAACGGCTCGAGCTACAAGGCGGCTCATCCGAGCGGGGTCGACATCTCCGAGGGAGAGAACCTCGAGGTCGATCCGCCGCGCCGGCTCGTGCAGAGCTTCACCGCCCTGTGGAGCGACGAGGTGAAGGCCGCCGGCACGTCGCGCGTGACGTGGGACATCGAGCCGGTCGGCGACTCCTGCCGGCTGACGGTCACCCACGACGAGCTCCCCGCGGGCGTCAACAACGAGATCTACGGCGGCTGGCCGCAGATCCTCTCCGGCCTCAAGACGCTGCTGGAGACGGGCGATCTGCTCACCACGCCGGGCTCGCTCATGTACTCCGGCGCGGGGGCGGCCGGGCCCGCCTGAGCCCTCGCGGCCACCCGGCCGCGCCGGCGCTCACACGAGCGCGCGGCGCGGCCGGGGCACCGCCGCCGGTTTGTGTCCAGTCGTCCAAGCGGCGGCGGGCAATCTTCACCATCCGGGCCATATCGGCCTCCCGGGACCCGCCTTAGGTTGAACGCGATCATTCGCCCGGACCTCGGGCGATGCGCTTAGACCTGAGGGGGTTTCGAGTTTCATGCACCGTCCCATTCGTGGGCAACGTTCGGCTGCGCGCAATGCGCTCGCCATCGCGGCCGCCGTGCTCGCTGCGGTCGCCGTCGGCTGTGGCAGCGACGACAAGTCCAGCTCGACCGGCGGCGGCACGGGCGCCTCCGGCTCCACCATTCCCGTCGGCATCCTGCATTCGCTCAGCGGGACCATGGCGATCAGCGAGGTCTCGGTGCGCGACGCCGAGCTGCTGGCCATCGAGGAGATCAACGCCGCCGGCGGCGTGCTCGGCAAGCAGCTCAAGCCGGTCATCGAGGACGGCGCCTCGGACTGGCCGACCTTCGCCGAGAAGGCGCAGAAGCTCATCTCGACCGACAAGGTCGCCGCCACCTTCGGTGGTTGGACGTCGGCCAGCCGCAAGGCGATGCTGCCCGTCTTCGAGCGCAACAAGGCGCTGCTGTACTACCCCGTCCAGTACGAGGGCCTCGAGGCGTCGCCGTACATCTTCTACACCGGCGCCACGACGAACCAGCAGATCATCCCCGGCCTCGAGTTCCTCAAGCAGGAGCTGAAGGTCAAGGACCTGTTCCTCGTCGGCTCGGACTACGTGTTCCCGCGCACGGCCAACAAGGAGATCAAGGCGTGGGCGAAGGCCAACGGCATGAACATCGTCGGCGAGGAGTACTCGCCGCTCGGCAACACCGACTACGCCACGACGGTCAACAAGATCAAGCAGGCCAAGCCCGACGCGGTCTTCCAGACGATCAACGGTGACTCGAACGTCGCCTTCTGGAAGCAGTTCAAGGACTCGGGCCTGGACGCCAAGTCGCTGCCGGTGATCTCGGTCTCGACGGCGGAGGACGAGGTCAAGGGCGTCGGCATCGACAACATCGTCGGCCAGTACGTCGCGTGGAACTACTACCAGACGACCCCGGGCGCGGCGAACGAGAAGTTCGTCAAGGCGTTCAAGGCGAAGTACGGCGCCGACCGCGTCACCGACGATCCGATCGAGGCCGGCTACGTCGGCGTCCACCTGTGGGCGCAGGCGGCCGAGAAGGCCGGCAGCATCGACGTCGAGAAGGTCAAGGCCGCGTCGAAGGGCCTCGTGTTCGAGGCGCCCGAGGGCAAGGTCACGGTCGACGGCGAGAACCAGCACATCTACAAGACCGCGCGGATCGGCAAGCTGCGGCCGGATGGGCTGATCGACACGGTGTTCGAGTCCGACGGGCCGATCAAGCCCGATCCGTTCCTGAAGACCTACACCTGGGCCAAGGGCCTGTAGAGGCTCCCAGGCGAGCAGCGGGACGACGCGATGGACGTCTTTCTCAACCAGCTCTTCGTCGGGCTGAGCATCGCGTCGATCCTGCTGCTCGTCGCCCTCGGGCTGACGTTCACGTTCGGCCAGATGAACGTGATCAACATGGCGCACGGCGAGTTCATCATGGCCGGCGCCTACACGACCTACGTGCTGCAGACGGCGCTCGGGACCGGGGCGATCGGGCTCGCCTTCGGTCTCGCGCTGCCGGCGGCGTTCCTCGTCGCCGGGACGCTCGGGCTCATCCTCGAGTTCCTCGTCATCCGCCGGCTCTACGGCCGGCCGGTGGACACGCTGCTCGTCACATGGGGCGTCGGCCTCATGCTCCAGCAGCTCGCCCGTGACCTCTTCGGGGCGCAGAACGTCAACGTCTCCGCGCCCGGCTTCCTCGACGGCGGCATCACGATCGCCGGCGCCGACCTCTCCTATCCGCGGCTGTTCATCATCACGACCGTCCTCGTCGTCGTGACCGCGATCGCGATGTACATGGGGCGCACGCCGGCCGGGCGGCGGATGCGCGCGGTCATGCAGAACCGCCCCCTCGCGTCGGTCAGCGGCGTTCGCACGACGAAGGTGGACCGCACCACGTTCTTCATCGGCTCGGGCCTCGCGGGACTCGCCGGCGTCGGCATCACGCTGCTCGGCCCGGTCGGACCGACGCTCGGGCTCGGCTACATCATCGACGCCTTCCTCGTCGTCATCGTCGGCGGCCTCGGCCAGCTGCGCGGGGCGATCGTCGCCGCGCTCGCGCTCGGCATGGCGAACTCGTTCATCGAGTACAACACCTCGACGAGCATCGCCAAGGCCGGCGTCTTCCTGCTCATCGTGCTGTTCCTGCAGTGGCGGCCGGAGGGCATCGTCGTCCAGAAGCGCCGGGGTCTGGCATGAGCGCGCTCGCCAAGCTCCTGCCGAGCAGCAGCACGCCATCGGCGAAGGGCTTCGCCGTGCGCTTCGCGCTCATGGCCGTCACGCTGCTGCTCATCGCCCCGGCCGTCCTGTCGGACTTCCGCCTCTCGCTGCTGGCGAAGTTCCTGTGCTTCGCGATCATCGCCCTCGGCATCGGACTCGCCTGGGGGCAGGGCGGCATGCTCGTCCTCGGTCAGGGGCTGTTCTTCGGCCTCGGCGGCTACTGCATGGGCTTTCACATGAAGATCGTCGATGCGGGCCCCGGCAACCTGCCCGACATCCTCACCTACAGCGGCCAGTACGACTCGCTGCCGTGGCTGTGGAAGCCGTTCACCTCGGCCTGGTTCGCGGTCCCGATGGCGATCCTGCTGCCGATGGCGATCGCCGCGCTGCTCGGCGCCGCCGTGTTTCGCCAGCGCATCCGCGGCGCGTACTTCGCGATCCTCAGCCAGGCGCTGGCGGCGGCGTTCGTCATCGTCATCGTCGGCAACCTGTCGCTCACCGGCGGCACGAACGGGCTGACGAACTTCCAGACCTTCTTCGGCCTGTCGGTCATCGATCCGGCCGACAAGAAGATCCTCTACTTCATCGTCGTCATCGCCCTGCTGCTCGCCTTCCTGGCGACGCGCTCGCTCGTGCTCGCCCGCTACGGGCGGCTGCTCATCGCCTCCCGCGACCACGAGGACCGCGTCCGCTTCCTCGGCTACGACCCGGCCCGCATCAAGCTCGTCGCCTACGTGCTCGCCGCCGGCATGGCGGGCCTGGCCGGCGCGCTGTTCGTCCCGGTCGTGGGGATCATCTCGCCGGCGCTGCTCGGCATCGTGCCGTCGATCGAGATGGTCATCTGGGTCGCGCTCGGCGGGCGTCAGGCGCTCGCCTGGGCGGCGGCCGGCGCCGTCATGGTCAACCAGGCGAAGACGAGCATCTCCGAGGAGTGGCCGTCGGGCTGGCTGTACGTGCAGGGGCTGCTCTTCGTCGTCGTGATCCTCTTCCTGCCCAGGGGCGTCGGCGGCGCGGTCGAGAGCGTCCGCACCTACGTCGGCCCGCGCATGCCGCAGCGCAAGGGCGGCCGGCCGCGAGTCGCGAAGCGGACCGCGCCGGGCGCCGCCACGACGAAAGAGGTCGCGTGATGAGCACCGGGCTGCTGGAGATCCGCAACCTCGTCGTCGCCTTCGACGCCTTCCACGCGATCGACGGCCTGGACCTCACCCTGCACGAGCAGGAGGTGCGCTTCGTCATCGGTCCCAACGGCGCCGGCAAGACGACGCTCGTCGACTCGATCACGAACCTCGTGCGCCCGACGAGCGGCTCGATCATGTTCGCCGGCGAGGAGCTCGTCGGCCGCTCCGAGCACGCGATCGTGCGCTCGGGCATCGGCCGCACGTTCCAGAAGCCGTCGGTGTTCGACGAGCTGACGGTGGTCGAGAACGTCGACCTCGCCGCGTCCTTCCGGCTGCCGTTTCGCGCGCTGCTGCGCCGTCGCAAGGGCGTCTCCGACGAGGTCGCCGAGATCCTCGACTCGGTCAACCTCACCGACCAGCAGGACGATGCCGCGGGCTCGCTGTCGCACGGCCAGAAGCAGTGGCTCGAGGTGGCGATGGTGCTCGTCCAGCGCCCGCGCCTGCTGCTCCTCGACGAGCCGGTCGCCGGCATGACCCAGAAGGAGCGCCTGCACACCGGCGAGCTCATTACGAGGATCGCCGACGAGGGCACGACGGTGCTCGTCATCGAGCACGACATGGACTTCGTGCGCCGCTTTGCCCACAAGGTGACCGTCATGCACGAGGGCAAGATCCTCACCGAGGGGTCGGTCGCCGAGGTGCAGCAGAACGAGACGGTGCGCGAGGTCTATCTCGGCCGGCCGCGTGACGCGCGCGGTGCCGCGGAGGAGGTGCCGGCATGACCGAGGTCCACCAGCCGGTGCAGCGCACGACCGTCCCGCACGTCAACCCGCCGCCGATTCTCAGCGTCTCGGAGCTCGAGGTCGCCTACGGGCCGACGCAGGTGATCTTCGGCGTCTCGCTGGAGGTCGCCGAGGGCGCGCTGTGCTGCCTCATGGGCCGAAACGGCGTCGGCAAGAGCACGCTGCTGCAGACGATCGTGGGGCTGCAGCCGGCCAAGCGCGGCACGATCTCGCTGGGCTGGCAGGAGATCACGAAGCTCGCGCCCTACGACCGCACGAAGGCGGGGATCGCCTACGTGCCCCAGGGCCGCGAGGCGTTCCCCTACCTCACGGTGTTCGAGAACCTGCGCGTCGTCTCGGAGGCGTCGGAGACGTCCGGGCCGGAGGACATCGAGCGCTCGCTGGAGCGCTTCCCGCGGCTGCGCAAGATCCTCGAGCGGCCGGCGGGGTTCCTGAGCGGCGGCGAAGCGCAGCAGCTGGCGATCGCCCGTGCCCTGGTGACGCGCCCGCGGCTGCTGTTGCTCGACGAGCCGACCGAGGGCATCCAGCCGTCGATCATCCTCGAGATCGAGGACGCGATCGCCGACCTGAAGGCCGACGGGATGTCGATTCTGCTCGTCGAGCAGTACGTCGACTTCGCGATGCGGCTGGCCGACACCTACGCGGTGATGGACGTCGGGCGGATCGTGGCGGCGGGCCCCACCGAGAGCTTCGAGCGCGAGAAGATGCAGCAGCTGATGTCTGTTTAGCAGCCTTTATCGGGGCGCTGGGTTTGGCATCGGCGTGAGCCGGCGATCATTCGAGCATGCAGGTCGTCGTCGACAACACCAGCGGAGGAGACACCCAGCTCGCCTCCAGCGTGGCCTCCGGGCTGCGCGCCCGCGGCCACGCCGTCGAGGTGCGCGATCCCGAGCCGAGCTCGATGTTCGACACCGCGGTCCACGTCGTGTCGACGGGGATCGTGCTGCGCGTCGACGAGCGCCCGCCACGGGCCGAGCTGGGCGAGATCTCCGAGGTCGTGCGCGAGGCGCTCCTGAGCCATCCCAGCCTGCGGCGGCGCACGCGCGCCGTGCCGTTGAAGCTCGGCTCGGGCGGCCAGGTGCTGACCTGGATCGACGTCTTCGACTGAGCCGCGGGCCGCCGCCGGGCGGTCAGCTCGTCGCGTCGAGCTCCGCGCGGAACGTCGAGGACGGGTAGACGCTTGCGCCGGCCGCCTGGACCTGCTGGGCGAGGACGCCGTCGGAGGTGACGACGCGCACCGAGCTCGGGTCGGGCTCGAGCTTGACGCGCCGCACGATCTCGTCGTCGGCGGAGTTCGGCCGCGGGCGCTTGGCGTGGGTCACCTCGATGACGCTCGAGGAGATCGGCGGGCGCGGCGGCTGCTCGAAGACGACGACGACGTCGTCGCCGTCGGCGGCCGCCCAGCGCTCGAGTGAGTCGACGAGGCTGACCATCGCGCCGTGGCGGTCGCGCCACCAGCCGTCGGGACGGCTGCCGATGACGTTCATGCCGTCGATGATCCAGCGCATCTGTGCCGCGCAGGCTATCCGCCGCCGGAGGTTCGAACCGGCGCCCGGAAGGATTCAAACCCACGACTTCGGGCCCGGCCGAAGATTTCCGGCGGCCCGCTTGCGCAGCCAGGACCGGTCCATTACCGTCATTCGAGCCATGCTCTTCGAGGCCGACATCATGTCCACGCTCACCTGCGGCGCCCGTCACGGCGTCAAGGTCGACGTGCCGTGCCGGCCGAAGTGGCTTGCGCAGCGCCCGAACCACACGGCTAGCGGCATCTAGCGGGAGGCTTCTCACATGGCTCCCGCGACGATCGCGGGAGCTGTGCTTCGTACCCCGACGGGGCGCGGAGCAGGGTGGGACCGCGACTCCATCATCATCGCCATCCAGGAATGGGTGGCCACATACGGCGAGCCGCCCCGAGCGGCTGACTGGAACCCCTCCTCGGCGAAGTGGGCCGGGCAGCTGTGGCGCGTCGAGCGCTACCGCGCCGGCCGGGCCGACGGGTCGCCCTGGCCCGCGCTGAACTCGGCCAAGCGCCCCTTCGACGGGTCGCTGACCGAGGCGATCCGGGCGGCGGGGTTCGAGCCGGCCCGGCCGGGACCGCGGCGGCGTACCGACGTCGACCCCGAGCAGGCGCACCGCGCCGTCATCAGCCCCGAGGGGCGGGCGATGGTCGCGGCCGCGCTCGCGCAGGCCCGCGACGCCGAGCGGCGCGTGGCGGTTCTGGAGGCGCGCCTGGAGCGCGTCGGCGAGCGGGCTTCGCGGGCCACCGCGGAGCGCGACGCCGCGCGCCGGGTCGGCCACCGGGCCGTCGTCGCCAAGCCGAAGGTCGTTCGTGAGCGCGTCGTCGACGACGCGGCGGTGGCCCGTGCCGAGCGCCGGGCGGCGGCTGCGGAGGCGAAGGCCGAGGCGACGGTCCGCGAGATCCGGACGCGCCACTCCGAGGCGCGCATGGACGCGGCCGAGGCGCGCACGGCGGCCAAGCGGATGGCGGCGAAGCTCGAGCGGGCCGAGGCGACGGTCGGGACGCTGCGCGGCGAGCGGCGCGAGCTCAAGGCGGTGGCCGACCGGCTGTCCGACGAGCTCGTGGCGGCCGAGCGGCTGCTCGAACGGGCCCGTGCGGACGCCGAGCGGCCGGCCGAGGTCATCACCGTGCGCGAAGCGGCGCCGGAGGCAACCGCGGTGCGCGCGGCGCAGGCGGCGGCGGCGCGCGACCGGCGTGCCGCGCTCGACGCCGAGTTGCGGGCCGCGCGGGCCGAGCGCGAGCTGCGCGAGACCGTGGCCGCGCTGCGCGGCGAGGCGCGCCGGCTGACGGCGGCCGAGCTCGCCGAGCTGCGGGTGAGCGGACCGAGCGGTCCCGCCGTGATGGCGGCGGCGCTGCAGGCGCTCACGGCGGCTCGCCGGACGAACAACCCGGTGCGCATGCAGGAGGCCCTGCGGCGCGTCGCCCAGGCCGCCGTCACGTGGCAGGAGCGGATCTGACCCCCGAGATCCGCTCCTGCCGGCGGCCGGCCTTCCTGATGTTCGACACACGAACGGCTGCTCATGACCGACCGCCGGATCCACGACTTCCTCAGAGACGACGCAGGCTCGCCGCTCGGCATCGGCATGCCGAGCGGCGCGCCGCTGCGCGCCGACGGCCAGTCGCACTACGAGGCCTGGCAGGCGCTGCTGCGCCGCGACCCATGCTCGTACTGCGGCCGCGTGGGCGCGGCGGGCACGGTCGACCACGTCGACCCGCGCTCGCGCGCCGCGCGTGGCCTCGGCACCGTGCACGGTTGGCTGAACACGACCGGCGCGTGCTCGCGCTGCAACGGGTCCAAGCGCGATCTCGGCCTGCTCGTGTTCCTCTACCGCCGGCGCTGGAGTGGCGTGGCCGCCCACCCCGGCGAGCCCGCGCGCGCGACGCGGCGAAGCGTGCGCCGGTGGCCCCCTGAGGTCACCGCCCACCTGCGGGTGGGGCGGGTCGACCGCCGCGGCCCGACGACGAGGGCCCGCTGACACAGCGGGCCCTCGTCGTGCGGCTGGTTGAGCCGGCGCAGCGGCTCGAGTCAGGTCAGGCCGGTGTCCACGAGGTCAGCTTGATCGGGGTCCCCGCGTCGACCCACTTGCCCCACGCGAACTTGCGCGGGTCCACGTCGTAGTCGAAGGCGTTCTGCGTCAGCTTGATCGAGGACAGGCACCACCCGTCGTTGGCCCCCCAGGTGTTGCGCTTGACCCAGAAGCCGTTGATCGTGCCCAGGTCGTAGTACGAGGGGATCGAGTAGCTCTCGCTGCTGCCGCGCTCGAAGTCGTCGCGCAGAAGGTCGTTCATCTCCCACCAGCCGGAGTCCATCTTCGAGCCGTCGAGCTTCACCTCGACCTTCGCGTCCGTGCCCGCCAGATAGACGTCGCAGGTGTTCATCTGAAACCAATAGCGGTAGACCGTGTCGAATGCATGGGCCTCGGGCGCGGGCGCGGCGGTGAAGAACGCGGCTGTGCCGAACAGTGCAAGCAGAAGTGCTGGAAGGCTGACGAGGCGGCGGGTTGTGCGGGTGATCGAGATCATGGTGTTCTCCTGGTCGGTGCGCCGCGGGGCGCGGGTGGTTGACGAGGAGAAGCATCCGCGCGCGCCGAGCGCGGCGCATGAGGGGCGATCCCTCATCTGCGCCGGGCCGCGGCCACGGCCGTTCACTGCATGGTCGGCCACCACAGCCGCCACGCGGCGATGGCGAGGCACAGCCCGCTGACGGCGTACACGATGGCCAGCGCGCCGCTCGGTGCGTGTGGCACGCCTGCGAAGAACATGTAGCAGACGACGGCGAGCAGGACGGCGGATGCGCGCTGGAGGAACGTCGTCGTGCCCGTGTGCCGCGTGATCTCTATGTGGGGATGAGCGTCGGCTGGGGACGCCGTCTTACGCCGGGCCGTCCGCGCTGTCCGATCGCCCCTGAGCCTCGACACGAGCTGGCGCATACGCGCTCATCGTACGCCTCGGGCGGCCGTGCTCGTGACGGCCGGTCAGCGATCGGTTCGGGCGACCGGCAGCCCGGCTCGCACATGGCCCGCGATCGCCTCCGCGGTCGCGGGGCGCAGGTCGGAGAACGTCCAGCGCTTGGCGCCGAAGCGCGGCTGGACGCGAAGCCGGGCGCGGGTGCGGCGCGGCCAGACGAGGTCCTGCTCGGCATGCTCGGTGTCGCGGAAGCGCAGGGAGCGCACGCGGTTTCCCACCGCGTCGTCGAGCAGCCAGAGCAGGCGGCGGTCGGTGACGGCGAGCAGGGTGCTGGGGCTGGCCCAGGTCGCGGTCGGCGTGACGAGCTCGACGGGCTCGTCGGTCTCCAGCGCGTCGAGCAGCTCGCGCCCGAGGGCGCGGCGCATCGCCTCGGGCAGCCAGTGGCCGGGTCCGCGGCGGGCGTCGGCGACGGCGCCCCGGGCGGACGCCCTGGGTCCCAGCACGCTGGGGCGCTGGGCCGAGCGCACGAGCTCGTAGGCGACGTTGAGCTGGATCATCCGCGCCGCGCCCGCCTCGCCCGCGCGGTCGGGGTGCCATTGCTTGGCGAGCTGCTTGTAGGCGCGTGCGGCGTCGTCGACCGACGCGTCGGCGGTGAGCCCGAGCACGGCGTACGGGTCCATCGGCCTATTGTCGCGCGCTTGGCCTACTGCACCGCGAGGTCGCGCGTCATCGCCTCGTGACCGTCCAGCGAGCAATAGAACCTCCAGGTGCCCGCGGTGACGGCCACGGTCTTCGTCGCGCCGCCGCCCTCGCCGACCGCCCCGCTCACGAGCACGGGCGGCGCCGCGCTGCTCGCCGGCGCGGCGATCCACAGGTTGTGGTCGCTGACGTCGTAGTTGCGAAAGTAGATCGTCAGGGTGCCGGCCGGGACCGACGTCTTGGTCAGGCGCAGCACGAACGAGCCGAAGTCGTGCGCCTCGGCCCCGACCGTGCTCGCGACGGGCGGCGCGGGCTCGGGCGTGCCCGGCGCCGGCGGGTCGCCGGCCGACGGGGCGGGTGCGCCGGGACCGAGCGGGCCGGTGGCGGCCAGGCCCGCGCCCGTCGCGGACGGACGCGTCGCGCGGGGCGCGAGCAGCGCACGACCGCGCGCGGCGCCGCGCCGCCATCCGGCGGACGCACGTGCCCGCCGGCAGGACTCGCGGGCTCGCTGCGACGGCTTCTTCGCACACGCCTTCTGCGCGGTCGCGACCGCCGCCGTCGAGCGCTTGGCCGTCCCGCCGCTCGCCGGCGCCGCCGCCGCGACGACCACCAGCGCCAGCATCGCCACGATCGCCGCCAGACGCGCCACTAAAACAGCACCGGCCGCGCGAACGACCCGGCCGACGGGATGATCCCCGCAGCCTCGGTCTGAAACCACTGCTCCAGCAACGCGCAGTACAGCCCGCGGAAGTCGGAGGTCGCGCGCACGTTGCCGTAGGCGTCCAGGCCCGTTCCGGCGGCCAAGCCGGGGAACTCGCCGATCAGGCCCTGCTTGACGTCCTTGCCGATGACGAACGCCGCGCCCGCCGCGCCGTGGTCGGTGCCGGAACCGTTCTCGGCGGGCCGGCGGCCGAACTCGCTCCACAGCGAGATCACGACGCGGTCGGAGAGGCCGCGCAGCTCGAGATCGCGCCAGAAGGCGCGCAGGTTCGACGCCGTGGCCAGCAGCCCGCTGGAGAAGCCCGTCGCCTGGTTGGAGTGCGTGTCGTAGCCGCCGGCGGCGTTCAGCGTGATCGCCCGCACCGGCAGATGGTTGCCCGATCCGTCCACGGTGGCGAGCATGCGCGCGATGCCCTGCAGGCGGTTCTTGAACTCGCTGGCCGCCGCGGGGTAGCTCGCGCCGTCGGGCGGCGTGCCCGTGCCGACCGCCGCGAGGTCGCGGGCCAGTCCGGCCGAGTTGGACTGGGCCTGGCGCGCCTGGGCCATGATCGGATCGCCCGATGCGAGCGTGCCGAGCGTGCCGAAGGTCGTGCGCATGCGCGTCTCCATCTGGCCCCAGACGCCCTGGGCGTAGAACCTGTAGTCGCCGATGTTGCTCGTCGCGGCGACGGCGACGTTGCTCGTCGCCAGCTGGGGCGAGAGGGCGTAGTCCAGCGAGATCCCCTGGATCGGCACGTCGGCATGGCCGACGCGGTCCAGGTAGCGGCCGAGCCAGCCCGTCGACGCCATCGGGTTCGTCTCGCCGACCTCCCAGAAGTGGCGCGACGTGAAGTGCGACTGGTTGGGCGAGTCGTAGCCGATCGCCGGGGCCACGGCGACGCCGCAGCCGGGGTGGTCCCACAGCTCCTTCAGGCCCTGGGCGGAGGGGTGCCACTGCAGGCGCGTGTCGCCGTCGAACGCCGGGCCGGCGCCGGGGACCATGCGCAGAGTCGGCCGCAGCGCGATGTAGCGTGCGTCGTCGACCGGCGCGAGCAGGCTGAGCGCGTCGGCGCCGCCGTCCATGAAGATCGAGATGAGCACCTTCTGCTCGCCCGCCGCCTCGGCGACCGCGGCCTCGAAGGCCTCCGGGGTGAGCGTCCGACCGGCGCCGTAGACGGCCAGCGCCATGCCGGCGGAGCGCAGCAGCATCGAGCGGCGGGTCAGGCCGGTGCCCGCGGGCGTCGGCATGCCGGGCTCGATGACCGGCAGGCCCGCCCCCGCCCGCGCAACCGACGAGCGCACGAGGTGCGAGCGGGTGAAGTCGTTGCAGCAGTCGGCCATGCCTATGAGAGCTGGGCGTCGGGGGAGGAGGCGACGAGCTGGCGAAGTGCGTTCTGGCGCAGCATGCGGAAGTCGTTGACGCCGATGCCGCCCGGCGACGCCTGCTCGGCGAACGCGAGCAGGGCGGCGTACGTCTCGGCGGTCAGCGACGGCGAGCCGGCGACCTCGATCGCCTTCGCCAGCGCCTGTGCCGCGGTCTCCGTGGACCCGTTGTAGGAGGCGTTCGTGGCGACCATCGGCGCCAGCGCGTAGCCGGCGACGTACCAGCGCCCGTACAGGCGCGAGGTGTCCAGCCACGCACGGTCGTTCCAGCCCGCGACGTTCGGCGGATAGAAGAGCGTCTGGCCCGAGAGTCCGCTGAGCCAGACCCAGGCGTCGTGCGTGATCGTCTGACCGGTCGCGCGCAGCAGCCCCGCCATGTAGACGACCGGCGGTTTGACGAGCGGCGCGCCCGTGTAGAGATCGGGATGCAGGAGGATCGCCTCGACGACCTGGCCGATCGAGTGGCCGCTGGAGACGTACAGCGCCTCGAGCGCCGCCTGCGTGCCGGCGTCCGGCGGGCTGGGGATGAAGTACGACCACAGCTTCGTGACGAAGAACGAGCGGTGAAACGGGTTCTCGATGACGAGCGCGCAGGCATCGCGCCAGTCAAAGTTGCCGCTGCGCTCGTAGGCCGTGCCGGCCCAGAGCGTCTTGCTCGTCGGGTCGTGGTAGTTCGTGTCGAAGCGGAAGTTCGTCCAGCCGACGGCGCTGTTCCAGTCCGCGCGCCAGCCGGTGAGGGCTCGCGCCATCGAACGCACGTCGGTCTCGGTGTACGCGCCGCGGTCGGCGCCGAGCGTGAAGAGCTCCATGAGCTCGCGGGCGTAGTTCTCGTTCGGTCGCCCAGCGGTTGTTGGAGATCCCGCTGAGGAAGAGCAGCATCGCCGGGTCCTTCGTCACGTTGGTGACGAGCTCGGCGAACGAGCCGAGGCCGCCGCTGCGGAAGAGCTCGTTCTGGTCGCGCATGAGCACGCGGTTGTTGACGTCGGCGTTGGAGGTCGCCAGCCAGTCGTGCCAGATGAGCGTCATGCGCTCGACGAGCGGCTGGTCGGAGCGGATCATGCGATCCAGCCACCAGAGGTGGTCGTGGCCCCAGGCGTCGAAGGAGGCGATCGGCAGGCCATCGACCGTCGGCGCGGCACCGGTCAGCGTGGCCGTGCCGCCGGGCCGGGTGAGGCTGCGCACCGCGGCGACGACGTCGAGGCCGGCGAGCGCCTCGGCCTGGCCGGGCTTCGGGCCGAAGCCGGCGCGCCAGAGCAGGCGCGTCGCCTGGGCGACGCCGAACGTGCCGCTGTAGACGGGCAGGCCGGCCGCGGTCGGCGGGATCTCGGGCGGCGTGGGCGGGTCGGGCTCGACCGGCGTGGTGACCGGCGGCGCCGCGGAGGACGGCGGCGGCACGGGCTGCCCGGCGGTCACGGGCGGCAGGGTGATGACCGAGGCCGGCGGCTTGGGGACCGGGACGACCACCGTGTTCTTGACGGCCTTCTTCTTCTTCTTCTTCTTGACCGGCTTGCAGACGGTCTTGTAGCGCCGTTTGGTGCCCTTGACCTTGACCTTCCTGCAGACCTTCTTGACCGCCTTGCGCTTCGTGGATCTCCTGGCGGTGGCCATCGCATGACTGCGATCGGCATCCGCGGGCGATTGCTTGATGGCGCTCGCTCTATCCTCAGCCCCATGGCCGCCACGCCGACCCCCGAGGGCATCCCGCAGCGCCTGGCTGCGATCCGCGCGCAGATGTCGCTGCTCGCGGACTATCTTTGACCCGACTGCGCTGAGCGAGCACGTCGCCGCGCTCGAGGGGCAGATGTCCGAGCCGGGCTTCTGGGACAACCAGGAGACCGCGGCGAAGGTCAGCGCCGAGCACGCGCGCGCCGCCCGCCGCCAGGAGCAGTTCCAGACGCTGCTGAGCGACGTCGAGGACATCGAGAGCCTCGCCGAGATGGCGCGCGAGGACAAGGAGATCGAGGCCGAGCTCGAGGGCCAGCTCGCGCCCGTCGAGCGCCGCCTCGAGGTGCTCGAGGAGCAGCGCCTGTTCTCCGGGCGCTACGACAACGGCGACGCGCTGGTCACCGTCAACGCCGGCGCGGGCGGCACCGACGCGCAGGACTGGGCGGAGATGGTCCTGCGCATGGAGATGAAGTGGGCCGAGAAGCGCGGCTTCAAGGTCGAGCTGCTCGAGGTCAGCCCGGGGGAGGAGGCCGGCATCAAGTCGGCGACGTTCAGGGTCGAGGGCGAGAACGCCTACGGGTTGTACGGCGCCGAGAAGGGCGTGCACCGGCTCGTGCGCCTATCGCCGTTCGACTCCGCCAACCGCCGCCAGACATCGTTCGCCGGTGTCGAGGTGGCGCCGGTCATCGAGGACGCCGCCGAGGTCGAGATCGAGTCCGACGACCTGCAGGTCGACACCTACCGCGCGTCGGGCGCGGGCGGCCAGCACGTCAACAAGACCGACTCCGCCGTGCGCATCACGCACCGCCCGAGCGGGATCGTCGTGCAGTGCCAGAACGAGCGCTCGCAGACGCAGAACCGCGAGACGGCGATGAAGATGCTGCGCTCCAAGCTCGTCGAGCTCGAGGAGCGAAAGCGCCTGGAGGAGATCGCGCGCGAGCGCGGCGAGGCGCAGGACGTGAACTTCGGCTCGCAGATCCGCTCCTACGTGCTGCACCCGTACTCGATGGTCAAGGACCACCGCACCGACCACGAGGTCGGCGACACCGGCCGCGTGCTCGACGGCGACCTCGACGGCTTCGTGCGCGCGTACCTCCTGGCCAGCGCGACGCGCGGTTAGCTGCCAGGATCAGCGGGAATCATTCGCCACGCCATGGACGAGATCACACACATCTCCGTCGGCCCGGGAGACGACGCCGACCCGCAGGCGCCCGCCAAGGCGGTCTACGTCGAGCCGCCCGCGCCCGACGTGCTCGACGCGGAGCCGTTCGTGTCGGGCCGCCACCGCATCGAGCGCACGCCGGGCACCGGCGATGGCAAGCCCCCCGCCACGCTGTGGTCGTGGTCTGAGGGCGACGGCTGAGGCGTACGGACGAGCCCGCACGACGCGGCGGCGCTCAGCGCAGCGGGCGGACCAGCCGCGGGCGCGGCGGACCCGGCGGCGGGAAGCCACACGACGAGCCGTCGGTGACCATGACCCGGTCCTCCCACGGCAGGCGGTACTCGCCGGCCACGAGGTCGTGCATGTACGTGTAGGGGCAGTCGCGCTCGCCGCCGGCGACCGCAACGTACGCACGGTGGCCGAGCTGGTAGGGGTTGTTCTCCACGCCCCAGGACTCGCGCGCTGCGTCGGCGCGCGACGGCACGATCTCTCCGCTGATGACCTCGCCGGGCGTGCCGGTGCCGGGCACGAGCACCTCGCCGGCGAAGTCGCAGATCATCCCCTCGCCCATCGATCGGTACGTGCCGTCGGAGCCCGCCAGGCAGACCGACACCGTGTACATGAGGTTGCAGAAGGCGTTTGACTGGTTGGTGATCTGCCACGCGTGGCGGATCGGCGCGGTGTAGCCCGCCGTGCGGATGAGCACGTTCGCGCCGCGGTAGGCCGCCTCGCGCGCCATCTCGGGGAACATGCCGTCGTGGCAGATGATCAGGCCCAGCCGCGAGCCGGCCGGCCCGTCGCACACGGGGATCCCCAGGTCGCCCGGCGCCCACGGTTCGACGGGGACCCACGGATGCAGCTTGCGGTAGTGGATCTGCAGGTCGCCCGCGTCGTCGACGACCAGGCCGGTGTTGAACGGATTGCCGGCCGGGTTGGCCTCCATGATCGAGAAGCAGCCCCAGACGCCGATCTCCGCACAGGTCGCGCGCAGCGCCTCGACCTCGGGCCCGTCGACGTCGCACATGAGCCCCGGCGCCATGCTCATGCTCAGCCCGTGTAGGCAGTACTCGGGGAACACCACGAGGTCGAGTGCCGGGTTCGCGCGCTTCGCCGCGCGCGTCGCGGCGATGACGTCGCCGAGCGTGCGCGCCAGGTCCGCCGGGGTCTCCACGGTCGGCAGCTGAAACTGCACGAGCCCCACGACCATGCCGTCCGCAGATGGGTTCAACCCGCCGAGACCGCTCATCGTGCCGATGCTGCGGGCTGCGCGGCGACGCGTCTATGGACCGGTCGTCGAAAGCCTGAGGTCCCGATTGGACGATGTGTCCGATTACAGCGGGTCGCGGCTGACGTAGCGTCGCGCCACGATGAATACAGACCTGCACACAGACCTGGACACGGGCTACGCCGCCGGCCCGGCGGAGGCCGGGTGGTGACCGTCGAGGCGATCCGCACGCGCCTGCAGGCGACCCTCGTGGCGCCGGGCGCGACGCCGCTGTTGCAGGCTGATCGCGTCCACCTCGCGCTGCGCCGCGAGCTGCTCGCCGGCGCGATCTCGCCCGCCGTCCGGCTCACGGAGGAGCGCCTCGCCGCGCGCTTCGACACGAGCCGTACGCCGGTACGCGAGGCGCTGCGCCGCCTGGAGAGCGAAGGCCACCTCGTACGCGACTCCGCCGCCGGCGGCCTGCTGCCGCGGATCCCGCGCGCTTCGGCGATGCACGAGGTCTACGAGGTGCGCATCGCGCTCGAGGATCTCGTCGTGCGGCGCGCCGCCGGGCACGGCCCGGGGGTCGACCTCGCCGGGCTGCATGAGCTGTGCGACGAGTGGGCGCAGCTGCAGCGGACCTGGCCGCAGCTCGAGCCGGCGTTCGAGCTGCCGGAGTTCGTGCACGTCGACGAGGGCTTTCACGAGGCGCTCGCGCGGCTGTCGGGCAACACCGCCGCCCAGCGCCATCTGCGCGACGTCAACGAGCGCATCCGGATGCTGCGCATCCACGACTTCACGACGAGAGACCGGATCGTCACGACGATCGCCGAGCACCTCGCGATTGCCGGAGCGGTCGTGGCCGGCGACACGGACGGCGCGGCGCGGCTCATGCGCGAGCACGTGCAGGCGAGTGCCGACGTCGTGCAGCAGCGCGTCGGGACCGTGCTCGCGCGGATGTTCGACATCGAGGGGGAGGGCGCATGAAGGGCGGGACGCTCGTGGCGCCGCCACCGGCCGCGCAGGCCGACGGCTCGGCGCCCGCGCGGCTGGAGGTGCGCGCCATGACCAAGCGCTTCGGCTCGCTCGTCGCCAACGACGCGGTTTCGCTGCAGCTGCACACCGGGGAGGTGCACGCGCTGCTCGGCGAGAACGGGGCGGGAAAGTCGACGCTGGCGAAGACGATCTACGGCGTGCAGGCGCCCGACGAGGGCCAGATCCTCGTCGACGGCGCGCCGGTGCCGCCGGGCTCGCCGAGCGCGGCCCGCGCAGTCGGCATCGGCCTCGTCTTCCAGGACTTCCGGCTCATCCCCGCGCTCAGCGTCGTCGACAACATCGCGCTCGCCCTGCCGAGCAGCGGCCTGCGCCTGCCGCGGGCACGGATCGCCCGCGACCTCACGGCACTTGCCGAGCGCTACGACATGGCGGTCGATCCCGACGCGCTCGTGGGCGACCTGGCCATGAGCCAGCGCCAGCAGGTCGAGATCCTCAAGGTGCTGCTGTGCGGCGCGCGGATCCTCATCCTCGACGAGCCGACGAGCCTGCTCGCTCCGCAGGAGGTCGACGGCCTCATGCGGGTCATCCGCGAGCTGAAGGCCGAGGGCCTCGCGCTCGCGATCATCACCCACAAGCTGCCCGACGTGCGCGCGGTCTGCGATCGCATCACGGTGCTGCGGGGCGGCAAGGTCGTCACGGCGACCGACGACCCGGGCTCGATGAGCGACGGCGACCTCATCGAGGCCGTCGTCGGGCGCCGCGTGGCGCCGCTCGCCGCGCGCGACCGGCCACCGACGACGACGAGCCCCCCGGCGCTCGTCGCCGAGCACGTCGCGGCGCACGGCGACCACGGCCAGCTGGCGATCTCGAAGTTCACCACGACGCTGGAATGCGGCGAGATCCTCGGCATCGCCGGCGTGTCCGGCGGCGGCCAGCGCGAGCTCGCCGAGCTGCTGTGCTGCCTGCGGCCCGCCGCGCGCGGCACGCTCACCCTGCTCGGCGAGGTCCGCCACGGACCGATCGCCGCGATGCAGGCCGGTGTCGCGGGCGTCGCCGAGAACCCGGTCGCCGACGAGGTCGTGCCGGGCCTGACGATCACCGAGCACATGGGGATCGGCGCAGGCCCGCCGCCCAAACGCGGGCTGAGCTACGACTGGCGGGCGATCGCGGCGCGGATCAAGGCGCGCCCGGAGTCCGAGACGATGAACCTCGCCGGCGGCGAGCGGATCGTCAGCACGCTGTCGGGCGGCAACATCCAGCGCGTCATGCTCGTGCGCGCATTCTCGCGCGACCCGGGCCTGATCGTCGCCGCCTATCCGACGCGCGGCCTCGACGTGGCGAGCACGCGAGCGGCGCAGCAGCTGCTGCTCGAGCACACGCGGCGCGGGGCGGCGGTCGTGCTCATCAGCGAGGACCTCGACGAGCTGTTCGCGATGTCCGACCGGATTGCGGTCCTGCACGACGGGGAGATGGTCGCCGAGCTCGCGCCGCGCGAGACGACGCGCCAGCACGTCGGCGCGCTGATGCTCGGCCAGGCGCAGGCGCAGGAGGCGGCGGCGTGAGCACCGCCACCGCGCCGGCGCCGCCGGTCGACAGCGCACCGAGCAGCGCCGCCGATCGGCGCAAGCGCCTCATCGCGATCGCCTGGCGCATCGCGCCGTTCGCCGCCCCGCTGCTGCTGCTGATGCTGCTGCCGGCGTTCGGCATCAACCAGCAGGACGCGCTCGTCCGCGCGACGCCGTTCATCCTCACCGGCCTGGCCGTCGCGATCCCGGCGCGCGCCGGGCTCGTCAACGTCGGCGGTGAGGGCCAGCTGTTCATGGGCGCCGCCGGCGCGTTCGCGATGGCGACGACGATCGAGGGCTCGTTGCCCGGCATCGTCGGCATCCCGCTCGTCATGCTCGGCGGGATGCTCGGCGGCGCGGCCTGGATAGCGGTCGCCGCGCTGCTGCGCATCGGGGCGAAGGTCAACGAGGTCATTTCGACGCTGCTGCTCAACTACGTCGCGCTGTCGCTGCTGGCCTACCTCGTCTTCAGCGTCTGGCGCGATCCCGGCGCAGCCGGCGAGGCGATCACGCCCGAGCTCGACGCCTCGCTGCTGCTGCCGACGCTGAGCCCGACGACGCTCGTCAACTACGGGATCTTCATCGCGATCGCGGCGGTGCTGTTCACGTGGCTGCTCGTGGACCGTTCGCGCTGGGGCTTCCGGGCGAGCGTCGTCGGCGGCAACTCCGAGGCGGCGCGCCGCGCCGGCCTGCCGGTCAACCGCACGCTGGTCGTGGCGCTGCTCGTCGGTGGCGCGATGGCCGGCCTGGCCGGGGCGATCGAGCTGGCGGGCATCGAGACGCGGTTGCGCACGGGGATCGGCTTCGGCTTCGGCTACATCGGCTTCCTGGCGAGCTGGATGGTCGGCCACCGGCCGATGTGGATCGTCAGCGCGGGGCTGCTGCTGGCCGGCATCGCGGTGTACGGCGACTCGCTGCAGATCGACCACAACCTCCCGGCCAAGACGGTCTACATCGTCATGGCCGGCGTGCTGCTGATCGTGCTCTCCGTCCGCGGAAGGAAGGCCGGATAGGTGTTCGTCGAGGACGTCCTCACCGGCGCGGTGCGCTACGGCGCGTCGGTCCTGTACGCCACCCACGGCGAGCTCATCACCGAGCGCTCGGGCATCGTCAACCTCGGCACCGAGGGATCGATGCTGTGCGGCGCGCTGTCGGGCTTCGCGGTTGCCGCCCAGACCGGCTCGGCGGTGCTCGGCGTGTTCGCCGGCATGGCCGCCGGCGCGCTGCTCGCGCTCGTGCACGCCTTCGTCGTCATCCACCGCGGCGCGAACCAGCTCGCCGCCGGCCTGGCGATCACGTTTCTCGGCCTCGGGCTGACCGCGGCGATCGGGACGTCGTACGTCGACAAGAAGATCGACGGCCTCGGCGAGGCGCCGATTCCGCTGCTGTCGGACATCCCGTTCTTCGGCAACTTCCTCTTCAGCCACGACGTCCTCACGTACGGCGCGCTGCTGCTCGCGCCGGCGCTGTGGTGGTTTCTGTTTCGCACGCGCTGGGGCCTGCTGCTGCGCGCGACCGGCGAGGACCCCGAAGTGGTGCGCGCCTACGGGCACTCGCCGCAGCGGATCCGTTACCTCGCGACCGTCGCCGGCGGCGCGCTGGCCGGACTCGGCGGTGCGCAGCTCGTGCTCGCGTTCACGCTGAACTGGGTCGAGAACGCCACCGCCGGGCGCGGGTTCGTCGCCTGCGCGCTCGTCATCTTCGCCGCCTGGAAGCCGCTGCGGGCGATGCTCGGCGCCTTCGTCTTCGGCGGTGCCGCGTCGCTGCAGCTGCAACTGCAGGCGCGCGGCATCGACGTCTCGAGCTTCGTGCTCGAGATGGTCCCCTACGTCCTGACCCTGCTCGTGCTCGCGATCGCCTCATGGCGTGGTGGCCAGCAGATGCCAGCCGGTCTGAAGGCCGTGTTCGACTCCGGACGCGCCCGATGAATCCCACACCACAAGGAGAGCACGTGCACCGCAGAGCCCGACCCCTGATCGCCGTCGTGGCGGTCCTCATTTCCAGCGCGACCGTCACCGCGTGCGGCAGCGACAGCGACAGCTCGTCGTCGTCGTCGAGCGGCGGCGGCAAGACGACCACGGTCGGCTTCCTCTACGTGGGTCCGAAGAACGACTTCGGCTACAACCAGGCCGCCGGCGAGGGCGCCGCCGCGGTCGCCAAGCTGCCGGGCGTCAAGATCCTCGAGGCCGAGAACGTCCCCGAGACCTCCGAGGCCGCGCGCGTCATGGAGAAGATGATCCGCGACGGCGCGTCGGTCATCTTCCCGACGTCCTATGGCCACCTCGAGCCGGCGCTGACCGTCGCCAAGCGCCATCCGGACGTGACGTTCATGCACCAGGGCGGCTTGAAGAACGCGGCGAACCTCGGCACGTACTTCGGCGCGATCTACGAGGCGCAGTACCTCACGGGCATCGCCGCCGGCAAGGCGACGAAGTCGGGCAAGCTCGGCTACATCGTCGCGTTCCCGATCCCCCAGACGCTGCTGAACATCAACGCCTTCGAGCTCGGGGCGAAGTCGGTCAACCCGAAGGCCACGACGACCGTCGTCTTCACCTCGGCGTGGTGTGATCCCGGCAAGCAGGCGGAGGCGACGAACTCGCTCGTCGCGCAGAAGATCGACGTCGTCAGCCAGCACCAGGACTGCACGAAGACGATCGTCGAGACCACCGAGCGCAAGGGCGCGTCCTCGGTGGGCTACCACGCCGACGCGAGCTCGCTGGCGCCGAAGGGGTGGCTGACCGGCTCGATCTGGAACTGGGGACCGATGTACTCCGACATCGTCCAGACGATCATCGACGGCAAATGGAAGGGCTCGAAGTACGACGGCCAGTACCGCGTCGGCTTCGAGGACGAGACGATCCAGCTCGCGCCCTTCGGCGACGCCGTCCCGGCCGATGTCCAGACCGAGATCAAGGCCAAGGAGACAGAGATGCGCGAGGGCACGTTCAAGCCGTTCACCGGGCCGATCAAGGACCAGGCCGGCAAGGTGCGGATCCCCGCCGAGTCGCCGGACCGCACGACGCTCGAGGGCATCGACTACCTCGTCGAGGGCGTCGTCGGGAAGATCCCGTCGTCGTGATGGACGCCGGCGCCGTGACGTCGCCGGGGACCGCCGCTCGCGCGGCGGTCCCCGCGGACCCGTATCCCTGGCCCTACTCCGGCGGGGTCGACCTCGCGCGCACGGCGCTCGTGCTGATCGACTGGCAGGCGGACTTCTGCGGGCCGGGCGGCTACGTGGACGCGATGGGCTATGACCTGTCGCTGACGCGATCGCCGCTGGCGCCGACGCAGCGTCTGCTGGCCCGCTGGCGCTCGCTGGGCGGTCACGTGGTCCACACGCGCGAGGGCCACAAGGCCGACCTCTCAGACTGCCCGCCGAACAAGCTCTGGCGGTCGGAGCGGATCGGGGCTGGGATCGGCCAGGCGGGACCGTGCGGGCGGATCCTCGTGCGCGGCGAGCCGGGCTGGGAGATCGTCGACGAGGTCGCGCCGCTGGCGGGGGAGTTCGTCGTCGACAAGCCGGGCAAGGGCGCGTTCTGCGCGACCGACCTCGACCTCATCCTGCGCACGCACGGAATCGACTCGTTGATCCTGACCGGGATCACGACCGACGTGTGCGTGTCGACCACGATGCGCGAGGCCAACGACCGCGGCTACGAGTGCCTGCTGCTGAGCGACTGCACCGGCGCGACGGACCACGGCAACCATCTCGCGGCCTGCAAGATGGTGACGATGCAGGGCGGCGTGTTCGGGGCGGTGGCGACGAGCGACGCGCTGCTGGCGGTGCTGTAGCTCGGCCCGGCGGGCGCGCTACGCGCGCAGGGCGGCCAGCCGCCTGACCAGGTCGTCGAGCGAGCCCGCGATGAATCCGCCCGACAGGACGATGAACGCCTCGAGCTGAAGGTTGACGCGCATGCCCGGCTCGCCGCTGGCGCGCAGGTCGCTGCGGACGCCGAGGCATGGGAGGCCGAGCGCGGCGGCATAGCCGACCTCGGCCGCGGTGCCGGCGTCGACCTCCTGGCCGTCGAGCTGGGCGATGAGCATGTGGGCGGAGTAGATCGCCGACGCGTTGCGCGAGCCGACCTCGATCGCGAAGGCGTGCACGCGGTCCTGCGCGGCGGCCGCGGCGAACTCCTCGGGCTCGGTCAGCGTCCACGGGTCGACGGGCTCGACGTGCTCGATCAGCGCCGGCAGGTAGTGATCGGCGTAGTAGTGGCGGCCCGCCTCGGTGAAGCCGAGCGGGCTGGCCAGGTAGCAGCGCGGCCGCGGGAACGTGGCGAACAGCTTGGCGAGCTTGGGTGACGGGATACCCGAAGAGGGCGGTGGCGAGGGCGTCACGCGGGCCATCCTGTCAGGCGTGGGTGCGCGACTCGGCCTCTGCGACCGCGAGCGTCAGCGCCTCGGCGCCGATGAGGCGCTCGAACGGGCCGACCGCCAGCCACAGCGCGCGCAGGCGCAGAGCTGCGATCCGGTCGACCGGGGCGACCCGCGCCTCGCTGTGCAGCGTGCTCTCACCCTCGTTTGGACCCGGGGTCACCCAGTGGCCGAACACGACGCGCACGGTGTTCGGCTCCGCCCACGCGAGGAAGTCGTCGGGGCGGCCCAATTCGCCGTAGTCGCGGTTGAAGGTCCAGATCCGGCCGCAGAGGCCGGAGATCGACTCGTGCTCGCCCTCGTGCAGGACGGTGAACGGCTCCTCGGCGAGCAGCCCCATGAACGACTGGTCGGCGGGCACGCCGGGGATGCGCCAGCGCACGAGCCGGCCGATCGTGCGCGTCTGGTCGAGGCGTACGCCGCGCGCGGCGTCCCACAGCGTGTCGGGGTCGACGGCCGCCGTGCGGCTGTGGCGGGTGACGATCTGCGGGTCGGGCAGCCACGCGTCGAGGTCGGTCATCGCGCCCATACTGCCCGTATCGTGCGCCGTCCCATGAGTCGCGGATCACCGAAGCTCGACTGACGCAGGCGGATCACCAGATCGGACGAAGCCCCTGCCCTGGCCGCGCGTAGAGCGCAAGCAGCGCCTGGAGGTCTTCGTCGAGCGCGTGCAGTCGCCTGGCGCCGACGACGTCGGCCCACTCGGTGTGCAGCTCCAAGAGGATCGCGGCCGACTGGCGCAGGCAGTCCGCGCCCCGCTCGGTGAGGACGACGAGCTTGCGCCGCCGGTCGCGCTCGTCGCTCACCCGCTCGACGTAGCCCTTGCGGGTCAGCTCGTCGACGAGCTGACCGGCCGCCTGCTTCGTGACCCCGAGCGCCTGCGCGAGGGCGCCGGAGCTCGTGCCATCCGGGCCAATGGCCTGAAACGCATAACCGTGGGCCGGACGCAGCCCGGGGTGGCCGCGTTCGTCCAAGCGCACGTGGAGCTCGTCGACCAGCGCGCGCGAGGTGCGCAGCAGCGCAGTTGCGAGCTTCCATCCTTCAGAGTCGGTCATTTGACGTGATAGTAAAGGCCGTGTACTTTCATCCCGCCAGGAAAGTCAATCTGCTTTACGAACTGGACGTGATTTGCATGATCCTCAGCAGCCTCGACGCACCCGTCTTCGAGACCCCGAACGCCCGCATGCACACGCTCACTTCGCCCTCGCGCGGCGGCCGCGAGCTGGCGCTCTGGCGCGTGGAGATGCAGGGCGGCCAGGCCGGACCCGAGCATTCCGTCGATCGCGAACAGGTCTGGGTCGTGCTCGAGGGTCGGCTCGAGGCCACGGTCGACGGCCAGACGGAGCTGGCGCGGGCCGGCGACACGCTCCTGCTGCCGGTCGATGTGACGCGTCAGATCCGCGCGCCGGACAAGCTGCTGGCGATCGTCGCCTCGGCCGCGGCGCCGCAGGTGACGACGCAGGCGCAGGGGACTCGCCCGTTGCCGTGGGCGGCGTGACGGGGTGAGGTGAGCGCAGCCGCCCATATCCTGCGCCTCACATGAGTCCCGGATCACAGACGCTCGCGGAGCTCGTCGGCCGCGCGCTCGCCGAGGACGTCGGCGGCGGCGACGTCACGAGCCGGGCGACGGTGCCGGCCGACGCGCGCGCGGTGGCGACGATCACCCAGAAGGCGGCCGGCGTCGTCTTCGGCCTAGACGCCGCCGAGACCACGTTTCGCACGCTCGATCCCGGCGTCGGGCTCGAGCGGCTGGGGCCCGAGGGACTGTGGCGCGAGCCGCCGGCGCCGGTGCTGCGCGTGACCGGCAACGCCCGCGCGCTGCTCGCCGCCGAGCGCACGGCGTTGAACTTCCTGCAGCGCCTGTCGGGCGTCGCGACGCTGACGGCGCGCTGCGTGGGCGCCGTCGAGGGCACCGGCGCGGAGATCCTCGACACCCGCAAGACGACGCCGGGCCTGCGCGTGCTGGAGAAGGCGGCGGTCGCGGCGGGTGGTGGCGTCAACCACCGCGCGGGCCTGTACGACATGGTTCTCATCAAGGAGAACCACGCGACGATGGCCGGCGGCGTGGGGGCGGCGGTGCGCGCCGCGGCGGCGGCGTGTCCGGACCTGCCGCTGGAGGTCGAGTGCTCGTCGCTGGAGGAGGTCGACGAGGCGCTGGCGGCGGGCGCGCGGCGCATCCTGCTCGACAACATGGGGCCGCCCGAGCTGCGGGCGGCGGTCGCCCACGTCGCGGGCCGCGCGCGGCTGGAGGCCAGCGGCGGGATCGGCTTCGACACCCTGCGAGCCCACGCCGAGACCGGCGTAGACTCAATCTCCATCGGAGCGCTCACGCACTCCGCACCCGCTCTGGACCTGTCGCTCCTGCTCGAGACGCTGCCATGACCCTGCTTCAGCTCTACGACGTCGCCTCGCTGCAGGCCGAGGTGCGCGAGCTCGCGCGCGAGCGCGACGCGGTCATCCTCGCCCACAACTACCAGCTCCCCGAGATCCAGGACGTCGCCGACTACGTCGGCGACTCGCTCGGCCTGTCGCGCCAGGCGGCCGCCTCGCCGGCCTCGGTGATCGCGTTCTGCGGCGTGCACTTCATGGCCGAGACGGCGTCGGTGCTGGCGCCCGAGAAGACCGTGCTGATCCCCGACGTCGACGCCGGCTGCTCGCTCGCCGACGCGATCACGCCCGACCAGCTGCGCGCGTGGCAGGCCCGGCACCCGGGCGCGATCACGGTGATGTACGTCAACACGACGGCCGCGGTGAAAGCACTGACCGACTACTGCGTGACCTCGGCCAACGCGGTTTCGGTCGTCGAGCACATCCTGCGCGAGCATGGGGCGGACACGGAGATCCTCTTCGGTCCGGACATGTTCCTCGGCGCCTACGTGGAACGGAAGATCGGCCGTTCGATGCACGTCTGGGACGGCGAGTGCCACGTCCACGCCGGCATCCGCCCGCGCGACATCGAGCAGGTGCGCGCCGAGCACCCGGGCGCCGACTTCCTCATCCATCCCGAGTGTGGCTGCTCGACCTCGGTCATGGAGTACGCCGCGTCGGGCGACATCGACGGCGACGGGATCCACATGCTCTCCACGGGCGGGATGCTGCGCTACGCCGAGAACGCGCAGCCGGGCCGGACGGCGATCGTGGCGACCGAGATCGGCATGCTGCACCCGCTGCGCGAGGCCGCGCCCGACACGGAGTTCATCGCCGCCAACGAGCGCGCGGCCTGCACGTACATGAAGATGATCACGCTGCCGAAGCTGCGCGACGCGCTGCGCGACCTCGTCTACGAGGTCAAGGTGCCGGCCGACGTGGCCGAGCGCGCGCGGGTACCGATCGAGCGGATGATCGCGATCTCCTAGTCTGACGCGGTGCTCGCACTGCGCCGGATCGCCGTTCTGCCCGTCCTGATGCTCGCCCTCGTGCTCATCGCCGGCTGCGGCGACGACGACAGCGGCCCGCAGACGAAGGAGGGCTTCATCAGCGAAGCCGACGGGGTCTGCCAGAGCCTCGCCGGGGAGTTCGAGTCCTCGGGCTCCCAGCAGCCCGGAACCGCGAAGGAGGTGGCGGACGCCAACCACGTCCTCGCCGACCTCTACTTGAAGCTGTCAGAGCGCCTCGGCAAGGTGCGCCTGCCCAACGCGGGCGCCGCGCGCACGGACGCGCGGGCCTACATCGCCTCGGTCAAGCGCGGCGATCCGCTCGTCAAGCGGGTCCGTTCCGCCGCGGACGGCTTCCACGAGGCGGCGAAGGGCACCGACAAGCAGGAGCTCGCCGTCGCCGGGACCGCCCTGCGCAGCGCGCTCGACGCGTTTCGCGCCGCCCGCGCCCAGTCCGACACCCTCGCGGTGTCCTACGGGCTGAACCTCTGCGGCAACCTCGATTAGCGAACGCGGATATCGAGGCCGAACAGCAGCAACGGCCAGAGCGCGACGGCGAGCAGCGCCGAGATGAGCCGGCCGAACGTGGTCAGGTGATCGAAGTAGTCGTTCGCGACAGCGACCAGAAGACCGAGCACGAAGTAGATCCCGACTGCGAGGCTCGGTCCGTAAGCCGGCGCGTAGCTGTATCCGTCGTCATAGGTGCGGTAGCGCATACGTGCCAAGTACCCGCGCCGCGTGCGCGATTATGCGCACCGGGCCCGCGCGCTCACGCGAGCGCGAGCAGGTCGACCCCCTCGTGGACGGCAGCGCGCACGAGCCGCAGCGTCGCGAGCTTGCGCTTGAGCTCGGCGGCGTGTAGCAGTGCACGTCGGCGCGCGCGCCCATCTCCGACGCGTCCCAGAGGTTGCCGGCCTGGTAGACGCGCTCGAGCCAGGGCACGCCGTCGAAGGCGTCGGACACGAGCACGACCACGTACTCCGGGCCGCGCTCGCGCTGCTCGGGCGCGCCGTTGAGATCCGCCACGCGCGCCCCGCCGAGCAGCGCGCGGTCCAGCGGCCAGCGGTCGCCGACGCGGCCCGCGTAGCGGGCCAGCTCCCGGCGGTTCAGTTCAGGGTCCATCCCGCCTGGCCCCGCACGTTGACGCGCCCGATGACCGTCGCGGATGCGGCACCGGCACCGATGCCCCGTACCACCAGTACGAAACATCGGTGCCGTCACCGCCCCGCTCGGTCCTCGGACGTGTCAACGCACGGCTCCAAGCGGGATGGACCCTGTCAGCTGAAGTCACCCTCGCTGTGCGGTCCGACGCACGCGATGGCGAGCGTGTCGGCGACGTCGCGCGCGACCTCGGTGACCTCGTCGAGCGTGACCGCGTCGAGCGCGGCGATCGCGCCGTCGGGGTCGATCTGCTCGCCGAAGACGATCGACTGCGCGGCACCGTAGCGCGCGACGGCGTTCGTGTTCTCGAACGCCAGCACCCGCCGTCCGGCTGCGTAGGCGCGCGCGCGCGAGACCTCCTCCTCGGTCGGCCCATCGTCGCGCAGCTCGCCGACGATCTCGCGCATGCGCGTGTAGGCCTCGATGCACTTCGTCGAGTCCAGGCCCGCGGCGAGCTGCAGCAGCGGCACGTCGGCGTGCGCGTGCGAGACGCCGTAGACGGAGTAGGCCAGGCCGCGCTGCTCGCGGATCTCGTCGAACAGGCGCGAGCTCATCGAGCCGCCCAGCAGCGTCGCGTAGATCGACAGCGCCGCCCGCTTGGAGGGATCGGAGACGTCGACCTGCGGGCGGTAGGACATGCGCAGGTGCGACTGGTTGGTCTCGCGCTCCTGGACGAGAACCCGCGGGTGAAACGGTGGCGCGGGCTCGAAGGGCTCGGGCTCGGGCAGCGTGGGGAAGCGCTCGAAGAACTCGGCGAAGGCGCCGTTGTCCGGGACGTGCTCGAGGTTGCCGACGACGAACGCGCCACCGCGCGCGCCCGACCAGCGGCGGTCGCGGAAGGCGACGATCGCGTCGCGCGTGAAGCTGCGCAGGTGCTCCTCGGGCCCGAGCACCGGACGCCCGAGCGGATGCTCGCCGAACGCCGCGCGGTCGATGAGCTCCTCGGCGACCGACGACGGCTCGTCCTTGTAGCGCTGGATCTCCTGGATGACGACGCCGCGCTCCTTGTCGAGCTCGTCGGCGTCGATGTGCGGGCGCCCGACGAAGTCGGTCAGCAGGTCGGCCGCCTCGACGGCCGCCTCGGCACGCACCGTGATGTGAAACGCGACGAGGTCATGCGACGTGTAGGCGTTCAGCGATCCGCCGAGCTTCTCGGCCGTCTCGTTGACGTCGCGGTAGTGCGGGAACTTCTCGCCGCCCTTGAACACGAGGTGCTCGAGGAAGTGCGCCATCCCGTTCTCCTCGGGACGCTCGGTGCGCGCGCCGGCGTCGAACGCGACAAGGATCGTCACCGCCCGGGTCCCGGTGAGGCCGATGCGGTGCAGGGGCAGGCCGTTGGCCAGCGTGGACGTGGCGATCGTTGGCATCCTCAAACGGTAGCGACAGGCGAGCTGGTCCTAATGGTGGCTGGCGATCGCCGCGACGGCGACGCGCTGCACCGCGAGGACCGCCGTGTCGTCGGCCTGCTCGCCGACCGCGAACGCGCTCAGCGCGGCGTCGATGCGCGTCACCGCGTCCTGCGCGTCGGTCGTGCCGTCGAGCGTGCGCGCCAGGCGCTCCTCGCCGAAGCGCTCGACCGCGCCGACGGCGTCGAATACGCCGTCGGTGAACAGCACGAGCACGTCGCCGGGCTCGAGGTCGACCGACGCGACCTTCCACTCGTCGATCGAGTATGCGCCGAGCATGGGGGAGAACCTGCCGATCGGGCGCACCTCGCCGCGGCGCACGAGCAGCGGCAGCGGATGGCCGGCGCAGATGATCTTTGCCTTCGCGGTCCCCGCGTCACCGTCGCAGAGCAGCACCGCGGCCACCGAGCACAACGACATCTCCTCGCGCGCGAGCAACTCGTCGTTGAGCGTGCCGACGGCGTCGAGCGGGTCGTCGAGCAGCTTCGCCGCGGTGCGCAGCGTGTGGCGCGCGAGGCCCGTCAGCGCCGCCGCCGGCGCGCCGCGGCCCGCCACGTCGCCGACGATCGCCAGCCAGCCACCATCGACCTCGATCGCGTCGTAGAAGTCTCCGCCGACCCAGTTCTCGTCGCCCGCGGGGCGATACAGCGTCGCCGCCGCCCAGCCGGGCATGCGCGGCAGGCGCCCGGGCAGCAGGCTCGTCTGCAGCGTGCGGGCGATGTTCGAGCGCTCGGTGTACAGACGCGCGTTCTGGACCGCCGTGCCGGCCCGCCGCGCGAGCTCCTCGGCGAGCGCGACGTCGGCGTCGTTGAAGCGCCGGCCCGACTCGGCGCTGATCAGCGTCAGCGCTCCGACGATCGCGCCGCCGGCCGCCATCGGAACGACGATCCCGCCGCGCAGGCCGACGCTGCGCAGCAGCTCGAGGTGCTCCTCGTCCTGCGCGGCGGCCGCGAGCATCTCGTCGGTGACGTCGTTGGTCACCTGGGCCACGCCGTCGCGCAGGACCTGGGCGGAGCCGGTCGGAGCGTCGATCGGCGTCGGGTAGCGCTCGCCGATGGTCCGCGCGAACGCGACCTTGTCGGCGTCGGCGTGTGCCACGGCGACGGCGCGCAGGAAGCCGTGGGCGTCGGGCAGGCTCACCGTGCACCAGTCGGCGAGCTCGGGGACCGCGAGCTCGGCGACCTGCTGCAGCGTGCGCTCGTAATCCAGCGAGGAGGACAGCAGCTCGCCGGCGCGCGCGAGCATCCGCTGCGTGAGCTCGGCGCGCTTGACCTCGGTGAGGTCCTCGATGACGTTGACGACGAGCTTGATCGCGCCGTCGGCGTCGTAGACGCCCGAAGCCTTCGTCACGCGCCAGTTGACCTCGCCCGTGCGCTTGTCGACGGCGCGCACGACGAGCGGCTTGGGCGTGTGCGTCCCGGCCAGCAGCTGGCGCCCGGGGAGGTCCTCCAAGCGCAGCGGCGTGCCGTCCTCCTTCGTCGTGTCGAACCCGCTGACGACCTCCTCGACCGGCGTGGCCAAGAGCTCCTGCGCGGTCGCGTACCCGAGCATCCTGGCGGCGGCCTCGTTGGCGTAGATGAGCGCGCCCTCGGTGTGCTGCACGGTCACCGCCTCGGCCAGCGTCGAGAGCACGACGGTGAGCTGGGCCTCGATCGTCTCGAGCTCGGAGAACAGCCCCGCGTTGTCGAGCGCGAGCGCGGCGCGACCGGCGAACACCTTGGCGAACTCGAGATCCTCCTCGCCATAGCGACGCCCGGAATGGGTGGTCGTGAGCAGGATCAGCGCGCCGAGCCGTCGCCCGCGCGCGCGCAGGGGGACGACGAGCGCCGAGACGATCTGCAGCGAGCGCAGGCTGGCGAGCTCGCCCGCGTCCGCCGCCAGCCTGCGCAGCAACGCCTCGTCCACGTGCGTCGCGAGAAACGGCTGCGCGGGTAGGCGGGGATCGTCCTGCTCCAGCGGCGCGCGCGCGCCGAGCACCGCCTGCGCCGCTTCGTCGCCGGGTCCGGCGGCGCGCACCGCCAACCGGCGCATCTCGCCGCCGCTGACGGCATCGACGATGCAGATGTCGGCGACCCGCGGCACGACGAGGTCGTCGAGCGCGTCCACGGTGTCCTGCAGGCTGCGCGTGCCGTCGGCGATCTCGGCCGCCGCGGACAGCACGGCAAACCGCTCGCGGTCGCGGTCGGTGCGCTGGCGGTTGCGGGCGGCGAGGACGGCGATGACCGTGACCCCCGCGCAGACGAGCAGGCGCTGGAAGTAGACGCCCTCGAAGAAGTTGTCGTTCCAGAAGCCGCTGAGCGCCACCAGGAGGGTGGCCGCGCTGCCGACGATCGCCACGTCGCGCGGATCGCCGAACAGGCCGCAGATGAGCGGTGCGAAGACGACGAGCCCGACGAGCACGAGCGACGAGCCGACCACGATGTCGACCGCGGCGAGGACGACCACGATCGCGAGGCCCGTGAGCAGCGTGAGGGCTCGGCGGCGGTTCCCGGCCGGGGACACGACGCGATCATAGGCCGCGCCGACAGCACGATGTGGATTTCGCCTATCGGGCCGAGGCGGTGCCCTCGGCGGCGCGGTAGGCCCGCCATCCGCCGTACCGCGTGATGTCGCGCGCGTCGCGCACCGCGCTCGACTCGCAGAGAAAGCCCTTCACCGCGCGACCGTCCTCGAGCGTGATCGTCCCGATCGACAGGGGCGCGGGCACCCCCGCGACGAGGCGGCCGAAGCCCTCGGTCGACAGCTCCCAGATCTCGAGCTCGATGCCGTGCTCGGCGGGCGGCCCGCCGCCGACGAGGCCGGGCTTGGCGGGCTCGGTGTCGGGCAGCGCGTAGAGGCGGTAGGTGGGTGCGGTGCGCGTCCTCTCAAGCCGCCGCGCCCCGAGCGCGACGAGCTGGCCGTTGAGCGGCTGCCCGGACAGGTGCGCCCCGACGACCGCCAGCGCCACGGTCCCGGCGGACGCCTCGCCGGCGGCCTGGCCGCGATGCTCGTCGCGCCAATGGGCGCCGAGCGCCATCAGCGCGTCGTCGGCGCCGGCCGGAGCGACGAGCGACACGCCGAACGGCAGGCCGTCGGCGCGCACGCTGGCCGGCACGGCGATCGCGCACAGATCGAGCAGGTTGACGAAGTTCGTGTAGGTCCCGAGCAGGGTGTTGCGCGCGATCGGCGCCTCGGCGATCTGCGCTGCCGTGAAGACGGTGGGCGCGGTCGGCAGCAGCAGCGCGTCGGCCCCCTCCCACACCGGCGCGGTCTGCGCCGCCAGCTCGCGCAGGCGGTGGGCGGCCTGAAAGGCCGCGACCGCGCCGACGTCGCGCCCGGCCATGATCACCTCGCGCACGATCGGATCGACGGCGTCCGGGTGGGCGGCGATGAACGCCCCCACGGCGGCGTAACGCTCGGCGATCCAGGGTCCGCCGTAGAGCAGCGCGGCGACCTCCGCAAGCGGGGCGAAGTCGATCTCGGTCAGCCGCCACCCCAGCGCCTGCGCGCGCGCCAGCGCGTGCTCCCACTCCCCGGCGGCCTGAGCGTCGCCGCCGAACTCGAGCTGGTCGGGCCGCGGGACGGCGATCCGCGCGCCCGCCGCTCCCCACGCCGGCGCGGCGCCCTTCGCCTCCGGGCCCCGTGCGCGGGAGTACGGGTCACGCGGGTCGGGCCCGCCGGCGACCGCGAGCACGCGCTCGGCGCCGGCGACGTCGGTCGTCAGGATCGAGACGCAGTCCAGGCTGCGGCAGGCGGGCACGACGCCGCTCGCGCCGATCTGCCCGACCGACGGCTTGACGCCGACGATCCCGTTGAACGCGGCGGGCACGCGCCCGGAGCCGGCCGTGTCCGTGCCGAGCGCGAACGGCACCGTACCGTCGGCGACGACGACCGCCGAGCCCGAGCTCGACCCGCCGGAGATGTAGCGCGGGTCGGCGACGCTCGCGCACGCGCCGTACGGCGTTCGCGTGCCGGTGAGGCCGGTGGCGAACTGGTCCATGTTCGTCTTGCCGATCGGGATCGCGCCGGCGGCGATCAGCCGCTCCACGACATGGGCGCTGCGGTCGGGGGTGTAGGCGAACGCGGGGCAGCCTGCCGTGGTCGGCGTGCCGGCGAGGTCGATGTTGTCCTTGATCGCGAACGGCACGCCGTACAGCGGCAGGTCGGCGGGGCCCGCCCGCAGTCGCGCGAGGTGCGCCTGCACGTCCTTCCACGCGACGAGCGAGATCCAGGCCGGGCCGGCGGCCGACCGCGCGCGCTCGTACGCGCGCGCGGCCATCTCCTTCGGGTCCAGTGAGCCGTCGCGATAGCCCGCGAGCAGCGCGGCGATGCTCACGCCGGCTGCAGCGCGGGCTTCTCGTCGGGGACCTCGGAGGGCTTGAACGCCATCCGTTCCGCGTAGTCCTCGACATCGACCGGATCGCTCAGGTCGACCTCCCGCTCGGGGACGCCTATGCGCCAGAAGAACAGGCAGACGAGCCCCATGAGCGCGTAGCCGAGCGCGAGCTTCGCCTGGATGTCGTCGGGCGACAGCGAGACCTCGGCGCCGTGGATCAGCCCGACGAGGCACAGCGCCGCCGCCAGGAAGCTGAACCCGGCCGCCCAGATGAACCGCCGGTCGATCATGAACACCGCGATCGCGCCGAGGATCAGGCCCGCGAGGACCGCCCCCTGGCCGAGCTTGAGCAGGCCCTCGTAGACGACGCCGGCGTTGCCGAGCGCCTCCGGCCCGACCTTCGCGGCGCTCGTGCCCGCGGCCGCGAGCGAGTTGTCGATCAGCCCCGAGGCCCATGCCGCGACGTTCGGCACGAGCGCGAGCACGATCGCCGCGTAGTGCGCCTTCGGCACGGCGCGGAACGCCTGGGCGCCGATGACGAGGCCGATGTACAGCAGGACGGGCACGATCGCGGGCACCGGCAGCAGCGCGCCGAGCAGCGGGAACAGCCCGAAGAAGCACAGGATGAAGATCAGCACGCCGGTCGCCAGCGAGTAGCTGATGCCTCCGCCGGCGGCCTTCCAGCCCGGGTGCCCGACGTAGACGGCGGGCGGGAACGGGCTGCCCAGCGACGAGCCGACGATCGCGCCGGTGCCGTCGGCGAGCAGGACGTGGCGCAGGCTGTAGTTGTCGCCCGCCGCGGCCGCGCTCTCGACGTTGCTCATCGCCTCGGTGAAGTTGTAGATGCCCAGCGGGATGGCGGTCGCCAGCAGCGGCGAGATCCCCTCCAAGCCGTCGAACAGCAGGTCGATGTTCAGCGATGGCAGGCCGATCGCGATGTCCTTCGCCGCGGACGACACCGTGGCGGTGTCCATGAAGCCGCCGCCCCATGCGATCGCCGAGCCCAGCAGCAGCGCGGCCAGCCCGATCGGGAAGTTGCCGGGCAGGCGCACGCCGGAGACGAAGCCGATGATGATGAGCGCGAGCACCGGCAGCGCGATCCACGCCGCCTCCCACATCTGCGCGGCCGGACCCATCGAGATGAACGTGATCGAGATGCCGGCGAGCGTGCCCAGCAGCGCCGCGCGCGGGGTGAACTTGCGGATCGTCGGCCCGACGAAGGCGCCGATGAGGACGATGATCCCGATGATGAAGGCCCATGCCAGGCCGGCCGTCCAGGCGGCGATCGGGTCCTTCGTCGCGATGAACGTCGGCAGCATCACGACGAACGTGACGATGAACATGTGCGGCACGCTCGGGCCGAAGGGCAGCGCGGTGACGTCGCTGCGGCCTTCGCGGCGGGCCAGTTGCCGCGCGAGGTGGAAGTAGAAGACGTTGCCGACGAGCAGCCCGACGCCGAGCGCGGGCAGGATCGTCCCGAACACATCATCGCCCGGGATCTGGACGACGCCGGCCGCGAGGCCGGCAAGCACGAGGACGTTGACGAGCATGTTGATGCCCAGCCCGAAGAACGCGTTGAGATCGCCGCGGGTCCAGAGCGTCGGCGATGACGGCGATGACGGCGAGGCGGGTACGGCGGCAGCTGACATCGGTGTCGGCCTCCTTAGTTGACGGCGGCGGGGGTGGGCATGTGGGCGAGCAGGTCCTGCGAGGCGGCGACCCAGCCGAAGATCCCGCCTTGCGCGGCGATCATCCGCAGCCCGACCTCGTGGAACTCGGGGAAGTACGAGCCGACGCAGTCCGAGAGCACGAGGCACTCGAAGCCGCGGTCGTTGCCCTCGCGCACGGTGGTGTGCACGCAGACCTCGGTCGTGACGCCGGTGACGACGAGGTGCGTGATGCCTTCGTTGCGCAGGATGTGCTCGAGGTCGGTGGCGAAGAACGCCCCCTTGCCGGGCTTGTCGAGCACGACCTCGCCCGCGATCGGCGCGAGCTCGTCGATGATCCCGTGGCCGTGCTCGCCGCGGACGAGGATCCGGCCATTGGGGCCCTCGGCGCCGATCGGCGTGTCGAGGTTGCCGCGGGCAAGCTTGCTCGGCGGGCAGTCGGTGAGGTCCGTGCGGTGACCCTCGCGCGTATGGATGACGGCCATGCCGGCCGCGCGCGCCGCCTCGAGCACCGCCTGCAGCGGCTCGACCACCTTCAGCAGCCTCGAGACGTCGTTGCCCAGCAGCTCGCCGAAGCCGCCGGGATAGAGGAAGTCGCGCTGCATGTCGATGATGACGAGCGCGGTGACGGCGGGATCGAAGGCGAATGGGTAGGGCGCGGCCTCGACGGCAGCGGGCTCGGAGCTCATCGGTGAGGGTGCCTTTCTCTGGGTGCCACGGGCGCGTTGTATGCAACGCGGTCCACAGCGCTGGGATGCCTGAGCAACCTACGTCCGGGTCCGAGGGCGTCGCATTGGCCAGCGGGCCGAGTTGCGGCGGGCATATTTCGCCACCTGGTCCATGCCACCGGCGCGACGGCCGGATTAGCGTGCGGCGCACGATGAGTACGCCTTTGTATGCAACCGACGGCGCTGTCTCGGCGCTTGCCGCGGCGCGCCCCATGCTCGTGGGCGTCGTGCCCGGCGCGTCGCTCGTCCCGCATCTGGCGGCCGGCGGCGCCTGCCACGCCGGCCCGCCGATCGCGTCGCCGGCGATGTGCGCGCCGATGCGCGCCGCGCTCGGCGTCGCGCTGACGATCGAGGGCGTCGCGCCGACGCCGGCCGAGTCGCTCGCGCTCGCCGACGCGGGCGAGGTGGCGCTGCGCCCGAACCACGACTGCGGCGGCGTCGGCCCGATGTCCGGCGTCGTGACGGGCTCGATGCCGCTGCTGGTCGCGCGCGACGAGGCGACGGGCCTGCAGGCCTGGTGTCCGCTGAACGAGGGCTCGGGGAAGGTCCTGCGCTACGGCGCCGACGACGACGAGGTCGTCGCGCGGCTGCTGTGGATGCGCGACGTGCTCGCGCCGGAGCTCGCCCGGGCTCTGGAGGCGCATGGACCGCTGTCGTTGCTCGAGCTGCACGCCGCCTCGCTGCTGGAAGGCGACGAGGCGCACCACCGCACGGAGGCGGGCACGGCGCTCATCGCCGACGCTCTGGCGCCGCTCGCTGCGGACGTCGACGCGTTCATCCGAGGCAACGGCCAGTTCTTCCTCAACGTCGCGATGGTGTTCTCCAAGCTCGCGCTGGTGTGTGCGTCCGGGGTCGCGGGCTCGGCTTTGGTGACCGCGATCGCGCGCAACGGCGTCGAGGTCGGCGTGCGGCTGTCGGGCACGGGGGATCGGTGGTTCACCGGGCCGGCGGCGCTGCCCGATCCGGCCGCGCTGTATCCCGGCCACACGCTCGACGAGATGCAGGCCGATCTCGGCGACTCGGCGATCATCGAGGTCTATGGGCTCGGCGCGCTGGCGATCGGGGCGTCGCCGCTGTCGGCGCCGTCGGTCGGCTTGGACGTCGCGACGATCGACGAGCGGATGGCGGCGTTTCGCTCGATCGCGGCGGGCGAGCATCCCGCGCTGTCGCTGCCCGACGGCCCGGCGATCCTCGGCGTCGACGCCCGCGCGGTCGTGCGCACGGGCATCGTCCCGCCGATCCACACCGGCATCGCGCACCGCGAGCCGGGCGTGGGGCAGATCGGCGGCGGGGTCACGCTGCCCCCGTTTGGAGCCTTCGTCGCAGCCGTCGCGGAGCTCGATCGGTCAAGCTGAGTCGCATGGGCGTCAGCAACGGCACGCGCGGGGTCTCTCAAGCCGAGCGTGTCTACGCCGGATTGCGCGAGCGCCTGCTGCGCGGCGACCTGCCGGTCGGCCGCCGGCTCGTCGAGCAGCAGCTCGCCGCCGACTTCGAGACGAGCCGCACGCCGGTGCGCGAGGCGCTGCGCCGGCTGGAGGGCGACGGGCACATCGTGCGCGACCCGGGCGGCGGCCTGTCGCCGAGCGCGCCGAGCGTCAAGTCGATGCGGGAGCTCTACGAGGTGCGGGTGGCCATCGAGGAGCTCGTCGCACGACGCGCCGCGACCGCCGGCGACCGCGGCCGGATCGAGGAGATCGAGCAGGCCTGGCGGGCGCTCGACGGCGCCTGGCACGGGACGCGCGACGTGCCGCGCGGACCAGACTTCGTGCACGCCGACGAGAGCTTTCACCGCGCGCTGGCGGCCGCCAGCGGCAACGACGTCGCCGAGGTCATGCTCAGCGACCTCAACGACCGCATCCGCATCCTGCGCATGCACGACTTCACCACCGACGACCGCATCGCCTCGACGATCACCGAGCACCTCGAGATCCTCGGCTGCGTGCTGTCCCGCGATCCCGACGCGGCGGCGGCGTTCATGCGCGCGCACGTGCAGCGCTCGGCGTTGGTCGTGCGCGAGCGGGTGGGGGAGGCGCTGACGCGGATGTTCGAGGTGACGTAGGCGCGGCACATCCGCGTGAGTGCCCGGTCAGACGTTCGGTCTGCGATCTGGCACCTCCGGGACAGGGTGGGGTGGTTCGTTCTACTGGCGTCTGGCGCCAGTAGATGACAAGAGAAAGTGTAGAAGAAAAAAAAAGAAGTAATGGTTCAGAAGCGTGCGCGCACATACTCGCCGTACGCCGCTGACGCGGCGCGTCTGCTGGGTGCGAGATCAGGCTGCGCGGCGGCAGCGGCGCTGGTCGCAGGACGAGCTCGCGGCGGGCGGCAACCACCCCCGCACCTCAACAAGCGCATGACGGCCGGCCGCGAGCACCGCTCACCCGTCGCGGCCGCGAAGAGCGAGGTCCTCTTCAAGCCGCGGCGACGTCGATCTTGACCGCCCGAGGCCCGCAGCGCGCTGCTCGCGGCCGAGCCGCGCGCGTCCGGATGACGAGGTGAAGGATGACTTCTGAGCCCACCGAGGCCTTCGTCTGGGCCTGGCTGCCGGGCGACGGAGGAGCCGGTCGTCGCGGGCCGGATCGAGCTTGCCGACGGGATCGTGCGCTTCAACTACGGCCGCAGCTACTTCGCTCGCCGACGAGGCGATCCCGCTCACCTGCTCGACGTGCCGCGCCGCCGATCGGCGGCTCGCGGCCCTCATCGCGGTGTAAGGACGCGACCATCTCCTGAGCAGCAGTCGTAGCAGCATCTCTCGCGCCAGGACGGGATCCGGCGTCTCGGGCCGATACCTATCTGCTGCGCTCGGGTCGGATAGCATCGGGGCGCTCGACTTCCAAGAGCGCGCGGACTCTAGTCGGCCGAGAGGACACCAGCGCGCAGCTGCGAAGTATCTGATGGAGGCTGCCGACTGCGTCAGCAGGGGCGAGAAGCTGCCACCGGCACTCGACTGGCGCTGCTGCACGGCAGCTCGGTCGGTGGCGCCGCCGAAGGCGCTCCTGCAAGGCCGACGGCGGCGACCTCGATCGCGAAGTTCTCGCGAGCACGGACACCTCGCGATCGTGAAGGGTGAGTTAGAGGCGATGGAACTCGCGCGCCGCGCCGGACTCGACGTTGCCAGCGTAGAGCTTCGAGAGCGTGATGGGCCGCGACGTGCTGCTCGTAGAAGCGCTTCGACCGCGTGCCCGGAACGCGGCAGCGGCGCGCATGGTCTCGGCGCTCACCATCCTGGAGCTCGACGAGCTGATGGCCCGCTACGCGAGCTACGCGGACCTGGCGCAGATCATACGAGAGCGTTTCACGGACGCTCGCGCGTCGTTGCGCGAGTTGTTCGCCCGCATCACGTTCAACATCCTCATCGGCAACAGCGATGATCATGCGCGCAACCACGCCGCCTTCTGGAATGGCGAGTGGCTCACGCTGACGCCTGCCTACGACATCTGCCCGCAGCCGCGCGGCGGTGGCGAGACGAGCCAGGCGATGATCATCGGCGCGGACGGCTTCCGCATGAGCCAGCTCGTCGGGCTGCGTCGAGCGCGCGTCGACGTACCTGCTGACGGAGCAGCGAGGCGCGCGAGCTGATCGACCATCAGGTCGACGTGATCAAGCGCGAGTGGGACGAGGTCTGCGACCGCGCGCGGATGACCGCAGGTCGAGCGTTCGTTCTTCGGTGCCGGCAGTTCCTGAACCCATACGCCTTCGAGGGGTACGTCCCTCCGCCCGTCTAGCTCCGCGTGCGACTTCGTCGATGCATGCTGGAGGATGGCGACGCCAACGGAGCATGGTGGGCCGCCGCCGAAGACCCCGCGTGAGACTCGGGCCGCACACGTCGTGACAGGTTGGCCGAGGCTCGCGAGGCGACGCGACTCGACGAGGCGCTCGCTTGCTACCTGCGGTTCGTCGACGAAGAGCTCCTGCACACTGGACGCCCGGCATACGCACGCGCCGTCTCGATCCTCCAGCGCGCGCGGCGCGCCGCGGAGGCCGCCGGTCAGAGCGGAGCGTTCGCGACGCGGTCGCTGATCTTCGTGAGCGCCACCGCCGCCGCCCACACTCCTCGATGGTGGCCGGGCCGCGTTTGTTTGAAGCACACGAGCCAGGTGGGGACATCGGATCACCCCTTGGGGGGCTATTGACCGCGCCGCCACGACGCGAGGGTTGGCGTGTCCATCCAATCAGCCCACCGCTCGGCGGGCGGAAGAAAGAAGGCACAGACATGCGCACAGGCGTTACCCATCTCGCGTTTCACCGTCGGCTCCGCGTCCTGCTCACCGTGGGCGTGATCGCGGCCGGCGCGGCCGTCCATGCTGCTCCTGTTTCGGCGGAGGAGCGGCCCTCCGGGGCTCCCAACGAGGCGGGCGCGGAGTTGCCGCCCATCACCTGCGGGGGCTGCTCGCTGCCCGCGGTCGACAACGACTACGACGACGACGGGCTGTCGAACTACGTCGAGCGGGGAACCGGGTATCAGCCCCCGGCGGGCGGCGCGGGGATCCTCTACGCCACCGACCCGCGCGACCCGGACACCGACAGCGACGGCTTGCTCGACGGCTTCGAAGTCCGCGAACGCTACGACTACGCGCGCTACGGGACCCGCCTGCGCGACCGCACGAGCCCGACGATGTGGGACAGCGACGGCGACGGGCATTCCGACGGCCTCGAGGTCAAGTACACCAAGACCAACCCGGTCAAGTTCGACAGCGACGGCGACGGTCTCTCCGACGGCGCCGAGGGCATGAAGTACCGCACCAACCCGCACAAGAAGGACACCGACGGCGATTGCGTCTCCGACGGCGCCGAGGTCCGCGCGGGCACGAACCCGACGAAGCGCTCGAGCCTCCGGCCCCTCAACTGCGGGCGCCCGAAGAAGCTCGTGCCACGCGTCCCCACCGTGCCGCAGCCCATCCCTCAGCCGGCCTACTAGCTGGGTGGTTCCGGGACCGGCACCGCCATCTCGCGCGGTCAGATGCAGCGTGGCGGGAAACCCTTCGCTACGAAGGGAAACCCGCCACGCTCCGGTTCGCGGGCCTCGCACGAACGCGCGGCCCCGGCTCACACGCTGCCAACCGAACCGCCTCACACCCTCATCGATGCATCGACCCCCGCGATCTCTGCCCATACGAGGCGCGAGAGCGCACGTCTCGAACGCGCACATCCGACGGCGCCGGCGCGGAATCAGGCATCTAGAGGACAACGGGGCGCGACCACGGTGGTCGCGCCCCACCGTCGTGCCCAGCGCGAGCACCCCACGGAGACCGAGAGTGGAGCCCGAGGTGGTCCACCCCGCTTACGGCGCGGGGTCCTGCGGCGTCTCGAAGCGGTCGCCCTCGATGAGCTCGATGCGATAGCCGTCGGGATCGGGCACGAAGCAGATCAGCGGCAGGTCCTCGCGCCCGCCCGGGTGAAACGGGGGCTTCTCGGGCTCCACATCCAACGGCTCCAACACGGCGAGCGTCGCCGCGATGTCCGGCACCGTGATCGCCATGTGGTTGTAGCCCGTGCCGAGCTCGTACGGCTCGTCCTGGTCGAGGTTGACGGTGAGCTCGAGGACGTCGGCGTCGCCCGGCAACCCCATGTAGATGTTGTAGGCGGTCTCGAAGTTCAGCCGCCCGCGCGGCTCGAATCCGAGCGCCTCGTAGAAGCGCTGCGAGGCCTCCGGATCGAAGACGCGGACGCAGGTATGCGCGTAGGCGCTGGCCATCGTTGATCTCCCTCGTTCGACTGTGTCGCGCACGCTACCCCGACCGCGACGCACGAATTCCTGCACGCTGCAAGACCGTATGCGTCCGGCGCGAATCGCGGACCGCGGCGCTAGGTTCTTGGCACATGTCCGCCTCCGAGCGACACATCCGCGCACGCCACCTGCCCGCCGCCCGGCACCGCCAGGAAGGCCGGCCCGCCGCAGCCCCGAGCCGTGCCGCGCAGCCCCCGCCCGACGCCCGCAACGTCATCGAGTTTCGCAACGTCTGCATGCACTACCCGGCCGGCGACATCGGCCTGGACGGCGCGACGTTCAACGTCCGCCGCGGTGAGTTTCTCTTCATCGTCGGCTCCACCGGGTCGGGCAAGTCGACGATCATGCGGCTGCTCATCAAGGAGCGCGAGCCGACCTCCGGCACGATCCGCGTCGCCGGCCGCGACCTCGGCACCCTGGACCACAAGAAGGTTCCGTACTACCGGCGCAACATCGGCGTCGTCTTCCAGGACTTCAAGCTGCTGCCCAACCGGACGGTGTACGACAACGTCGCCTACGCGCTCTCGGCCACCGGCGCCCGCCGCAAGGAGATCCGCACGAAGGTGCCCGACGTCCTGCGCCTCACGGGCCTGTCGACGAAGCTGCACAACTACCCCGACCAGCTCTCCGGCGGCGAGCAGCAGCGCGTCGCCGTCGCCCGCGCCTTCGTCAACCACCCGCCGCTCCTGCTCGCCGACGAGCCGACCGGCAACCTGGACCCGAACACGTCGCTGGGCATCATGCAGCTGCTGTACCGGATCTACCGCGCCGGCACGACCGTCATCGTCGCAACGCACGACTCGCACATGGTCGACCGCATGCGCCGCCGCGTGCTCGAGCTGCAGGGCGGCCAGATCATCCGCGACGAGGCGAGCGGCATGTACGCGCAGGGCGACCAGACGACCGCCGAGTTCGGCGACATGCTCGACCGCGCCTACGGCCAGCTCGGCCGCGACCAGCCGACCGGCGACTTCCGCCCGGTCGACGAGCAGCACGACACCGGTAGCCATCACCTCTGGACCCCCGACGGCCCGCGTCGCCCGGACCCGCCGCCGGCCGGCGGCGGCTTCAGGAACTACTGAGCCATGAACTTCCCGTTCTTCCTGCGCGAGGTCACGCGCTCCCTGCGCCGCGACGCCGGCCCGCCGTTTGCGGCGATGGCCTCCGTGCTCGTCACGATGCTCGTGCTCGGCGTCTTCATCCCGGTCGTGCAGGCGACCAACGGCGCCGCCAACGAGGTGCGAGGGAAGGTCCTCGTCGACGTCTTCCTCAAGACGAGCGCGACGAGCACCGACGTCGAGCGCGTCCGCCGCCAGCTCACGCAGGAGACGCCGCACGTCGGCAAGGTCGAGTACGTCTCCAAGGAGCAGGCCTACGCCAAGGAGCGCAAGCAGAACCCCGAGGCCTACGAGCTGCTGGGCTCCAACCCGCTGCCCGACACCTTCCGCGTCTCGCCCAGCAGCCCCGGCGACGTCGGCAAGCTGCGCGACGCGCTCGCGCCCGATCTCCCCGAGCGGCGAGCGCGCGGTCATCGACCCGGCGATCGACGAGGTCAAGAACCGCCGTGACGAGACGACGAAGATCCTCTCGGCCACGCGCGTCGTGAAGCTCAGCATCGGCCTGCTCGCCGCGCTGCTCATCCTCGCCTCGATCCTGCTGATCTCCAACACGATCCGCCTGTCGCTCATGGCCCGCCGGCGCGAGGTCGCGGTCATGAAGCTCGTCGGCGCGACGGACTGGTTCATCCGCTGGCCCTTCGTCATGGAGGGGATCTTCGTCGGCGCGATGGGCGGCCTGATGGCGATCCTCATGCTGCTCGTGGCCAAGGTCGCGTTCATCGACCCGCTCAAGGCCGACTTCTCGCTCATCGCCGCGCCGGACACGATCAACTTCGGCCTGCTCGTCGGCGTGCTGCTGATCGCGAGCATCGCGGTCTCGGCGGCCGGCTCCGGGCTGTCGCTGCGCCGCTTCCTGCGCGTCTGACGCGCAACTGTCACACTCGCGCCCGGTGAGCGACCGTGGGAGCATCCGGGCGATCGTGTTCGTCGTCGCGCTGTGCGCGGCAGCGATCTGCCTCTGCACGCCGGTCGCGCGTGCGGCGACCCCGCCGGCCGGAACGCTGACCCCCGACGCGCGCTCGGTCGCCTGGACCGGCACGGCGACGATCGGCAGCGAGACGCTGGCCTCCGACCAGGGCGCGAAGTGCTTCGGCGCCGACGGCAGGCCCGTCGCCGGCTCGGGCTGTGACGTCTTCGCGCTCGACGTCACCGTGCCAGCGAACTTCTACGCCGAGAACCCGGGCGCGCTGAGCATCGGCGCGTCGGGCTTCAACCTCGCCGACCTCGACCTGTTCGTCTACAAGCGCAACGCCGACGGCACGCGCGGGGACTACGTCACCGGCGACGCGCAGACGCTGGGCGCCGAGGAGAGCGTCGGCATCGACAAGGCGGCCGGCGCCTACTACGTCCTGCTCACGCCGTACACGACGATCGGCGCGCAGACCTACAGCGCGCGCGCGGAGCTCGTCACGCGCAAGGGCGTGTCGCAGGCCGAGGTCGACAAGGCGGCGCCTGCGGGCGTGAAGAACTACCGCGCCTCGCGCGACCAGTACACGTCGCACTCCGAGCCGACGATCGCGATGGATCCGCTGAACTCCGACCACCTCATCGCCGGCTCGAAGATGTACGAGAACAACGACAAGTACCTCTTCAAGGTCGGCACGTACGAGTCGATGGACGGCGGGCGGACGTGGGATGACCAGGGCCACCTGCCCGGCTACTGCGCCGCACCCGGCCAGTGCGACCCCGCCAACGAGGTCGCATACCGCACGACGTCGGACCCGACGATCGCCTTCGACGACGAGGGCAACGCGTACGCCAACGTGCTCGACGCGCCCGGCGGGACGAACGCCTTCCAGGGCTTCAACATGACCGTGCACACCAAGCGCCCCGGCGCGCCCTGGACGGGACCGACGACCGTTCACGACAACCGCGTCAACGCGCTCACGACGCGGCTGTTCCTCGACGACAAGAACTGGATCGCCGTCGACAACCACACCGACGTCAATGGCGGGCCCAACGCGCCGCGCGACGGCAAGGTCGGCACGATGTACATCTGCTGGAGCTTCGACGGGACGGGCACCGTGCCCCTGCAGCAGATCGTCGTCATGCGCTCGCTTGACGCCGGCAAGACCTGGGGCGGCCTCACGCCCGGCGACAACATCCCCTTCCCGATCAGCCAGAAGACGCTCATCTCGGGCATCGGCTGCCACATCGCGATCGGCCCCAGGGGCGAGGTCTACGCGACGTGGTACGACAACCAGCTCAACGCGCTCATGCAGGCGAAGTCCAACAACCGCGGGCGGCTGTGGTCGCTCGCCGTGCCGATCGCGGGCATCGCGGGCGTCAACGAGCCGTTCGCCGGCGAGGGGTTCCGCAACCTCTCGATCCCGTCGACCGCGGTGGACTCGCAGGGCAACGTCTACGTCGTCGTCGCCTCGCGCAACGGCCAGGGGACGCCGCTGCTCGGCAACCTCCCGGCGCTCGGCCGGCAGATCAAGCAGGGCGAGATCTCCGTCGCCGGGCTGCAGGCGCTCACTACGACGAAGAAGGCCAACAACCTCGCGGGCGTCAACTACAAGGCCGGCGGCGACGGCCTCGGTCCGCTGTCGGGGTCGGACATCGTGCTGTTCAAGTCGTCCAACGGCGGGCGCTCGTACAGCCGCCCGGTGCGGGTCAACCAGGATCCCGGCAACGGCGACGCCGACCAGTTCCAGCCCTGGCTCGCCGTCACGCCCTCGGGCCAGGTCAACGTGTCGTACTTCGACCGCCGCAACGACCCGGCGAACTACTACATCGACACCTGGCTGTCGCGCTCGGAGGACGGCGGGCGCACGTTCACCGACAGCCGCGTGTCGCAGCGCAACTGGGACCCGGCGGTCAACGCGCCGACGTCGGTGTCGGGCAAGTTCATCGGCGACTACCAGGGTCTCGTCGCCGACGACGAGGTGGCGATCCCGTTCTGGAACGACACGCAGCTCGCGGCGCTGCCGGAAGGCGATCCCGAGCGCTCGCCCTACCAGGAGGTCTTCGCCGCCCGCGTGCCTGGCGACGCCCCGAACGAGGCGGCGCGCTGCTTCGCGCGCTCCCTGCGCGTCGGCGCGCGCTCGATCGGGCGCCTCACGCTGCGCTCGACGCGGGACGTCGTCGGCCGGCGCATCGGCCCGCCCGCGCGCACGGCGCGCGGCGTGCTGCGCTTCTGCGTCAAGCGCGGCGGCAGCGTGGTGACGGCGTTCGACGCCAAGGGACGCGTCGCCCTGGCCGCGACGACCGCGCGCGGCCACCGGCGCCAGAAGATCGGCCGCGGCAGCTCGGTGAAGGCGCTGCGCAAGCAGTTCGGGCGGCGGCTGCGCAGCGCCGCGCCCGGCGTGCAGCGCGTGGCCGGCGGCGCCTCGAACGGTGTGCTCTTCGGGGTGCGCAAGGGCAAGGTGACCTTCGTCGCGGTCGCCGACGGCGCGCTGGTGCGCAAGCGCGCGGCGCTCACCACGCAGCTGCGCCGCGCCGCGCTCATCCGCAAGCGATAGGACGAGCGAGACGCGGCGCGTGCCGCGGGGGAGATGAGGGGGCCGGCTACTAGCCGCGCCCGACCTGCTCGTGGGTCTTGTCGGCGGCCTTCTCGGCCAGCTCGCCGACCTTGCCGTCCTGCTGCCGGGCCTGCTCCTTGACGGCGTCCGCCACGCTGCCGGCGGCGTCCTGCGCGCCCGCCTTGACCTGCTGGACGGTGTCCTGCACGCGCTCGGTCGCCTGGCGGCGCGCATCCTGCGCGGCCGGCTTGACCTTCTGGCGCTCGATCTCGGTCTCGGGCAGGGCCAGGCCGGCGGCGAGCCCGGCGACGGCGGCGGCGCCCGCCACCGCGGCGGGGTTCTGGCGCGCCGTCTCGGCGGCGTCCTGCGCCTTGGCCTTGATGTCCTCCTTGGAGGGGGCGCCGTCCGGGAGCTTGTCCTTCAGGGCCTGGCCGTCGGGCAGCCGGTCCTTCACCGCATCGGTGGAGGGCAGCTTGTCCTTGACCTTGTCGGCCACGCCGGGCCCGTCGCCGGCGCCGCCGGTCACCTTGGACTTCACCTCGTCGACCTTCTGCATCACGACCTCCTTCTTGTCCTCGAGCGCCTCCTTGCCACGGTTCTTGACGTCGGCCTTGTAGGCCAGCGCGCCGACGGACTCTCCGAGGTCCTCGCGTGTCGCATCGATCTCACGGCGCAGCTGCTCTACCTCGTCTGACCGAGACCCCATTTGGCCTCCTCCTTCACGGTGTCGATGGTCTGCTTGACCGACTCGATGGCCTGTTCCGGAATCGGCGGCCCGGCGTCCTGGATCTTCTGCTTGCCCTTGAGCGCCAGCACGGCGGCGACGGCGCCGGTGATCACGGTCACGATGAGCGCCGCCAGCCACGGGCGCATCGCCTCGGCGAGCCCGAAGATGATCGTCAGCATGAGCGCGATGCTGGCGAGGTAGGCGACGTATCCGGCACCGCCGAACATCCCGGCGCCGATGCCGACCTGCTTGGCCTTCTCGCCCATCTCGGCCTTGGCGAGCTTCAGCTCCTGCTGGACGAGCGTCGAGCCCTGGTCGGAGACCTGCTTGAGCAGATCGCCGATCGGCTCGTCGCGCATGACCTCGGCCGTCGCGTGGCCGTGGCCGTTGGACCCGTTCGTGGCGCCGTTGAGGTCGATGCCGTAGTGGCGATACAGCGCGTTGACCTGCTGCTCGCTCGGCTCGCCGTCGGCGTCGACCTCCGGCGCCTCGCTGATCGCGTCCTTCTCGTAGCCGATCTTCACGCCGTCGCCGACGGGCTGCGCCTGCGTCAGCGGCACGAGCGTGGTACGGCCCTTGATGCGGCCGAGCTTGACGAGCGCCCATTCGGGGCCGCCCGCCTCCTCGACGACGAAGATCTCCTTGATCGTGCCGACCTTCTCGCCGTCGCGATCAAGCAGCGTCTGGCCCTCCCAGTCGGCCATCAGGCACCTCCGGGCCGAGTCGACTCGCCGGCCTGCTCGGGCGGGTCGTCGGGCTGGGAGGCCTTGATCACGCGGCCGGCGGCGAAGCCCGCGGCGGCGGCCACGGCGGCGGCGGCGGCGGGGTTCTCCTGAGCGACCTTCTGCGCGGACGACACGAGCTGCTGACCGTCGGCCTGCTCGAGGTAGTCGCCGACACCCTTGACCTTCTCGGCCGCCTTCTCGGCGATGTCGGCCTGGCCGTCCTTGCCTTGCCGGCGCAGCTCGCCGGCGACGCCGGAGAGCGCCTCGCCCTGCGAGCCGACCTGCCGGCCCACCTGCGTGGACTTCTCGTCGACCTGCTCGGCGGCCCGTGCCTTGGCCTGCTCGGCGGCAGCCTGGGCGTGCTCCTTGGCCTGCCCGGCGACCTGCTGGGCCTGCTGCTTGGCCTGTCCGGCGATCTCCTGCGCCTGCTCCTTGGCCTGCGTGCCGGCGGATGTCTGACCGTTCTCGGCACTCGGCGCCGGGGATGCCTCATGGTCTTGTGTGGGAGCGAACGATCCCTCGTTTGAGACCTTCAGCGGCTCGTCCGTCATGAGCGTTCTCCTTCCTCCAGTTCTTGGTTGATCGCCGCGGTACCCGTGAAAACGGCTGGCACACACCCGCCACCGCGAGTCCGTGCGCCGTCTTGGCGCGTTGGCGTTTTCCGGCTAGCGGACGTTGGCGTCGGCCTCGATCTGCTCCTTGCGAATCTCCTCGGAGACCTGCTGCTCATCGGTCACGGTGTCCTTGCCGAGGCGCACGCGCTCCTTGGGCACGACGCGCTTCTCGACGACGGGGACCTCCTCGTAGAGCGTCACCTCGTGCTCCTCCTCGGAGATCGCCGGGCCATCCATCGCCGCACCGACGTTTCCGTGGGTGATCGGCTCACGCGCGATGCGCACCTCTTCGCGCTGCACCGGGACCGTCGTGGCGACCTGCTCGGTCACGACGTACTTGCGCAGCCGGGCGCGTCCCGAGGCGACCGCCGTCGTGCCGACGCGGACCTCTTCCTCCGAGCGCGTCATCGCGTGGTCGGTCGTCGGACCCGAGGTGTCGTGGCCCACGGCCGCGGGCGCGTAGGCGCGCTCGTAGTCGAAGTCGCCGAAGTCCTGGGCGTAGTGGTCGTAGAGGTGACGCTCCTGCTCGGGCGACAGCTCCTCGCCGTCGCCGGCGTGCGGCGCGTCCTTGATGAGCGCCTTCGGATACGGCACCTGCGCGCCGTCGTCGACCGCGACCGCCTCGCCGAGCGGGACGAACGTCAGCTTCGATCCGAAGAGGCCGGTCTCGACGGCCAGCCACTGGGGCTCGTTCGTACCGCGGTCGGCGTAGATGTCGGCGATCTCGCCGACCTTGTCGCCCTCGCTGTCGTACAGCGTCTGGCCGGGGAGCGTTCTGATGTCTTGACCTGTCGTCATCTCGTACTTCCTTCCTCTCGCTGAATCCGTGCGCGGAGCCGCGACCGGCCCGAGCGGTCCATGCTCGGCCCGGCGCTGCGACTGCTCTCACCGTGACGCGGGGGACAGGCGTCCTGCGGTGGCGCTTGGCTGTCGCTGACTTCCCCGGACCGCGAGGCGCCCATCCATACTGTCCACCGTCTGTTCAGGGTCAGCGAGCGGGGGTACACGTCCGACGTGGAGACGGGGCTGTTTCGCATCGGGGAACTGAGCCGGCGCACCGGGGTGAGCGTCGACGTCATCAGGGCGTGGGAGCGTCGCTACGGCCTGCTCGCGCCCGCCCGCAGCGAGGCGAACTTCCGGCTGTACTCGGCCGAGGACGTCGCGCGCCTGCGGCTCATGTCGCACTACGTCAGCCAGCGCATCGCCCCGTCGCGGGCGGCCGAGCTCGTGCGCCGGTCCAAGCGCGACGCGCTCGACGTCAACCCCGGCATTCCGCGGGCCGACGTGCGCTCGGCGTTGCGCGCGCTGCGCAACTCGCTGGAGTGCTACGACGACGCGCCCGCCGGCCGGCTGCTGCAGCGCCTCGTCTCCGTGTTCACTCCCGGCGTCGTCCTGCGCGACGTCGTCCTTCCCTACCTGAGCGAGCTCGGCGACCGCTGGCAGAACGACGAGGTCTCCGTCGCGCAGGAGCACTTCGCCAGCTGCTTTCTCGAAAGCTGGATCCTCACCGTGTCGCGCGGATACGGGCGCTCGGACGGGCGCCACGCGGTGCTCGCCTGCGTGCCCGGCGAACGGCACTGCCTCGGGTTGGCCGCCTTCGGGCTCGCGCTGCGCGACCTCGGCTGGCGGGTGACGTACCTCGGCGGCGACACGCCGCTGCAGTCGGCCGCCGACGCCGCCGACGCCGTGCGCGCGGACATCATCGTGCTGGCCGCGGTGCTGCCAGAGGTCCTCGCGGCCGTGATCTCCGACCTCGGCGCGCTCGACGGCCGCGCGGTCGTGCTCGGCGGCCCGGCGACCCGCGGCGAGGCGGTGCCGGGACTGTCGCTGCCGGTGCTGGCGTCCGACATCCTGATCGCCGCGCACTCGCTGGCCGCGCACGCCCGCGGCGGTGCCGCGCTGCCCGCCGCCGGCGCCTGACGCGCCGGCCTACGCCGCGACCGGCGAGCGGATCTCGCGCGCGACGAGCTCGGCCATCCGCTCGCAGGCGCGCTCGGCGAAGCGCACCTGCCGGCCGCGCCCGACGAGGCGGAAGCCGAGGCGCACGAACGGGTTGCGCACCGACGCGCGGCGCGATACGACGTGGATGCGGAACTCGACCGCCCCGTCGTCGAGCCACTTCCAGACGGCCCATTGCATCTCCCCGCGCTCGACGTGGCCGGCGAGCGTGCCGTAGCTCCAGCCCCAGACGCGTAGCTCGCGGCCGTCGGCCACGCGCGTCTCGTCGGTGATCGTGCCGACGCGGCAGCCGAAGAAGAACCGCAGCGGGCCGAAGCGCGCCTGCAGCAGCATGTTGCGATCGGCGAGCCCGCTGGCGGGGTCGTAGACGGCACGCACGATCGCGGGGTCGGCGAACGCGTAGTCGGTCATGAGGCGCTGGGCGGCCGCGAAGCTTCCGCCGTTCACCGGCGGACCGGGCGGCTCGGCGGGCAGGGGCTGGCGGTAGTCGTCGATCCGCCAGCCGTCTTCGGGCCGGGCGTCCTCGAGCTCGGCGGGATCGAAGTTCAGCGACCGGCCGCTCAGCTCCGCGAGCGCGCGCCGCGCGCGCGGCGTCGCCGCGAGCTGCTCATCGAGCATGGGCGAGCTCGTCGGCGTCGACGCGGCGCGTCGTGATGTCGACCAGCCCGTCGCGCCGCCCCCCCGACAGCTCGGTGAGCTGCTCGAGCACCGAGGTCCACATGTGCAGCTGGACCTCCTTGTTGACAGGCAGGAGGTCGAACAGCAGGTTCGACAGGCGATCGCCGCCGCGCGCCCATGTCTCGATCCTCACCTCCAGGCGACCCGGTCCGACATCGCGCGCGCTGAAGCGGATCCGCCCGGCCTCGAGGTGCCCGTCGAGCGTGACGAAGCCGAAGCTCTGCGGCTCGACCTCGATCGTGCGCACCGGCCCGTCCCAGGGTCCGGGCATGCGGACGGTGAACTCGTCGCCGACGCGCAGCTCGTCCTCCTCGCCGCGCAGCTTGACGAAGCTCGCCAGCGCTGTCGGCGAGGCGCGGTTGGGGCGGGCACCGAACGTCGCGATCAGCTCCTGTGCGCTGAGCTGCGCGTCGCGGATGGCGGTGACGAAGGTGCGGTGCATGAGCGGGCCGACGCCCTCCTCGACGCCCTGCAGGTCGGTGCGGTCGGTGCCCGCCGGCAGCGGCGGCGGCGCGTCCTCGGCGGCGCTCCCCGCCAGCTCGGTGCGGTGCATCGGCGTCGTGCGCCAGAGGTAGTCCCAGCCGGTCTTCACGACGCCCAGGGGCCAGCGGGCGGCGGTGGCGGCGCGGCGGCTGAGGGTCAGGCGGCGGGGCATCGTCCACGGGTACCCGCATGGCGGCGGGTCCAGCGGGGAAGAAGAGCGCCGCGATGATCGCCTCCACACTTCACGCCGGCGGTCTGCGCAGCGACCACTGCCAGGTCGTCGCGATGGGAACCGTCGGCCTCTGCGTGACGCTGTGGATCCGCGCCAAGACCGTCGACCAGGATGAGCGCGGCAACGCCGAGCGGCGGGCGCTGTTCGTCGGCCTGTGGCCGCCGACGATCTGGCTGATCGGCGATTCGCTCGGACGCCTCGAGCAGCGTCGGCGCTGGCGCTAACCGCAACCTGAACTAGCGTATAGGGCTGCATGCCCTCCCGACTGCCCAGCCTGAAGGTCGTGCTGCTCCTGCTGCTGCCCGTCATGCTGGCGCTCGGGATCTGGCTCGGCGGCCACCCGCAGTTCCTTCTGGACCCGGTCGCCGACGTGCTGGTCGGGCCGCAGGAGCGGCGCACCGCGCTCGAGGGCCTGGACACCGTGCACGACAAGTACTACCGCGACGTCGACTACGCCAAGCTGTCCGACGCGGCGCTGGCGGGGGCCGTCAAGGGCCTCGGCGATCGCTTCTCGGCCTACCTCTCGCCCGAGCAGTACGGACAGTTCGAGCAGGCGCTCGACAACTCGTTCACCGGCATCGGCACCGCCATCGTGCGCGTCGAGGACGGCCTGCGCCTCGTGACCGTCTATCCGAACTCCCCGGCCAAGCGGGCCGGCCTGCGGACCGGCGACGTCGTCACCCGCGCCAACGGCCGCTCGCTCGCCGGCCTCAGCGAGGAGGCCGGGTCGGCGCTCATCAAGGGCCCGGAGGGCACGTTCGTCACGCTGACGGTGCGGCGCGGCACGCGGACGTTCACGCGACGCATCCGGCGCGAGCAGATCAAGGTCCCCGTCGTGCGCTCGAAGATCGCCAACGCGGGCGGCAAGCGCGTGGCCTACGTCGCGCTGTCGACGTTCGGCCCGCGCGACGCGCACGCCCAGGTCGCCGAGGCGATCCGCCGGCTCAAGCGCCGTGGCGCGAAGGGCATCGTCTTCGACCTGCGCGACAACGGCGGCGGGCTCGTCACCCAGGCGCAGCTCATCGCGAGCATGTTCCTCGCCGACGGGAAGATCGTCACCACGCGCGGCCGTGCGGTGACCGAGCAGACGCTCTTCGCCGTCGGCCAGCCGATCGCCGGCAAGCTGCCGACCGTCGTGCTCGTCGATCGCGACACGGCGTCGGCGTCGGAGATCGTGGCCGGCGCGCTGCAGGACCGCAAGCGCGCCCAGCTCGTCGGCGAGCGGACCTTCGGCAAGGGCGTCTTCCAGGAGATCATGCCCCTCGACAACGGCGGCGCGCTCGACATCACCGTCGGGCAGTACTTCCTGCCCAGCGGGCGCAACCTCGGCGGCCCGGGCACGAAGCCCGGCCAGGGGCTGAAGCCCAACGTGCGCGTCAGCGACAACACGAAGACGCCGGACGACGAGGTGCTCGAGCGCGGCCTCGACGTCCTGGCCGGGAAGCTGTGAGCCGGCGCCAGGGTGGGGCGCCGCGGCGCAAGCCGCCGTACGAAGATGCGCTCGGCGGCGGCAAGCCGAGGTCGGCGAAGGTGACGACGAAGGGTGGTGGGAAGGCCAAGGCGAAGCCCGCCAAGTCCGCCAAGCCCGCCAAGCGCGGCAAGGTCGCGGCGCCGCCGCCGCCGGCTGCGAGGAGCCGCAGCGCGCCGCTCGAGCCGCGCCCCGCCGAGGGGATCGTCGCGACCGTCGACAAGCGCGGGCGCTTCCTCGTCGCCGAGCCGTTCTTCGAGCGTGGCGGCCGGATGGTGCTCGAACGCGACTCGCGCGTGACGGTCGGCGACCTCGTGCTCGTGAGGGCGGGCGGGGCGGGGTCCCGGGGCGGCGGGCACGCCAAGCTCGTGCGGTCGCTCGGGCGCCCGGACGTCGCCTCCGACGTGCTCGAGGCGCTCATGCTCGACCGCGGCCTGCGCCGGCGCTTCGATCCCGCCGTCGAGCGGGCGGCGAAGCAGGCGCGCGACGGCGGCGTCGATCGCGAGGTCGCCCGGCGCGATCTCACCGCCCTGACGACGTTCACGATCGACCCGGTGACCGCGCGCGACTTCGACGACGCGATCTCCGCCGAGCGCATCGACGCGACGCGTACGCGTATCTGGGTGCACATCGCCGACGTCAGCGCCTACGTCAAGCCCGGCTCGCTGGTCGATCGTGAGGCGGCGCGCCGCGGGACGAGCGTCTACGTCCCCGGCCGCGTCGAGCCGATGCTGCCCGAGCCGCTGTCCAACGACGCCTGCTCGCTCGTGCCGCTGCAGCGCCGCGCGGCGGTGACGGTGGAGCTCGAGTACGACGGAGCCGATGTCGTGCGCGCGCAGTTCTACCGCTCGACGATCCGCTCCGACGCGCGCCTGGACTACGAGCAGGTCGACCGCATCTTCGCCGGCGAGGAGCCGGCCGAGGAGCCGTGGGCGACGCCACTGGCGGCCGCGCGCGCGGTGGCCGCCGCACTGCACGAGCGGCGCATGCGCCAGGACGCGCTCGAGCTCGAGACGAGCGAGCCGGAGTTCGCCTTCGACGTCGGCGGCCACGTCGCCGAGTCGCGCCCGAGCGCGCAGACCGAGTCGCACCGGCTCATCGAGCACCTCATGATCGCCGCCAACGAGCAGGTGGCCAAGCTCCTGTCGGAGCGCGGCGTGCCGTCGCTGTATCGCGTGCACGAGAAGCCCGACGGGGACAGCGCGCTGCGGCTCGTCGAGCAGCTGGCGTCGCTCGGCGTGGCGACGCCGCCGGTGCGCGAGCACATGACCCCGTCCGAGGCGGCCGAGGTCATCGCCGCGTGCTCACGCGCGGTCACGCAGCACACGGCGCGCACCGGCCACGGCCGCGACGCGCTGACGTTCCTCGTCCTGCGCTCGCTCAAGCAGGCCTACTACAGCCCGAAGAACCTCGGCCACGCCGGCCTCGGGCTGACGCACTACGCGCACTTCACGTCGCCGATCCGCCGCTACCCGGACCTCGTCGCGCACCGCGCGCTGCTGTCGGCGGTCGGCGGGGGAGAGGAGGCACCGCGTTCGTCGGATCTCGAGGAGGCCGGCGTATGGTCGTCGGCGCGCGAGCGCGACGCGATGCAGATCGAGCGTACGGCGGACCGCGTCGCGCGCGCCTTCCTGCTCGAGCGCGAGCTCTTCGAGACCGGCTGGGATCAGGCGTTCGACGGCGAGGTCACCGGCCTGATCGGCGCCGGCGCGTTCGTGCGCTTCGGCGGCGGCCACGAGGGGCTGCTGCCCGTGCGCCGGCTGCGCGGCGACTGGTGGGAGCTCAACGAGCTCGGGACGATGCTCACCGGCGAGCGCACGGGCGAGACGATCTGCCTCGGCGATCCCGTGCGGGTGAAGGTCGAGCGCGTCGAGACGGCGCGCGGGCGCGTGGACCTCGTGCCCGCGACGATGGACGACGACTAATCGCGACGCGCCTCGCGGGCGCGCCGGCTCACGATCTCGAAGCCCGACATGAGCTCGAGCCAGCCGCTGAACTCGATCGGCGGGCCGGCGGCGTCGAGCAGCGTGCCGCAGATCGGATCGGCATCGGCATCGAGCTCGACGGTGACGCTGACGCGCTCCTCCGCGGACATCAGTGCGGCGCCGGCGCGAGCCACTGCGCCGGCAGCACCGCCCCGATGCGAGGCGGTGGCGGATCGGTCACGACCCGGTCCGTGAGGGCGGCCGCCGGACGCCCCTCGATGAGTGGCGCGAGGTCGTCGAAGCGGCGCAGGAGCGCGAGGTTCGGGGCGATCTGGAAGTCCGCGGCGTTGAGCTCGGCGCCATCGAGCACGCCCTGCGCGATCCACGCGTCGATCCGGTCCAGACGCGCAGGCAGCGCGGCGAGATCCTCCTGCGCCGCTCGGTCCGTCGCGCGGTGCCCGGCGCTCGCCAGGCGCGTGACGAACCGGCGGGTCACGCCCTGTGCGGGCCGCATGAGCGGGTTGGCATGGCGCAGCGTCGTGCGGAATGTCGCCGGGTCGCGGCGCGCGGCGCACCAGAAGATGCGCCGTGTCGCGTCCTGGAGCTCCTCGCCCGCGCGCTCGGCCTGCTCAACGTCGTTGCGGCGGCGCGGGTCGGCGGGGAAGAGCGGCGGCTGCGCCACGAGCTCGTCCAGGGCGCGCGAGATCTCCCGCGAGCCCTGGACGCGACGCCCGTCGATCTTCAGCGCCGGCACCGTCATCGTCTCGAAGCCACGCCCGAGCATCGAGAACGCGTGCGGGCCGACCAGCACGTGCACCCGCTTGTATGCGATGCCCTTGTGCTCGAGCATCAACCGCGCCGTCAACGACGGGGTCGAGCCCGTGAACATGTAGAGCGTGAGCTTGGATGCCATCGGTCAGAGACCTGTCACCTGTGAAACGACCGTACATGACTTGTGGGCACCGCCGTCGGTCGTCGTGCACGTGATCCGCCCGCTGCCGCGAATCTTGCGGTAGGCGCCTGTCCCGCTCGTGTACCGGATCGTGCCCTCGTAGGCGATGTTCGCCGGGCTCGTCGCGGCGAAGGTCATCGCGCCGGTGCCGCGCACGGTGCCGAGGTTGTACGCGTTCTTGAACCTCGCGGCGATCGACCCCTGGCCCGGGCCCGTGGGCGTGACCGTGTAGGAGTTGTGGTGCAGCCCGCGACCGAACGTCCCGGGGCACGACGGGATGCCGAAGTGGATGCCGCTGGGGTTGGGCACGCCCTGGGCGAAGAGCTCGAGCGTGCAGCTGACCTTCGTCACCTTGGGCTTGGCCGCGATCCCGGCCGTCGTCGCCACGGTCAACCCGGCTGCCAGCACAAGCGCCACGGCGATCATCGATCGGCGTCTCATCATTCATCTCCTGAGGTTTCGGGGGTGTGAACCGTCACGCCGATCCTCGCGTCACCGCGCGCGGCGGCGCGACGTGGAGACCCCCTGGACTTTTGTGCAGTGCACCGAGAGAATCGGCGCGATGCAGGGCCGGCCATCGCAGGTTGTCGCCGGACTGCTTGAGCGCGAGCACGAGCTGCAGCGGCTCGAGGCAAGCGTGTGCGCCGCGGCCGACGGCCTCGGTTGCATCGTGGCGATCGAGGGCGAGGCCGGGATCGGCAAGTCCTCGTTGCTCGCCCACGCGACCGGCTGCGCACGGGCGAGCGAGATGCGTATCCTCGCCGCGCGCGGCGGGGAGCTCGAGCGGGAGTTCCCCTTCGGCGTCGTCCGCCAGCTGTTCGAGGCACCTCTGTCGGCCGCGCGGCCGGCCGATCGCGCACGTCTCGTGGCGGGCGCCGCCGGCCTTGCGCTCCCGGTGCTGGAAGGCTCCGCCCGGCGGTCGCGGAGCGAAACCGATCCGAGCTCGATCCTGCACGGCCTGTACTGGCTGGCGGCGAACCTCGCGCTCGAGCAGCCGCTGCTGATCTGCGTCGACGACGCGCACTGGGCCGACCAGCCGTCGATCGGCTTTCTCACATACCTTGCGCGGCGCGCCGACGAGCTCGCGCTCGCGATCGTCTACGCCTCGCGTCTCGGCGAGGGCGCGAGCGAGACGCTGCCGGCGGTCACCGAACCGGCGCTTGTGCGCGACGTGCTGCGGCCGGCCGCGCTCAGCGAGGCGGCGAGCGTGGAGCTCGTCGATGGTCTGCTCGATCAGGCCGGCTCACCGGCCTTCGCGCAGGCGTGCCACAGCGCGACGAGCGGCAACCCGTTCCTGCTGCGCGAGCTGGTGCGGGCGCTCGTCGCCGAGGATGTCCTGCCCGTGGCGGACAACACGGACCGCGTCGCGCAGATCGCACCGAGGGCGATCGCGCGGGCCACGCTCGCGCGCCTGCGCGGTCTCGGCCCCGCCGCGGGCGATGTCGCGCTGGCCGTCGCGGTGCTCGGCAAGAGCGCCGAGCTGCGTCACGCCGCCGCGCTCGCGGGCATCGGCTGCGACGAGGCGGCGGCGATCGCCGACCGCCTGGCGAGCGCGTCGATCCTGCGCGACGGGCGCCCGCTGGAGTTCATCCACCCGATCGTGCGAACGACGATCTACACCGAGATGCCTCCTGGCCGGCGCGCCGCCGGCCACAAGCATGCGGCGCGGGTGCTCGCGCAGGACGGCGCCGATGCCGTGGCGCTCGCTCCCCACCTGCTCGCCACCGAGCCGGAAGGGGACCCCTGGATCGTCGAGCGCCTGCGGGCGGCGGCGTCCGACGCCGTGGAGGGGGGCGCGCCGGATGGCGCCTGCACGTATCTGGAGCGCGCAGTGCGCGAGCCCGCCCCCGCGGCCGACCGGCCGCAGATCCTCCTCGAGCTCGGCTCCGCGCGCCTGCAGTTCGACGCGGCGGCGGCGATCGGAGATCTTCAGGCCGCCCACGCGGCGGCGGGCGATCCGAGCGGCCGCCTGGCGTCGGCGTGGAAGCTGGTGGCGGCCCTGAGCTACGTCGGCCGGGTCGCCGAGGCCATCGAGCTGGGCACGGACACGCTCGCCGAGCTCACCCCGGAGGATGCCGAGACCGCGCTGCGCCTCGAGGGCGACCTGGCCGCGATGGCCCAGTTCGCCCCCGGGTTCGCCAAGCCGGCGCTCGCGCAGCTGGCCCGGCACGAGGGCCGGCTGCGCGGCGACACGCCCGGCGAGCGACTCGTCCTCGCGTGCCTCGCGTTCGGCTCGGCGCACCGCGGGGAGTCGGCGGCCGCGACCGCGCAGCTCGCGCGGCTCGCACTCGCGGAGGGCCGGCTCCTGCACGACCACCGGTCGGGCACGCCGAACTTCTATCTCGCCGTCTGGGGCCTCATCTACGCGGGCTTCCTCGACGAGGCCGCGGGCTACCTGGACTTCGCGACGGAGTCGGCGCGCCGCCGCGGATCGCAGACCGACTTCGGGGCGGTCTGCGGTTCGCGCTGTCATGTGCTCGTCCAGCAGGGACGGCTCGTCGAGGCCGAGTGCGAGGCGCTGGGCGTGCTGCCCCTGGTGGCGTTGCACGCGATCTCGCGCGGGCTCGTCTTGTCGTGCGCGCTGCGCACGATGATCGAGCGGGCCGATCCGCGCACGTGGCAGCCGTTTCGCGCCGAGCACGGGATCGACGGCGATCTGTGGGAGACCGCGATGGGTGGCATGCTCCTGTTTGCCCGCGGCCAGCAGCGGCTCGCCGCCGGCGATCCGCGCGGCGCGCTCGACGACTTGGACACGCTGCGCCGGCGCGACGCGACGTCGGGCATGGAGACGCCCGCCATCCCGGCGCGCGGCTGGCAGGCGCTCGCGCACCTGCAGCTCGGGGCCCGCGAGACCGCGCAGAGCCTCGCGGCGGAGGAGCTCGCGCGGGCGCGCCGCTGGGGCAGCCCGAGCTCGATCGCGTTCGCGCTGCGGACCGCCGGTCTCGTGGAGGGCGGGGCCGCCGGGATCGACCTCCTGCGCGCGTCGGCCGCGCTCATCACGACCGCGGACTCGCCCTACGAGCGCGCGCAGTCGGTCACGGCGCTGGGTGCGGCGCTGCGGCGCGCCGGTCATCGCCGCGACGCGCGCGAGCCGCTGCGCGAGGGCCTGGACCTCGCCGTCCGCTGCGGCGCGTTACGCCTCGCCGGCCTGGTCCGCGACGAGCTCGTCGCCGCCGGCGGCCGACCCCGGCGCACCGCGCTCAGTGGGCGCGACGCGCTGACGCCGAGCGAGCGTCGCGTCGCGCAGCTCGCCGCCGATGGCATGACGAACCGCGAGATCGCGCAGGCGCTGTTCGTCACCGCGCGCACGGTCGAGGGCCACCTGACGCAGACGTACGCGAAGCTCGGCGTCGGCTCGCGCGAGCAGCTCGGCGCGGCGCTCGCGGCGCCGTGCGCCTGACACCCGGCAGGCCACTACCCTCGATGCCGTGGCCAAGGCCAAGAAACGCAAGGTCGCTCCCGGCGACGTCGCCTCCAATCGCTACGCCTCCTACCGCTTCGAGCTGCTCGAACGGCTGGAATGCGGCATCGCGCTGCAGGGCACCGAGGTCAAGTCGCTGCGCGAGGGCGGCGCGCAGCTCAAGGACGGCTACGCGCTCATCCGCGACAACGAGCTGTACCTGCACAACGTCCACATCCCGCCCTACGGCCCGGCCGCGCAGGCCAACCACGAGCCCGAACGCGACCGCCGGCTGCTCGTCCACCGCCGCCAGATCGACAAGTTCAACGAGCAGATCAAGCTCAAGGGCCTAACGCTCGTCCCGACGCGGATCTACTTCAAGGACGGGCGCGCGAAGGTCGAGATCGCGCTGGCCAAGGGCAAGGACCGCTTCGACAAGCGCGAGGCGATCAAGGAGCGCGAGGGCAAGCGCGACATGGACCGCGCGCTGCGCGACGCGCAGCGCTGACGCGTTCTACCGCGGGCGCAGCCCGTCGAGCAGCTGGCCGATGGCGTCGCGCACGACCTCGTCGACCGGCGCACCCTCGATCGTCGCCCCGTCGGCCATCGCGGCGAGCCCCTGCAGCGTCGCGAAGGCGACGATCGCCACCCGTCCCGGATCGCCCGGGCCGAGCTCGCCGGCCGCCTGCGCCTCGGCGATGACGCCGAACGCGACGGCGAGCGCGCGATCGGCGGTCTCACGCACGCGCTCGGCCCCGGCGCGGTGCTTGCCGGCGAACATGAGCTCGAGCAGTGCGGGGTGGCGCACGGCGAAGTCGATGTACGCCTGCGCCAGCGCGTGCAGCCGCGGGCCGAACGCCGTGCCCGCGTGGTCGACGGCCCGGCTGAGCGCGACGCCGAGGCGCTCGAAGCCATCCTCCGCGACCGCGTCGAGCAGCGCCTGGCGGTCGGGGAAGTGGCGCCGGGGCGCGCCGTGGCTGACGCCCACCTCGCGCGCGAGCTCGCGCAGCGACAGCGCCTGCGCGCCGCGCTCGTCGACGGTGCGCCGCGCCTGGTCGATGAGAGCGGAGCGCAGGTTGCCGTGGTGGTAGGGGCGGGCGTCGGCGGCGGGCACGGGCGCAAGCGTACCCGACGAAGTAGACGTTGACAGCATTGTTGTCAGCGTCTACATTTACGGCATGACCTCCTCCTCGAAGAAGTGGACCGCCGCCGACCTCCCCTCGTTTGCCGGCCGCACCGTCGTCGTCACCGGCGCCAACAGCGGCCTCGGCCTGATCACCGCCCGCGAGCTGGCGCGCGCCGGCGCCCGCGTCGTGCTCGCCGTGCGCGACACCGCCAAGGGCGAGCGGGCCGCACAGACGATCTCCGGCCGCACCGAGGTCCGCGCGCTCGACCTCTCCGACCTCGCCTCGATCGAGGCGTTCGCCGACGGGTGGGAGGGGGATCTCGACGTGCTCGTCAACAACGCCGGCGTCATGGCTACCCCGCAGCGGCGCACGAAGGACGGCTTCGAGCTGCAGATCGGCACGAATCACCTCGGCCACTTCGCGCTCACCAACCGCCTGCTCCCACAGATCACCGACCGCGTCGTGACGGTCTCGTCGACCGCGCACCGGACCGGGCGGATCCGCCTCGACGACCTCAACTGGGAGCACGGCGGCTACGGCCGTTGGACCGCCTACGGCCAGTCCAAGCTCGCCAACCTGCTCTTCACGCTCGAGCTGCAGCGCCGCCTCGACGAGGCCGGCTCGCCGGTCCGCGCGCTCGCCGCTCACCCCGGCTACGCGGCCACGAACCTGCAGGGCCACACCGGCAGCGGGCTGCAGCACCGCGTCATGGCGCTCACGAACCGGCTGCTGGCGCAGAGCGACGCGATGGGCGCGCTGCCCACGCTCTACGCGGCGAGCCAGGACCTGCCGGGCGCGAGCTACGTCGGCCCCGACGGCTTTCAGGAGCAGCGCGGCCATCCGGCGCTCGCCAAGCGCAGCGCCGCCGCACAGGACGCCGACACCGCGCGCCGCCTGTGGCAGCTCTCCGAGGAGCTGACCGGCGTCACGTTCCCGCTGACGCGCGCGGCCGCCTGAACGGTCCCACGGCGGGGTAGCGTCCCGGCCACGTGAGCGAGCCGCAGATCGCCCATACCGCCGAGCTGGACGCCGCCACGCTCGCGGCCGCGCGCGCCCTGGTCGTCGAGGCCTTCGCCGGCCACTTCGACGACCACGACTGGGAGCACTCCCTCGGCGGCATGCACGCGCTCGTATACGAGGGCGACGACCTCATCGGGCACGGCGCGGTCGTGCAGCGGCGGCTCGTGCACCGCGGGGTCGCGCTGCGCGCGGGCTACGTCGAGGGCGTCGGCATCCGCGCCGACCACCGCCGCCAAGGCCACGGCGGCGCGCTGATGGGTGCGCTGGAGGCGATCGTGCGCGGCGCCTACGACCTCGGCGCGCTCGGCGCGACCGACATGGCCGCGCCGCTGTACGCCGCGCGCGGGTGGCAGCTGTGGCGCGGACCGCTGTCGGCGCTGACGCCGGCGGGCATCACGCGCACCCCCGAGGAGGAGGGCGCCGTCTACGTCCTGCCGTGCGCCGCCGCGCTGGACCTGCAGGCCGAGCTGACCTGCGACTGGCGCGACGGCGACCTCTGGTAGCCGGCGCGGCTACCCCGCCGACTCGAACAGCGCCAGGACGCCCGCCGGGTCGTAGTTGGAGTTGTGACCGTGGTCGCCGCGCGTCGTCGTCACCTCGACGCGCGCGCCACGGCGGCGGGCGATCGCCGCGCAGGCCGCGGTGTTCGCGCGCGTGGGAATGATGCGATCGCCGGGCGACGCCCAGAACCGCATCGGCAGTCCCTGCGGCGGATCGATCGACACCGGGCTGCGACCGCGCAGCGCGCCGCGCGGCGAAGCGCCGGCACTGAGGCCGTACGCCGCGCGGATCTGGCCGCGGTACAGGCCGAGGTCCCACACGGAGGCCAGGTCGCAGGCCGGGAAGATGCCCGCCCACGCCTTGACCGGTACGCGGCCGAGCACCTGAAAGCCGTCCAGGCCGCCCATCGACAGCGCGAGGATGTAGACGTCGCGCAGGCCGCGCTCCCGCAGCTCGCCGACGAGCGCGAGCTGATCGCGCACGCTGGCCGGGCTGCCCCAGTTGTCGCCGTGCGCGTCGGTCATGGCCACCGCGTAGCCGCCTTCCAACAGCACCCGGAACATCGGATCCTGCGCGCGATCGCGCGCCGCGTTGCCGATCCGCTCCCCGGCGCCGTGCATGTAGACGACGACCTTCGATGTGCGTGGCTTGGGCGTGATGAGCGCGGCGGCCTGGCCGCGAACCTCGAAGCTCGCGATGTCGGCCTGCACCTCGTCGGGCGGCGGTGGCGCCGGCTCGTCCGTCCCACCGCCGCAGCCCGCGCCGGCAAGCAGCGCGACGAACACGGTGAAGGAGAGCATGGCGCAGCGCACGCCTGCAGCGTCCCAGGTTCCGGTGCGACCGACGGCGCTCGCGAGTCGGAGATGATGAGCGCCATGGCGGCGCGTCTGGACCCGTACCTCAGCGACCTGCACCGCTCCTGGCTGGCGGAGGAGGACGCACGGGCGTGGCGCGAGCTCGACGCGAGCCTGCTGTTCTTCGACATCACCGGCTTCACTCCGCTCACCGAGCGGCTGGCCAAGCGCGGCAAGGACGGCGTCGAGCTGCTCACCGAGCTGCTCAACGCCGTCATGGACCCGCTGCTGAGCGCCGCCGCGGCGCTCGGCGGTGACACGCTGAAGTTCGGCGGCGACGCGCTGCTGCTCCTCTTCGCGGGCGACGGGCACGCTCGGCGCGCCTGCGCGGCGGCCTACGACATGCAGCGCGCGATGCAGCCGTTCCGGCGCCGGCCGACCGACGCCGGGATCGTGTCGCTGCGCGCCTCGTCGGCCGTCGCCTCGGGCACGGTGCAGCTCTTCCTCGTCGGCGACCGCTTCCGCGAGCTCATGATCGGAGGGCCGGTGACGAGTGAGGTCATGACTCTCGAGCACGAGGCGCGGGCCGGCGAGGTGCGCCTCGGGCGGGCCACGCGCGCCGCGCTGCCGGACGGCGCCGTGCGCGACGGCGCCACCGGGACGCTGCTCGCGGCGCGGCCCGCAGTCGAGCCGGTACGCGCCACTCCCGCGATGAGCGGCGATCCCGCTCGCGGTCTGCCCGCCGCCCTGCACCATCACCTCGGGCCCGACGCGGAGAGCGAGCACCGCCAGGTGGCGACCGGCTTCGCGCAGTTTCGCGGCCTCGACGAGCTGCTCGCGCGCGGCGCGCCGGCGGCGGCCGCCGAGCTCGAGGCGTTCATGGCGCGCGTGCAGCGCGCGCTTGACGAGCACGGGGTGACGTTCCTCCTGACGGACGCCGACCGCGGCGCGGGCAAGCTCTTCGTCGTCACCGGCGCGCCGTCGGCGAGCGCGGGCGACGAGGACCGGCTGCTGCTGGCGATGCGCGACATCGTCGCCCACGACGGGGTGCTGCGCGTGCGCGCCGGGGTCAGCCGCGGGCGCGTGTTCGTCGTCCATCTCGGATCCGTCCGGCGGCGCTCGTACACGACGATGGGCGACGCGGTGAACCTCGCCGCGCGCGTCATGGGCCACGCGCCGGATGGTCAGGTGCTCGCCACCGACGCGGCGCTCGAGTACGCCCGCGCCCCGTTCGCGCTGACGCCCGTCGCGCCGTTCGCGGTCAAGGGCAAGCGCGTGCCGGTCCGCGCCGCGCTCGTCGGCGAGCCGCGCGCGGCCCGCGAGCACGAGGCGGTCGACAGCCCGCTCGTCGGCCGCGAGCCGGAGTTGCGCGTCCTGCGCGAGGCCGTGCGCTGCGCACGCGAGGGCAGCGGACGGATCGTGGAGCTCGCCGGCGAGCCCGGCATCGGCAAGTCGCGCCTCGTGGCCGAGCTGCTCGCCGACCCGGTCGCGGGCGCCGGCCTGCGGACGGTCGTCGTCGAGTCCGGCGCGTACGGCCGCTCGACGCCGTACCTCGCGGTGCGCGCCCCGCTGCGCCGCCTCATCGCGCCCGCGCCCGCGTCCGACGAGGCGCTGGGCGCCGCGCTCGCGTGCACGCTGGCCGAGCACCTGCCCGACGCGACGGCGCAGCTGGCGCTCGTCGCGATCCCGTTCGGGCTCGAGCTGCCGGCGACGGGCGCCGCGTCGCGCCTGGCCGGCGAGCTCGGCCGCGCGCAGCTGCACTTCCTCGTCGACCGCCTGCTGGCGAAGCTGCTGCCGGCGCGCCGGACGCTGCTCGTCGTCGAGGACGCGCACTGGCTCGACGAGGCGTCCAGCGACCTGCTGAAGACCGTCCTGCGCCGCGCCGGCGAGCGCGGGTGGGCGGTCGTCGTCACGCGCCGGCCGGACGAGGGCCGCGCCGAAACGCTCGTGGACGTCGACGAGCGCATCGTGCTCGAGGCGCTCGACGAGGACGCGGCGCGCGGGCTCGTCGTCGCCGGCGGCGGCGCGACGCTGGCGCCGCACGTGACGGCGGCGCTCGTCGAGCGTTCCAACGGCAACCCGCTGTTCCTGCGCGAGCTTGTCTCCGCCGCGTGCGCGGGCGCCGAGCTCGACGCGCTGCCCACGACCATCGAGGCGCTGCTGGCCACCCGCCTGGACACGCTCATGCCGGCCGACCGGCGCGTCCTGCGGCGCGCCGCCGTGCTCGGCCGCAGCTTCCCGCAGCCGTGGCTGGCGGGGATGCTCGACAGCTCGCCCGACGAGCTCACCGCCGCCCTGGCGCGGCTTGGCGACTTCCTCGAGGTCGAGCCCGGCCGGGTGCGCTTCTGGCACATGCTCCAGCGCGACGCGGCCTACGAGGCGCTGCCGTTCGAGCGCCGGCGGGCGCTGCACGCGCGGGCCGGCGAGCTGATCGAGGGCGAGCTCGGCGTCGGCTCGGACGAGCGCGCCGACGTCCTCGCGCTGCACTTCCTGCGCGCCCGTGATCACGTGCGCGCGTGGAGCTACGCCCGCGCGGCTGCCGAGTACGCCAGCGAGCGCTACGCGCACGCCGATGCCGCCGTCCTGCACGGCCGCGCGCTTGAGGCCGCGCGCGGGCTGACCCTGCCGGCGCCCGAGATGAGCGAGGTCTACGAGGCGCTCGGCGCCGCGCACGCCGCCTCGGGGCAGCTCGAGCGCGCCCACGACGCATTCACCCGCGCGCGCCGGCTCAGCGGCGGCGACGTGCTGCGCGAGAGCCACCTCATGCAGCTGCATGCGCGTGTGGCGATGGACGCCGGCGAGGTCCAGCGCGCCGCGCGCTGGCTATTGCGCGGGAGGCGGGCCCTGGCCGGCGATGCCGGTCCAGCCGTGGCCGCGGCGCGCGCGCGGATCGACTCCGAGCTGGCCGGCGTGCGCGCGCGGCAGGGACGGGCGGCGGAGGCGATCGTGCTCTGCGAGCGGGTCATCGCCGGCGCCGTCGAGGAGGGCGCCTCGGTCGCGCACGCCTGCCATGTCCTGGACTGGGTGCTCATCGACACCGGGCGGACGGCCGAGGCCGTCCATTCCGAGCGGGCGCTTGCGATCTATCGCGGCCTCGGCGACCTCGATCGCGAGGCCGCCGTGCTCAACAACCGCGGCGCGTCCGCCTACCACGAAGGGCGCTGGGCGGACGCCGTCCGCCTGTACCGCGACGGCGCCGAGGCGAGCACGAAGGCCGGCAACATCGGCAGCGCGGCGTTCGGCGACTGCAACCTCGGCGAGGTCCGCTCCGACCAGGGCCGCCCCGACGAGGCGCGCCGGCATCTGGAGCGCGCGCTCGAGGTCTGGCGCGCCACCGGCTACGCGTGGGGCGTCGCGTTCGCGACGACGCTGCTCGGCCGGCTCGAGGCGCGGGCCGGCCACGGCGCGCTCGCCGAGGCGCACCTGCGCGACGCGCTCGGGCGCTTCCGCCAGCTGCACGTCAGCCCGGACGCGCTGTGGGTCGAGGCGTTGCTGCCGGAGGCGTGCGTGTTCGACGGCCGGCCGCGCGACGCGCTCGACGATCTCGAGCGGCTCATCGGCGTAGCCGGCACCGGCGAGCTCGCCCCGCTGCTGCTGCGCGTGCGCGGGGTCGCCTGCGCGCAGATCGGCCGGCTCAACGAGGCGCGCGCGGCGCTCGACGCGGCGGTCGTCGCCGCCCGCGGGCGCTGCCACGAGTTCGAGCTGTTCCTCAGCCTCGACGTGCTCTGCGCGCTCGATCCCCACGACGTCGACGGCGCCCGCGAGCGCGACGCGATCGCCGCTCGGCTCGACATCGCGGCGGCGCCGCCCGTGCCATTCACGCCGCCGCCGGTCGTGGGATCAGCTAGTGACGCATCGCCGGGTCGCGGGGATCGGCCGGCAGCCGGTACGTGACGACGCCGTTGCCCATCGCGTCGGCGCGCGCCGAGACCTGGCAGGGCGGGCCGATGAGCCCGAGGAGCGGGAAGCAGCTCGGCAGCACGCCTCTGTAGTCGGGGTTGCCGTCGCCGTCGATGTCGCCGACCGGTGTCGCCCGGCCGCCGATGAGCGGCAGCCCGAGGCTGAAGCGGTAGGGCGCGACGAGACAGGACTTCAGTGAGCTCGCGCTGCGTCCCGCGGCGACGAGCAGAACGTTGGCGATCGTCGAGCGGACGGTCTTCTCGCGGTTGGGACCGTTGATGACCTCGCGGTCGGGGGACACGAGGCTCGTGCCGCAGGTGAAGTTCGGGCCGACGTTGTAGGCAACCGTCAGCGTGCCGCCGTCGTCGGGCACGCCGGAACTCGGGTTCGCGGCCGCCTCGACCGTGACGGTGTTCGTGTACGGCGTGCTCGTCCCCGGCACGAATCCGGTCACCGCGGCCGACGCGCTGCACGCGACGTTGTTGGCGCACGTCACGCTACCGTCGAGCGCGTTGAACACGCTCGACGTGGCCGAGCTGATGCCGGCGCTCGACGCCGTGAGCGTGTACGCGCCGGCGGTCGACACCGCTATGCCGGGGAAGGTGGCGACGCCCGCGGTGCTCACGACCGTCGTCGGGCCGGTGAGCGCCCCACCCGGGGGGAATGTGCCCAGGCCCAGGACGATGGGGCGATCGATGGCCACCAGCCCGGACGCGTTGACGATGCTTACCTCGACCGGCGGCCCCGCCGGGTTGACGGGCGCGCCCGTGATCGGCTGCCCGACCACGACGTCGGCCGGCTGGACGGTGAAGACGAGCTGGCAGCCGGCCAGGCACGGGTCGGCGCTGGCGGCGCGGGCGGTCGCGGGCCCGAGTACCAGGAACGTCAGTGCGAGCGCCAGCACGCCGCGCCATCCGGCGGCGGTACGTCCGCCCAGCCGTAATGCATGCCCGTCGTCGCTCACGCCGCCCATGCTCTCCGATCGCCCGGCGCGCTGCAACCGGTCGGATGGCTTTCTTTGGCACACGGCGAGTGAGAGGATCGGCCGCCCGATCCTCCCACTCCGCTTTTTTGACCGAGGAGACCGCATGAGCAGCGCCACCACCCTCCTGGAGCAGTTCACCGACGCGGACGTCGACTGGATGCTCGACGCCAACGAGGAGCGGCACGTCGCGGCCGGCGAGACGGTGATCGCCGCGGGCGAGCCGGTGGACTGCATCTACGTCGTCCTCGAGGGCCTGCTCGCGGTCCAGGGATCCGACGCGACGCGCCCGGTCCACGTCGTCGGGCCCGGCGACATCGTGGGCGAGATGTCGTTCGTCGAGCAGCTCACGCCGGCGCAGACCGTCGCGGCGCACGAGGCCGCGCTGCTGCTCGTCATCCCGCACAGCGCGCTGCGCGCGCGCGCCGAGACGGAGCCCGCGTTCGCGGCGCGGCTGTACCGGGCGCTCTCCGTCCTGCTGTCACGCCGCCTGCGGCGCGCGACGAACGACCTCGCCGCGCGTGGCGCCGCCGAGTTCGCCGACGAGCGCGAGCGGACGGTCTTCGAGCAGGTGACGATCGGCGTGGACCTGCTCAAGGAGAAGCTGCAGGTCGCCAACCAGGAGGGCCTCAAGCACGGCGCCGTGCCGGCCGAGCTCGCCGACGAGGTGCAGGCGATGCTCTTCGCGCTCTACGAGGGGATGGACGCGGCGATCGGCGACGCCGCGACCGGCACCGAACAGTTCAAGGATGAGGTGGGGATCCGCATCCAGCGCGAGCTCCTGCCGTACGTGCTCCTCGCGGAGACGACGGCGCGGACGTTCACCAAGCCGCGCGGCTACGCGGGCGACTTCCTGACGATCGAGCTCATGTACGAGGCCCAGCCGGCCGGCGTGCGCGCCGCTCGGTCCGATGCTCGACGCCTGCATGATGGAGCTGCCCGCCAGCGTCGCGGTGCGCAATCGGCGCGGGCTGCTGGCCGAGGAGATCATGGGCGTCGTCGAGGCACGCGACGGCGAGCGCGCCGGAGTCATGAGCCTCGCCTGCGGACCCGCCCGTGAGCTCTTCGACGTGTTCGAGACGTTGGGCGATCCGGCACGGATCAAGGCGACGTGCATCGACTTCGACCTGCAGGCACTGGCCCACGTCGCCGAGCGCCGCGACCGGCTCGGCCTGCAGCGCTCGATGACGCTGACGCCGGAGAACCTCATCCATCTGGCGATCGGCCGCAAGACGATCGCGGTCGACGAGCAGGATCTCGTCTACAGCATCGGGCTCATCGACTACTTCCCCGACGAGCTCGTGGTGAAGCTCATGAGCCTCGTCCACAGCCTGCTGCGCCCAGGCGGCAAGGTCATCCTCGGCAACTTCCACCCGAAGAACACGTGCAAGGCGTTCATGGACCACGTGCTCGAGTGGCGGCTCATCCACCGCAGCGAAGCCGACATGGACCGGCTCTACCGCGCTTCCGCGTTCGGCCGCGACTGCACGAACATCCGCTTCGAGGATCAGGGGATCAACCTGTTCGCCGAGTGCGTCAAGAAATAGAACGTGCCTGAGCTGCCGACCGCCTCGGTCGCGGCTGCGCTCGCCGCGGTACCGCTGCTGGCCGCCCTGCCGCCGGAGCTGCACGCGCAGCTCGCCGCCGAGCTGCGAATGGTCCGCGTCGCCGCCGGCGACTGGCTCTTTCGCCAGGGCGACGTCGCGCAGAGCGCGTTCGTCGTGCACCACGGGCGCCTGGAGGTCGTCGCCGGCGCGCCACCGATCGTGATCGGCCGGCTCGGGCGCGGTGCGGTGCTCGGCGAGCTGGCGCTGCTCGGCGAGGGGACGCGTGCGGCGTCGGTCCGCGCTCGCCGCGACAGCGAGCTCATCGAGCTGCCGCGCGCGCAGTTCGACATGCTCCTCGGCACCGTGCCGGCGTTCGCCATCGGGCTGACGCGCGCGATCGGGCAGCGCCTCGCGGCCACCCGCACGCCGGCGCCGCCGGCGCGGCCGCCGCGCTCGTTCGCCGTCGTGGCGCTCGATGCGCGCGCGCCGGCCGCCGAGGTCTCGGAGCGGCTGGCTACGGCGCTGCGCGTGCACGGGAGCCTCGCCCATCTGCGCGCCGGCGACGCCGCGCACCCCGACGATCGCGTGGGACAGCTCGATCGCGCCGAGCGCGAGCACGACCGCGTCCTGCTCGACGCCGCCGGGGCGCCGGAGAGCGACGGCTGGGCGGAGTTCTGCCGCAGCGAAGCCGACCTCGTCATCGCGGTCTGCGGCGGCGTCCCCGACGGGGTCTGGTTCGCGCGCCCCACGGCGCTGCAGGGCTGCGAGCTGCTCGCCGTCGGCGCGCCCGTCACCGCGCGGACGATCGCGGCCTTCGCCCCCCGCGAGGTGTGCGCGCTCGGCGCGGCGGCGCAGCTGCCGGGCGCGGTCGACGCGCTCGCCCGCCGGCTCAGCGGCCGCGCCGTCGGCCTGGTCCTCTCCGGTGGCGGGGCGCGTGCCTTCGCCCATCTCGGCGTCTACGAGGAGCTGCAGGCGGCCGGTGTGCGGATCGACCGCGTCGGGGGGACGAGCATGGGCGGGCTGGTCGCCGCCTTCATTGCGAGCGGCGCCGGGCCCGATGAGATCAGCGCGATCTTCCAGCGCGACTTCGTCGAGCGCCATCCGACGAACGACTACACGCTGCCGGTGTTCTCGCTCATCCGCGGCCGCAAGACGCGGGGGATGCTCTCCGAGCGGTTCGGCGACGTGCGGATCGAGCAGCTCGCGCGCCGCTTCTACTGCGTCAGCTGCGATCTCGTCGCTCGCGAGATCGTTGTGCACCGCACCGGCCGGCTGCGCGACGCGGTCTACGCCAGCCTGGCCATCCCCGGCGTCTTTCCGCCGGTGCGCGACGGCGGGCAGCGGCTGCTCGTCGACGGCGGCGTGCTCGACAATCTGCCGGTCGAGCCGATGGCCCGCGCCGGCGAGGGGCCGGTCATCGCCGTCGACGTCGGCCAGCGCCCCGACCCGCAGGCGCAGGACGGCGCGGCGCACCGCCTCGGCCCGCTCGGGCGCAGGCTCGCGGGCAGCGACGTGCCGCTGCCGCGCGTCGGCGAGACGCTCATGCGCACTCTGACGATCGGCAGCGCGGACTCAGTAGCGGCCGCGCTGCGCCACGCCGATCTCGTCATCGCGCCGCGCGTCGACGGCGTGCGGATGCTCGACTGGAAGCAGCTCGACCACGCCCGCGAGATCGGCCGCCGCGCGGCGCACGAGGCGCTCGCCGCGTACGAGGGCGATCTTCAGGCGCTGCGCTGACGCGCGCTGCGCAGCCCGGCGACCTTGCCGTCGAGCAGCGTCACGACGAAGTCGCCGGCGCTCGCCACGTCGTCGTCGTGGGTGACGACGACGAGCGTCGTGTCGTAGTCGCGCTGGACGCGCTGCAGCAGGTCGATGACCGCGGCAGAGCTCGAGGAGTCGAGGTTGCCGGTCGGCTCGTCGGCGAACAGGACCGCCGGCCGGTGCACGAGCGCGCGCGCGATGGCGACGCGCTGGCGCTGGCCGCCGGACATCTCCGACGGCGCGCGGTCGGCCACGCCCGCGATCTCGAGGTCGTCGAACAGGCGCCGCACCCAGGCCGCGTCGGGCGCGATGCCCTGTGCGCGCAGCGCCAGCTCGACGTTCTCGCGCGCAGACAGCGTCCCGATGAGGTTGAAGCGCTGAAAGACGAAGCCGGTGTGGCGGGCGCGAAACGCCGCCACCTCGGCCGGTGCCAGCCGCGTCAGCGCGATGCCGGCGCAGTGGATCTCGCCCGACGTCGGCCGATCGAGGCCGGCCAGGCACTGCAGCAGCGTCGTCTTGCCCGACCCCGAGGGCCCGAGAATGATGTTCATCATGCCGCGCGGCAGCCACACCGAGGCACCGGCCAGCGCTGTCGTGACGCCGTGGCGGCGGACGACGTTCACCGCCTTGCAGGCCGGGCCCGTCACGCCGCCATCGCCTCCGCGAGGTTGGCGCGCCGTAGGCGCAGGCCGGTCCCGACGAGCGCGCCGATGCCCGCGAGCACCATCAGCCCGGCGCTCGCCGCCACCATGGCCGGCTTGACCGTGGCGTGGAAGCCGAGGATCTGCGAGTCGGCGAGCGCCACGATCGCGACCGCCAGCGGCCCGCCGATGAGCGCGGCGACGCAGGCCGAGATCGCCGTGCGGACGAGCTCGGAGGCGCCGAGGACGCGCGGCGGGACGCCGATCGCCAGCAGCGTCGCGATCTCCGCGCGCGCCTGCTCGTGCAGCGCCTTGCGCGAGGCGTAGAACGCCACGCCGCCGAAGATCATCACGAGCAGGATGAGGATGAGCATGATCGGCGTGCCGTTGCCCGCCCAGAAGCGGCGGTTGGCGTCGGCGATCTGCGCCGTGCTGCTGACGGCCAGCTCGCCGGGCGTCCGCTGGCCGGCGCGCACCGCGTCGAGCGCCGCCCGGCCGGCCCCGCCGGCGGCGACGGCGGCGAACGGCGGCTCGCGCGAGCCGTCGGAGCGGTCGAACGTCGCGGGGGCGACGAAGACCACCGCGCGGTTGAGCAGGCTCGCGGCCTTCGCCGTGTGGGCGACGACGTGCAGCGGGCGCCCGCGCAGCGTGACGGTCGCCCCGACCGGCGCCACGTCGTCGTCGGTCACGGCCTCGCCCTCGGCCAGCCGGCAGGTGCCGGCCATGACGGTGCAGCGCGCGGTCGCGGCATCGACCGGCGCGGGCGCCGACCCGCTGCCGCCGAACCCGCTGCGCGCGATGATCAGCGCGGTGATCGGGTTGCCCGTCCGCGGCGTGATATCCGACAGCTGCGACCAGTACAGCGCCGTGGCGGGCGAGCGGCGCAGGCCGGCGACGGCCGCCGTGGGGAGCCGGCTGTCGTTCATGAAGTGCCGCGTGTCGGCCTGCATGAGCCACGACAGCTCGCGGCCGTCGCCGCCGACGAGCTGGAAGAGCACGCGGTTGGGGCCCTCGCGCAGCTCGCGCTCGAAGCCCAGCGACACCGACGTCGAGGTCACGGCGATGAGCGGGATCGCCAGGCCCATGAGCAGCTGACGGCGCGCGCTCGGCCGGCGGCCGTGCAGCCCGCGCCGGCCCAGCATCCACGCCGAGCGCCCGCGCGCGCCGGCGACGACGACGGCGAGTGCCAGGCAGGTCGCCACCAGCGCGATCGGCCCCGCCGCAGACAGGATCCCCACGCTGTCGCGTGCGAGCTCGGTGACGTCGACCGCGGCACTCACCGAGGGCGATCATGCCATGCGGTGAACGCAGGGGTACGCCTACAGGACCTCGCGCTCGCGCGTGAGCCACATGCCGGCGATCCCGAGCACGACGCAGTAGGCGCCGAGCACGAGCCCGCCCTCGGTCTGGCTGAGCAGCGTCTTGTCGGCGCCCGGCGTGCCGTTGAGCGCCAGCAGCGACTCGCCGGGGAAGTACTGACCGATGTCGTTGCCGATGAACAGCGCCGCCGTCCCGGCGAGCAGGAAGAGCACCATCCCGGTGACCACGGTGAGGATCTGGTTGCGCAGCAGCGCGCCGAGGGCGACGCCGAACAGGCAGCCGAGCACGAGCCCGACGCCGACGCCGAGGTACGTGTTGACCGCCGTGTCGGAGTCGACGTCGATCCCGCGCGAGGAGAGGATCGAGAGCCCCAGCCCGGCGTTCACGGCGATGTAGAGCAGCGCGCCGACGATGCCGACGACGAGCCCGACGACGAGCTTGGCGGCGATGACCCGCTCGCGCTTGGGCGTCACGACGAAGGTCGAGCTCGCCGTCCCGTGCCGGTACTCGTTCGTCGACAGCAGCGCGCCGAGCGTGAACATGAAGACGATCGCCAGGTGCGTGCCGATGGCCAGGGTGGCGACGCTGCGGGTCCGCAGGTCGTCGATGTCGCTCAGGCCCGTGACGAGCCCGGCGGTCAGGCCCTCGATGAGGATCATCGAGCCCAGCAGCGCCCACGTCGTGCGCACGGAGACGAGCTTCAGCCACTCGGACTTCAGCGACCTCATCGCACGTTGCCCCGCTCGCCGGTGAGCTCGAGGAAGCGATCCTCGAGCGTCGCGCGCTCGTGGGTGAGCTCGAAGATCGGGATGCCGTTCTCGGCCGCGATCGTGCCGATCATCTCCAGCGTGGAGCGGTTGACGATCATCGCGTCGGGCCGGCCGTCGGTGACGACGCCGGCGCCCTGCTCCTCGAGCAGCGCGCGCAGTTCCTCGTGGCGCGGCGAGCGCACGAGGATGGGCCGCCGGTCGCCCTTCACCAGGTCAGACAGCGTGCCCTGCATGACCAGGCGGCCTGCGCCGATCACGACGACGCTGTCGACGGTCTGCTCGACCTCCGACAGGACGTGGCTGGAGATGAGCACCGCCCGCCCCTCGGCGGCCAGCGCGACGAGGATGTCGCGCAGCCAGCGCATGCCCTGCGGGTCTAGGCCGTTGGCGGGCTCGTCGAGCATGAGGATCTTCGGGTCGCCGAGCAGCGCCGCGCCGAGCGCGAGGCGCTGGCGCATGCCCATCGAGTAGCCCTTCACGCGGCGGTCGCGGGCGGGCGTCAGCTCGACCATGTCGAGCACCTCGTCGACGCGCGAGTTGGGGATGCCGGCCGCCGCGGCGATCGTGCGCAGATGACCGCGCCCGGAGCGGCCCGGGTGCACGTCGTGGGCGTCGAGCGCGGCGCCGACGGCCTCGACGGGGTTGGGCAGCTCGTGAAACGGCTGGCCCATGACGAGCGCGGTGCCACTCGTCGGGCGGATGAGGCCGAGCAGCGCGCGCAGCGTCGTCGACTTGCCCGAGCCGTTGGGTCCGAGGAAGCCGGTCACCCGTCCGGCCTCGACCGTGAACGAGAGGTCGTCGACCGCGAGCGTCTCCCCGTAGCGCTTCGTCAGGCGCTCGACCGTGATCTCCGCCGCCATCGCTCCCAGCTTATGCGGGTATGGAACGCTCGACGAAGGTCAGCGCCATGCCGCCGGCGCAGACCACGATGAGGCCGAGGTAGACCGCGAGGATCGCCAGCCGGTGGGCGGGCTTGACCTTGTAGTAGGAGGCGACCTCGTCGCCGCCGGCCTTGCGCGCCTTCCAGCGCTTGTACGTCTCGTAGGCGGCGAGCAGCAGGATGAGGATGAGGATCGGGTTGGGGATCGCGAACGTCACGACGGTCATGACGAACAGCCCGACGAACCACATCCAGGGCGACAGCGCGGCCATCGCGCGGCCGCCGTCGAGCGGCACGACCGGCAGCAGGTTGAAGAGGTTCAGGAACAGGCCGGTGAAGACGAGCGCGTCCCAGAAGCCGCCCCCGGCGTCGCTGAACGCCAGCGGCAGCAGGGCGAGGCAGCCGAGCGTGCCGAGGATCGGTCCGGCCAGGCCGACGCGGGCCTCGGCCGTCGCGTCGTTGCCGAGCGACTTGGCCATGACGGCAGCTCCGAGGAAGGGGATGAACATCGGCGCGCTCGCCTCGATGCCCTCGCGGCGCAGCTGGATGACGTGGCCCATCTCGTGGACGAGCAGCAGCAGCACGAAGCCGACGGCGAACTTCCAGCCCCAGAGGAAGCTGTAGGCGACGATCGACACGAGCATCGTGGCCGACGTCGTGAGGATCTTGACCTTGGTCAGCAGGACGAGGGCGACCTTGCCGAACTTCAGCGCCAGCAGCCCGGCGACGACGAGCAGCGAGAGGCTGCGCCGCCACCACGGACGCCCGTCGGGCGGCGCGGTCCGCGCGGGCTCCGCGGGCGCCGGCGGCAGGCTCTCGGCGGTGCGCGCAGCCGTGACCGCGAGCGGCTCCTCGACGGGAGGCTCGGGCTTGAACGAGGGGGGTGGTGGCCAGTGCTGGCTCATGGCATCCATTGTGACAAGGCGCATTCGAGCCCTTGCGGGTCTAGCATCGGCAGAATGATCAGCAAGCTCGACTTCGTTGCCATCCCGTCACAAGACGGCGAGCGCACCCGCGCCTTCTACGTCGACACCCTCGGCCTGCGTGCCGACGACAAGGCCCGCTTCGAGTTCTGGGTGGGGCAGACCTGCTGCGGCATCTGGGAGCCCGACAAGATGGGTGGCTCGTTCGCCCCGCAGAAGAACGGGCACCTGGCGCTGCACGTCGACGACGTCGCGGCCGCGCGCGCCGAGCTCGAGGCCAAGGGCGTCGAGTTCCTCGGCGAGACGCTCGACACCGGCGTCTGCCACATGGCGTTCTTCAACGATCCCGACGGCAACGACCTCATGCTGCACAGCCGGCACACGCCGCGTCCCTGATCGGCGCGGGCTACGTCTTCGCCAGCGCCTCGTTGGCAGCCGCCTCGGCCTCCTCGAGCTGCGCCTCGACGAGGTCGAGCCCGTTGTCCCAGAAGCCCGGGTCGGTGAGGTCGATCCCGACGATCTGCCCGAGCTCCTCGGGGCTGCGCGAGCCGCCGGCCCGCAGGAGCTCGAGGTAGCTGGGCACGAACGACTCGCCCTCGTCGACGTAGCGCTTGTAGATCGACAGCGCGAGCAGCTGGCCGTACGCATAGGCGTAGACGTAGCCCGGCGTCGAGATGAAGTGCGGCACGTAGGACCACCACGAGTGATAGCCCTCGGTGAGCTGGACGCTGTCGCCGAGCATCTCGACCTGTGATTGCGCCCACAGCTCGTTGAAGCGGTCGACGGACAGCTCGCCCTCCTCGCGGCGCGCGGTGTGCACGAGCGACTCGAACTGGTTCATCGCCGTCTGGCGGAAGACCGTCGCGATCGAGCCCTCGATCGACTCGGCGAGCAGCGACAACCGCGACTCGGGCGTCTTGGCCTGCTCGAGCAGCCGCCCGAAGACGAGCGTCTCGCCGAACACCGACGCGGTCTCGGCGAGCGTCAGCGGCGTGCCCTGCTCGAAGACGCCACGCGGGCGCGCCAGCTCGGCGTGCAGGCCGTGGCCCATCTCGTGGGCGAGGACGAGCACGTCACGGCGCTGGGCCGTGTAGTTGAGCATGAGGTAGGGGTGCTCGGACGGCACCGTGTAGGCCGCGAAGGCGCCGCCGCGCTTGGCCGGCCGCGGCGGGGCGTCGATGCGGTTCTCGTCGAAGAACGCGCGCGCCGGATCGCCGAGCTCGGGCGTGAACTCGCCGTAGGAGGCGAGCACGAGCTCCTTGGCGTCCTCCCAGTCGACCGGCTCGTCGTCCTGCGTGACGGCGGCCATGCGGTCGTAGTCGGCGAGCTGGTCGATGCCGAGCAGCTGCGCCTTGAGGCGATACCACCGCCGCGGGATCTCATAGCGGTTGCGCACGGCGCTCAGCAGCGCCTGGACGGACTCGTCGGAGGCCTCGTTTGCGAGGTTGCGGGCGGCGAGCCAGTTGTCGTAGTGGCGCAGGCGGTCGTCGACGGCCTTGTCGTGCAGGAGCGTGTTGAAGATGTACGCGCGCGTGCGCAGCCCGGGCTGCAGCGCGGCGGTGACCGCCTCGGCGCTCGCGCGGCGCTCCTCGCGGTCGGCCGACATGAGGCGCGCGAGCGCGGCGTCGAGCGTAACCGGCGCGTCCTCGTCGGGAAGCTCGACCTCGATCGCCGAGACCTGCTCGCTGAACAGGCGCGACCAGGCCGAGCTACCGGAGATGTTCTTCTCGGCGAGGATCTTCTCCTCGGGCTCGGAGAGCAGGTGGGGGCGGTAGCGGCGCGCGGAGCGCAGGAAGTGGCGCGCGGTGTCCAGGCCGTCGGCGGCCATGAGCTCCTCGGCGCGGGCGTCGTCGAGTCCGGCCCACTCGAGCTCGAAGAAGATGAGCTTCGTCTCGATCGCCGTGCTCTTCTCCTGCATGCGCTGCATGAGCGCGCCGATCTGCGGGTCGGCGGTGTCGATGCTGAAGCGCAGCATCGCGTAGTGCCCGGAGCGCGAGGAGAGCTCGGAGATCTCCATGAGCTCGTTGACCGCGGTGGCGAACTCCGAGGGGGTGAGCTCGGCGAGGCGACCCGCGTAGGTGTCGGCAAAGGCCTGCGTGCGCTCGGCCGCCTCGTCGAGGAGGCGGTCGGCGCCGGCGTCGCCCTCGCCGTGCACGAGTGGTGAGAGGTCCCAGGAAACGTCTTCGACGGTCATGCCGCGGGAGGATAATTCACGCAGATTGCGGACTTGTGCGGATCGGCTCTTGCATTTGGATTTGGCCCGGCGTACCTTCGCTGAGCGACGCGGAACTGGAGCCGCAAAGAGCGAGGCCACCGAGGTGTGAGGCCGCGCCACCCAACGCAGGGGCGCCTCTTCGGAGTGCGACCCAGCCGCGGGTTCCTCAAGCGGCCCCGGAACCGCGTCGCACTACGTTAAGCGTCTGTTCTCTCCACGCTTAGCCAGCCGCGCCTCGGGGCAGCCGCCCGAGTTGTGAGCGCAACACCGACATCCAGCGGCCGGTCGTCGATCGACCTGCCGACGCTGATCGTCACGGCCGTCGCCTCGGCGATCGCGGCCTACGTGACATCGAAACTCTGGGCCCCCGGCACGCTTGCCGCGGCTGCCTTCACGCCCGTCCTCGTGGCGGTCCTCAAGGAGATGCTGATCAAACCGGCCGAGGTCGTCACGCGCGCCGTGCCGGTGCGCGGCGTCGTGCGCAGCTCGTCCGGACCGGAGGACCCGGGGCACGCCGTCAATGACACGCCCGAGGACATCGAGGCGCGGATTGCCCAGCTCGGCGAGGCGCCGGGCCTGTCCCGGCCGGGGCACCGGCGGGCATGGCACGCGGCGGTGGTGACGGGCCTGCTCGGCTTCCTCGTGGCGGCCGTGATCATCACGGTGCCCGAGCTCGTCGCCGGCAGCTCGGCGTCGGGCGGCGGGCGCGACACGACGCTGTTCGGGGGGAAGTCGCGCAGCGCCGCTCCCACGACCACCACGGAGACGACGACCGAGACGACGCCGGCCGACAGCGAGACGACGCCGCTGGACGAGACGATCACGGTTGCGCCGCCCAAGACCGTGACCGTTCCACCACCGGCGGTCACCGTGCCCGACGACACGAACCCCGTCGATCCGGGCGACGACCCGACGCTCACGCAGACGGTCCCGGCCGAGCCGCCGCCGCCCTGATCGGTCCGTTCGCATGCGGGCAGCGCGCTAGACTGGAGGGCGCACCGACACGGGGACGACATGGCTTCGACGTGGTCGACTTCGTGAGGGTGGTTGCGAGCCGAGGTTTCAGGAGGCCTCGTAAAACACCTGAAAACCATACGTGCCAATACTGATACACACAGTTACGGCCTCGCCGCCTAGCACAAACTAGGTCTGGTGAGTTCTGGCCCCTGCTAGCCGGCCGCGGGGATGTCCAGAATCAAAAATGCCGGATTACCCGGGGAGATCCGCTCCCGTCGAACCGGGGACATTTCAGGGAGCTGGCCCTCAGCAACCCCGCCGGCGAGGCGATCTGAGGGCGAGATCAGAGCGCCGGATACGCTCGTAGACGTCACCGTCACGCGATCGCGGACGCGGGTTCGATTCCCGCCGTCTCCACTGACCGAGGACCTTGACGCGCCAGGTGCGATATCCCGCACTCGGCGCGTCATGAGCGCGTCCGCCGCTGTTCCGCATGACACGCATGCAGTCGTGACGCATCTCCATGCGAGCTGCGCATCGTGGCGCTCGATCGCTTGGCGGTTCGCTGAGCCGTCCCTCCAGCTCAGGCCGCGCCGGGCGGCACGTCTATGGTCCGGCCGATGCACGCACAACGGCCGGGAACGGCGCAGTTCGCGTTGGGCGCCGCGGTCACGGTGGAGGAGCTCGAGGACGATCCTCACCCGCTCCTCGCGCGCCTGCGCGAGCGTGAGCCCGTGTCATGGCTGCCGGCGCTGGACGGCTGGCTCGTCACGCGCCGCGACCTCGCGATGCAGGTCATGCGCGACGCGCGCACGTTCACCGTCGACGACCCGCGCTTCTCCACCGGCCAGGTGGTCGGGCCCAGCATGCTCAGTCTCGACGGGGCGGAGCACCGCCGCCACCGCGAGCCGTTCGTCGTCCCGTTTCGCCGGGGTGCCGTGCAGGCGCGCTTCGCGCAGGTCGTCGCCGACGAGACCGAGCACCTGATCGACACGCTGGCGCCGGCCGGCCACGCCGAGCTGCGCCGCGCGCTCGCCGGGCCGCTGGCGGTCGCCGTCGTGACGCACGCGCTCGGTATCCGGGACGCCGACAGCGCGGCGGTGCTCGGCTGGTATGAGCGGATCGTCGCGGCGGTGACCGACATCACGGCCGGCCGGCCACTGGATGACGCCGGCCGCGACGCCTACGCCGCGCTGTCGGAGGCGATCGGCCCGGCGCTCGATCGCGAGCCCGGCGCGTCCCTGCTGGCGGCCGCGGTGAGCCAGGCCGGCGGCCTCGAGCGCGAGCGGGCCATCTCCAACGCCGCCGTGCTGCTGTTCGGCGGCATCGAGACGACCGAGGGCATGATCGCCAACGCGGTCTGGCACCTGCTCTCCCATCCCGCCGAGCTCGCGCGCGTAAACGCGAGCCCGGACATGCTCGCCAACGCGATCGAGGAGTCGCTGCGCCTCGAGCCGGCCGCGGCGCTCGTCGATCGCTACGCGACCGCCGATGTCGAGATCGGGGGCGCGGCGATCGCGCGCGGCGAGCTCGTGCGCGTCTCGATCGCCGCCGCCAACCGCGACCCCGCGGAGTTCCCGGAGCCCGATCGCTTCGACGTGGCGCGCGCCCAACGCGCGCCGCCACCTCGCCTTCGCCCACGGTCCGCACGCCTGCATCGCCATGCACCTGGCTCGCCTCGAGGCCCACACGGCGGTGCAGCGGCTGCTCGCCCGGCTGCCGGACCTGCGCCTCGACCCGGCTCGCCCGACCCCCGCCCCGCGCGGGCTCGTGTTCCGAAAGCCGCCGGAGCTGAACGTGCTCTGGACTACGTAGTCTCGTCCGGGCATGTCCGATCGAGGCCGCGCGGTACTGGTGACGGGCGCATCGCGCGGGATCGGCGCCGCGGTGGCGCGCGCGTTCGCGGAGGCGGGCGACCGTGTCGCCGTGCACTACGGGTCCCGCCGCGAGCAGGCGCTCGACGTCGCGGCCTCGCTGCCCGGCGACGGGCACCTCGTCGTGGGAGCCGACCTCGCCGACCCGGACGCGGTGCACGCGATGGTCGAGGAGGCCGCGGCCGTCCTCGGCGGCATCGACGTGCTCGTCAACAACGCCGGGGTCATCGATGAGCACCCGATCACGGAGACCTCCTACGCGGAGTGGCAGCGGGCATGGAGCCACACGGTCGGCGTGAACCTCGTCGGCGCGGCGAACGTGACGTGGTGCGCCGTGCAGCACATGGGCCGCGGCGGGCGGATCGTCAACGTCGCGTCGCGCGGGGCGTTTCGCGGGGAGCCGCGCCAGCCCGCCTACGGTGCGAGCAAGGCGGGACTGGTGGCGTTCGGCCAGTCACTCGCCCGCGCGCTGGGGCCCGCCGGCATCTCCGTCACCGCTGTCGCGCCCGGGTTCACGGAGACCGACATGGCGGCCGACGCGCTGGCCGGCAAACAGGGCGAGGCGCGCCGCAGCGAGAGTCCGCTCGGGCGGATCGCCACGCCGCAGGACGTCGCCGCGGCCGTGCTCTTCCTCGCTTCGCCGCAGGCCGAGCTGGCGAGCGGGACTGTGCTCGACGTCAACGGAGCCTCCCACCTGCGGATGTGAACGCAGACGGCCCGCCAGCCTCCGCCCAACCATCTAGGCTTGCCCCGTCCAGTGGCGGAGCCTTGCGCAGGAGACCGACTCGTGCTCGACGAAACGGATGAACTCGGCGGCCGTCCGGATGCTCCGATTCTCCTTGTCACGAAGCTCCACCCGCCGTTCGTCCCGCGCCAGACCGTCGCCCGCGAGCGACTGTTCGAGCGGTTGCGCGACGGCCGCGGCCGCCGGCTGACGCTCGTCGCCTGCCCGGCCGGCTTCGGCAAGTCGACGCTGCTGGCCGCGTGGCGCGAGCGCGAAGCGCACGAGCGGCCGGTGGCCTGGGTCACGCTCGACGAGGGCGATAACGACGCCGTCGTCCTGTGGTCGCACGCGATCGAGGCGCTGTGCCGCGCATGCCCAGCGCTCGATCGCGAGCGGCTCGCGACGCTCGCGGCGGCCTCGCCGCTGATCGAGGTCGTGCTCCCGCGGCTCGTCAACGCGCTCGCCGACCAGCCGGAGGTCGTGCTCGTGCTCGACGACCTGCACCGACTTTCGAGCGCCTCGGCGCGCGACAGCATCGCGTGGTTCGTCGAGTTCGCGCCCTCAACGGTGCAGCTCGTCGTCGCGACGCGCACCGATCCCGCGCTGCCGCTCGGCGCGCTGCGCGCCCACGGACAGCTCGCCGAGCTGCGCGCGGACGAGCTGCGGCTGACGGCGGAGGAGGCGGTGGAGTTCCTCAACGGCAGGCTCGATCTCGACTTGGCCGCCGCCGACGTCGAGCTGCTCGTCGCCCGCACCGAGGGTTGGCCCGCCGGCATCTACCTCGCCGCGCTGTCACTCGCGGGCAAGGCCGACAAGCACGCTCTCGTCACCGCGTTTGACGGCACCAGCACCCACATCGTCGACTTCCTCTCCGCTGAGGTGCTGGCCGGCTACGACCCCGAGCTGCAGGCGTTCATGCGCCGCACCGCCGTGCTCGAACGGCTCTGCGCGCCGCTCTGCGACGCCGTGCTCGAGCAGACCGGCTCGGCCACGGCGCTCGACGCTCTCGCGCGGTCGAACCTGTTTCTCGTCGCGCTCGACGATCGCCGGCACTGGTGGCGCTTTCACCACCTCTTCGCCCAGATCCTGCGCGTCGAGCTCGAGCGGCGCGAGCCCGAGCTCGTCCGTGGACTGCACCGGCGCGCGTACGCATGGCATCGCGAGCGCGGCACGACCGACGAGGCGATCCACCACGCCGTCTGCGCGCGGGCGTTCGGCGAGGCCGGGGAGCTCATCGCCGGGACATGGGTCCACTACGCCAACGCGGGCCGCACGCTGTCCGTGCTCGACTGGCTGCACGGCTTCCCCGAGGAGGTGCTCGACGCCGAGCCGCGGCTGCTCGCCGTCAAGGCCTGGGCGCTGGCGCTGCGCGGCCGCGAGGACGACATGCGCGTGGCGGTGCAGCGCGCGCGGCGGCTCGGAGCGGCCCACCCGCATGTCGGGCCGTTGCCCGACGGCTTCGCCTCGCTCGAGTCGAGCCTCTCGCTGATGCGCGCGACGTTTGCGTGGGGCGACGTGGCGGCGGTGCTCGAGCACGGCGAGCGGTCCGCGCAGCTCGAGGGCGAGGACTCGCCGTGGCGGCCGGTCGTCACCTGGGCGCTGGGCTGGGGGCACTATTGCGACGGCGACCTGGAGACTGCGGAGCGGCGGTTGCAGGAATGCGTCCGGCTGGGCCCGGGCGCCGAGCAGTGGATCGTCACGGTCGCCGCGATCGCGGACCTCTCGCTCATCGCCGGACTTCGCGACGACCACGTTGAGCAGATGCGGCTGGCCGGGCAGGCGGAGGACCTCGCGCGCGAGGTCGGCCTGCTGGAATCGCGCGAGGTCGGCGAGGTGCACACGGCGCTCGGCGTCGCGCTCGCCGCCGACGGCCGCCGGGCGGAGGCGCTCCCCGCGCTCGAGCAGGGCGTCTTCATGCGTCGCCTGTGGGGCCAGCCGCTCGATCTCGTCGACGGGCTGCTCGCGCTGGCGCCGACCGTGGCCGCGCTCGGCGACCGAGCGCGCGCGGCGCAGCTGCTCGACGAGGCCGAGGCGGTCCTCGCGACGTGCGCGAGCGCGGGCGCGCTCCCGAATCGCCTCACCGCGGCGAGGCGGGGGCTCGGGGCCGGCGGTCCGGTGACGTCGGCCGGTGACGACCAGCTCAGCGAGCGAGAGCTCTCGATCCTGCGACTGCTGACCGGCGATCTCTCAGAACGCGAGATCGGCCGGGAGCTCTACCTCTCCTTCAACACGGTCCACACGCACGTGAAGTCCGTCTACCGCAAGCTCGGCGTCTCGTCGCGCGCCGACGCGGTGGCTCGTGCGCGCGCCCAGCAGCTGCTCTGAGCGGATTCACCTAGGTGAAACCGAGCGGGGGTGATGACGGCTCACCCAGGCGCCCAAGAGGCTGCGCGCACGATGACGACCAGCAACCGCGAACCGCGTTACGAGATCGTGGTTCGCGGCGAGATCGGCGACCACTTCGGCCTCGTGTTCGAGCGGATGCGGCTCGAGCGCGTGGACGGGACGACCGTCCTGACCGGACCGGTCCTCGATCAAGCGCAGTTGCACGGCCTCATCGAGCGAATCGGCGAGCTCGGCCTCGAGCTCATCTCGGTCAACGCGCTCCTGCCACCACTCCTGAGAGGACGAACAGATGACGACCGCCCCTGACACCATCGTGCTCATCCACGGCTTCTGGGTCACGCCGCGCAGCTGGGAGCACTGGATCAGCCACTACGAGAGCAAGGGCTACACGGTGATCGCCCCCGCCTACCCGGGCTTCGAGGTCGAGGTCGAGGCGCTCAACGCCGACACGACGCCGATCGAGGCGCTCACCGTGCCGGCGATCATGGAGCACCTCGAGGCCGTCGTCGGCGGGCTCGACAGCCCGCCGATCCTCATGGGCCATTCGGCCGGCGGTGCGTTCACGCAGCTGCTGCTCGACCGCGGCTACGGCGCCGCGGGCGTCGCGATCAACTCCGCGCCGACGGAGGGCGTCAAGGTCATCCCGCTCTCGCAGGTCAAGGCGAGCTTCCCCGTGCTGAAGAACCCCGCCAACCGCCACCGCGCCGTCGGCCTGACGTTCGAGCAGTGGCACTACGCGTTCACGAACACGTTCGGCGAGGACGCGTCGCGTGCGCTGTACGAGCGCTACCACGTGCCGGCTTCCGGCTCGGTCTTCTGGGGCAGCGCGCTGGCGAACGTCCACCCGGGGCCCGACGACACGCACGTCGACTACCACAACGACGACCGCGCTCCGCTGCTGTTCATCGCCGGCGGCGAGGACAACCTCATGCCGCCGAAGATCCAGCGCTCCAACGCCAAGCACTACAAGTCCGACACGATCACGGAGGTCAAGGAGTACGACGGCTACGCGCACCTGCTGCCCGCCCAGGAGGGCTGGGAGCAGATCGCCGACTATGCGCTGGACTGGGCGCTCGCGCACGCCCGCCAGACCAGCCGCGCGTGACCGGCTGCTACGCCAGCGCGCCGAGCAGGTCCTGCGACTCGACGAGGCCGGCGTCGCTCGGCGCCTGCCCGCCCAGGATCCGCTCCTGCTGGCGGGCGCGCCATTGCAGGTGCGCCTCCGACGGCTTGTCGTAGCCGTAGCGCTCGCGCGCCTCGGCCGGCGTCAGCGTCACGGGATTCTCCGGCGGCACGTCGAGGAAGATCGGCGCCATCACCTTGCGCGTCGACGGCGACATGAGCCCGAGGATGGCCAGCTCGACGTGGCGGTTGGCGTGGGCGAGGATGTAGCTGATCCGCATGACCGGCCGCACGAGCGCGTCGGTCACGCGCGACTGGCGCACGCCGGCCATCTTGCGCATCCAGCGCGGCATGGTCGCGATCGTGGCGATCCGCATCGTCTTGTTGATCGTCCAGATGAGCGGCGTGAGCACGCGCGGCGCCGGCGGGAACATGACCTTCCCGTCGAGCAGGAAGTCCATCATCGACTGGGCGGCCTCCGAGCCGGCCAGCCGCGGGCGCATCTCCTCGAAGTACGCCTGGATGCCCTCGCGCGTGCGCGGCACGTCGGCGGGATCGCAGGTCTGCAGCTCGGCGGCGAGCGCACAGTCGGCCCAGTAGCTTGCCTCGTCCTCGGCCGAGAGCTTGCCGGGGCCGTAGCGCTCGTAGGCGTAGAGGATCGAGTGCCAGGCGGTGAGGTGGATCCAGAGCTGTGAGTGGGGGTCGTTGGCGTCGTAGCGGTTGCCGCTCAGCGGTTCGATCCCGATCGCCTTGGAGTGCACCTTGACGAGGACGTCGGCCGCCTTCGACGTCGTGCGCGTGTCGCCGAACGCGACGCGCGCGAAGTAGCAGAGCGTGCGGTCATAGCGCGTCCGCGGGCGGGAGCGAACCCCGCCGGACGTGTCGACGGCCGCGATGAGCGCGGGGTCGAGCTCCTCGATGACGACCGAGCGCTGGAAGCCGACCGTGAGCGAGGTGGGATAGCGCCAGACGCGCCACGTGACGGAGTCGGGACCGAAGAAGCCGTAGTCCTCGTGGGGCTCGACCGGCGGCTTGGCGTTGCGGGATGTGATGGCCATGAGTCCTCGCGGGTCGGCTGGTGGCGACTGGCAGGAGCAATACTACGGTGGTGTAGCTTTCGCTGTCAAGTCCCTCCGGAGAGCCTGTCAAGCAGCGTCTCGACGAAGCCCACCAGGCGGTCGGCCGTATAGCGCTCCGGGTCGCTCAGGATCAGCCGGCCCCACTGCTCGACGACGACGAGCAGCGAGTGCGAGGCGAGCTCGAGATCGACCCCGGCCGACCCGCCGCGGCGCTCCAGCGCCCAGGCCAGCAGCGCCTCGAACTGGCGGCGCACGCGCTCGCGGTCACGGTCGATCCGCTCCTGCACGACCTTCGGCGTACGACCCGGGGGCAGGAGGATCGGCGTCCACGTGTCGGGATCCCGGCCGACGACCTCGACCATCGAGCGCACGAACCCGGCGACGAACTCGCGCGGGTCGCGGTCGCCGGGAGCCGCTGGCAGCGCGGCGCTCAACTGCGCCAGCGCTCGCTTCTCCTGGCGGTCGAGCAGCGCGCCGAGCAGGTCCTCCAGGCCGTCGAAGACGCCGTAGATGACCGGCCGCGACACGTCGACCTCGCGCGCGACGGCATCGATCGACACCGCGCCGTAGCCGTCGCGGATGATGATCCGCAGCGCGGCGTCCAGCAGCTGGCGCCGGCGCTCGTCGGGCGCCATCCGGGCGGCGTAGGGGCGGCGCGAGGGCGCGGGCATCGACGTCCAGCCTCGCAGACGCGGACCGGCAGGACGAGGCGGCGCGCCACTTCGACGAGCCGCAGGGATCGACCGTCCGGCGAGGCCCGACGTTGGCGCCGAGCATCGCCCCGGACCCGCAGGCATGGCCTATGTTGCCTGCGCGGCACCAAGCGAACGGGAGAAGGACGACGATGGCCAGCTATCCGGATGACCTGCGATACACGAAGTCCCACGTGTGGGTGCGCCCGCGCGACCTCCTCGTGACCGTCGGCATCACCGAGGTCGCCGCCGGCGAGCTCGGCGCGGTCGGCTTCCTCGAGCTGCCCTATCCCGGCGAGCTGTTCAAGGCCGGCGAGATGCTCCTGCGGATCAGCGCAGAGCACGGGTCGTCGGCAGTCAAGATGCCGCTCGTCGGCCAGGTCAACGCCGTCAACCAGGCGCTCAACGACGCGCCGGGGCTCATCAACAGCGATCCCTACGGCGCCGGCTGGCTCGCGCGCATCGAGCCCAACGAGGTCGCTGACGCCGGCGATCTCATGGACGCTGCGGCCTACGAGGCGTACGTCTCCGGCGGCGGCGAGTAGGCCCGGCCGGCGCGGCGGCGCCAGGCCGCCCGCAACGCGGAGAGAAACTGCTGCCGACCCCTCAAGTTCCACCGCCGGATGCCGATGGGAGTCGTGATGGCCAATCCCGACCGGACGCGGTCAATTGCCCCGATCGACATCCGTTCCGCGCACCCGACCGCGGGACAGCGTGAGCACGCCGTCGAGTTCTATGAGACGACCGAGTTTCTCGTCGACACCGTCTGTGACTTCGTCGGGCCGAACCTGCACGACGGGGGCGCCGCGATCGTCGTGGCCAGCGCCGCGCATCGCGCGGCCTTCGAGACCGCGCTGCGCGACGCGGGCGTCGACCTCGAGCACGCGATCGCTGCCGACCGCTACATCAGCTTCGACGCGGCCGAGCTGCTCGACGACCTCATGGTCGACGGCAGGCCGCACGCGGGCCGCTTTCGCGAGACGATCGGCGAGGTGATCGACCGCGCCGGCGCGGGTGCCCAGCAGCGGCGCGTGCGCGTCTACGGCGAGATGGTCGCGCTGCTGTGGGAGGACGGCGACATCGCGTCGGCGGTGATGCTCGAGGACCTGTGGAACCAGCTCGGCGCGACGCACGAGTTCGCGCTGCTGTGCGCCTACCCGATGAGCGCCTTCGCCGACGACGCGACGGCCGCCGCCTTCGAGCGCGTCTGCGACCAGCACTCCACCGTGATCCCGACCGAGACCTACACGCGCCTGGGCAGCGTCGACGCCAGGCGCCGTGAGGTCGCACGCCTGCAGCGCGAGAACGCCGTTCTGCGCGCGGACGCGCGCCGAACGGCCACCGAGCACAGGACGACCGCGCGTCAGCGCCGCGCCGACGAGCTGTGCGCGGTGACGCTGCACACGATCGCCGAGGGGCTCATCGCGCTGGACGCAGAGGGGCGTCTGACCTGCATGAACGGCGCAGCCGAGCGGATGCTCGGCTGGACCGAGGAGGAGCTGCTCGGCCATGCGGTCGAGGACCTCGTCCACCGCCGCCGCCCGGACGGCGCCGAGTCGCCGGCCGTCGACGGCCCGCTCGCGTGCGTCTTTCGCGAGCACATCACGGTGCGCATGCGCGAAGACTCGCTCGTGCACCGCGACGGGCGCATCCTGCCCGTCATGTGCTCGGCCTCGCCCGAGCCAAGCGGCGGCGTCGTGATCGCCTTCACCGACGTGACCGAGGAGATCGAGGCCCGCCGTCGCGCCGAGCGCAAGCTCGAGGCGATCGCCTGGGTCAGCCGCGTGCGCGAGGCGATCGAGGAGGACCGCCTCGTCCTGCACTCCCAGGCGATCCTGCCGCTGCGCGGGGGCGCCGCGCGCGAGGAGCTGATGCTGCGGATGGTGAGCCGCGACGGCGACGTCGTGGCCGCCGGCGCCTTCCTGCCCGCCGCCGAGGAGCTCGGCCTCATCTTCGAGATCGACAGCTGGGTCATCGCGCAGGCCGTGCGCTTCGCGGCGCTGGGGCGCATCGTGCAGGTCAACCTGTCGGCCGCCTCCATGGCCGACGCGCGCCTGCTCGAGCACGTCGCGCGTCAGCTGGCGATCGTCGGCGCACCCGCCGGCAACATCGTCTTCGAGGTCGGGGAGGCGGCGATCATGAGCGATCCGACCGTGGGAAAGGCCTTCGCGGCCCGGCTGCGCGAGCTCGGCTGCGGCCTGGCGCTCGACGACTTCGGCACCGGCTCGGGCAGCTTCGCCTATCTCCAGGAGCTCTCGGTGCACGCGCTGAAGATCGACATCGACTTCGTCCGCGACCTGCCGAGCAACGCCGCCAACCAGCATCTCGTGCAGGCGATCGTCGCGCTCGCCCACAGCTTCGGCACCGAGACGATCGCCGGTGGCGTCGAGGACCGTGAGACGCTCGCGCTGCTGCGCGAGTTCGGCGTCGACTACGCGCAGGGCTACGCGATCGACGATCTGTCGACCGTCGTGCAGCGCGTCGTGCCCCCGCTCGTGAGCGACAGCGACGACGTGGCCCCGCCGATCTCCCTGCGGCCCACCTCCGATCGCGCGCGGCTGCTGCGCGGGCGGCTGCTGGACCACCGCGAGACGCAGCGCACGGCGCACGCGCTGGCCGCTCGCGGCTGAAGGCTCGCCCTCGCTGCGTGCTGCTGCTGCTGCGGGCGGGTGATACTGGCCGCATCGCTCCCGCCGTCTCCCTCGTCGCCTGCGACCTCGCGCTGCTCGATGCCGCCCTGGGCGATCGCGCGGCGCTCGAGCGGCGCCTGGAGGCCGAGGTGGCCGATGGCTGGGTCGTCTTCCCGCAGTCGCTGCAGCATGCGCGCGACGGCCTCGCCCTCGATCCCGCCGGCGCGGCCTGGGGCCCGCGGCTGTTCGTCGCCGACGCGCCGCGCACGCTCGTCGGCTGGGGCGGCTTCAAGGGCGCGCCGGACTGGAAGGGCGCAGTCGAGATCGGCTACGCGATCGCGCCGGCGTGGGAGGGCCGCGGCGTCGCGACCGCCGCGGCGGCTGCGCTCGTCGCCGAGGCGTGGGACACGCCGCAGGTGCGGGCGGTGCAGGCCCACACGTTGCCCGGGCCGGCCGGGGCGGCTTCCGTGCGCGTGCTCGAGAAGCTCGGCTTCGCGCGTGACGGCGAGAACCTCGACGGCGACGTCGGCGTCGTGTGGCGCTACCGGCTCGACCGGCCCATGCTCGGTTAGTAGGTCGGCGACACCGTCGTCTTCGTGCCGGAGTCGGTCGAGCCGATCTCGGCCTCGAGCGCCTCTCGCGCCGCCTTGATCGCCGGCGAGTCGCGCACGAGCGTCTCCGTCGCCGAGCGCGCCGACGAGGCGTCGTGCGCACGGGCCGCCGTGGCGATCGCGTCGATGTCCTGCGCGCCGGTCGACAGCGCGCCGACGAGCGCGTTCACCTCGGCGCGCGACTCCTGCGGCGTCTCGAGCGCGTTGAGGTCGGCGGCGACGCCGCGGGCGCGGGTGGCCAGGCTCGTGAACGTCGCGGCGAGCGCGGCGTCGGTCTCCTTGTCGGCGCCCTGGATCGCCGTGCCGAGGTCGTCGCCGATCTTCGTCGTCTCGGCCGTGGCCGCCTTCGCGCCCTGCTTGAACGCGGCGGCCGCGGCGGCCTTCGCCTCGGCCGCGTCGTCACTCTCACTGCTGTCGTCACCGCAGCCGGCGAACGCGAGCGCGACGAGCGCGAGGATGGGCAGCACGCGCCGGCGAACCCGCACCTGAGACAAGGCCTGTCCTGCGCCGCCGCTGATCTGCATGACCCGTTCCCCCTGATCGGATGACCCCTGAAGACGCACACTAGCCGCGGGCCGCCGGGTTGTGGAGACCTTCACCGCGGGTCAGCGCGAGAAGGCCGCGACGACCTCGGCGAAGCGCCGCACCGACTGCGGACCGTCCGCGTCGCCGAGCCCGACGATCGCCGTCTGCACCCCGGCGTCGGCGAGCTCTCGGAAGCGGCCGATGTGCTCCTCGGCGGTCGCCGCGCCCGGCCCGAGCCGTGGCTCGCCGTCGGCGATCACGCGGGCGGCGGCGAGGTGCGTGACGCGCACCGCCGCGGGGTCGCGGCCCTCGGTCGCGCAGTGCTCGTGCAGGACCGCGACCTTGTGGCGCACCGTGTCCGGATCGCCGAACAGGTTGCAGGCGTCCGCGTGGCGGGCGACGAGCCGCAGCGTCTTGCGCTCGCCCGACCCGCCGACGAGGATCGGGATGCGCTCCTGCAGCGGGCGCGGGTAGCAGACGGCCTCGGCCACGGTCGTCGTGCGGCCCTCGAAGCGCGGTGCGCCCGGGCCCCACATGAGCGGCAGGAGCTCGAGCGCGTCCTCCAGCAGGGCGTAGCGGTGCGCGCGCGGCGGGAAGTCCCAGCCGTAGAGGGCGTGCTCGCGCTCGAACCACGCCGCCCCGAGGCCGCACATCGCGCGCCCGCCGCTGAGCACGTCCAGCGTGGCCACGATCTTCGCGAGATGCGCGAGGTTGCGGTACGTGATGCCGGTGACGAGCGTGCCCAGGCGGATCGTCTCGGTGACGCCCGCGAGGTAGCCGAGCGTCGTGTAGCTCTCGAGCATGTCCTCCCACTCGCGACCGACCTGCGGGATCTGCAGCAGGTGGTCCATCACCCACAGGCTGGTGAACCCCGCCTCCTCGGCGGCGCGCGCGACCTCGGCGAGCGTTGCCGCGGTCGCCGGCGGATGGCCGGGGAAGCCGAAGCGGCTGATCTGCAGGCCGAACTCGAGCACCGCGGGATCCTCGCGCTGGCGCGCCGCCGACGCAACGGCGCCGAGGAACGCCGGCGGCACGAGGGACACCGTCCCGCCCGCCCGCCCGCCGCGGTGCACGGCCGCGAAGCCCTCGCGGTGCAGCTGATCGAAGATCCCCTCGACCGCGGCCAGCTGCCCGCTGACGACCTTGCTGGGCACCGGCGTCCCGCGCGCGCGGTTGCGCTCGCGCACGAGCTTGGCCTCCGCGTCGAACACGACCGCCACGGCCGGCATGCCGTGGCGTTCGGCGAGCGCCCGCCAGCCCGCGCGTCGCTTGGGCTCCAGACCGGTCGTGTCGATCACCGTCGTCAGGTTGCGCGCCAACCGTTTGGCGACGATCAGCTCGAGCAGCTCGAACGCGTCCTTCGACGCGCGCTGGTCGCGCTCGCCGGTCCCGACGACGGCGCGCAGGCGGTCGGAGGAGACGATCTGCTCGGCCGCGAACCACTGCGCCGCCCAGTGCGACTTGCCCGCCCCGCTGGCGCCGACGAGCACGGCGAGGCAGGGGTCGGGCAGGCGCAGCGCGCCGGTCATCTCAGGTTCAGGCTCAGTCGCACAGCCGCCGCGCCGTCTCGAAGAGCACGTCGGCGCACCGCTGCACGCTGGCGATGTCGCCGTACTCCTCGACGGCGTGCGCGCCCGCGCCGCCCGGCCCGAAGACGACCGTCGGGATCCCGGCGGCGGCGGTGAAGGCGGCGTCCATCCAGGGATGGTCGCCGACGACCTCCGGCTCGGCGCCGAGCACGGAGTGCGCTGCCGTCAGCAGATGCTGGACGATCGCCGCCTGCGGGTCGACCTCGAAGGGCTCCCGCACGACGCCGAGGCGCAGCTCGGTGGCCAGGCGCGGATCGGCCTCCCGAGCGCGCGCGAGCAGGCCCTCGAGCTCGCGCTCGACGTCGGCGCGGCGCTCGCCGGGCAGGGTGCGGCGCTCGACGCCGAGCACGCAGCGCTCGGGATAGCTCGAGAGCTCCTGGCCGCCGTCGATGAGCGACGCGTGCAGGCTGGCCGGGCCGAGCCGGGGATGGGGGCGCGTGTCCAATGCGGCCTGCAGCGCGCCGATCCCGGCCAGCACCGGGCCCATGCCGGCGATCGCGTCGACGCCGAGGTCGGCGCGCGAGCCGTGCGCCGCGCGGCCGCGCGTCTCCAGCTCCGCCCACACGAAGCCCTTGTGCGCGACGACGGCCCGCAGGTGCGTCGGCTCGGTGACGACGCAAGCGTCAGCGGTGAAGCGGCGCAACACGGCCTGCACGCCGACGCTCGAGTGCTCCTCGTCGGCCACCGCGGTGACGATCACGTCGCCGCGCAGCCCGGCGCCGGCCGCCGCCGCCCCGGCCAGCAGGCAGGCGGCGAGTCCGCCCTTCATGTCGTAGGCGCCGCGCCCGTACAGGCGCCCGTCGCGAACGCGCGGCTCGTGGGGGCCGACCATGCCCGCCACGCCGACGGTGTCGATGTGGCCGTTGAGCATGAGCGCCGCGCCGCCGCCCGTGCCGCGCGCGATGCCGACGACGCTCGGGCGGCCGACCGGGTCGTCGATCACCGTCACCTCGAGGCCGCGCTTGCCCAGCCAGGCGGCGACGTAGGCGGCGATCTCGGCCTCGCCGGCCGCGCCCGGCACGAGCGCCGGGTTGACCGAGTCGATTGCGACGAGGTCGGCAAGGAGCCGGGCGGGTTTCATCCGGGCTCAGGATAGGCTCGGCACCCGCCATGGCGCGCCCGACTTGCACGCTCATCACGATCCCGATCAGCCACTTCTGCGAGAAGGCGCGCTGGGCGCTGGACCGCGCCGGCGTCGACTACGAGGAGCGCGCCCACATGCAGGTCCTGCACTGGGTCGCGGTCAAGCGGGCGCGGTCGCCGGGGCGCACCGTGCCGGTGCTCGTCTGCGGCGACACCGTGCTGTCGGAGTCGGCCGACATCCTCGCCTTCGCCGACTCGCGCGCGCCCGCGGCGCGGCGGCTGTATCCCGACGATCCGCAGGCCGGCGCCGAGATCCGCGCGCTCGAGCAGGGGTTCGACGAGCGGCTGGGCCCCGAGGCCCGGCGCTGGATGTACGAGAACATCCGCGGCGAGCGCGCGCTCGTCAAGCGCTACGCGCCGACCGGCGTGCCGGCCTGGCAGCGGCTCGCGCTGCCGGTCGCCTACTGGCCGGTGGCGAAGATCATCGACCGCTACTTCGACATCAACGCCGCGACCGCGGCGGGCTCGCTCGCCGAGGTGCGCGCGACGTTCGACGAGGTCGGGGAGCGGCTGAGCGACGGCCGCGCCTACCTCGTCGGTGATCGCTTCAGCGCGGCGGACCTGACCTTTGCGGCGCTCACGGCCGCCGTGCTCATGCCGCCGGAGTACGGCGTCCCGCTACCGCAGCCCGACGAGCTGCCGCGGGCGATGGGCGCGATCGTCTGCGAGCTGCGCGAGCACCCCGCGGGACGGTTCGCGCTTCGGATGTTCCGGGAGGAGCGGTGAGGCACGCCGCTCGCGCATCGGCGCGGCGAGCGACTCGCACCCCCAATTAGAAGATTGCCGTGCCGGGCGGCGGCATGAACGCGCTCATCACGAGCAGCTGGGCGACGCTCGTCACGAGCAGCGTGAGGTCGATCTCCGACTCGGGCACGATCCACCACGTCTGGCCGGGCCGCTCACGCTCCAGCGCGGGGCCGAGTATCTCGCCGTTGACCGACACGAGGCACGGCATGCGGTAGCGCCCGGCGCCGGGGCCCGACAGCGTGTATTCCGTGCGGCGGCATTCGACCGACCAGCCCTCCACGTACTCGGGGTTGCGCATGATGCTCGGCGGGGAGATCGGCACGCGCTCCTGGGGCTGGCGCTCGATCCGGCGCAGGAACTCCTGGGCGACGTCCCTGGACGTCAGCGACGACGGCAGGTCGGCGTCGTGCACCTTCTCCGCCGCGCTGCGCGTCTCGTCGCTGCTCAGCGCGATCGCACGATCCAGCCAGTGGTCGGGCAATTGTGCGCGCGGCGCGCCCGTCGCCTGGGCGAGCGCGTAGTTGCCCAGCTCGGCCCGGCAGCCCTCGCAGTGCGGGCCGTCGGCAAGCCGGATCGCCAGCTCGTAGCGGCCCAGCGCGTTGGCCGAGATGCCCTCCGGCGCCGGCGGGAGCGCGCGCGCGTGCTCGTCACAGAGGGTGCGCCCGCAGCGATTGCAGGATGCGATGGCCAGCTGGCCGCACGAGCAGACGCCGACACTTCCGTTGCTGTAGCTCATCGTCGAAGTCTAGGCAGGTCTCCGGTATCCGTCACGTAATTTCCCGCACAAAGTCAGGCGGCCGGCTTCGTAGACTGCCCGCTCGTGTACGCCGACGAGCTCCTCAATCCCTTGACCGAGCAGACGCTGAAGCTCCTTCCGCCGACGACGCTCTTCGACGCGCACACGCACATCGGGGAAAACGACCCCGACGGCTTCAAGTGCACGGCCGAGGAGCTGACCGCGACGCTCGCGCCGACCGGCTCGCGCGCCGTCGTCTTCCCGATGCACGAGCCCGACGGCTATCCGCCCGCCAACGACCACGTGCTGCAGGCCGCCGCCGACTCCGGCGGGCGCCTCGTCGCCTTCTGTCGCGTCAACCCGCGCGCGGGCGATCCGGTCGCCGAGATCCGCCGCTGCGTCGATGCCGGCGCGCGCGGTATCAAGCTGCATCCACGCGCGGAGGCGTTCGAGCTCGACGAGCCGGCGATGCGCGACATCGTCGCCTTCGCGGATGCCGAGCGCCTGCCGATCCTCATCCACGCCGGCCGCGGGATCCCGGCGCTGGGCGCCCACGTGCTCGAGTTCGCGGCGCGGTTTCCTCGCGCGCGCTTCATCCTGGCCCACTGCGCCGTCTGCGATCTCGCCTGGATCTGGCGGCGGCTCTACGAGTTCCCCAACGTCTTCATCGACACGGCGTGGTTCAGCGCCGCCGACCAGCTCGCGGTCTACTCGCACGTCCCGCCCGGCCAGATCCTCTACGCGACCGACATCCCCTTCGGGACGCCGCCGCTCGCCGTCATCGGCTCCATGCGGCCCGCCCTGCAGACCGGCCTGACGCCCGCGCAGCTCGCGAGCGTCATGGGCGAGCAGCTCGAGCGGATCGTCGCGGCGCAGGACACGCTCGACCTCGGCCCGGCAGTCGGCGAGGGAAGGCTGCGCCGCGATTCGCTGCTGGCCCGCGTCGAGTACTTCCTCGACGCTGCGTTCGGGGTGGCGATCGCCGGCGGCGAGACTGCGGAGATGATCGACCTCGCGCGCCTGGCCACGCTCGTCGGCGCCGACGCGCCGCAGGCCCCGGCCTGTCAGGCGATCCGCGACCTGCTCGCGCTCGCGCTGACCAAGCCGCTCGGGGCGATGCTGCCCGACCGCTTCGAGCACATCCACCTGCTCGTGGCGGCGGCCGCGATCGCCGCCACGCCGGACGTTCCCGTCACGTAAAGCGCGGACGTTCCGGGGACGCCTGGTTGGCGTCTGGCGGGGCGGTTACGGTGTCCGACCGATGCCGTCCGCCGTCCTCATGCCGCCGGGCTCGATCGCCCGCCACCATCCGCTGGGGACGTCGACCGGCGCGCTCGTCGAACAGCGCGGCGACTGGGCGGCGCTCGTCGCCGAGGCGCAGCGCACCTCGACGTTCGCGGTCGAGCTGGCGGCGCTGGCCGCCGACGAGCTGCCCGGCCTGCTGCGCTTCCTCGCCGACGCGCCCGCGCTGCCGTTTCGCTTCGTCAGCCTGCACGCGCCGTCGAAGGGGCGCCGCCTGCGCGAGAAGCAGCTCGTCGCGATGCTCACGGAGGTGGTGCGCTGTGTCGACGCGATCGTCGTGCACCCCGACACGATCGACGACCCCGCGCGCTACGCGCCGCTGGGCAGCGCGCTCGTGCTCGAGAACATGGACGCGCGCAAGCACGGCGGGCGCACCGCCGACGAGCTCGAGCCATACTTCGCCGCGCTGCCGCAGGCCGGCTTCTGCTTCGACATCGCGCACGCGCTGTCGGTCGACGAGCAGCTCGACGAGGGCGAGCGGCTGCTCGACCGCTTCGGTGCGCGGCTGCGCCACGTGCACGTCAGCTCGCTGGACGAGGACTGCCACCACGTGTCGCTGACGGCCGCCGACGAGGAGCGCTTCGGCCCACTGCTGCGCCGCTGTCGCGACGTGCCGTGGATCCTCGAGGCACCCCTGCGGGAGAGCTGATTGCCGAGCCCGGCCGGCGCGCTCGAGCGCTTGGCGGCGCACAGCGCCGAGGGCTTTCCCAATCTGCTCGACGCCCGCGCACGGACCGCGTCGCGGCTGGAGGAGATGCGCGCGCGGGTGGCCGCGATCGCGCTGCCCGCCGACGCCTGCATCGTGTTGTTCGGCTCCTGGGGACGCGGTGAGCTGACCGAGCACTCCGACGACGACTGGCTGCTGCTCGTCGACGGTGAGGTGCGCGAGGACGTCCACGGGCCGGTGGTCGCAGACGCTGCGCGCGCTGCTCGGCGCCGAGGACCGCAAGCCGGGGACGCAGGGCGTCTTCGGCGCGGCGGCGTCGGCGCCGGTGCTGGCCAACCGGATCGGCCTCGACGAGGACACCAACCGCAGCCTCACCCGCCGCATGCTCCTGCTGCTCGAGTCGGTGCCGGTCGCGGGCGACGCCGCTTACGCGCGCTGCTGGGAGCGCGTGCTCGACAGCTACCTCGACGACGCGACGAAGGACTTCCGCCCGCCGCGCTTCCTGCTCAACGATCTCGTCCGCTACTGGCGGACGATCTGCGTGGACTTCGTCGGAAAGCAGCGCGAGGACGAGGAGAAGTGGGGGCTGCGCAACGCCAAGCTGCGCACCGGGCGCAAGGTCCTCTTCGCGGCCGGGCTGCTGCCGATCCTGCTCTGCGATCGCCACCGCCGCGCGGACATGCGGCCGTTTCTCATCGCGCAGCTGCAGGCGCCCGCCACCGACCGGCTGGCGGCCGCGTTCGCGGCATACGACCTGCGCGACAGCGGCGGCCGTGCGCTGGACGCCTATGACCGCTGGATCGGGATGATCGGCGACGACGCGACACGCGCCGAGCTCGCCGCCGTGCGGCGCGACAGCGTCGACGCATCGGCGGCGTTCGCGCAGGTCCGCCGGGCCGGTCGCGACCTCGAAGCGGGCCTGCTGGCGCTGCTCTTCGAGACCCCGCTCGTGGTGCTCGTACGCGAGTACGGGGTCTTCTGAAGGTATGAACATACGACCAATTTGCGTTCGTCGACCCTTGAAGGTTCAAGCCTCGATAAGCTCACACCGGTGAGCGGCGAGACGGCAGCCGAGATGACGGCCGAGATTGACGGCCAGACAGGGGCAGAACCCACGGAAGATCGGGAGAACGCCAAGGTGGCGGACACCCCTCCGACGTCGGACGCCCCGTCGTACGTCAACGGCCAGAACTCGACGGAAGACCCGGTTGGGGACGCGTCGCCGACCCCGGCTGCCGAGGCTCCTGCTGCTGAAACACCCGCCGCCGAGGCTCCCGTTGCCGACGCTCCTGTCGCCGAGGCTCCTGTCGCCGAGGCTCCTGTCGCCGAGGCTCCCGCTGCCGAGGCACCCGCTCCTGAAACGCCCGCCGCCGAGGCTCCCGTCGCCGAAGCTCCAGACGCCGAAGCTCCAGTCGCCGAGGCTCCCGCTGCCGAGGCCCCCGCTGCTGAAGCGCCGGCTGCCGAGGCTCCTGCTGCTGAAACGCCCGCCGCTGAGGCTCCGGCTGCCGAGGCTCCCGTCGCCGAAGCGCCTGCGGCCGACACGCCCGCCGCCGAGGCCACGCCCGCAGAGCTCCCGGCGGTCAGGCCCGACACCGAGCGCCCGGCCGTCGGCCCGAAGATCCTCGGCGTCGCCGCCGACCCCAAGCCGCTGCCGACCGTCAAGGCGACGCTGCCCACGCGCAAGCGCCGCCGCCGCCCGTCGGCCGCGGAGCGCCATCGCCGCGCCTTCTTCTCCGCGCTGACCGATCTGCGCCGCGGCGGTCCCGCGCCGGCGCAGGCCGCTGCGCCCGCCGACGAGGCGGCTCCCGAGACCGACGCCGAGGCCACCGTCGTCGCCGAGCCGACCGCGGAGGCCCCCGCCGCCGAGGCGACCGCCGAGGCGACCACGCCCGACGCGATGGCCGAAGCCACCCCCGCCCCCGCCGAGCCCGAGGCCGCCGCCCCCGCCCCCGCCGCCGAGGCGCCCGCCGCGCCCGCCGAGCACGAGCCCGACGCGACCGGCGACCGCTCGCCGACCTCGCCCGCCCGTGTCACCGCGGCCATCGAGCGTGTCGGTGGCGCCGAGACCATCAAGGAAGCGCTGAAGCCCAAGCAGGACGAGAAGGGCCAGCCGCTGAAGTGGGCCGCCGTGTGCGCCCAGTCCGCCGAGGGGCTCAAGCCCGGCGACCCCGTCTTCAACGCATGGGTCCGGCTCGCCGCCACGCCCGTGCGCGAGGTCAAGGCGCAGCTGCCGCGCCCGCCCGAGGCCGAGCGCTCCACGCGCGGCGGTGGCGACAGCACCGCTCGGCGCCCCGGCGGCGGCCAGCGTTCCGGTGGCCGCCCGCGCCGCGACGACCGCCCGAGCCGCTCGGAGTTCGCCTCCCACGCCCAGGACGGCACGCTGCGCAAGAGCATCCGCATCGTCACCGGTCACGACGAGGACCAGGAACGGCGCGAGCGCGAGCGCAACCGCAAGGAGCAGCGCGAAGCCAAGCGCCGCGCCGAGCGCGAGCGGCTTGCCCGCCTGGGTTACTAGCCGCAGGGCAGGACCCGTGACCGTTGCCGGGTAGGGAGCGCAACCTCGAGATCAAGGCGATCGACCCCGATCCGCAGGCGACGCTCGCAGCCGCGCTGAGCTTCGGCGCCGAGGATCAGGGCGTGACGACCCAGCGCGACACGTACTTCCATGCCGTCACCGGCCGCCTGAAGCTGCGCGAGGCGCCACCCCATCCCGCCGAGCTCATCGCCTACGCGCGCGCCGAGCTCGCCGGCCCGAAGGTCAGCCACTACCGCATCGTCGCCGTCGCCGACCACCTCGCCCTGATCGACGCGCTCACCGACTCGCTCGGCGTGCGCTGCGTCGTCGAGAAGGCGCGCCGGCTGCTGCGCTGGCGCAACGTGCGCATCCACCTCGACCGCGTCGCCGGGCTCGGCGACTTCGTCGAGCTCGAGGCGATCGCCACCACGCCCGGCGGCCTGGAGATCGAGCGCGACCGCGTCGAGCAGCTGCGTGCGGCGCTCGGCATCGCCGACGAGCACCTCGTCGCCCGCGGCTACGCCGACCTCATGCGATGAGCGGCCTCGCAGGCAGGACGATCCTCATGTCCGGCGGCAGCCGCGGCATCGGTCTGGCGATCGCGCTGCGCGCCGCGCGCGACGGTGCCAACGTCGCGCTGTTGGCCAAGACCGCCGAGCCGCATCCGCGGCTGGAGGGGACGGTGTTCACCGCCGCCGAGGCGATCGAGGCGGCCGGCGGCCGTGCACTGGCGATCGTCGGCGACGTGCGCGACGACGACATGGTCGCCTCCGCGGTGGCGCGCACCGCCGAGCGTTTCGGCGCCATCGACATCGTCGTCAACAACGCGAGCGCGATCGACGTCACCCCGAGCTCGGCGATCGCGATGAAGCGCTACGACCTCATGCAGGACGTCAACGCGCGCGGCACGTTCCTGCTCTCACGCGCGGCCGTGCCCCATCTCGAGCAGTCCGACAACCCGCACGTCCTGACGCTCAGCCCGCCGCTCAGCCTCGACCCGAAGTGGTTCGCGGCGCACCTCGCCTACACGCTGGCGAAGTTCGGGATGAGCATGTGCACGCTGGGCATGGCGGCGGAGTACGCCGACGCGGGGATCGCGTTCAACTCGCTGTGGCCGCGCACGCTCATCGCGACGGCGGCGGTGCAGAACCTGCTCGGCGGCGACGCCGCCATGGCCCGCTCGCGGCGGCCGGAGATCGTCGCCGACGCGGCGCATCACATCCTCACACAGCCGGCGCAGACGACGACCGGCAACTTCTTCATCGACGACGAGGTGCTTGGCGCCGCCGGCGTTCACGACTTGGGCGGCTACGCGTACGTCGAGGACGCGGACCTGCAGATCGATCTCTTCCTGGACACCTGAGCTTCGAGAGTCAGGCCGCGGCGCGCTGCTCGCGCAGCCACTTCGCCTGCTCGGGCGTGATCGGCTTGGGCGGCCGCACGTCGATGCCGAGGTTGCGATTGGGCAGGCCCTCCGCCGACGCCACGAAGGCCGACGCCGCGGGGCGTCCACCCGGCGGGAGCTTGCCGGTGTCGGCCAGGATCTTGGAGAGCTCGGAGAAGGTCACGACCGTCAGAGATCTTCGTCTGCGCCGGCCGGCATATGGCGGCGCGTCAGGGATGCTGCTCTGGAGAATCCTACCGCGAGGCTGAGACAGGCCAGCAGGCTCAGGCCCCCGGCCGAGTACCAGATGACGTCGCGCACGCCGTCCTCGGCGCCGAACGCCACGCTGGCGGCGGCCGCCAGCGCCGCCACCGCGACGATCGACAGCAGCCAACGCGGCCCGGCGAAGATCCCGCGCACGAGCCGGTGTTCGCCGCTGCGGGCGACGGTCGTGGCAAACAGGACCGAGCCCGCGAGCAGCAACGCCACCGAGGACCCGGCGGTCGGCGAGCCGAGGTCGCCGACCGCCGCGCCGATCAGCAGCAGCAGCGCCGTCACCGCGCTCGTGGCGAACGCGAGCGTCGGCAGGTCGGCACGTTCGGGGGAGATCGCCGTGACGAGCAGCGGCTCTGCGTCGAGCGCGACGCGCGGCGCGTGCAGCGACGCGCGATCGACCGCACGCTCGATGTCCGTCGACAGCAGCTCGTCGGTCTGCGTATCCACAATCCACGCGTCCAGGCGCAGCTCCTCCGGGACGATGACCTCGGCGTGGTAGGAGGCCGCGTGCGCGGCCGTCGGCACGGAGACGTCGACGACGAACGGCGACCAGCCGAGCCGCCGCGCGAGCCGGCGCGGCCGCGAGGCGCGGCCGTCGAGGCGCAGGTGGTCGTCGTAGGCGTACTTGAGGATGTGGCGACCGGCAGGCTCGCCGAGCAGCCCGATGAGCATGTAGCTCTCGGCGAACGTGGCGAGGAAGTAGCCGCTCGTGTCGTCCGCCAGGATCCGCGCGATCTGCGGGGCGTGCGCAGCCTGCCCGCGGAGCTCGACCATTACCGTGCGCGCCTCGTCGAGATCGCTGCGGACGATGAGCGACAGCAGGCTCTCCACCTCGGGCTCGAGCGGATCGGGCAGGCTCGCCAGCCGCGCCGCCGCGGTGACCACCCCGGCCGCGATCGGGCCGCCCGAGCTCGCGCCGACGATCGAGCGCCACTCGTCGTGCTCGCGCAGGTCGAAGTTGCGCAGCGGCCGCTTTTCGAGGATGGCCAGCGGCACGCACCACGGGCCGCCGGGCCCGATGCGCAGGTCGTCGAGCAGCGGCTCCGGAAGCGTGAAGTCGACAGACACCTGGCGGCGCACGAGCTCTTGGGCGAGCAGATCGATCGTCTCCACGCGCCGGTGGATCCAGCGCGCCTCGTCGGTCAGCAGCTCCAGGCAGGCCAGCGCCACTGCGGGCGACGCCTGCTCGTAGTGCTCATCAGGCCAGCGACCGTCCACGCGAGGGGAGGCTACGACCCGGTGCGGCGGCGAGCGTCTCGAGGTCCTCGGCCGCCCGCCGCGTGACCGCGGCGACGTTCGTCGAGGACCGCCGCGAGATGCCGGCGCAGCCGGTGGCGGTCACGGTCTTACCGGCGCGCGGCCCATTCGATCCCGGGAGCGATCTGGGACCAACGCATTCCCGCCCCCGTATTTTGGTTTTTCACCACACCTGCTCGCTGACTGTCGGTATGGTCGGTTGCGCTGGGCAGCAGGACGGCGGCGCCATCGTCCAAAGGAAGGTGCCATCGATATTCGGAGAGCTGGCCGCGACATGGCCGGTCCCGGCTCACCGGGACCGGGCAGATCACGAGCCAGGAGAGCTGTGCTCCAGCGTCGGGGCTCTGGCCGCAGCGGGCATGCGGAATGAGCCACCGCTGCGGGGGCCACAATCACCAGGAGTCGATGCCGTGCCCCAGCACACCGCGTGGCCAGAAGGGACGGCCACCGCCGTCCGCGTGTCGGCCGAGAACGAAGGATGCCGCCGATGCGCACGCTGAAGACGAGCGAGGCCGCGACGTTGCTGAGCGTGAGTCCGAGCACGCTGCGCGCCTGGGAACGGCGCTTCGGCTACCCCAAGCCGCGCCGCTCGGCCGGCAAGCACCGCCTGTACACGCACGGAGAGATCGCGGCGCTCGGCGACGCACTGCGCCAGGGCCTCTCGATCCAGTCGGCGATCAGCCGCGTCCGCGAGTCGCTCAGCGGCGACACGGATACGCTGACCTCGGCGCTGACGACGCTCGACATCGCGGCGGCCGACATCGCGATGGAATCGGCGCTCGCGCTGCGATCGTTCGATCGCTGCGTCGAGGATGTGCTGTTGCAGAGCCTTGACGAGCTCGCCGGCCAGGCGGGCGACGCGAGCGCGACCTGGGCCCTGGCCGCCGAATGGGCCGACGGCTGGCTGCGCCGCGCCCAGCGCCTGGCGCCGCCGCCGCACCGCCGGCTCACGCTCCTGCTCGGCGACGCCGGTGGCCGCGCCGTCGACGGCGACGGGCTCGCGATCCGCGCGTTTGCGCTGTTCTGCGACCGCCAGGGCATCCGCGTCATCACGCTGCCGATCGACTGCGTCGCCGGGCTCGGGAGCGTGAGCGCCCAGCTGGAGCCGGACGCCGTCGTCATCGCCGGCGGCCATCAGCCCAGCGCGTGCGCCGTCACGTGGGCGCAGCGCGTGTGCAGTACGGTCGGGCCGCTCCCGCTGGCGCTGTTTCGCGCCCCGGGACTCGCCGCCGATGCGACGGACCTGCTCAGATGGATCCTGCCCGATACGCCGCACGCGGCGCAGCGCGAGCTCCTCGGGCGGCTCGAGCGTGAGGTGGCGGCCGCGTAGGGAGGGCGCTGAGAGGGCGGTGCGCCGGGCCGACGTTCCTGGCGCGTAAGCAACTCACGTTTCGTAAGTGAGTTGATATGGTTGTGCGTGCAACGAAAGAAAAGAGCGCACAACCTCATGGCCAAACTTCTTCTCATTCCGCTGGATGACACCGTCATCTTCCCCACGATGGACATCAACCTGCCGGTCGATGCCTCGGGGGAGGACCGCGTGCTGCTCGTGCCTCGGCACGACGGTCAGTACGCGAAGGTCGGCACGATCGCAAAGGTCGCCGACACCATTCGCCTGCCCGGTGGGGCCCGCGGCGTCTCGCTCGAAAGCGAGGCCCGTGGCGTGATCGTCGGCGCGGCCGAGGCCGACGCCTCCGGCCGGCTGCGCGCCGAGGTCAGCGAGCACCCCGACACCAAGCCCATCGACGGGCGCACCCGCGAGCTGGAGCGCGAGTACCGCGCGGTCGTGGAGGAGATCCTCTCCGAGCGCGGCGCCGACGAGCGCGTCTCCGCATTCCTGCGCTCGGTCGCCGAGCCCGGTCCGCTGGCCGACACGGCCGGCTACAGCCCGGATCTGAGCTTCGAGCAGAAGGTCCGCCTGCTGGAGACCGTCGACGTCACCGAGCGCCTCGAGCTCGCGCTCGACTTCCAGCGCGAGCGGCTCACCGAGCTGCAGGTGCGCAACCGCATCCGCAACGACGTCGAGTCCGGCGCCCAGAAGCAGCAGCGCGAGTACTTCCTGCGCCAGCAGATGGAGTCCATCCGCCGCGAGCTGGGCGAGGACGAGTCGGTCGCCGACGAGTACCGCACGAAGATCGCCAAGGCCGGCATGCCCGACGACGTGCGCGAGCAGGCCGAGCGCGAGCTCGACCGCCTCGAGCGCGCGGGCGAGCAGAGCCAGGAGTCGTCGATGATCCGCACGTACCTCGATTGGCTCATCTCCGTGCCGTGGAGCAAGCAGTCCGACGAGGTCCTCGATCCGGTCCACGCGCGTGAGGTGCTCGACGCCGATCACGCGGGGCTGGAGGACGTCAAGGACCGCATCACGGAGTACATCGCCGTGCGCAAGCTGCGCCAGGAGCGAGGCATCGAGGCCGACAAGAAGGCCGGGGCGATCCTCACCCTGATCGGCCCGCCCGGCACCGGCAAGACCTCGATCGGCGAGTCGATCGCCCGTGCGACCGGACGCGAGTTCGTCCGCATGTCGCTCGGCGGCGTCCGCGACGAGGCCGAGATCCGCGGCCACCGCCGCACCTACATCGGCGCCCTGCCGGGACGGCTCGTGCGTGCCCTGCGCGACGCCGGCACGATGAACCCGGTGATCATGCTCGACGAGGTCGACAAGGTCGGCGCCGACTGGCGCGGCGACCCGTCGGCGGCCCTGCTCGAGGTCCTCGACCCCGCGCAGAACCACTCGTTCCGCGACCACTACCTCGACATCGAGATCGACCTGAGCCAGGTCCTGTTCATCGCCACGGCGAACGTCGCCGAGACGATCCCGGGCCCGCTGCTGGACCGCATGGAGGTCATTCGCTTCGACGGCTACACCGTCGCGGAGAAGACCGCCATCGCCCGTGACTACCTGTGGGCGCGTCAGCGCGAGCGCAATGGCCTGCGCGAGGACGAGGTCACGGTCGACGACGACGTGCTCAAGCTCGTCGTCGCCGAGTACACCCGCGAGGCGGGCGTGCGCCAGCTCGAGCGCGAGCTCGGGACGCTGCTGCGCAAGACCGCCACGAAGATCGCGTCCGACCCCTCCGTCGCCCCGGTGACGGTGGATGTGGAGGCGGTGCGCGAGGCGCTCGGGCGCCAGAAGGTCTTCCAGGAGGCGGCGGCGCGCACGGCCGTGCCGGGCGTGGCGACGGGCCTGGCGGTGACCGGCGTCGGTGGCGACGTCCTGTTCATCGAGGCAAACCGCATGAAGGGCAAGGGCGGCCTGACGCTGACCGGTCAGCTCGGCGACGTCATGAAGGAGAGCGCCAAGATCGCCCTGACGTACGTGCGGGCGCACGGCTCGGAGCTGGGCATCGACGACGATGCCTTCGACGAGCGTGAGTTCCACGTCCACGTCCCGGCGGGCGCGATCCCGAAGGACGGTCCCAGCGCGGGCGTCACGATGACCACGGCGCTTGCGTCGCTGCTCACCGGACGGCCGGTGCGCCACACGGTCGGCATGACCGGCGAGGTGACGCTGCAGGGACGCGTCCTGCCGATCGGCGGCCTCAAGCAGAAGGTGCTTGCCGCGCACGCCGCGGGTCTGACCACCGTGATCCTCCCCGAGCGCAACCGCGCCGACCTGGATGACGTTCCCGCAGATGTGCGCGACGCGATGACGTTCCACCCCGTCATGACCATCGACGAGGTGCTCGACATCGCGCTCGAGCCTGCTCGCACTGAGCCGATCAGCGCGTAGCAGCGGCGGCGCGGGCCCTCCCCCCCGACCCGCGCCGCCCCCACGAAGGAAGACGGCCGCGCCTGGCCATGGGCGCGGCCGTTTTTCTGTGTCCGGCACGAACGTCGGGTGCGCTCAGCCGGATCCGTACGCTTCCCGCTGGACTCCGATGACCACGTCTCGACCCAGCTACGCGCCGAGCTCCGCGCGGCGCGGCCTGCCGGCGACACAACGCCTGCGCCTGCGCCTGCGTCACCGCGCACGGCGCGGCTGGTCGATCCAGGCGTTGCTCACCGAGCGCCAACAGCTGCTGGACTCGCTCGACGCGCTCGAGCGGGCACGGGCGACGATCGCGAGCACGCTGCGGCGGGGAGCGATGGACAAGCCTGCCGCCGGCGAGGCCATCGCGCAGGCCAACCGCAAGGCGCAAGCGACGATCGACCTGCATGCCGAACGCGTGCGCCATCGCCTGCTGCTCGACGACGGCATCCTCAACCGCCACGGCGTCAGGCCGTGGGAGCAGGACAGAGACTCGGCATAGCTCTGCTCCCGAAGAGGCCGCGTTGAGGCGGACGGGTCATCCGACCAGGCGTGTCGCGCGTGGACGAAGACCTCCTCGAAAGGCGTGCGCAGGCCGGGACCGCAACGCTCACGTCGGACGGATCAGCCGATCAGGTCGAGCGCCGCGCCGACGATCGTCTCCGCGTCGAGCCCGTGGTGGGCGTAGACATCCTCGAGCGAGCCGGCCTGGCCGAACCGCTCCACGCCGATGTTCGTGATCGGGATGCGGCCGGTGACGCCGAGGAAGCTGAGCGTGTGCGGGTGGCCGTCCATGACCGTCACGATCGGCGTCAGCCGGTCCGCGGGAAACAGCCGGGCGAGAATCTCCGCGCTGCCCTCGGTGAGGCCGCGCCTGGCCTGCGTGGCCCGGAAGACGAGGTCCGGGCTCGTCATGCAGACGACGTGCGGCGCATGGCCGGTGTCCTGCTCGAGCGTCCGCGCGGCCGCCATGACCTCGGGCATGACGGCGCCCACGCCGACCAGCGTCACCTGTGCGCCCGGCCCCCCCTCCTGCAGGCGGTAGCCGCCCGCGAGCACGTCGGCGCGACGCTGCGCCAGGTCGGCGGGCGGCGGTGCGAGCGCCTGGTCGATCGGCCGAGTGGTCAGACGGAAGTAGCTCGAGGTGCCGCCCGGCTGTCCCAGCCGCGAGAGCGCGTAGAGGAAGGTCCATTCGAGGTCCTGGCCGAAGGCGGGCTCCCAGGCGATGCACTCGGGCTGCTCGATCCCGATGCTCGGCGTGTTGATGGACTGGTGCGCCCCGCCTTCCGGGGCGAGGGTCACGCCCGAGGGCGTGCCGACGAGGATCGACTGCCCGCCGGCGTAGATGCCGAACGACCACGGCTCGAGGGCGCGCGCCACGAACGGGTCGTAGATCGTGCCGATCGGCAGCAGCGCCTCGCCGTCGCGCGACCACGTCGCGCCGAGCTCGCCGAGCAGGCCGACGAGGTTCACCTCGGCGATGCCGAGCTCGATGTGCTGACCGTGCTCGTGCTCGCGCCACTTCACGAGCGTCTGGCGGTCGTCGGCGAACCAGTCGATGCGCTCTCCGACCGACCAGATGCCGACGCGGTTGATCCAGCCGCCGAGGTTCGTCGAGGATGCGACGTCGGGCGAGACCGTGACGATCCGCTTCGCCGTCTCCGGCGCCTCGTGGGCGAGATCGGTGAGCAGCCGGCCCAGCGCCTGCTGGGTCGAGACCTCGCCCCGGTGCTCGCGGTCCAGCGCGACCGGGACGGCGACGCCCGCGGCGGCCGCGCGGGGGGCGCGGTGCAGCGTGCGGGCCGTCTGCGCGCACAGCTCGCCCTCCGGGGTGCCCGGAGCGAACGCCGACCAGGGCTCCCGCGCGTCGGCGCCGAGCCGCGGCGCGAGCGCCTCGTACTGCTCGGCGGTGAGCAGGGCCGAATGGTTGGACGGGTGGCCTTCGGTCGGCAGCGACCAGCCCTTCACGGTGTAGGCGAACACGACGCTCGGCTGCCCGATCGCGGAATCGGCCGCGCGGTAGGCCTCCAGGAGCGCCGCGGGATCGTGGCCGCCGAGGTTGCGGACCGTCTCGTGCAGTCGCTCGTCGTCGTAGTCGGCGATCGCCCGGTCGATGTCGCGTTTGTCGGGCGCGTCGGCGAGCAGGCGCTCGCGCACGTCGGCGGCCGGGGCGCGGAGCATGCGCTGGTACTGCTCGTTGGGCATCGCATCGATGCGCGCGCGGACGGCCTCTCCGCCCGGCAACGCGAACAGCTCCTCCAGGCGGCGGCCGTACTTGACGGTCAGCACCTGCCAACCGGCGGCGGCGAACATGCCCTGCAGCCGGTGGATCGCCATCGCCGGCACCACCCGGTCCAGCGACTGGCGGTTGAGGTCGACGACCCACATGACCTCCCCCAGCGAGGCAACGACGGGATCGACGAGGGCCTCCCAGATCGCGCCTTCGTCGAGCTCGGCGTCGCCCAGCAGGGCGATCTGGCGGCCGCCGACCGCGACGTCGGTGTGGCCCGCGACGTAGCGGTGCGCGAGCGCGCTCCAGATCGTCGCGGTGGCGCCGATGCCGACGGAGCCGGTCGAGAAGTCGACGGGATCCGGGTCCTTGGTGCGGCTCGGGTAGCTCTGCAGCCCACCCAGCTCGCGCAGGGTCGTGAGGTACTTCGCGTCCAGCTCGCCGAGCAGGTAGTTGATCGCGTGCAGGACCGGCGACGCGTGTGGCTTCACCGAGACGCGGTCGGGTGCGCGCAGGTGCGCGAACCACAGCGCGGTCATGATCGAGACCATCGAGGCGCTGGAGGCCTGGTGGCCGCCGACCTTCACCCCCGAGGTGTTCGCGCGGACCTTGTTGGCGTGGTGGACGATCGAGGTCGCGATCCAGAGCACGCGCCGCTCGACGGCCTGCAGCAGCTCGGCGGACGGTGCGGTGAGGTCCGGGGTGGTCTCGGTCGCCATGGTCAGAGGCTCATCGCCAGCGGCTGCTCGAGCAACTCCTTGATCCGCCGCAGGAAGCCGGCGGCGTCGGCGCCGTAGAGGATGCGATGGTCGCAGGTCAACCGCAGCTTCATGACGTGGCGCAGGGCGATCTCCCCGTCCCACTCCACGGGTATGCGCTTCATCTCGCCGGCCGAGAGGATCGCCGCCTGGGGCGGGTTGAGAATCGAGCTGAACTCCGAGATGCCGAACATGCCGAGGTTCGAGACCGTGAAGGTGCCACCGGCCAGCTCGGGCGGCGTGACGCTCGCGTCCCGGACGCGGCCTGCGAGGCGGCGGGAGTCGCGGCCGATCTCCCCGAGCGACTTCTTGTCGGCGTCGAAGATCGTCGGCACGACGAGCGCGTCGTCCGCCGCAACGGCGATCCCGACGTTGACGTTCTCGTAGAGCTCGAACCGGCCGGCGACATAGGCGCCGTTCGCGCGCGGGAATGCGCGCAGCGCAAGCGCGCTCGCCTTGACCACGAAGTCGTTGTAGGACGGCGGCTTGCCGTCGCCGGCGATCTCCTTGAGCTCGGTGCGCAGCGCGATCGCCGCCTCCATGTCGACATCGACGCCGAGGATGAACTCCGGTGCCGTGGCCTTCGACTCGGCCATGCGCCGCGCCACGACCGACTGCACGCGTGTGGGTTCCTCGATGCGCACCGCGCCCTTGGCCGTGCGGCCCTTCGCGTCGGCGTGCTGGGGCTCGGGCTTCGGTGCGGCCGGCGGCGGCGTCGCGGCGGCCGGTGGCCTGGACGGCTCGAGCCCGGCGGCCTGCTCGACGTCGAAGCGCACGACCCGCCCCCCGGGACCGGTGCCTGCCACGGCTGAGACGTCGACGCCGTGCTGGCGAGCCATCCGCCGTGCGACCGGCGTCGCTCGGACGGCGGAGCGCGCTGCCCCGTTCACGGTGGGAGCGGGTGCCTCCGGCGCGGCCTGCACCACCGGCTCGGATGCTGCCTTCGACGAGGTGGGCTCGGGCTCGGGCGCCGCAGCCGCGGCGGCCACGCCGCCGATGCGCGCGATCACCTCGCCGACCGCGACCACCGCGTTGACCGGCGCGACGATCTGCAGCACGCCCGCCGCCTCGGCCGCGACGGTCATCGCGGCTTTGTCGGTCTCGACCTCCAAGAGCTCGTCGCCGGCGGCGACCGGCTGTCCGTCCTCGGCGAGCCAGGCGATGATCGTGCCCGCTTCCATGCCCTCGCTCAGCTCGGGCATCGTGACGTCGGTCGCGGACTGGAGACCTGACATCGCACCAGTGAACCCCGGCCCCGGCGTTCGATCCAGCCGACGGTGGTGATCGGCGGCAAACGCACAAGGATCGATCGCGGAACGGCCTCCTGACGTTCGATTACGCACCGAGGATAGGCTGAGGGGATGGGAGACGAGGCTCCGCTCGACGGCACCGACCGCGAGATCGTCGCGTTGCTGATCGCCGACGGGCGGACGTCGCTGGCGGACATCGGCCGGAAGGTCTCGCTGTCGCCGCCCGCGGTCAAGCGCCGCATCGACCGGCTCGAGACGCTCGGCGTGATCACCGGCTACACGACGCTCGTCGACCACGCCAAGCTCGGTCGGCCGCTGGAGGCGTTCGCCGAGTTGCGCTTCGCGGGGAACACGCGCGTGGACGACATCGCCACGGTCGCCAAGGGCATCCCGGAGGTCCAGGTCGTGTACACGACCGCGGGTGACCCGGACGCACTCGCGCTGCTGCGCGTGCGCGACGTCGACGACCTCAAGCGCGTCATCGACCGGCTGCGCAGCACCGGCACGGTCGTGGGCACGAAGACGCTGATGGTCCTCGGAGCGTGGTCGCCGGACCGTTGACTGGCGAGGACGGGCACGACGACGGGGCGCGGCCAGGTGGTCGCGCCCCGTCGTCGGTCTAGTGGACGCGTCCGAAAGTTCTGCGGCTTTTCCGGGCGCCCGATCCGTGCCTGACCGGCGCCGGCGCCCGCCCCCGTGCCACCAGCACGAAGGCGGGACACCGTCGACCCGTCAGATCACGGCCGGGCATCCCGGAAAACCTCACAGAACTTCCGCCCGCATCCACTAGCGTGGCTGGGGGATGGGCTGCGCCACCTTGGGGGCGCGCGGCACGAGCTTCTTCGGCTGTCCGCAGTTGAGGGGCCTGAGGCCCGAGCGCTTCGTCGGGTTGGTGCCCGCCCGCACCTCGGCGCCGTCGGAGACGCAGTCGCCGTCGGTGTCCTTCTTGTGCGGGTTGGTGCGGTAGGTCATGCCCTCGGCGCCGTCGGAAAGGCCGTCGCCGTCGCTGTCGAACTTGACCGGGTTGGTCTTGGTGTACTTGACCTCGAGGCCGTCGGAATGCCCGTCGCCGTCGCTGTCCCACATCGTCGGGCTCGTGCGGTCGCGCAGGCGGGTCCCGTAGCGCGCGTAGTCGTAGCGTTCGCGGACTTCGAAGCCGTCGAGCAGGCCGTCGCTGTCGGTGTCCGGGTCGCGCGGGTCGGTGGCGTAGAGCGATCCCTGGCCGCTCGCCGGGGGCTGGTATCCGGTTCCCCGCTCGACGTAGTTCGACAGCCCGTCGTCGTCGTAGTCGTTGTCGACCGCGGGCAGCGAGCAGCCGCCGCAGGTGATGGGTGGCACCTCCGCGCCCGCCTCGTTGGGTGCCCCGGAGGGCACCTCTGCGGAAGCCGGAGCAGCATGGACGGCTGCGCCGGCCGCGAGCACGCCCATGGTGAGCAGGACGCCGAGCCGACGGTGAATCGCGAGGTTGTTGACGCGTGTGCGCATGTCTGTGCCTTCTTTCTTGTGCCCGCCGAGCGGTGGGCTGATTGGATTGACACGACAACCCTCGCGTCGTGGCGCGGCCGTCAGTAGCCCCCCAAGGGGTGGTCCGATGCCCCGCTCGGGGTCGCCCATTCGCGCTGCCCCGAAGGACCGAGACTTCAGCGGCCGGAGCGGGCCGAGAATACGTGGCTGACCACGATGCGAACCGTCGCGGCCGCCGGAAGACTCGCCGTCACAGCAATGGCGTCGAATGATGCGAGCGCGTGATCGTCGCTGAGCACGGTGCGTCGCGTTGGCCGGAACGCTCGCCGCGACGTAGGCAACCGAAACCCCACCTGTGGAGACAACCATGATCACCGAAGACCAGCAGGCCACACCCGTTGCGACGACCATCGACGAGGCCGACGCCATCGCACGGGCGATCCAGCTCTACATCGACGGGATGGCGCGCGGCGATGCAGCCCTGCTCGCCGACTCGTGCCATCCCGAGGCGCGCATGTACGGAGCGGTCGGCGATCAGCGCTTCGATGTGCCGATCGCGGAGTTCGCCAAGATCGTCGGCGAGTCGCCGGCCGACGCCGGCGGGACGTTTCGCGCACGGATCACCGCTATCGATCAGACCGACGATGTGGCGTGCGCGACCGTGGTCGAAGAGGGCTTCTGGGGGACGCTGTCGTTCGTCGACATCCTCACGCTGTGCCGCATCGAGGATCGCTGGCGCATCGTCAGCAAGACGTTCGCCCACACCGGCGGGGAGCTCCCCGCGTCGCATTGAACGCCTGGCCACGCCGACGCCTGCCACCTAGACTCGCGGTTTCCCATGGCTGAGCACGCCGATGTCGTGATCGTGGGCGCCGGCCAGGCCGGGCTGGCCGTCAGCCGCGAGCTCACGCAGGCGGGCTTATCACATGTCGTGCTCGAAAAGGGTCAGGTGGGACAGACCTGGCGCGGATGGTGGGACAGCTTGTGTCTCACGACACCCAACTGGAACGTCGCTCTGCCGGGCCAGTCATATGAGGGCCGCGAGCCTGACGCGTTCATGCATCGCGACGAGGTCGTGGCCTTCCTCGAGCGCTACGCGTCCGGCTTCCAGGCGCCGGTCAGGGAAGGCGTCGACGTGACCGCCCTTCGGCCGCGCTGTGGTGGCGGCTTCGAGCTGGAGACCTCGGCCGGAGCGATTGGCGCCCGCACGGTCGTGCTGGCCACGGGCGCCTATCAGCGGCCGGCACGGCCGGCTGGGGCGGCCGCGCTGCCCGCAGATCTCGTCCAGCTCGACCTGCGCGACTACCGCAACCCCGCGGGTCTTCCCGCAGGAGCGGTGCTCGTGGTCGGCAGCGGCCAGTCGGGGTGCGAGATCGCCGAAGAGCTCCGTCAGGCCGGCCGGGATGTGTTCCTGGCCTGCGGCCGCGCGCCGTGGATGCCGCGCAGGATCGGCGGCCGCGATCTTGTGTGGTGGGCGGTCGAGACCGGCTTCTTCGAGGCGCCGGTGCGCTCGTTGCCGAGCCCGGCCGCTCGGCTGGGTGCGAACGTGCAGTCGACGGGAACCGACGGTGGCCACGACCTGCACTACCGCACCCTTCAGGCGATGGGCGTCACTCTGCTCGGCCGCTTCACCGGCGCCGACGGTCACTGTGCCCGGTTCGCGCCTGACTTGAAGGAGACCGTCGCGTGGGGCGATCAGCGTCATGCGCAGCTCGTCGGCCTCGTCGAGAAGGTCGCGGCCGAGCGCGACTGGCCGCGCCCGGAGATCGAGGAGCCGCCGGCGTTCAGCGCGGACGCGCCCGAGCAGGTCGACCTGAGCGGGTTCGGCGCAGTGATCTTCGCCAGCGGGTTCCGCCCCGACTACGAGTCCTGGGTGCACGTTTCGGGCGTCGTCGACGAGCTCGGATTCCCGATTCATCACGAGGGGGCCAGCACGGCCGCCGAAGGGTTGTACTTCGTCGGCGTGCACTTCCTGCGCAAGCGCAAGTCGGCGTTGCTGATGGGCGCGCGCGAGGACGGCCCGATCGTCGCCCGTCAGATCGCTGAACGGCAAATGTCGGCAGTTCCTTGAATCTCTGATTTCCGGTGAGCATGCGCATACAGTGCGCCAATGGCCAGACTCGACGGTCGTCTGCTCGAGCGGACCCGCGAGCTCGTCGCGATCGACGAAGCACTGCGGATGGCTGGAGCGGGCCAAGGTGCGCTGGTGCTCGTCGAGGGGCCGCCGGGAATCGGCAAGACAGAGCTGCTGACCGCGGCGACGGCTCGCGCACGCGCTCGCCGGATGCGCGTGCTCGTCGCTCGCGGCGGCGAGCTCGAGATGTCCTTTCCCCATGCGGTCGTCCGCCAGCTCTTCGAGCCGGCGGTTGCGCACGTTGACGGAGCGCTGCGCGACCGGCTGCTCGAGGGCGCCGCGATTCATGCCGAGACCGTGGTGGACCCGCGCGCGGCGGCCCGCGCAGATGGGGTCGAGGCGTCCGCAGTACTGCATGGCCTCTACTGGCTGGCGGCGAATCTCGCCGAGGAGCGGCCGCTGCTGCTCGTCATCGACGACCTGCACTGGAGCGATCCCGCTTCGGCGAGCTGGATCGTCTATCTCGCCAGAAGGATCGAGGGCTTGCCGATCGCGTTGGTCCTGGGCGCGCGGTCGATAGAGCCCGGTGTCAGCGACCTGGTGCTCGCGCGTCTGCGCGCGATCGACGGGATGCAGCGAGTTCAGCTCCAGCCATTGAGTCCGGATGCCGTCGAGGGCCTTGCGCGTGAGATCCTCGGCGACCAAGTCGAGCGAGCGTTCAGCGAGGCCTGCCACGCAGCCACGGCGGGCACCCCGTTCTACGTCATCGAGCTGTTGCGGGCACTGCGTCAGGACGGCGTCAGCGGCAGCACCGCGGACGTCGAGGCGATCGGCGCGCTCACGCCGCAGGCGGTCATCGATGCCACCCTGGCCCGCATGGGCCGCCTGACGGACGACGCGCGCGCCGTCGGGGAGGCGGTGGCGCTGCTCGAGCCGAGCGCCGAGCTTCGCTGGATCGCCGCGTTGGCCGGGCTCGACCTCGATGTCGTCGCCGAGGCCGCGGACACGCTGCTGTCGATCGGGCTGCTCGGGGCCGTTGCGCCGTGCCGGTTCGCGCATCCGATCCTGCGATCCGCCGTCGAACGTGAGATCGCCCCGGCCCGGCGCGGCCAACTGCACCTCGAGGCCGCGCGCATGCTGGACGCCGCCGACATGCCGGCCGACGCGGTCGCCGCGCACATACTCCAGGCCCCGCCGGTCGGGGAGCCGTGGATCGTGACCGCGCTGCGACGAGCGGCGGCGCAGGCGAGCGTCCGCGGCGCGCCCGCGGGCGCCGCGGAGTACCTGCAGCGCGCGCTCGCCGAACAGCCGGCAGCTCACCTTCGGCGGGAACTGTTGCTCGACATCGGCCGGGCCGAGACCCAGGCTCAGTCGCCGCGCGCGGTCGGGCACCTGCGCGAGGCGCTCGCCCTCGCCGAGCATCCCGACGAGATCGCTGTCGCGGGCCTGTGGCTCGGCCAGGCGCTCTATCACGCGGGCGCACTGGACGAGGCCTTCGAGACGCTCGCGGAGGTCGTCGAGCGCGACGGCGACGGCGACGGCGACGGCGACGCCATGCTCGAGCTGGAGGCCTATCTCCTCTCGATCGCCGGCGCGGCCGGGAAGATGAACGAGACCGCCGGTCGCGCCGCGTCGCTGGAGGCGCGTACCCCGCTCGGCTCCAGCGCCGCAGCCGCGGTGCACTCGACGCTCGCCTTCAGAGACCTCTTGAGCGGGGCTCCCCGCCAGCGGGTGCGCGAGCGCGCCGATCGGGCCCTGGCCGAGATTCGGCGCAGCGCGGAAGCGAGCTCTCACCTCTCCAACCGGCAGGCCCCGGGCATGTGCCTGGTGTGGACCGACGAGCTCGACGACGGCACGCGGCTGTACACAGAGCTGCTGGAGGCCGCCGCCCGGACGGGCAGAAAGCAGTCGTCGGAGATGTTCTCCGCGCTGCGCGGCTACACGGCGCAGCGACGGGGCGATCTCGCCGACGCGGCGGCGGACATCGAACCCGTCCTGGGCAGTGCGCTCACAGGGAACCCACTGAACTTCACGGAGTTCGTAGCCATGATCGCGCACGTTCAGCTTCTGATCGACGACGCCCAGCCGGACCTTGCGGAGCAGCGCGCGCGCACCGCACAGGTGCCGCCGGGCTTCGAGCGCGGCTTCATGACCGCGCACCTGCGCCACTGCCAGGGCGCCGCGCAGCTTGCTCAGGGAAAGTTCGATGAGGCGGCGGCGACGCTCGCGGAGGCGGGCAGCCTGTGTGATGCGAACGGGATCCGCACGCCGGCCCTCTTCCCATGGCGCTCAGACCTGGCGCGGGCGCTGGCCGGCACGGAACGCCATGACGAGGCCATTCGCCTCGCGTCGACCGACCTGCGCCTGGCCGACGCATGCGATATGGACCGGTCGCGCGGACATGCGCTGCGAGCCCTCGGACTGCTGCGCGGCGGGGCAGCCGGCCTGGATCATCTCCGCGCGGCGGCGCAGGCGTTCGCGCGCTCGCCGGCGCGCATGCATCGCGGTTGGGCGAGCTATGAGCTCGGCGCCGCGCTGCGGCGCGCCGGGCGGCGGCGCGATGCGAGGGGACCGCTGGACGCGGCGCTGGACATCGGCCTCGGCTGCGGGGCGAAGCTGCTCACTCGGCGAGCGCAGGAGGAGCTCACGGCGCTCGGCGCCCGCCCACGCAGCATCATGCTGACCGGCGTCGAATCGCTCACCCCGTCCGAGCGACGCGTATGCCGTCTGGCGGCCCGCGGCCTGCGCAACAGCGACATCGCGCAAGCGCTGTTCGTCTCGCTGCGGACGGTGGAGACCCACCTCGGCCATGCCTACCGCAAGCTCGGCATCGCATCGCGCGCAGAGTTGTCGCACGCACTCGTGGACCCGCCCTCCTGAACGCTATCCGCGAAGCAGAGGCCGAAGATACGTATCCGCCCACGATGCGAACCGCCGTACATCGCGCGAAAGTCGCAGCGCCAAGACGCACCGCAGCGACATCGAGGAGGCATCATGCGCACATCCGCAGCATCCGCCGCGATCGGCGGCATCCTGGTGGCCGGCACGATCTTCGCCGCGACGTCGGCCGGCGGCAGCTCATCTGCCTCCACGATCCGCATCTTCCATCACGACACGTCGCAGGCAAACATCGATCTCGGCGCCACGGGCGACAGCGTCGGCGACCAGTTCCTCTTCGCCGGCGACACGTTCAAGCGCAAGGGCGGCCCGCAACTCGGTCGTGCCGGGGGCATCTGCACGACGCTGAGCACCGGCGCCGCGGGCGAAGTGCAGTGCGCCGTCAACTTCTCGCTGCCCGACGGCCAGATCGCGACGCACGGGCTGTTCGTCGCCGCAGACCTGTTCGGTGGCAAGACGCTCACATTCCCGATCACCGGTGGAACGGGCAGGTATCGCCACGCGCGCGGCGAGGCATCCGTCCAGATCCCGCAGGACACCCCGGACCTCGCCGACGCGAAATTCACGCTTCGTCTGCGCTGACGCGCAATCCGTCAGCGCCGACGTGCGGAGGCGATGAGGCTGACTCCGGGGAACTCCATTCCGCGTGGCGTCTGGTAGGCGCTGGTCGTCTCACGCAGGCGCGCGCGGATCGCCTGCGTCGCGGGTTCGGGAAGGCTCGCCAGGATCTTCGTGAGGGGCCCGGCCAGCGCCGATGTCCTGGTCCACCATTCCTCGAAGGACGCTGCCCGCAGCGGGGTGGGCTGTTGGGTGACCACGACGTCCACGAGCGCGGCGTCGCCGAGCAGGCGCTCGAGCCCGTCGGCGTCGGCCAGCGAGAACGGACCGGGAACGCCGGGAGGAGGCACCGGCTTGCCGATCTGGGCGCCGACGGCGTCGAAGACGAGCCCCAGCCACGGGTTGAGCTCGCGTGGTCCCCACACTGCGATCGCGACGCGTCCGCCCGGTCGCAGCACCCGCCGGATCTCGCGGGCTGCGCGGGCGGGGTCGGTCGCGAACATGAGCCCTTCGCGACACAGCACGACGTCGTATGAGCCGTCGGCCTCGTCGATGCTGACGAGATCAAGTTGGCGCGTCCGGACGTTCGTCAGCCCGAGGGCGTCCGCCCGTGTCTGCGCCACCGACGTCATCTCGGCCGAGACGTCCGAGAGCACCACCTCGCCGTCGGGAGCCACCACCGCGGCGGCGGCGAGTCCCAACCCAGCCGGCCCACACGCCAGCTCAAGCACGCGGTCGCCCGGTGCGGGGGCAGACAGCATGAGCATCTGCTGCCCGATCTCGGAGCCGCGAGCATCGGCGTACGCGGCGTGCTCGGACCACGCCGGCGCGACGGCGTCCCACATGCCACGCAGATGCGCGCGGAGCGCTTCGTCGGGCTGTGGACCGTCGCCCGGTCGTGCGTCGGATCGTTCGAGGCTGGGCGTGGACGTCATGGCGGGCCTTTCGGGCTCGGCTGATTGGAAACTCGCCGGAGCTATTGAGTACTCGTGACGAGTAATGAAGTCGCGGGTAGACTACGCAAATGGCCGAGCCTGTCAAGAGCACGCGGCGCTATGACTCGCCACGCCGCCGCGCGCAGGCCGCGGCCACCCGCCGCGACATCCTCGCGGCGGCCCAGCACCTGTTCGAGCAGCGCGGCTACGGCGCCACCACGATGGACGCGATCGCAGCCCGGGCAGGCGTGGCGCTGAAGACCGTGTACGTCGCCTTCGAGACCAAGAGCGGCCTGCTGCGCGCGCTGTGGAACCACCTCCTGCGCGGCGGGGACGACGAGGTACCCGTGGCTCAACAGCAGTGGTACCGCGAGATCCTCGAGGAGCCCGAGGCCGAGCAGCAACTACGTCTGGCGGCGCGCAGCGCGTGCCGGGTCAAGCTGCGCATCGCGGGGGTGCTCGAGGTCATCCGCAGCGCCGCGCCGATCGATCCGGACACCGCTGCGCTCTGGCGGCGTATCCAAACCGAGTTTCACGCCAACCAGCGCAGCATCGTGGAGAGTCTCGACGACAAGGGCGCGCTCGCCCCCGGCCTCGAGGTCGATCGCGCGACCGACATCCTCTGGACGCTCAATCACCCGAACACGTGGCAGCTGCTCGTCGAAGAGCGACGCTGGACAGCGCAACAATTCGAGCGATGGCTCGCCGACACCGCCTGCGCACAGCTGTTGAGCCGTCGGGATGTCGAGAAGCGCTGATCGGCTCCGCTCACCAGGTGAAGCGTCACGACGGGCGCGGCCCACGACACCAGGAGACCACCATGCCGAAGTATCTGCTGCTCAAGCACTACCGCGGCGGCCCGGAGCCGCACCATCCCTTCCCGCCGATGGACCAGTGGGCGCCCGAGGACGTGGAAGCGCACTTCGCCTTCCTGCGCAACGTCGGCGAGATGCTCGAGGCCAGCGGCGAGTTCGTCGACATGCAGTCGCTCACGCCGGCGCAGACCTGGGTGCGCTACGGCGGCGAGGACGCGGCGCCCGTGACGACCGACGGCCCGCTGCCGGAGACCAGCGACCTCGTCGCGGGGTGGTACATGATCGACGTCGACTCCCGCGAGCGCGCGGTCGAGATCGCGGCGCACATCTCCTCCGAGCCCGGCCCCGGCGGCGAGCCGTTGTGCGAGTGGATCGACGTCCGGGAGATGATGTGCGGAGCGCCGTCGGAGGACTGATCGAGCGTGGTCGACAGGCCGGCAGCACAGCTGGGCGAGGGCGCGCTGCGCGCGCTCGTCCCGCGGGTGCTCGCAGGCCTGGTCCGCCGGGGTGAGGACTTCGACGCCGCCGAGGACGCGCTGCAGGAGGCGCTGATCGAGGCGCTGCGGGTGTGGCCTGAAGCCGCGCCGCGCGACCCGCGCGCGTGGCTGACCGCGGTCGCGACGCGACGGCTCATCGACGCCCGCCGCAGCGAGGCCGCCCGGCAGCGGCGCGAGGAATCGGGCGCCGGATGGTTTGAACGGGCGCCGGCGCCGGCTGCCACGGAGGCGGGCGACGACACCCTCTTCCTGCTGTTCTGCTGTTGTCACCCCGACCTCGCGCCCGCCTCCCAGGTGGCGCTGACGCTGCGCGCGGTCGGCGGCCTCACGACCCGGGAGATCGCCGACGCGTTCTACGTCCCCGAGGCGACGATGGCGCAGCGGATCAGCCGCGCCAAGCGCACCTTGCGCGGGCGCCGCCTGGACCGGCCCGGCGACCTCGCCGTCGTGCTGCGCGTGCTCTACCTGATCTACACGACCGGGCATTCCGGCCCGCCCGCCCGGGTGGACCTGGCCGGCGAGGCGATCCGGCTGGCCCGTCAGCTCACCCTCGCAACGGAGGAGCCCGAGGCGCGCGGGCTGCTCGCGCTGATGCTCCTCAACCACGCGCGCCATGGGGCGCGTCTGGACACAGAGGACCGCATCGTCACGCTCGACCGGCAGGACCGCGGCCTGTGGGACACGCGCGAGATCGCCGAGGGCGTGCGCGTCCTGCAGTCGGCGCTCGCCATGCAGACGGAGCGACGCCGCCCGGGCCGCTACCAAATCGAGGCGGCGATCGCCGCCCTGCACGACGACGCCGCGAGCGCCCAGGAGACCGACTGGGCGCAGGTCCTCGCCTGGTACGACGACCTCGTCGCGCTGACCGAGGACGCCGTCCGCCAGGATCCCGCCGCCGTGCTCGGCCGTGCGGTGGCGGTCGGCCATGTCCTCGGCGCCGCCGCCGGACTGCGCGAGACCGACCGGCTGCGCGACGTGCTCGGCGAGCGGCACCGGTGGCACGCCGTGCGCGGGCACCTGCACGAGCTGGGCGGCGACCTGCCCGCCGCCGCCACGGCGTACGCCGAGGCCGCCCGCCGGGCCACGAACGTCGCCGAACGCGACCACCTCGTCCGCCAGGCCGCCCGCGCCCGGGCCGCCATATGATCGGTGGGTGTCTGCCACCCATACCACGGTCGAGGCGCTCGGGGTGGCCGTCGCCGCGCGGGTACCCGTGCTGCTCTGGGGTGCGCCGGGGACAGGCAAGACCTCCGCGGTCAAGGCGATGTCCGCAGCGCTCGGGTTGCCGTGCGAGACGGTGATCGCATCGATCCGGGAGCCGTCTGACTTCGCGGGCCTGCCCGTGGTGACGGATGGCAAGGTCACCTTTGCGCCACCACGGTGGGCGCGCAATCTCGCGATGCACGAGCGCGGGGTGCTGTTTCTCGACGAGATCTCGACCGCTCCGCCGGCCGTGCAGGCGGCGCTGCTGCGCGTCGTGCTCGAGCGTGTCGTCGGTGATCTTGCCCTGCCCGAGGCGATCACCGTGATCGCGGCGGCCAATCCTCCCGAGTACGCCGCGGACGGATGGGACCTGTCGCCGCCGCTGGCCAACCGCTTCTGCCATCTGGATTGGCCGGTCGAGGCGCAAGCCTTCGCCGAGGGATTGAGCGCCGGGTGGCCCGCCCCGATCGTGCCGGAGCTGCCCGACGGGTGGGATTCCCAGCTCGCCCTCGGCCGCGGGCTGATCGCGGCGTTCATCTCCGTCCGCCCGACGCTGGTCGTCGCGGTGCCGGGCGACGGCAGCAGTGCCGGGCGCGGCTGGCCGAGCCCGCGCAGCTGGGAGATGGCGGCGCTGCTATGGACGGCGGCCACCGTCGCGGGCGCCTCTGACGAGGCGCGTGCCACGCTCATCATGGGGGCGGTCGGGCAGGGGCCCGGTATCGAGCTGCTCAACTGGGCCGGCGAGATGGACCTGCCCGACCCGGAGGAGGTGCTCCGCGACCCGGGCGCGTTCGTCCTTCCCGATCGCGGTGACCGCGCATACGCCGCGCTGTCGGCGATCGCGGCCGCGGTAGCGGCCAATCCGACAGAGGAGCGCTGGCTCGCGGCGTGGAAGGTGCTCGGTCGCTCGGCCGGCAAGGGCGCCGACGTCGCCGCGCTGGCGGCGCGGGTGCTCGCGCAGTGTCGCCCCGACGGCGTGGCGGCCCCGGCGGAGGTGAGGCTCTTCGCCCCGGTGCTCCGCCACGCGGGCTGGCTGGACCGATGAACGCGGCGCAACTCGACGCGCCCCGTGTCGCGGCGGCGCGGCTCTGGGGAGCGACGCGGTTCCCCTACCTGGCGACCGCGCTGTTCGCGTCACCGGTCGTAGCCGCGCCGGGCCTCGGCACGATCGCGGTCGATCGCTCGTGGCGGCTGTATCTCGACCCCGAGATCGTGCGTCGCTGGAGCGCCGAGGAGATCGGAAGCATGCTCGTGCATCACGCGGGGCATCTGCTGCGCGACCATGCCGGCCGGGCCGACGGGCTCGGGATCGACGGCGCCTCCGAGACGGCGTGGGTGGCCGCGGCCGACGCGGAGATCAACGACGACCTCGTCGAGACCGACGCCAGCTTCGCGCTGGACCCGATCGTTCCGTCTGCGCTGGGATGCGAGGCGGGCGGGTTCGCCGAGGACTACTTCCGCAGCATCCGCGACTCGGAGCGGCCCGTCCCGGGCGAGTGCGGCAGCGGCGCGCACGGCCGGCAGCGCGGCTGGGAGCTGCACGCCGAGGGCGTTCCCGAGCTCTCCGCGGCGAGCGCGCACCTGTTGCGCTGCAAGGTGGCGTCGGAGATCCGCAGTGCCTGCGCCACCGGAAAGCTCCCCGGCACGGTGCCCCAGGGATGGCGGATATGGGCGGACGCGATGCTCGACCCGAAGGTCGACTGGCGGCGCATGCTCGGCGCCGCCGTCCGCGCGAGTTTCGCCAGCGTCGCCGGCTGCGTCGACTACAGCTACGCGCGCCCGTCTCGGCGTGCGAGCGTGATGGGCGCCATCGTGATGCCGACGATGCGCAGCCCGCTGCCGACGGTCGCGGTCGTGATCGACACGTCGCGCAGCATGTCCGGCCTCTTCAGCGAGGCGCTGGCGGAGGTCGACGCCATCCTGAGCCGCATCGGTCTCGGACGCGACCGCCTGCGCGTGCTGTCGTGTGATGCTCACGTCCATGTCGTCCAGCGCGTGACGTCGTCACGGCAGGTCGAGCTCTACGGCGGTGGCGGGACCAGCATGGTCGCCGGCATCGAGTCGGCGCTGGCGCTGCGGCCGCGCCCGTCGATGGTCGTCGTGCTGACCGACGGCTACACGCCGTGGCCCGCGACGGCACCCAGAGGTGCTCGCGTCGTCGTCGGGCTGGTCGGCAAGGGCAGGTGGGAGGTGCCGGACTGGGCGACCGTTGTCCGCATCGGCCAGGACTCGTGAGGCGCCGAGGCACGACGGTGAACGACGGAGTCTGTCGCTGGTACGCAGGGCTGCCCGATGTGACGGCCGAGCTCGACTGCGGCGGAGCGCGCCACCGCATCGCATGGCGCCGCGCAAAGCTCGTCCTCGAGGACCACGATCTCCTGGCGGAGCGCTCGCTTATGGCGCTCGGATCCAAGCCGCCGTTGTGCGTGGAGGTGCTGGACGCGTGGCGCGGGATGCGGGGGCCCGAGCTCCTGCAGGATCTGCTCGTCGGCACCACGGTGCCATTCGACGAGCTGCCGTCGCGAAGGCTCCGCCACGTCGAAGCCGTCCGGCGCGAACTGGAGTTCATCGCCGGACCCGGGCAGGTCCTCCGCGGGCTGCTCGCGAGCGCGCGGCGAGAGATCGACCGCGAGCAGCGGGCGTGGGCGAGCACGCTGTTGCACGCGCTGCCGGTCGAGTTTCGCCGCAGGCTCGCGATGGCGGTGATCGTCGAGGTGCAGCGCCACTGGCACGACGAGGGGTTCCGCCGCGAGCACCGCGAGCACGTCGACGCCATGCTCGCCCAGACCGCCGGGGCGCTCGTCGAGCGCAGCGCACGCTGCCGGAGGCGCGATCTGCGGTCGCCCGCGAGCTTCGTCATCGAGTCGCACGTGCTCGCGCCCGGCGATCCGCCCGGCTGCACCGTGTGCGTGCACTGCGACGGCGGTGCGGGAAGCGTGTCGCTTCCCCTCGCCTGGTTCGCCGACGTGTGGTCGCGAGGGTTGGCGCTCGTCGACGACTGCTTCGTCATGCGTCGCGGCGGTCATGGCGAAGGCGCGGCGAGCCTTGGCGTACACGCGCTCAGATGGGAGCAGGCGGATGGCGATGTCTCCCGATCGGTCGAGGCGCCCGCGATCGTGACCCGCGGCGACGACGGCGCCTGGGAGTTGGAGTGGGTTTGAGAGGCGCTCGGGAACGACCGGACGGCGGGGCCGGCGAAATCGGGGAAATGTCAGTGACCGCCGAAGATGCCAACCCCGCTGAAACGCGCCTTCAACCACCGGGGGAGGGGGAGCGAAAGCGCGGGGCGGGGGCGGCGGCATCGGTCCGCCGCCCCACAACCCTCGCGGTCTGCGGTCGCGTCAGGTATCGGGAGCGCGACTCGCGGTTCCTTGCTTATCGCTCCGTATTCGGGGCGAAGGCTGCCGAACTGGATGGGGGAGGGGTCTCCAGCCGGCGAAGTAGGAACCTGTGGAGCATTGTGCAGTCGGGACCTCAACCCCGGATAAGGCAAGGATCAGGCCGCCGTTAAGTTTCGGCGTGAGTCGGCGATGAGGGGCGGGTGGCGCGCAGCGCCCACCAGATCGCCAGCGGCTGCAGCGGCAGGCGCGCCCACAGCAGGGCCGGGGGCAGGCCCGGGTAGCGGTCGGGATGCAGCGCCATGTGCAGGTTGGCGGGGAAGACCGCCACGAGCAGGGCGGTGAGCCAGAAGCCCGCCATGCGCCGCGTGCGCCGGGGAATGACGGCCAGGGCGCCGGCGATCTCGGCCCCGCCGCTGATGAGCACGAGCTCGCGATGCGCCGGCATGTAGTCGGGGACGATCTCCTCGTACATCCCGGGGCGCAGGAAGTGCAGCAGTCCCGCCGCCATGAAGAAGACGGCGAGCAGTCGTTGGGACCACGTCACCGGGCGCGCAGCCCGTCGAGCGCGATCGCGAGGTAGCGCTCCCAATCCAGCGCGGCGCCCGCGCGCTGCGCGGCGGCGACGTGCCCGAAGCCGCACATGATCGTCGAGATGTCCGCGACGGTCGCGTCGGCGCGCATGACGCCCGCCGCCTGGGCGCGCGCGATGAGCGTGCCCGTCGCCTCGGCCAGGCGCTGCTGACCACGCGAGGCGGCCGCCACGGCGCGGGAATGGCCGCCGATGATCTCGCACCACGCGACATCGGCGGCGGCGTCGCGGGCGATCCGCCAGATCGCCGCCGTGAAGATCTCCCACTCGTCGCCCTGCTCGTCGAGCGCCGCCTCGATCGTGCCGGCGATCCGCTCGAAGTGCTGATCGGCAAGCGCGACGACGAGCGCCTCCTTCGTCGGGAAGTGGCGGTACAGCGTGCCCACCCCGACCCCGGCGCGGCGGGCGATGTCCTCGACCGGGGCGTCGAGCCCGCTCTCGGCGAACGCCGCGGCCGCGGCCGCGACGACCTTCTCGCGATTGCGGCGAGCGTCGGCTCTCAGTGGCTTGTGAGCGATGGTTGACAAGCGGAACGGTCCTTCCATACGCTGGCCCGCGACCAAAGCGGAACCATCCTTCATGTTAACGTGCCCACTCCTGGAGTACCCCCGATGACCGATGCCGAGGCCGCCCAGCGGCGCAAGTGGTTTGCTCTCGCACTGCTGGCCAGTACGCAGTTCGTGATCGTTCTGGATGCCGCGATCGTCAACGTCGCCATCCCCTCGATCGGCCGGGACCTGAAGTTCTCCGAGGAGAACCTGACCTGGATCCCGAACGCCTACGCGCTGACCTTCGGCGGCTTCCTGCTGCTCGGCGGGCGGATGGCCGACCTGCTCGGACGCCGGCGCCTGTTCATGTACGGCCTCCTGCTGTTCTCGATCGCCTCGCTGCTCGGCGGCCTGTCGCAGACCGAGGAGCAGCTCATCGCCGCTCGCGCGCTGCAGGGACTTGGCGCGGCGCTGCTCGCCCCGTCGGCGCTGTCGATGGTCACGAACATGTTCGCCCAGGGCAAGGAGCGCAACTTCGCGCTCGGCGTCTGGGGGGCGGTGTCCGGCTCGGGCGGCGCGGCCGGCGTGCTGCTCGGCGGCGTGCTGACCGAGTACGCGGGCTGGGAATGGGTGCTGTGGGTCAACGTGCCGATCGGCGTGATCGCCGCGTTCCTCGCGCCGCGCCTGCTCGTCGAGAGCCGGCGCGAGGGCGGCACGCGCCACTTCGACGCGCTCGGCGCGGTGACGATCACCGCCGGCCTGTCGCTGCTCGTCTACGCGCTCGTCGACGCCGTCAGCTCGGGCTGGAGCTCGACGAAGACCCTGTCGCTGCTCGCCGTCTCGCTGGCGCTGATCGCCCTGTTCGTCTTCCTCGAGCTGCGCTCGCGCGAACCGCTCGTGCCGTTCTCGATCTTCCGGATTCGAACCATCACCGGCTCGAACCTCGTCGGCCTGCTCGTCGGCGCCTCGCTGTTTGCGATGTTCTTCTTCCTCTCGCGCTACATGCAGGAGGTGCTCGGCTACAGCGCGCTGAAGGCCGGGCTGTCGTACCTGCCGCTGGCGATCGCGATCATCGTCTCCGCCGGCATCGCCTCGGTGCTCGTGACGAAGTTCGGCTTCAAGCCGATCCTGCTCATCGGCATGGGGCTCGTGACACTCGCGCTGCTGTGGCTCGGCCAGGTGCCGGTGCAGGGGGACTACGTCAGCGATCTGCTCGGGCCGATGGTGGTCGCCGCCGTCGGGCTCGGCTTCGCCTTCGTGCCCGTGACGATCGGCGCGATGACGGGGGTGTCGGAGGACGAGTCGGGGCTGGCCTCCGGGCTGATCAACACCTCCCAGCAGGTCGGCGGGGCGCTCGGCCTTGCGGTGCTCGGCTCGATCGCCAGCTCGAAGACCACCGATCTCATCGCCTCCGCGCAAGGCGCGCCGACCGCGATCCCGGGCGCGCTGACCGAGGGCTTCCAGCTCGCCTTCATGGTCGGTGCCGGCTTCTCGGTCGTCGCGATCCTCACGACGCTCGCGCTCATCCGCAACGAGGACTCCAAGGCCGTCGTCGGAGCCTCGCCGTCGGATCTGCCGATGGCGTAGCCGCCCCGGCAGCGTCAGACGTCGAGCGCGAACTCGTGCTCGCCGAGCAGGACGACGAGCGGCTCGCCCGCGCGGCCGGCGATGCCGAGCGGGGTCAGCGGATCGTCGGTCTCGAAGTCGGCCGCCACGACGCTGCGCCCCGGCAGCAGGGCCGCGATGTCGCGCACCGCCCGGCCGAGCATCTCCAGCCCGCCGAGCGCGCCGGCGACCCGGCCCGCGCCCGCGTCGATCTCGAACGGCGGCAGCTGGTGCATGAACGGCAGCGGCGGCAGCTCGACGTCGCTCGCGGCGTCGTGGGGCAGCTCGCGCGCGGCGCCGTCGCCCTCGTGCACGACGATCGCGCGCAGCCGCTCGCAGTCCACGAGCGCGGGCGGAGGGGCGTCGAGCGCGACCTTGACGCGCAGCGCGCCGGCCCCGTGCAGCAGCGCGCGGGCGAGCGCGATCGCGCGGTCGAGCTCGGCTTCGGCGGCGGGCGAGCGCGCGCTCACTGCGGCTCGAACTCCGCGTGGGTGAACCGGTGCAGGACCGGCTGCACCCAGCCCGCTTCGTCGCCGAAGCGCTCGCGCAGCGCGGCCGGAACCGCGGCGTGGTCGTAGTCGACACGGCGGTGCTCGATCGTCCCGTCGTCGTGCAGCAGCGCGTAGGCGGCGCGGTGGTCGCCGTCGAGCGGCATGCCGACGCTGCCGGGGTTGACGAGCGCCACGCCGCCGATGTCCGACGTGCGCGCAAACGGCAGATGGGTGTGGCCGAAGACGAGGCGCGCGTCGCTGACGCCCTCCAGCAGCTCGGCCTCGTCGTCGGCCGGCTCGGGTAGGAACGAGCGCACGTCGCTGACCGGCGAGGCGTGCCAGGCGCGCGTGCCGTGCGACAGCGGCGCGCTCTGCGGCAGGGCGTCGAGCTCGGCGACGAGGGCTGCGCCGAGCGCGGCGGCCGCGGCGTGCGTTCCGCCGCGCACCTGCTCGGGCGCGGCCTC
>CAVVTD010000002.1:0-96723 GCA_963751065.1 uncultured Actinomycetes bacterium
TTCCCAAGACGTCGGGCTCCAAGGGGCTGCAGGTCTACGTGCCGCTCAACAGTCCCGACGTCACGTACGACGACACGAAGGGCTTCGCCCGCGCCGTCGCCGAGCTGCTGGAGGCCTCCGAGCCCGGGCTCGTCATCGCGCGGATGAACAAGGACGCCCGCAAGGGCAAGGTGTTCATCGACTTCAGCCAGAACGACGAGCACAAGACGACGGTCTGCGTCTATTCGCTGCGCGCGCGCGACCGGCCGACGGTCTCGACGCCGGTGACGTGGGAGGAGGTGCGCGACTGCCGCGACGGCGGGGATCCCACCCGGCTGGTCTTCGACGCCGGCCAGGCCGTCGCGCGCTTCGGGGAGCACGGCGACCTGTTCGCGCCCGTGCTCTCGCTCGTTCAGGCGATGCCGTCCCTGGGATAGCCTGCGGCCATGTCGGCCACGGACATGCCGCAGCTCGCCGGCGTCGAGCATCACTTCCTTGATGTCCGTGGCGCGCGCCTGCACGTCGCCGAGCTCGGTCGCGCCGACGCCCCGGCGGTCCTGCTCGTGCACGGCTGGCCGCAGCACTGGTGGAGCTGGCGCTCGCTCATGCCGCTGCTCGCCGCCGGCTACCGCGTGCTCGCGCTCGACCTGCGCGGCTTCGGCTGGAGCGAGCCGACGAAGCGCGGCTACCGCAAGGAGGAGCTCGCCGACGACGTCGCCGGCGTGCTCGACGCGATGGCGATCGAGCGGGTCAACCTCGTCGGCCACGACTGGGGCGGGGTCGTCGGCTTTCTCGTCTGCCTGAACCACACCGACCGCGTGGAGCGCTTCGTGCCGATGAACACCGGTCACGTCTGGCCCACGCTGTCGATCAAGGGCGTGCCCAAGCAGCTCGGTGCGATGGCCTACCAGGGCCTCCTGGCCAGCCCGGGCGTCGGGCGGAGGATCAACCAGTCGCCGAAGCTCGTCGGCAAGGTCGTCAACTCGATCTCGACGGGCAGCGAGGTGGCCGACGAGTACGCCGCGCAGTTCGCGCCGCGGATGGCCGACCCGGCCCGCGCGCGCGCCGCCTCGCAGGTCTACCGCACCTTCCAGCTCTACGAGTATCCGAAGTGGGTGCGCGGCAAGTACGCCGACCGCCGCCTGACGACCCCGACGCTCTGGCTGCACGGCCTCAAGGACCCGTTCTTCAAGCCGGGGATGTTCAAGGACATCACCGAGCACGCCGACGACGTGCGCATCGAGTACCTCCCCGACGGCGGCCATTTCCCGGCCGAGGAATGCCCGCAGGCGGTCGCCGATCACCTGCGCGCGTTCTTCTCATCCGCCACTCATATACCGGCACGAGACTGACCGCTGCGCGGATCCGAAGGTCCAGTCGGGCCGCCGTCAAACGAGCACCCGCGAAGGGGGAGGCAGGATCGTGAAACGGATTTTCGGCGGCACCTCATATGCGAACGTGACAGCGACGATCGCGCTGATCGTGGCGCTGGGCGGCACGAGCTACGCGGCGATCAAGCTGCCGAAGAACAGCGTCACGTCCGCCACGGTCAAGGACCGCTCGCTGCTGAAGAAGGACTTCAAGACCGGGCAGCTGCCCGCCGGGAAGACGGGCAAGCAGGGGCCGCCCGGGCCGGCGGGAACGGCAGGTGGCTCGGGCGCGGCGGGCGGCGCGGGCACCGGCGTGGGCCTGTTCAACCGCGCCGAGGCAGTCGAAAATCTCGTGCCGGGCAGCGCCGACCAGCCGATTCAGTCGCTCGCCTTGCCCGCCGGCAACTGGGTGGTGACCGCGAAGTTCATCGCCGAGAACTCGACGCCGAAGCGGCACGCTGGCCTGCAGCCTGAACATCGGCGGGGTGGCGGTCGACAGCCTCGGCCCCGGCACCGGGATCGACTTCGACCAGGGCTCGAGCGCCAACACGCTGACCGGCGCGGGCACGCTCGCATCCGCGGGCGCGGCGACGGTCGTCTGCAACACGAACAACAACGTGACGGCGGGCACATATCGCGCCCGCAGCATGACCGCCGTGCAGGCCTCCTCGGTGGCCGCCGGCTGACGCGGGGGCAGCAGCGGTAGTTGGGTTCCGCGGTCGGGTTGTGGTGTGAGCGCCGAGATGGTCCAGTGAGATCGTCCGTCGGGTCAGGCGGTAACGTCCGGCGCGACGCGGTAGGTAGGGTGGCGGCGAGGATCTGTGGCGGCCGCGGGTAGGTCGCGTCGGTTCGAGAGACCGGGCTACATGGGCCTCGGTCCCACCTCGAGGCACGAGCCATGCAGTGCTTGCTCTCCCGTGGGCGGACGCACCCTCAGCTACGCGTTCCCGCGCGCTGACCCAGCCCGACAACCCTCAGCCGATGCATCGGACCGACTAGCGAGCTCCCGAAAAGGTCGCAAATTGCGGGCTTTCCTCCGGGTGCAAGGGGCGAGAACCTTCTCATCGCGCCCTCTCTAGGGCAGAACCCATAGGTCCGTGATGAGGAGAGGCGCGATGCAACGGAGGATCGAGGCGGGACGGTCACGGCGCGACGAGAGTCAGTCGCGTTGTCGTCGCGTCGCGGTAGGCGTCGCGACGATCGTCGTGCTGCTCCTGGGTGCGATCGGGGCCCAGCCGGTTCGCGCCGGTACCTACGTGATGCGGAACTGCGACGTTCCGGGACATAACAACTCGCCGTTGCATCCCTGGAAGACCGTAGAGTCTTCGTTGCCACCCCGGCGTCGATGGTTGACGGTTGCGATACTGGTGGGGGTGTGGCGTTCACTCTCAGCGAAACGCAGCAACTCGGCCCTGGAGATATGGCGCATGTGTTTATCGAAAAACCAACTAGCCCTGGGTATATCTCCTTCGTAAAAGTCGTACTGTGGTATGCAGCGCGGCTATCGGGATCTGGTGCGCCGCTGAACTTCGATGACCACCTACTACCGGCCCGAAATAGGGTTTACATGGGGGATATCAAACTCTCCGCCGGGGTCCGAAAACCTGGTGGCGGAGCAACAGCTAACTGCAGACACCACCAACTTGAGCGTCAGTATTCGGTGTGGTTCGCCCGGGCTGCCCGCAGAGACATGTGTTGCGGCTAATCGCGTGCCATTGCTGGTGCGCGGGATGGAGGTTACGCTACGCGAGGACGTGCCTCCGGTCGTTGTTTCGACGACTGGGTCGCTGATCGAGGCCGGGCCGCAGAGTGGGCTTCGCAACCTGACGTACGCCGCGACTGACCCGGGATCAGGGCTCAGCAGGGTCGATGTGCTCCTGGACGAGACGGTGGTGGCCAGCAGAGATCTGACGCCGAGGTGTCGCTATGACGACTTCGCGGTGTGCCCAACATCCGATGACGAGACTTTGGAGATCGAGACACGCGCGGTCCCCAACGGCTCGTACGACCTGGCCGTCCGTGTCCGGGACGCCGCAGGCAACGAGCAGGTGGTGCATGGCGAGCGACCGATTGAAGTTGCGAACGCGTCACCGGTGGAGTCGAGCAGCATCCTCCCGTATGCGATTGTCGCGAACTTCAAGGGCTCGTCGCGCTCGAAACTCACAGTGCCCTATGGTCGGCGCGTGTCGGTGCGCGGACGCCTGACGCAGGGTTTTCAGCCGGTTGGGGCAGGTATTCGACTCGAGGTTATGGAGCGACCTGATCGCCGAGGTGCGGTTGAGAAGCAGACGCGGACCGTGATGACGAAGGCCGACGGCTCTTTCTCTATCGGACTCGCGACATCTCGCCCGTCGCGGGTCGTGCGTCTTGCGTACCGTCCTGCGGGCGGGGGTCAAGTCGTCTCCCAGCCTCTGAAGCTTCGCGTAAGGGCCGCGTCGCGCGTGCACGCGAGTCTGCGCGGACGTGTCGTTCGCTTCAGTGGCAGAGTGTTGAGCGAACCAATCCCGAAGCGAGGTAAGCGGCTACAAATGGAGGGCCGCTCGCCAGGCTCTGCGTGGACGCCATTCAAGAACCTTCGCACGGACAAGACGGGGCGGTTTTCGGGCACGTACCGGCTGCGCGTTCGGCGCCCAGGAGTGCAGCTGAAGATCCGTGCGATTGTGCCCAGCGAGTCAGGCTACGGCTACCTCAGCTCTCGCAGCCGAGCCGTGACGCTTCGCGTGCGCTGATCGGCAACGCTTACGAAAGAGGTGCCCGCAAGCACCCCTCGCTCGCTGCGGACATTGCAGTCGAATGCGGGCACGGGATCGTGTGATCAGTACGCCCGGCAGGATTCGAACCTGCGACCTCCGCCTCCGGAGGGCGGCGCTCTATCCAGCTGAGCTACGGGCGCGTACGCCCGTCAGGCTACAGGGCGCCGAGCAGTCGGTGGTCGCGCGCCGGCCGGCGGTGCCGGCGCAGCGCCAGCGTGACGCGGATGCCCTCCAGCGAGATGCGCAGGGTCATCTTCGACGCGCCGGCGACGCGCTCGGAGAAGACGAACGGGACCTCCTCGATGCGCGTGCCGGCCAGATGGGCGAGCTGCGTCGTCTCGACCTGAAACGCGTAGCCGGCGCTCAGCAGCTCGTCCATGTCGATCGCGGCGAGGGTCTCGGCGCGCCATAGCTTGAAGCCGCCGCTGAGGTCCGAGAACGGCAGCCCGAGCACCCGGCGCGACGCGCTGCAGCCGATGCGGCTGAGCGCGAGGCGGGTCGCGCTCCAGCCGTCGGTGCCGCCGCCGGGCAGGTAGCGCGAGCCGAGCACGAGGCCGGCGTCGCGCTCGAGCAGCACCGCGCGCATCTCGGCGAGCTTCTCGGGCGGGTGGGAGAGATCGCAGTCCATCTGGCCGATGACCGTGTATTCGCGCTGCAGACACCAGGCGAAGCCCGCGCGGTAGGCCATGCCGAGGCCATCCTTCTCGGCGCGATGCAGGACGTGCATCCAGGGGCGCTCGGCAGCGAGCGCCACGGCGAGCTCGCCGGTGCCGTCGGGCGAGCTGTCGTCGACGATGAGCAGGTCCAGACCGGTCGGGGCGAAGCGCTCGACGAACAGGGGCAGCGACTCGCGCTCGTCATAGGTCGGGACGACGACGATCGTGCGGGGGTCGGTCCCGCTGCCGGCGGAGGCGTCGGGCACGGCGGGCAGGTACGCGGGCACGGCGAGCGGCGCGACCACGGCCCGCTCGCGGCGCATCAGCACGAGCGCGGCGATCTCGGCGACGCCGATGGCGAGCAGCTCGCCGGCGAAGGAGACGACGCGCAGCGCGAGCGCGAGCACGGTCGCCGCGCCCGGGCCGATGACCGGCGTGAGCGCGAGCGTCAGGGCGGCGTCGCGCGGGCCGAGACCGGCGGGCAGCAGCGGCATGAGCGCGCCGACCACGCTTGACAGGGCGAACGCGCCGAGCAGGGTGAAGGCGTCCGGCGCGACCGGGCCGAGGAGGCCGTCGGCCAGCAGCGTGGCGCCGGCCGCGGTGGCCGCCCAGCCGACGGCGTTGATGGCGATGAGCAGCGTAAGCGTGCGCCCGCGCATCGGGCCGGCCACGGTCACGCCGCGGCGGGCCGCCCAGCGCGCGATCCGGTCGCCGAGCAGTGCCGGGCGCGAGGCGATGGCGGCGGCCGCGAGGGCGCCGGCGAGCAGCAGCGCGACGAGCGGCGGGCGCCCGCCGGCGGCGGCGAACGCCGCCACCGCGACGAGCGCGCCGGCCGTGACCGCCGCGAGCTGCTCGTAGCCGGTGGCCGTGAGGACCTGCGGGGTCGTCGCGCCGAGGCGCTCGCGCTCGCGGACGCGGTAGACGAAGCCGACCGCCCCGCTGGGCTCGTAGCGCAGGGCGAAGGAGCGCGCCCAGACGCGCAGTGATCCGGCGGGCGGCGCGGCGGCGCCGAGGCGGCGCAGGGCGATGCGCAGCGTCAGAGCCTGGGCGAGCGGGGCGGCGGCGAGCAGGGCGATGGCGCCCGCCAGCGCGAAGGGCTCGATCGTCCAGTCGACGGCGGCCAGCGCGTCGCGGTTGGCCGCGAGCGTGAGGCTGAGGCCGACGACGAGCGCGATCCCCGCGACGAGCCGGAAGTGCTGCCATGCCCACCGTGCCGTCGACCTGCCCCTGCGAGCGAGCGAATCCATGCTGCCTCCGGAATCTTGTTGACCATTGGTCAGTAAGACACCCGGGGTGGCGTTCGGTTACACCGTGCTGCTGCATGCGCCGGCGCGCCGCGCGTGGCTGGTGCCGACCTTGCTGGAACTGCATCGTCTGGTTGGGGTGGCGGCGTTGCGTCCGGGGCGTGGGGGGTGGTGCGACTTCTGGCCCCCTCCGATCACTCGATCAACGCCGGCCGAAACGCCGCCAGCCCGCCCCCCCGACACCCTCGACGAGCAGTTCAGCAGACCGATACCCCGCCGACATGGCGCCACAGCGCACCGCCGCCTAGGCGTCGGCCGCAGCGGCAGGCGCAGGCGGCGCAGGCGGCACGGCCGTCACCCGCGCAGTACAGAACGCGCACCGCGTCGCCGCCCGCGGGATATCGCTCAGGCACTCTGGGCACGCCCGCGTCTCCACATCCACCGGCGGATCGGGCTTGAAGCGCTCGATCAGCGCGTTGACCGGCTTGATCACGAAGAAGAAGACGACGGCCGCGACGATGACGAACGAGATCAGCGCGTTGAGAAACGCCCCGTACATGATGTCGCTGCCGCGGATCGAGAACTTCAGGTTCGAGAAGTCCGACTGGCCGCCGATCGCGGCGATCAGCGGCGTGATGACGAACTTCACCAACGCCGTGACGACCGCCGTGAAGGCGGTGCCGATGACGACCGCGACGGCGAGATCGACGAGGTTTCCGCGCAGGATGAAGGCGCGAAACTCCTTCAGCAGCGTGCCGCCCTCGCGCAGCGGTTCGCGCAACATGGGGGGACCCTACCCACCGCAGTACCCTCGCCACCGTGGACCTCTCGCTCTTCTTCGCGGGCACCGCGGGCTCGGTTCCGTCGGCTCGCCGCGGCCTGCCGGCGCTGCTCGTCCGCCGTGGCGCGGAGCGGATCCTCATCGACTGCGGCGAGGGCACGCAGCGCCAACTCGTCAAATCGGTCGGCCTCGCCGATCTGACCGATGTCTTCCTCACGCACCTGCACGCCGACCATTGGCTCGGCCTTCCCGGCATGCTGAAGTCCTTCGAGCTGCGCGACCGCGACAAGCCGCTGACGGTCCACGGCCCGCCCGGCACCAGCGCGCTGCTCGAGCGCCTGCGGCCGGTCTACGGGCGCCCCCGCTACGGCCTGACGTTTCGCGATCTCGAGCCCGACGAGGCGGTCCGCCGCGACGACCTGGAGATCGTCCCGTTCGCCGTGCGCCACCGCGGCACCGCGTTCGGCTATGCGCTCGTCGAGGACGCGCGCCCCGGCCGCTTCGACGCCGAGCTCGCCCAGCGCCTCGGCGTCACGCCCGGCCCCGACTTCGGAAGGCTGCAGCGCGGCGAGACGATCGACGGCGTCACGCCCGACCAGGTCATGGGCGAGGCGCGCGCCGGGCGGCGCATCGTGATCAGCGGCGACACGGCGCCGACCGACGCCGTCGTCGTGGCCGCGCACGGCGCCGACCTGCTCGTCCACGAGGCGACCTTCCTGCACGAGGACGCCGAGCGAGCCGCCCAGACGCTGCACAGCACCGCTCGCCAGGCGGCGCAGGTCGCCGCCGACGCCGAGGTCCGTCTCCTCGCGCTGACGCACCTCTCCTCGCGCTACGCCGGCCATGAGATCCGCGACGAGGCGCGCGCGGTCTTCCCCGACACCGAGGTCCCGCGCGACTTCGATGTGATCGAGATCCCGCTGCCCGAGCGCGGCGAGCCCGAGCTCGTGCGCTGGGACGGCGGCGCGCCGGCCCGCCGCCGCGCCGCCGCGGCGGCGCCGTCGCTCGAGTCGCCGGCCTGATCGCGGCCGCGACGAGACGCATCGAGCGCGCGAGCGGGTACGCCGCTGCCGTGCTCGCCAAACGCCCCGGATGTGAAAGCGCTCCCGCATGAACGTGCGCGACGCGACGCGACGGCCGAAGCTCGCGCCCTTCGAGCAGCTGCCCTACGAGGCGCTGCCCGAGCAGCCGCGGCGGCCGCACCCGTTCATGCAGGCCGAGACGGCCGACGTCGTCGTCGATTCGCGGCCGTTCGGTCCTCTCACCACGCGCGTCACGAGCTACGGCCCGCCCGACGCGCCGCCGCTGCTGCTCGTTCACGGCCTCATGACCGCCGGCTACTCGTGGCGCTACCTGCTCGCGAGCTCGCTCGCCGAGCGCCACCGGCTCGTGATGCCCGACCTGCCCGGCTGCGGGCGCAGCGGGCCGCTCGGCGACCACCGCCCGACGGCGCCGGCGCTCGCCGCGTTCATCGGCGAGCTGCAGGCCGCGCTCGGCATCGAGGGCTGCGCGGCGGTGGGCAACTCGCTGGGTGGCTACCTCTGCCTGCGCGCGGCCCTGACCCGCTCGGCGAGCTTCGAGCGCCTCGCGGTCGTCCACGCTCCCGTCGTCGCCGACGCGCGTCTCGTAGGGCTGCATGTCGCGCTGCGCGTCCCCGGCGTCGCCGCCGTCCTGCGCCGGGTCGTGCGCCACGACCCGTACCGCTGGGCGCACCGCAACGTCCACTACTACGACGAGACACTGAAGTCCCGCGAGGAGGCGCGCGAGTACGGCGAGCCGCTGGCCACCGCGGCCGGTGCGCGCTCCTTCACGAGCTGGCTGCGCGACTCCCTGGACCCGCGCGACCTGCGCGCGTTCACCAGCGAACTCGAGCGCCGCCGCGACGCCGGCGCGGCGTTCCCAATACCCGTCCAGCTCACGTATTCGCGCGAGGATCCGACCGTCTCACCGGCCGACGGCGAGCGCCTGCGCGAGCTCCTGCCGGACGCCGAGTACCACTGGATCGAGCACAGCTCGCACTTCGCGCAGGTCGACAGTCCCGAGCGGCTCGAGGAGCTGCTGGTCGCCTTTCTGGCGCGCTGACCGGGTCTCATCTCGTCCTCATCTTCGCTCGGCAGGTTCTCGGCTGCACGTAATCCGTGGCGCGACAGGAGTGGCTGGCTGGATGAGGTTTCCGACGTGGCCTGGCTGGAAGAGGTTCCCGAGCAACAGACGCACCGTCGGCGCCGCCCTGATCGGCGTCGTGCTGCTCGCGTGCGCCGGCTGGGCCGCCGCCAGCCAGATCCGCTCGCCCGCCCAGATCGCGGCCGACACCGCCGCGCCGGACCCATCGCTCATCAGCGTCCCGGTCGAGCGGCGCGCGCTGGCGACCGAGGTGATCGTGCGCGGCACGGTGCGCTACGGCGAGCCGCAGGCGATCGCGCTGCCGGTCTCGGGATTGAAGAACAGCACCCAGGTCGTCTCGCGACCGCCGCAACGCGACGCCCAACTGCGCGAGGGCTCGGTCGCGCTGACCGTCTCGGGCCGGCCGGTGTTCGTCCTGCAGGGCCAGACGCCGATGGACCGCGACCTCGGTCCGGGCGACAGCGGGACGGACGTCATGCAGCTCGAGCGCGCGCTGGCCCGGCTCGGCCATTCCCCGGGCGCCGCCGACGGGCGCTACGACGGTGCGACCGGCGCGGCCGTCGCCGAGCTGTACCGCAGCCACGACGCCGCGCCGTTCGGTCTCACCGAAGGCCAGAGCGAGAAGCTCGGCACGGCTGCCGCCGCCGTCGCGGCGGCGAGCGACAGCCTGCTGCAGGCGCGAGTCGCCGAACGCACCGGTGACGCCGACGTCAACCAGGCGCGACTCGACGCGGCCGCCGCCGCCGAGGCGCTTCCGCCCGCCCGCGCCGCGATCGTCTCCGCGCGCTCGCGGATCGCGGAGGCGCGCGACCTCGCGAGGATCGCCGGCCGCCAGGAGCGCAGCGGCGACGCCACCGCGCGGCGCGACCTCGCCGCGGCCCAGGTCGACCTGACCGCGAAGCAGAACGCCCTCGCCGAGGCGACCGGCGCGCGCGACGACGCCCAGCGCGAGCTCAACACGCTGCCCCAGGACGCCGAGGCCGAACGCGCGGCGGCGAGCACGGCGCTGCGCGTGGCGCTCACGCAGATGGCCAGCGCGCGCGCCGACATCACGGCCGCGCAGAACGCGCTCGATGCCGCGAGGAAGGTCCTCACCGAGTCGATCCGCCGAGCGCGCGACGACGGTCGCAAGGCCGTGCGCGACCTCGCCCTCGCCAAGGCCGACTCGTTCGAGGCGCAGCGCACGCTTGCCACCCTCCAGCGCAAGCACCAGCTCGCGCTGGCGCGCGTCCGGATCCTCGGCCAGACGCCGGGCATGCGGGCCGAGCGCGGCCTCGTGGCGACGGCGTCCATCGAGCTCAGCCGCGTGCGGCGGGAGTTCATGCGGCTGGCCGGGCGCAGCGGCATCCAGGTGCCCGCCGACGAGGTCCTGTTCTTCGCCAGCACGCCGGTGCGCGTGGACTCCGTCGCCGCCGAGCGCGGCAGCCAGCTGTCGGGCGACGTCATGACTGTCAGCAACACCCGGCTGGCGATCGACTCGTCGCTGTCGCCGCAGGAGAAGGATCTCGTGCACGTCGGCGACCGGGTCCGCATCGAGGAGTCCGATCTGCGCATCGACATCAGCGGACAGGTCAGCGAGGTCGCCGACAAGCCGGGCACGAACGCGAACTTCGATCCGGGTCGCACGTACTTCGAGGTGACGCCGCTCGACGCGCCCGCCGCGCTCGTCGGCGCGTCGGTCAAGCTCTCCATCGCCGTCCAGAGCACGGCCGGCGAGGTGCTCGCGGTCCCGATCAGCGCCCTGTCGATCGGGGCTGACGGGCGCGAGCGCGTGCAGGTCGACCGCGCGGGCCGGGCGAGCCTCGTCTACGTGCGCACCGGCCTGCGCGCGCAGGGCCTCGTCGAGGTCTCGCCACGCAAGGCCGGCGAGCTGACGGAGGGCGATCTCGTCGTCGTCGGCGCGGGCGCCCGCTCGGCCGGCAAGGGCACGACCGGCTCGCAGGCCCCCGCCACCCCGTCCGGCGTCAGCACGACGCCGAGCGCGGCGGCCGGCGCGGGCGCGGGCGGGAGCGCGGGCTCGGGCTCGGGCGCGGCCGCCCCGGCCGGCACGACGACGACGCCCGCCACGACGACCGCGGCGCCGCCGCCCGCGGGGGCGCCCGAGCCCGAGCCGGGTGCGACGACCAGTGGCGGCCAGGGCACCTTCCGTGGCCCGTGACCCGGAGCGGCGCTTCGCCGCGCTGACCCGGCCGCGCACAGCCGAGCGCCCGCGACCGCGACCGCGCCGCGAGCTCGCGCCGCACCCCGATTCGCCCGTCGTCGAGCTGCGCAACGTCAGCCGCACGTTCGGCAGCGAGCCGCCCGTGCGGGCGCTGCGCGGCGTCGACCTCGTCGTGGACCGCGGCGACGCGATCGCGATCGTCGGCCCGTCCGGCTCGGGCAAGTCGACGCTGCTGAACATCGTCGGCTGCCTCGACCGGCCGACCGGGGGGCGCTATCTCATCGAGGGCACCGACGTGGCGTCGCTGGACGAGGAGGAGCTCGCCGCGGTGCGCGGCCGCCTGCTCGGCTTCGTCTTTCAGACCTTCAATTTGCTCGCGCACCGCACGGTGGTCGAGAACGTGATGCTCTCGGAGGTCTACCGCGGCGGCGATCGCACCGGGCGCCGGGAGCGTGCGATGGACGCGCTCGAGCGCGTCGGGGTCGCCGAGCGCGCCGACTTCCTGCCCGGCAAGCTCTCCGGCGGCCAGCAGCAGCGCGTGGCGATCGCTCGCGCCCTGACCGGCTCGCCGAGCCTGCTGCTCTGTGACGAGCCGACAGGCAACCTCGACTCCGCGAACACCGAGTCGATGCTCGAGCTCTTCGAGGAGCTCGTGCGCGGCGGGATGACGATGCTGCTCATCACCCACGACGAGAGCGTGGCCGCGCGCATGCCGCGCCGCACCACGATCGTCGACGGCCGTCTCACCGAGCACGTCTGATGCGCGAGCGCCGACGGCCCCGGCCTGGCGACCGCCCGCAGCTGCCGCTGCGCGACCTGCTGGCCGAGGCGGGCTCGGGCCTGATGGCGCGCCCCGCGCGCGTCGCGCTGACCGTGCTCGGCACGGTCGTCGGCGTCGCCGCCCTCGTCGCCACGCTCGGCCTCTCGAAGACGGCCTCCAACCAGATCGTCGGGCGCTTCGACGCGGTCGCGTCGACCGACATCGTCGTCTCGCCGGCGCGCCGCGGCGCGAACACCGCGGCCAGCGTGCTGCCGTTTCGCGTCGAGGACCGCCTCCAGCGGCTCAACGGCGTCGTCGCCGCCGGCAGCCTGTCGGATGTCGACGTCGGCGGCCAGCTCGCCAGCTCGGTCCCGATCAACGACCCACTCGGCCAGACGGCCTTCCAGGTGCCGGTCAAGGCCGCCTCGCCCGGGCTGTGGCGCGCCGTGCGTGCGCGCCTGAAGACCGGCCGCCTGCCCGACGCCGGCCACTCGGCGCGCGCCGACCGCGTCGTCGTGCTCGGCCCCAACGCGGCCGAGCGGCTGAACGTCTCGCGCGTCGACCAGTCGCCCGCCGTGCGGCTCGACGATCGCCTGTACCTCGTCATCGGGATCCTGGACAGCGTCGAGCGCCAGCCGTCGCTGCTCGGGGCGATGGTCATGCCCGAAGGGACGGCGGCGCGCGAGTACGGCCTGCGGGCGCCCGGCCTCGCGCAGATCGAGACGCGCGTCGGCGCCACCGAGCTCATCGCCGAGCAGGCGCCGGTCGCGCTTGCGCCGATGCAGGCCGCGCAGCTCAGGGTCGCCGCCCCGCCCGACCCGCGCGAGCTCAAGGGCGAGGTCCGCAACGACCTCAACGCGCTCTTCGTCCTGCTCGGTGGCGTCTCGCTGCTCGTCGGCGCGATCGGGATCGCCAACGTGACGCTCGTCTCGGTGCTCGAGCGCGTGGGGGAGATCGGGCTGCGCCGCGCGCTCGGCGCCGCGCGCCGGCACATCGCCGCGCAGTTTCTCGTCGAGAGCAGCGCGATGGGCGCGCTCGGGGGGATCATCGGCGCCAGCATCGGGACGCTCGTCATCGTGGCGATCTCCGCCGCGCGAACATGGACGCCCGTGCTCGACCCGTGGATCCCGCTCGCCGCGCCGCTGCTCGGAGCCGTCATCGGCCTGCTGTCGGGCACCTACCCGGCGATCCGCGCGGCCCGCATGGAGCCCGTCGACGCCCTGCGGGCGGGCACGTGATCGCGCGCCGCCTGCACCGCGCGGCGCTGGCCGCGACGCTCGGCGCGGCGCTGCTGGCCGGCTGCGGCGGCTCCGGCGACGAGGAGGCCGCGACGACCGCCACGCAGCCGGCGACGGCGGCGGACGGCAGCGTCGAGGACCAGCTCGGATTCACGCGCCAGGGCATCGCGGGCGCGCAGGCGAAGGTCGAGAACGCGATCGCCGCCTGCATGAAGGCCGAGGGCTTCGACTACGTGCCCGGCGATCCCGTGGCCGTGCAGGCCGCGCTGACCGGCAAGCCGAACATGAGCGACGAGGAGTTCGAGCGCACGTACGGGCACGGCATCGCGACGCTCTACGGCAAGGGCTCGGCGCAGAGCGACCCCAACGCGCGCATCCGCGCCCAGCTCGGCGAGGCCGACCGGCGCGCCTACGACCGCACGCTGAACGGCGGCAAGCCGGAGCAGACGTTCGCCTTCGCCGTCGACAACGGCGACTTCAGCCAGCTTGAGGGGTGCACGAAGCAGGCGACGGAAGCGGCGTTCGGGGGCACCCGGCTGCTGACGACGCTGCAGCGCCGGCTCGACGAGCTCGACGAGTCGATCGTCAACGACCAGCGCGTCGTGAAGGCGTTCGCGCGGTGGCGCACGTGCATGCGCGAGGCGACCGGCGAGGACTTCGAGGACTCCGAGGCGGTCGAGGACGACATCCGCCAGCGCCTGGAGGCGATCGTCGGGGAGGTCCTGCCACCGGGCCAGGTCGCGCCGGAAGGGTCCTACGACAAGGCCGCGCTGGCCGCGCTGCAGCGCCGCGAGGTCGAGCTGACTCGGCACGACCTGGCGTGCGAGGCGAAGCACATCGCCGCGGTCGAGGACACGGTGCGCGAGGAGAAGGAGGCGCGCTTCCGCGACGAGAACGCCGAGCTGCTGCGTCAGGTCACGCCGCTGGGATCGTGACGGGCGCGGCTCAGCGGCAGGATCGCGGCGCCGAGCGCCGGCGCCGCGCCGGAGCCGCCTGACGCGCCGCGCGCAGCGGCAGCGTGGGCTCGTGGCCGGCGGGGCAGTCGCGCCGCAGGCGCGCCCAGGCCCGCAGGCGCCCATCCTCGCCGGCATGGCGCATACGAGGCTGCTGGGGAACGGGTTCGCGCGTGGTCTCGAGCACGAGCATGGTGGCGAGGAGGGCGACCGCGTAGCCGCCGGCCACAAACATGAACACAGAGAACGTCATGCCGTTCCTCCTTCCTCACACAGCCTGTCGGGGGTTATATCGGGCACTTCTGAAAGCAGCGTGAGGATTCCCCCGTCTCGTGCGGACGAAACGGCGTGGTCTCGTGGGGTGCGCTGTCGCGCCGCGCCGGCCTGGTCGCCGGCGTCTTAACTGCATCGATGAGGGGGTGTCAGTCGGCTTGGTGGCGGCGAGCGGGCCGGGTTCGGCGTTCGTGCGGGGCCCGATTGGCTCGGTTGGCAGGGGGTGTGGCGAATGGTGCACGCATACCGTGCACCATTCGCCACACCCCGGCCGGCCCTGGCCGATTCGCCGCGGACCACGCTCCCTTGACGCCCTCAACGATGCCGTTTCAGCAGGGTCGGCACCGCAACCAGCGCGGCGCGACAGCGCAGCAAGATGCCGCGCGGCTTACGCCGAGACGGGCGCCTCCACCGGCTGGGGCGGCGCGTCCACGACAGCGCGCGCCGCCTCGCGGCGAGGCTTCGCGAAGCGCAGGTACAGCGAGGGGATGATGAACAGGTTCAGCAGCGTCGAGGTGGCCAGGCCGCCGAGGATGACGATCGCCATCGGGTGCTCGATCTCGTGGCCGGGGATGCTGCCCGCGTAGGCCAGCGGCACGATCGCCAGGCCCGTCGCCAGCGCGGTCATGAGGATCGGCGCCAGCCGCTCCTTGGCGCCGCGCAGGACGAGCTCGGGCCCGAACGGCTGTCGCTCGACGTGCTCGAGGTGCTGGAAGTGGCTGATCATGAGGATCCCGTTGCGCGCCGCGATGCCGAAGACGGTGAGGAAGCCGACGAGCCCTCCCAGCGACAGGATGCCGTTGCCGAAGAGCTTGACCGCGAGCACGCCGCCGACGAGCGAGATCGGCAGGAGCAGGAAGGCGAGGGCGGCCAGGCGCAGGCTGCCGAACGCCGCCTGCAGCAGCAGGAAGATCGCGATCGCCGCGCCGATGCCGAAGATCCCCAGCCGGCTCTGCGCCGTCGCCAGCTCCGACGCCTCGCCGACGACCTCGGCGTGGTAGCCGACCGGGAACTGGAAGCCGTCGATGCGATCCTCGACCTCGTCGACCGCCGCGCCGAGGTCGGCGTCCTCGGCCACGTTGGCCTCGATGTTGATCAACCGCGACTGCTGCTCGCGCAGGATCGCGTTCGGGCTCGGGCCGATCGTCACGCCAGCGACGTCCGAGAGCTTGATCTTTCCGCCGCCGGGGACGTCGATCGGCAGGTTCTTGACGTCGTCGAAGCTGTCGCGCGCCGACGCCTTCGACCACACGTGCACGTCGAAGGCCTTGCCGCCCGTGAAGATGTCCGAGACCTCTTCGCTGCCGATGTACACCGACGTCTGGCGGCGGATGTCGCCCGGCTTGAGGCCGAACTGGCGCGCCTTCTCGAGGTCGAGCTCGACGTTGATCTGCGGGATCTCCTTCTGCAGCCCGGCGTTCGTCTCGACGAGCCCCGGCGTGTCGGAGATGCGCTTGACGACGCCGTCGGCGAGCTCGCCGAGCACCTTCGGCTCGGGGCCGAAGACGCGCACGACGATCGCGCCGCTCGTGCCGGTCAGCACCTCCTTGACGCGCTCGCGCAGGTACGTCTGCACGTCGCGCTGCATGCCGGGGTAGCCGTCGACGGTCCGCGCGACGGCGGCCAGCGTCTTGTCGTAGTCGACGTCCTTGTCGATCGAGATCCAGTTCTCGCCGAAGTACACGCCGTAGACCTCGTCCGACAGCAGCGCCTGGCCGATGTGCGAGCCGCAGTTGCGCACGCCCGGGATCTCCTGCAGGTCCTTGCAGGCCGCGACGGAGATGCGGTACTCCTCCTTGACGTTCGTCGACGGCTCGGTCAGCCAGTGCATGAGGAAGTCGCGCTCCTTGAAGTTCGGCAGCAGCTGCGAACCGAGCGACGGATAGATCGCCAGGCCGGCGATCGTGGCGAGGAGCGCGAAGCCGATCGCCGGGCTGGGGCGGCGCAGGATGACGGCCAGCGCCGCGCCGTAGCCGCGCTTGAGGACGCGCAGCAGCGGCGCCTCCTTCGTGCGCATCCCGCGCGTGAGCATGAGCAGGCAGAGGGCGGGCGTGACGGTCATCGCCACCGCCATCGACACGAGCACGGCGAGCGCGTAGGAGAGCACGAGCGGCTCGAAGAACGACCCAGACAGCCCGGTCAAGAACAGCACCGGGACGATCGCCACGACGTTGATGATCGTCGCGTACGTGATCGCGGTCCGCACTTCGACCGAGGCCGCGAGCACGATCCGGAACGTCGATCTCTGGCTGCCCGCCTCGCGCGCCTGGCGCAAACGCCGGACGATGTTCTCGACGTCGATGATCGCGTCGTCGACCACCACCCCGATCGCGACCACCAGCCCCGCGAGGACCATGACGTTGATCGTCGTGTCGCGCACGTCGAGCACGAGCACCGCCGCCAGCAGCGAGAGCGGGATCGCGATGAGGCTGATGAACGCCGTCCGCAGCTCGAAGAGGAAGGCCATGATGATCACGATCACGAGCAGCACGCCGATCAGCAGCGCCTTGCTGAGGTTGTCGATCGACTGCTCGATGAACGTCGCCGGGCGGAAGATCTCCGCGTCGACGTTCACGCCGGGCAGCCCGGCCTTGAGCTGGGTCAGCGCCGTGTCGACGCCCTTGGTGACCTCGACGGTGTTCGCGCCGCGGTACTTCTGGACGATGAGCAGCAGGCCGGGCCCGCCGTTGACGACGCCCTCGCCCCACAGCGCCTGGTGGTCCTGCACGACGTCGGCGATGTCGGCCATCCGCAGCACGCGGCCGCCGCGCCGCGCGACCGCCACCTTCGCGAGGTCCGCGGGTCCCTTGATCGCCTGGACGTTCTCGATGTTCAGCCGCCGGTTGCCGGACTCGACGAAGCCGCCCTGGCCGACCGTGAAGCTCTTGGCGTACTGCAGCACGCCGGCGTCCAGCGCCTCCGAGCCGGCCTCCATGACCTGGTCGATCGAGATGCCGTAGCGCGCGAGCTTGGCCGGGTCGACCTGGATGTGGCGCTGCTTGAGGCGCTCGCCGTAGATGTCGACCGACGCCACCCCGGGCACGCGCATGAGGCGCTGGCGGATCGTCCAGTAGGAGATCGCCGACAGCTCGGTGAGGTCGAGCTTCTCCGAGCTCAGGCCGATCTTCATGATCCGGCTCGTCGCCGACGCGGCGGGCATCATCCACGGCGGGCTCGCCCACGTGGGGATGTTCGGGACGACCTGCGCGACGCGCTCCTGGACGAGCTGGCGGGCCTTCGTCTCGTCGGTGCCCTTCTCGAAGATGAGCCGGATCGAGGACAGCTGGGAGACCGACTTGGAGCGCAGCTCCTTCAGGCCCGGGATGCCCTGCAGGACCTCCTCGATCGGGACCGTGACGAGCTCCTCGACCTCGGCCGACGAGTTGCCCAGCGCGATCGTCTGGATCTCCACCTGCGGCGGGGCGAACTCCGGGAAGACGTCGACCTTCGCGCCCGGGATCGACACCGCGCCGAAGACCATGAGCCCGGTCGCGACGAAGATGACGAGCCAGCGGTAGCGCAGGCTGCGGGAGACGATCCAGCGCATCAGTGGTTGTCCATCCGGGCGCGCATCAGTACTCGCCGTACTCCAGCTCGGCGCCGTGGACCTGCGGCGCGCCGGTCGTCACGACCTTGGTCCCGGCCGCGGGGCCCTCGCGCAGCAGCACGCTCTGGCCGGCCACGCGGTCGATCTCGATGTGCGCGCGCACGTACGTCAGCCCGCGCGGGTTCGTGTAGACGAACGCGCTGCCGTCCTTCTCGTAGAGCAGCGCCGCGTAGGGGATGACCGTCTGGCCCGCGCGCTTCGCCACGCGGCCGGTCGCGAGCGCGATGCGGTCGGCGCCCTCCTGCGTGAGGGTGACCGACAGCAGGCCCTCGGCTCCGCCCTTGACGGGGCTGATCTTCGCCGGGCTGTAGTGCTCCTTGTCGGCGGTCTTGACCTCCTTGCACGCCGACAGCGACACGCCTGCGGCGAGCATCGCCAGCGCGGCCGCGACGCGGCGGCCGGTCCGGTGCGGCGTCGCGGAGGCGCTCATCACGCCGGCGTCTTCGCGGCCGGCTCGCCGCCGAACTCGAACGCGAGCACGCGGGCGTCGTCGGACTCCTGCGCCGCCGGCTCGAGCACCGGCCGCGGTCGTCCGGTCTCGTAGTGCAGGTACAGCGCGGGCAGCACGAGCAGCGTCAGCGCCGTGGAGGTGACGAGGCCGCAGAGGACGACGACCGCCATCGGGTGGATGATCTCCAGCCCGGCGATCGAGCCCATGAGCGCGAACGGCGCCATGACGGCGCCGAGGGCCAGCGTGCTCGCGAGGACGGGCGCGAGGCGCTCGCCGGCGCCGCGGCGCACGAGATCCTCGTCGAACGCGAGCTCGTCGACCTGCTCGAGGCGCTGCAGGTGGCGGACGAGCACGAGCGCCTGGCGCGCCGCCAGCCCGACCAGCGCCATGAGCCCGATGAGCGCGCCGAGCGTGATCGAGCTGCCGAGCAGCAGCGCGCCGAGCACGCCGCCGGCGAGCGCGGCCGGCAGCGCGAGGAAGGCCATCACGGCCAGCCGCCAGCTGCGGAAGCGCCGCCTGCAGCAGCAGGAAGGCCGCGATCAGGGCGGCGAGCCCGAAGCCGAGGACCTGGCCGGCGTTGATCTCGTCGGCGAGCGTCTGGTCGAGGACCTGGGCGTGGTACTCCAGCGGCAGCGGCAGGTCGGCGAGCCGGCGCTCGACCTCGGCCTTGACGTCGCCGACGCTGCGGCCGCTGACGTTCGCCTCGATGTCGAGCTTGCGCGAGACGCCCTCGCGCTTGATGACCGTCGGCGTGCTGGCGACGCGCACGTCGGCCACCTGGCTCAGGCGCACGTGGCCGCCGTCGGGCCGGTCGATGAGCAGGTTGCGCACGGCCGCCTCGCTCGTGGCGAGCTTCGGGTCGCCCTGGACCATGACGTCGAAGACCTTCTGCTCCTTGAAGGTGCTGCCGACGAGGATCCCCTGCAGGAGGATCGCCTCCGCGCGGCGCACGTCACCGGGCTTGACGCCGAAGCGCCGCGCGCGGTCGAGATCGACCTCGATGCGCAGCGTCGGCTGCACGGACGGGCGTTCGACGGTGGCGTCGGTGACGCCGTCGATGCCGTTCATGAGCCGCTGCACCCGCGCCGCCTCGCGCTGCAGCGTCGCGAGGTCCTGGCCGTAGAGGCGGACGGTGAGCGGCTTGCCGGCGCCGGTCAGCACGCCGAGGCCGTCACCCGTGGCGAGGTTCTCGCCGCTGTTAACGGCGCCGACGTCGCGCAGCTTCTGCCCGGAGTACGTCGTCGTCTGCGCCGTGGCGCCGCTGACGCGGGCGACGGCCGCGTCGATCGCCGCGCGCGTGTCGTCGTAGTCGGCGCCGGGCTTCATGCTCACGACGACCTCGGCCGAGTTGACGTCGACGATCCGGTCGCCGCTGACGGCGCGGCCGACCTGGCCGCCGACGTTCTGCACGCCGTCGATGCGCCGCAGGTCGCGGCTGAGACCGGTGGCGATCGCCGTCATGCGCGGGTTGGAGGTGCCGGGCTGCGCGTCGAGCCGGACGAGCAGGTTGCGGTCCTCGAGCGCGGGCAGCAGCGAGAGCCCCATGGCCGGCAGCGCGACGACGACGGCGAGGCCGAGCGCGGCGACGCTCGCCAGCGCCGCGACGGGGCGGCGCCAGGACCGATCCCAGCAGCGCCCGCGTAGAGGCCGGACAGGCGCGCCATGAGCGGCGAGCCGTGCTCGGCGGGCTTGAGCAGGACGGCGAGCGCCGGTGTCAGCGTGAGCGCCAGGATCGTCGCCGCCACGACCGCGACCGCGTAGGCGGCGGCGAGCGGGGCGAGGAACGCGCCCGGCCGGCCTTCCATGATCGCCAGCGGCACGATCACGAGCAGGGCGATGAGCGCGCCGTAGCCGAGCGGGGAGCGGATCTCGCGCGTGGCGTCGAGCACGGTCGCGGCGATCGGCGCCTCGCTGCCCTCCGCGCGGCGCTGGGCCAGGCGCCGGGCGATGTTCTCGGCCCCCGTCACCGCGTCGTCGACGACGACCGCCAGCGCGAGCGCCAGGCCGGCGAACGTGATCGCGTTGAACGTCTCGCCGAGCAGGTCGAGGACGACCGCCGCCGCGACGAGCGAGGTCGGGATCGTGATGAGCGCGACGAGCAGCGTGCGCCAGCGCATGAGCACCGCGACGAGCGCCAGCACGAGCAGCAGCGCGCCGATGAGGATCGCCGTCGTGAGGTTGCCGAGCGCCTCGTCGATGACGTCGGCGGGGCGGAAGACCGAGGTGTCGGTCTGCAGGCCGGTGAGCCCGGGCGCGAGCTTCTCGAGCGCGTCCTCGACGCCCTCGCTGACGGCCTTGGCGTCGGAGCCGGGGAACTTCTCGACGACGAGCAGCAGGCCATCGGCGTCGTTGACCACCGCGTCGCCGATCAGCGGCTGGTGGTTCTCGACGACGTTGGCGACGTCGGTCAGGCGCAGCTTGCCGCCCGAGCCCTCGACCGTGACCTTGCCGAGCTCCTTGGGGTCGGCGATCTTGTCGAAGACGTTGCGCACCTGCAGGCGCTGCTGCGGCGTCTCGATGAAGCCGCCGGTGCCGGGCACCGAGGCCTCGAGGTAGCTGACCGGCGAGGCGATCTGCGCGTTGCCGGCGGTCGAGATGACCTGCTGCAGCGTCACGCCCTTGTCGCGCAGGCGCTCGGGATCGACCTGCACCTGGATCTGCTGGTCGCGCATGCCCCAGACGGCCACGTTCGCGACGCCCTCGACGCCCATGAGGCGCGGGCGCAGCGTCCAGCGCGCGAGCACGGACTTCTGGATCGGGGTGAGGCTGTCGGAGGAGAGGCCGATCATCATCACGCGGCTCGACGAGGACAGCGGCTGCAGCATCGTCGGCGGCTTGGAGACGTTCGGGAAGGCCGCGCCGCCGAGCTGGGTCAGGCGCTCCTGGACGAGCTGGCGGCCCTTGTAGACGTCGATGCCGGGCTTGAAGACGAGCACGATCGACGACAGGCCGGGCAGCGAGGACGAGCGGATGACGTCGACGCCCTCGACGCCGTTGAGCAGGTCGGCCTCGAGCGGCACGGTGAGCAGCTGCTCGACCTCGGACGCCGACAGGCCCAGCGACTCCGTCTGGATCTCGACGTAGGCCGGAGTGAACTCCGGCAGGACGTCGACCGGCGCGTCGCGCAGGGTGATGACGCCGATGACGATGATCGCCGCGGCGAGGCCGACGACGAGGCCGCGGAACCGCAGGGACATCCGGACGATGGCAGCGATCATCGCGCGCCCTCCATGGCTGTAGACATGTCGATGAGCACCGGTATCCCCTTGTCCGGACAGTCGTGGTGAGGGCCCTGCGCTCTCACCGTCCTCTCAGATTTCGCGTGCTAGCTGACACCAGTTCGGACACCGAAGTCAAGGGCGAAAGCGGAATGTTTTTTCGCGGTTGCTCCGGTTGATGGCCGGTGCGGCGCGGCTGTGCGCTCACGCGCGCGACGCCGTCGGCGCGTCCGTCGCGGCCGGCGCCGCCGCGCCGAGCGGCAGCTCGATCCACACGTCGGCGCCGCCGTCAGGATGGTTGGCGGCCCGCGCGACGCCGCCGTGGGCGCGGGCGATGACCTGCACGATCGACAGCCCGAGGCCGCTGCCGCCGCGCGCCCGCGCCGGATCGGCGCGCGTGAAGCGCTCGAACGCCGTGGCGATGAACGGCGGCGGAAAGCCCGGCCCCTCGTCGCGCACGTGCAGCTCGACGGCGCCGCCGTGCACCCGCGCCGCGAGGTGGATCGTGCCCGCGCCGTGCGCCATGGCGTTGTCGAGCAGGTTGCCGAGCGCCTGCTCGAGCCGGCGCCGGTCGCCGGTGAGCTGCGCCGCCGGGCTCGTCGTCGACGACCACCTCGCGTCCGCGCGCCGCGGTGCGGGCCGCGAAGCGCGCCGCGACGCCCGCGAGCAGCTCCTCGCTGCGCAGCGGCGCCGGCGCGAGCGCGAGCCCGCCGCCGTCGGCGCGGGCGATGATCGAGCAGCGCCTCGGCGAGCTCGGTGAGGCGATCGGTCTCCTCGCCGGCCGACCGCAGGGCGGCGACGAGCTCGTCGTGCGTGCGGCCCTCGCGCAGGGCCAGCTCGATCTCGGTCTTGAGGATCGCCAGCGGCGTGCGCAGCTCGTGCGACGCGTCGGCGACGAAGGCGCGCTCGCGCTCGAAGGAGCGCTCGAGGCTGTCGAGCATCGTGTTGAGCGTCGTCCCCAGCCGGGCGATCTCGTCGTCGGTGCTGCCGACGGGCAGCCGCTCGCCGGGCGTGTGCTCGGTGATCTGCGCGGCCTTGCGGCGCATCTGCTCGACCGGTGCAGGGCCGCCGAGGCGACGCCGTAGCCGGCCAGCGACGCGAGCAGGAGCGCGACCGGGCCGCCGATCAGGAACATCAGCAGCAGATGGCGCAGCGCCGCGTCGCGATCGTCGGAGTCGGTGCCGACGACGATGAGCAGGCGCCGGCCCTGCGCCGTGACGGGCGTCGCCAGCAGCCGCGCCGGCTCGGTCTCGAAGGGATTGGGCCGCGTGAGGAACGTCTGCCGGCGCGCGCGCCGCGGCGCGCACCTCGGCGACCGTCAGCAGCGGCCTGGCGGGCAGCGACGGCGTCGCGTCACGGATCGTCCCGTCGAGCTCGAGGATCTGCGCGAAGCTCTCGTCGCGGTCGACGAGCTTGCTGGCGCTGGCGTCGCCGAGGCGGCCGGCGGGACTCTGCACGAACAGCGCGACATCGGCCGGCCCGCGCGCGCAGCCCGCGGTTGATCGTCTCGTCGAGCTCGGCCTCGAAGCGCTGGTACAGGCCGACGGCGATGAGCGCCAGCACGATCGCCATCACGCCCGCGAACGCGAGCGTGACGCGCAGGCGGATCGGCAGCGGGCGCCGGCTCAGGTCCGTCCGTTCCCGGCGGCGTCCTGGCGCAGCCGGTAACCCGCGCCGCGCACCGTCTCGATCGAATGCATGCCGAATGGGCGATCGATCTTCTCACGCAGGTAGCGCACGTAGACGTCGACGACGTTGGACTTGTTCTCGTACTCGTAGTCCCACGCGTGCTCGAGCAGCTGAAAGCGCGACATGACCTCGCCGGGGCGGCGCATGAAGCTCTCGAGGATCGCGAACTCCTTGGAGGACAGCGCGATCTCCTCCGTCGCCGCGCCACACCTGCCGGCGGCGCGGGGTCGAGCGAGAGGTCGCCGACGGTGAGCACGGCGGGGCGCGGGGTCGCGCCGCGGCGCGCGATCGCCCGCAGGCGCGCGAGCAGCTCGCCGAAGGAGAACGGCTTGGTGAGGTAGTCGTCGGCGCCGCCGTCGAGGCCCGCCACGCGATCCTCGACCGCGTCGCGCGCGGTGAGCATGAGGACCGGCACCCAGATGCCGGCGTCGCGCAGCCGCCGGCATGTCTCGAAGCCGTCGACGCCCGGCAGCATGACGTCGAGGATGATCGCGTCGTACTCCGTCGACTCGGCCATCCAGAGCGCGTCCTCGCCCTTGGTCGCGACGTCCGCGGAGAGCCCCTCGTCGCGCAGGCCGCGGCGGATGAGGCTCGCCATCTTGACCTCGTCCTCGACGATCAACACCCGCATGGCCGCGAGTCTCTCAGAGCCTTTATGAGGACAGGATGAACTCGGGACGGGCTCGCCACGTCCGTCGCGGCTGTCGCGCGTCGCTCGCCGCTCGTCTCGCGCGGTCAGTCGTCGTCGTTGTCGTCCGCTTCGCCGCTGCCGTCGTCCTCGCGCTCGGCGGCCACCTGCCGCAGCGCCGCGTCGAGATCGACCTCGAGCGTCGTCCCGTCGGCCCGCGTGACCTCGACCTCCCAGACCCGCTTGCCCTCGGCGTCGCGCTCGACGCCCGCGGCTCGGCCACCGCCGGCGATCTTCACCGCGGCCGCCGCGGCGGCGTCGGCCTCCGGCCCGGTCGTGCGTTCGTCATCACCGCTGCCGGCCAGCCGCGACGGTGCCGCCGGCCCCGGCGGCGACGAGCACGGCGCCGGCGATCAGGATGCGCTTAGTTCTTGGCCATCCGTACCTCCTCGTCGCGACACACCTCGTACGAGGCCAGGACTAGTGCGGTCGATGAGAGCAGACGGTGAGCGTCAGCCCAGCAGCCGCGGCCGGGTGGCCTCGATGACCGCCGGCAGCAGCCTGCGAGCTCTCCACGCCGCGCGTGCTCAGGCCCAGGCGCAGGATCCCCGTGCGCGCGGTGGCCGCCGAGCCGGCCGACCAGACGAAGTTGCCGAGGCTGTAGGCGATCAGCCGCCGGCCGGCGAGGCGCCGGACGGGCTGCAGGACGTGCGGATGCGCGCCGATCACCGCGCTCGCGCCGGCGTTGAGCGCCGCCTGGGCGAACGCGCGCTGGCGGGCGTTCTCGCTCGTCGCGCGCTCGACGCCCCAGTGGAACGTCGCGACGACGACGTCGGCGCGCGCGGCGGGCCGCGCGCACGCCGGCGGCGATCGCCGGGAACGTCGCGCTCGACGTGCCCGGGCGCGCCGGGGCCGGCGAAGAACGACGGCCGGGCCGATGTCCGAGAAGCCGACGAACGCGACCCGCAGGCCGAGGCGGGTGACGACCTGCGGCTCGCTGCGCGGCCGCGAGCGTGGCGCCCGCGCCGACCGGCACCGCGCCCGCGCGCGCGGACGGCGCGCACGGTGTCCAGCAGCGCCGGCATGCCGAAGTCGCCGGCGTGGTTGTTGGCGAGGTTGAGCACGTCGAGGCCGGCGAAGCGCACGACCGCGGCGAGGTCGCGCGGGCGGCCGCGGAAGTTGAACTCCTTCGGGACGGGCGCGCCGCGATCGGAGATCGCGCACTCGAGGTTGCCGAAGGCGATGTCGGCGCGCCGCAGCGCGGCGCGACGCCGCGCCACGGATGCAGCGTGCCGCGCTGCGCCATGACGCTGAGCACGCCGTCGCCGAAGTTCGCGTCGCCGAACGCGGCGAGGCGTGACGTCGCGCGAGCGGACGGTGATCGGCGCCGAGGCGAGGCCGCCGGAGGCGAGGCGCAGCACGTAGCGCGGGCTGAGGTTCTTCGCGGCCGGTAGCCGAACGCCACGGCGCCCTGCGCATCGGCCGGCCGCGGTCTTGATCGTCTTCCAGCCGGCGGCCGTGCGGCGCTGCAGCTCGGCGATCGCGCCGGCGGGCGAGGCCCGCGCCGCGCAGCGGGATGCCGACGCCGGTCGCGCGCACGGCCGGGCCCGCTGAGCGTGGGCGGCGGGCGGCGGCGGCGACGGGCCGGGCGGCGGCGGCGTCTGCGCGGCGGCGGCCGGCGCGGCGACGAGCGGCGCGACGGCGAGCGAGGCGAGGACGGGCGGCGCGCAGCACAGGCGCGACGCTACAGCGCGGCCGTCCCGAGTCACGCCGGTCAACAGGTGCGGTTGACGCTAATTTGGAGTGATTCCAGATCTGTGGCACACTCCGGGGCATGCCGGCGCCCTCGGAACTCGAGCGCATGCTGCGCGGGGCCTCCCTGCGGGTCACGCGTCCGCGGGTGGCGGTGCTGGCCGCGGTGCACGAGCATCCGCACGCCGACACGGACTCGATCATCGGCGTCGTGCGCGACGAGCTCGGCGAGGTGTCGCAGCAGGCCGTCTACGACGTGCTGCGAGCGCTGACCGACGCGGGCCTGGTGCGGCGCATCCACCCGCCGGGCTCCGTGGCGCGCTACGAGTCGCGGGTCGGCGACAACCACCACCACGTCGTGTGCCGGTCGTGCGGCGCGATCGCCGACGTCGACTGCGCCGTCGGCGCCGCGCCCTGCCTGACCGCCGCCGACGACCACGGCTTCGCGATCGACGAGGCCGAGGTCATCTACTGGGGCCTGTGCCCCGAGTGCTCGACCGCCCGCAGTCCCTGACGTCCACCCCTGATCCTCGAAAGGGATCCCATGTCCGAGAAGCCTGACGCCGATGTTGGAGAGATCAACGAGGAAGAGGCGGGCGGCTGCCCGTTCGCGCACGAGCGCGCCCCGCACCCGACCGAGGGCGGCGGCAACCGCGGCTGGTGGCCGGACCGGCTGAACCTGAGGATCCTCGCCAAGAACCCCGCGGTGGCCAACCCGCTCGGCGAGGAGTTCGACTACGCCGCGGCGTTCAACAGCCTCGACCTCGCCGCGGTCAAGGCGGACATCGAGGAGGTGCTGACCACCTCGCAGGACTGGTGGCCGGCCGACTTCGGCCACTACGGCCCGTTCATGATCCGGATGGCGTGGCACAGCGCCGGCACGTACCGCATCAGCGACGGCCGCGGCGGCGCCGGCGCCGGCCAGCAGCGCTTCGCCCCGCTCAACAGCTGGCCCGACAACGCGCAACCTCGACAAGGCCCGCCGCCTGCTGTGGCCGGTCAAGCAGAAGTACGGCCAGAGCGCTCTCGTGGGCGGACCTGATGGTCCTCACCGGCAACGTCGCGCTGGAGTCGATGGGCTTCGAGACTTCGGCTTCGCCGGCGGCCGCGAGGACGTGTGGGAGCCCGACGAGGACGTCTACTGGGGCCCGGAGACCGAGTGGCTCGGCGACGAGCGCTACACCGGCGACCGCGAGCTCGAGAAGCCCGCTCGGCGCCGTCCAGATGGGCCTGATCTACGTCAACCCGGAGGGCCCGAACGGCAAGCCGGACCCGCTCGCCGCGGCCCGCGACATCCGCGAGACGTTCCGCCGCATGGCGATGAACGACGAGGAGACGGTCGCGCTGATCGCCGGTGGGCACACGTTCGGCAAGACGCACGGCGCGGCCGACCCGGACGAGCACGTCGGCGCCGAGCCCGAGGGCGCCGCGCTCGAGGAGCAGGGCCTCGGCTGGCGCAACTCGCTACGGCACCGGCAAGGGCGCCGACACGATCACGAGCGGCCTCGAGGTGCACCTGGACGCACGACGCCGACGCAGTGGGACAACGAGCTTCTTCGAGAACCTGTTCGGCTACGAGTGGGAGCTGACGAAGAGCCCGGCCGGCGCCCACCAGTGGAAGCCGAAGGACGGCGCCGCGCGCGGGCACCGTCCCCGGCGCCGCACGACGCCGTCGCCGACGCGCGCCCCGACGATGCTGACGACCGACCTCGCGCTGCGCTTCGACCCGGTCTACGAGCCGATCTCGCGGCGCTTCCACGAGAACCCGGACGAGCTCGCCGACGCGTTCGCGCGCGCCTGGTTCAAGCTGACGCACCGCGACATGGGCCCGATCGAGCGCTACCTCGGCCCGGAGGTGCCGAGCGAGGACGCTGCTCTGGCAGGACCCGGTCCCGGCGGTCGACGCACGAGCTCGTCGACGCCGAGGACATCGCCGCGCTGAAGGCGCCAGATCCTCGACTCCGGCCTGTCGGTCGTCCGCAGCTCGTCACGACCGCGTGGGCGTCGGCGTCGACGTTCCGCGGCAGCGACAAGCGCGGCGGCGCCAACGGCGCGCGCATCCGCCTCGAGCCGCAGAACGGCTGGGAGGTCAACGACCCGGCCGAGCTGGCGACGGTGCTGCGCACGCTCGAGGGCATCCAGGAGTCGTTCAACGGCTCCCAGACCGGCGGCAAGCAGGTCTCGCTCGCCGACCTGATCGTGCTCGCCGGCTGCGCGGCCGTCGAGCGGCGGCCAAGGACGGCGGCGTCGACGTCGAGGTGCCGTTCACGCCGGGACGCCGCGACGCGACGCCGGAGCAGACCGACGTCGGACTCCTTCGCCGCGCTCGAGCCGACGGCGGACGGCTTTCGCAACTACCTCGCGCGCGGACCACCGGCTGACGGCCGAGTACCTGCTCGTCGACCGGGCGAACCTGCTGACCCTGAGCGCCCCCGAGATGACCGTGCTCGTCGGCGGCCGCGGGTCTGGGCGCGAACACCGGCGAGTCCACGGCGGGCGTCCTCACCGACACGCCCGGGCACGCTGACGAACGACTTCTTCGTGAACCTGCTCGACCTCGGCACGACGTGGACGGCGACGGCCGACGGACGCCGGGCACGTTCGAGGCCCGCGACGCCGCGCGGCGAGGTCAAGTGGACCGGCACCCGCGCCGACCTGGTGTTCGGCTCGAACTCCGAGCTGCGCGCGCTCGCCGAGGTCTACGCGAGCGACGACGCGCGGGAGAAGTTCGTGGGCGACTTCGTCGCCGCGTGGGTCAAGGTCATGAACCTCGACCGCTTCGACCTCGCCTGATCGCGCCGTCCGGGTCGGCCGCTCGCCGGCCGACCCGGCGCCAGGCGCTCGCGCAACTTGCGGTCAGCGAGCTCGCACGTGTCAGGTCGCGACGTGCGGAGCACGGGTGCATACGACCGCAGGGTTACTGACGCTTAGACGCAGGATTTGGCGATGCTCGGTCGCTGCGGTCGATGGTCAGGGGTTGCGTTCGACGCGTGCCGTGCGCCGCTGGGTATCGCGCTGGGCGTGAGCGTCGCAGCGCTGTTGTGGCTGGCGCCCGCGGCGCTCGCAGATGGTCAGATTCTCGAGCGCGACGAGCTGCGCCACGGGCAGCAACCCCCTCGGTCGCGATCGGTGATCTGAACGCTGACGGCACGCTGGATCTCGGGTCGCCACCTTCAGCGGCGACAGCGTGTCGATGCGGCTGGGCATCGGGGCGGCGGAGTTGGCGTCAAGACCGACTCGCCACCGACGAGGGGGCCAACGCGATCGCGTTCGGCGCTCTGGGCGCAAGGACAACAGGCTCGATCTGCGCGAGGCGGCCGATGCTGACGGACACGATCGTGGGGCGGTGACGGGAACGACATGCTCAGCGGTGGTGCTGACATCGATCGTCTGATCGGTGAGGCGGGTGCCGACGTGCTCGGCGGCGGCGCGGGCTCAGATCTCGACGACTACCTGTTAACGGTGGCGATGACCGCGACGATCGGTGTCGGCGCCAACGACGGCGAGCGGCGAGCTCGACGAGGTCCATCGGCGAGTCGAGCGCATCCGTAGGCGGCAGCGCCGCCGGCGAGGTGACAGGTGATGCGACGGGAACGCGCTGCTTGGGCAGGGCGGCGGCGACATGCTGATGGGTGGTGGCGGCGCGGACTCGTGAACGGCGGTGACGGCGTCGACGCGTTGCAGGGTGGTGAGGACAACGATTCGCTGCAGGGTGGCGCGGGCGCGGACGTGCTGCAGGGTGGCGCGGGCTCGGATCTGGCGGACTATCCGCGGACGGTGCCGGTGGAGGTATCGATCGGTGACGGCGCCAACGACGGGGAGTTCGGCGAGCTCGATGACGTCGAAGGCGACGTCGAGCGTCTGCGTGGTGGCAGCGCCAGCGACGCACGACGGTGATGAGGAGGCCAACGAGGTCTACGGCGGTGCCGGCGAGGACGAGATCGAGGCAAGAACGGAAACGACAGCCTGTACGGCCAAGCCGGTGAGGACGACCTCTACGCACAAGATGGCGCGCCGTTCAGAGACCGGTTGTGCTGCGGCACAGAGGACGACTTCACGCTCAGCGACGCAGTCGACGCGCAACGCCGACTGCGAGGTCAACAGGGGTTCAAGCGATCTCGGTGGTGGTGGCCTCGAGGGCCACGCGGCCTCCCTTCGCGGCACGAACACGTCGCCGTTCCAGATCGCGGTGTCGACCGGACGACGCCGGGCATTCTGCGCTCGGAGGCTGGCGCGTAAGTGTTCGCTACGAACGGTTCGCGCCAGGGTGCCGGCGGTTGCGGCGAGGATGACGTCGAAGCGGGCGCGGGCGCCGACGGCTTCCGGGAGGACGGCGACACGCTGGAGGCGGTGGCGCACCCCAGGACTCGGGTGGCCGCCCGACATGGAGGAGTTCGACGCGTCCTCGGGGGCTGATCGGCGAACGCCGCCGGCAGGTCGGCGCGCCGCCGCGCTGCGCTCACCCGGCGGCGCACGCTGCACGCTCCGCCGCCCCCTCCGAGCGGAAACCTGGATCCGGCGGTGCAGATGGTTCGTTCGGCGGATGTCGCGATCTACGAGGTGGTGAGCGCCGAGCAGCTGCTCGACGTGCCCGCGCACCGAGGCGGGGCAGATCACCGAGGCGGGCCTGCGGTCACGCGCGTCTTCGGCGGCATGACCTATCGCATGCTCCGTGGCTGCGCGGCGACACAACGGCGCGGCCGGCGGCATCGACGAGATGCGGCCCAGGCAGCGCTCGGACTGCTGCGGAACGGCCGAGCGGTCGTTTCACGTCAGGATGACAAGCCGCATGGAGGACGCGGCGCACGGCGGAGATCGCGGACGCGGCGCCGACAGGTCTGCGCAGCGGTGAGGTGACCACGGGGCCAAGGGCTGCGACGACGGCCGCACGATCACCGCCGGAACGCTCGTGCGCGAGCTCGAGGACGTCCTCCGAGCTGCGAGGAGATGCTGGCGATCGGCCGCCGAGGTCGGGTACTACGGAGACGGCTTCGTGACCGAGGACGATGGCGCCGGCAACCTCGTGGTGCGCTACTTCAGTGCGGAGGACGAGGTGCCGTTCTGAGGACACGCGACGATCGCCACAGCGGTCGCGCACGCGCGAGCGTCACGGTCTCGAGCGCTTGCGGCTCACGCCGGCCGCGGAGCTCGTCGAGTCGACGTCGGCGACGACGAGTCGGGTTCGAGACGCGACGAGCGTCGGCCGGCGACGACGGCCGTCGCGGAGGAGACTCTCCGAGGCGGTCGCGCGCTGCGCTGGTCCGCCGAGGAGTTCGTCGGAGTTCCTGACGCGGTGGCGTGCCGGCGCGATCTCGTGCTGGCCACCGCGACGCCGGAGCGCCTCGCGAAGCTCGACTACGACTTCGATCGCCTGCTCGCGCGCATGACCCGGCGCGACTGGACGACGTTGCAACTCGTCCATCGCGCCGAGCCGGAGGTCTTCGCTCGCGCAACCCGTTTCCAGCGGCTGGAGGAGAACTCCGGCGCGGAGCCGCGGTCGCTGCGCTCGTCGGCTACTGCGCGTGCTCGGCCGTCGAGCCGCGGGGACACGATCACCAGGGCGTGAGCGGCCGGCCGGCGTGCTGTCGTCGAAGGGGGTGAAAGGGAGCGTGAGCGGAAGCGGTGCGATGAGCGATGTGCGTAGCGCAGTGGGAAAGCGTGAGCGCGCGGCAGCGGGGGCAGGCCACCCGACCGAGGCGGCCGCATGGGACCCGGCCGCGGCGACATAGTGAGCAGCGTGAAGAAGGTCCTCATCGTCGTCGCGCTGTTCGTCGTCCTCATCCCCGCCGCCGTCGTGCTCGCCGACGCCGCGTTTCAGAACACGACGGTCACCACCCACCGCTTCCCCGGACCGATCGACGAGATCGTCGTGCGCTCCGGCGGCGGCGACGTCGAGCTCGTCGCCGGCGCGCGGGCTGTCGGTCGCGGTGCGCGAGACGCGCCACTACCTGTTCAAGCAGCCGACGCTCGAGCGCGGCGTCCGAAACGGCGTCCTCACGCTCGAGGCGCGCTGCGAGGGGACGCTCGGCGTGACGTGCACGAGCGACCTGCGGGTGAGCGTGCCGGCCGGCGCCGCGCTCACGCTCGACGTCGGCTCCGGCGACGTCGACGCGCGCGGGATCGACGTGCGCCGGGCGCGGCTGCGCAGCGACTCCGGCGACGCGCGCCTGGAGCTCGTCGGCGAGCAGCGGCTCGTGCACGCGCGCGCCGACTCCGGCGACATCGACGTCCGGGTCCGCGACGCCCGGGCGATCGACGCGCAGACCGACTCGGGCGACGTCGTCGTCGCGGCGAGCACCCGGCCGCGCCGCATCCGTGCCGTGACGGACTCCGGGAACGTGCGGATCGTCGTCCCGGCGGGGCAGTACGCGACCACACCGAAGACCGACTCGGGCAACGTGACGATGGACGGAATCTCTCGCAACGACCGGGCCGGCAGCGCGATCGAGGCCCGCACCGACTCGGGGGATGTCACGCTCAGCGGCCAATAGATGGAATCACCCATCTAGGCGAGCCTGCGCCGCCGGGCGCGCTGGTAGCCTCGGTGGCACCAACCGCTCCTTTAACCCGGTCCCGAGAGGCCAGGAAGGACACACATGCCAGACAGCAAGGTCGTCCTCGACGGCGAGGACATTCGGCGAGTGCTCACGCGCATCGCGCACGAGATCGTCGAGAACGGGGGACAGCCCGACCAGCTCGCCCTCGTCGGCATCCACACCCGCGGCGCCGTGCTCGCCGCCCGGCTGCGAGAGCTGCTCGCCGAGCTCCATGACCTCGAGGTGCCGCTCGGCGACCTCGACATCGCCTTCTACCGCGACGACGTCACGCTGCGCGGCGGGTCGCCGGTCGTGCACTCCACGCACCTGGACTTCGACATCGACGGGCTGACGATCGTCATCGTCGACGACGTCATGTTCACCGGCCGCACGGTGCGCGCCGCGATCGAGGCGCTCTTCGACTACGGCCGGCCGGCGCGCGTGCAGCTCGCCGTCCTCGCCGACCGCGGCCATCGCGAGCTGCCGGTGCGCCCCGACTACGTCGGCAAGAACCTGCCCACGGCGCGCGGCGAGCGCGTCAACGTCCACGTCGCAGAGCTCGACGGCGAGGACTCCGTGACCATCACCGCAACCGCTGCAGAGGTACCGCTCTCATGAGGCACCTGCTCTCGATCAACGACCTCACGCGCGACGACATGGAGCGCATCCTCGACCGCGCCGCCGCGTTCGAGGAGGTCTCGCACCGCGACATCAAGAAGGTCCCGGCGCTGCGCGGCCGCACCGTCCTGAACCTCTTCTACGAGGCGTCCACGCGCACCCGCTCCTCCTTCGAGCTTGCCGCCAAGCGCCTCAGCGCCGACGTCGTGAACTTCTCGGCGGGCGGGTCGAGCGTGGAGAAGGGCGAGTCGCTGAAGGACACCGTCCTGACGCTGACCGCCCACTCGCCCGACGCGATCGTCATCCGCACCCCGTTCGCCGGCGCCGCGGCGCTCGTCGCGGGCTGGACGCCGGCGGCGATCGTCAACGCCGGCGACGGCAAGCACGAGCACCCGACGCAGGCGCTGCTGGACGCCTACACCCTGCGCCAGAAGCTCGGCTCGCTCGAAGGCCGGAACATCTGGATCGTCGGCGACGTCGCCCACTCGCGCGTGGCGCGCTCGAACATCCTCGCGTTTCGCAAGATGGGCGCCGACGTGACGGTCTGCGGACCGCCGACGCTCATCCCGCGCGGGATCGAGGCGCTCGGCTGCGCGGTGCGCTACGACCTCGCCGACCTGCGCCAGGCCGACGTCGTCTACGCGCTGCGGATGCAGCACGAGCGCATGGACCAGAACTTCGTCCCCAGCCTGCGCGAGTACGCGGCGAACTACCAGATCAACGGCCGCCGCCTCGGGCCGCACCAGGTGCTCATGCATCCCGGCCCGGTCAACCGCGGCGTCGAGCTCTCCGGCGAGGTGGTCGACTCGCCGCAGGCGGTCATCACGATGCAGGTCAAGGCGGGGGTGGTCGTCCGAATGGCGGTGCTCTACGAGGTGCTGGCCGGCGCCCGCGACGAGCGCACCTCACCGCGCCCCACCGAACCGCAGCTGGCATGACCGAGTTCCTGCGATCACCCAGCGACGCCACCCCCGGCGTCCGCCTCGTCAGCGCGCCCGCGCGGCCGGCCGACCTGCTGCTGCGCGACGTCCACGCGCTCGATCCGCGAACCGGCCTCGACGCCCGCAGCGACGTGCTCGTGAGCGGCGGCGAGATCGCCGATATCGCCGGGGCCGGAACCCTGCCCGCCGTCGACGGCTGCGAGGTCGTCGAGGGCCAGGGACGCCACCTGTTCCCGGCGTTCGTCGATCCCCACGTGCACCTGCGCACGCCCGGCCAGGAGCACAAGGAGGACCTCGAGACCGGCACGCGCTCGGCCGCGGCGGGCGGCTACTGCGCCGTCATCGCGATGCCGAACACGTCGCCGACGATCGACAGCGCCCCGATCCTCGGCGCCCTGCTCGACGCCGCCGCGCGCGAGGCGCGCGTCCCCGTCGGCTTCATGCCGGCGATCACGCGCGGCCTGCAGGGCGCGGAGCTGACCGACATGGCCGAGCTGCGGATGCTCGGAGCGGCGGGGTTCACCGACGACGGCAAGCCGGTCACCGACGCCGGCGTCTTTCGCCGCGCGCTGCAGTACCAGCGCCTGTGCGGCGGCGTGCTGGCGCTGCACGAGGAGGACCCCGCGCTGTCGGGCCGCGGCGCGATGCACGAGGGCACGGTGAGCGCGCTGCTCGGCGTCGCCGGCATCCCCAGCGTCAGCGAGTCGACGATGATCGCCCGCGACTGCGCGCTGGCCGGCTACGAGGGCGCGCGGATCCACATCCAGCACCTCTCGGCCCGCGAGTCCGTCGAGGTGATCCGCGGCGCCAAGGCGCGCGGGGTGGCCGTGACCTGCGAGGCGAGCCCGCACCACCTCACGATGACCGACGAGGACGTGCGCACGCTCGACACGCGCCGCAAGATGAACCCGCCGCTGCGCGCCGAGGAGGACCGCCAGGCGCTCATCGCGGGGCTCATCGACGGGACGATCGACTGCATCGCGACCGATCACGCGCCGCACGCCCGCGACGAGAAGGACGTGCCGTTCGAGCAGGCGCCGATGGGCACGACCGGGCTGGAGACGGCCTTTGCCGCCGTCTACACCGACCTCGTCCTGCCCGGCACGCTGACGCTCGAGCTCGTCGTCGAGAAGCTGACGTCGGGGCTCGGCCTGCTCGACCTCTTCGTCCCGACGATCGCCGTGGGCGAGGCGGCGAACCTCGTGCTCGTCGACCTCGACGCCGAGTGGGTGGTGGGCGACAGCGGCTACGAGAGCCGTTCGCAGAACTGCTGCTTCGCCGGCCGCACGCTGCGCGGACGGGTGCAGCTGACGATCGCGGCGGGCGCGGTCGCCTACCGCGAGCGCTCGACGCTGCTGAGCGTTCCCGGGTGAGCGCCACCGCCTACGTGCTGCTGGAGGACTCCACGCGCTTTGACGGCATCGCCGTCGGAGCGCCGGAGGCCGCCACCGGCGAGGTCGTCTTCACGACCGGCATGTCCGGCTACCAGGAGTCGGTCACCGACCCGAGCTTCGCCGGGCAGATCATCACGTTCACCTATCCGCACATCGGCAACTACGGCGTGTCCGAGGACGCGATGGAGTCCGAGCGCATCTGGGCGCGCGCGGTGATCATGCGCGCGGCGATGAACACCGAGGACGCGCCCGGCGCCGAGCGGGGCTGGTGCGACTGGCTCGTCGACTGCGGGATCCCGGCGATCAGCGAGGTCGACACGCGCGCCCTGGTTCGCCACATCCGCGAGGCGGGCTCGATGCGCGGCGGCGTGTTCCCCGCCTCGATGGCGGCCGAGGAGGCGATGGCGCTCGTCCGCACCGAGCCGCCGATGGCCGGCGCGGACTTCGCCCGCGTCGTGTCGCCGACGGAGATGACGGTCCACGGCAGCGGCGACGGGCCGCGGATCGCGGCCATCGACACGGGCATCAAGTCCTCGATCGTGCGCCACCTCGTGCAGCGCGGCGCGGTCGTCGAGCTGCATCCGTGCGCGACGAGCGCGGAGGACCTGCTCGCCGGCGACCCCGACGCGATCTTCCTCGCCAACGGCCCCGGCGACCCGGCGGCGCTGGATCACATCGTCGCCACGCTGCGGGAGCTGGTCGGTGTGAAACCGGTGTTCGGAATCTGCCTCGGCCACCAGCTGCTCTGCCGCGCCGTCGGCCTGCAGACGTTCAAGCTGCCCTTCGGACATCGCGGCGGCAACCATCCGGTCAAGGACCTGCAGACCGGCAAGATCGAGATCACCTCACAGAACCATGGCTTCGCGGTGCTCGGGCCCGACGGCGAGCAGACGATCCCGGGCGACGAGCCGGTGCGCTGGCAGACCGACTTCGGCGCCGCCCAGCTGTCGCACATCAACCTCTATGACCGCACGGTCGAGGGTCTGACGCTGCTCGACGTCGCCGGCGGCACGGTCCAGTACCACCCCGAGGCCGGCCCGGGGCCGAACGACAGCCTCTATCTCTTCGATCGCTTCCTGGATCAGATCGCGGCCCATGCCTAGACGGGACGACATCCAGCGCATCCTCATCCTCGGTTCCGGCCCGATCGTCATCGGCCAGGCGGCCGAGTTCGACTACTCCGGCGTGCAGGCCTGCAAGGTCCTCAAGGAGGAGGGCTACGAGGTCGTGCTCGTCAACTCCAACCCGGCGACGATCATGACCGACCCGGAGTTCGCCGACGCGACGTACGTCGAGCCGCTGCTGCCCGGCCCGGTGCGCCAAGTCATCGCGAAGGAGCGCCCCGACGCGCTGCTGCCGACGCTCGGCGGCCAGACGGCGCTGAACCTCGCCAAGGCGCTGCACGAGGACGGCACGCTGCAGGAGTTCGGCGTGGAGCTCATCGGCGCGAACTACGCGGCGATCTGCCGCGCCGAGGACCGCGACGAGTTTCGCGTCACGATGGAGCGGGCCGGCCTGAAGATGCCGCGCTCGGCGATCGCGACGACGGCGCAGGAGGCCGACGACGCGATGATCGACATCGGCCTGCCGATCATCGTCCGCCCGGCGTACACGCTCGGCGGCCGCGGCGGCGGGATCGCCCGCACGCCGGAGGAGTTTCGCCGGATCGTGCGCGGCGGCCTGGAGGCGTCGCCGATCTCGCAGATCCTGCTCGACGAGTCGGTGATCGGCTGGGGCGAGTTCGAGCTCGAGGTCATGCGCGATCACAACGACAACTGCGTGATCGTCTGCTCGATCGAGAACATCGACCCGATGGGCGTCCACACCGGCGACAGCGTCACGGTCGCCCCGCAACAGACGCTGACCGACCGCCTCTATCAACAACTTCGTGACCAGGCGTTCACGGTTATCCGTGCGGTCGGGGTTGAGACTGGGGGCTCGAACGTCCAGTTCGCGGTCAACCCGGCGACCGAGGAGATCATGGTCATCGAGATGAACCCGCGCGTCTCGCGGTCCTCGGCGCTGGCATCCAAGGCGACGGGCTTTCCGATCGCGAAGATCGCCGCCCGGCTTGCCGTCGGCTACGCGCTGGAGGAGATCGACAACGACATCACGCGGCGCACGCCGGCCTCCTTCGAGCCGACGATCGACTACGTCGTCGTGAAGTGGCCGCGCTTCGCCTTCGAGAAGTTCTCCGGCGTCGACGAGCGCCTGAGCACGCACATGAAGTCCGTCGGCGAGGCGATGGCGATCGGGCGCACGTTCCAGCAGGCGTTCGCCAAGGCGATGCGCAGCCGCGAGCTGGACTCGATCCCGTCCGTCACGGGCTCCGTGGAGGAGCTGCTCGCGCGCCTGGAGATGCCCGGTCCGGACCGCTACGACGTGCTGCTCGCGGCGCTCGCGGCGGGCGCCGAGCCCGAGGAGATCGAGCGGCGCACGAAGATCGACCTCTGGTTCCTGCGCGAGCTGGCGCAGCTCGCCGCCGATCCGCAGGCGCCGTTCGAAGGCGAGCGGACGTACAAGTCCGTCGACACGTGCGCGGCCGAGTTCGCCGCCGAGACGCCGTACTACTACTCCAGCTGGGAGCGCTTCGGGGCGCCCGGCCGCCACGAGGTCCGCCGCGGCGACAAGCCGAGCGTCGTCATCCTCGGCGCCGGCCCGAACCGCATCGGCCAGGGCATCGAGTTCGACTACTGCTGCGTGCACGCGGCGATGACCGTCCGCGCCTGCGGGCGCGACGCGGTGATGGTCAACTGCAACCCCGAGACCGTCTCGACGGACTACGACACCTCCGACCGCCTGTACTTCGAGCCGCTGACGCTCGACGACGTGCTCGGCGTCGTGGAGATCGAGCAGCCCGAGGGCGTCATCGTGCAGTTCGGCGGCCAGACGCCGCTGAAGCTCGCCGCCGGGCTGCAGGATGCGGGCGTGCCGATCCTCGGCACAAGCGTCGACGCGATCGACCTCGCCGAGGATCGCGGGCGCTTCGGCGCGCTGCTCGCGCGGCTCGGCTACAAGGCGCCGCCCTACGCCACGGCGCACGACGTCGACGAGGCGCTGGCCGCCTCGCAGCAGGTCGGCTTCCCGCTGCTCGTGCGCCCGAGCTACGTGCTCGGCGGGCGCGCGATGGAGATCGTCTACTCGCGCGGAGGACCTCGCCGACTACCTGCGCCGCACCGAGCCGGCCGACGGCAAGCCGCGAGAGATCTTCCTCGACCGCTTCCTCGAGAACGCGATCGAGGTCGACGTCGACGCGCTCTGCGACGGCGAGTCGGTCTGGATCGGCGGCATCATGCAGCACGTCGAGGAGGCCGGCATCCACTCGGGCGACAGCGCCTGCGTGCTGCCGCCGCACTCGCTCGGCCCGGAGATGCTCGACGAGATCCGCGAGCACACGCGCGGGATCGCGCTCGGCCTGAACACCGTCGGGCTCATCAACATCCAGTTCGCGGTGACGCTCGACGGCCGCCTGTTCGTCATCGAGGCCAACCCGCGCGCCTCGCGCACCGTGCCGTTCGTCTCCAAGGCGATCGGCGTGCCGCTGGCGAAGATGGCCTGCCGGCTCATGCTCGGCGAGCGCATCGAGGACCTCGGGCTACCGTCGGAGGCGATGCCGACCGACCACGTCTGCGTCAAGGAGGCGGTCCTGCCGTTCGATCGGTTCACCGGCTCGGACGCGCTGCTGAGCCCGGAGATGCGCTCGACCGGCGAGGTGATGGGCGTCGCGCGCGACTTTCCCACCGCGTTCGCCAAGGCCCAGGCGGCGGCCGGCGCGCTGCTGCCCAGCGAGGGCACGGTCTTCATCACGCTGACCGACGGCGACAAGGCCGGCGCCTACGCGATCGCCTCGCGCCTGGAGGATCTCGGCTTCCGGATCGTCGCCACGGCCGGCACGGCGCAGGCGATCCGCGGCATGGGGGTGCGGGTCGCACACGTGCTCAAGAAGGTGGGCGAGGGCTCGCCGAACGTCGTCGACTGCATCGAGGCCGGCGAGGTCGACCTCGTCATCAACACTCCGACGGGCTCGGGCGCGCGGGCCGACGGCTGGGAGATCCGCCGGGCGGCGGTCGCCCGCGGGATCCCCTGCATCACGACGCTGTCGGGCGCCCACGCCGCCGCCCGGGCGATCTCCGCCGCACGCAACGGCGAGCCGACGGTCCTCTCGCTGCAGGAGCTGCACCGCGACCGCCTGCGGGTGGGATGAGGCCGCTCGCGCCCCTCGGCCGTCGGCGCGTCGCGGTCGTCGAGGCGACCGACATCGGGGCCTACCGGATCCTGCACGCCGAGGACCTCACCGGACCGCCACCCGCGCCCGGCCAGTTCTACATGCTCGCCGCCGTGGAGCGCTGGGGGGCGGGGGAGGACGAGCGGCCCTACCTGCCGCGGGCGTTCTCCTACATGACCGCGAGCGGCGGCCGGCTGAGCTTCATGCTCGAGCGCGTGGGGCCGGGCACCACCCGCCTGGCCGAGCTCGAGCCCGACGACGAGCTGTGGCTCACGGGGCCGCTCGGCGAGGGCTTTCGCGAACCGCCGAGCGGGCGCCGCGCGATTCTCGCGGGGGGCGGCGTCGGCGTGCCGCCGCTGCGCGCGCTGGCCACCTGGCTCGACGACCCGCGCCTGCGGCTCGACGCGCTGCTCGGCTTTCGCGACGCGCACCACGCGCAGGTCGCCGAGGCGCTCTTCGGCGGCGTGAGCCTGCAGGTCGCCACCGACGACGGCTCCGTCGGCCACCACGGCTTCGTCACCGAGCTGCTCGCCGCCGAGCTCGACGCCGACGCCCGCGCGGTCGTCTACGCCTGCGGACCGCCCGGCATGCTCGAGGCGGTGCGCGCGCTGTGCGCGGCCCGCGACGTGCCCGCGCAGCTGGCTCTGGAGGCCGGCATGGCCTGCGGGTTCGGCGCCTGCTACGGCTGCGTGGTTCCGGTCCGCGACGGCGGCTACGTACGCCTGTGCATCGACGGTCCGGTGCTCGCCGGCGACGTCCTCGACCACGTACCCGTCCACTGATGCCCGTCGCGTTCTGCGGCCTCGAGCTCGAGCACCCGATCGTCAACGGCTCGGGCACGTTCGACGCGATCGCCGCCCAGCGAACGTTCGGGGATGCATTGCTGCGGCGACTTCCCGTTCTCCGCGTTCGTCTCCAAGACGATCACGCTGGCGCCGCGCGCCGGCAACCCGCCGCCGCGGCTGTGGGAGACGGCGGGCGGGATGATCAACTCGATCGGCCTGCCCAACCGCGGCCTCGACGGCTACCTCGAGCACGACCTGCCGCAGCTCGCCCGGCTGCCGGTGCCGATCATCACGAACGTCATGGGCTCCACGGCGCAGGAGGTCTCACGGCTCGTCGAGGCCGTCGACGCCCGGCCCGAGGTCGCCGCGATCGAGCTCAACGTGTCGTGTCCGAACGTCGCGACCGGCCTCGACATCGGGGCCGACCCGGCGTCGCTCGGCGCGCTCGTGCGTGCCGTCCGCCCGCTCACGGGCAAGCCGCTCATCGTCAAGCTCACGCCGAACACGGCCGACGTCGCCGCGGTGGCGCAGGCCGCCGAGGCCGCCGGCGCCGACGCCGTCTCGCTCATCAACACGCTGCGCGCGATGGCGCTGCACCCGGTCACCGGAGCGCCGTGGCTGGGCGGCCGGACGGGCGGGATGTCGGGCGCCGCGGTGCGCAGCGTGGCGCTCGCCCAGGTCGCCGCGGTATGCCTCAGAGTGTCGATCCCGGTGGTCGGAATGGGCGGTGTCGCCACCGGAATGCATGCATATGACCTCATTTCGGTGGGAGCAACCTTGGCCGCCGTGGGGACCGAGAGTTTCCGCGACCCGTGTGCAGGTACCCGTATAGCTTCCGAGCTGAAATCCCTGCAAATTGCGGGATCACCGTCAAGCTCCCTGAACCCGTCTGACCCTCAACCTGAGGTCGATCTGAATTGCGTGGATTCGTGAAGATCGGCCTTGCGGCGCCGATGTGAAGATGCAAGTATCGGCCCCCCGATGACGCCGTCCACGAACACCGCCGCAAAGCACTCGGCGGCGCCAGAACGCTCACTGACGCAGCGATTGGACGCCCTCAACCGCGCGAACGACGTCCGTACGCGGCGCGCCAAGCTCAAGAAGGATCTGAAGGCCGGACGGCATTCGATCCACACGCTGCTGCTCGATCCGCCCGAGTTCATCCTGACCGCCAAGGTCTTCGACATGCTGCTCGCGGTGCCGAAGTACGGACGCGTCAAGGTCAACAAAGTCCTCACGCAGTGCCGCATCTCACCGAGCAAGACGATCGGCGGGCTGTCCGAGCGTCAGCGCAACGAGCTCGTCCGGCTCCTGCGCCGCTAGCCGCGGCTGCCTCACTGTCCATCGCCATGACGCGCGCGGTCGTCATCACCGGCCCGTCCGGGGTCGGCAAGGGCACGCTGATCCGCTCGCTGCGCGAACGCATGCCGGAGCTGCAGCTGTCGATCTCGGCGACGACGCGGCTGCCGCGAGCGGGGGAGACCCAGGACGTCGACTACCACTTCATGTCGGCCGAGGACTTCGAGCGCCACGTCGCGGCCGGTGACTTCGTCGAGCACGCCGACTACGCCGGCGCGCGCTACGGCACGCTGCGGTCGGAGCTGCAGACGCGCGCCTCGAGCGGCGGCCCGGTCGTGCTGGAGATCGAGGTGCAGGGCGCGCGGCAGGTGCGCGAGTCGATGCCCGAGGCCGTCCAGGTCTTCATCGCGCCGCCGTCGATGGACGCGCTCCGCGTCCGGCTCGTGGGCCGCGGCACCGACTCTCAAGAACAGGTCGATGCTCGCCTGCGGACCGCCGAGGCGGAGCTGGTCGCGCAGGACGAGTTCGCTCACGTGGTCGTCAACGACCGGCTCGAGGACGCCGTCGACGAGCTGGTGGAGATCGTGCGGGACACGACGTCCGCCGGGTAGGGATGCGCTGGCGCGCGGCGCGATCGCGGGCGCCGGCCCAAACGCTGCCCCCTCGCGCAACGACCCGCAACGACGCACCCGCCGCCGTCGCCCGTGCTCGCTACCCTTGAGCGCATGATCTCTCCCCGCATTGACCGCCTCCTCGAGAACGTCGACTCGAACTACGCCTCCGTTGTCGTCGCGGCCAAGCGCGCGCGTCAGATCAACTCGTACTACCACAACCTCGGCGAGGGCACGTTCGACGAGTTCCCGCCGCCCATGGTCGATACCGGCTCCAAGAACTACCTCACGATTGCCCTCGAGGAAGTCGCCGCCGGGAAGATCAAGTACCAGTACCGCTAGGCCCGTTCGGATCCGAGTGCACACATGGCGCGCATCCTGCTCGGCGTCAGCGGTGGGATCGCCGCCTACAAGGCGCTCGAGCTCGTGCGCCTCGCGACCGCGGCCGGGCACGCCGTCCGCGCGATCCAGACGCCCGCCAGCCAGCGCTTCATCGGTGCCGCCTCGTTCGCGGCGCTGACCGGCGCACCGGTCCTGACCGGCGAGTTCGAGCGCGACCCGTTGCGCGGCGCGTTCCCGGGGCAGACACCGCCCGACCACCACCCGCTCAGCCATCTCGAGCTCGTCCGCAACGCCGACATCCTCGTCGTCGCCCCGGCCTCGGCCAACACGGTCGCCAAGCTCGCCGCCGGCCTCGCCGACAACCTGCTGACGAGCGCCGCCCTCGCCGCGACCTGCCCGCTGCTCGTCGCGCCGGCGATGAACAACCACATGTGGGAGCACCCGGCCACGCAGGCCAACGTCGCGACGTTGCGCGAACGCGGGGTCGTCGTGCTCGAGCCCGGCACGGGGCGGCTCGCCTCGGCCGGTGAGGCCGGCGCGGGGCGCCTGCCCGAGCCCGCCGCGCTGCTCGAGGCGATCGAGGCCCTCACCCGCTCCGCGCCGCGGGGGTGGGCGGGGACGAATCTCGAGCTCGTCGGCCTGCGCGTGCTCGTCACCGCCGGCGGCACGCGCGAGCCGATCGACGCCGTGCGCTTCGTGGGCAACCGCTCGTCGGGCCGGATGGGCTTCGCGCTGGCGAGCGAGGCGGCCGCGCTCGGCGCCGCCGTCACCGTCCTGGCGGCGAACGTCGCGCTCGCGCGCGACGAGCGCGTGACGTACGTCGACGTCGAGACCGCCGCCGAGCTGCAGACGGCGTGCGCTGCGCGTTTCCCCAACGCCGACGTGCTGCTCATGGCGGCCGCGGTCGCGGACTACCGGCCGGCGCGCAGCTTCGCCGGCAAGCTGAAGAAGGCCGACGACGAGCGCATGCGCGTCGAGCTCGAGCGCACGCCGGACATCCTCGCCGGCCTCGCCGAGGGGCGCCGCGCCGGCCAGACGATCGTCGGCTTCGCCGCCGAACATGGCGCCGGCGCGCTCGACTACGGGCGCGAGAAGCTCGCCCGCAAGCGATTGGACGCGGTCGTCGTCAACGACGTCTCCCGACAGGACATCGGATTTGACGCGGCCGACAACGAGGTGACGATCCTCACCGCGGCCGGCGAGACGCACGTCGCGCTCGCCTCGAAGGCGCAGGTTGCGCGCGCCGTGCTCGACGTCGTGGCGGCGCTGCGGGCGGCGCCGGGCATCGTCGAACCGGCCGGCCCGGCGGCGTAAATCGCCAACGTCAGCGGGCGGGACGGAGGCGTGACGCGCTCGTGTTCATCCTTGAGCACACGCACGTCACGCTCAGCCCTCCGCCGCGTCCGCGCAGGGGCTCCTCGCGGACCGCGTAACAGAACGCGAAGGGGTGCCAGAAGGTAAGGAGCTACCTCGCCCCGTTCAGGGCGAGGTGCGCGGCGCGCCCTTCGCAGCGGCCGGTGCCTCGGGCCGGCCGGCCGTCGCCGGTCGGCCGGTCTCGGCTGCCGCTGCGGCGGGCGGCTCCGGCGTCGCCGGCGTGCCCTTGGCCGCCGGCGTCGAATTGGCCTCGGCGGCCTTCTCGAGACCCGGCGCTGCCGGCTTGTCGGCCGGCGGGCCGGAGGCATGTACGGGTTTGTCGGCGGGCGGGCCGGTGGCCTGTGCGGGTTTGTCGGCGGGTGGGCCGGTGGCCTGTGCGGGTTTGTCGGCGGGTGGGCCGGTGGCCTGTGCGGGTTTGTCGGCGGGCGGGCCGGTGGCCTGTGCGGGTTTGTCGGCGGGCGGGCCGGAGGCTTGGACGCGTTTGTCGGCGGGCGGGCCAGACGCCTGTGCTGCCTTGCCTGCGGGCGGGCCGGAGGCCTGTGCGGGCTTCTCGGCCGGAGGACCGGACGCGTGGGCGGGTCCGTCGGCGGACGGGCCGGAGGCCTGGACGGGTTCGTCGGCCGGTGGCGCGGAGAGCGGGCTCAGCTCGTCTGTGTGCCCGTCGGCCGCGCTGGCCGGCGTGGTGACGGCAGGCGCGAGAGCCGCCTCCCCCGTGGTCGTCGTGTCCTGCGTGGCGACCGACTCGAGCCGACCGGTGTCGGCAGCCGCCGGCACGGCCGGTACGGCCGGCATGACCTCGGCGGCCGGCACAGGACTGGCCGCAGGTGTCGCGGCGACGAGTGGCGCGACGCCGGTCCCGAGGTCTACGGGCTGCTGGCCGTACTCCGCGGCGGGCGGCGTCGCGTGGCTGGCCTCGCCGGCCACCGGATCCGCAGCGCCATGGTCGGCGTGCGCGGCGGCCGGCGTATCGGTGACGCCGGCGGCGGCCGGGACCGCCTGCGTCGCGGGGGCAGCGGCCGGCGCGGTCATGGGGCCGGACATGAATGGAACGGCGGGTGCAGGCGATTGCTCACCCATCAGCGCCGCGGCGCTCGCGGGTGACCCGCCCAGCCCCGCGATGAGTTGCGCCGCCGTCGTCGGTGCCACCACGGGCGCGGAGAGCAGGGGCGTCGTCGGGGAGAGGAAGCGCTCGGGCATCGCGGCGACCGCGCCGCCGCCGGCGACCACGCTTCCGACGACCGCGACGGTCGCGACCTGCGACGCCAGCGAGGCCCCGGCGACGCCCTTGGCGCTGCCGGTCAGGACCGCGATCAGCCCGCCGCCGGTCCCGAATCCACCGCCACCGCCGATCAGTCCCTGGAGCATGACTGCCGCCGCACCCATCGGCAGCGGAGGCGCCAGCGCCGCCAGCTCCGCCGGCCGGGCGTGCAGCGCCCGTTCGAAGTCGTGACAGCCCGTGCAGGCGCGCAGGTGCCCGCGCAGGCGCTTGCCGCGCAGCGCCCGCCGATCGCCGTCGGAGAGCGTCCGCCGCACGACGTCACATTCCATCTCGCGGCCCTCCTGCAGCGCCTGGAGCACGCAGCGGCTCTCGTAGACGGTCTGCTTGGCGGCGGCCGCGCTGATCAGCAGCGCGCTCGCGATCTCCGCGAAGCTCAGCCCGCCGAGCTCGCGCATGAGCAGCGCCCCGCGCTGCTGCTCGGTCAGCTCGATGAGGTCGGCCGCCAGCGCGCGCATGCGGTCGCGCGACTCGACGATCCCGGCGGCGGCCGGGTCGCCCAGATGGGCGGCGGCCGTCAGCTCGCGATCGGAGCGCCGCGCTCGCAGCAGCGAGATCGACTCGTTGTGGGCGATCCGGTACAGCCAGGGCCGCAGCGCGATGTCGCGGGTCTCCCCGGGCAGCGCGCGAAACGCCTTGAGCATCGTGCTCTGCAGCGCGTCGGAGGCATCGTGCCCGTTGCCGACGATCGTGTGGCAGTAGCGATGCAGCGCCTGGTGGTGGCGCTCGAAGATCACCGCGAAGGCGGCTTCGCTGCCGCGCGCCGCCCAGCGCGCGATCCGCTCGTCGGGCATGCGCCGCAGGGCCGCACGGGGCGGGGAGAGGACGGGGCCGGGAGCTGGGAGCGGAACGACGTTCATTCACGGTCTACCGGGAACGCGCCACCGGACGGAAAGTCAGGCGACATCGTGCGCGGCAGGTCGGGTAAGTCTGCCGCAAACGCGACCACGCGTGTGGTCCTTCACACGAAACCTTCGCCCCGGCGGTGCGCGCCTGCAACGATGCACGCACGATGGATCGCACGGACAGCGGACGGCGGCTGACGGGTGCGGAGGTCGACGCCGCCGGCGCGCTGGCCGCACGGGTCGCCGCAAACGTCGCGCAGGCGGCCGAGGTCCGCTCCGACGTCATCGCGCACCTCATCGTCACCGTGCTCGCGGAGGGCCACGCGCTCATCGAGGACCTGCCGGGTGTTGGCAAGACGACCCTCGCGCGGGCGCTGGCCCGCTCGCTGGACCTCGAGGTCGCCCGAATCCAGTGCACGGCCGACCTGCTGCCCGCCGACGTCGTCGGCACGAACGTCTTCAACCAGCGCGAGAGCCGCTTCGAGTTCCGGCCCGGCCCGATCTTCGCCAACGTCGTGCTCGTCGACGAGATCAACCGCGCATCGCCCAAGACGCAGTCGGGCCTGCTGGAGTGCATGCAGGAGCGGCGCGTCACCGTCGACGTGCACACCCACGAGCTCGCGCGCCCGTTCCTCGTCCTCGCGACGCAGAACCCGATCGAGTACGAGGGCACCTATCCGCTGCCCGAGGCGCAGGTCGACCGCTTCATGGTGCGCCTCTCGCTCGGCTATCCCGACGCCGCGGGCGAGGCCGGCATGCTCGCCGCGCACGAGTCCGGCGACCGCGTGGCGCAGCTCGAGCCGGTCGCCGCGGCGGCCGACGTGCTCGCCGCGCAGGACGCCGCGACCCGCGTGCGCGCCTCCGAGCCGCTGCGCCGCTACATCGTCTCGCTGCTGCACCACACGCGATCGGACCCGCGCGTCGAGCTCGGCGCCAGCCCGCGCGCGGGCCTGCTGCTGCTGCGCGCCGCCAAGGCCCGCGCGCTGCTCGCCGGTCGCGATCACGCGATCCCCGACGACGTCCAGGCGATGAGCCAGTCCGTGCTCGCGCACCGCATCGTGCTCGCGCCCGACGCCTACGAGACGACCGGCGAGCGGGTCGTCGCCGACGCGGTGGCCGCCACCCCCGCGTTGTAGTGGTCATCCACCGGGACGACCATTAGTGCGTCGCGCGCTCGGCACCGGCGTGCTGGCGGTCGTGTTCGGGCTGACCGCCGCGCTCGTCGACGCCGAGCCGCTCTGGGTGCCCGCCGCCACGCTCGCGCTGATCGCCGCCGGCAGCGCCGCTTGGGTGGGATTCGGCGCGCGCGGCGTGCAGGTGCGGCGCACGCTCGGCGCCCGCCGGGTCCTGGAGGACGAGCCGGTCTCGATCCTCATCGAGGTGCACGCCGGCCGGCTCGGCCTGCCGCCGGCGCGGATCGCCGACCCGCTGCTGACCGCGCCGGCCCCGCTGCGCACCGGTGCGCGCGGCGGACGGCTGCGGATCGAGGCGCGCTTCGGGCGCCGCGGCCGGCGGGTGCTCGTGCTGCCGCGCGTGCTCATCGCCGATCCGCTCGGCCTGGCGACGCGCGAGGTGAGCGCGCGGCTCTCGCCCGGCGACGACGAGCTGCTCGTCCTGCCGCGCATCGAGCCGGTCGTGGCCGCGCCGGGCGGCGGCGACGCGGCGCGGGTCGCGCGGCGCGGCCGGCCCGCCGTCGGCGCCGAGGTCGAGCTCGACGGGATCCGCCCGCTGCGCGACGGCACGCCGGCGTCGCGGATCTTCTGGCCGGCGATCGCCCGCGGCGCCGAGCCGCAGGAGCGCTTTCTCACCGCATCGAGCGAGAGCCGCCCCGTCGTCGTGCTCGACCCGCGCGGCGCGGCGACCGAGGCGGCCCTCGACGCCGCCGTCCGCGCGACCGCTTCGCTCGCCCGCGCGTTCGCGAGCGAGGGCGGCTGCCAGGTCCTGCTGCCCGGCGACCGGCGCCCGGTCGACCTCGGGGAGACGCTGGCCGGCTGGCCGCACCTGCACGCGCGGCTGGCCCTCATCGGCCCGTCGGGCGGGCCCACGCTCGCCTGCGTGGCCCAGCGGCGCGGGCCGATCATCTTCGTGAGCGCGCGTATGCGCGCGCGTGTGCCGACCGCCCTCGGACCGGCCCACGGCGCGACGCGGATCGTCGTCGTGCCCGAGCCGCTGCCCTCGCGCCACGCGATGTTCGCCGTCGCCGGCTGCCACGGCTACGAGCTCAGCGGGCCGCAGACCCGTGCCGCCCGCGCACCCCGCCCGGCACAGCGGAGCTCGGCATGAGCATCGCGCCGCCGCCGCCCGCGTCCGTCCCGCCACCCGCGCCGCTCCCGCCGCCGCAGGCCGCGCGGCCCGCGCGGCCCGCGCGGTCGCAGCCGCAGCCGGCGCCGCCGGCGCCCGCGCCGGCGCTGCTGCCGGCGCATGTCGCGCGCCTCGTCGGGTTCGTCCCGCTTGCGGCGCTCGGCGCCGTGCAGTGGTCGCGCATGGTGCAGCCGGCCTCGCCCGACGCACTGCTGGGCTGCGTCCTCGCCGCCGGCGCCGCGGGCTACGGGCTGAGCGCCGTCGCGCGCCGCCGCCCGCCGATGGCGACGCGCATCGCCGCCACGCTGCTCGCGGCCGCGTTGCTCCTGCTCATCGCGCTGGCGGCCGCGGGCGTGCCGGGACGGCTCTTCAAGCCGTACGGCTGGGACGACCTCGCCGCCGGCATCGGCCAGGGGCTCGGCGCGGTCTCGACCGTGCGCACGCCGTACGGCGGCCTCGACGAGTGGACCCGGATCGTGATCGTGCTCGGCGGCTGCGCGCTCGCCGGGCTGGCCGCGTTGCTGGCGTTCGTGCCGCGCCGCGGCGGGCGCTTCGGCCATCCGATCGCCGCCGCCGTCGTGCTCGGCGTGCTCTACACGACGCCGGTCATGCAGCACGACATGCGGCTGCCGTTTCTCGCCGGGCTGCTCTTCGCGCTGCTGCTCGCGTCGTACCTGTGGCTCGAGCGCGTGCAGCGCCGCGGCGCGGGCCTCGCGGCCGCGGTCGTCGCGGCGGCGGCGCTCGGCGGCTACGTTGCCGCGCCCGTGCTCGACGGCGACCGCGCCCTACTCGACTACGAAGAGCTCGCGCAGTCGCTCAGCCCGTCGGCGACGGCGCAGTACCGCTGGAACCACGACTACGGCCCGCTGGACTGGCCGCGCGACGGGCGCGAGGTGCTGCGCGTGCAGGCGCCTCATCGCGCGTACTGGAAGGCCGTGAACCTCGGCGCCTTCGACGGCCTGCGCTGGGTGCAGGACACCGGCCAGCAACGCGACCGGATCGAGCGGACCGTCTTCCGGCGCGCCTGGGTGCAGCGCATCAAGGTGACGCTGCGCGCGCTGCGCACGCGGCAGTTCATCGGCGCCGGCACGACCCTCGACATCCTCGACACGCCGCGCGTCGCGACGAGCTTCACCCCCGGGGTCTACGAGACGCTGCGCGAGCCGCTGCGCCGCGGGCACGCCTACCGCGCCGAGGTGTACACGCCGCGCCCCTCGACCCCGGAGCTGCGCCGCGCCGGCAGCGACTTCGCAGCGGTTCCCTACGGCTACGGCGTCATGGCGCTGGGCGACGTGCGGCCCGGCGGGCGCCCGACCACGGTGTTCTTCCCGCGGTGGGCGGAAGCCGGCCCGCCGCTGATCGTCGGGGCCGTCACCGAGGACGGGCGCGCCGTGCTCGACGCCTCGCCCTACGGGCGCGTCTACGCCCTCGCCCAGCGCCTGCGCGCGGGCACGGACACGCCGTTCGAGTACGTCCGCGCGGTCGAGCGCTATCTCGAGGACCCGCGCTTCAGCTACGACGAGACGCCTCCGCCCAGCCGCGCGCCGCTCGCCGACTTCCTGCTGCGCGACCGGACCGGCTACTGCCAGCAGTTCTCCGGGGCGATGGCGCTGCTGCTGCGCATGGGCGGCGTCCCCGCGCGCGTGGCCAGCGGCTTCTCGCCGGGGATCGTCAACACGGAGCGCAAGGAGTACGTCGTGCGCGACGTCGACGCGCACTCGTGGGTCGAGTACTGGGCGCCTGGGATCGGCTGGGTCACCCGCGACCCGACGCCCGCCGAGGCGCCCGCCCGCGCGCAGGCGGCCGACCTCCTCGCCGGCGCGGGCGACGATCCGGTGACGTTCTCGGGCAGCGAGCGCGCGCTGGGCAACTCGCCCGACACCGGCGGCGCCGCGGCCGCGGCGGCGGCCTCCGCGCAGGACGACGGGCCGAGCCCGCTCGCGCTCATCGCGGGCGGCCTGCTGACGCTCGTCGTCGTCGCGGTGGTCGTCGCCGCGTGGCGCGGCCGGCGCCGGCGGGCGAAGGGCGGCGGTCTCGCGAACGGCGACGCCGAGCTCGCGGAGCTGCGCCGCGCGCTGGACCGCAGCGGCCGCCGGCCGCCGGCCGCCCTCACGCTCGAGGAGCTCGCCGCGCGCCTGGCCGGCACGCCCGCGCACGGCTACGTGCGCACGCTCGCCGACGCGCGCTTCGGCTACGGCGACGGGCGCCCGACCCGTGCCGAGCGCGCGGCGCTGCGGCGCGAGCTCGGCGCCGGCCTGGGCGCCCGCGGGCGGCTGCGCGCGTGGTGGGCGCTGCCACCACTGTGATCGAGCCGCCGCGCCCGGTGCGGTGCGTATCCTCGAAAGACATGTCGTCAGACGACGTCTACGAGCTCTTTCAGAACGGGACGAAGCTGCTCGAGCGGCACGACTTCCACGCCGCCACCGTGCCGCTGCGCCGGGCCCGCGACCTCGAACCCGACAAGACCTCGATCCGCGAGGCGCTCGGCCGGGCGCTGTTCGGCTCGCAGCGCTACAGCGAGGCGGCGACCGAGTTCGAGGCGATCGTCGAGCGCGCCCCGACGAACGACTACGCGCTCTTCTGCCTCGGCCGCTCGCTGCAGAAGCTCGGCCGCCACCAGGAGGCGCGCAAGCCGCTGGCCCTGGCCTGCTGCCTGCGCCCCGAGCGCAGCGACTACCGGCTCTACCGCGACCGCTCGCAGGGCCGGGCGGCGTAAGCCCTCGGCGGGCTACCGCCGAGGGCCCCGGGGGCGCGTCGTACCGGGAAAGGGGCTAGGTGGCCGGTGCTATCCTCGAACGACAGCTTTCGCTTCGGCTTCGGGCCGGAGGCAGTACCGGAAGTGGGCGCTCGCCCGCTTTTTTTGTGGTCGTGAGGAGGAGACAGTGAGCACCATCCAGACGGATATCGAGGCCCGGCTCGCCGCCAGCGAGCCCGATGTCGAGGTGCTGCTCGCCGAAGTCCTCGGAGGCACGACGCTGCGTGTCTTCATCGACCATCCCGACGGGGTCACGCTCGGGCTGTGCGAGCGCGTCACCCATGCGCTGCCCGAGCTGCGCGAGCGCTACGCCCTCGAGGTCTCCTCGCCGGGCATCGAGCGCCCGCTCTCCAAACCGCAGCATTTCCACCGCTACCTCGGCCGCCGTGCGCGGGTTCGTACCAGGGATGCCGTCGATGGGCACAAGTCCTTCACCGGGGAGCTCGTGGGCGCGTCGGACGACGCCGTCACGATCGCCTCGGATGGAGACCCGCCCACCCTCGTCGCCATCCCGTACGCCGAGATCCAGCGATCCAATCTCATCGAGGACTAGGAGGAGCACATGTCACGCGAGATCCTTGATGCGATGACCGTTCTCGGCCGGGAGAAGGGCATCGCGCCCGAGAAGCTGCGCCTCGCCCTGGAGGACGCGCTGCTCTCCGCCTACAAGAAGCAGCCCGACAGCGCGAAGTACGCGCGCGTCGAGCTCGATCCCGAGACCGCGGACTTTCGCGTCATCGAGCTGATCATCCCCGAGCGCCTCGAGGCGCATCTCATCGTCGAGACGATCGACGAGGGCACGACGTACGACCCCGAGACGGGGGAGATGGTCGAGCCGACCGATCCCGAGATCGATCCGGCGAAGTTCGAGGAGTACAAGGACCAGATCGAGGAGCGCGACGTCACGCCCGGCGACTTCGGCCGGATCGCCGCGCAGACGGCCAAGCAGGTCATCCTGCAGCGCATCCGCGAGGCCGAGCGCGACATGATGTTCGAGGAGTACCGCGACCGCGTCGGCGAGCTCATCACCGGCATCGTCCAGCAGTCCGACAGCCGCTACACGCTCGTGCAGATCCGCGAGCGCGTCGAGGCCCTGCTGCCGAAGTCCGAGCAGGTCGACGGCGAGCGCTACGACCACTCCCAGCGCGTGAAGGCCGTCATCAAGGAGGTCTCGCCCTCCACGAAGGGCCCATCGATCATCGTCTCGCGGCGCGACCCCGAGCTCATCAAGAAGCTCTTCGAGCTCGAGGTGCCGGAGATCGCCGACGGCCTCGTCGAGATCGCCAACGTCGCCCGCGAGCCGGGCTACCGCTCGAAGATCGCGGTCATCTCGCACGCCGACGGCGTCGATCCGGTCGGCGCCTGCGTCGGCCCGCGCGGCTCGCGCGTGCGGATGGTCGTCTCCGAGCTGCGCGGCGAGAAGATCGACATCATCCCCTACAACGACGAGCCCGCCCGCTTCGTCGCCAAGGCCCTGTCGCCGGCCCGCGTGCGCGAGGTCCTCGTCGACGACGACGGCAAGCAGGCGACGGTCATCGTGCCCGATGACCAGCTCTCGCTGGCGATCGGCCGCGAGGGCCAGAACGCGCGCCTCGCCGCCCGCCTGACCGGCTGGCGGATCGACATCAAGTCCGAGACCGAGTTCGCCGCAGAGGAGCAGGAGCAGGGCTACGAGGAGGAGGAGACGCAGGGCCGCTGCGCCGCGGTCATGTCGACCGGCCGGCGCTGTCCCAACGCGGCCCTGCCCCAGTCGCGCTACTGCGGCCTGGACTCCCATCAGGCGCTGGCCCACCAGGCCGGCGACCAGATGCCGGCGTCGGCGGCCGACGAGTCGGTGGCGCCGGTCGAAGTGCCCGTCGAGGACGCCCTCGACGAGGCCGTGGAGCGGACGTCATAGCGGCGCCCCAGCGCCGCTGCGTCGGCTGCGCCGTCCGCACCGACAAGTCCGCCCTGCAGCGCTTCGTCGTCGTCGACGGGCGCCTCGAACTCGATCCCGAGCAGCGCCGTCCCGGCCGCGGCGCGTACGCCTGCGACCGCGCGTGTGCGCAGCGCGCGCTCGCCCGCGGAGGCTTCGCGCGCTCCTTCCGGCGGGCAATCCGCACCTCCCCTGACCTTCTACACTCAATCTAATGGCCAAAGTCCGCGTTCACGAGCTCGCCCGCGCCCACGACATGTCCGCTCAGGACGTGCTCGACAAGCTGCGCAAGGCCGGCATCAAGGTCAAGGCGCCCGCGTCCGCGGTCGACGAGGACCAGGCAAAGGCCGCTCTCGCGGGACGCCCGCTGCCGACGAACGGCGCCGCCGCGAAGTCCGAGGCCAAGCCCGCCGCTCCCACGACGCCGCGCCCCGCCGTGCGGCGTGCGCCGCCCGCTCCGCCGGCCGCTTCGGACCGCGCCGCCGCGGCTGCCCAGCGCGACCGCCAGCCCGCCGCCAAGCCCGCCCCGGCTGCCGCCAAGCCCGCGCCGCCCAAGCCGTCCGCGACGCCGGCCCCCGCGAACTCGGCCGGCACCCCGGACCAGGTCAATCCATCCGATCCGTCCGTGGCCGGCGCGTCCAACCCGTCCGCTCCGGCCGACGGCAGCGAACCCGCCAAGCACCGCCCGACGCGCTCCTCGCTCGCCGGCGAGCGCACGCCCGGCGCGGCCGGTCCCGGTGGCCGGCGCCGCGTCGTCATCGACTCCCAGGCGTCCCGCCGCACGCCCGGCCAGCAGTCCCAGCCGCCGCGCCGCCAGCGCCGCGGCCGCCGGCGGCGCGGCACGTACGACGACACGGTCGCCCCGCTCAACGAGGCCGCCGCGTCGCACACCGATCTCGTGCGCATCAACTCCGGCTCCACGGTCAAGGACATCGCCGAGTCGATGGGCGTGCCGGTCCCGGAGATCATCAAGAAGCTCATGATGCTCGGCCAGATGGCGACGCTCACGCAGACGCTGTCCGATGACGCCGTCGGCATCCTCGCCGAGGAGTTCAACAAGCAGGTCGAGATCATCCACGCGGCCGACGAGGTCGAGGCCGACCCGGTCTTCGAGGACGCCGACGAGGACCTCACCTACCGCCCGCCGGTCATCACGATCATGGGCCACGTCGACCACGGCAAGACCTCGCTGCTGGACGCGATCCGCTCCACGGAGGTCGTCGCCGGCGAGGCCGGTGGCATCACCCAGCACATCGGTGCCTACCAGGTCCACCACAACGGCAAGCTCATCACCTTCCTCGACACGCCCGGCCACGAGGCCTTCACCGCGATGCGCGCCCGTGGCGCCCGCGTGACGGACATCGCGGTCATCGTCGTCGCCGCCGACGACGGCGTGAAGCCGCAGACCGACGAGGCGATCGATCACGCCAAGGCGGCCGACGTGCCGATCGTCGTGGCGGTCAACAAGATCGACAAGGAGGGTGCCGATCCGACCCGCGTGCGCACCGAGATGACCACGCGCGGGCTGCAGCCCGCCGAGTGGGGTGGCGAGACGGAGTTCGTCGACGTCTCCGCGAAGTCGAAGGTCGGCCTCGAGGACCTGCTCGACACGCTGCAGGTCGTCGCCGAGCTCGAGGACCTCAAGGCCAACGCGACCGCACCGGCCTCCGGCGTCGTCGTCGAGTCCAAGCTCGACCCGGGCCGCGGCCCCGTGGTCACCATCCTCATCCAGCGCGGCACGCTGCGCATCGGCGACGCGCTCGTCGCCGGCGCCAACTGGGGCCGCGTCCGCGCGATGCACGACTTCATGGGCACCCGCATGAAGGAGGCGGTGCCCGGCGATCCGATCGAGGTGCTCGGCTTCGACGGCGTCCCCGAGGCCGGCGAGCACGTCCGCGCCGTCGAGAACGACCGCCGCGCCCGCGCCCTCGCGCACGAGCGCGAGCAGCGCCTCAAGCAGGAGCAGCACGCGCGCCGCTCGGGCCGCAAGCGCTCGCTGGAGGACGTCTTCAAGGACATCCAGGCGGGCGAGCTCAAGGAGCTCAACCTGCTCGTCAAGGCCGACGTCGCCGGCTCCGCCGAGGCGCTCGAGGACGAGATCGCCAAGCTTCCGCAGGACGAGGTCGCGGTCAACATCATCCGCACCGGCGTCGGCGGCATCAACGAGTCCGACGTCATGCTCGCCGCCGCGTCCGACGCGATCATCATCGGCTTCAACGTGCGTCCCGTCGGCGACGCGCGCGGCGTCGCCGAGCGCGAGGGCGTCGACGTCCGCGGCTACACGGTCATCTACAAGGTGCTCGACGAGCTGCGCGCGGCGATGGAGGGCATGCTCGAGCCCGACGAGGTCGAAGACTCCGTGGGCACCGTCGAGATCCGCCAGATCTTCCGTGCCTCGAAGATCGGCGTCATCGCGGGCTCCTACGTCACCGACGGAAAGATCACGCGCGGAGCCAAGACGCGCCTCGTGCGCGACGGCACGATCGTCTACGACGGCGAGATCTCGTCGCTGCGGCGTTTCAACGAGGACGTGCGCGAGGTCGCGGCGGGCTTCGAGTGCGGCATCACGCTGCGCAACTTCCAGGACGTCAAGGAGGGCGACTCCCTGGAGGTCTACGAGACGCGCAAGGTCGACCGCGCGCTGGCCTAGGCCACTGATGAGCGGCGACGAGGTCGACGCGTACGTCGCCCTTCTCCTGGTCCACCTGCACTTTCCCGACGCCGGTTCGTTGAAAGCCAAGCGCAAGGATCTCGCGTCGGTGAAGGCCCAGCTGCACGGGCGCATGGGGGTCACCGTGGCCGAGGTCGGCCACCAGGATCTCTGGCAGCGCGCGACGCTGGCGGCCGCGTTGACCGGCGGTTCGCCGGGCGCGCTGGAGAGCTCCGTGGACCGCGTCGAGCGCTTCCTCCTGGACCGGTTTCCGGAGTCCTGTCGCGTGGAGCGGACCGTCGCGTCGTTTACCGACGTGACCGATGGAGGAGCACTAGGATGAGCTCGGATCGGATGCGCCGGGTCGACGAGGCCGTTCGCCAGGTGCTGTCCGACGCAGTTGCCCAGGATCTGCAGGACCCACGAATCGGTTTCGTCACGATGACGAGCGTCAAGACCACCTCAGACCTTCGCCATGCCCGTGTGTACGTCAGCGTTCTCGGAAACGCTGACGAGCGCGATGCCACGATGGCGGGCCTGCGCTCCGCCCACGGCGCGCTGCAGCGGCGCCTGGCCCGCGAGCTGCGCATGAAGCACACGCCGACGCTCGAGTTCCTCTACGACGACACGACCGACCGGGCCATGCACCTGGAGGAGATCCTTCGTCGCGAGGCCCGGGAGACGTGACCATCGCCGGCCCGACCGCAGGCACGCGCGAGGAGGTGCTCGGCGCGCTGCGCGACAACGAGCGCTTCGTGCTCGTCACGCACGAGAACCCCGACGGCGACGCGCTCGGCTCGCTCGTCGCGATGCAGGGGCTCATGCGCGCGCTCGGCAAGGACTCGCTCATGTTCATCGGCAGCCAGGAGTTCCCGCTGCCCTACGAGTACGCGTTCTTCGAGTTCGGCGACGAGCTGATCACCGACGTGCCCGACGACGTCGCCGAGCGCACGATCGTCTTCCTGGACTGCGGCAACTTCGACCGCAACGCGATCGAGATCGGCGACGCGCCGATCCTCAACCTGGACCACCACCACGACAACACCCACTTCGGCACGATCAACCACGTTGTCGCCGAGGCCTCGTGCACGGCGGAGATCGTGTGGGACCTCATGCGCACGCTCGACGTCGCGCTGACGCCGCAGATCGCCGAGGCGCTCTACGTCGGCCTCGTGACCGACACCGGGCGCTTCATGTACGAGAACACCGGCCCGGCGGCCCATCTCATGGCGGCCGACCTCATCGAGGCCGGGGTCGACGTGCACGAGATCTACCGGCGCCTCTACGAGGGGATGCCCGAGCCCAAGCTGACGCTGCTCACGCGCGCGCTGGGCCGGGTGGAGCGCTACGACGACGGCCGGCTGACCCTGGCCCGCCTCACGCGCGAGGACTTCGCCGAGACCGGAGCCGAGGAGTCCTACACCGAGGGGATCATCGATCACCTGCGCGCGGTGCAGGGCACGAAGGTCGCCGCGCTCGCACGCGAGCTGACCGGCGAGGGCTGTGAGGGGAAGTCGAAGGTCTCGCTGCGCGCGACCGACGGCGAGGTCGACGTCTCGCTCGTGGCGCGCGCCCGGAACGGCGGCGGTCACCGCCAGGCGGCGGGCTTGGCGCGGCAGCAGTAGCGCGCGCGCAGCGCCGCCCGCGCCGCCGTGGCACGTACGACGACACGGTCGCCCCGCTCAACGAGGCCGCCGCGTCGCACACCGATCTCGTGCGGATCAACTCCGGCTCGACGGTCAAGGACATCGCCGAGTCGATGGGCGTGCCGGTCCCGGAGATCATCAAGAAGCTCATGATGCTCGGCCAGATGGCGACGCTCACGCAGACGCTGTCCGACGACGCCGTGGGCATCCTCGCCGAGGAGTTCAACAAGCAGGTCGAGATCATCCACGCGGCCGACGAGGTCGAGGCCGACCCGGTCTTCGAGGACGCCGACGAGGACCTCACGTACCGCCCGCCGGTCATCACGATCATGGGCCACGTCGACCACGGCAAGACGTCGCTGCTGGACGCGATCCGCTCCACCGAGGTCGTCGCGGGCGAGGCCGGTGGCATCACCCAGCACATCGGCGCCTACCAGGTCCACCACAACGGCAAGCTCATCACCTTCCTCGACACGCCCGGCCACGAGGCCTTCACCGCGATGCGCGCCCGTGGCGCCCGCGTGACGGACATCGCGGTCATCGTCGTCGCCGCCGACGACGGCGTGAAGCCGCAGACCGACGAGGCGATCGACCACGCCAAGGCGGCCGACGTGCCGATCGTCGTGGCGGTCAACAAGATCGACAAGGAGGGCGCCGACCCGACCCGCGTGCGCACCGAGATGACCACGCGCGGGCTGCAGCCCGCCGAGTGGGGCGGCGAGACGGAGTTCGTCGACGTCTCCGCGAAGTCGAAGGTCGGCCTCGAGGACCTGCTCGACACGCTGCAGGTCGTCGCCGAGCTCGAGGACCTCAAGGCCAACGCGACCGCGCCGGCCTCCGGCGTCGTCGTCGAGTCCAAGCTCGACCCGGGCCGCGGCCCCGTCGTCACGATCCTCATCCAGCGCGGCACGCTGCGCATCGGCGACGCGCTCGTCGCCGGCGCCAACTGGGGCCGCGTCCGCGCGATGCACGACTTCATGGGCACCCGCATGAAGGAGGCGGTGCCCGGCGATCCGATCGAGGTGCTCGGCTTCGACGGCGTCCCCGAGGCCGGCGAGCACGTCCGCGCCGTCGAGAACGACCGCCGCGCCCGCGCCGCTCGCGCACGAGCGCGAGCAGCGCCTCAAGCAGGAGCAGCACGCGCGCCGCTCGGGCCGCAAGCGCTCGCTGGAGGACGTCTTCAAGGACATCCAGGCGGGCGAGCTCAAGGAGCTCAACCTGCTCGTCAAGGCCGACGTCGCCGGCTCCGCCGAGGCGCTCGAGGACGAGATCGCCAAGCTTCCGCAGGACGAGGTCGCGGTGAACATCATCCGCACCGGCGTCGGCGGCATCAACGAGTCCGACGTCATGCTCGCCGCCGCGTCCGACGCGATCATCATCGGCTTCAACGTGCGTCCCGTCGGCGACGCGCGCGGCGTCGCCGAGCGCGAGGGCGTCGACGTCCGCGGCTACACGGTCATCTACAAGGTGCTCGACGAGCTGCGCGCGGCGATGGAGGGCATGCTCGAGCCCGACGAGGTCGAGGACTCCGTCGGCACCGTCGAGATCCGCCAGATCTTCCGCGCCTCGAAGATCGGCGTCATCGCCGGCTCCTACGTCACCGACGGCAAGATCACGCGCGGCGCCAAGACGCGCCTCGTGCGCGACGGCACGATCGTCTACGACGGCGAGATCGCGTCGCTGCGGCGCTTCAACGAGGACGTGCGCGAGGTCGCGGCGGGCTTCGAGTGCGGCATCACGCTGCGCAACTTCCAGGACGTCAAGGAAGGCGACTCCCTGGAGGTCTACGAGACGCGCAAGGTCGACCGCGCGCTGGCCTAGGCCACTGATGAGCGGCGACGACGTCGACGCGTACGTCGCGCTTCTGCTGGTCCACCTGCACTTTCCCGACGCCGGTTCGTTGAAGGCCAAGCGCAAGGATCTCGCGTCGGTGAAGGCCCAGCTGCACGGGCGCATGGGGGTCACGGTGGCCGAGGTCGGCCACCAGGATCTCTGGCAGCGCGCGACGCTGGCGGCGGCGCTGACCGGCGGTTCGCTGGGCGCGCTGGAGAGCTCCGTGGACCGCGTCGAGCGCTTCCTCCTGGACCGGTTTCCGGAGTCCTGTCGCGTGGAGCGGACGGTCGCGTCGTTTGCCGACGTGACCGACGGAGGAGCACTAGGATGAGCTCGGATCGGATGCGCCGGGTCGACGAGGCCGTGCGCCAGGTGCTGTCCGACGCAGTTGCCCAGGATCTGCAGGACCCACGAATCGGTTTCGTCACGATGACGAGCGTCAAGACCACCTCAGACCTTCGCCATGCCCGTGTGTACGTCAGCGTGCTCGGAAACGCTGACGAGCGCGATGCCACGATGGCGGGCCTGCGCTCCGCCCACGGCGCGCTGCAGCGGCGCCTGGCCCGCGAGCTGCGCATGAAGCACACGCCGACGCTCGAGTTCCTCTACGACGACACGACCGACCGGGCGATGCACCTGGAGGAGATCCTTCGCCGCGAGGCCCGGGAGACGTGACCATCGCCGGCCCGACCGCAGGCACGCGCGAGGAGGTCCTCGGCGCGCTGCGCGACAGCGAGCGCTTCGTGCTCGTCACGCACGAGAACCCCGACGGCGACGCGCTCGGCTCGCTCGTCGCGATGCAGGGGCGTCATGCGCGCGCTCGGCAAGGACTCGCTCATGTTCATCGGCAGCCAGGAGTTCCCGCTGCCCTACGAGTACGCGTTCTTCGAGTTCGGCGACGAGCTGATCACCGACGTGCCCGACGACGTCGCCGAGCGCACGATCGTCTTCCTGGACTGCGGCAACTTCGACCGCAACGCGATCGAGATCGGCGACGCGCCGATCCTCAACCTCGACCACCACCACGACAACACCCACTTCGGCACGATCAACCACGTCGTCGCCGAGGCCTCGTGCACGGCGGAGATCGTCTGGGACCTCATGCGCGACGCTCGACGTCGCGCTGACGCCGCAGATCGCCGAGGCGCTCTACGTCGGCCTCGTGACCGACACCGGGCGCTTCATGTACGAGAACACCGGCCCGGCGGCGCACTCATGGCGGCCGACCTCATCGAGGCCGGGGTCGACGTCCACGAGATCTACCGGCGCCTCTACGAGGGGATGCCCGAGCCCAAGCTGACGCTGCTCACGCGCGCGCTGGGCCGGGTGGAGCGCTACGACGACGGCCGGCTGACCCTGGCCCGCCTCACGCGCGAGGACTTCGCCGAGACCGGCGCCGAGGAGTCCTACACCGAGGGGATCATCGATCACCTGCGCGCGGTGCAGGGCACGAAGGTCGCCGCGCTCGCACGCGAGCTGACCGGCGAGGGCTGTGAGGGCAAGTCGAAGGTCTCGCTGCGCGCGACCGACGGCGAGGTCGACGTCTCGCTCGTCGCGCGCGCCCAGAACGGCGGCGGTCACCGCCAGGCGGCGGGCTTCGCCACGACGATGGCGCCGGACGAGCTGGTGGCGTTCCTGCGCCAAGAGGTTGCCGCACAGCTCGACGGGTAGTCGCTGCGTGACAGCATGCGCCGTCACCTGACCTGACCTGGAGGAACTGAGACATGGAAGCATCCGAAAGCGAGCCCCTCCCGGGCAAGTGCCGTGATTGGAAGGCCCTGCTCGGCCCGGGCGTGGTCGTCGTCGACGTGTGGGCGACGTTCCCGTCGGCCGGCTGGAACATGGAGCTGCGCAAGGCCGAGGACGCAGGGCGACGATCCCCAGCAGCTCGTCCTCGAGCGCATCGTGACGTTCCCCGAGGGCTATCAGCCCCCGGTCGTGCGCGGCATCGACGTGCACTGGGAGGAGCAGACCGAGAACGAGTACAAGACGGTCCGGATCCTGCCCGACGACCTGACGCTCGAGGTGGCCGACCGCCGCCAGGCGCCGCCGGTGGAGATCGACAAGAGCCAGGGCCTGCGCAAGTAGGCCCACGGAGGCCAGGGCACTAGCCTCAGGCCGGTGTCCGACGGCGTCCTGCTCATCGACAAGCCCGCGGGCAAGACCTCGCACGACATCGTCGCCGCCGTGCGCCGCGGACTCGGTCCCGACCCGCCCCGTCGGGTGGGCCACGCCGGCACGCTCGACCCGTTCGCGACCGGCCTGCTGCTCGTGCTCGTCGGGCGCGCCACGCGCATCCAGCGCTACCTCATGGGGCTGCCCAAGCGCTACGAGACGGTGGCGCGGCTCGGCGCGACGTCGACAACCGGCGATCCCGAGGGCGAGATCACGGTCACCGGCCGGATCCCGCCCGACCCGCCGGACCTGCCGACCGGCGAGCTGCTGCAGCGCCCCCACGCCTACAGCGCGGTGAAGGTCGGCGGCCGCCGCGCGTACGCGATGGCGCGGGCCGGGGAGTCCGTCGAGCTCGCCGAGCGCCCGGTCACCGTCTACGCGCTTCGAGCAGCTCTGGCGCGACGGCGACCGCGCGGCGTACGCGATCGAGTGCTCGGCCGGGACGTACGTGCGCGTGCTCGTCGCCGACCTCGGCGACGCGTACTGCGAGACGCTGCGGCGCACGGCGATCGGCCCGTTCGCGCTTGCCGACGCCGATCCCGAGCGGCTCGTGCCGCTCGCCGAGGTGCTCGGCCGGATCCTGCCCAGCGTGACGCTCGAGCCCGGCGACGCGCGCCGGGCCGCGCACGGGGTCGCCGTCGACGCGCAGGCGCCCGCCGGACGCCACCGACGTGCTGCTGCTCGACGCCGACGGGCCGATCGCGATCGCCCAGCCGCGGCCCGAGGGCCTGAAGCCCGTCGTAGGCTTCCGCGCGTGAAGCAGACGCTCCTCGACGACGTACAGCCGCGCCCGCGCCGCGTCGCCGTCGGAACGTTCGACGGCGTGCACCTCGGCCATCGCGAGGTCATCCAGGGCGCCGACACGGTCCTGACCTTCGACCCGCACCCGACGGCGGTCATCCGCCCGGGCGCCGCGCCGCGCCTGCTGACCGACGCCGCGCGCAAGGCGCAGCTCGTCGCGTCGCTCGGCGTCGAGGAGCTCGTGGTGATCCCGTTCGACGCCGCGTTCGCGGCGCGCTCGGCGCAGGACTTCGTCGACGAGGTGCTCGTCGGCACGCTCGGCGCGACCCACGTCTCCGTCGGGGAGAACTTCCGCTTCGGCCGCAAGGCGCAGGGCGACGCGGATCTGCTGCGCTCCGACGAGCGCTTCGACACGCGCGTCGTGCAGCTGCTGGAGATCGACGGCGAGGTCGTCTCCTCGAGCCACATCCGCGGGCTCGTGCTGGGCGGGGCGATCGAGTACGCCGGCCAGCTGCTCGGCGACCCGTTCACCCTGGTCGGCGAGGTCGTCCACGGCGACGAGCGCGGCCGGGAGCTCGGCTACCCGACGGCGAACCTCGTGCCCGACCCGCGCTTCGTCACGCCCGCCCACGGCGTCTACGCCGCGCGCGCGACGACGGAGGCGGGGGAGACCGTCCCGGCCGCGGTGAGCATCGGCGTGCGGCCGACGTTCGTCACCGGGCGCGGCGAGCTCATCGAGGCCTACCTGCTCGACTTCGCCGGCGACCTCTACGACACGCCGCCTGGAGCTCGCCTTCCTCAAGCGCCTGCGCGGGGAGAAGCGCTTCGCCTCCGTCGACGCGCTCATCGCGCAGATGGCGCTGGACGTCGACACCGCGCGGGCCATCTACGACCGTGCCGGAGCAGACACTGAGTTGCTACCTTTGCCCGTCGCATGGCACTGACCCAAGAACGCAAGCAGGAGCTCGTCAGCCAGTTCGGTGACTCAGACCAGGACACCGGGAACACCCGCGTGCAGGTCGCGCTGCTCACCGAGCGCATCAACCAGCTCACCGAGCATCTTCGCTCCAACCAGAAGGACCACCATTCGCGCCGCGGGCTGCTCATGCTCGTCGGGCGCCGTCGCCGGCTTCTGAACTACTTCCAGAAGCACGACCTCGAGGGCTACCGCGCCCTCATCAAGGAGCTCGGGCTGCGAAGGTGAGCGTCCTTCCCGTAGGAAGCGACGTTCCGCAGTTCACGCTGCGCCGCGAGGACGGAGAGCCGTTCACGCGTGAGGATCTCGCCGGCAAGACGACCGTGCTCGTCTTCTACCCGGCGGCCTTCAGCTCGGTCTGCACCGACCAGTTTCAGATCCTCCAGGAGGTCCTCGAGGATCTCGCCGCCGAGGGGGCCGTCGTCTTCGGCGTGTCGATCGACCAGACCGACAGCCAGGTCGCCTTCCGCGAGTCGCTGAACGTCACGATCCCGATGCTCTCCGACGCCGTTCCGCAGGCCGCCGCGGCGCGCGCCTTCGGCGTCGTCTTCGAGCCGACCGGCGTCGCCAACCGCTCGCTCGTCATCGTCGGTCCGGACCTGAAGGTCCTGTGGTCCTGGGAGGGTGAGCACCCGGGCATCCTGCCGGGCGCCAACCTCATCTTCGACGGCCTGGCCGGCGCGCGCTCCTAAGTTTCGCCGGCCGCGGCCGCCGCTCACGGCAGCGCCGCGTAGCGGATGTGAGCCGGCGTTGCGCCAGAGTCACCGTCCGGTTGCGGATCGCTCACCTCGGTGATCGGCCCGGCGCCCGGGCACGGCGCCTGGATGCAGACGATCGGCTCGCACGCGGTCGAGGACGACGACGGTGCCCCCGGGTGCGTTGAGCCTGCAACGTCGCGGCACCGGGCGGCCGGCGGCTGACGCACCCAGGCGGTGACGCCCGACGCATCGACGGCCAGCTCGGAGACCGTGCCCGGCGCTTTGTCGACATCGAGCGGTGACGCCGCCTGGCAGCCCGAGCCGGCGCACGGTCGCGGTCTGCAGCGCCAGCCGAGCTCGGAGTGGGGCGTGTACGTGCTGACCCAGGTCAGCCACACCGCGCTGCTCGCGAACCTCGTCGCGGTCGTGCCGCTGCCGCCCGCGCCGCCGCTGTCACCGGCACGCTCGATGCGCCGCAGGTTGCCGCGCGGCAGGCGGCAGGCGCGGTAACCGTCGACCGTCGTGCCGCGACGCGTCCTCGGCGTGCGCGGCCGTCACGCGGATCGTGTCGCTCTCGTGGACGACGCGCTCGCGCGGGCCGGGCAGGCAGCCGCGCCTCGCGCCGCGGCGGACGTCCATCGCCGCCCCCAGGCCGGTGACGCCGCGCGAGGAGTCAGCGTGCAGAAGTTCGTGCGAGCGGCGAGGTCGCGCGTGAGCACGACGCGCACGGTGCGCGTCGAGGCGCGCACGCGGGCGTTGCCGCGCGTCACGGTCGCCCACGGGAACACGTCCTCGCTGCGGCCCGGGATGCTCGTGATCTCGCCGCAGCGAGCGGTCACGGTGACCGTGCCGATATACCGGCCGCCGGCGACCAGCGCGCCGGGGAGCGTGATCGTCAGCTGCCGCCCGGCGAGGCGCCAGCGAGAGCGTGCGCCGCCGACGGTGCCCGACGGCTCCGAGGTGCCGGTGGCGAGGTCGGGCAGGCGCTTGGCGGCATGCGCCGGGCCGGCGGCGGGACCGGCGAGCGTGGCGACGGCGGCCGTGGCGACGAGGAGTGCGGCGAATCGGTGGCTCACGCGTCCTCAAACGCTGTGGAGGTAGTGAGAGTTCTGGTTCTGTGCGCTCAGGCTGCGGCCAGCAGCGCGGGGATCCGTTCCGCGCGGAAGTCGAAGATCGCTTCGACGTCGCGCTGCACGAGCAGGCGGTTGGCGAGCGCCCCGAGCGGGCCGAAGCCGATCCGGTAGCGCACGACGTCGCGCATGAGCGTGCCGCCGTCCTCCAGCGCCTCGAACGTGTGCGTGTGATGCCACTTTGCGTAGGGCCCCTTGATCTGCTCGTCGACGAAGCGCTGCGGCGGATCCCAGTCCGTGATCTCGGTCAGCCAGCTGACCGGCAGCCGGTGCACCTGCAGGCGGTAGCGGATCAGCGCCCCCTTGCCCATCGCGACCGGCGCCGGCGTGACCAAGCGAAAGCGCAGCAGTGGCGGCGTCAGCGCCTCGAGGTTGTGCGCGTCGGCGAAGAACGCGAAAACCTCGTCCGGTGCGCCCGGCAGGTGCTGCTCTCGCTCGAGGATGTGCTCGGTGTCCATGTCAGCTCTTACGCACGGATGCGCGCGGGCAGATCGGTCTACCCGCCGCAGCCGAGGATGTCGAGTTGACCGCTCGATTCGGGGTCAAGCCGACATTCCACTCCGGGGTAGGCGCGCCGCCACCCACATCGCCCCGTACGCTCCCCGCGATGTCGCCAGGACACGACCTGCGCACCGCCGCCCCACCCCCGCTACGCGACGACGACCACGTCCGCGGCGACCCCGCCCGCCCGCTCGTGCTCTTCTACGCCGACTTCACCTGCCCGCGCTGCGCGCTCGCCCACGAGCGGCTCACCAACACCCAAGCCCACGTCGCCTTCCGCCACTTCGCGCTGCGCGCCAAGTCCGAGCGCGCCATCCCCGTCGCCTGTGCCGCCGAGGCCGCCGCCGTCCAAGGCGCGTTCTGGCCGTTCGTCGACGCGTTGTACGCCGACCAGGGCCGGCTCGACGACCCGCATCTGTGGCAGCACGCACGCGATCTCGGCCTTGATGTCGAGCGCTTCGACCGCGATCGCCGCGCCGATCGGCCGGCCGCCCGCGTGCGTGAGCACACGCGCGCCGCACTCGCGGCGGGAGCCACGACGACACCGGCGGTTTTCGCCTCCGGCGCCACCGCCCACTTTGGGGTTCCGGATGCCGAGTGGCTGGCGCGACTGGGCTACGATGAGGCGGTTCGTATACCGAAGCCGCAATAAGACGCAGGTGCGCCGAACAACGACGGGCGCACCCGAACAAAAGGACAATTTCATATGAGTACTGCCGAGACCCGTGTCTCCGTCGAGATCGCTGGATCCGAGATCTCCTTCGAGACCGGCAAGATGGCCAAGCAGGCCTCCGGCGCCGTCGTCGTCCGCCAGGGCGACACAGTGGTTCTGAGCACAGCGACTGCGGGCAACCTCCGCGACGTCGACTTCCTCCCGCTGACCGTCGACGTCGAAGAGCGCATGTACGCCGCGGGCAAGATCCCCGGCTCCTTCTTCAAGCGCGAGGGCCGTTCGACCGAGAAGGGCACGCTTGTCGCCCGCATGATCGATCGTCCCCTGCGCCCGCTGTTCCCCAAGGGCTGGCGCCGTGAGACGCAGCTCGTCTCGATGACGCTGAGCATCGACGGCGTGCACCCCTACGACATCCTCGCGATGAACGGCGCCTCGGCGGCGCTGATGATCTCCGACATCCCGTACCCGACGCCCGTCAGCGCCGTGCGGATCGGCAAGGTCGACGGCAACTTCGTCGTCAACCCCAACGAGGCCGACACCTTCGAGAACTCCGACCTCGACCTCGTCGTGGCCGGCACCGAAGAGGCCATCCTCATGGTCGAGGCGGGCTGCAACGAGATCCCCGAGGCCGAGATCCTCGACGCGCTCGACATCGCGCACACGGAGATCAAGAAGCTGTGCGCGCTGCAGCACGAGCTGCGCGAGAAGGCCGGCAAGCCCAAGATGGAGATCGAGATCCCGAAGGTCGACGAGGGCCTCTACGCCGCCGTGCAGGAGTCCCACGGCGCCGCCCTCGACGAGGCCACGTCGATCTTCGACAAGCTCGAGCGCCAGAGCGAGTCCGAGCGCGTCATGAACGAGGCCGTCGCGGCTCACTCCGGCGATCCGGAGGACGCCGAGTACGGCGACCGCAAGGCCGCCGCGCAGATGGCCGTCGACAAGCTCGAGAAGCAGATCATCCGCCAGCGCATCGCCGTGCAGAAGAAGCGCCCGGACGGCCGTAGCGAGGACGAGATCCGTCCGATCTCGATCGAGGTCGGCCTGCTCCCGCGCGCCCACGGCTCCGCGCTGTTCACGCGCGGCCAGACGCAGGCGCTGTCGGTGGCCTCGCTGGGCACGCTCAAGGAGGAGATGCGTCTCGACACGCTGGGCCTCGAGACGAAGAAGTACTACTTCCACCACTACAACTTCCCGCCGTTCTCGGTCGGGGAGGCGGGCTTCATGCGCGGCCCCAAGCGCCGCGACATCGGCCACGGCGCGCTCGCCGAGCGCGCGCTGACGGCGATGATCCCATCGATCGAGGAGTTCCCCTACACGATCCGCGTCGTGTCCGACATCCTCGAATCGAATGGGTCGTCTTCCATGGCCTCGGTCTGTGGCTCGTCGCTGTCGCTCATGGATGCCGGCGTGCCGCTCAAGCGCGCGGTCGCAGGCATCGCGATGGGGCTCATCAAGGAGGGCGACGAGTACATCGTCCTCACCGACATCGCCGGCGTCGAGGATCACCTCGGCGACATGGACTTCAAGGTCGCCGGCACGTCGGAGGGCATCACCGCCCTGCAGATGGACATCAAGATCACGGGCGTGACGTTCGACATCCTGCGTGACGCGCTGAGCAAGGCGCTGAAGGCCCGGACGTTCATCCTCGGTGAGATGGCCAAGGTCATCGCCGAGCCGCGCGCCGAGCTCAGCGAGCACGCGCCGCGGATCATGACCGTGCAGATCGACACCGACAAGATCGGCCTGCTCATCGGCAAGGGCGGCGAGACGATTCGCGGCCTGGCCGAGGAGTTCGAGTCCCAGATCGACGTCAACGACGACGGTCAGGTGCTCGTCTACTCCGCCAACGGCACGCTCGGCGAGGCGCTCGCGGAGCGCATCCGGTCGATGACCAAGGAGGTCGCGGTCGGCGACGAGTATCCCGCCGCGAAGGTCGTCAAGACGACGACGTTCGGTGCGTTCGTCGAGCTCTCCAAGGGCACCGACGGCCTGCTGCACATCTCCAACGTCAAGCCCGGCGAGCGCGTCGACACGGTCGAGGACGTCCTCAACAAGGGCGACGAGATCCACGTCCGCGTGGTCGAGGTCGACCGCGAGCGCGGCCGCATCGGCCTGCGCCTGGCCAGCGATCCGGACATCGCCGGCAAGACGGTCGAGGAGCTCGCGGCCGTCGGCAACGGCGGTGGCGGCTCGCGCCCGCCGCGCGATCGCGGACCGCGCGGTGGCGGCGATCGCGACCGCGGCGGCGATCGCGGACGGCGCGGCTCCGGCCGCCCGCGTCACGGCGAGTAAGGCAAGACGCTGGCTGAACCACGACTGACGGTCCTGGACTCCGGCGTCCGGGTCGTGACGGAGGCAATGCCCACCGTCCGATCCGCGACGCTCGGGTTCTGGATCGCCACGGGCTCGGTCGCCGAGACCGAGTCCGAGGCCGGGCTGTCGCACCTCGTCGAGCACATGCTCTTCCGGGGCACCGACCGCTACGGCTCGCTGGAGATCGACCAGATCTTCGACACGATGGGCGCCGAGCTGAACGCCGGCACGGGCAAGGAGAACACGTCCGTCTACGCCCGCGTGATCGACGACCATCTGCCGCAGGCGTTCGACGTCGTCGGCGACATGGTGTGGCATCCGCGCATCGACGACGCCGACCTCGCCAACGAGCGCGAGATCGTCCTCGAGGAGATCGCGATGTACGAGGACGACCCGCAGGACCGCGTCTTCGACGTGCTCGGCGAGGCCGTCTTCGGCGACCATCCGATCGGCCGGCCGGTGATCGGCCGCCCCGAGGTCATCTCGGCGGTCACGACCGAGCAGATGCACGCCTTCCATGCCGCGCACTACGCGCCGGGCGACGTCGTCATCGCCGCGGCCGGTTCGCTGGACCACGACGCGGTCGTCGAGCTCGCGCGCGGCCTCGACGTGCCGCAGCGGCCCGCGCCGCCGCTGCCGCCGCCGGTGCCGGCCGAGCTGCCGCCGCACCTGCGGTTTCTGAAGAAGGACACCGAGCAGTACCACATCACGCTCGGCGCGCCCGCCCTGGCGCGCCACGACGAGCGGCGCTTCGTCCTGCGCGTGCTCGACAACATTCTCGGCGGGACGTCGTCCTCGCGGCTGTTTCAGGAGGTCCGCGAGCTGCGCGGGCTGGCCTACAACGTCTACTCCTTCCAGTCGCTGCACGCCGACAGCGGCCTGATCGGGATCTACCTCGGCACGCGGCCCGACAACGTCGTCCCGGCGCTGATGGTCGTCGCCGACGAGCTCGCGCGCCTGCGCGAGGACGGCGTGACGCCCGACGAGCTCGAGCGCTCCAAGGAGAACGTCAAGGGCCGCATCGTGCTCTCGCTCGAGTCGACCGCCTCGCGCATGAGCCGGCTCGGCGCGGCGGTGCTCAGCGGGCTGCCGCTGCTGTCGGTCGACGAGGTCGTGCAGCGCATCGAGGCCGTGACGCTCGAGGAGGTCAACGGGCTCATGCGCGAGCTGCTCGCGCCCGAGCGCCTGAGCGCGGCCGCGGTCGGCGCCGACGAGGACGTCTTCCGCGCGGCGATCGAGCCGCTCGCCCCCGAGCTGCTGCTGGAGCTCACCGCGTGATCCGGGTCGCCGTCGCCGGTGCGGCGGGGCGCATGGGCCAGGCGGTCGTGGCCGCCGTCGAGGGCGCCGAGGACATGGTGCTGACCGGGCAGGCCGACCCGGCGCTGGGCACGACGCTGGCCGACGTGCTCGGCGACGCCGACGTCGTCGTCGACTTCACGCGGCCCGACACCGCGCTGGGCAACGCGCTGCAGTGCGTCGACGGCGGGCGTGCATGTCGTGATCGGGACGTCGGGGTTCGACCTCGAGCCGCTGAGGAGCGCCCGCGGGGCCAACGTCTTCTTCGCCCCGAACTTCGCGATCTCGGCCGTCCTGATGATGAAGTTCGCGGCCGAGGCCTCCCAGCACATGGCGAAGGCCGAGATCGTCGAGCTGCACCACGACGGCAAGCTCGACGCGCCGTCGGGCACCGCCGCGCGCACGGCGCAGCTCATGGCCGGCGACGTGCCGATCCACTCGGTGCGCCTGCCGGGGCTGCTCGCCCATCAGGAGGTCATCCTCGGCGACGTCGCCCAGTCGCTGACGATCCGCCAGGACTCCTACGGGCGCGAGTCGTTCATGCCGGGTGTGCTGCTGGCGATCCGGCGCGTCGGCGCGCTCGAGGAGTCGCCGGTCGTCGGCCTCGAGCACCTGCTGTTCTGATGGCGCCGGAGGGCGGCGTCACGGTCGCGGTCACCGACCATGCCGTCGAGCGCTTCCGCCAGCGCGTCGGCACGCGGCGCGGCGGCTTCGATCAGAAGCCGGAGATCGCCGGCCGCGTCAGCGAGGCGTGGGCCGCCGGACGGGTGAGCACGACGCCGCCGCCGGGGGCCGATGAGGCCGCCGCGCGCGGCACGCTGTACGTCCGCGACCTCGTCGACCGCGGGGTCGTGTTCGTCTGCCGCCACGACCGCGCGTCGCGCGAGCTGCTCGTGATCACGCTGTGGGAGGACGCCCGCTACGGGCGCCCGCGCGTCGACCAGCGCTTCACCGACGTGCTGAAGGAGACCGACGCGGCGCTCGTCGATCCCGGCCGTCGCTGGCGCGAGCGCCGCGACCGCTGACGCAGGCATGGACGCGGTCGTGCTCGCGATCCCGCTGGGGATCGCCATCGGGTTGGTGGTGGGCGCGATCGGCGGCGGCGGCGCGATCCTCGCGCTGCCGGTGCTCGTCTACCTGCTCGGCGAGGCCGTCGGGCCGGCCACGACCGCCTCGCTCGTCGTCGTGGCGATCGCGGCCGGCGTCGGGGCGGGCGCGCTCGCGGTGCGCGGGCACGTCTGCTGGCGCGTCGCGCTGACGTTCACCGCGCCGGCGGCCGCGGGCGCGCTGCTCGGGACGCTGGCCGGCCGGGAGCTGAGCGCGCAGGTGCTGATCCTCGGATTCGTGCCGGTCATGCTGCTCGCGTCGGGCGCGACGTGGCAGCGCGCGCGCGAGGTGAGCAGCGAGGAGATCGGCCGCTGCCCGCCGGTCGACAGCCGGCGGCTCGTCGTCGCGGGTCTCGGCGTCGGGCTGCTGACCGGCTTCTTCGGCGTGGGCGGCGGCTTTCTCATCGTGCCGTTGCTGACCCTGTGGCTGCACTTCAGCTTCCGCCGCGCGGTGGCCACGTCGCTCGTGATCATCACGCTGACCGGCCTGTTCGCGCTCGCCGCGCACCTCGCCGTGGGCGCTGAGGTCGACGTGCCGGTGACGATGTCGCTGTCGCTGTCGACCGGCCTCGGCGCGCTGCTCGGGACGCGCTACGCGCAGCGCGTGCCGCAGGCCACGCTCGGTCGGGCGTTCGCCGCCGTCGTCAGCCTGCTGGCGCTGTTCCTGCTCGTCGACGTGCTGGCGCTCGGCGGGCCGCCGGGCGGGTGAGGGTCAGCCCGCCGCCACCAGCTCGCGCAAGCGCGTGTAGCGCCGCCGCGCGTCGGTCCGGCCCACCGCCGTCGCCAGCGCCGCCCGCTCGCCGACGACCACGCACACCTCCTGCGCCCGCGTGACCGCGGTGTAGACGAGGTTGCGGGTGAGCATGATCTGGTGGCCGCGGAACACGGGCACGACGATCGCCCGCGCCTGCGAGCCCTGCGCCTTGTGGACGGTCGCGGCGTACGCAAGGCGCAGCGTGTCGAGCGCGTCGGTTGGCAGCGACACGCGGCGCCCGTCCTCGCCGCCGAACAGCACGCGCTCGCGCTCATCGTCGTGATGCAGGAGCACGCCGCGCTCGCCGTTGAAGAGGTCGTGCTCGTAGGAGTTGCGTGTCTGCATGACCTTGTCGCCCACGCGCAGCCCGGTCCCGGCGATGACCGCGCCGTCGGGGTTCAGCCGCGCGCGCAGCTCGGCGTTGAGCGCGTCGATGCCCAGCGGCCCCTTGTGCATCGGGGCCAGCACCTGCACGTCGGCCGCCGGGTCGAGGCCGTAGTGGGCGGGCAGCCGCGTCGCCGCGAGCTCGCAGACCTCGGCGAAGATCGCCTGCGGACCGTGGCGCGCGATGAAGAAGAAGTCGCGCACGTCGCCCTCGCCGGCCGTCGCGTCGGGCAGCGCGCCGGCATTGATCGCGTGCGCGGCGCGCACGATGAGCGAGCGGGCGGCCTGCCGGAAGACCTCGGTCAGCCGCGTCGCCGGCATCGTGTCGCCGAGGTCGAGCAGATCGTCGAGCACGCGGCCCGGCCCGACCGGCGCGAGCTGGTCGACGTCGCCGACGAGCAGGACGTGCGTGCGCGGCCCGACCGCCGCGAGCAGCGCCTCGGCGAGATGGACGGACAGCATCGACGCCTCGTCGACGATGAGCACGTCGCAGCCCTCGAGCGGGTGGTCGCGGTCGCGCGTGAAGCCCTCCTCGGGCATCCACTCGAGCAGGCGGTGGATCGTCGTCGCGTCGACGCCGGTCAGCTCGCTCAGCCGCCGGGCCGCCTTGCCCGTAGGGGCGCACAGGCGCGCGGAGCGCTTGCCCGCCTTCAGCAGGTCGACGAGCGTCCGCATCGTCGCGCTCTTGCCGGTGCCGGGACCGCCGGTGAGGATCGAGAGGCGGTGCTCGAGCGCCTGGGTGACGCCGCGCCACTGGTCGTCGCTCGGGACGAACGCGCCGCTCGCCGGTCGCTTGACGCCCTTCAGGACGAAGGCCGGGCCGTCGTCGAGCAGCCGCCGGACGTGCCCGGCCAGGCGCTGCTCGATCGCGTGCAGGCGCGCGTCGGCCACGCGCCCCGCGTCGTCGGCGACGACCCGGCCGCGCGCGGCCAGCGCGTCGATCGCCTCGTCGACGTCGACCGCGCCGCCCGAGCAGCCGCGCCGCCCGCGCCGCCAGCTCGGGGCGGGGGAGATGGCAGTGCCCGTCGGCCTGCGCCTGGTCAAGAGCGTGCATGACGCCGGCGGCGAGCCGGTCGGGGGCGTCGAGCGGCGTGTCGAGCGCGCGGGCGAGCGCGTCGGCGGTGGCGAAGCCGATCCCGTCGAGCTCGCAGATGACGTAGGGCTCGCGTTGTAGCCGCGCGATCGAGCCCGCTCCGAAATGCCGTGCGATGCGGCCGGCGGTGGCGGCGTCGACGCCGTGCGTGTCGAGAAACAGGCGCAGCTCGCGCAGCTCCTGCCCGTCGCGCCACGACTGCACGGCGGCGCCGAGCCGGCGCGCGCCGATGCCGGGTACGCCGCGCAGCACGCCCTCGGGGTCGCGCTCCAGCGCGGAGAGCACCTCGCCGGCGCCGTAGCGGTCGACGAGCAGCGCGGCGCCGCGCGGCCCCACGTGCTTGACGGTCTCCAGGAAGGACGCCACCGCGGCGTCGCTGACCGGCTCGAGGATCCGGACGCGCTGCACGGTGAACTGCCAGCCGTGGCGCGGGTGGCAGCGCCAGCCGCCGCCCGCCGCGACCGACTCGCCCTCGCGCACGTGCCCGAGCGCGCCGACGAGGACGACCGCCTCGCCGTCGTCGGAGACGGCGTCGAGCACGGCGAAGTCGCCGTCGTCGACGCTCCAGCGAACCCCCATGACCTCGGCGGTGAGCTCGGCCGCCGCCGGGTCGCGAGGCGGGGCGTCCTGCGCGCGCTCGGTCATCCGGTCAAGTCTGGCATGGGCCCTTGACGATCCGGCCGACTCAGTGTAGTTACACGTGTATGAACTACCTCACCGAGACGGAGCTCGAGGCGTGCTGGGAGGTACGCCGCAAGTGCGCGTGCGACCAGCTGCGACGCGTGACGCGCGGGATCACCGCGCTGTATGACAACGGCATGGTGCCCAGCGGGCTGAAGGTCACGCAGCTTCCGATCTTCGTCGGACTGGGATCCGAGGGCGATGTGCCGCTCAGCGTGCTCGCCGACAAGCTGGCGCTCGATCGCACGACGCTGACGCGCAACCTCAAGGTGCTCGAGGACCGTGGCCTGATCCGCACCTACGAGCACGCCGACGACGCCCGCGTGCGGATGGTCTCGATGACGCTCGAGGGATCGGCGATGCTCAAGGGCGCGCTCGAGCGCTGGGAGCAGGTGCAGGAGTACGTCGAGGCGAGCTTCGGCCGCGAGCGGCTCATGGCGCTGGCCGGCGAGCTGTCGGCGCTGTCGCGAGCTGTCGAGGAATAGGGGCCCGGCTGCGATACCTTGAGGGTCGTGTCCGGGTTCGGAGCCATCCTCACCGCCATCGTGACCCCCTTCGACGACGAGGGGGCGATCGACGAGCAGGCGTTCGTCGAGCTCATGGCCCATCTCGCGGACAACGGCTCCGACGGCTTCGTCGTCTGCGGGACGACCGGCGAGGCGGCGACGCTCGACGACGAGGAGCACCTGCGGGTCATCCAGATCGCCGTCGAGAACAAGCCCGCCGGCGCGTCGATCGTCGCCGGCGTCGGCTCCAACGACACGCGCCACGCCGTCCACCTGACGACGCGCGCCTGCGAGCTCGGCGCCGACGCGCTGCTGTCGGTCAACCCCTATTACAACCGGCCCAACCGGCGCGGGATCGTCGCCCACTACCGCGAGGTCAGCCGCGCCGCCGACCGTCCGATCCTGCTCTACAACATCCCGCAGCGCACCGGCTCGGATGTGCCCAACGACCTGCTCGCGGAGCTCGCACAGCTCGACCACATCGAGGGCGTCAAGCAGGCCAACAACGACAATCTGGCAGCGGTCGACGGCCTGTACATCTACGCCGGCAACGACGAGGTCCTCGCGCGCGTGCTCGACATGGGCGAGGCCGGCGGGATCCTCACGGCGAGCCACATCGTCGGTCCCGAGATGCGCCGCATGGTCGACGAGCCCGGCGAGCGCGCCGCGATCCACGAGAGCCTGGGGCCCGTGTTCACCGCGATGTCCGTCGCGCCCGCCGCCGTGTCGAACAAGGCGGCCCTGAACCTGCTCGGCCATTGCGTCGGGACGCCGCGACTTCCCTACGTCGCGGCAGACGAGCACGAGACCGCGACGATCCGAGCGATGTTGCAGGACCGCGGGCTGCTCGTCGGAGCCACAGCTTGATTTCGCATTCACCGACGTTCATCGGAGCCATAGTTTGAGCAGCAAGTTGCGCGTCCTCCCGCTCGGCGGCCTGGGCGAGATCGGCAAGAACATGACGGTCGTCGAGTACGAGGACCGCATCGTCCTCGTGGACGTCGGCCTGCGCTTCCCCACGGCGGAGATGATGGGCATCGACCTCGTCCTGCCCGACTTCGCCTACCTGCGCGGCCGGGTATCGGACATCGAGGCGATCGTCGTCACGCACGGCCACGAGGACCACCTCGGCTGCCTGCCGTTCCTCCTGCGCGAGCTCGGCGTCGACGACGCGCCGCCGGTCTACGGCGGCCCGCTGACGATGGCCATGGCGCGATCCAAGCTCGACGAGCACAAGCTCTCGCGCGACGTCCACGTCGAGGACGTAAAGGACGGCGAGATCATCGAGGCGGGTCCGTTCGACGTCGAGCTGATCCACATGACGCACTCGATCCCGGATGCGAGCGCCGTCGCGTTGAAGACCGAGCTGGGCACGATCCTCATCACGGGCGACTACAAGTTCGACCAGACGCCGGTCGACGGCAAGCCGGCGGACGTCTCGCGCCTGGCCGAGCTCGGCCGCGACGGGCTGCTGCTGCTCTGCGGCGACTCGACGAACGCCGACCGCCCCGGCTTCGCGCCGAGCGAGAAGGTGGCCGGGCCGAACCTGCTCGACGTCTTCAGCCGCGCCAAGGGGCGCATCGTCGTGACGTCGTTCGCGTCGAACATCCACCGCGTCCAGCAGGTCGTCGACGCCGCGGCGGCGCTCGGTCGCAAGGTCGTCCTCGTCGGGCGCTCGATGCGCAAGAACACGAACATCGGGCGCACGCTGGGCCACATCAAGATGCCCGACGGAATCGTCATCGGGCCGCGCGAGATGTCCGACTATCCCGACAGCAAGCTCGTGATCATCTCGACCGGGTCGCAGGGCGAGCCGCTCAGCGCGCTGCGCCGGATGGCCCATCGCGACCACCCGCAGGTCGAGCTGCACGCCGGCGACACGGTCGTGTTCAGCGCGACGCCGATCCCGGGCAACGAGCGCGCGGTCAACGAGACGATCGACCGCCTCTACCACATCGGCTGCGACGTCATCACCACGAAGGACGCGCCGATCCATGCCTCCGGCCACGGCTATCAGGAGGAGATCAAGCTCATGCTCAACCTGACCAAGCCGCGCTACGTCATGCCGTTTCACGGCGACCACAAGCGCATCCACCTGCACGGCAAGCTCGCGGAGTCGGTCGGGATCAGCCCGGAGCGCATCTTCAAGGGCGAGAACGGGCTGCCGCTGGAGCTCGACGGCAAGGGCGCGCGCTGGGGCGACAAGGTCCAGTCGGGGATGATCTTCGTCGACGGCGTCGACATCGGCGACGTCACCGACGTGGCCCTGCGCGATCGCCGCCACCTGTCGGCCGACGGCATCTTCGTCGTCGTCGCGACGATCTCCGAGCAGGACGGCTCGTCGGTCGCCGAGCCCGAGGTCATCTTCCGCGGCGTGCCGTACGCCGGCGAGGCCGACAAGCTGCTCGACCAGCTGCGCATCTGCGTCGAGAAGTCGCTCGACCGCGCCGCCAAGGAGGAGATCCGCGAGATCGACCTGCTCCAGGAGATCCTGCACGACGACCTCGCGGCGTTCGTCTACGACAAGATCAGGCGCCGGCCGATGGTGCTGCCGGTCGTCGTCGAGGTTTGATCGACGGTTCGGGCGTGCGCTGTCGCGCCGCGAGGGCGGAGCGTCGGCCCTGCTGGAACTGCATCGTTGACGGAGTCTGAGTTGGTGGGCTGGCAGCGGGCGGGTCGGGTTCGGCGTTCGTGAAGGCCCATTGGCCGATCGGCGAGTGGGTGTGTCGAAATCTTCGCGCCCGCCGCGAACCATTCGACACACCTCCGCTGTCGGCAGGAGGTGTGGCGAATCGTGCACGGTATGCGTGCAGCATTCGCCACACCTCCGCCGGCCCTGGCCGAAACACCACCGCTCCCACTCCCTGACGCCCTCATCGATGCAGTTTCAGCAGGGTTGAAACTGCCGACACGTGGCGCGACAGCGCATCACGGCCGAGTCACCGTCGCCACGTACGGACGCTCCGCGTAGCGGTAGCCGAGCAGGACCCAGCCGTAGATCGCGTAGGACCCGCCTCCGGCGGTCGTCCGGCTGCGGACCTTCGCGTAGCCGAAGTCGACGTGGCCGTTGTGGGCGCCGCGCACGTCGAAGGCGGGCAGGCGCAGCCGCTCGCCGGCGCACAGGGCGAGCGGCATGCCGGCGGGCAGGATCGCCTCGATGATCCCGCCGCCCGGCAGCAGGCCGCCGCGCGTGCGCGGGAGGTTCCAGAGCAGGTAGTTGTAGTGCGTGATCGCGCCATCCGGCCCGGGGTACGTGGCGCCCGGGTCGCCGTAGTTCGACCAGCGCGCGCCGTCGCCGCCCGAGTGGCCGGCGTTGCGGCGCGCGCGCAGCTCGGCGGGCGTCTTGTAGTACATCCGGCGCAGCTCGCGGCCGACGTGCTGCGGTGCGTTGCGCACGGTCTGCGAGCAGCCGGGCATCGGCGCGCCGTTGCCGTTGCGCGCGGCGATCGGCAGCAGGCCGACGGGCCGGGCGAGCGCCCTTGCCGACACGTGGACCGTCGCCTGGCGCACGACGCAGGGCAGCGCGCAGCCGCCGCGGCGCACGTACGTCCGCTCGCCGCCGATGCGCAGCGCCTGCAGGCGCAGGAGGCGCAGCTCCCCGCGCCGGCAGCGCGGGCGCGTGCCGGGCTCCGCCCCGGTGGCGAGCGCGAACGGCAGCGTGGCGCCGTCGAAGCCCAGCGCCGGCGTGCGGGCGCGGTCGCGGACCGCGACGCACTGGGAGATCTGCGAGGCCGCGAACCGGTGGTTGGGCGCCGCGTGGCGGCGCGCGCCCTCGCCCGCGCGCCCGACAGCGCCGGCAGCGCGAGCACGGCGCAGATCGCGAGTCCGGCGGGCCGGCGCAACGCGCGGCGGGTCAGGCGGTCTGGACCGGCGTCGCGGCTGCCGGGGCGGACCGCTCGCTGCGCGAGAGCGGCAGCGTGACCTCGAAGCGCGTGCCGCGCGCACGGCCGGCGCCGTTCATCGCGGGCGAGACGATCTCCACGGTCCCGCCGTGGGACTGCGCAACGGCGTGCACGATCGACAGCCCGAGGCCCGACGAGCCGCCGCGGTCGCCGACCCCGCGCACGAAGCGCTCGAACACGCGCGACTTCAGCTCGGGGGGAATTCCGGGGCCGTCGTCCTCGACGGTCAGGCGCACGTGGCCGTCGACGCGCTCGACCGACGCGCGGACCTGGGTGCCCGGCGGCGTGTGGCGGATCGCGTTCTCGACGAGGTTGAGCGTCAGGCGGTGCAGCTCGTCGCGCGCGCCGTCGACGACGGCGCGGTTGGCGTCGATCGAGAGCTCGTGGCCGTCGGCGATGACGCCGATCTCGGCGGCCGCCTCGACGAGCACCTGACCGACGTCGGTCGCCGTGTGCGGCGCCTGGCGCGCGGCGTCGTGGCGGGCGAGCAGCAGCAGGTCGGCGACGAGCCGGCGCATGCGCCGCGAGGAGCGCAGCGCCGAGTGCGCCGCCTCCCGCTGCTCGCCGTGCAGGCTCTCGGCCAGCAGCTCGAGGTTGGCGAGCACGCTCGTCAGCGGCGTGCGCAGCTCGTGCGAGGCGTCGGCGACGAACTCGCGCTGGCGGCGCAGTGCGTCCTCGGTCTCGCCGCGCGAGGCGTCGAGCGCGTGGAGCATGCCGTCAAGCGTGCGGGCCAGCTCGGCGATCTCGTCGTCGGCCTCGACCTCGGGGATCGTCTCGCCGGGGTCGCGCGTGCGCTCGATCTTGCGCGCGGTGGCCGTCAGCTCGGTGATCGGCGCCATCGCGCGGCGGGCGACCATGAGCCCGGCGAGCAGGGCCAGGCCGGCGCCGCTCAGGACGCCGATGATGAGAAACAGGCGCAGGCGCCCGACGGTGGCGTCGACGGAGGCCAGCGGGCGCGCCAGCTGCATGTAGATCGGCGGCAGGTTGTAGGCGACGTCGTCGGGCGAGCGCGGCAGCTCGCGCGACTCGATGATGTATCCGTTCTCCTTCGTCGGACGGCTGCGCGGCGGGCCGAAGTCCTGGGTCAGCCGGGTGCTCTCGAGCAGGACGCCGTCCTGGCTGAGGATCCGCACGATCTGCACGCCGTCGTCGTAGTTCGACAGGGGAGGGGAGAGGCTGCCGAGCTCGTAGCGGCCGGGCTGCCCGTCCTCGGAGGAGACGAGCGTGTACTTGATCTTCGCCTGCAGCAGGTCGGCCGCCTGGGCGACCTCGCGGTCGAAGTCCTGATGCAGTCGCTGGGAGGTCAGGCCGCCGACGGCGCCGGCGAAGCCACACAGGATCACGAGCGTCAGCAGGGCGGAGCCGCCGGCGAGCCGCCAGCGGATCGGGACCTGCCTAGGCGCGGAGAACGTAGCCTGCGCCGCGGATCGTATGGAGTAGACGCGGCTCATCGCCGGCTTCCAGCTTCCTTCTCAGGTTCGATACGAAGACCTCGATGGTGTTCGTCGTCGCAAACGGATCGTAACCCCATACTTCTTCCAATAGTCGCTGACGGGGCACGACGATGCGCTCGTTGCGCATGAGGTACTCGAGCAGCTCGAACTCGCGCTGGGTGAGCTCGACCTCGCGACCGTCGCGGCGCACCTCGTGCGTGTCGGGGTTCAGCTGCAGGTCGCCGACGACGAGCGAGGCGCTGCCGCGCGGGGGCCGGCGGCGCAGCAGCGCCCGCAGGCGGGCGAGCAGCTCCTGGCGCTCGAAGGGCTTGACGAGGTAGTCGTCCGCGCCGGCGTCGAGGCCCTCGACGCGCGACTCGACGCCGTCGCGGGCGGTGAGCATGAGGATCGGGACGTCGCCGCCGTCCTTGCGCAGCGCGCGGGCGACGTCGACGCCGTCGAGCTTGGGCAGGCCGAGGTCGAGGATCACGAGGTCGGGCGTGAACTCGCGCGCGTCGGCGAGCGCCGCCTCGCCGTCGTAGCTTGCGCGTGCCTCGTAGCCCTCCATCCGCAGCGAGCGCAGCAGGACCTGGGCGATCTCCTGGTCATCCTCGACGACGAGAACGCGTGGGGGGCGGTCCGACATGGCCCATCCAGGGTAGGGCCGCGGCTCAACCCACGGTTAATGCCCAAGCAGGAGGCGGCGCGGTCGCCGTCGAAGACCCGGACGGCTCACCATGGCCGCTGCCCGCAAGCCCGCATCACGCCGCCCGTCGGCCCCGCCGTCGGCCAAGTCGTCGAAGGTGCCTGCACGACCGCGTGCCCGCGCCCGCGCGCAACGCTCGTCGCTCGGCGTGCTCGGCCTGCCGGCGCTCGAGCAGCGCCACCGCGACCTCATCGGCCTCGCGCTCGTCGCGCTCGGCGTCTTCCTCGCCTTCCCGCTCTACCTGCGCTGGGACGGCGGCGCCGCCGGCCACGCCGCGACCGAGGGCCTCGCCTACGCGGTCGGCCAGGTCGCCTACGCCGTCCCGGTGACGATCGTCGCCGCCGGCGCGCTCTTCGTCCTGCGCCCGGTGCTGCCGACGATGCGCCCGTTTCGCGCGGGCGCGGTGTGCCTGTTCGCCGCGCTGACGCTCATGCTGGCCGCGGGCACGTTCGGGATCGGGCCCGCCGGCGTGCGCGACGGCTACTGGAACGCGCCCTTCTTCGAGGACCGCGGCGGGATCGCCGGCGACGCGCTGCTGTGGGCGGTCGCCTCGGCGGTGTCGACGATCGGGGCGCACATCCTGGCGATCTTCCTGCTCCTCGCCGGCGTGCTGCTGCTGACCGGCGCCTCGGTCGCCGGCGTGCTGCGGGCCACCGGCTCGGGCCTGGCCGACACGACGCGCGCGATCACCCGCGTCGTGCCCGTGCCGCACCGCCGCGCGCCGCGCGAGCCGGCGTTCGAGCCCGAGCCCGAGGAGGTCGAGCCCGAGTCGCTGGCGCCGCCGGAGACCGACGACGAGATGATCGTCCGCGCCACCCACGTCGAGGCGCCGGCCCGACCGGCAGCACGGGAGACCGTCTCCGGACGGCGCGGCTTCTGGTCGGGGGAGACCCGCTATCCCGACATCTACGGCGAGCCGCTGCCGGAGCCCGGCGAGGAGCCCGACGAGCCCGCGCCCGAGCCCGAGCCCGAGGCGCATGCGGAGCCCGACGAGCCCGAGCTCGGACCGCAGCTCGAGCTCGACCTCGACGAGGAGGCCGACGACGACGCCACCGCCGTCATGCCACGCCGGCCGGGCCGTGTGGACTCGTATGCCGAAGGCCACCTCACCCCGCAGGGTCGCCTGCGCGGCAGCGTCACCGACGACCCCGAGTTCCAGTGGCGCCTGCCGAGCCCCGACCTGCTCAAGCGCTCCTCCACCGAGCAGCTGCGTCCCGACACCGCCGGCCAGGCGAAGACCGCCGCCCGGCTCGTCGAGGCGCTTGGCCACTTCGGCGTCGAGGCGAAGATCGTCGGGACCGTCGCCGGCCCGCACATCACCCGCTTCGAGCTGCGTCTCGCGCCCGGGATCAAGATGAGCAAGGTCGCCCAGCTCAAGGACGACCTCGCCTACGCGCTCGCGGCCACCGACATCCGCATCCTCGCCCCGATCCCCGGCAAGACCGCGGTCGGCGTCGAGGTGCCCAACGCGCGCCGGCGCATCGTCCAGCTCGGCGACGTCAACCAGGCGGCGCCCGCGGGCTGGTCGCCGCTGACGATCTGGCTGGGCAAGGACGTCGCCGGCAAGGCGATCGGCGCCGACCTCACGAAGATGCCGCACCTGCTCGTCGCGGGCACGACCGGCGCCGGAAAGTCGGCCTGCATCAACGCGATGCTCTCCAGCGTCCTGCTGCGCGCGACGCCGCACGAGCTGCGCCTCGTGCTCATCGATCCCAAGCAGGTCGAGCTCAACCACTACGAGTCGATCCCGCACCTGCTCACGCCGGTCATCACGAGCCCGCGGATGGCCGCCAACGCGCTGCAGAACCTCGTGCGCGAGATGGAGCAGCGCTATTCGGTCATGTCGCTGGCCAAGACGCGCTCGCTCATCGAGCTCAACCGCTCCAAGGCCAAGCGCGGCGAGGCGCCGCTGCCCTACATCCTCTGCGTCATCGACGAGCTCGCCGACCTCATGATGGTCGCGCCCGCCGACGTCGAGGACTCGATCATCCGCCTCGCCCAGAAGGCGCGCGCGGTCGGCATCCACCTCGTGCTCGCCACGCAGTCGCCGCGCGTGGACGTCATCACGGGCATGATCAAGGCCAACGTCCCCTCGCGGATCGCCTTCAGCGTCTCCTCGCAGACCGACTCGCGGGTCATCCTCGACGTCAATGGCGCCGAGTCGCTGCTCGGCCAGGGCGACATGCTCTTCTCGCCGGTCGGCTCGTCAAGGCTGCAGCGCATCCAGGGCGCCTACATCGACGAGCCGCAGATCGAGGCGCTGACGACGTTCTGGCGCCGCCAGGGCGAGCCCGAGATGCGCGACGACCTGCTCGACGAGGTCGTGGCCGGGGAGGACGAGACCGCGGCCGGCGGCGCCGACGAGGGCTTCAGCCCCGACGAGGATCCGCTGCTGGAGGATGCGATCCGCCTCTGCGTCGAGATGGGCACCGCGTCGACGTCGATGCTCCAGCGCCGCCTGCGCCTCGGCTACACCCGCGCGGGCCGGCTCATCGACATGCTCGAGCGGCGCGGCGTCATCTCCGGCTACGAAGGCTCCAAGCCGCGACAGGTGCTCGTCGGCGCGGGCGACGTCGAGCGCGTGATCGCCAACCTGCGCGAGCGGGTCGGGATCGGCGGCGCTACCGCGGTGGTGGAGGCGGAGCTGCAAGCCGCCGAGCCCGATGCATTCCCCGAGTAGCCTCTGGACGGTGGAGGGGCACGACTGATGCCGGACATCGGGGCATCACTGCGCGAGGCGCGGATGCGCGCGCGGATCGACGTCTCGGAGATCGAGGCTCGCACGAAGATCCGCGCGAAGTACCTGCGCGCGCTGGAAAACGAGGAGTGGGACCTCCTGCCGGGGCCGACGTACGTCAAGAGCTTCCTGCGCACGTATGCCGAGGCGCTGGACCTCGACGCCAAGCTGCTCGTCGACGAGTACAAACTGCGCCACGAGCGCCTCAGCGAGGTCGAGCTGCAGCCGATCAACGCCGCGGCGCCCGGCCGTGAGCGCCGGCGCCAGGCGCCGATCCTGCCGCCGTGGTTCTTCGTCGCGGTGATCATCGCCGGCCTGATCTTCACGCTGTACCTGCTCGGCTCCGGCGACGACGAGCCCAACCAGGCCGCGGCGCCGGACACGCAGACGCAGACGACCCGCCGCTCCCCGGCCGTGCCGCCGCCGTCCCCGCGCCGCGTCGTGGCCACGCGGGTGAAGCTGCGCATCGAGGCGTCGGGCCCGGTCAACGTCTGCCTGAAGGCCGGCGACAAGACGCTGATCAACGGCCAGACGCTGCAGGCGGGCCAGCGCACGAAGACGTTCGCCTCCAAGCGCTTCCGGCTGACGCTCGGCAACGCCAACGCGCGCCTGCGGATCAACTCCAAGACGCGCGCGGTGCGGCCGTCCTCGGACCCGATCGGACTGGAGATCACGCCCGAGCAGGGCCGCCAGCCGCTGTCGGAAAAGCAGCGGCCCGTCTGCGTCCCGTGAGCGCGCGCCCGTGAGCGTCCGGGCGGGAATCGTCGTGACCGGGACGGAGGTGCTCACCGGCCGCGTCCTGGATCGCAACGGCCCGTGGCTGTCGGAGCAGCTGCTCGAGCTCGGCGCGGACCCGATCGCCACCGCGGTCGTCGGCGACCGGCCCGAGGACATCCTGCGCGCGCTGCGCTTCCTCGCCGCGGAGGGCTGTGAGCTCATCTGCACGAGCGGCGGCCTCGGGCCGACGGCCGACGACCTCACGGCCGCCGTGGTCGGCGAGTTCCAGGGCCGCGAGATGGTGCTCGACGAGCCGCTGGAAGGCCGCATCGCCGAGATCCTGCGCCCGCTCATGGCGCGCTGGCCCGACCTCGATCCGGCGGCGGTGCTGCTGTCGAACCGCAAGCAGGCGGTGATCCCCGACGGCGCGGAGATCCTCGAGCCGGTCGGCACTGCGCCGGGGCTCGTCGTGACCCCCTCGGCCGGCGAGGGACCGACGGTCGTCGTCCTGCCCGGCCCGCCGCGCGAGCTGCAGCCGATGTGGCACGCGGCCGTCGTCGGCAGCCCGGCCCTGCGGGCGGCACTGCGCGGCGCCGTCGAGTACCGCCGCGACATGCTGCGCCTGTACGGGATCCCCGAGTCGGAGATCGCCGCGACGCTGCGCGCCGGCGAGGCAGCGGGGATCGCGCTCGATCGCCTGGAGATCACGACCTGCCTGCGTCGCGGCGAGGTCGAGGTCGTCACGCGCTACGAGCCCGAAGCGGCCGACGTCTACGCGCAGTTCGCCGACTTCGTGCGCGCACGCCACGGCGCCACGCTGTTCTCCGACGACGGCAGCACGGTCGACGAGCAGGTCTTCGCCCAGCTGCGCGGCGAGGACGAGACGATCGCCGTCGCCGAGTCGTGCACCGGCGGCCTGCTGGCGGCGCGGCTGACCGAGCGCGGCGGCGCCTCGGAGGTCTTCGCCGGCGGGCTCGTCGTCTACTCGAATGCGGCGAAGACGGCGCTGGCGGGCGTCGACGCCGCGCTCATCGACCGCGTCGGGGCGGTGTCGGAGGAGGTTGCCGTCGCGCTCGCCGAGGGCGCCCGCGTGGCGCTCGGCGCCGACGTCGGCGTGGGGATCACCGGCATCGCCGGGCCCGGCGGCGCGACGGAGGCAAAGCCGGTCGGCCTCGTCTGGCTGTCGGTCAGCCATCGCGACGGGCGGCGGCTGACGCGCTCGGTCACGCTGCCCGGCAGCCGTGCCGACATCCGCGATCGCTCGACGACCGTCGCGCTGCATCTCGTGCGGCGCCTGCTGACCGAGCCGCCCGACAAGCGCTGATGCGCCTCTTCGTCGCGCTCGAGCTGCCCGCCGGCGCGCGCGCGGCGCTGGCCGCCTGGGCCGACGCAGTCGCGCCGCCCATCGTGCGCCGGACGTCCGCCGAGAACCTGCACGTCACGCTCGCCTTTCTCGGGTCGCGCAGCGAGGACGAGGCGACGTCGGTCGGCGCGCGCCTGGCCGACGTCATCCGGCCGCTGGATCCGCTGCGAACGGCCGGCGCGCTGTGGCTGCCGCGGCGCCAGCCCGGCGTGCTGACCGTGGCGCTGCGCGACGACGAGCAGCTCTCCGGGCTGCAGGCCGATCTCGTCGCCGAGCTCGAGTCCGCCATCGACTTCGAGTCCGAGGCGCGCCGGTTTCGTCCCCACGTGACGGTCGGCCGCGTGCCGCGCGGCACGCGGATCGACACGCGGCCGGCGCTCGACCCGCCGCCGCCGGACCTCGAGGTGCGGGCGCCGGCGCTGACGCTCTACTGCTCGCACACCGGCGCGGACGGCGCGCGCTACGAGGCGCTCGCCTCGGTCGCGCTCGTCTGAACATCGGAAGGTCTGTCCGCGCCCCTGAGCGGGGTAGTGTCGGCATATGACCTACCGCGAGCATCCGGCGCCCGCGGCGCTCACCCCGTGGCTTGACTGCGGATGGGAGCGATGCGGCGTCGGGGGCGCGCCGGTCCGGGTCCTGCCCGACGGCTGCATCGACATCGTCTGGACGGAGGGTCGCGGCGTGCAGGTCGTGGGCCCGAACACGACCGCGTTCGTCGTCGCGCTCGATGATGGGGTGCGCGTGGCCGGCGTGCGGATGCGCCCGGGTGGCGCGCCGCCGCTGCTCGGGATCGATGCTGCCGACCTGCGCGACGGGGCGGTGCCGCTGCACCGCGCCTGGGGCGACGCCGGCCGGCGACTCGCGGAGGAGCTCGACGACGACGGTGGCCGCGACGCGGTCGGCCTGCTCGTCGCCGCAGTGCTCGACCGCGCGCCCCGCAGCGCCACGCCGGACCCGCTCGTGCATGCCGCGGTCGGCCGTCTGCGCGATCCGCGCGCCCGCGTCGAGGCGCTCGCGGGCGAGCTCGCCGTCAGCGCCCGCCAGCTGCGCCGCCGCTTCGAGACCGCGGTCGGTTACGGACCGAAGCGGCTCGCTCGCGTCCTGCGCCTTGAGCGGGCACTCGCGGCGGCCAACTCCGGAGACGAGCTGGCCCATGCCGCCGCCGTGGCCGGCTACGCCGACCAGGCGCACTTCGCCCACGAGTGCCGCGCCCTCACCGGCGTGTCGCCGGGCGCGCTCGTTGCCTAAAGCGCCGGGGTCGTATGCCGCTTTTCGCCGCTGTCTAGCAGTGTCTAGCCCTGGGCTAGACATTGCTAGACACAGCGATCAAGAGGTCATGACACCAGCGTGTCCGTTTCCTACAAGACATGGGCCGCGGCGTGCGCGAGCATGACCCCATGACCTCCGAACTGCAGACGATTCCCAACGTCGGCCCCGCCGTGGCGCGCAAGCTCGAGCGCCTGGACATCGCCGGCGTCGACGACCTGCGCGGGCGCGACGCGGAGGAGCTCTTCGAGCGCCTCTGCGCGCTCGACGCGTGCCGCCACGACCCGTGCCTGCTCGACACCTTCGTCGCCGCCGTCGACTACGCCAACGGCGGGCCGCCGCGGCCGTGGTGGGAGTACAGCCGCGAGCGCAAGGCCCGCGCGCATGGTTGACGCCCCGCCGATGCTGCTCGGCTGGGTCATCGCCTACGTCGACGATCCGCCCGCCGCGCGCGAGTTCTACATGCAGGCCTTCGGGCTGGAGGGCGGGTTCGCCGTCCCGGGCGGGTCGTACGCCGAGCTGGACACCGGCCCGACGAAGCTCGCCTTCGCCGCCTACGAGCTGGGCGAGCAGAACTTTCCCGGCGGCGTGCGCCGGGCCGACGGCGACGGCCAGCCGCCGAACATGGAGATCGCGCTCGTGGCCGGCGACGTCGACGGCGCCTACGAGCGGGCGCGTCAGGCCGGTTGCGAGTCGCTGGCGGCGCCGAAGGACAAGCCGCAGGGCCAGCGCGTCGCCTACGTGCGCGACCCGTTCGGCAGAAGGAGAAAAAGGAGAAGGACCAGGGGACATTAAAATGCAGAGGATTGATGGATAGTGCGCGACGACAAGCCGCAGGGCCAGCGCGTCGCCTACGTGCGCGACCCGTTCGGCACGCTGGTCGAGCTGGCGACGCCCCTGTAAGCACCAGCGGGTAAGGGAGCCCTAACTCGTAGAAGGTCCCCCTAACTCGAAGGGGGGCTGTGCATGCGGTGCAAGAGAGCTCTGGTGGTCCTGTTCGCGTTCGGCGCCGTCCTCGCCGGCTGCGGCGGCGACGACGACGAAGCCGCATCCGTGCCCGCGGAGCGCAAGACCGCCGTCGCCGAGCGCTACGCCGACCTCGTCTACGCCGCCTACGGCACCTCGATCGCCAGCGCCGAGCAGATGCGCGAGCGGATCGACGGCTTCCTCGAGCGACCCACGACAGGCACGGCTCTCCAGCGCGAAGAAAGGCCTGGATCGACGCCCGCGACGACTACGTCGTGACCGAGCCGTTTCGCTTCTACGGCGGCCCGATCGACGATCCGAAGACCGGGCCGGAGGGGCTGATCAACGCGTGGCCGATGGACGAGGCCTACGTCGACTACGTCTCCGGCGACCGCAGGCGCGGGATCGTCAACGACCGCAAGACGTACCCGAAGATCACCGAGGACGTGATCGTCGAGAGCAACGAGCAGGGCGGCGAGACGAACATCTCGTCGGGCTGGCACGCGATCGAGTTCCTCCTGTGGGGCCAGGACCGCTCGAAGGACGGCCCGGGCGCGCGTCCGGCGAGCGACTACGCGTCGGCGCGCCAACGCGCGCCGTCGCGCGACCTACCTGCGCCTGACGACCGACCGGCTGCATCAGCGACCTGCGCAGCGTGCAGACGCCGTGGGCGCCCGGCGGCGCCTACCGCGCGAAGTTCCTCGGCGATCTGGACTCCGCGATGCGCAAGATCTTCCGCGGCATCGGCGCGCTGAGCTCGCACGAGCTGGCCGGTGAGCGGATGGCGGTGGCGTTCGAGAGCAAGGACCAGGAGGACGAGCACTCCTGCTTCAGCGACAACACGAACGCCGACGTCGTCAACGACCTGCGCGGCATCCGGATGGTCTACAACGGCGCGGGGCCGGACGACGACGAGCCCAACCGCGCGAGCGTCGCCGCGCTCGTGATGGACGAGGATCCCGAGCTCGGCGAGAAGCTGGCCAGGGCGCTCGACGGATCGCTGGCCAAGGCGCAGGCCTTCCCGGCGACGTTCGAGACGATGATCGCCGCTCCCGAGCGGGTCGCCGGCCAACCGGCGAATCGAGGAGACGATCGAGGCGATCGAGGCGCAGAGCGAGCTGCTCAAGCGAGGCGGCCGAGCTGCTCGACGTCAAGGTGGGCTTCGAGGGCTGAGCAGCGTGCGCCGTGCCGGACTGCTGCTCGCCGCCTGCGCTGCTCGTAGCGTCGCCATCGCGGGCTGCGGCGGCGACGGTGGCGAGAGCGCGCCGACGACCGCGCGCTGTCGGGCGGCGAGGGAACCGTCGACGACGCCACCGGCGTCGCCTTCGCGCTCGCGCTGAAGACGCTGCCGGCCAAGGACCGGCGCGCGTTCGCCGTCGGCAACAGCTTCTTCAACCGCAACTGGGTGCGCGCGCCGGCGTCGACGACGGGCCGCGACGGCCTCGGCCCGACGTTCAACGCGCAGTCCTGCTCGTCCTGTCATCTGCACGACGGCCGCGGCCGCCCGCCGGCCGATGAGCGCGATCCCGAGCGCGGGCTGCTGCTGCGCCTCAGCGTCGGCGACCCGCCGCAGCCGGTGCGCTTCTACGGATCGCAGCTGCAGGACCGCGCGATCGCCGGCGTCGCGGCGGAGGGGCGGGTGCGCATCACGACGACGCCGCGCCCGGGCCGCTACGCGCGACGGCACGCCGTTCGAGCTGCTCGCGCCGCGCTACACGGTCGCCGATCGCGCCTTCGGCCCGCTGCCGAAGGACGTGCAGATCAGCCCGCGCGTGGCGCCCGGCGTGTTCGGCGTCGGGCTGCTGGAGGCCGTGCCGGAGCGACACGATCGTCGACCACGCCGATCCCGGCGACGAGGACGGCGACGGCATCTCCGGGCCGCGCCAACCGCGTCGCCGACGCGCGCACCCGCAAGACCGGGGCGCTGGGGCGCTTCGGCTGGAAGGCGAACGTGCCGACCGTCGAGCAGCAGAACGCCGGAGCGTTCAACGGCGACATCGGCATCACGTCGCCGATCTTCAGCGACGAGAACTGCGAGCCCGGCCAGCGCGCCTGCGCCCGCGCGAAGACCGGTGGCCGGCCGGAGATCGACGAGCGCAAGCTCGCCCAGGTGACGTTCTACACGCGCACGCTCGCGGTGCCCGCCCGGCGCGACGTCGGCACGAAGGCGACCGACGCAGGCGAGCGCATCTTCGAGCGGCTGGGCTGCGACTCCTGCCACCTGCCCGAGCTGCGCACGGGCGACAGCGACATCGCCGAGCAACAGCGACCAGCTCATCCGTCCGTACACCGACCTGCTGCGTGCACGACATGGGACCGGGCCTGGCCGACGGCCGCCCCGACGGCCTGGCCTCCGGCTCGGAATGGCGCACGGCGCCGCTGTGGGGCATCGGCCTGGTCTCCGTCGTCAACGGCCACACGCGCTTCCTGCACGACGGCCGCGCCCGCAACCTCGCCGAGGCGATCCTCTGGCACGGCGGCGAGGCGCACCCGGCGCGCGAGGCGCTTCCGCAAGCTGCCCGCGCGCGAGCGGCGCGAGCTGCTGGCGTTCCTCGAGTCGCTGTAGAGGGCCGCCCGCCGGTCAGAGGTCGATGAGCAGCGCCGACCAGCCGAACCCGCGCGCGCCCAGGCCGGCTCCCGTCAGCGGGTCGTAGTACTCGCGCAGCCCGTCGCGCGCGACCGCGCGCTGCAACGTGGCGACGATCGCGGCGGCGTGCTCGCCGTAGCCGAGCTCGCGCAGCGCCGGGACGAGCAGCCAGGCGGTGTTCATCCACGACGGCCCCCGCCAGCAGCGGAAGCGATCCCAGCGCGGGTTGAAGGTCGGCTCCTGCATGCTCACCGAGGGAATCCCGCACGGTGCGGCGTAGCGCCGCGGATCGAGCAGGTGCTCCTCGACGAGCCGCCGGCGCACGCCCTCGGGCAGGTCGCGGAGCACGAGCGGCGCGAGCGCCGTCCATGTCGAAACCGGCACCGGCCGCTCGGCCCGGCCGGCGAGGTCGAAGAACAGGCCGCGGCGCTCGTCCCAGCAGCGCTCGAGCAGCGCCGTCTCGACACGCGCCGCCCGCGCCGACCACGCGCCGTCGCCGCTCAGGCGCGCCAGCGCGCCCAGCGACAGCGCGTAGGCGACGTTGAACCAGACGTCCTCGACGTGGTGCTCGCCCGCGGCGATGATCGCGCGCGAGTCCCAGCCCGCGCGGCGAGCGCGCTCGACGAGCAGCCAGTAGCCGGGCCGGTCGTGCGTGCAGCGGCCGAACACCGGCGCGTACTTCGGCGAGTCGTCGAGGCCCGACTCGTCGGGCAGGATGATCGACAGCAGGCCGTCGCCGTCGGGGTCGCGGTGCTGTTCGAGCCAGTCCAGATGCCGGGCGAGCGCGCTCAGGCCCTCGCGGCGAAAGCCCGGATCGTCCGCCTCCGACGCCTCCGCGACGATCTCCCAGGCGAACGCCAGCAGCGGCGGCCCGACGGATTCCGTAAAGCGGTCGCCGATCAGCCCGCGCGTCGCGTACAGCGGCGCGCGCCGCCAGCCGGCCGGCGCGCCCCAGAACACCGTATGGGGCAGAAAGCCGTCCGGCCGCCCGGAGCGCAGCACGGTGCGCAGCTCGGCTCGCGCCCGGGCCGGGTCGATGCGCGCCCAGGCGATCGCGTGAAAGCACGAGTCCCAGTGCCACATGTGGCGGTAGCGCGGCGGCGCCGGGCAGGTGTATGCGTAGCGCAGGCCGTCGGACCGCACGCCCTCGCGCCAGTTCGCCCGCAGGGCGTCTCGGCGGCGCGGCGCAGCGCCCCGCCGGCGGGATCGGAGCTCAGGCCGAGACCACCGACAGGCGCGCGACGTGCCGTGCGAGCCGGGCGAAGGCCGCGGTCTCGGCGCGGAACGCCGCGTCCCACGAGCAGCGCCGGCCGAGCGCATCGCCCGCCGCCGGGTCCGCGGGCGCCGCCCGCGCGGCCTCGATCGCGGCGAGCAGCCCGTCGATGTCGCCCGGCTCGTACGTGCGCACCCGCGGGCCCATGACCGCGACCGACGGCGCGGTCGAGCAGGCCACGACGGGAACCCCGGTCGCCGCCGCCTCGAAGCCGGCGAGGCCGAAGGTCTCGTGCGCGCCGGGCATGACGACGACGCGCGCGCTGGCGTACCACCGCGCCAGCCGCGCGCGGTCGGCGATGAACGGGTACATCCGCACGCGTTCGGCGATCCCCAGCCGCTGCGCCAGGCGGCGGACGCGGTCCTCGATCGGACCGCGCCCGACGAGCTTGAGCTGCCACGGCTCCTGCGATCGCGCGGCGGCGTGCAGCAGCTCGATGACGCCCTTCTCGCGGCCGAGGCGCCCGACGCACAGAACATGGTCCTGGCGGCGCACATACGGCTGGGGCACGAAGACCGGCTCGATCCCGAAGCGCAGCGGGATCGCCGCCTCGCGCCCGCAGTCCTCGCGCGGGTCGACGGCCGACATGACCGCGTCGGCGTCGCGGTAGGCGCGGCGCATCCACGACCGCAGCAGCGGGTGCCAGAGTGCGTCCGGTCCCGGCAGGCCGGCCGCGTCGAGGGCGATCGAGCCGTGGTGGACGGCGACGACCTTCGCCCCGAGCCCATGCGCGGTCTGCGTCACGCCGAGCGGTCGCCAGAACGGGTCGTGCAGCACGACGATGTCGGGGCGCAGCTCGCGCAGCGTGTCCTTCAGGGCGCCGGCGCCGAGCGGGAGCCGGTAGCCGTTCGTCGCCGCGAGGCGCAGCGACGGGAGCTCGTGACGGCCGCCCTCGTGGCGCTCGACGCGGCCCGGCACGACGACGTGGTGCTCGATCAGCCCGCCGGCCTGCGCCCACGCCGCCTTCGCGTCGAGGTACGTACGAATCCCGCCGCTGCGCTCGCCGTAGAACAGCGCCACGTCGGCCACCCGCAGGGGCGCCTTACGCGGCGGGCGAGGCGAGCGCCGCGCTCCGTCGCCGGCACGTAGGCGCCGGCGCGCCTCCAGCACGGCGGCCTCACGCGGCACGGCGCTGCTCGCGCGCGGCGACGGCGGGATCGAGCGCGCGGCGGTAGCCGTCGGCGAGGCGCTGCAGCGAGCGCTCCCAGGTGCGGTCCTCGACGGCTCGCAGCGCGTTGCGCGCGAGCTGCTCGCGCCGCTCGGGCGCGTCGGCGAGGTCGACGACCGCGTCGGCCAGCTCGCGCGCGTCGGCGCGGCACAGGCGGCCGGTGATCTCGTCGGTGACGATGCTCGTCGGCCCGCCCTCGCCGACGGCGACGACCGGCAGGCCGCTCGCCTGCGCCTCGAGCAGGACCTGCCCGAACGTGTCGGTGCGGCTGGCGAAGAGGAAGAGGTCGGCGCTCGCGTAGGCCGTGGCCAGCGCGTCGCCCTCCAGCCAGCCGAGGAACGTCGCGTGCTCGCCGAGGCGCTCGCGCAGCGCGCTCCTCCTCGGGTCCGCCGCCGGCCAGCGCGAGGTGCAGCCGCGGATCGCGCGCCCGCGCCGGCAGGAACGCGTCGGCGAGCAGGTCGGCGCCCTTCTCGTGCGTGAGCCGCCCGGCGTAGAGCACCGTGATCTCGCCCGGCAGCAGGCCGGGGTCGCGGCGGGCGGGGGAGAAGCGCGCGATGTCGACGCCGCGATCCCAGCGCCCGATGCGCTCGTCGGGGATGCCCATCTGGCGCAGGACGGCGTCGGAGGCGGTGCTCGGCGACAGGACGCGGCGGCACTGCCCGTAGAAGGCGCCGATCGCGATCCGGGCGGCGAGCTCGAGCGACGGGTCCTGGGTGCGCAGCCCGGCGTAGGCGGCCAGCTCGGTGTGGTAGCTGCCGAGGATCGGCACGCCCATCGCGCGGGCGATGAGCGCCGCCGCGGCGCCCGACGGTCCGGGCGAGCAGAGGTGCACGAGGTCGTAGCGCCCGTCGGCGAGCGCCTCGACGATCGCCGGCAGGCTCGGCACGCCGACCTTCAGGCCCGCGTAGAACGGGATGTCGATCTCGGCCACCGCGCTCAGGCGCCGGTCGACGTTGTGGTCGGTGCCGACGACCTCGACCTCGAAGCCGGGCACGCCGCGCTCGCGCAGCTCGTCGAGCGTGTGCGTGACGCCGTGCATGCCGCCGACGGCGTCGGCGACGAGCGCGACGCGCAGCGGCTCGCCCTCGCGGCGGGCGAGCTTGGACTTCTCGCGGCCGAGGAACGCCGCCGCCGGCGCGTAGGGGATCGCCGCCAGGCAGGCGTCGAACAGCGCGGTGGCGGTGGCCGGCAGGTCCGCGCTCTCGGGCGCCGCCGCGGCGATGGCGTTCACCGCGCGGGCGAGCTTGCGCTCGTGCACGCGCTTGGCGCGGCGGTAGAGGTCGGCGTGGAAGAAGTCCGGCCGCTGCAGGAAGGCGATGAGCTCGCTCTCCTCGAGGTCGAGCTCGACCGCGGCCAGCCAGGCGCGCAGCAGCGCGCGGGCGTCGTCGGGGCAGAGGCCCGTCTCGGTGTGGCTGGAGCGCGCGTCGCCCTCGCGCATGAGGCGCTGGACCATCGTGAAGATCGCCGCCGGGTCCGGGCGCGGCGCCGTCGCCGGCGCCGCGGCCGAGCGCGCGGGTGGCGAGCGCCATCGCGGCGTGCGTCCACTTCGCGGCGCTGCCGTGCTCGCCGAGCGGCGTGGCCGCGCCGCGGGCGACGTGGTCGAGGAAGTCGCGCCACGTCGCGCAGGCCGGCGTCTGCGTGAACGTGCGGCCGATGTCGACGCCGGCGTGGTCGTCGGAGCCGCCGACGCCGGTGCCGCCGTGGGTCTCGATGTAGACCTCGGCGGGCGAGTTGAGCTCCGGCGCGCGCGAGCCGTTGCGCGTCTCCCAGATCGGGAACAGCTGCGCGAGGCGGCGGCGGTGGCGCGGCAGCAGCGGCGCCTCGACGGCGTAGAACGGGTGGGCGAGCGCGCAGGTGATCTGGCGCCGGAGAAGCTCTTCGGCGACGGCCTCCACGTCGCCGGCGAGCGCCTGCAGACGCTCGTGGTCGTCCGGGGTGATGCCCCAGACGAGGATGTGCACGGCCTGTGGCTCGCCGCGAAACCAGGCGGTGAGCTCCTCGGAGACGAACGCGTCGTCGTAGCGCTCGGCGAGCTCGAGCGCGCCGTCGATCGTGTCGTGATCGGTGATCGTCACGAAGCTCATGCCACGGCGCTTGGCGAGGTCGTAGACCTCCTGCGGAGGCGTGGCGCATTCCGGCAGCCCGAGCGCGCGCTGGACGCCGAGCTTGGAGACCGCCGAGGCGGTCGAGTGGCAGTGCAGGTCGACCCGGCTGGTCGAGGTGGGGGTCATCGTTGCTCCCTCGCGTGGTTTGATCGGTCTGCGACGACAATTTGCCCTGCATTCGGCGGCAATTGGTGAACGACCTGGGGCCGCGCTGTGACCTTTGTGTGAACCGCTGCGCGGACCGCGTCGCGCGCGGCGAACCTGTCGGCATGACGGTTCAGACCGCGACGGTCGCCGACGGCCTCGTGCTGTCGCGCGGCCCGGTGCGCATCGAGATCAGCCGCCGCCCGTTCGCGATCGACGTGCGCCGCGACGGCGCCGGCTCGTCCGCCGCCTCGGGATCTGGTGCGCCGACGGCGCGATCGCCGACCAGTTCATCCAGTTCACCGAGGGCGTCATCGCCGCCGAGGAGCTCGAGATCGCCGAGCGCGTCGTGTCCGCGACGCTCGCCGAGCCGCTCGCCGACGGCGTCGACCTCGCGCTGCGCTTCGACAGCGGCCGGCGCGGGCGGCTGCGGATCACGCTGCCGTTCGCCGACAGCGTGCGGCTCGAGCTCGTCGTCGAGGGCGCGCCGCTGCGCCAGGCGCGTCGGCTGGGACGCCCGCGCCGAGGAGCACTTCGCCGGGCTCGGCGCGCGCCACGCGCTGCGCGTCGACCACGCCGGGCGCGCGATCCAGCTCGGCGCCGACCGCGCCTACACCGGGCCCGACTGCCCGCCGGACATGCTCGACGATCGGCGGGATCCCGCAGGGCGACTACGCGCCGGTGCCCTGGCTGCAGTCCTCGCGCGGCTACGCCGTCCACGTCGGCGGCCACGGCAACGGGATGCGCTTCGAGCTCGGCGCCGAGCGCACGACGGTCTCGGCGCGCAGCAGCGCCGGCCCGCTGCGCGCTGAGCTGCTCACCCAGCCGTCGCCGGCCGCGCGCCTGCGCCGCCACCTGCGCGGCGACCGGGCTGCCGCCGGTGCTGCCCGAATGGGGCTACGGCTTCTGGAAGTCGCGCGACGTCTACGGCCACCAGACCGAGGTCGAGGACGACTTCGACGGCTGCGACGCGCACGCGCATCCCGCTCGACGCGCTCGTGCTCGACTCGCCCTGGGAGACGCAATACAACACGTGGGATCCCCAACCCGCACCAGTTCACGGACTTCGCCGGGATGGTGCGGCGCTTCCGCGACGCCGGGGTGCGCACCGTCGTGTGGGTCACGCCGTGGGTCAACCTCGACTCGTCCGAGGGCCAGACGCCGCCCGACCCGGCGTCGCGCGCGCTGCACCGCGCGCCGGCCTCGAACTACGCCGAGGGCGCTGCGAGCGCGGCCACTACGTGCGCGACGCGCGCGGCGACGCCTTCGTCGCGCGCTGGTGGATGGGCACCGGCTCGCCGGTCGACTTCACCTCGCCGGCCGCCGAGGCGTGGTGGCGCGAGCAGGCCAAGCGCGCGCTCGCGCTCGGCGTCGAGGGCATCAAGGCCGACGACGGCGAGGGCTACTACTTCCCCGACGACGTCCGCTTCGCCGACGGCAGCACCGGCGCGCGAGGCGGCGTGGCGCGTCGGCGGGCTGTACCGGCGCAGCATGCAGCGCGCGCTCGACGAGGTCCATCCCGGGCGCGGCGTGCTGTTCGGCCGCAGCGGCTGGACCGGCCAGCAGGCGACCGGGATGCTCTGGGGCGGCGACCAGGCGTCGGACTTCTGGTCGCTGCGCGTGCTCGTGGCGGCCGCGATCAGCGCCGCCGCGACCGGCTTCTCGAACTGGTCGCACGACGTCGGCGGCTACCTCGGCCACCGGCTCGTCGAGCGCTGCCCGCCCGAGCTGCTCGTGCGCTGGGTCCAGCTCGGCTGCTTCACGCCGCTCATGCAGGCGCACGGGCGCATGGTCCAGGAGCCGTGGACCTACGACGAGCGGACGCTGGCGATCTACCGCTCCTACGTCCTGCTGCACGAGCGGCTCGTGCCGTACATCCGCGCCGCCGCGGCGACGCGCGCGCGCAGCGGGCTGCCGATCATCCGCCCGCTGCACCTCGCCGACCCCGGCGACGAGCGCGGCTGGACGATCGCCGACGCCTACGGCTTCGGCCCGGCGCTGTGGGTCGCGCCGGTGCTCGACGAGGGCGCGCGCGAGCGCGAGGTCGTCCTGCCGCACGGCGACTGGATCGAGACGTGGTCGGGCGAGCGCGTGCGCGGCGGGCGGCGAGGTCGTCGTGCCGGCGCCGCGCAGCACGATCCCGGTCTGGGTGCGCGCGGCTCGATCGTCGTGACGTACCCGCCGCGCACGTCGCGGCCGGGCCTGGGCGACACGCCCGAGGCCGAGCGCCCGCTCGAGGCGACGCTGTGGGGCGAGCCGCCGCTGGGCCGCGCGCGCGGCGCGCCTGGCGGACGGCACGAGGATCGCCTGGCGGCGCGGGACGTGGTCGGTCGACCGCCCGCGCGA
>CAVVTD010000003.1:0-408880 GCA_963751065.1 uncultured Actinomycetes bacterium
CCCGCCGAGCGCGAAGACCTTCGCCATGAGGCGCTCGTTGACGTCGATGATGTCGTCCTCCTCGACGAACGACATCTCGAGATCGAGCTGGGTGAACTCCGGCTGGCGGTCGGCGCGAAGGTCCTCGTCGCGAAAGCAGCGCGCGATCTGGAAGTAGCGCTCGTAGCCGGCCACCATCAAGAGCTGCTTGAAGAGCTGCGGCGACTGCGGCAGGGCGTAGAAGCTGCCCGGCTGCAGCCGCGAGGGGACGAGGAAGTCGCGCGCGCCCTCGGGCGTGGACTTCGTGAGGATCGGCGTCTCGACCTCGAGGAAGTCCTCGTCGGACAGCGTCTCGCGGATCGTCCGCACGACCTCGTGGCGCAGCACCATCGCTTCGACCATGGAACGCCGGCGCAGGTCGAGCGTGCGGTTGCGCAGGCGCAGCATCTCGTCGAGCTCGACGTCGCTGTCGAGCGGAAACGGCGGCGTCTGGGACTCGGCGAGCAGATCCATCGCGCCGACCTGGATCTCGATCTCGCCGGTCGCGAGATTCGGGTTGACCTGCCCCTCCTCGCGCAGCACGACGTCGCCGCTCACGCTGACGACGTACTCCGAGCGCAGCCGCTCGGCGGCCGCGAACAGCTCGGCGCCGTTCTCCGGATGGAAGACGAGCTGCACGATCCCCGAGCGGTCGCGCAGGTCGACGAAGATCAGGCCGCCGTGGTCGCGGCGGTTGTGCACCCAGCCGGCGACCTTCGCGCCGGAGCCCGCCCGCGATGCGTCGAGGTCGCCCGCCCAAGTGTCGCGGTACGGGTTGGCGCGCGGGGCGCGCCTCACCGCATGCCCCGGGTGCGCAGGATCCGCGCCACGACGCCGTTCGTCGGCACGTCGAGCTGCTCGCCTGACTGCATGTCCTTGAGGACCGTCGTGTCGTCGCCCACCAGGGCAACGTAGCGAGCGCCGAGCCGGTCGGCGTGCTTGAGCTGCCCCTTGCGCGACCGCCCCGCCAGCTCGATCTGTGCGTTCAGCCGCGCGCGGCGGGCCTCGTCAACCACCCGGAAGGCGTCGGCGCGCGCGGCCGGCGCGTCGAAGGCGACGTACAGGTCGACCGGGGGCGCACCCGCCGGCAGCCGGCCCGAGGCGAGCAGCATCCGTTCGATCCCGGCGGCGAAGCCGCAGCCCGGCGTGGCCGGTCCGCCGAGCATCTCGACGAGGCCGTCGTAGCGCCCGCCACCGGCGACGCCGCTCTGCGCGCCGAGCGCGTCGGAGGTGAACTCGAAGACCGTGCGCGTGTAGTAGTCCAGGCCGCGCACGAGCGTCGGGTCGACCTCGTAGTCGACCTCGGCGGCGTCGAGCAGCTCGCGCACCGTCGCGAAGTGCTCGGCGTCGGCGGCGTCGAGCTGGTCGAGCAGGAGCGGCGCGCCGGCCATGACCTCGCGCGTGCCCGGATGGTCGGAGTCAAAGGCGCGCAGCGGGTTGAGCTCGATGCGCGAGCGCACTTCGCCCGACAGGCGATCTTCATGCGCGCGCAGGTACTCCTGCAGCTGCTCGCGGTACTCCTCGCGCGTCGCCGGCGTGCCGAGGCTGGCGATCCGCAGCCGCAGGCCGCCGACCTCGAGCTCGGCGAGCAGCGTCGCGAGCAGCGTGATGATCTCGGCGTCGACGGCGGGATCATCCGAGCCCAGCGCCTCGGCCCCGATCTGCCAGAACTGGCGAAAGCGGCCGGCCTGCGGCTTCTCCTGGCGAAAGAAGCTCGACAGGTACCAGAGCTTCACCGGCTGGGGCAGCTTGTGCATGCCGTGCTCGGCGTACGCGCGGCAGATCGGCGCGGTGCCCTCGGGGCGCAGCGTGACCGAGCGCCCGCCGCCGTCGTCGAAGGTGTACATCTCCTTCTGGACGATGTCCGTCGACTCGCCGACGCCGCGGGAGAAGACCTCGGTGTACTCGAAGGCGGGCGTCTCCACGCGGCCATAGCCGGCGCCGCCGAGGATCCGCTGGGCGACCTTCTCCAGCGCCGCGCGCGCGTCGGCGTCCTCCGGCAGCACGTCGTACGTGCCGCGCGGAACCTGCAGCCGCTCGCTCACCTGAAGTCGGCGAGCTGCGTGAGGAAGGGGTTCGACGCGCGCTCGCGACCGAGCGTCGTGAGGCCCATGTGGCCGGGATAGACGACGGTGTCGTCGTCGAAGCGCTCCAGCAGCGTCGCGATCGAGCGCATGAGCGTCGGCCCGTCGCCACCGGGGAAGTCGATCCGCCCGACAGAGTCTCGGAACAGCACGTCGCCGGAGAACAGCGCGGGCTCGCCGCGGACCGCGAACGTGACGTGGCCGGGGCTGTGGCCCGGCGTGAAGACGACGTCGAACGTCAGCCCGGCGAGCTCGAGCGTCTCGCCGCCGGCGATCGTGTGCTCGGGGTCCCACGACTCGTACGGGCCGAAGCCGGGCCACGGGATGAAGGCGTTGACGTTCTGCAGGACCGGCACCTCGAGCTGCGGGCAGTAGACCGGAGCGCCGGTGGCGCGGGCGATCGGCGCGACGGCACCGACATGGTCGAAGTGCGTGTGCGTGAGGAGGATGGCGTCGAGGGTGACGCCCCACTCCTCCAGCGCGGCGAGCAGGCGCGGCGCCTCCTCGCCCGGGTCGACGATGACCGCGTGATCGCCGCCGTCCGGCCGCGCGATGAAGCAGTTCTCCTGCACCTCGCCGACGGTGAGCATGGCGACCTGCACTTACTTGCCCGCCTTCGGCTTCACGGCCTTCGGTTTCACCGCGGCCTTCGTCGCCTCCTGCTTCACGCGACGGCGGTAGATGAACTGGTCGGTGTAGTAGCCCAGCGGGATGTAGAAGAGGAAGACGAATCCGGTGAGCGCGATCGCCTGCGGGACCTTCGTCCCGAACGCGAGGACGAGCAGCACGCCGAAGACGATCGCGGCGAGCGCGGCGCGCTGGGACGCCGACTTCCAGGTCGGCTCGCGCATCATGCGCTCGCGACGCTTCTGGGCGGCGAGCTCCTTCTCGGTGAGCTTGCGCTCCGCGGCGCTCGGCGGCCGGCCCGTGCGGCCGCGCGACTCGATCACGCCGGCGGCGTTGCCACGGTGCTTGCTGCGGCGCTTCTTCTTCGTCTGGGCCATGGTGGATACGAGCTTAGACGTTGTGCTGACCCGCCCGCATGCCGCTCAGGAGAGCGCCGCGAGGGCGTCCTCCACCGTGCGCCGGTTGCGCACCGGCACGTCGTCCGGGAAGCCGTCGAACGCCGCCTGCGGGGCGAGCCCGACGAGCTCGCAGCCGGCCACCGGAGCATGGCGCGCGACCGCCGCGACGAGCATGGCCAGGGGTACGCGGCGGTGGCCCTCGACGTTCGTGGAGACCTGCGCGACGCCACCACGAGCGCGCAGCGCCATGCCGATCGCGCGCACGCCGGGCAGGCCCTCGTCGCCGGTCTCGCGGATGAGCGCGGCGATCGCGCGGGCGTCGGGCAACGTTGCCGGGGCCGCGAGCTCGATGTTGAAGGCGACGAGCGGCGCGCGGGCGCCGACGAGCACTGCGCCGCTGCGCGGGTCCGGCTCGCGCGGGCCGAAGTCGGGCCGGACGTGGCCGGCCGCGATGCGCTCGGTGAGCTTGGCGAGGCCGCCGACGCGCAGCTCGGCGCGGGTGCGCCCGCCGGCGAGCAGGCCGTAGAGGAAGACCGGCAGGCCGGCCCGCCCGAGCTCCTCCCCCGCGACAAGCGCCGCCGCGCACGCGGGCCCGCGGCGCGCGTCGTCGAGGAAGACGAGCGGCGCGACGTCGAGCGCGCCGACGTGCGGATGGCCGCCGCGCTCGGTGCGCAGGTCGATGTGCTCCACGCACGCGCGAGCACCCGCGGCGAGCCCGGACACGAGCTGCCGGGTGTCGCCGGCGAGCGTGAAGACGCTGCGGTGGTGGTCGGCGTCGGAGTGCACGTCGAGCAGCCGCGCGCCGGTGGAGGCGAACGCCGTGCCGATCGTTGCGACGACGTCTGCGTCGCGGCCCTCGGAGACGTTGGGGATGGCCAGCAGGATGTCGTCGGGCGCGGGCATCGGCGGGTCACGTTGTCACAGAAGGGGGCGTGCGGGAGCGAGCGGCGTGCGACGCTACGGGCATGTCCCTCCCCCCGCGCCTGGGCCGAGCCGCCGGTCCCGTCGCCGCGGTGACGCTCGTGCTGGCGGCCGTGATCGCGGTCGTCGCGCTGACGGGCTCGTCCGGCCCGCCGGACGGCCCGCGGACCGTGCTGACCGCCGCGTCGTCGTCATCGCCCGTCACGGGATGCCGCTACCGGTCGCGGACGAGCAGCGTGCGCAGCGGGCCGGTTGCCGGAAAGCGCGTTGCTCTGACCTTCGACGACGGCCCGTCGACGTTCACGGCGCGCGTACTCGACGTGCTCGCGGCACAGGACATCCGGGCGACGTTCTTCGTCGAGGGCCGCAAGATCGCCGGAAACGAGGGGCTGCTGACACGGATGCTCGACCGCGGCCACATGGTCGCCAACCACTCGTTCGACCACGTGAACCTCGCGAAGGCCGACGCCGCCGCGCTGCGCCAGATCGACGACACGCAGGCCGCGATCCGGACGGCCACCGGCTTCACCCCGTGCCTGCTGCGACCGCCGTTCGGCCTGGGCAGCCGCAAGCTGCTGCGAGGGCTCGCGCGCCGGCACCTGACGAGCACGCTGTGGTCGGTCAACCCGCGTGACTTCCAGACGCCCGGCAGCGCGACGATCAAGCGACGCGTGCTGGCCGGCGTGAAGCCCGGCGCGATCATCCTCACCCACGACGGCGGCGGGGACCGCAGCCAGACCCTGGCCGCGATCCCCTCGATCATCAGGACGCTGAAGGCCCGCGGCTACCGGTTCGTGACGGTCACGGACCTGCTCGGCCTGAGCCTGAAGCGCTGACGGCGCCGCCGGTCGCCTGACTCAGCTGAAGGTGACCTTCACGGACTTCGCGCGGTTCATCGTCACCTTGCAGGTGGCGACGCTCGACGCCTGCCCGGCGACGGGCGCGTGCACGGCCGAGCAGCCGCCGCTGATCGTGACGGTCGCGTTCGCCGCTCCCTTCGCCGTGACGGTCACGTAGTCGTTGGGCGCGAAGGACCCGGTGCACGTGCCGCTCAGGCCGGCCGGCGCGACGTGGCAGGCGATGCCGCCCTCCGGCGACGTGGTCACGTCGCCGGCCGTCGGGCCGCCGCCGGAGGTGACGCTCAGCGCGTACTCGCCGATCTTCGCCGTGCGCGTGACGCCGTGCGTGGGTCCAGCTGACGGTCCTGCCGCTGAGCTTGATCGACTTCGCACGGAGCTTCGAGCTCGTCCCGTTGTCGAGCAGCTGATCGTGGTAGTCGAGGTCGAAGGCGTAGATGAAGACCGTCGAGTCGGTGCTGCTGCCGTCGCCGAGGCCGATGTAGGACACGACGAGCTCACCGCGCGCGTTGACGCGGGCGGCGCCGATCTGCGGCGTGCTCGGGTCGACGTCGAACTCGATCTCATCGGGCGGGTAGAGGCCGTGGCGCTTCTTGCCCGTGCGGGCGTCGACCACCGCGATCGTGTCCCGGCCGGAGATCGTGCGCGTGAACGCGACGTAGGCGCCCTTGGCCGCGACGAGCTTCACGTCGCGGCCCTGAAACGGCTTGGTGAGCGCGACCACCGGCCCACGCGGCTTGGCACAGCCGAAGTACCGGTAGGAAGGCCCGGACTTCACCTTGTAGACCTTCACCACGGCGCTGTGTGCGAGCTCGGTTCCCTTGGTCTTGTCGCAGCGGGCCGGCTTGGCCGCTGCAGCGTCGGCAGCGGGCAGGAGGAGCGCGCCGGCCAGGGCGGCCAGCATCGCGCGGCGCAGCTGCGAGTTCGACGGCTTGATCATGAGAGCACCCCTGAGGTCGTGGGAACGGTGTGGCGCTCCAACGAGGCGCGAACGACGGAGGTTGCGCGCCGCCCGCCGGCGCCGGCCCGGGCGCGAGTTAGCGGTCGAGCAACCAGCGCCCGGCGTCGAGCACCGGCGTGTCGCCGATCCGCAGCGTCGGGTCCTGGATGACGACGTCGAGGTGCACGGGCACGGTGACCGTGCCACCGATCCCGGCGCTCGCGCCGAAGGCGATGTGCGCCGTCCCGAGGATCTTCTCGTCCTCGAGGATGTTGCCGGTCAGCGTGGCCTTGTCGTTCGTGCCGACGCCGAGCTCGGCGAGGTTGCGGCCCAGCGGGCCGTGCGCGTCGAGCATCGCGAGGTACTGCTCGGCGTCGTCGCCGCTGCCGCCGGCGTCGACGAGCTTGCCGTCCTTCACCGTGAGCAGGACCGGCGACTCGGTCAGGCCGACGAGCCCGAGGGAGGACGTCGCGATCGTGCCGTCACCGCCGATCGGCGAGATGAAGCCCTCGCCGCAGGGCAGGTTGCCGAAGGCGCCGGGCGCGCCGAGGTCGCCCTCGTCGGAGATCCCCGCCCGGCCGGTCAGGTCCAGCCGGATGTCGGTTCCGTGCGGGCAGGTGATGTGCGCCTCGTCGGCCTCGGTGAGCAGGTCCGCGACCGCGCGGCAGCGCGCGGCGAGGGCGTCGAAGTCGGTGCTCATGAGGCGCGCGAGCATGTCGGCGGTGACGCCCGGCAGGGTCGCGCCGCGGCGCCCCGCCTCGCAGGCGCGCTTGCGCGCGCTCGTGTGCGACAGCGACGGCAGGCAGGGCGCGATGAACACGTCGGCGGCGGCGAACGCGGCGGCCACGGGCGCCGGCGGCTCGGTGCCGCGCGCGGAGTTGGGCGGCAGGATCGTCAGCACCGCGTCGCCGCCGGCGGCGCGCGCGGCGGCCAGCAGCGCCTCGCCGATCTGCGTGCTGTCGGGATCGGCGACGACGAGCACGGTCTCTCCCGCCTGGACATGCAGGCAACGCTCGACGACGGTGGTGACGGCCTGCTCGAGCTCGCTCACGGTCGGGCGGCGGGCTAGTCGCCCGCGATGATCGCGACCTTGATCCGGCCGGAGCGATCCGAGCGCGACAGCTGCGCGCTGGCGGTCGCGATGCAGCTCTTCGCGTCGCGGACCGGCAAGCTGATGCCGCGGCTGTCGGGCGTGCGGGTGCGGTACTCCGCCCTGCCGATGATCGCGCGGCGGTTCTTGAAGCAGCCGAGCTGCCAGTTGACGATGACGGTCTGCTTCGGCGCGGCGTTCACGCGGAGGCGCACGACGCTCGGGTTGTTGATCGTGCCGCGCGCCTGCGCGACGGCGAGGCGGCCCTCCCGACGGGCCTCGTCGAGCAGGCCACCGCGGCTGCCCACGACGGGCGCCGGCTTGACCTTGATCCGCGAGCCGGGCAGCTGCGAGCGGTCGCCCTCCGCGAAGCCGAGCGTCGGATCGGGCTCGTCGGTGCTGTCGTCGCCGCCCCCGAAGGTCAGGAACGCGCCGCCGACGAGCAGCAGCACGACCACCACCCCCGCGATGGCGAGGTACAGCGGCTTGATCGACGTCACCTTCCCGGCAAACTTCTTCAACGCAAGTCCTTCCGCTCGTCCTCAGGGTTTGCCACGACGGGCACCTTACGGCGAAGCGGCCGCACGCGCGCCCGCGCCGCCTTCTCGGACCCATCGACGCCCCGCTGGCCCGGCTACACTTCGCGACCCCGCCGGAGTAGCTCAGTCGGTTAGAGCAGCGGAATCATAATCCGCGTGTCGGGGGTTCGAGTCCCTCCTCCGGCATCGAGAACGCCCTGCAAGACCCACGTTTTTGGTGTGGCTCTTGGAGCGTTGCCGCGCTGATCGGTAGCGAATGGGTACCGGATTGAACGGCCGAGCGCGAGCAGCTCTGAACGGCCGGCTGCGTCAGCGCGTCGGGCGCCCGCAGCGGGCGTGGATCGTCGTGCCGTGCACGCGAACCATGCGCTGACCGGCGCGCAGCGGGCCGCCGCAGAGGATGCAGATCCGAACGCGATCGCTGCTCGGCGCCGGAGGCGTGACGGGTCGATCGAGCGGCACTTGACTGAGCTGGGCGGAGGGATGGGGCATGGCTGCTCCTTGACCGAAGTGGATGCAACCTGCCGTCGTGGGTGCCGCTCCAGACACGCTCCGCCCTTCAGGTTCCTTCACCGCGACCCGCGCGCCGAATCACACTCGCGTCGCTGACAGCGGTGTTCCCGAACTCGCGGTTCGCATGCGTCATTGAGGTGAAATCGGCGCGCGCGCCCAGCGGGAAGGGGGGTTTCCCCCGATGGCGTAGCGTGCCGCCGACATGGGCCAGGCGTTCTCGACACCCGGCGTGGCCGCCGACGCGGCGGCGGTGACCGAGATCGTGGCGGCGCTCGAGTCCTCGCTGTACGGCCAGTCGACGTTCTGCGAGGCCGATCTCGCCGAGGAGTGGGCGGACCTCGACATCGAGCAGGACGTGCGCGTCGTCCGCGACGGCGACCGCGTCGTCGGCTACGGCGTGGTGCGCGAGCACGGCGAGCCCTGGCGCGTCGAGGGCTACGTGCATCCCGACGCGCTCGGGCGCGGAATCGGGACGCTGATCGCGACCGAGCTCGAGGCGGATGCGGCCGAGCGCGGCGCGAGCAGGGTCCAGAACGGCGTACTCGAGGCCGACGAGCGCGCCCGCTGGCTGCTCGAGTCGCTCAGCTACGAGGCCGTGCGCGTGTTTCGCGAGATGCGCATCGAGCTCGCTGCCCCGCCGCCCGCGCCGGAGTGGCCGGACGGGCTGCGCGTGGTCGCGTTCGACCCGGAGCGCGACGCCCGTGAGGTTCACGCCGCACACCAGGAGGCGTTCGCCGACCACTGGGAGCACACCCCGCGTGACTTTCCGTCGTGGTCGAAGGCGCACCTGGCCGGCGAGCGCTTCGACCCCGCGCTGTGGTGCGTCGTCCGTGCCGGAGACGAGATCGTCGCGGGGACGATCAGCACAGGCGACACGTACGGCGGCGGCTTCATCCACGCGCTCTTCACGCGGCGCCCGTGGCGCAGGCAGGGCGTGGGCGCGGCGCTGCTCGCCGACGCGTTCGGGCGCTTCTGGGATCGCGGCGAGCCCGTCGTCGGGCTCGGCGTCGACGCGGCGAGCGCCACCGGCGCGTTTCGCCTCTACGAGCGGGTCGGGATGGCACCTGCGCTCGGCTGGGTGCTGTACGAGAAGACGCTCGGCGAACCGGCGCGCGAGCACCCGGGGTGACTACGTGCGCGTGGGCTTGACCGGGTGCGCGGTGGCGGCGCTGAGCTGGGTGACCTTCGGCGTGACCATGATGGGAGTACTCCGGTTGTCCCCTCGCGGATACGCGCCCGACCGGCACTCTCACGTTGCCCTCATACCGCGCAGCGCGCGGGTGTTAGGGTCCTCGACATGAGGGTGGTCATCAGCGGCGCGTGGATTGCCCTCGTGCTGGCACTCGGCGTTCCGGCCGGCGCGGCGGCGGCCTTCTCCCCGGGATCGCCGGGCGCCGGCGACCCGTTCTTCCCGCTCGCGGGCAACGGCGGCTACGACGTGAGCAACTACGCGTTGCAGATCGACTTCGAGCCGCGCAACAACGCGATCGACGCGCGCGCCGTGATCTCGGCGCGGGCCACACAGGACCTGTCGCGATTTGACCTCGACCTGCGCGGGCTGCACGTCAAGCGCGTGACGGTCGGCGGCAGGCCCGCAACGTTCAAGCGCTCGGGTCAGGAGCTCGTGATCACGCCGGCGGAGGGGATCCCCAACGGCCACGCCTTCGAGGTCACGGTCGACTACGACGGGCACCCGAACCCGATCATCGACCCCGACAAGTCCAAGGACGGCTGGATCCCGACCGACGACGGCGCCTTCGTCGTCAACGAGCCGCAGGGCTCACCGAGCTGGTATCCGGTCAACGACACGCCGAAGGACAAGGCCACCTTCGACTTCGCGATCACGGTGCCCGAGGGGCATACGTCGATCGCCAACGGGCTGCTGCTGGGCACGACCGACAACGGCGACACGACGACCTGGCGCTGGCGCGCGAGCGATCCGACGGCTCCGTACCTCGTGACGATGACGACCGGGATCTTCCAGACCGACTTCGGGCTGCTGCCGAGCGGTCTGCCGCAGTACAACGCCGTCGACCCGCAGACGCGCGGCGCCGGCAGCAAGGTGCCGCAGCCGCAACTGGCCTGGCAGCGGCTGGCGCTCAACGGCCCGGCGGTCGATCTGTTCTCCCAGCTGTACGGGACGTATCCGTTCGAGAGCGTCGGTGGCGTCGTGGACTGGGCGCCGAACGTCTTCTACTCGCTCGAGTCGCAGACGCGCCCGATGTACTGGCGCGTCCCGAGCGAGGCGACCGTCGTGCACGAGATCGCGCACATGTGGTTCGGCGATGCCGTCACGCCGGAGACCTGGCCCGACATCTGGCTCAACGAGGGCTTTGCGACGTGGTCGGAGTGGATCTGGTCCGAGCGGACCGGCGGCCCGAGCGCCGCCGCCACGTTCGACGCGCTGTACGCCACGCCGGAGGACTCCGAGGCCGGCGCGGACCTCTGGTTCCCGGCGCCGGCCGCGCTGCCCGGACCGGCCGAGATGTTCCACACGCCCGTCTACGACCGCGGCGCGATGGCGCTGCAGGCACTGCGCGAGAAGCTCGGCGACGATGCGTTCTTCACGATTCTGCGCACGTGGTATGAGGAGAACCGCAACGGCAGCGTCACGACCGCGGACTTCATCGCGCTCGCCGAGCGGGTCGGCGGACAGCAGCTCGACGCGTTCTTCGACGCCTGGCTCTACATCGAGGGCAAGCCGCAGAGCTGGTGAGGACTAGTGCCCGTCGGGGTGGCGCGGCGGGCGCCCGGCGTGCATCGTGTCGATGATCTTGCCGTCCGGGTGGCGCAGGTAGGCGACGTGCGAGTCGTCCTTCCAGACGTGACTGTCCAGGCCGGCGTACAGCATCAGGTCGCCGTTGCGCAGGCGGTGGCTCTTGCCGGTCGCGCTGTAGACGTAGGCGGTCTCGCCGGCGTCGAGCTCGCCCTGCGGAAAGGTGTAGACGGGCTCGTGGTGCTGCTCGACGCAGCAGGTCAGCTCGAGCCCGGTCACGGGCACCGGCGCGGCGCCGTCGTTGACGATCTCGACGTACTCGCTGGAGGAGCCGGGCCTGCGCCGCACGACCGAGCAGATGTGCAGCCCCATGCCCTTGGGGCGCTCGCGCTGCGCCTTGAGCGGGACGTCGGTGCCAAGCCATTCTCCGGACACGCAGCGGGAGAGTACCCGGGCCGCGGTCCCGGAACTCGTGTGGCTTGCCTGGTCCGGTCGCGATGTGGTAATTAACGTCTCGGTTATTTAACTCCCTCGTTATCCATGACCACCGACCAGCTCACGCGCACCTTCTCCGCCCTCGCCGACCCGACGCGGCGCGCCATTCTCAGCCGCCTCGCCGAGGGCCAGGCGACCGTCAACGAGCTCGCCGAGCCGTTCGACGTGAGCCTGCCGGCGATCTCCCGCCACCTCAAGGTGCTCGAGCGCGCCGGGCTGATCGTCCGCAGTCGCGAGGCGCAGTGGCGCCCGAGCCGGCTGCAGGCCGAGCCGCTCGACGAGGCGGTCGCGTGGATGCAGTCGCGCACGCGGACGTGGGAGGCCCGGATGGACCGACTCGAAGCCCACCTGCACCGAACAGGAGAAGACCATGAGTGACCCGACCCCCGTGGCCGCCGACCTGGAGGTCCTGATCACGCGGATCTTCGACGCCCCGCGCGAGCGCGTGTTCGCCGCCTGGACGGACCCCGCCCAGGTGGCGGCGTGGTACGGCCCCGAGCACGTGCAGACGCCGGCGGAGCACATCCGCATCGATCCGCGCGTCGGCGGGCGCTACGAGCTCACGATGGTCATGGGCAACGGCGCCGAGTTCTCGGTCGGCTACGAGATCCTCGAGCTCGTCGAGCCGCAGCTCATCGTCATGCGCTCGGACCCGATGCCGGAGGTCGGCATGCACGAGCCGACGATCCTGCGCGTGGAGTTCCACGACCACGGCGAGAAGACGCGCATGACGCTGAGCGACGGGCCCTACCCCGCCGGCCGCGGCCACGCGGAGGCCGGCTGGAACAGCGCGTTCGACCAGCTCGCCACGCTCGTCGCCGAGACCGGCGGCCGGCGTCTGCTCGAAGCGATCAGGCGAGCGCCGCGGCCAGCTCGCGACGACCCTTGATCCCGAGCTTCATGTACACCCGCCCGAGGTGGTTCTCGACCGTCTTGGGCGTGACGAACAGGTCCTGGGCGATGTCGCGGTTGGAGGCGCCGCGGCCGGCCAGCTCGGCGATGCGCCGCTCCGACGCGGTCAGCGACTCGGCGCCGGAGAACATGAGCTTGCGCGGGCGGTCGCCGAGCGCGGCGAGCCCGTCGAGGGCGCGCGTGCGCAGGGCGCGCGCGCCACAGGCGTCGGCCAGCTCGGCGGCGCGGCGCAGCGGCTCGTGGGCGTCCGAGCGGCGCCGCGCGACGCGCAGCGCCGAACCGTAGTCGGCGAGCGCGCGGGCGAGCTCCAGGCGCCAGGGCGCGGTCTCCAGCCGCCCGATCGACTCCTCCAGCAGCGCGATGCGCCGCTCGCCGTCGACGCGCGCGTTGAGCCGCAGGGCGGCGCCGACGTCGCTCGCCGTGCCCCAGCGGCGCGCGAGCTCGAGCTGCTCGGCGGCCAGCGCGCGCGCCTCGGCCTCCTCCCCCAGCCGCTGCAGCGCGATCGCGGCGGGCGCGCGCCACGGCACCGACGGCGTGTCGATGCGGGCGGCGCGAACCTCGTCGCCGAGCTCGAATGCCTGGTTGCGCGCGAGCGCCGCATCGTCGCGGGCGAGCGCCACCGCGGCACGCGCCTGGCGCAGCCGCGTGACGGGGATGAGGGCCGGCGCCGCGGGGCAGTCGGTGTCAAAGCGCGTGATCGCCGCCTCCGCCGCGTCGACGTCGTCGCGCTCGAGCACCGCGAGGACGATCAGGCGCGTCGCCACCGCGCGCAGCGCCACGATCGCCGCGCCGGGGTCGGAGAACGCGAGCGCGGCGAGCGCCGCGTCGGCGTCGGCCTCCGCCGTCGTCACGTCGCCGCGGCGCCAGGCCAGCGTCGCCGCCACGGCGCTCACCGAGGCGAACTCCAGCGGCGCGCCGCCGCCGGTCCGCAGCCGCCGGCCGGCATGCTCGACCTCGGCGTCCGCCAGCTCGACGCCGTCGGCGGCCACGAGCGCGTTGACGGCGTTGCCCCACGGGATCAGGCCGTCGGCGGCATCGGCCGCGTAGGCGCCGTCGCCGAGCGCGCGCGCCGCCAGCTCGGCGACCTCGCCGGCCGGCCGCACGTCGTACATCGCGCGCTGGGCGAGCAGCGCCAGCAGCGTGCGCTCGGCGCGGTCGGCCCCCCGCAGGTCGGCGAACGCGCGCAGGCGCTCGGCGCTGCGCTCGGTCTCCTCGGGCAGGTAGGAGCACAGGGTGGCCAGGCGTGCCTCGAGGACGATCGCCGGCGGCTCGCGCGCCGCGTCGGCGGGCCACATGCGCAGCGCGCCCCGCAGCTCGTCGATCGCGGCCCCCGGGCCCTCGAGGGCGAGCGTCGTGGAGGCGACGGCGGCGAGGCGCTCGGCGCGGTCCGCGGGCGTGCGGGCGGCGCGCGCGGCGACCCGCAGGTGCTCACGCGCCGCGTCGAAGTCGCGGGCGCGGACCAGCGCCGCGCCGAGCCGGGCCTCGATCGCGTCGTCGCCGGGGCGCTCCTCGAGCGCGCGCCGCAGGTGGCGCGCCGCCGTCGCGGCATCGCCGTCGACGAGCAGCTGGGCGGCCGCGCCGCACAGCAGGTCTGCGGCATCGGGCAGCGTCCCGGTCGGGGCCGCCGCGAGGTGGGCGGCGACGCGCTGCAGCGGCGCGCCGGCGCCGTGCAGCTCGGTCGCGGCGGCCGCGTGCAGGGCCGCTCGCTCGCCGGCCCCGAGCTCGGCGAGGACCGCCTCGCGGACGACCGGATGGACGAAGCGCAGCTCGTCCTCGCCGCCCGCGAGCACGTGCCCGGCCACGAGCGCGTCGACGGCACCGGCCAGCCGCGCGGCATCGATGCGGGCGAGCGCCCCCGCGAGCCGGGCGTCGCTGCGCGCGCCGAGCACGGCCGCGCTCGCCGCGAGCTGGACGGCATCCAGCGGCAGGCGCGAGAGCAGCGCGCGCGAGATGGTGGCCGGGCCGAGGCCGGCGATCGCCGCCGCCGTCGCCGGGTCGTCGGGCTGAAGGCCGCGCGCGTCGAGCTCCTCGACGAGCTGCCCGGCGAGAAACGGGTTGCCGCCGCTGGCGGCGTGCAGCGCCGTCAGGACGGCGGGTGCCGGCGCGACGTCGTCGCGGGTGCACAGCTCGCCGATCGCGTCGTGCGACAGCGGCTGGGGCAGCAGCCGGCGCCCGTCGCGCGCGACGGCGAGCTCGGCCAGCGGGCCGCTGCGGTCGGCGGGCGGGCGCGTGGCGAGGACGAGCGCGATCGGCAGGTCGCCGATGCGCCGCGCGAGGTGCGCGAGGAAGTGCAGCGATGGCGCGTCGGCCCACTGGGCGTCGTCGATCGTGATGAGCAGCGGCCGGTCGGCGGCAAGGTCGGCGGCCACCCACCACAGCGCGTGCAGCGTGCGGGCCAGCCCGGCGTCGGCGCTCTCCGCGTCCTGGGGCGCGCGCTCGAGCGCGGTCAGCGCGGCCCCGGCCGGCCCGGCGAGCAGCTGCGCGCGCTGCTCTGCGCCGAAGCGCGACACCGAGCGCTCGGCGAGCTGGCGCACGACCGCCCACGGGATCGCGCTCTCGAGGTCGTCGCCGACCGCCCGCAGGCGCCCGAAGCCACGCAGCTTCGCCAGCGCGCGGGCGTCGGCGACGAGACGCGTCTTGCCGATCCCGGCCGGCCCCTCGATGACGAGCAGCCGTCCGCGGCCGTCGGCGGCGTCGTCGAGCGCCGCGGCGATGCAGTCAAGCTCCGTCTCGCGCTCCAGTGTCGTCGGCATTCGCGCGAAGTCTCCCCAGCCGCACGCTATCGGCTCCGCCCACCGGTGTCGTGCGGTCAGGCGATCGCGGCGGAGCGCCCGTAGAGCTCGGCGAGGAACGGCGCGAGCGGCTGCGGCACGCCGAGGTGAAAGCCCTGGCCGTGCGTCACGCCGAGCTCGCGCAGCAGGTCGACCGTCGCGGTGTCGCCGACGTGCTCGGCGATCGTCTCCTTGCCCAGGCCGCGCGCGATGTCGACGACCGACTGGATGACGAGCCGGTCGGTCGGCGTCGAGCAGCACTCGCGCACGAACTCGCCGTCGATCTTGAGGATGTCGAAGCGCACGTGCTTGAGGTAGTAGAAGGAGCCGAAGCCGGCGCCGAAGTCGTCGAGCGCGAAGCGGCAGCCGAGCTTGGCCAGCTCGTCGGAGAACTCCCGCGCGCGGCCGATGTTGGCGATCGCCGCCGTCTCGGTGATCTCGAAGATGACGCGGCTGGGGTCGAGACCGGTCTCGTGCAGCTCGCGCTCGATGACGCGCAGCATCTCCGGATCGCCCATCGAGGTGCCGGACAGGTTGATCTCCACGCGCGGGCCGATCACGCCGACCTCACCGTAGGCCGCGACGGCGCGCAGCGAGCGCGCGACGGTCATCGCGTCGATCTGCTGGACCATCCCGAGCCGCTCGGCGGTCGACAGGAACGCGCCGGGCGGGATGAGGTCGCCGTGGTCGTCGATCATCCGCAGCAGGACCTCGAACTGCGTGACCCGGCCGGTCGCCAGGTCGTAGATCGGCTGCGCGACGTGCGTGAAGCGATCCTCGTCGATCGCGACGCGGATGCGCTCGGCCCAGGTGATGCGCCCGCTCATCCGCGCCTGGGCGTGGTCGCCGCGGACGTGCAGTGCGAGCTGGTTGCGGCCGGCCTCCTTGGCGTCGTACATCGCCAGGTCGGCGTTGACGAGCACGTCCTCGCCGCGCAGGTCGTCGGACGCCTCGAACATCGCGACGCCGATGCTCGCGGTCATGGTCCGGTCGCCGGTGCCGGGCACCGTGATGCGCTCGGCGCGCAGCGCCTCGAGCAGCTCGCGGGCGACGCGCTTTGCGGTGTGCACGGTGGCGCGCGGCAGGAGCGCGGCGAACTCGTCGCCGCCGAGGCGGGCGAGGATGTCGCTGTCGCGCAGGCGCCCGCCGAGCAGCGTCGCCACCCGCGCGATGACCTGGTCGCCGGCGGCGTGGCCGAGCGTGTCGTTGATGTACTTGAAGTGGTCGAGGTCGAGCAGGACGAGCGCACCGTCGGAGCCATAGCGGCGCACGAGGTCGGCGTGCTGGTCGAGCTGCTCGGCGAAGCTCGAGCGGTTGTGCAGGCCGGTCAGCGGGTCGTGCGTGGCGAGGTAGTGCAGGTTCTCCTCGTAGTGGCGGCGGTGCGTGACGTCCTGCACCTGGATGAGGAAGCGGCGCGGCTCACCGCTGTCGTCCGCAATCGTCGTGGCCTGCAGCGAGACCCAGATCGGCGCTCCGCTGGAGTGCAGGAAGCGCGTCTCGACCTTGTACTGGGCGCGCTCGCCGGACAGCAGCGCGCCGACGTCGTGGCGGTCGTGACCGGCGTCGATCGGGTGCGTCAGCGAGTCGAAGCGCACGCTGGCCAGCTGCTTGGCGCTGCGCCCGGTGAGATCCGACAACGCGGTGTTGACGCGCACGATGCGCCCGTCGGCGTCGGTCATCGCCATGCCGATCGGCGAGCCGTCGAAGGCGCCTCGGAAGAGCTCCTCGGCGGTGCGCAGCTCGACGAGCTCGCGCTTGCGGGCGGAGATGTCGCGAATGGCGCTGGACACCATCGTGCCCTCGTCGGTCTCGATCGGGCTCAGGGAGATCTCGACGGGGAACTCGGTGCCGTCCTTGCGCAGCCCGTAGAGCTCGAGGTCGCCGCCCATCGGCCGGGCCGCGGCGTCGCGCAGGTACCCCTTGACGTGGTGGCGATGCTGGGCGCGCGCCCGTTTGGGGATGAGCTCGGAGATCCCCTTGCCGACGAGCTCGGCGCGGCGATAGCCGAACAGCCGCTCGGCCTGCGCGTTGACGAGCGCGATGTGGCCGTGACCGTCGACGATCACCATCGCGTCGGGGGCGGCCTCCAGCAGCGCGCGGAACTTGCGCTCCGAGCGCCAGAGCAGGCGGTCGCCGCGCATGAGGCGGCGGACGAAGATGTAGTACAGGCTGCGCGTCCGGTACAGCAGCCAGCGCAGCAATTCGCCGACGGTGATCACCGCGAGCGCTCGCGGTCGCGGCTCTTTTGAGCGGGCGTCGCCTTGGGCCCGCGCCACACCGGCTCCTGCTCGAACTTCAGCACGAGGTTGCGCTTGCGGAAGTGGCGAAACAGCGGGCCGTAGGTGAAGCGCTGGACGTTCGCCGCCGCGTTGCCCCAGGGATCGGGATCCATGAACGGCATGAACTTGTCGGGGAAGCCCGGCATCGTGCAGCCGATGCAGATGCCGCCCGCGTTCGGGCAGCCGCCGAGGCCGTTGACCCAGCCGCGCTGCGGCACGTTGCAGACGGCCGCCGGTCCCTTGCAGCCGAGCTTGACGAGGCAGCGCGAGTCGTTGCCGTAGGTCGTCGCGAACTGGCCCTGCTCGGTGAAGCCCGCGCGGCTGCAGCCCTCGCGCGTCGTGCGGCCGAAGAGGCGCACCGGGCGCAGGCGCTCGTCGAGCAGCGGCGCCGGGCCCATGCCGGCCGTGAAGAGGATGAGCTCGAGCAGGATCGAGGTCATGTTGTCGGGCTGGGCGGGACAGCCGGGGATGCAGACGATCGGCACGCCGAGGTGCGACTTCCACGACCAGCCGAGGAAGTCGGGCACGCCCATGGCGCCGGTCGGGTTGTTCTTCATCGCCGGCACGCCGCCGTACGTCGCGCACGTGCCGACGGCGACGAGCGCCGCCGCCTTCGGGGCCAGGCGGTCGATCCAGTCGTTGACGGTGATCGGCTGACCGTCGAACGGGTCCACGCCGAAGCCGGTCCAGTGGCCCTCGCCGCTGAGGCGCTCGTCACCGATCGCACCCTCGACGACCAGCAGGAACGGGTCCAGCCGGTCCTCCTCGGCGTCGTACCAGGCCTGCATGAACTCGGCGCCGTTCTCGAAGGCGAGCACGGGGTTGTGCAGGACGACACGCGGGCTGTCGGGGATCACGCCGTTGAGCAGGTCCTCGAGGCTCGGCGAGGTGGCGCTCGTCATCGCGACCGACTCGCCGTCGCAGCCCAAGCCGGCGGTCATCCAGAGGACGTGGATCGTCTGCGGATCCGTGCGCGGGGCGGCCAGATCTGCATCTTTGCCGGCGTCCGCCACCGGCTCGTCGTGTCCGTTTGAGTCTCCGTTCTTCCAATATGTGGATCGTCTGGACTCGATAGGACATCTGTCGGCAGATTGGGGGTCGCGCATTAGCTCGCGGCGGGTGCGGTCGAAGTGGCGCGCGGGCGTTGGCGGCCCCGGTTGGCGCCTATGTGTGTGTCGAGCGTCGCTGTGCGCTGGCGCGCCGCGCCCGCTTGCGTGCCGGCCCTGCTGAAACTGCATCTATGAGGGCGTCGGGGAGCGCGGTCGACGGCGTTTCGGCCGGGGCCCGGCGGGGCCTTGGCGAGTTGTCCACGGCGGGGCGTGGATAACTCGCCACGGCCGCCCGTTCGGCGAGGGGTGTGTCGAATCGTTCGCGTCTGCCGCGAAGTATTCGACACACCGCCTGCCGATTGGCCAATCGGCCCCGCCACGACGCCAAACCAGGCCCGCCCGCCGCCACCGCGGCAACTCACACGCTCTCAAAGATGCTGTTCGCCGACAGTCCCACCCGCCGGCGCGACAGCGCACCCAACCAGCAAGGGGTGGTGAAGACCAGACCTAGGTCGGCTAGTTCGCACAGGCCAGCGCGGCGAGCCTTTGCCACACACCTTGACGCCGACCGAGGTACTGGCAAATGACCGCACTCACCGACATCGCCCGCACCGACATCGCCACCTGGCGCGCCGCAGGCGCCGACCCCGGCGACTTCCCCTACGACGCCGTCGTCGCGGCGATCCACGCGGTCGGCAAGCACTTCACCGACGCAGGGCTCCTGGACGATCTCGACGGCCTGCGCCGCGAGGTTCCGCGCGGCTGCCCCGCGCATGGCCCGCTCGCCCGCTTCCTCGACACGGTGCTCGACAAGTTCGACGGGCGCTACGACAACCCCAGCTACCTCGCCCTCGAGCAACTCGGCCTCCCGGGCGCCGACGGGTGCCCGGCGCCGCGCCACGCGGCCCACCAGCGCGACCGGCTCATCGCCCTGCTGATGGCCGACGTGATGCGCTTCGAGCTCGCCACGGCTCACGGCTGCCTGCAGCTCATGCCCGAGCTGCGTCCCGATGCCCGGGTCACCGCCAAGCGCTGCCGCCACGCGCTGCGCGTCAGCCTCCCCGCCCTCGAGCGGCTGGGCATCGACGTCGCGATCGATCCCGACGACCCGATCGCCACCGCGCTGCGCGTCTCGCGTGCGGTCATGGCGGACGCCACCCCGCTCGAGCGGCGCACCCTGCAGCTGACCGCCATCCCCGTGTCGGTCGTCCACGACGAGTACATGTTCATCCGCTCGCTGCAGGCCTACGAGACGATCTTCGCGCTCATCGGCGTCCAGCTCGCGGCGGCGGTCGGCGCGCTGACCCGCGGCGAGGCGATGCTCGCCGCCGAGGCGCTGCGTGCGGCCGAGGCGACGCTGCGCGAGTCCTCGGGCGTGTGGTCGCTGGTTGCGACGATGCAGCCGGAGGCGTTCCTGCGGTTTCGCGAATTCACCGACGGCGCCAGCGCCATCCAGTCGCGCAGCTACAAGGCCGCCGAGATCCTCTGCCGCCGGCCGGACGCCGACCGCCTCGACTCCCCGGCCTACCACTCCGTGCCCGAGGTCAGGGCGCGCGTGATCGCCGGCCAGCCCAACATCGACGCGGCTCTGCGGACCGCGATCGAGTCGACCCTGCTGCGCCCCGACGAGCACACCGCCGTCTCCGCCGCCATGGACGCTTTCGAGGCCGCAATCCTCAAGTGGCGCAAGACGCACTGCAGCATCGCGACGCGGATGCTCGGCGAGCGCCGCGGGACGGGCGGCAGCGAGGGCGTCCGCTACCTCGAGCAGGCCCGCGACATCCCCGTGTTCGCCGGCAGCTGCCCCTTCGGTCACGACGCGCCGGCCCAGCGCCCGCGCGCCGCCGCGCTCGCCGCATGAAGCGCGACGACTACGCCGCTCGGTGTTGCTCGCGCTCGGCGTAGTACGCCTCGAACGCGGCGACCCGTTCGCGCCGGGCGGCCTCCACGCACGCGAGCTGGAAGAGCACGCCGGCGTCCTCGGAGGCGGGCTCCTGCCGGCGGACCGTGCCGCCGCCACACCACGGACAGCACCCGCCCTGCGCCTGGTAGGGCCACCAGTTGACGACGCACTCGGAGCAGTAGAACGACATATCGTGCTTATCGGCACGATGTCTGGCGCCTGATGAACGCCGGCCCGCGTGGACTACGACACCGGTCGACACGACGGGCCGCCTCCCGCATCGAGCGGAAGAGGGCCCGGATCCGAGCGCTGCTGTGCTGTGCGTGACTACGCCAGGCCGAGCGTCCAGCCCTGCCGCGTAGGTCTCCGTCATGCCGGTCCCCGCCGCGTTGAGCTTGAGCATCTTCGCCAGGCCCGAGGGCTTGTAGACGAGCACGTGGCCGACGTTGCCCTGCGTGAACGGCGACATGACGGTCCACGTCTTCGTCCATGTCGCGTCGCCGAGGTGCATGAGGCCCTGCGCGCCGGAGGCGATCCGGTCAAACGACACGGCGCCGGTGCCCTGCTTGTAGCGGATGACGTGCACCGCGCCGTTGTGGGCGACGGGCTTGATGTGCGTCCAGCCCGTGCCCCAGTTGCCCTGGTAGACGTTCGTGAACGTGACGTTGTCGCCGCTGCCGGTGATCTTGTTGATCTTCACCGCGCCGGTGCTGCCGCGGTAGGCGAGCATGTGCTGCACGCCGCCGAACTTGAACGGCTCGAGGTGCGTCCAGCCCTTGCTCCAGCCTACCGACGGCAGCGTCTTGGAGCCGTTGCCGGTGGCGTTGATGCGATCGACGTTCTCGTCGCCGGTCAGCGAGCTGTAGGCGACGAAGTACGGCTTGCCGCCGAGCGTCGAACGGCATGAGGTGCGTCCAGCCCGGGCTCCAGGTCTTCGCTGGCGAGGATCGTCGTGCCGTTCGTCCAGACGCGGTCGTAGTGCACATCACCGGAGGAGGCCTTGTAGGCGATGGAACGCTGCTCGCCGTTGAACGCGAACGGCATGAAGTGCGTCCAGCGCAGGTTCCACGTCGCGTGCCACGGGATGACGATGCCGTTGGCAGCCGGCGTTGATGCTGGCGATGCCGGTCTCGCCGGTGCCCGGCGTGCAGGCGAGCAGGTGGCGCTTGCCGGCCTCGTCGAACGGCAGGAACTCGCGCCCCGGGCAGTTGCTGCTCGTGAGCTTCTCGCCGTCGCCGTAGTGACCCCAGGACGACTCGTGGCCCTCCCACGTGACGATCTGCTAGCCCGTTGACCACGACCTGCACGGCGACGCCGTCGGCGAGATGTGTGTAGTGCAGGTGCGGCGAGTCGGCGCCGGACTTGCGGACGGTGCCGATCGCTCGCCTGGGCGAAGGACTGGCCGATCGTCAGCGGCGGGACGTCGACGAGGTGGATGTAGTAGGTCTCCCAGCCGTTGCCGTGGTCGAGGAAGACCTGGACCTCGCCGTTGTCGGCCTTCTTGACCGCGCGTGACCGGTGCCGTCGGCGGACGCGAGCGCGGGCTCGCCCTCGCTGAGGTTGTCGCCTCGCCGTCGCGCTGGGCGAGGTCGACGCTGTTGAGGTTGGGCCAGTGCTTCTTCTCGTTCTCCTGGCCGGGATTGGTCCAGTACGTCGAGGCCTCCCAGACCTGCCCGCATGAAACAGGCAGCTGGAAGTTCGGGCGCGGACCGGCGGCCTGCGCGGCCGTCGAGGCGGCGAGCGAGGCGGTGGCGGCGAGCGCGGTGGCGGCGATGAGCGTGCGACGCGTCGTCGGCGCAGGCGGGTGATGCGGGCTGCGGTGATGGTCATTGCGGTCTCCTGAAGAGAGTGGATGGATGCGATGACCACACCATCGGCGCCGTCGCCCGGCCGCATGAGGGGTCACTCCTCAAATCCTGATCGGCGGACTACGACGCGGATGCGGCGCGCACGTCCGCGAGCGTGAGCTCGACGAGCGCCGCGCGCTCGGGGGCGCCGCCGTCGGCCAGCAGCCGCTCGGCCTGGTGGGCGATGACGTCGTCGAACAGGTTGCGCGCCGTGCGCGCGTTGCCGAAGTAGCGGTCGCGCGCGGCGTGCAGGCGCTCCATGACGCGCTGCAGCTCGGCGCGCGCGTCGGGATGCAGCTCGTAGTCGGCGGCCGTCGCGAACGTCTCGAAGATCTCGACGAGCTCGGTCGGTCCGTAGTCCTCGAAGTGGATCGTCTCGCCGAAGCGGCTGCGAAAGCCCGAGTTCGTGGCGAGGAACTCGGTCATCTCGTGCGGGTAGCCGGCGGCGATGACGGCGAGGCGGTCGCGGTCGTCCTCCATGCGCTTGAGCAGCTCGACGACCGCCTCGGGGCCGAAGTCGCCCTGGCTTTCGGGGCGCACGAGCCCGTACGCCTCGTCGAGGAACAGCACCCCGTCGAGCGCCTCGTCGACGGCGGCGGCGGTCTTCGTCGCGGTCTGGCCGATGTAGCCCGACACGAGGTCCTCGCGCGTGACCTCGACGACGCGGTCGGTGGCCAGCAGCCCGAGGCTCTTGTACAGCCGCCCGAAGAGCCGCGCCACGGTCGTCTTGCCGGTCCCCGCCCCGCCCTGGAAGACGAGGTGCAGCGAGACCTGGACGGTCTTCAGCCCCGCGGCGCGGCGCATGCGAGCCGATCCGCAGCAGCTCGGCCAGGCGACGTACCTCGGCCTTGACGGCCGCCAGCCCGATGAGACCGTCGAGCTCGGCGAGCACGGCGTTGAAGGCCGCTTCGTCGAAGCGCAGCTCCTTGGGCTGCGGCGGCCGGGCGGCGCGCGCGGGCCGCGGGGCGGCCGGGTCGTCGCGACGCGTCGCGGTGGCGGGCTCGCGGTCGCGCTCGCGCTCGCGGCGGTCGGCCGGCTCGCGGCGGTCGGGGTCGTCGCGCCGTTCGGCGGAGCCGGGGCGCAGCGCGTCCAGCGCGGTGCGGGCGGCGCGGGCGATGCGGTCGCGGCCGTCGCCCGGCGCGTGCTCGGCAACGGCGATCGCGGCACGCAGGCTCGCCTCGGCGTCGGCGCGGCGGGCCAGCCGCCGCAGCGACTCGGCGCGCGCGATGTGCACGAAGGCGACGGGATAGAAGGCCGGGCCGATCGTCTCGGCCAGCGCGATCGCCTCGTCGAACGCGGCCAGCGCGGCCTCGTCGGAGCCCTGGTGTGAGCGCGCCAGACCGAGCCGGTGCACGAGGTCGAACAGCTCGCGCCCGCCGCCGCCGGCCTCGCGCAGCGCGCCGATCGCCTCGCTGAACGCGGACTCGGCGAGCGGGTAGTCGGCCTGGCGCATCGCGCGCTCGCCGCGCAGTCCGTGCAGCTTGGAGGCCAGCCGCGGCGGCGACCCGAGCGCCTCGAGCGTCTGGCGCGCGAGGCGCTCGAAGCCCTCGGCGCGCGCGAAGTCGCCGTCGCGGACGAGCTCGGCCGCCTGGCGCAGGTAGGAGTCGAAGCGGTCGGCCATCGACGGCGAACGCTACCGGCGGGCGCGACGAGCACGACACGCGGGCGCTGACCGCCGCGCGCTCGGGATAGCCTGCTGGCCATGGACGCACGACGCGCCGCCCGCGGCGCGACCACCACCCTCGGCGTCGTCGCCGCGGCCGCCGCCACGCGCCGGGCGTGGCGCTCGCCGGCGGTGTCCCTGGCGCGGATGAGCGGCACGTCGATCAGCGCGCCGGACGCCGTCACCTGGGTGACCGACTTCCTCAACGCGTCCTACTACGCCCGGCTGGCCGAGCTGCGCGACGTCGAGGACCTGCGCCTCGCCTTCGCGATTCTCACGACGCGCTGGCAGCAGCTCGGCTGTCACCGCCGGCTGCACGCGCCCGACGTGGTTGCCTTCCACCGCGCGTTCTTTCGCGAGCGGATCCTCGACAGCGCGCACACGCCCCGCGGGACGCTCGACCGCGAGCAGCTGCTGACCGGCGCCGCGCGGCTGTTCGGCCCGTGGTTCGCCGATGCGTACCTCGACGACGAGCGCCGCGCGCACGGGATCGCCTTCGAGTCGATCGCCGACCGCGACGCCTACAAGCCCGAGTACCGCCTGCGCCACGCCAAGCTCGGCGATCCCACGCCGCCGGTGCGCCCGCGCAACGAGCAGGTCTGGCACACCTACGACCCGGTGCCGATCGACTCCGCCGAGCGCACGCTCGCCGCGCTCGCCAGGCCCGCGACCTGGCCGGATTACGCCAGCGACCTCGGGCGCTTCACCGCCGTGCGCAGCGGCGGCCTCGCCGCCAACACGTTCGAGATCGAGGTCATCAGCGCGCTCACGCCGCGCACGCCGGCGATCCTGCGCGGCTACGTCACCGTGACGCGCTTCTTCACGCGCGCCGACAACGAGTCCGAGCTGGAGCACTATGCGGCGCGCCTGAGCGAGCTCATGGTCCGCTACGGCCGCGATCAGCCGCCGGCCTACCCGCCGGGCTGCACGCCGCTGGCGGCGATCTGCCTCGACACGCACGAGGGCCACTTCATGGGCCGCGGCCGCAACCGGCTGCTCGTCTACGAGCACGACGGGCAGGCGTTCCTGCGCGCGGCCGGGACGTGGGACGACATGCCGGTCACGCTCGAGCAGGCCTACCGCACCGCGGGCCGCAAGGCCCAGCAGGCCTTCTGGGGCGACGAGCGGCCGGAGTCGAGCATGCTCGCGCAGATCGCGCGGCGAACCGCGGCGCCATGAGCGAGGCGCGCTACGACGCGGTCGTCATCGGTGCCGGGCCCAACGGGCTGACCGCCGCCGTCACGCTCGCCCGCGCCGGGCGCTCCGTGCTCGTCGTCGAGGCGTCACCCACGCTCGGCGGCGCCGCCCAGACGGCCGAGCTGACGCTGCCGGGGTTTCAGCACGACGTCTTTTCCGCGGTGCATCCCGCCGGCATCGCCTCGCCCGTGTTCGAGGACCTCGAGCTCGAGCGCCACGGCCTGCGCTGGATCCAGCCGGCGATCGCGATGGTCCATCCGCTGCCGGGCGGGCGCGGCGCCGCGCTCGCCCAGGACCTCGACCACACCGTGCGCTCGCTCGACGCCGTCGGCGCCGGCGACGGCCGGCGCTGGCAGGAGCTCGTCACGCCGTACCTGCGCCACTTCGAGGCGCTGCGGGCGACGATGCTGGCCGGCTTTCCCCCGCTCGCCGGCCGGCGCCTGCTGTTCGCCCTAAAGCTCGACGGCACGCTCGAGTTCGTCCGCCTGCTGCTCATGTCGGCGCAGGATCTCGCCGGCGAGGTCCTGCACGGCGACGGCGCGGCGTGGCTGTACGGCTCCTCGCTGCACGGCGACGCGCCGCTCGACGGCGCGGGCAGCGCGATCGCCGGCGTCTGGCTGAACATTCTCGGCCACGCGGTCGGCTGGCCGAGCCCGCAGGGCGGCGCGGGCGCGATCACGGGCGCACTGGCGAGCCGGCTGTACGAGCTCGGCGGCGAGACGCGCACCAACGCCCCGGCCGTGCGCGTGCTCACGCAGGGCCGGCGGGTGAAGGGCGTCGAGCTCGCCGGCGGCGACAAGATCGCGGCCCGCACGGTCATCACGACGACGACCCCGCACGGGCTCGTCGCGCTCGCCGCCGACGCGCTCGGCGACGCCTACATGCGGCGCGCGGTGCGCTTCCGCTACGGACCGCAGACGATGAAGTTCGACTGGGCTCTGGATGGGCCGATCCCGTGGGAGAACGAGGACGCCCGCCGCGCCGGCACGGTGCACGTCGGCGGCACGGCCGCCGAGCTGCGCGGCGCGCTGCACGACGTCCGGGGCGGCCGGCTGCCCGAGCAGCCATTTCTGCTCTCCGGCCAGCAGTCGATCGCCGACCCGACCCGGGCGCCGGCCGGCCAGCACACCGCCTGGGCCTACACCCACACCCCGCCGGGTGTCAACTGGTCGCATGAGCGCGCGCAGTTCGCCGACGCGGTCGAGCTGCAGATCGAGCGCTTCGCGCCGGGCTTCCGCGATCGCGTCCTCGCGCGCCGGATCATGGCGCCGGGCGATCTGCAGGCCCGCAACCCCAGCCTGCCGGGCGGCGACGTCGGCCACGGCAGCTACGCGATGGATCAGCTCATCTTCCGCCCGCTGCCGTCGCTGAACCCCTACGCCACCCCGGTCCGGGGCCTGTTCATCGGCGGCGCGTCGACGTTCCCCGGCGGCGCCGTGCACGGCGTCAACGGGCACGCCGCGGCGCGGGCGGCGCTGCGCGAGTCGCGCATGCCGCACCTGGCGCGGCGGCTGCGGCTCGGCCGCGGGCGCTGAGCCGCTCTACTCCGAAGACCCGCCGCCGGGCGGCGGCGGCTCGGCGGCCAGGGGCTGGGTCTCGGGCTCGACGTCCGCGGGCGCCGGGGTCGCGGCGGTGGGAGCGGCGAGCTCAGCGGTGACGTAGCCGCCCTCCGCGCGCCGTTGCACGCGGCCCTGCTTGACGAGCCGCGAGATCGTCGCCGCGGCAGCGTTCGTGGTGATGCCCACGGCCTTGGCGACCGCCGTGCTCGTGCTGCCGGGCTCGTCGCGCAGCACTTCGATGACACGCCGCTGGGTCTCGCCGGGCTTCGCCCGCTTGGCCTTCGTGGCCCGGCGCGCCTTCGTGCGGCCGGCCGGCTTGGCGCGTGGCGCCGCGGCCTGCGTGGCGGCCGGCACGATGCCCGCGAGGGCCTCGGCTCCGCGCAGGAGCCGCTCGTATTCCTCGACGCTCGGCCGCAGGGCGGCGAGCCGCTGGTCGAGCTCTGTACGAATCCGTTCGAGTAGGTCAGTCACACCTCTGGAGCATAGACACGCGGCGCCTCCGCGTTGGACATCTTTTCGGTTTGTCGGCGGTCAGCCGGTGTGTGAGTGTGAACTGAACAGCAGCGCCATCAGGCTCAGCGAGCAGAGCAGCGAGCCGAAGCGGATGCAGTTGTCGGTGTCGAGCCACCGCAGGCGCGCGGCGATCCGCCCCTCGGGGCGCAGGATCGAGGCGATGAGTCCGGCGATCACGAGCTCGTCGAGCGTGACGACGACGTCGGGCAACCCCATCGTCTCCGGGCGGCCCGCCCACGGGCCGATCGGCAGTCCGGTCGTGCGGGAGATCAACCAGATCGCGGCCACGCCGAGGCTCATCACAGCGACGGCCTTGAAGAAGCGGCGGTCGTCGGGCCGCCGCCAGAGCTGGATCGCCCACAGGATCTGTGCGTATGTCAGAACGGCGAAGAAGACACCGAACAGCCAGTAGTGGTCGACGTGGTCGATGAACGCCTTGCCATGGATCAGGCCCGCCACCGCCGACACGCCGATGAGCAGCAGGATCCGCGGTGAGCGCACCACGGCGGCGGGAGCAGCCGGGCGCTCGTCCTCGGGGTCCCGCACGAGCTCGGGCTCGGTCTGCACGTCGGTCGCCATCTCACACAACGATACGGTCCATGCGCCACAACGGTTGCGCCGGCGCGCACGCGTTCCTGCAATCCGCCGCCGTCCCGCGACTATCGTCGCGCGCCGTGGTTGAAGCGACGATGGCCCGCCGCACCCACCGCAGCCTGCACGGGCTCGCAATCTGCACGCTCGCGCTCGGCGCCCTCACCCTGCCGGCGAGCGCGCCCGCGCAGACCGCCTGCCCCGGGGCCACGCCGACCTGCCCTTACACGTCCTCGTCGCAGATCGGCCAGCGCGCCGGCGGTGTCCTGCGCTTCCCCCAGTCGGTGGCGATCGGGCCCGACGGCTCGGTCTACGTCGCCGACCAGTCCTCGAGCGTCGTGCAGGTCTTCGGTCCCGACGGCGCGCTGCGGCGCGAGGTCGGGCGCGCCGGGACCCGGCCCGGCGAGCTGACGTCCGTCGGCGCGATCGCCGTCGCCGGCGACAACTCGCTCTTCGTCGCCGACGGCAACAACCGGATCGACCGCTTCGATGCCACCGGCCACCTCGTGAGCTCGTTCGGCAGGCGCGGCACCGGCGTCGGCGAGTTCAACTTCGGCAAGGGCGGCGGCAACGATGCCCCGGCCGGCGGCGGCCTCGTGGTCAGCGGCAACTTCCTGTTCGTCTCCGACAGCCTCAACAACCGCGTCCAGCGCTTCAACCTCGACGGCTCGGGCGCGGCCGAGATCGTCCCGCCCGGGCTGCTGTCCAACCCGCGCGGCCTCGCCGTCCGCGGCCAGCGGCTCATCGTTGCCGACGACAAGCACCACCGGCTCGTCGTCATGGACTTCGGCGGGCGCGTGCTGAAGATCGTCGGCAGCGGCCAGGGCGCCGGCGCCAACCAGTTCAGCTTCCCGTTCGGCGTCGCGATCGACCCGCAGGGCCGCGTCTTCGTCGCCGACGACATCAACCAGCGCATCCTGCGCTTCGGCCCGCAGCCCGACTACAAGTACAAGGCGCGCTGGGGCAGCTACGGCACCGGTCCCGGCCAGCTCGCCTACCCGCGGGCGATCGCCACGGACTCCGCCGGCCAGATCTTCGTGACGAACACCGGCAACGACCGCATCGACGTCTTCGACCGCGGCGGCAGGCTGCTGCGCTCGTGGGGCCGGTCGGGGCGCGGCCCGGACCAGTTCAACGCGCCGGCCGGCCTCGCCGTCGACGCCAGCGGCATCCGCGCGGTCGCCGACTCGACGAACGGGCGCGTCGAGCTGCTCAATCCCGACGGCTCGCGCGCGTCATCGTGGGGCTCCCCCTCCCCCGGTCCCACGATCCTGCGCCGGCCCATCGCGGTCGCCTTCGACGCCGCCGGCGACGCCTATGTCCTCGACCAGCGGCGCGCGCGGATCTTCGTCTTCGCCCGCGGCACCGGCCTGCCGGCGCGCACGATCGCCACCCTCGGCAGCGGGCCGGCGCAACTGACCGATCCGTCGGCGATCGCGATCGACGCGACGGGCGTCATCACCGTCGCCGACACCGGCAACCAGCGCGTCGCGCGCTTCAGCACCGACGGGACCTACCTCGGCTCGTGGACCGGCGCCGGCCGGGTGCGCGGCGTCGCCGTGACGCCCGACGGGTCGCGGATCTACGTCAGCGCAAGCAACAACCGGATCACGGTCTACGACTCGCAGGGCGGCCAGGTCGCGCAGTTCGGCGGCACCGGGCGCACGCTCGGCAAGCTCTCCGCGCCCTCCCAGATGGCGCTCGACGCGGGCGGCAACCTGTGGGTGGCCGACCGCGGCAACAACCGCATCCAGAAGTTCGGCCCCAACGGCGAGCGCCTCGGCTGGTTTGGCGAGCGCGGGATCGATCCCGGCCAGTTCATCAACCCGACGGGCGTCGTCGTCGACTGCCACGGCCTGCTCACCGTGACCGACACGCGCAACAACCGCGTCCAGCAGTTCGCGCTCGCCGCGCCCGAGGTGCCCGCCTGCGGCGTGCTGGCGCCGCTCGGCCACCCGCCGCCGCCGCGGATCCCGACGCTGCCGCCGCCGCTGGGCCCCGACCTCGACGTCCGCGTCCTGCGCACCGGCAACCTGTTCAGCACCCGCGTGCTGCCGTTACGGGTCGGGTGCGACACGATCTGCGACGTGACGGTCACGGGCACGCTCACCGAGCGCGACAAGCCGCGCAAGCGCAAGCGCGCGGTGTCGATCAGCCTCACGGCCTCGACGACGAAGCTGCTGGCCGCCGAGTCGAAGATCGTCCGGATCAAGCTCTCGCGCAAGCAGGTCGCCCGCCTGCGCAAGGCGATGGGCAAGCGCCGCAGGCTGACGGTGACGCTGCAGTTCGAGGCGAGCGCCGACGCAGGCGATCCGACGACTGTCAGCCGCAGCTTGACGGCCCGCGGATAATCCTCTGGTCGGCTGCACGGGGCGGCCGTTTCGGGGGGAGCGTCATGCGTTCACGGAATGAGGGTCGAGGTCGTCCCGATACCGCGCGGCGAGGCGCCCGAGACGTGCGGTGGCGGCGCGCGCTGCTCGCGCTGGCCACGCTGGCCGCTGCCGCCGGCGCCGGGGCCCCACCGGCCCTCGCCGGCTCCGACGACGTGCTCGTCGTCGGCGACTCGCTGGCCGTCGGCACGAACCCGTTTCTGCCGGACATGCTCGGCGGCCGCAATGTCCTGACCGCCGCCAAGAACGGCATCACCACCCCGCAGGGCATGGACATCGTGCGCCGCAAGCTGCACGTCGTCACGCCCCAGGTCGTCGTCATCAGCCTCGGCACGAACGACGGCAGCGACCCCAAGCGCTTCGCCGACCGCGTGCGCCGCACGATGGCGCTGCTGCCGGCGGACGCCTGCGTCGTGTGGTCGACGATCATCCGCCCGCCACGCAAGGGCGCGTACCGCGGGCTGAACCGGGTGCTGCACCAGGCCAAGCGGCGCGACTTGAGGATCGTCGTCGTCGACTGGGAGCACGCCGTCACCGGCGGCGCCGTCTTCCTGCGCGACGGCCTGCACGCCGACGAGGCCGGCTACCGCTATCGCAGCGCGATGATCGCCGACGCGGTCAACACGCAGTGCGCGGCCCGCGCCGCCGCCTAGCGACCGCCGCTCACCACGTCGCTGCGAGGCCCGCGATCTTCTCCGCCAGCGGCGGGCCGAGCGTCTCGGCCCACGGCAGCGTGAAGTGGTGCAGGTCCTTGTAGACGAGCGCGCCGCCGACCACCGGGAAGCAGCGCTTGAGGCTGCAGAAGCGGTCGTTGAGGTCGATGACCTGCAGCCGCGCGGACCCCGAGGTGCGCGCCCCGACGACCTGCGGATCGGCCTCGAGCGAGCGCGTGCGCGGCGTGGCGCAGGTCGTCCCGACGCGCTCCTGCGCGGCCAGCGCGCGGTCGACGCACTCGACGGTGTCGGCGAAGATCTTCGGCGTGTCGCGGATGACGACGATGTGCTTGACGGTCTCGGGCAGCGTCTTCCACGCGTTGCGGTAGCCGTTGACCTTCGCCTCGAACATCGTCCGCCCCGGCGGCACGTTGACCTTGCCGCCGGTGATCGCGACGACGAACACCGTGTCGACCTCCGGATGCGCGCGGAACCACTCCGGCACCTTCTGCACCCAGTTCTCGCACTGCGAGAACGCGGGCTCGGGGATGAGCTTCGTCGCGATCGAGAACGGACAACTCGTGCGCGTGATCGAGACCCCGTGCCAGCCGCGCTGCTCGGCGACGTGGTTCAGCGGCGTGCGCCAGTGCGAGGCGTGGCTGTCGCCGACCAGCGCGATCGTGCGGTTGGCCTCCTCGCGCTTGACGCCGAAGTCGCACTGGCTCAGCCCGTTCTCGCGGTGAAACGGGTCGCACGGCGCGTACTCCATCGTCTTCGCGGCGACCGGCAGCGGCACGACGCTCAGCCGCAGCGCCGGGTTCGAGCACGGCTTCAGCGGATCGCGCGCGGCCGCGCCGAAGCAGCCCGGCGTGTCGTTGACGACCTTGACGGACTCGCGCTCGGCCTTGTGGATCTGTGCCTCCACGTGCGACGTGCCCGAGAACAGGATGCCCGCCACGAGCGCCATCGCCGCCGCGCTGCAGGCGAACGTGGCCCGCGGCTGGGCGGTCAGCCAGGCGCTGCGCCGGACGGGGTCCTCGACGAGCACCTTCGTGATCCACCCGACGGCGATCGTCCCGATGATCACCGCGACGCGCGTCTCGGTCAGGCCGGGGTCGACGAAGACGAACGGCGCGAAGACGAGCAGCGGCCAGTGCCAGAGGTAGACCGAGTAGGAGATGTCGCCGAGAAACTGCGCCGGGCGGATCGCGTAGCCGCGCGAGGGCGCCCAGCGCGCGCGCGGCATGCCGGCGTAGATCACGGCGAGCGTGCCGAGGATCGGCACGAGCGCGGCCGAGCCGGGGAACGCCGTGTCGATGCCGTAGAAGATCGAGGCGTAGAGGATCGCCGCCAGGCCCACCCAGGAGAGCAGCGCGCGGGCGGCGTCGGGCAGCTCGCGGCGCAGGCTGACGAGCGCGAGCAGGCCGCCCGCGCCGAACTCCCAGGCGCGGGTCGGGGTCACGAAGTACGCCGCCGCCGGGTTGGAGGCCGTCTCGGTGATGGAGTAGGCGAGGCTCGCGCCGGTGACGAGGGCGAGGATGCCGATGATGGCGATCCGCGTGCGCGCCAGCCAGGCGCCGGCCGCGATCAGCAGCGGCCAGAAGATGTAGAACTGCTCCTCGGCCGACAGGGACCAGAAGTGCTGGACCGGCGAGGCGCGGTTGTCCGAGGCGAGGTAGTCGACAGCGTCGCCGGCCAGCTGCCAGTTCTGGACGTAGGCCGTGCTCGCGCCGATCTCGGTGAGGAACTGCTGCCAGTAGACCGTCGGGATGAAGAGCAGGGTCCCCACCGCGCACACGAACAGGGTCAGCAGGGCGGCCGGCAGCAGGCGCCGCGCGCGCCGCGCCCAGAAGCCCCACAGCGACAGCGCGCCGGTGTCCTCGACCTCGCGCAGCAGGTGCGCGGTGATGAGAAAGCCCGAGATCGCGAAGAACACGTCGACGCCGACGAAGCCGCCCGGCATCGCCTCCGGCCAGACGTGGAAGATGACGACCGTCAGCACCGCGACCGCCCGCAGCGCCTGGATCTCGGGGCGCACGCGCGAGCGCTTCTCGGCAGCCGGATCGGACACGGCGAGCTGCCCGGCGGGGCTGTCGGGACCGTCCGCTGACATCACGGTGCTAACGCCGTACCCCGCGTGAAGGTTGCGCTGCGGCCTCGATGAGCGGCATCGTCCGCGGCGGGACCTGGCGCGTGAGCACGATGTAGCTCGTGCAGCGACGGATCGCCGGTGTGGCGGTGAGTTGGTTCACGATGGATTGCAAGTGTTCGGTGTCGTGGGCGACGACGCGGCAGATGAGGTCCTGCGGTCCGGAGATCGCGTCGGCCTCGAGAACCTCGGGGATGGCCTCCATGATGGCGACTGCGGCGGCGAGTTCGCCCTGAGCCAGCTCGACGAGGATGAACGCGCCGATCGGATAGCCCATCGCGGCGGGGTCGACCTCGGGTCCGTGGCCGGTGATCACGCCGCGCGCTTCGAGCTTGGCGAGGCGGGCCTGCACGGTCCCGCGCGCCACGTTGAGCTGGCGCGCGACCTCGAGCAGGCCCACGCGGGGGAAGCGACGCAGTGTCGCGATGAGCCGGGCGTCTAGAGAATCAATGGACATGTTGCCCAGTATTTCAGGCATCCCCGCGCACGAGCTACGCGATTTGACCGGCTGCGATGAGCAGACTTGTAACTCGGACGCTTCTGGCCGACTCTCTCTCGTACGAGAGAGGAGCACACGTGTTCGAAGAGGCCCAGCTGTACTCGCCGGTTACGACCGGTGCCGGCGGTGAGATCACCGTCCATCTGCACGACGGTCACCCCGGCGCGGGTGACCCCGTCTATCGCCGCCGCCGCGGCGAGATCGCCGCTGCCGCGCTCGCGTGGCGCCCGGGTGAGCCGGCGCCGCTGATCGACTACAGCGCTTCCGAGCAGGCGGTCTGGCGCACGGTCCGGCGCGAGCTCGCGCCGCTGCACGAGCGGCTCGCGGTCGCCGAGTACCGCGCGGCGCTGGCCGCCGTCGCCCTGCCCGACGACCGGATCCCCGGGCTCGACGAGGTCGGCGACCGACTGCGCGAGGCCGGCAGCGCGTGGCGCTACGTGCCCGCGGCCGGGCTCGTCGAGCTGCGCACGTTCTACGAGGCGCTCGGCCGGCGCGTCTTTCACTCCACGCAATACGTGCGACATGGCGCGCTGCCGCTCTACACGCCCGAGCCCGACATCGTCCATGAGGTCATCGGCCACGGCCATCTGCTCGCCACGCCGACGTTCGGCGAGCTGCACCGGCGCGCCGGCGTCGCCGCGGCGCGGCTGCGCCGCGAGGAGTCGCTGCGCTTCCTCTCGCGCGTCTTCTGGTTCACGCTCGAGTTCGGCGTCGTCGTCGAGGACGGTGCGCTGCACGCCTACGGCGCCGGGATCCTCTCCAGCTACGGCGAGCTCGGCGAGTTTCGCTCGATGTCGCTGCGGTCGCTGGACCTGCGCGAGATGGGCACCGCCGAGTACGACATCACGCGCTACCAGCCCGTCCTGTACCGCGCCGAGTCCGTCGCCGAGATCGAGGCGGTCGTCGGCACGTTCTTTGACACCTGTACCGACGAATCGATCGAGGAGCTGCGCCGTGAGCACGCTGTCGCTTGACCCTGATTTTGCGCGAGATGCGCGCGACTACATGCCGTTGCACGGCTTCGACCACATCGAGCTGTGGGTCGGCAACGCGGCGCAGGCGGCGTTCTACTTCCGCCACGCCTTCGGCTTCACCGAGGTCGCGTTTGCCGGGTTGGAGACCGGCCTGCGCGACCGCGTCTCGCACGTGCTGCAGCAGGGCCGCATCCGGCTCGTGCTGACCGGCACGCTGCGCGACGGCACGGACATCGGTGAGCACCAGCGCGTGCACGGCGACGGCGTGAAGGTCGTCGCGCTGTCGGTGCCTTCGGTGGACGCGGCGTTCGCCGCCGCGCTGGCGCATGGCGCTCGCGGTGTGCGTTCGCCGTACGAGCTGCGCGACGAGCACGGCGTCGTGCGGATCGCCGAGATCGCGGCGTACGGCGAGACCGTGCACCGCTTCGTCGAGCGCGCCGACTACGCCGGCCCGTTCCTGCCGGGCTTCGCTGCGGTGGCGCATGACGGCGATCCGACGCAGCCGGGCATGCTGGCGGGCATCGACCACGTCGTGGCGAACGTCGAGCTCGGCGCCATGGAGCAGTGGGTGAAGTACTACGAGGACGTCTTCGCGATGACCGAGCTCATCCACTTCTCCGACGAGGCGATCTCGACCGAGTACTCGGCGCTGATGTCGAAGGTGGTGACGAGCGGCGACGGGCGGGTGAAGCTGCCGATCAACGAGCCGGCCGAGGGCGCGCGCAAGTCGCAGATCGACGAGTACCTCGAGTTCTACGGCGGGCCGGGCGTGCAGCACATCGCGGTGTCGACGACCGACATCGTCAAGACCGTCGCCGAGCTGTCGGCGCGCGGCGTGCAGTTCCTGCGCACGCCGGACTCCTACTACGACCTGGTGCCCGCGCGGGTGGGGCCGATCGCGCAGTCGCTCGACGATCTGCGGCGGCTGGGGATCCTCGTCGACCGCGACGACGAGGGCTACCTGCTGCAGGTGTTCACCAAGCCGCTGGGCGACCGCCCGACGCTGTTTCTGGAGATCATCGAGCGCCACGGCGCGCGCGGCTTCGGCGAGGGGAACTTCAAGGCGTTGTTCGAGGCGATCGAGCGCGAGCAGGCAGCGAGGGGGAATCTCTGATGCGGTACGTGTCGATGGGCGACGTCCCGGCCAAGCGCCACACGCAGGTGCGCGACGAGGACGGCGACGGGCGGCTGCTCGTCGAGGAGGTCATGGGCTACGAGGGCTTCTCGGGCAACGAATCGATCCTGTATCACCTGCAGTCGCCGTGCGACGTGGCCGAGGTGGGGACGTTCGAGCCGTTGGTGCTCGAGGAGTGGGTGCCCGACGCGCACGTGCACCGGCTGACGCAGACGGCCGGCCTGCCCGCGGTGGGCGACCCCGTCTCCGGCCGCCGCGTGCTCATGTTCAACCGCGACGTGGAGATGGGCATCTGCCGGCCGGCCGAGGAGATGAGCGGCTTCTATCGCAACGGCGAGGGCGACGAGGTGATCTTCGTCCACGAGGGCTCGGGGGCCTTCGAGACGATCTTCGGGACGCTGCCCTATCGCCCGCACGACTACGTCGTGATCCCGCGCGGGACGACGTACCGGGTGGTGTGCGACGACGGGCCGCAGACGTGGCTGACGTTCCACACGCCGGGCGAGATCGAGACGCCCAACCGCTACCGCAACCGCTACGGCCAGCTGCTCGAGCATGCGCCGTTCTCCCAGCGCGACTTCCACCCGCCGGTCGCGCTGCGCACGCACCGCTCGCGGGGCTCGCATGACCTCACCGTGCGGGCGCGCGGCGGGCTGCAGCACTTCGTCCTGGACTACCACCCGTTCGACGTCGTCGGCTGGGACGGCTACGTCTATCCCTACACGTTCAACATCGCCGACTTCGAGCCGAAGTCCGGGCGCCTGCACCAGCCGCCGACGGTCCACCAGACCTTCCAGGGCCCGAACTTCGTCATCTGCTCGTTCTGCCCTCGCAACTTGGACTGGGACCCGCTGGCCGTGCCGGTCCCCTACCACCACTCAAACCTGCAGTCCGAGGAGGTCATCTACTACGTCGACGGTCAGTTCGGCTCGCGCGCGGGCGTCGGCGCGGGCGCGCTGACGCTGCACCCCAGCGGCCTGCCCCACGGCCCGCAGCCCGGCCGCGTCGAGGCCTCGCTCGGTGCCACCCACACCGACGAGCTCGCGGTCATGTGCGACACGTTCGCGCCGCTGCGGCTCACGACGCTCGCGCGCGACCTCGACGACCCGAGCTACGCGCTGAGCTGGCACCCGGCGCCGGCCAGCAGCGGGGCCAGCTCGGCGACCGTCTGATCGCCGCGCTCGAAGACATCGCCCCACGTGAACGCGAGGTGACCGGACCGTCGGCGACGCGCTGTGTCGTTCTCGAACGCCCAACGGCTCTCGTGGAAGCCGTAGCTGAGCAGCTCGATCGTGAGACCGAGCTGCGGCCAGTGGCAGTCGACCTTGTCGCCGTTGCGGGCTATGTTCGTGCGCGGCAGCGGCAGGCCGTGCCGGCGCAGCAGGCGCAGGAAGCCGCGCTCGAGATCGCTCAGGGTCGCATCCGAGCGACATGCGCGGAGCAGCTTCGCGGCGCCGGGCTTCGTTGGATTGCGGGCGACGCAGGCCTCGATCTGCGGCGGCGACACGCGACAGCGCACCCACGCCTCGTGACATGCCTGGCAGAGCGCTTCCGGGTCGAGCGAGGGCGCGACGTCGAGCAGCGCCCGTGGCACGCTCGTCATCCGGATCCCCTCGAACGTCATCGTGTCGCCGGGCGCAAACGTCGCGCGGCGGTGCACGACGATGCCCGGCCGGCGCCGCCCGCCCGCCATTGGCACGCTGACCTCGGGCTTCGGCGGACGCTCCCTGATGACGCCGCGCGCGTGGAGCGTCGAGCGGTGGCTCGCGCGGGCTTCGTCACCGCACGCCAGGACCGCGGCCATGAGATCGGCGAGCGTCGACGGCGCGAGGTGGCCGACCGCGTACACACCGCGATGCACCGGCCGCAGGCGGCCATCGGCGCGCCAGCGCTTGATGCGGCTGCGGTCGACACCGATGCTGAGGAGTTGCGCGTGCGATATCCGCCCGTGCTGGCGGCTCGCGAGCCGGGCGACTGCATCGAAGAGCGTGGTCATGCCTCTCCAAGGCGCGAGGCCGGCGAGATTCGCCCCCCAAGCGCCAAGGACGCGCCGGGTCCGGATACCGGACCTGCCGCGTCCACCGCGGTTCGCGCGCCACGGGCGTGGACGCGCCGGGTCCGGATATCGGACCTACCGCGCCCACGACCTCACCGGCCACGCATGCGCGTAGGTTGCGTGCGGCGATGACGCGCGCGCACGAGATCCCCCGCTCGCTGCCCTGGGGCGTGGTGCGCGTCGACGGGGGCGCTCCGCAGCCGGCGCTGCGCGACGGTGACGACGCGCTGCTGCTGGCCGGCCTCGACCTGCCGGACGATCCGGAGCTCCAGCGCGCCGCGCGCGCAGCCGACCTCAACGAGCTCATCGAGCTCGGCCCGTCGGCGTGGCGCGCCTCGCAGGAGGCGGCGACCGCCGACCCTCCGGAAGGCGCGCGCATCGCGCTGGCGCGCACGACGCCGGTCCTCCCCGTCCGCGTCGCGGACTACGTCGACTTCTACGCCTCGCTCGAACACGCCACGAACTTCGGGCGCATCTTCCGCCCCGGCACGCCGCCGGTCGCCGACAACTGGCGCCACATGCCGATCGGCTACCACGGCCGGGCGTCCTCGATCGTCGTGACCGGCAGCGAGATCCCCCGGCCGCACGGGCAGATCGCGCCCGGCGACCTGCAGCCCACCCAAGAGCTGGATCTCGAGTGCGAGCTCGGCTACGTCTGCGGGCCGTCGGCGCGCGGTCCGATCGCGATCGACGACGCCGAGGGGCACATCTTCGGCGTCGTGCTCGTCAACGACTGGAGCGCGCGCGATGTGCAGCGCCTCGAGTACCGCCCGCTCGGCCCCTTCCTCGGCAAGTCCTTCGCGACCTCGATGTCGGCCTGGATCACCCCGCTCGCGGCGCTCGACCACGCGCGTGTCGCGCCGCCGCCGCAGACGCCCGCCCCCGCGTCCTACCTCAGCGCCCGCGACCCGTGGCAGCTCGACGTCGCGCTCGAGGTCGAGCTCAACGGCGTGGTCGTCTCACGACCGAGCGCCCGCGGGCTGTCCTGGACGCCCGCCCAGATGCTCGCCCACCTCACGGTCAACGGCGCCAGGCTGAACGCCGGCGACCTGTTCGCGACCGGCACGATCAGCGGCGCGCAGCCGGGCACGGAGGGCTCGCTCGCCGAGCGGTTCCGCGGCGAGCGCTGGCTGGTGGACGGCGACGAGGTCGTCCTGCGCGGCCGCGCCGGCGAGGTCGCGCTCGGCGAGGTGCGCGGGCGCGTCGTCGCGGGCTGACGGGCGCCGCCTCGTCAGCTACGCTCGCGCTGTGGAGGGCGGATCCGTACCACCCGCGCAGCAGCCGACGCCGTCGCCGACGCCCCCGCCGCGCAAGCCCGGGGAGCCGTCCGGCCGGGCCGGCCCGCGGCCGGACCTCACCGTCCCGCAGCAGCTCGCGTTCGGCGCCTTCGTCCTCTACGCCGCCGTCGCCCTGTTCGCCGACATCTCGGCGACCGAGGTCGAGGAGATGGGCAAGCTGACGATGTTCCTCGTCGCCGCCCTGCTGCCGTCCGATGCGCTCATCCGCTACGGGCGCAACCTGCTGTTTCAGACCGTCGACGATCCCGACAAGGCGGCGAAGTACGCACCCGCGACCACGCTCGCCCAGCAGCTCGCGTTCGCGACCTACGCGATCGTCCTGCTGCTGACGCTGTTTTCCGGCGTCAGCGCGCTGGAGTTCGAGCACGTCAGCGAGGCGGCCCGCGTGCTGATCGTCGCCCTCCTGCCGTCCGATGCCGGCATCCGGTTCGGCCGGGCGATGTACTTCCGCTCCGACAAGACCGCCCCGCCGACCATCGCGCAGCTCAAGAAGGTCTGACCGCCCGCACGGCAGAGCCGGCGGCCGACCGGCTTGACTTCGACCCCGTGGCATAGTCGGATCGACGTGTGAGCGGCGTGCCCGACCGGCCGCAGCAATGGGCGCCGCGCGTCGCGATCATCCTCGCGGTCATCGTCGGGCTCGCGGGGCTGGGATCGGCGGTCGGTTGGGAGGTTGCCGTGGCCGCGGGAGTGGTCGCGCTGCTGGCCTCGTTTGCGTGGTTCAACGAGGTGGCGGGCCGGATCATCGGGGCGGTCATCGTAGGCGCGCTCGTCCTGTTCGCCGCCAACATCGTCCTCGACGCGATCTGGCGCCCGCCCATCCTCGTCGGGCTGGGGCTCGCGATCATCATCTTCGGTCCTCCCGCCGCCTGGTACCTGCGGGGCGCTGACCTCGACGCGCACGCCGTCCTGGGCCGCGGCACCCGGTGGGACTGGGTCGTCGCCGTGAACGTCGCGGCGCTGCTGGCGGTGCTGTTCGTCGTCGATCTCCCGATCGTCGTCGCGCGCGGCGGCGACGCGTGGCCGTCGATCGGCCTCAGCCTGCTCGTCGCGGTCGCCCTGCTGGTGGCCGGCGCCCGGTGGTTTCCCGGCTGGATGCGCTGGGCCGGCGTCGCGGTGGGGGCGCTGCTGCTGGCGGCGATACCGCTGCTCGCGGTGCCGCCGCAGCGCAACGAGAAGGTCACCGAGATCAGCCAGGTCGGCGGCCCCGCCGATCTGCGGACGGTCATCGACGTACGGATCGTGACCGACGGCCGGCGGCACCGCGGAGGCTTCGACCGCGCCGACATCCCGCGCGACCGGGCGTTCGAGGCCCTCGACGTCCGGTTCAGCGTCGGGCACCGCGACGGCGAGCGCGTGCGCTGGACGCTCGCCGGCGGCGATCGCGAGCGCGCGGTCAGAGCGATCGCCCGAGGTCGCCACACCGCTCGCCGGGTCGCCGCGCCGAAGACCCGGGCCGGCGCCGACGCGATCCTGGTTCTGCTCGTAGACGGCACGCGGCCGGTCGTCGAGCGGCCGGGCGCGCTGCCGGCCAAGCGCGACTCACCCGGCCGGATCGGGTTGTGGCGCCGCATCAGCCAGGCGGCGGGCGGGCGTTCGATGCCGGCCTTCGCGCTGCTGCAGACCGGCGACGACCGCCGGTCGCGTGCGCGCCTGCGCCGCTGGAGGAACTTCAGCCCGACCGGCGGCGCGGCGTCGGTCAACGCGCTGCGGCGTCCGGTCGTCACGGAGGCCGGCGTGGCGCTGGCCGTCAGCGCGCCCACCGCGCAGGCCGATCTCAGCCTGGCGATCGCGCACCGGCCGATCCTGCTCTTCGACGACGACGAGCCCGTGCCACGTCCGCTCAGCGTCGATTGGCTGTTTCAGGAGGGCAAGATCGGGCTCTGCGACGACGATCGCGATGACCGCATCGGCAAGTGCGAGATCGTCAAGGACCCGGCGCGGCTGCGCAACGGCAACACGCGCCTGCAGATCGAACAGCCGCGCGACGAGGACCTTCAGGCCGTCGCGCGGGCCGAGCAGGCGGCGCACACCACCGCCGCGCCGCCCGCTCCGTCCTCCCGGCAGCTGCCGGCCGCGACGCTCGTGCCGCTGAGCACCACGCCTCCGCGGGCCCGACGGAACGTCCCGCCCACCACGATCTACGTCCACCCCGTCTCGGTCGAGCTCGGCAACCAGCGGCTGCTCTACCTCGACTACTGGTGGTACTTCTCCGACAACCCGGTGCAGGTCGGCGACGGCGCGCTGTGCGGCGCCGGCTTGGTGATCGCCCGCGTCACCTGTCACAGCCACGTGTCGGACTGGGAAGGGCTCACGGTCGTCATCGACCGCACGGAGGCCGAGCCCAGCGTCGTGGCGGTCAACTACGGCCAGCACGACAGCGTCGTGCGCTACGGCTGGAAGAACCTGCGCGCGATATGGGATCGGCACCGCGCGAGCTTCGAAGACCTCGGGGCGGACGATCGCCGCAACCGGCCGCTGGCCTACGTCGCGAAGGGATCGCACGCCACCTATCCGCTGCCGTGCCTGGCCAAGTCGTGCGCGCAGGTCGCCGGCGGACCGCAGGACAGCCGGCACGACGGCAGGCTCGCCTGGCTGGGCAACTACAACTCGAACACATGCGAGACGGCCGGCTGCGTGCGCGAGCTGCCGACCGCCGAGCGCGGGCAGAAGGCCGCGCTGTGGAGCGCCTTCGAGGGCCTCTGGGGCTCTGACCACTGCGCCCTGACGTACTACTGCGACGCCTCGCGGCCGCCGCCGGCGCCCGGCCGGCAGGGCCGCTACCGCTCGCCGTCGGACTGCGACGGCCGGGGCACGATCGTGGCCGGCGGCACCGCCCGCCGCCCCACGTTCACGACGCGCTACGACAAGTCACGCTCGTGTCACTGAGTGCCGGCGACGGCGCAGACATGGCGCGATCGAGTCCCGGCATCGCGGGTAGCATCGCCCGCAATGGCCGAGACCCACGATCCCGAGACGATCTTCAAGGCGACCGCGAGCCGCTTCATGGGCCGGATGGACATCAAGATGTCCAACAGCGGCCCGGACGACGCGCCGCTGCTGCGGGCGTCCGGCAAGAGCTTCGCGATGCTCTGCGACGGCGAGCTCGTCGTCTCGCTGCATCCCGCGCGCTGCGCGCAGCTCGTCGAGGAGGGCAAGGGGCGTCTCTTCGAGCGCGACGGCCAGACGCACGAGGAGTGGCTCGTCGTCGACGGCCTCGACCCGACGGAGTGGAAGGCGCACACGATGGAGGCGCTCGCCCACATCAAGGACTGACCGCGCCCCGCCGCCGTCAGGCCAGCGGGCGATAGGTCCCGAAGTACCAGGCGTTGGCGTCGAGGTCCTCGGCGGCGTAGTCGCGCGAGCCGTAGTCGGTGTCCTTCAGCTCGCTGGTGATCTTCGCGCCGCTCGCCTTGGCGTGGTCGTGATGGGCGTCGGCGTCGGCGACGACGACGTAGGTGACCGCATGCCCGGGCTCGCCGCCTTGGCCGACGGAGGTCGGCATGATCACGGCGTCGCCGTAGCGCAGCTCGACGTGGGCGAGCTCGCCGTCGGGGCCCTCGTGCAGCTCGTGGCGCTCGAAGCCGAACGCCTCGCAGAGGAAGTCGACCGCGGCGCGCACGTCGCGGTAGGGAATGATCGGAGAGATGGTGGACATGCCGCGCACGCTACGCGGCGATGCCCAGCCCGTCTTGGACGTTTGTGACCTGCTTGGCCAGGGCGACCGGGGAACGGCCGGCGAACGCCCGGACGTCGCGGTTCAGGTGCGACTGGTCGGCGAAGCCGCAGGTCGCGCTGACCTCGGCCGGGGCCACCCCGCCGGCGAGCAGCGCGGCCGCGCGCTCGAAGCGCAGCACCCGCGCGAACGCCTTGGGCGCCATCCCCACCTCCTCGCCGAAGCGCGCCGACAGATGCCGGCCGCTGCAACCGAGCTCGCGGCACAGCGCCCCGATCGCCACCCCGCCGTGGGAGTGCTCGAGCCGCGCCCAGGCGTGGGCGACGTCGGGTCGCGGCGCCGCCGCGTCGCGCAGGCGGCCCAGCAGGAACGCGTCGAAGGCGGCGAAGCGCGCCGGCCAGTCGGGCAGCTCGGCGAGCCGCTCCCCCAGATCGCCGCCGCCGAGCACGTCACCGAGCGCGACCGTCTGGCCGGCCAGCTCGCCCATGGGCAGCCCGAGCAGCATCCGGGCGCCGATCGGGGTGAGGTTCACCTGCAGGCAGGACTGGCGCCCGCCGTCGGTCACGGTGACGGGCGCGACGTACAGGCCCGCGACGAACGACGTGTGCGCGTCACCGTCGACGTCGATGCGCGGGCCGAGGCTGACGATGAGCACGATCCCCGCATGCGGCAGCTCGACGCGGCGCACCGGAGCGTCCATCTGCTGGTCGAATCCCTCGTAGCCGGCGCCGCGCACGAGGCCACGCAGCGGCGGCGAGGGCTCGCCGCGCGCGCATGCCCACCAGCCGTGTGAGGTCTCACCGCGCAGGAGCATCGGTGAGCAGTCTCCCGCCGCGCGCGGGCTACGACAAGCGGGCGGCCCTGCGCCGCGACCCCGGGCGGGCGAACCCGAGCAGAATCGCCCACCACGAGCCGGGAGGGCCGGCGGCGGGCTGCTCGCCCGGGTCACGCTGCCCGGCGCGTCTGTACGGTTGGCGCATTCTGCCCGCGGCGGCCCGTAGCGAACGCGAGACCTCACGGGACGACGTCCCGCGCCTCGCCGACCGGCTGGAGCGCCGCATGTCGTGGTCGCAGCTCGCGCTCGCGGCGCTGTCGATCATCGGGCTGATCATCGGTCTCAGCGGCCTCGCGGAGGCGGTCGGGCTGACGTCCGAAGACGTGATCGTGAGCTTCGGGACCGCTCGCGCTCGCGATCTACGTGTTGAGCGGCTGGGGCCTCGCCTGGGCGCTCGCGCGAGGGGATCTCGCGCTCGCCCTGCGCCGCTTCCCGCTCATCCTCACCGGCGGCATCCTGCTCATCGCGCTGGCGGCGGCGGCCGGCCAGCTGCTGTCGTCCTCCGGCGGCGGGCCCGGCGGCTCGGACGGCGGAGGGAGCAGCTCGCGGCAGCGCCCGCGCGGCGAAGTCCGGCCTCGCCGCCGCGGTCTGCGACGTCGATCTCGCGCGGGCGGCGCTGGGCGGTGGAGCACTCGACGCCCCGCGCTCACACGACAACCCCGTCATGCGCCGCGTGTCGATGTGCTCGTGCTCGGGACCGGCGGGAACCGTGACGCTGACCGTCGCACCGACCGCCCGCGCGGGCAGGTGGGCCGACCCGACCGCCGCGTTCCCGCTCGCGCTGGCGAGCGACGCGCGCTGGGTCGTGCGCGCCGTCGCCATGCCTGCGGACGGGCACGAAGTCGATCAGGCAGCGCTGCAGCAGCTCGCCGACGGAGCCCTCGCGTCCCTGCCCAGCTGATTGCGGTCTGCGACTCGGCTGTCCGCGCGCGATGGGCAGCGGGGGACGGACGGGGGCAGATCCCGAGCGCGGCGAACGTCCAGAATTGGGTGGTCGCGCGGCCGAAGACCGCGTGTATCGGTCTCGCGTCGTGGGGGCCGGTGGGAAGCGCTCGCGAAGCCTGACGAAGCTGCGTCTGCTGCTGCTCGCGGCGATGGCCGTGGCGTGTGCGTGGCATGCCGCGCCCGCCGACGCGTACGTCTACTGGGGCAACACCTCCACCAACACGATCGGCCGGGCGAACCTGGACGGCACGGGGGTGAACCAGAGCTTCATCACCGGCCTCAGCGGCGTGCGGGGCGTCGCGGTCAACTCCACCCACATCTTCTGGGCCAACAACGCCTTCAACTCGATCGGCCGGGCGAATCTGGACGGCACCGGCGCGAACAACAGCTTCATCTTCACGGCGGGCGCGCCGGAAGGGGTGGCGGTCTCCGCCAGCCACGTCCACTGGTCCACCAGCGCCGGCAACGTCGGCAGGGCGAACCTGGACGGCACCGGCGTGAACAACAGTCCCTACCCCAACGTCTTCGTCAACGCCGTGGGGGGCCTGGCCGTCAGCGCCAACTTCCTCTACGTGGCCCACCAGAGCGGGATCGTGCGGATCAACATCGCGAACGGGACCGGATCGAACTTCATCCCCTATACGATCAGCTACCCGCTGGACATCGCGGTCCAGTCCGGCCGCCTCTACTGGCCGCTCTCCTTCACCAGCCTGATCGGCCGGGCGAACGTCGACGGCACCGACGTCAACGAGCAGTTCATCAGCGCCGGGCTTCATCCGCAGGGGATCGCGGTCGACGCCAACCGTGTCTACTGGACCCTCCCGGAGGCAAACGCGATCGGACGGGCGCGCATCAGCGGCAGCGGTGCGCACCAGACCTTCATCACCGGCGCCGGCGCGCCGATCGGGATCGCGGTCGACGCGGGCGGCGGCGGCAGCGTGGAGCCGACGGTGACGACCGATGCGGCGACGAGCGTGACCGCAACCGGGGCGTCCCTGCGCTCGACGATCAACCCGGGCGGGGCGGCGACGACCTACAAGTACGAGTACGGGCAGACGACCGCTTTCGGGACGCTGGTGCCGGCCTCGGGGACGCTGAGCGCCGGGTCAGGGGCGAGCCCGGTGAGCCAGCCCGCGCAGGCGATCTCCGGTCTGTCGCCGGCGACGACCTACTACCACCGGGTGTGCGCGAACAACCAGCGGACCGGCCCGGGGGTCGGCAACCAGGTCTGCGGGGCGGTGCGGTCGTTCACGACGTCGGGCGGGCCGACCGCGCCGTCGGCCACCACCGGTGCCTCGAGCGCCATCGCGAACACGACCGCTCAGGTGGCCGGCACCGTGAACGCCCACGGCGCCGGGACGGCGTACGTGTTCGAGTACGGCACGTCGACCGCGTTCGGCCAGATCGCACCGATCCCGGCAGGCAACGCCGGGTCGGGCACGGCCGGGCTCCCGGTCACCAGGAGCCTGACGGGCCTGCAGCCCAACACGACCTACCTCTACCGGCTGGTCGCCACGAACTCGCAGGGCACCACCCGCGGGGCCGCGATGTCGTTCACCACCACGGGGCCGGCGACAGCCCCGGTGGTCACGACGGGGGCGGCGACGAACGTCGGCTCGGGAACGGCGACGTTGAACGGGACGGTCAATCCGAAGGGGCGGGCGACGACGTACACCTTCGAGTACGGGACGACGACGAGCTTCGGGAACATCACCGCCGTCGACAACGCCGGGAACGCCGGCAGCGCCTTGCCGGTCAGCCTCCCCGTGAGCGGCCTGAGCCCCAGCACCACGTACCTGTACCGCATCGTCGCGACGAACTCGGCCGGCACCAGCACCGGTCCCGTCATGAGCTTCCAGACAACGGCGGTGACGCCCGTCTACTGGGCCGACGGCACCGACATCGGGCGAGCGAGCGTTGACGGCAGCGGCGTGAACAGGACGTTCATCGACGTGGACGGGAACATCCGCGGCGTCGCGTTCGACTCCCAGTACGTCTACTGGTCGAACAGCACCAACCAGACGATCGGCCGGGCGAACCGCGACGGCACCGCGGTGAACCAGAGCTTCATCACGCTCAGCACCACGCCGCACGGGATCGCGGTCCGCGGCGGGCACATCTACTGGGCGAACTTCTTCGGTGGCGTGAACTCGATCGGCCGGGCGAGCATCGACGGCTCCGGCGTCAACGAGAGCTTCATCACCGGCCTCGACGCGCCGTCGCAGGTGGCCGTCGGCCCCGCCCACGTCTACTGGGTCAACTTCTCCACCGACTCGATCGGGCGGGCGAACCTCGACGGCACCGGTGTGAGCAAGACCTTCATCACGGTCGGTGAGCGACCGACCAGCCTGGCCGTCGGTCCCGCCCACATCTACTGGACCGGCCTCACCTCGGAGGCCATGGGGCGAGCGAACCTCGACGGCACCGGCGTCAACCTGAGCTTCATCTCCGGCCTCAACGGACCGCAAGGGGTGGCGGTCGACTCCACCCACGTCTTCTGGTCGAGCTTCGAGACCGCCTCGATCGGGCGGGCGAACCTGAACGGCACGAGCCCGAACCACAGCTTCATCACCGGCCTCGGGAGCCCGGGAGCGCTGGCGTCCGCGGCCGGCTAGCGCCGCCCGCCGAGCGGTGGGTGCGCGCGCGCTCCAGGGTCTGCATGGCGTGGCTGGTACTTACCGCCTCGTCGCGACCAACGGCAACGGGACCCCACTCGGAACGTCGGCGGACCATCCAGAATTGGACGTTGGCGCCGCGTGTTCATCGTCATCATTGCCCCGCACCGCGCGCACGGCGCGGCGTCAGGAGGCGGGGGGCAGTGATGTCGCGTGGGCTCAGGGCTGTGGTGTTGACGGCTGTCGCAATGGCGCTGGCGCTGCCGGCGTCTGCGGACGCTGCGCCCGTGCTCGCGGCGCAGTATGGGGCGCAGAACTGCTTCCCCGGGGCAGTGGAGGCCAGCACGAACGTCGCTGCGAGTGAGATCTCCGAGAGCGCGCAGACGTTCGTGCCCAGCGTGACGGGTCAAGTCGGGCAGGTCGATCTCGCCCTCTTCAGCTTCGGCGTCAGCCAACCGCTGACGGTGCAAATCCTGAACACCGTCTCGGGCACTCCGGGCACGACGGTCCTCGGCAGCGGCACCCTTCCCGCCAGCGCCGCGCCCACCAGCAGCGTCCAATTCTTCTCGATCCCGCTGAGCTCGCCCGCACCGGTCACCGCGGGAACCCAGTACGCAATACACATCAGCAGCGCAACCAGCCATCCCGGATGGCAGTGGTGTGGCGACGCGGCGGGCACCTACCCCGACGGTCATTCATGGAGCCGCGTCGGCCAACCGCCAAGCGGAACGGCCTGGGCCTCGAACCCCATAGGAGTCGCGGCGGATCTGGGCTTCAAGGTGTGGGTCGATGACCTCGCGGCGCAGTATGGGGCGCAGAACTGCTTCCCCGGGGCAGTGGAGGCCAGCACAAACGTCGCTGCGAGTGAGATCTCCGAGAGCGCGCAGACGTTCGTGCCCAGCGTGACGGGTCAAGTCGGGCAGGTCGATCTCGCCCTCTTCAGCTTCGGCGTCAGCCAACCGCTGACGGTGCAAATCCTGAACACCGTCTCGGGCACTCCGGGCACGACGGTCCTCGGCAGCGGCACCCTTCCCGCCAGCGCCGCGCCCACCAGCAGCGTCCAATTCTTCTCGATCCCGCTGAGCTCGCCGGCACCGGTCACCGCGGGAACCCAGTACGCAATACACATCAGCAGCGCAACCAGCCATCCCGGATGGCAGTGGTGTGGCGACGCGGCGGGCACCTACCCCGACGGTCATTCATGGAGCCGCGTCGGCCAACCGCCAAGCGGAACGCCCTGGGCCTCGAACCCCATAGGAGTCGCGGCGGATCTGGGCTTCAAGGTGCACCTCGCGGCGGCGGGCGCGGTGGCGCCCACGGTGACGACCGACGCGGCGTCGGGCGTGACAACGACCGGCGCCCAGCTGAACGCGACGATCAACGCGGGTGGCGCTGCGACGACGTACAGGTACGAGTACGGGCCGACGACCACGTTCGGGACGGCGGTGCCGGCGGCGGGCACGCTGAGCGCCGGGTCGGGTTCGACCGCGGTGGCCCAGCCGCCGCAGGCGATCTCGGGCCTCGCGCCCGCGACGACCTACTACTACCGCGCGTGCGCGAACAACTCGGTGACGGGCACGGGCGTGGCCAACCAGGTCTGCGGCGCGGTGCGGGCGTTCACGACATCGGGCAGCAGCGCGCCGTCCGCCACGACCGGCGCGGCGTCGTCGGTCACCGCAACCGGCGCGAGCATCGCCGGGACGGTCAACGCCCACGGTCAGGCGACGGCGTACACGGTCGAGTACGGCACGACCACGAGCTTCGGCAGCATCACCGCTCCTGCGAGCGCCGGGTCGAGCACCGCCGGCCTGGCGGTGACCGTGCCGATGGGCGGACTGTCACCAGGCACGACGTACTACTACCGGCTGGTCGCGACCAACGCGACCGGCACGACGGTCGGGGCGCTGATGTCGTTCACGACGGTGCCGACGGCACCCACGGTGGCCACCGGCGCGGCGAGTGCGATCACCTCGACGAGCGCGACGCTGTCGGGCACGCTGAACCCGCGCAACGGCGGGACGGCGTTCACGTTCGAGTACGGCACGACGACGGACTTCGGCAGCCTCACCGCGGTCGACTTCGTGCCCGGCGCCCCGGCGGTGAGCCGGACGGTCAGCCTCCCGGCCACGGGGCTCAGTCCGGGGACGAAGTACTACTACCGCCTCGTCGCGACCAACGCCAACGGGACGACCAACGGCACCGTGGTGAGCTTCACCACGGCAGGGGTCTGAGGTTCGTGCGGCACATCCCCGGCGGCTAGCGGCCTGAAAGCCAGCGCATTTTCAGACACCGCCGCCGCCGACGTCAGCGCGTCTTCCCCGGGAAAGCGGCCAGCCGGTCGCCGACCACTGCGTCCGCGTCCTGTGCGCTGGCGCCGTAGCCGCTGACCACCGGGACGAACTGCGTGCGCGTAAGCGATGACGTTTCGATCGTCGTGCGCGCCACCACCGTGGCGGTGCGCGGTATGTCGCGGATCAGCGCGATCTCGCCGAACGAGTCGCCGGCGCCAAGCGTGCGGACCCACTTGCCGTCTCCGAGCACGTCGGCCTCTCCGGACTCAATGACGTAGAACGCGTCGCCGGGTTCGCCCTGCACGCACACCGCTTCGCCCTGCTCGAACGTCACGTGCTCCACGTGCCGCGCCAGTTGCTCGATCGTCACCGCAGGCAGCGCCCGCAGCATCGGGGCGTTGCGCAGCACGCCGATCTCGCGCGTGCGGACCTCGAGCGTGCGGTCAAGCGCGCGCAGCCGCACCAGCGCGAGGATGGCGAGCGTCGGGCAGACCGCCCCGAGCACTGCAAGCGCCGGGCGTAGTCCGACGAGGTCGATGACCAGCGGGGTCACCAGCGCGCCGATGCCGACCGAGATCGCGACGCCGCTCTCGATGGCGCCGAAGACGCGTCCGAGCAGTTCGTCGGGGACGCTGCGGCCGACGAGCGTGAAGAACGCGACGTCCTCGATGGCGTTGGCAACGCCGACCAGCGCGAGCACCGTGAGCGCCGCCGCCTCGTTGGGGAACGCGCCGATCAGGATGAACGGGATTCCCCACAGCGCTACGGCCAGCGCCAGCCAGGCCCCAAGGCGGCGGCTGCCGACCAGCAGGGCCGCGCCCAGCGACCCGAGCACGGCACCAGCCCCGACGGCTCCGTTGAGCAAGCCGACACCCGACTCGCCGAGCCCCAGCAGGTCGATGGCGACGACGACGGACAAGACCGTCAGGCAGCCGCGCGTGAAGGTCTGCGCCCAGAAGAGCGACGACAGCAGCGCGATGTCCCTGGAGCGGGCGATCGCCCGCATACCCTCGCCGATCTGCGCGCGCACCCCTGCCACGTCGACGGGAGCCCCGACCCGCGGCGGTGCCTCGTAGTCGAGCCCGAGCGCCAGCAACGCCGACCACAGCGACAAGGCGGTCACCCCGAGCATCACCGCCTCCGGCCCGCCGACCACCAGCAGACCCGAGGCGGCCAGCGGGCCGAGCATGACGCTGAGCGAGTCCAGCAGTCCGCGCGTCACCATCGCCCCCGTCAGCTCGTCCGGGCTCTGGCACAGCGAGGGCAGCAACGCGGAGTGCGCCGCCCGCAGCGGAGTGACCGCGATCGTCGCGATCACCGCCAATCCATACACGATCGCGCTCGCGCCTCCGGACGCGACCGCGAGCGCGGAGGCCCCGATCACCAGGGCCCGCACGATCCCGATCCAGACGATGATCCGGTCGCGCGGCAACCGGTCGACGAGCGCTCCCAAGAACGGGCCGGCGACGGCCGCGGGCCCCAGTCGCACTATCGCGACGAGACCGACCGCGGCGGCGCCGCCGTCGCGGAACGCCACGATCGAAATCCCGACGGTGAATGCCCACTCGGCCGCCCACGCGGCGCCGAACGACAGCTGTGCGCGGCGCAGGTTACGACTGCGCGCATTCGATGCGAACGCCGTGAAGGCCTCTCGCGTTCGAGGCTGAAGTCCGCCGACCATGAGTTGTTTCATGCGCCGAAGTGCTCCGTCAGCCGGGGACGATGAAGTCGCGCGCTGCGGCCACGGGCTGCACGCGGCCGGCACGGTCGGTGGCCCGCGACGTGGCGTGGTAGACGCCTCCCGACAGCTTCACGCTGAACGACCATCTGCAGGAGCGCCGCGCCGTGTCGCAGGTGAGCACGGCATCGCCGCTGACCGGCTGCATCGGCTTGCCGGACGTCTTCGTCACCGTCACCCGCACGGAGCGAATCCCGGACAACGCGTCGACCGCGGTCCCGGTCAGCGCGCGTAGCGTGATCTTGCCGTTCGTCGCGTCGATCGTCGAGGTCGGGGCGGTGAGGTCGACGTTCACCGTCACCGTGCCGGTCGCGGAGTTGCCGGCACGGTCGCGGGCCACCCCGGACGTGAACGTCTGCCCGGCGCCCTCGGCGATGATCGCCGTGGGCGGCGGGCAGGAATCGACGCCGGACGTCGCGTCCGAGCACTGCCAGTCGACGGTCAGCGGCGTTGTGCCGTACCAGCCCTCGGGTGACTTCGTGCCGCCGCTGACGGTGCCGGTCACGACGGGTGCGGCGGCGTCGATGTGGATACCGGTGACCAGACGGGTGCCGTCGCCGACCGCAATCACGGTGTGGTCGCCGTCACCGCTCACGATGAACGGCGCGGAGTAGGTGAACGGCGCGCCTTGGTCGATCGTGACCTGGAACGTGGCGCTCGACGAGCCGGGGTCGAGCGACACACTGACGGGGCCGGTGTGCCAGCCGCTGGCCGGGCGCGCGGGCGTGAGGTCGAGGTGCGGCGCGGTCGGCGTCGTGAGGCCCGTGTTCGCGACGTGCGCGGCGGTGATGCCGACGTTGCCGGCGGTGTCGACGAGCTGGACGAAGTAGGAGGGGACCCGCGCGTTGGCGAAGGTCGCGGCGCCGAGGTAGTCGCCGCCGCCCGCGGCGTTGAGGTCGAGTCGCCGCCAGATCCCGCTCTCGTCGACGTACAGGACGACGACTCGCGTGACGTCCGTGTCTGCGGTGTGCACGTGGAAGCGCGCCTCGCCGCCCGCGACCTCGCCCCGGACGAGGTCCGCGACCGGCGGATCCCAGTCGGCGAGTCCGGATCGGTAGACGGTCGTGTCGACGCGCTTGAACAGGCGCTGGCTGCCGGTCCCGTCGGGGCCGGCGTCGAACTGCCCAGCGACGAGCGTCATCACGTCGCGCTTTCCGTCGACGGTCGCGAGGCGGTCGACGCGCGTAAGCGCGTACGGGAACACGCCCGCGCGCGTATCGGCCTCCGGCTCGGTCGCCGAGTGATCGAACGTCGGCTGCACGCTGACCGGGTCGACGTCTGAGATGACGTCCATCGCCAGCCCCTCGACGAGCACGCCATGCACGCGCGTGCTCGGGTCGCTCGCGGTCACGTCGCGCTGCAGACGCGGCTGCAGCGGTCGGTAATGCGAGGCCTGCGGCGGCTCGCTGCCGACGCTCCAGTAGCGGCCGCGGGCGGTCGTGTGCTCGACGAACGCGGGCGACGTCGACAGGGGGCTGGCCACGCGCGCGCCGCCGGGCGCCGGATTGTCCGGCAGCGCGACGGCGCCCTCCGTGCCGGTGTCCCCGATGCGGTAGGTCGGCGGCCCATAGAAGATCGCCTCCTGCAGCGCCTTGGCGTCGTACACCCCGAGCGGCGTCGGCTCGGTGAAGTACTGCTGCTTGGCGAACATCAGCGCCTGCGCGACGGTAGCCCGCGCCTGCCCGAGCTGCTGCGCGTACAGCGCCATCAGCCGCTCGGAGAACGCGATCGACTCGCTGTCGCCGTAGCCGTAGCCGCTGTTGGCGACGTAGACGTCGGCGCGCTGGCCGAACACCTGCGGCCAGTCGAGCAGTCGCAGGCTCTCCTCGGTCGTCGCGTCCGGCGCGCCCGCGTCGACGACGTTCAGGCCGGCGTGGCAGCCCATCGTGAACAGGATCGAGCCGGGCGCGGGCGACACCGACCCGGCGCGCAGCAGATCCGGGATCCCCAGGTCGTTGAACGCCGCGGCGGGCAGCGCGCGGTAGTGGTCGTAGTGCGCGTTGATCGACGTCGCGGTCGGGGTCGTGCGGCTCAGCTCGTCGCGCACGACCTGCGCGGGCCATGTCTCGTCCAGCCGGGTTGCGGGGGCGGTGCCGCCGAAGCGCGTGCCGAACCCGGCGGTGACGGCGCCGCCGCCGTCGGTGAGGAAGTCGTAGCCGGCCACGAACGCGGACGTCGGCTTCAGCCGCCCGGACGCGGCTGCGTACTGATCGAGCTGGCGGACGATCTCGGCGGGCGTCTCGACGAGCCGGCCGAGGCCGACGTCCGGTACGTAGAGGTTGCCGGCCGTCCAGGTCTGCGGATCGAAATCGCCGTAGGCGTCGTCGCTGAAGACCATCCCGCGCCGCGCCGCGGCCGACTGGGACGTCTCGTGGCCGCCGAACACGAGCGAGTCGGCGTACGTCGTCTCGTTGGCGACCGACACGAGATCGGCGACGCGCCGGTGCGGCTGCACCGTGTCGCCGCCCACGATCATGATGTTGCGCAGCTGCGCCAGGCCGACGGTCGCACCGTCGACCACCGCGTTGATGGCGTCGACGACGCCGTTGGCGGCGGCGACGGAGCACGGGTGGGCATCCCATTCGCCGTAGGCGGCGTCGGTGTCGTGGTTCGGGTCGGACTCGACCGCCAGCACCGCGCCCGCAACCTCCGGGCGCGCCGCGTAGGCGTCGAGCGCCGTCCGCAGCGCCGCGAGGTCGGCGCTCGGGTACAGCTGTGCGAGGCGCTGCGCGTTGACGAGGATGAGCGTGCGCGTGCCGGCGGGCGGTTTCTCGAAGACGCCCTTCGACGCGGCCGGCAGCGAGCGCGCGGCGACGCACGAGGGTGCCGGCCTGGGCGGCGTCACCTCGTAGCGCACGAGGTACGGCTGGCGGCTCGAGGCGCCGTTGTAGCCGTACACCTGCACGAGGAAGTCCTTGCCGGCGTCCGCCTCGGTCACGACGAACGACGCGGACTCCGCGCTCAGCCCGCGGTTGAACGACGACGACCGCAGCGGCGACGAGCGCAGCGGCGACGAGTGCAGCGGGAGCTCTTGCAGACCCTCGGGCGGCGCTGTCTCGGTGTCCTGCAGCGGCGCGGCGCCATCGTCGAGCAGTCCGAACGCCGACGAGCGCAGCGGCGAGGACCGCAGCGGCGACGAGCGCAGCGGCGCGACATCGCCGTCGACCGGTTCGCCGGTGACGACGAGGTCGTAGTCGGCGGGGAGGTTGCTCAGCTCGACGGTCACCGTCGAGCCGATCGGCGGCGCGGCGATCTTGTAGGAGTCGACGTCGGTTGCGTCGGCAACGTAGCCCGTGCGCAGCTCGTCGCCGCTGAGCGATGCGGCCGTCGCGAGGTCGGGCCCGGGGTCGGGCGTGTCCTGCACGTCGATCGACGTGTTCGGCTCCGCACTGTTGGCGTAGCGCGTGCTGACCGTCAGCTCGCCCGCCCCGGTCGGGCCGATCCGGGCCGGAAGCTCGGCGGGCACCGTGACCCGCAGCGTGACCTGACCGCCGGGGTCGGTGTTGGCCGCGTCGGCGTCATTGCACAGGTCGGTGAGGGTCTGCGTCGTGGTTCGCTCGAATACCGCGCGCGCGTCGCTCGAGTCGGAGTCGTCGACGAGCGCGTGGACCTGAGCGCCGAATCGGATGGACGACTGGTCGCGGACGAACGTCGCCCCGGTCGGGAGCATGAACTCGATCCGCAGGTCGTCGGCGAGCGAGCAGTCGAGGTTGATGTCGTGCGTGAAGTCGACGACCGAGGCGGCGCTGGAGGACGCGGACGCGAGCACGTCCTCGATCGGCGCCTGCTCGAACGGCAGGCCGACAGGCGGCAGCAATCCCGTCAGGATCTCGCCGACCGTCAGGCTCGCAAGCTCCGGCACGCCCTCGCGCACGAGCTCACCCAGCGAGGCGTCGCTGAAGCCTGTCGGGTCGGCGGCCTGCGCATCGGCGACGGTGCCCGGGCAGCTCGGATAGCAGCCGAGCAGCGCGCCGAGCTTGCCGGCCGGCAGCGCGCCGATCGGCGTCGCCCGCAGCTCGATGTCGACGAGCGCGATCGTGAAGAGCGTCGACTGCGTCAGGTCGATTCCCGTTCCGCGAAGTGGCAGCGGCTTGGCGAGGTACGCGCTCAGGTCGTAGCCGTGCAGCCCGAGCGACACGAGCGTGTCGGTGTCGGCGTTCACGTTGCACGGCGAGGGGTTGCCGAGCACGGCGCACCAGCCGCCGACCGGCGCGGGCAGCGCGTTGAGCGGGATCTGCCCGAGCAGCACGGCCGCCAGCGGCAGGTCCGCGAGTGGGGTCCGTGTCAGGTCGATCTCGTCGAGCGAGAGCGTGGCCAGCAGCGGCGGCTCGGGATCGAGCGCGAAGACCTGCTGCAGCGTCACGGTGTTCAGCGGCGCGCCCTCGAGCTTCGTCCCCTTCAGCACCTCCTCCCACGTCGTGCTTGCGAGTGGGATCTCGGACAGCGACAGCGCCGGCAGCGCGCTCGAGCGCAGCGGCGACGAGCGCAGCGGCGACGAGCGCAGCGGCGACGAGCGCAGCGGCGAGGACCGCAACGGCGAGGACCGCAACGGCGACGAGCGCAGCGGCGAGGACTGCAGCGTCACGCCGGTGTCTGCGCCGAGCGGTTCGGTCACCGAGAGGTCGGCGAGCGGCACGATCCGGTCGCCCGGCGCGACTGTGCCGACGGGCGCCACGGAGGCGCCGTCGCCGATGAGCGTCCGCCCGGTGACCCGCCGCAGGTACGTGCCCGCGGTGTTGCCGTTGCACATGCCGACGATCGCGACACGGTCGCCGACCGCGGAGTGCAAGATTCCCTCCGCCGCCGCGGGCGGCTGGCCGGCGGACGCGGTGCAGCCCGTCGCGACGCCGCCGTCGGCGCCGTAGGTCTTCGCCAGGGGGTTCGGGCCGCCGGGGAGCGCGCTGTCGACGTACACCTCGGTGCCGCCGGCGAGCGTGTTGCGCGTGTAGGCGAAGTACACGTCGCCGTTGGAGCCGACTGTCAGCGCCCCCTCCGGTGTGGTCGAGGGCAGCGGCAGCGGAGCGGTGCCGGGCCCCATCTGCAGCATGGCGGCCGTCACGCCATCAATGCGGGCGAGCTGCAGGTTCTCCAAGCCGCTCGTCGTGTTGGCCCCGAGTAGGTACAGCTCCGGCGTCAAGCCGGAGCGGACAGCGAGATCGACCGGGCGGTTGCGACCGGGAGCGGCGAACGGCACACTGAAGATGCCGTCGCCGTCGAAGGCGATGTCGCGGATGCCAGTGGCCGCGTCGTACGAGACGACGACGGTCTGCTCAGCCGCCGGGAAACCATTCCGCGCAGCCAGGTAGATGTGCTGATTAATCACCTCGACGTCGATACCGGCGATCCCGTTCGCGTGGTACTCCGTCGTCCCGTCGGCGTCGCCGAAGCCGGGCGCCTGGCTGCCGTCCGGCCGGATCCGCGCGACGCGCACGCTCCGGCCGGTCACGCGCGTCGCAGGTTACGTCGTCGCAGGTCGTCGCGGCGATCACGACGTCGCCGTTCGGCGCGACGGCGAGACCTGCGATCGCGTCCGGATCGGCCGCCAGGGCCGAGTTCACGAGCCCGAAGCTCGCCGCGTTGCCGTCAAACGTCGCGTCGGGCAACCCGTTGGGCTGGGCCTTTCCAACGGCGATCCGCCCGTCCGCGGCGCCCGCACGCGCGATCACGATCGACCCGTCGCCAAGCAGCACCGCCTTCGCGGGCCCGTCGTTGCCGTTGGAGAACCATCCCGAGGCGTTTTCGACGCCGTCCGGCCCGACCTGGTGATAGCCGCACTGGCAGAAAATGCCGGGATGGTCGGCCCAGGTGACGTACCCGCCCGTCGCCGGATTCGCGATCAGCTGCCTGTTTGTGATCGGCACGTCTGTCCACGCTCGCTGCGCGAACGAGGGATCCAGCCCGCCACCGGCACCCTGCGCCGCCTGCGCGGCGCCGGCTGCGGTAGCGAGCAACACCACCGCGCCGAACCACGCGGCTATTAAGCAAAACCCCCGCCGGGCACGAGCCCGAACTCGTGACATCCTGTGAGCGACCGTACCGGAAGTGAACCCGACACTGCAACCGTTAAACCCGAATCTCGTCCCTGACACCGAGGCCGCGCTGCGTTCGTACGTGAGCCGGCTGCACGGCGCCTGGCTCGCGCAGGACGACGCTCCGCGTACACGCATGGAGCCCGGCTCGCTGTTGTTCGTCGACATCAGCGGCTTCACCCCGCTCACCGAGCGACTCGCCCGCCGCGGCAAGGTCGGCGCCGAGGAACTGACCGACCATCTCACCACGATCTTCACGTCACTCATGGCGGCCGCCGAGCGCCAGGGCGGCGACGTCCTGAAATTCGGCGGCGACGCGCTGCTGCTGCACTTCGAGGGCGCCGGCCATGAGCTGCGCGCGGCCGCCGCGGCGTGGGACCTGCAGCTGCTCATGCGCGGCCTGCGCCGCTTGCGCACGAGCGCCGGGACAGTCGAGCTGCGCGCGTCGGCCGGGATCGCGTCCGGGATCGTGCACGCGTTCAGCGTCGGTCCGTGGCGCGATCTCGTGCTCGCGGGGCCGACCGCGGACGCGGTGCTCGCCGCCGAGAAGGCCGCCGCCGCCGGTGAAGTGCTCGTCGACGCCTCGACCGCGGCGGCGCTTGCCCCGGAGCTGTTGAAGCAGCGCGCTGACGGCGCCGGCGCGCTGCTGCGCGCCCGGCCGGACACGACGTCGGACATGCCGCCCGCTGCGCTGCCCGCGTTCGACCCGCTGATCGCGCTTCCGCCCGGCATCGTCCCGTACCTCGGCGGCGCGGCGCACGGCGAGCACCGCCTCGCGACCGTCGCGTTCGCCCAGCTCGCCGGTACGGGCGCCGTCCTGCGCGACGACGGGCCGGACGCGCTGTGCGCGGAGCTCGACGCGTTCGTGACGCGCACGCAGAAGGCGTGTGACCGACACGGCGTGAGCTACCTCGGCTCGGACCCGGACAGCGACGCGGTGCGCGTGTTCCTCGCCGCCGGCGCGCCCGTCGCGGGCGACCGCGACGAGGACGCGATGCTGCTCGCGCTCGGCGAGATCGTGCGGGCGCCGTCGCGACTACCGGCGCGCGCCGGGTGCAACCGCGGGCGCGTGTTCGCGCTGCACATCGGCGCAGCGCACCGGCGCACGTACGCGACGATGGGCGACACGACCAATCTCGCCGCGCGCGTGTCGGGCAAGGCGCCGCCCCGAGGCGTGCTCGCAACCGAGGCGGTACTGACCCACGCGCGCGCCCCGTTCGCGCTGGGGCGCGTCGAGCCGTTCGCGGTCAAGGGCAAGTCCGAGCCGATCCGTGCCGCGTTGGTCGGGGAATTGCGCGACGAGTCGTCCGTGCCCGGCGCGCCGAACACGTCCGGCGTCCGGCTCGTCGGCCGCGAGCCCGAGCAGGCGCGGCTGACCGAGCTGCTCGACAGCGGCGGTGCGCTCGAGCTCGTCGGCGAGCCAGGGATCGGCAAGTCTGCGCTGGTAGAGGATCTCATCGCGCGCGCCCACGCGCGCGGGCGCAGGATCGTGCGCGTGGACGCCGCGCCGTACACCGCGACGACACCGTTCGAGGCGGTCCGCCGGCCTCTCGGCGCGCTGCTCGGCGCCGGTGATCGCGCGGCGCGGATGGGCGGACTCGCCGGAGCGCAGGACGAGCGCTGGCTCGCGCTCGTCGGCGCGGCATTCGGGGTCGCCGTCCCCGCCGCGCCGGAGGTCGCTGCACTCGAGCCGGACGTCGCCCGCCAGCGTCGCCGCCTCCTGCTTGCCGGGCTGCTCGATCGGCTGCTGGAGCCCGGGACACTCGTCGTGGCCGAGGACGCCCACTGGCTGGACTCCGCGTCCGGCGAGCTGCTGCTCGGGGTCGCCGAGCGAGCGCAGCGGCGCGGCTGGACCGTGGTGACGACCCGCCGCGACGTCGACGGCGGTCTCGTCCTCGGCGACGCCGCGCAGCGACTGGCGCTGTCTGCGCTGCCGGCCGCAGCGGCGCGCGCGCTCGCGCTCGGCGATCCCGACGACCCGGCGCCGTTGCCGCCGACCGTGCTCGCCGAGGTCGTCGCACGCGCGCACGGCAACCCGCTGTTCCTGCGCGAGCTCGTCGGCGCCGCGCACGCAGGTGGCGCGGTCGCGACACTGCCCGACAGCGTCGAAGCGCTGCTGAGCGCGCGCGTCGACATGCTTGTGCCGATCGAACGCGACCAGCTGCGCCAGGCGTCGGTGCTCGGGACGCGCTTCCGCCCGACGCTCCTGGCCGCGATGCTGGACATCCCCGCGGACGCGGTCGACCGAGCGCTCGACGAGCTCGACGGGTTCCTCGACGTGCGCGACCGGCACGTCCTCTTCCGTCACGCGCTCGTGCGCGAGGCGGCCTACGAGGCGCTGCCGTTCCGCCGCCGCCGCGAGCTGCACGCGCGCGCCGGCCGGCTCGTGCAGGAGCAGGCCGGCGACCGGCTCGACGACGAGTTCGGCCTGCTCTCGCTGCACTACGACATCGCCGAGGACGCCGAGCGCTCCTGGCGGTTTTCGCGCGCGGCGGGCGACCAGGCCGTGCGGCGCGGCTCGCCGGCCGAGGCGATCGTGCTCTACGAGCGCGCGCTGCGCGCCGGCCGGGGCTGTGGGGCGCCGATCGGTGCGCTCGTCGAGGTCGCGGAGGCGCGCGGCGACGCGGCCGAGCTGGCGGGCATGCTCGACGAGGCCACGGGCGCGTACGCCGCGGCCCGCAAGCTCGCGGCGGGCGACGACGCACGACTCGCCGAGCTGTGCCGCAAGGAAGGGCGGCTGCGGGAGCGGTCGGCCACCTATGCGCAGGCGCGCCGCTGGTACAGCCGCGGGCTGCGGCATGTCGAAGCGCTCGGCGGTGGCCCCGAGGCCGAGCGACTCGAAGCGCGGCTCACCTTGGCGCGCGGCGCGGCGCTGCTGCGCGAGGGCCGCCTCGAGGACTCGCTTGCGCCACTCGAGCGCGCCGCCGCCGACGCGCAGCGGTTGCGCGACCTGCCCGCCCTCGCGCACGCGTCCTCTCTGCTGGACTGGGCCTGCGCCGACCTCGGACGCCCTGATGAGCGCCACGGGAATACCGCGCTCGCCATCTACGAGGAGCTCAACGACAACGTCGGGCTCGGGAACGCCCTCAACAACGTCGGGATCAGCGCGTACTACGCCGGCGACTGGGAAGGGGCGATCGCGCTCTACGAGCGCTGCCGCGAAGCGCGGGAGCGCGCGGGCGACGTCGTGCGCCTTGTCGAGCCGCAGAACAACATCGGCGAGGTCCGTTCAGACCAGGGGCGCTACAAGGAGGCCGAGCCCGCGCTGCGCGAGGCGCGCAGGCTTGCGCGCGCGTGCACCTATCACGCCGGCACGTGGCTGACGACGTCCAACCTTGGCCGTCTCGCCGCGCGCACCGGCGACGACGACCGCGCCCAGCGCCTGCTGTCCGACGCCATCGACGGCTTCGAGCGGATCGGCGCCGGAGGGCTCGCCGCCGAGGCTCGAGCGCGCGTAGCCGAAGCGCACGCGCTCGCGGGCCGCCCGGCCGAGGCGCTCGTCGCGGTCGCGACCGCCCGCACGGGAGCGATCCCGGTGATCGTCGCGCTGCTCGAGCGCATCACCGGCTGGGCATGGCTGCTCGCCGGCGACACACCCGCCGCCATGCGCGCCTTCGACGCATCGCTTGCGATCGCGCGCAAAGCCGGCGCCCCGTTCGAGGAGGCGCTGACCCTCGACGCGGCCTGCACGGTCCAAGCCGACGCCAGCGCATCCGCCCGCAGCGCCGAGATCCTCAGCGGCCTCGGCGTCATCCACATCCCCCACCCCCCGCTGCCGTGAGCGCTGACGCTTCAGCCGCGGCTCGCGAGCGCTGACGCGGAGTACGCGAATCAGGATCCGACGAAAACCCTCCAAGGAGGCGACATCCCTGCGTCCAGGTTGGGGTAGTCTGAGCGCCCGCTGTGGGTGCAGGATGCGCCCGCGGCGCGCCCTGGCGGAGGCTTGGCACGCCCGAGTCATCCACCGGAAGGGGACTGACGTGCGCAACGGACCAGGACCGCGAGGTCGATCGTCGGCGCGCTGGCGGCAACATTCGCGGGGCTCGCGATGCCGGCGCTGGCGAGCGCGGCGCTGTCCTTCGAGGCCCATCGCACCTGGCCGGTCGGCGCCCAGCCGCGGTCGATCGGCGTGTCCTCGGTCCCTTCCGGCGCCAATGCCGGCGCGCCCCAAGTCGTCACCGCGAACTCTCGACGCGAACAACCTCACGGTGTTCGACGGTCCCTTCTTCCAGAACTGCGCGGTCTGCAATCCGCCGCCGCACGCGTACTCCTTCGTCAACGGGCCGCTCGGGCTGCTGCTGGTCCGCCTGGACTCCGACTTCCCTCCCGAGGCCGTGGTCGCCAGCCCGAGCACGGACACCGTGGCGGTGCGCGTGGGCAATGGGGCGACCGTGTTCGGCGCCACGAACACCTATGCCGTCGGCGACGAACCGGTCGCTCTGGCGTACGGGGAGTTCGTCGACCAGGATCGGGCCGTGCGCAAGGCGATCTACGTCGCGAACGCCGGCGCCGACACGGTCCAGATGCTGCTGGCCCGCTCTGACGGGACCCTCGAGCTTCCCGGTACGCGCACGTTCGCGACGGGCGACCGCCCGGTCTCGGTGGCGACCGGCGACTTCAACGTCGACGGCAAGCTCGATCTGGTGACCGCGAACACCACCGCGAACACCGTGTCGGTCCTGCTTGGCAACAACGACGGGACGTTCGCGCCCCAGCAGACGTTCCCGACCGGCACCCGCCCGACTTCGGTGGCCGTGGGCAACCTCAACTGGGACGACGCACCCGACCTCGTGGTCGCCAACAGCGTGAGCAACACCGTGTCGGTCCTGTTCGGCAACGGCAACGGGACCTTCCAGCCCCAGCAGGTCTACGCGGTCAGCACGAACCCGGCCGCGCTCGTGGTGACGGATCTGGACGGGGACGGGCGGCTCGACCTCGCGGTCGCCAACGCCGGCTCGGGCCGGGTGTCGGTCCTGCGCGGGAAGCTGGACGGCACCTTCGATCCGGCGCAGACGTTCCTGACCGACACCAACCCGACCGCGCTGGTGATGGGCAACGTCGCCGGCAGCGGCGCTGCCGACATCCTGACCGCCAACACCAGCGCCGGCTCGGTGTCGGTGCTGGTCAACGTCTCAGACCCGCCACCCCCGCCGCCGCCGGTCCCGACGACCGGCGCGGCGTCCTCGGTGACCGGCACGTCGGCGGCGCTGAACGCGACGATCAACCCGGCGGGCTCGCGCACCCTCTACAAGTTCGAGTACGGGCCCACGACGGCGTTCGGGAAGACGACGGCCCCGTTCGACGCCGGCTCGGGGACCACCGCGGTGGCGCAGCCGCCGAGAACGATCACGGGGCTCGCCACCCGGACCACCTACTACTACCGCGTCTGCGTGCGCAGCTTCACGTCGTCGGGACAGTCGTGCGGAGCCGTCACGGGCTCTGACCACCGTGGGCGCGGTGACGGCGCCGGACGTCACCACGAATCCGTTCCCCACGAACGACGGCGACGGCACCCAGGCCACGTTCCGGGGGACCCTCAACGCCCACGGGGCGAATACGGCCTACACCTTCGAGTGGGGCACGACCCCCTCGTTCGGCAACATCACTCCGGTCAAGGGCGCCGGCTCGGGCACCACCGGTCTGCCGGTGGCGAGCGACCCGGTGACGGTCAAGCGCTTCCAGACGTACTTCTACCGGTTGGTCGCCACCAACAGCGCGGGCACGTCCCGCGGGCAGACGCAGTCGTTCATCGCCGCACAGGGAACTTCCTGGGACGGGGTTCCTCCGACGACCACCGGGCTGCCGGAGTCGATCACCGCGACCGGCGCGATCCTGACCGGAACGGTGAACCCGGTAGGCACGCCAACCGCCTTCGTGTTCGAGTACGGCGTCGGGACGAGCCTCAACCGGATCACCGCGGTCGACAACGCCGGGTCCTACTACGGCGAGCTGACGGTGAAGCTGCCGACCGGCGCGTTGACGCCCGGCACCACCTACTGCTACCGGCTCGTCGCGACGAACTACATCGACTTCCTGGGGATCAGTTTCGGGACCGGGGTCGGCGACCTTCAGGTGCTTCACGACCGCTTCGGCGTCCTAAGCCTGAATCCAGCGGTCCCGGTGGATTCAGGCTAGAGCAGGAGCGCCGGCCAAGACCAGCGGTGCGCACGAGGGTCCAATACTGGATATTCGCGGTCTGACCCAGGCGTATGCTCGCGCAATGCGAGGTGATGGATCACCTTCGGGGAACGTTGCTGGACGCGGGGTCGCTCGACTGAGCGGGGCCGTCGTCGGCCTGTTGCTCGTCGCGGGATCGACCGCCGCGCCGGCCACCGCGGCGGCGCACCGCCTCGCCGGCGGTCCAGGCCGCGTCGGCCGGCGGCACCCCGGTGATCGCCCCGCCCGCGCCCCTCCGCGCGCCCTTGACGTGTACGCCGAGCAAGACGACCAAGCGCTGCACGAATCGCGCCGTGACGTGCACGATGATCAACGGGGTACGGATCTGCATCGTCAAGACCGTCAGGTGCCGGCAGATCGGCAAGTACAAGCGCTGCGTGCTGACGACGTCGACGTGCCGGACCGTCACGTCCAAGAAGACCGGCAAGTCCAAGACGACGTGCCGCCGCACCGGTCGTAGCACCACCATCACCCGCATCTCGGCGAGCACCGCCTTCGGTTCGATCCCGCGCTTCACGCTGCAGCCCGGGCGCGACTCGGGGAGCAGCGCGACGACGCTCGTGTCCACGACGACCGCCGCCGCGCCCCCGGTCGCAAACGCCGTCGCGTCACCAGGGCCCACCGTGGCGCCCGGCGCCGCCATCGGCGCGCTCGTCCTCGTCCTGGCGCTGGTCGGGCTGACGATCGCCCGGCGTCGTCCCCGCTCCGGCGGCTGAGCAGAGCACTCCCCGGAGTGCACGCGCTCACGTCACGCTTCAGCGCGCAGCGTCCCGACTGGATCGGCGAGACGCTGCGCAGCCTGCGCCACGACGGCTACGCGATCGTCGAGGACGTCGTGCCGACCGGCCTGCTCTCGCGCACGCGCGACGCGATGTACGCCGTCCAGGCGCGGATCCGTGACGAGATCGGGCAGGAGCGCCTCGACCGCGCCGGCGAGCTCGGCGTGCTGCGCATCATGCCGCGCTACGACGAGTCGCTGCTGGCGCTGCTCGAACTCGAGCCGGTGCTGGCGATCGTCGACCGGGTCGTCTCGCCGACCGCGATCCTGCACCTCCAGAACGGCCTGATCCTGCCGCCGGCCACCGAGCTGCAGGCGCGCGACGCACTTCCAGACGAGCTTTCACCAGGACTTCCGGCGCCACCTCAACGGCTACGTCGCCTCGGTCAACACATTCCTGGCGATCGACGACTTCACCGCGGACAACGGCGCCACGCTGCTCGTCCCCGGCAGCCACCAGCGCGCGCAGCCGCCCGACCTCGAGGTCATGGAGGCGACCGCGGCGCCTGCGCTGTGCCCGGCCGGCTCGATGATCGTCTTCGACTCGACGCTCTGGCATGCGGCCGGGATCAACGTCTCAGGCGCCGACCGGCTCGCCGTCAACCAGCAGTTCACGCGCTCGTTCATCAAGCCGCAGATCGACTACGTCCGCGCGCTCGGCGACGAGGCGGTCCTGCGCCAGCAGCCGCGCACCCAGCAGCTGCTCGGCTGGTACACGCGCGTCGTCACGAGCCTCGACGAGTACTACCGGCCGGCCGACGAGCGGCTGTACCGCGGGGGCCAGGGATGACCCCGCCGCCGCCCGCCGCGTCCGGCGGCGCGATCGAGATCAGCGTCGTCGTCCCGACGTACGCGTGCGCGACGTGCCTGCACGCGCTGCACGAGCGCCTCACCGCGACGCTCCGCGCGATGGCCGTCGAGTACGAGCTCGTCTTCGTCGACGACCGCGCGCAGGACGGCTCGTGGGACGTGCTGTCTCAGCTCGCCGCCGCCGACTCCGCACGTGCGCGCGTTTCGGATGTCGCGCAACTTCGGTCAGCACATGGCGATCACCGCCGGCCTGGCGGAGGCGACCGGCGCCTGGGTCGTCGTCATGGACTGCGACCTGCAGGACCCACCCGAGGAGATCCCGCGCCTGTACGCCAAGGCGCGCGAGGGCCACGACATCGTGCTCGCACGCCGCGTGCAGCGCCAGGGCGCGCGCGGGCGCGACCTCGCCGGCCGCGTGTACTTCCGGCTGCTGAACCTCGTCGCCGGCACCGCAATCGACCGCAGCTACGGGACGTTCAGCATCATCTCGCGCCAGGTCGCCGGCGCCTACCTGCAGTTTCGCGACCGCGACCGCCACTACCTGTTCATCCTCTACTGGCTGGGCTTCAACCAGGCGACGATCGAGTTCCCCGCCGCGCCGCGGCACTCCGGCAAGAGCTCCTACGGCACGCGCGCGCTGCTGCGCCACGCGCTCGACGGGCTCATGTTCCAGACGACCGTCGTGCTGCGCTGGATCGTCTACGCCGGCTTCGCGCTGGCGAGCGCCGGCGCGCTGCTGGCCGCCTTCTTCGTCGTGTCGCACCTCACGCGCGGATCGGCGCCCGGCTGGACGAGCATCGCGACGATGGTGCTGCTGCTGACCGGCTTCTCGATCGCCTCCAGCGGCGTCGTCGGCCTGTACGTGGGCAAGACGTTCGAGCAGGTCAAGCAGCGCCCGCTGTACGTGATCTCCGAGCAGACAGAGCCCGCGCGCACGGCGGTCGCCCCCGATCGCGAGGTCGAGCCGAGCGCCCGGCCGCGCTGATCCGCATGACCACGCCCGTCGCGCATCACTCGATCGAGTCCGCGGTCGCCCGCTACTACAGCCGCGCGCTGGCGACGCACGGGCCGAACCACCGCGGCGTCGACTGGTCCTCACGCGACTCGCAGGAGCTGCGCTTCGCCACGCTGCTCGATGGCGTGGACTGGAGCGGCGCGCCGAGCTTGCTGGACTTCGGCTGCGGCTGCGGTGCGCTCGCCGCGTACCTCGACGGGCTCGGCCTGGGCTGCGACTACACCGGCTACGACATCGCGCCCGAGATGGTGCGCACCGCGCGGCGCATCGTCGGCGAGCGCGACGGCCGGCGCTTCACGAGCGATCTCGCGACCGTCGAGCCGGCCGACCTCGTCGTCGCCAGCGGGATCTTCAACGTCAAGCTCGACGTCGCGGCGAGACGACTGGCAGGCGCTACGTCGACGAGACGATCGCGACGCTCGGCGCGCTGAGCCGGCGCCGGCTGGCGTTCAACCTGCTGCCGCCGGCCTCCTCGCCGCAGCTCGAACGCGCCGACCTGCACTACGCCGACCGCGACGCGGTCGTCGAGCTGTGCGCCACGACGCTCGGCGCCGACGACGTCGCCGTGCGCGAGGACTACGGCCTGTGGGAGTTCACCGTCGTGGTCACCTGGGACGACGAGCGCGATGACGGCGCGCCGGGTCGTCGTCTTCGGCGTCGGCGACTTCGCCCGCGTCGCCGCCCACTACCTCGCGGTCGACAGCCCGCACGAGGTCGTCGCGTTCACCGTCGACGAGCGCTACGTGCCCGACCCGGCGCAGCTGTGCGGCCTGCCGGTGGTCGCCTTCGATCGCCTCGCGCGAGACCCATCCGGCCGCCGAGTACGCCATCTTCGTGGCGCTCGGCTTCAGCCGCGTCAACGCCGCCCGCGCCGAGATCGTCGAGCGCTGCCGCGCGTGCCGGCTACGAGCTCGTCAGCTACCTCAACTCGCGCGCGATGCGCTGGGAGGAGACGCCGCTGCGCGCGAACACGTTCGTCTTCGAGAGCAACGTCATCCAGCCGTTCGTGACGCTCGGCGAGGACGTGATCCTCTGGAGCGGCAACCACATCGGCCACGACGTGACGATCGGCGACCACGTCTTCGTCGCCTCGCACGCCGTGATCTCGGGCAACTGCACGATCGGCGACTACAGCTTCATCGGCGTCAACGCGACGATCCGCGACGGGATCACGATCGGGCCGCGCTGCATCATCGGCGCCGGCGCGGTGATCATGCGCGACACCGACGAGGGCGACGTCTTCGCGGTGCCCAACACGCGGCTGTTTCCGAAGCGCAGCTGGGAGCTGGACGGGTTCTGATGGGCGCCGTCTGGCACAAGCAGGGGCTGCTGCTGACGGCGCCGCTCGGCCCGCCGTGGTCGGCGTCGCACGTCGCGCTGCCGACGATCGGCGAGATCGGCGACGGCGCCGCGGCGGCCGACCTGTACGTCGCCACGCGGGATTCCCGCGGGCGCTCGTGGATCGCCCGTGCCCGGCTGGACCTCGGCGGCGAGCGGCCCTGCGTCGCCGCGCTCGATCCCGAGCCGGTGCTGGCGCCGGGCGCGCTGGGCGCCTTCGACGACGCCGGCGTGACGCCATCGTGCGTCGTGCGCGACGGCGACGAGACCCGGCTGTACTACACCGGCTGGTCGCTGGGCTCGTCGGTGCCGTTCTACCTCGCCATCGGTCTCGCGGTCAGCCGCGACGGCGGGCCGTTTCAGCGCGTCTCGCAGGCGCCGGTGCTCGGCCGCACCGCGACCGACCCGTTCATGACCGCATCGCCGGAGGTGCACCGCGACGGCGACGGATGGCGCATGTGGTACGTGTCGTGCGCCGGCTGGGAGCGCGCCGGCGATGGCGTGCGCCACCGCTACCACCTGCGCCACGGCGACGTCGGGCGACGGGATCGACTGGCAGACGACGGGCGCGGCGTGCCTCGATTTCGCCGACGAGCGCGAGTACGCGTTCTCGCGGCCCTCGGTGCTGCGCGCCGGCGACGGCTATGAGATGTGGTTCTCGGTGCGCGGCGACGCCTACCGCCTCGGCTACGCGCGCTCGCGCGACGGCCTGACCTGGGAGCGGCGCGACGCGGCGGCGGGCCTGGCGCCCTCCGCGGCAGGCTGGGACGCCGAGATGGTCGCCTACCCGCACGTCTTCGAGCACGGCGGGCGGCGTCACATGCTCTACAACGGCAACGGCTATGGCGCGACCGGCGTCGGCTCGGCGGTGGCGGCATGAGCGGCCCCGGCGCCGTCGGCGAGCGGTCCGCCGCGAGCGGCAGCGGCGTGCCCTCCGACGCGGACTTCGCGCGGCTCGCAGCGGCAGAGGACGCGAGCTTCTGGTTTCGCGGCCGCAACGCCCTGCTCGTCGACACGCTGCGCCGCGAGTTCCCGCTCGCCGGCAGCTTCCTCGAGGTCGGCTGCGGCAACGGCTACGTCCTCGCGGCGGTCGCGCGCGCCCGGCCCGGGATCGAGGTCGCCGGCAGCGACCTGTCGGCCGCCGGGCTGGAGCACGCGCGGCGCCGGGTGCCGGACGCGGTGCTGCTGCGCGCCGACGCCCGCGCGCTGCCGTTCGAGGGCGAGTTCGACGTCGCCGGCGCGTTCGACGTGATCGAGCACGTCGCGGAGGACGAGGCCGTGCTCGCCGCCCTGCGCCGGGCGGTCCGCCCCGGCGGCGGCGTGATCGTCACGGTCCCGCAGCACCGCTGGCTGTGGAGCGAGACCGACCGCTACTCGGGCCATCAGCGCCGCTACGGACGCCGGGAGCTCGCGGCCAAGCTCGAGCGCGCCGGCCTGCGGCTGCGCTGGACGAGCTCGTTCGTGACCCTGCTCCTGCCGCTGATGGCCGCCTCGCGCGGCTGGCAGGCGCTGTCGCCACGGCCCTATGACCCGGGGCGCGAGCTGCGCGGCGCCGGCCGCCTGGACGGTCTGTTCGAGCAGGCGATCCGCCTGGAGGCGCGCGCGATCGCGCGCGGCGTCCGGCTGCCGGCCGGCGGGTCGCTGCTCGCCGTCGCGGAGCGCCCGGCATGACCCACTACCTCTATCCCGTCGCCACGCTGCTGTTGACCGTCTACGGGCAGCTCGTCGTCAAATGGCAGGTCGATCGCGCCGGCGCGCTGCCGGCGGACCTCGGCGGCAAGGCCGCCTTCGTGGGCCAGCTGCTCGTCAACCCGTGGATCGTCAGCGTGTTCGTCGCGGCCTTCCTCGCGGCGGCGTCGTGGATGCTCGCGATGACCCACTTCTCGCTCAGCGACGCCTATCCCGTGATGGCCCTGTCGTTCGGGCTCGTGCTGTTCGGCAGCGCGCTGTGGCTGGGCGAGTCGCTGACTGCGACGAAGGTCGCCGGCGTGGCGATCATCGCCGTCGGCCTGGTGGTGGGCAGCCGATGAGGGGTCTCGGGCGGCGCGTGGCGATCGTGCAGTCCAACTACGTCCCGTGGCGCGGCTACTTCGACCTCATGAACTCCGTCGACGCGTTCGTGCTGCTCGACGACGTGCAGTACACGCGCCGCGACTGGCGCAACCGCAACCGGATCAAGACGGCCGACGGACTGCGCTGGCTCTCGATCCCGGTGCAGACGAAGGGCAGCTTCGACCAGCGCATCGACCAGACGCGGATCGCCGATCCCGGCTGGCGGCGCTCGCACTGGAGCGCCATCGAGCAGGCGTATCGCCGCGCCCCGCACTTCGACGCGATCGCCGCCGTCCTCGCGCCGCTGTACGACGCGCTCGACGCCGAGCTGCTCAGCGAGGTGAACCTCGCCTTCCTCGAGTGCGTCCGCGCGCAACTGGGGATCGACACCCCGATGTCGTACTCGTCGGAGTACGGGACGGCCGGTGAGCGCAACCGCCGCCTGCTGGACATCTGCCACGCGACCGGCGCGAGCGAGTACGTCTCCGGGCCGCTGGCGCGCGACTACCTCGACGTCGAGCTCTTCGCGCGGGAGGGCGTCGCCGTGCAGTGGTTCGACTACTCCGGCTACCGGCCCTACGGGCAGCTGCACGGCGGCTTCGAGCCGAGCGTGAGCATCCTCGATCTGCTGTTCTGCGAAGGCGACGCGAGCCGCGACTTCCTGTGCCGCCGGCCAGCCCGCCGGCGGACGAGGACGACGCTGCGGGACCGGACGAGCGCTTTGGCGATGGACGGGGGAGCACGATGAGGACGGCGACACACAGAGCGCGCGCGCGGAGCGCGGCGACGGCTGCGGCGATCGCCGCGGCGACGCTGGGCGTCGCCGGCTGCGGCGGCAACGACTCCGATGACGGCGGCGCGACGCAGCGGCAGACCCTGCGGCTGCAAAGCCAGCTCGTCGCTCCGCCGCGCGGGGCACCGACCGGCCGCGAACCGGGCTCGGCGCTGCTCTTCAACGGCATGCTGTTCAAGCCCGACGCCGGCCGGGCCATCGGCCGCAGCCAGGGCTCCTGCACGCGCACGGCGCGCGGCGAAGGTGCCGTGTTCCAGTGCCTGCTGAGCTTCGTGCTGCGCGAGGGCATGATCTACGCGCAGGCGACGTCCAGCTCGCGGGGGCCCTCCGACGGCGTCGTGACGGGCGGCACTCGCCAGTACGCGAACCTGCGCGGGACCTTTGGATACGAGGCGAATGGCACGGCTCGCGTCGACCTCACGTTCCGGCTCGTCCGCTGAGGCCGATAGTGATGCGTCGTCGTAATCTCGCCTGGGTCGGCATCGCCTTGGCGGCGCTCGTCGCCGGCGGCTGCGGCTCGTCGGACGACGACGGGCCTCCGCAGCGGGTGTCCACCGCACCCGCCACGACGACCACGAAGGCGCCGGCGACGCCGGCGAGGCCGACGCGAACGTCCACGACGCCGCGCGCGGCCTCGGGCAACGCCAAGCGCACGCCAACTACGCCGACACCGACAACGACCACGACGACCCCGCCGGCCGCCACCAAGACGACCCCGGCAACCAAGTCCACGCCGGCGAAGCTCGGCACGCCGCAGACCTTCAGCGGCGACGGCGATCGTGTGATCGGCACGCTCGTGCTGAAGCGCAACGCCGTCGTGCGCTGGACGGTGACCGGCGGCGGCGCGTTCACCGTCCGTGACGCCGGCGGCAGGCTGAAGGTCTCCGGCCGCGGGACGAGCGGCCAGACCTTCGCCGAGTCGGGTGACTACCGCTCGGTGAAGGTCACAGCGAGCGGCCGGTGGACGCTGAGCTTCGCGTCGCTGGGCGCTTGATCGAGCCCGCCGCGCGCGCGACCCCAGCGACGCGGAGCCCGCGGGTCCGCCGGCGCGGGGCCCTCGAGGCCGCCGCCGCGCTCGCCGTGTCGCTCGCCTGCGCGACGGCGATCTTCGGCGCGTTCGTCGGCGCGGGCGGGCGCTACCTCGACGACTGGTGGCTCGGCGTGAACATCGCGTTCCCGCGCGCGCTGGGCTTCGCCGGCTCCTACGACTACCTGAGCTTCTACTCCGGCGCCCGTCCGGGGGCGGTCGGCTACTGGCTGGCGACCTACGAGCTCTTCGGATTTCACGACGGCTGGCACCGGGCGCTGAGCGTCGCGCTCGCCGGCGGCCTGGCGGCCGCGTGCTATCTGCTGCTGCGCGAGCTGCGGCTCGGCCGCGCCGACGCTGCGGCGATCGCGCTGCTGACGCTCGCGCTGCCGGTCGCCGACGCGATCCACTTCTGGATCACGCCCGCCGTCGCCCAGCTCTGCCTGACCGCCTGCCTGCTCGGACTGCTCCTCGGAGTACGCGCGCTGCGCTCGCGCGGGCGACGGGCGGTCGCGCTGCACGCCGCATCGCTGGCCCTCCTGGGCGCGTCGCTGCTCATGGCCGAGACGATGTTGCCCGCGATCGCGCTGTCGCTGCTCGTCTACCGGACGCAGGTGGGCTGGCGGCGGGCGGCCGCGCGCTGGTCGGCCGATCTCGTGCTCGTCGGCGTCGCGACGATCCACTACGCCGTGAGCTCGCCGGTGCGGCTGGCGGGCGACGGCCCGATCGGTCGGCGCGCTGGCTCACGCGCGAGCGATCGCCGACGAGCTGCTGACGCTGTTCACGTCGACGCTCGTCCCCTACGCGCCGGGGCGCGGGTAGGTGCTCGCCGGGCTGCTCGCCGGCGCCGTCGCTCGTCGGCGCGCAGCTCGCGCGGCGGCGGCGCGCCGGAGCCGACGCCACGCCGATCGTCCGCTGGCTCGTCGTGGGCGCGATCGCGGCGCTGGCCGCGGCGGCGAGCTACGCGATCTACGTGCCCGCCGACGCGAGCTACCTGCCGCTCGCCCCCGGCGTCGGCAACCGCGTGAACATCGGCGCGCTCGTCCCGCTGGCGGTGCTCGCGTACGCCGTGGTGCGCCTCATCGGCGGGCTCGTCGCCCACCCGCGGGCGCGGACCGTGGTGACGGTCGCCCTGCTCGCGGCGGTCCTCGTCCCCGGCCTGCTGCGACTGCACGACGATCGCACGCTGTGGATCGCGGCGGCGGACGAGCAGGACACGGTGCTCGCGGCGGTCTCGGCAGCGCTGCCGACGCCGCCCACGGGTGCGTCGCTGCTCGTGCTCAACGCACCGGGCGTCGTCACGCGCTTCGGTCGCCTCGGCCACGAATCGATCAACCAGCCGGTCCCGGTCTTCAGCACGTGGTGGGAGCTCGATGCGGCCGTGAAGCTCCGCTACGGACGGCCGGACGTCGCCGCCTATCCGATCTGGGCCGACCAGCCACCCCAGATCCTGTGCGGGGCGCACCACGTCTACCAGCTCGGCCTCGACGGCGTGCGCCATGCCCTCGCGTACCGGCGCGTGTGGGTCGTCGACGTGCTCGAGCCGGAGGCGATCCGCCTCGACGACGCGCGCGACGTGCACGCAGGTGACCGAAAACCGGCCGACCATCCGCTATGACCTGCCCGTCTGACTCGGTGTCCCGAGGTCGGCGAGCGGGCGCCGGCGCTCTCGCTGCCCTCGTCGTCGCACTCTGGATCGCGCCGGCCGGCTGCGGCGACGAGGCGCCGGAGCGGCTGGACCCACGGGCCGCGGCCGCGGCGCTGATGCAGCGCCTCGCGAACGCCGACGCCCGCGGCGTCTGCCGCAGCCTGTCGACGGCCGCCCAGATCGAGCTCGCGCGCGACTTCGGGGGCTCGACGTGCCCGGCGACGGCGGCGGCGGCGGTGCGCTACGTGCGCGACCGCGCGGGCATGCGGGAGGCGGTGCGTAGGGTCAGGATCCTGCCGACGAGCGACATCCCGCTGTCGCCCGCCCCACAGCGCGCAGGCAATGCCCGCGCTGCGCTGCGGCTCGTCATGGACGACCCGGTCCTCGGCAGCCGCCAGGCCTTCGACATCGTCCTGCGCCGGATCGACGGGCGCTGGCGCGTGGACGGCGGGGTCGCCGCGCTGTTCACGATCGTGCGCGGCTGACCGAGGGCGCGGTCGCCTCGCTGTTGCGCTCGTGTAACGCCTAATCCGGATTCATTCCAGAATGTGTGGCACACTGGGGGCATGCCGGCGACCGCCGAACTCGAGCGCATGCTGCGCGGGGCCTCCCTGCGCGTCACGCGTCCCCGGGTCGCGGTGCTGGCCGCGGTGCACGACCATCCGCACGCCGACACGCACGCGATCATCGGCGCCGTTCGCGAAGAGATCGGCGCCGTGTCCCAGCAGGCCGTCTACGACGTCCTGCGGGTCCTGACCGACGCGGATCTCGTCCGGCGCATCCACCCGCCGGGCTCCGTGGCCCGCTACGAGTCGCGGGTCGGAGACAACCATCACCACCTCGTGTGCCGGTCGTGCGGCGCCATCACCGACGTCGCCTGCGCCGCCGGCGCCGCACCCTGCCTGACCGCGGCGGACGACCACGGCTACGTCATCGACGAGGCCGAGGTCATCTACTGGGGCGTCTGCCCCGCCTGCTCGACCGCCCGAAATGCCTGAGTACACCCCTGATCCCGGAGAGGGTTCCCTTGTCTGACACCCCTGACGCCGTAGTTGGAGAGATGAGCGATGCGACCAGGGAGTGCCCGGTCGTGCACGGTCGCGCCCCGCACCCCACCCAGGGCGGTGGCAACCGCGGCTGGTGGCCGGATCGCCTGAACCTGAAGATCCTCGCCAAGAACCCCGCCGTGGCCAATCCGCTCGGCGAGGACTTCGACTACGCCGAGGCGTTCAACCGCCTCGACCTGGCCGCCGTCAAGCAGGACATCGAGGCCGTGCTGACGACCTCGCAGGACTGGTGGCCGGCGGACTACGGCCACTACGGGCCGTTCATGATCCGCATGGCCTGGCACAGCGCGGGCACGTACCGCATCAGCGACGGCCGCGGCGGCGCCGGCGCCGGCCAGCAGCGCTTCGCGCCGCTCAACAGCTGGCCCGACAACGCGAACCTCGACAAGGCGCGCCGGCTGCTGTGGCCGGTCAAGCAGAAGTACGGCCAGAGCCTCTCGTGGGCGGACCTCATGGTCCTCACCGGCAACGTCGCCCTGGAGTCGATGGGTTTCGAGACGTTCGGCTTCGCCGGCGGGCGCGAGGACGTCTGGGAGCCCGACGAGGACGTGTACTGGGGCCCGGAGACCGAGTGGCTCGGCGACGAGCGCTACAGCGGCGACCGCGATCTCGAGGATCCCTTCGGCGCCGTCCAGATGGGCCTCATCTACGTCAATCCCGAGGGCCCGAACGCCAATCCCGACCCGCTCGCCTCGGCGCGCGACATCCGCGAGACGTTCAGCCGCATGGCGATGAACGACGAGGAGACGGTCGCGCTGATCGCCGGCGGGCACACGTTCGGCAAGACCCACGGCGCCGCCGACCCGGACGAGTTCGTCGGGCACGAGCCCGAGGCCGCCCCGCTCGAGCAGCAGGGCCTCGGCTGGATGAATGGCTTCCGCACCGGCAAGGGCGCGGACACGATCACCAGCGGCCTCGAGGGCGCCTGGACGCCGACCCCGAAGGCGTGGGACAACAGCTTCTTCGAGACCCTGTTCGAGAACGAGTGGGAGCTCACGAAGAGCCCCGCCGGCGCACATCAGTGGATGCCGAGCGGCAACGGGGCGACGGCCACCGTGCCCGACGCGCACGACCCGTCGGCCACGCACCCCGCGATGATGCTCACGACGGATCTGGCGCTGCGCCTGGACCCCGTCTACGGGCCGATCTCGCGGCGCTTCTACGAGAACCCCGCCGAGTTCGCCGACGCGTTCGCGCGGGCCTGGTTCAAGCTGACCCACCGCGACATGGGGCCGATCGACCGCTACCTCGGTCCCGAGGTTCCGGACGAGGAGCTGCTGTGGCAGGACCCGGTCCCCAAGGTGACGCACGAGCCGATCGGGGCCGAGGAGATCGCGACGCTGAAGGCCCAGGTCCTCGATTCTGGTCTGTCGGTCTCGCAGCTCGTCAAGGCCGCGTGGGCGTCGGCCTCGACGTTCCGCGGCAGCGACAAGCGCGGCGGGGCGAACGGCGCGCGCGTGCGCCTCGAGCCGCAGAACGGCTGGGCGGTCAACGACCCGGACGAGCTGGCGACGGTGCTGAGCACGCTCGAGGGCATCCAGCAGTCCTTCAACGGTTCCCAGAACGGCAGCGGCAAGCGGGTCTCGCTGGCCGACCTCATCGTGCTCGCCGGCTCGGCGGCCGTCGAGCAGGCGGCCAAGGACGGCGGCGTCGCCATCGAGGTGCCCTTCACGCCGGGGCGCGCGGACGCGTCACAGGAGCAGACCGACGTGGAGTCCTTCGACGCGCTCGAGCCGACGGCCGACGGCTTTCGCAACTACCTGGCTGAGGACCACCGCCTGACGGCCGAGTACCTCCTCGTCGACAGGGCGAACCTGCTGACCCTGAGCGCCCCCGAGATGACCGTCCTCGTCGGCGGCCTGCGGGTTCTCGGCGCCAACGCCGGGGGCTCGACGGCGGGCGTGCTCACCGACCGGCCGGGCACGCTCACGAACGACTTCTTCGTGAACCTGCTCGACCTCGGCACCACGTGGACGGCGACCGCCGGCGACGCGGGGTCCTTCGTCAGCCACGACGCCGCGGGCGAGGTGCGGTGGACCGGCACCCGCGTCGACCTCGTGTTCGGCTCGAACTCCGAGTTGCGCGCGCTCGCGGAGGTCTACGCGAGCGATGACGCGCGCGAGAAGTTCGTGGCGGACTTCGTCGCGGCCTGGACCAAGGTCATGAACCTCGACCGCTTCGACGTCAGCTGAGAGTGCGATTCGGGCCGGCCGCTCGCAGGCCGGCCCGAACGCCGCCTTCGCTTCGGGCCAGGACGCGGGTCGGTTTGCCGATGTCGGTGAGGCGGCGGGTGGCGCCGAGTTCGGTGTAGATCCTTCGTGCCTCGGCGCGCACGTCGGGGTCATCGCGCCGGCGGGAGCGTTCGAGCAGCGCTTGGGCGAGCAGCGGTCGGGCGCCGATCGTCCGCAGCAGCTCGATCGCCTCGGCTTCGTGGCGTCCCGCGGCGGTCGCGTCACCGCGGCGCTGCGCCCGCTCGGCGGCGAGCCGGGCGCGTCCGGCGCGCAGCTGCGGGGTCGCGCGCGCCGGCGGCAGGGCGGTCAAGAATGCCTCGAGCTCCTCGATCGGGATGTCGTCGGGAAGGGAGACCGCGGCCTCGACGAGGATCGCCAAGGCCTCCGCGAGGAACTCACCCGGCGAGGACGGAAGGTCGAGGACCGGCCGGGCGAGGACGAGCGCCTCGCGCGAGGCGCCGCGCTCGAGCGCGACGCGCGCGCCGAGGAGCATCACGGAGGCGCGCGCATCGCTGTGCGTGAAATCCCAGTCATGCGCGGCAATCGCGCGACATCGGTCCAGCGTGTCGTCGTCGCCGCGTGCGCCGGCGATCTGGGCGCAGCAGGTGGCCGCCCAGATCGCCAGGAGGTCGAGCTCACCTGAGATGAGCGCCTCGCCGATCGGCGCCGCCTCATCCCAACGGCCCAGGCCGACGAGCGGCATGAGCGACTGCGCCAGCAGGATCCGCTCGTGAAACCGGTCGCCGCGCTCGCGCGCGAGCGCGAGCGCCGGCTTGACTTCCCTGAGCGTGTCGGCGAGGCGGCCCTGATCGAGCGCCAGGCCGGCCAGGTTGTAGCGGGCGCGGAGCGCGACCGCCGGCAGGTCGTGCTCGTCGGCGAGCGAGAGCGCCAGGCGCAGGATCGCGTCGCCCTCCAGGACGCGGTGGCGCATCACGAGGTGGATGGCCTGCCCGACGAGAGCTGTGGCAAGGGCCGGCCACGCGCGTTCCTGCTCGAGTGTCGTCACCGCCTCGTCGAGCAGCGGCCCCGCCGCCCCCTCCGGATCTCCGCCGAAGATGTGCACGGTGGCGAGCTCTGCGAGCGCCTCCGCCCGGACGATCTTGTCCACGCCGGGGTCGTCGAGCGTCAGGAACGGCTCCACCAGCGTGCGCGCCTCCTCCAGCCGGCCGGCCCCCCTGAGCGAGGACGCCAGGGCGACCGCGGCCGAGCCGCCCGACGGGCTGCCGGCGCGCCGGCAGAGCTCGACCGCGTCGCGCAGTGCCTGCTCGGCGCCGTCGCTGTCGCCGCTGCGTTGCAGCGCCACGCCGGCCTGCTCGAACAGCGCGGCGCGTTCGAGATCGCCCTCGGCGAGCTCCGCGGCCTGCTCGAAGTACCGCTGCGCCTCAAAGCCGAGCGTGAGTCCCGCCGCCGAATGGCCCGCCGAGGCCAGCGCCGCGCGTGCCGACGCCCGCAGCGCCGGCACGTCGCCGGCGTCGGGATCGGCCCGGATCGCCTCCATGTAGTGCGAGGCGAGGACCTCGGCGATCTCCTCGTGCCCACCCGGCCACGCCTGCTCGAGATGCTGCGCCGCCGCGACGTGGAGCGTCTTGCGCGTCCGCCGCGCGAGCGTGCTGTAGGCGACCGTCCGCAGCAGCTCCTGCAGGAAGGCGTACTGCCCGCGGTCGGGTGAGCGCGGGTCGTCGTCGCGCGACAGCACCTGCTTGGCGACCAGCCCGTCGAGGATGCCGGTGACATCGCTCTCCGCCCGGCCGCCGAGCGCTGCGAGACCCGCCGCGGTGAACGAGCGACCGAGCACCGCCGCAGTCTGCAGCGCCGACCGCTCCACGGCCTCGAGGCCGTCCAGGCGCGACGCCAGGAGCGCCTGCAACGTCTCGGGCACGTCCAGATCGGACACGTCCCCCGTGACGACGTAGCGGTCGCCGTCCTGCACGACCAGGCCGCGATCGAGCAGCATCCGGATCGTCTCGACCGCGTAGAGGGGGATCCCCTCGGCGCGCCCGGCGATGTCGAGCACCAGCTCCCGCGGCAACCCCGGCACGAGACCATCGAGCAGCTCGGCGACGCTCACCGGATCCAGCGGCTCGAGCACCAGCGGCTCCCAGCCCGGCCTGCGCTCGTGCAACTCCCGACGGCCCAGCGCCACGACGAGGATCGGAAACTCCGCCGACCACTCGAGGATGTAGTCGATGAAGTCCAGCATGCCGCTGTCGGCCCACTGCAGGTCCTCGAACATGAGGATCACCGTGTTGGTCGCCGCCATCCGCTCGAAGAACAGCCGCCACCCGCTGAACAGGTCGGCGCGGTCCGCCTCGGCGCGTTCCTCCAGCCGCAGCAGATGCGCCAGCCGCGGCTCGACCATCCGGCGCCCGTGCTCGTCGGGCACGTGCTCCTCCACCGCGGCCCGCAGCTTCTCGCGCGCCGTCACCGGCGACTCCTCCTCAGCGATCCCCGCCCGCGCGCGGACCATCTCCGCCAACGCCCAATAGGCCACGCCGTCCCCGTAGGACAGGCAGCGGCCCTGATGCCACCAGTGCGCTCGCTCGATCCCGTCGAGGTACTTGAAGAACTCCCACAGCAGCCGCGACTTGCCGGCGCCCGCCTCACCGACCACCGTCACGCGACGCGCACGCCCCTCACGGCTGGTCTCCTCACAGGCCTCGATGAGCGCCCGCAGCTCGCGCTCGCGTCCGACGAACGGCGCTTCGACGCCGACACCACGGCGCGCGCCACGCGCACCGGCGACGACACGCAGCGCCGTCCACGCGTGCACCGGCTGGTCGCGACCCTTGACGACGTGGACCCCGGCGTCCTCGTAGGTGATCGCCGCCTCGCTTGCCCGCCTCGTGACGTCGTCGACCAGCACCGTCCCCGGCGCCGCGATCGACTGCAGCCGGCTGGCGGTGTTCACGGGGTCGCCCACCACCATCCCCTCACGCGCACTGCCGACCTTCGCCGATGCGCTCCCGGTCAGCACCCCGGCACGCACGCAGAGCGCGGGCAACCCCACCTCAGCACCGAATGCGCTCACCGCCCGCGTCAGGGCCAGCGCCGCCCGTACGGCGCGCTCCGCGTCGTCCTCGCGCGCGACCGGCGTCCCCCACACCGCCATCACCGCATCTCCGATGAACTTCTCCACCGTCCCGCCGTAGCGCTCGATCACCATCCGGCAGCGCTCGAAATAGCCGGAGAGCGTCTCGCGGACCACCGTCGCGGCGCGATGCTCGGACAACGTCGTGAATCCCACGATGTCGGCGAACAGCACCGTGACCAGCCGCCGCTCGGAGACCGGCGCCCCCACGACCGCTGCCTGCGGCGGTGGCGGCGAGCCGCCCGCCGTCACCTGCGTCCCGCACGTGCGGCAGAACCGATCGTCGGGCTGCAGCTCGATTCCGCATGCCGTGCAACTCAGCGCGAGTCGCTGTCCGCACCGGGCGCAGAAGCTCTGCCCCGGTTGGAATTCCGCACCGCAGGACGAACACGCAGCCACGAGCGGACGTTAACGCACGGGCAAGCGCCGGCGGCCGACTACAACACGGCGCCGCGGACGGCGGCGATCACGTCGGCCTGATCCTGGTACGTGATCTTCGGGCTCAACGGAAGGCTGAGCGTCCGATCCGACATCGCGGTCGCCACCGGGAACGAGCCCGGGCTGAGCCGATAGCGACGACGGTAGTACGGGTGCAGGTGAACGGCCCGATAGTGGACTCCCGCGCCGATCCGCTGATGGTGCAGCTCGTCCAGGACCTCGTCCCGCCTCAGCCGCGCCGCGTCGAGCACCTCGACGGTGAACAGGTGCCGGGCGTGGCGCACGACGTCTGGATCGTGGGGCGGCGGGAGCTCGAGCGGCAGCCCTGAGAGCGCCGCGGCGTAGACGTCCCAGAGCTCCGCTCTGCGCTCGATCCAGTCGTCGAGCCGCGGTAGCTGGTGAAGGCCCAGGGCGGCCTGGACGTCGGTCATGTTGAACTTGAAGCCCGGCTCCTCGACCTCGTAGTGCGTGAAGCCGGCGTCGGAGAAGCGCTGCCAGGCGCCGGCGCTCAAGCCGTGCAGCGCGAGGCGCTCGACGCGCTCGGCGACCGCGGCGTCGTCGGTGACGAGCGCACCCCCCTCGATCGTGGTGATGTTCTTCGTGACGTAGAAGGAATAGGCGGTCAGGTTGCCGTGGCTGCCGATCCGGCGCCCGCGCCACTCCGCCCCGATGGCATGGGCCGCGTCCTCCAGCACGACGATGCCGTGGTCGTCGCGAATCCGGTTGACGCGGTCCATGTCGACCGGTCGCCCGTACAGATGGACCGGCATGATGGCCTTGGTCTTCGACGAGATCCGCTGCTCGGCCGCATCGAGATCGATGAGGCCGGTCCCGGGGTCACAATCGATCAGGACCGGGATGGCACCGGCATGCTCGACAGCGTTCGCCGAGGCGACGAACGTCATCGTCGGCATCAGCACCTCGTCCCCGGGCCCGACGCCGAGGGCGCGCAAGCCGAGCATCAATGCGGCGGTGCACGACGACAGGCACCGGGCGTGGGGCGCGCCGACATAGCGCTCGATGGCGCGCTCGAACCGGTGCACCTTCGGTCCTGAGCCGATCCATCCCGACCGCAGCGAGTCCACGACCTCGTCGATCTCGGCCTGGCCGACCGAGGGACTTCCGAAAACGAGAAACTCGTCGCGCACTGGATCAGCCTTCCTTGGTTTCCGACCTCGCGGCGACGCCGACGTTCGATGCGACGTGCGCTCAGCCACCAGCGGTGGCTGAGCCGTCCCGGGCTACGGCTTCTGCTCGCGCATGCCCTTCACCGCCGCCGAGATCACCTCGGCGTCGAGCACGTCGGCCATGACGCCGATCTGGTCTTCCCAGACGTCGTCGCCGATCTGACTTCTGAACTCTTCCTCCAGCACGTGATACACGGAGAGACCCAACTGGGTCTCGGCCAATGCACCTGCATAGGTCGGATCGCCGAGCACTACGGTCTCGGCGGCGATCTCTGCGCTCTCGTCGTCCGGAGCTCCGAGGATGACGAGCAAGATTGCTCGGCCCCGTGCTCGTCGGCTAGGCGCTTGATCACTTCCTGGCTATTGAGGTCCATGGCCCCCGAGGCCGTTCAGACGAAGCACTCCGTCGACGTGTACTCGACGTATCCGCCGGCGCTCTTGACGCAGGCCGCGATCGCGGGACCCGCGATGCCGTCGCGCTCACCGAGCACGACGACCTTCTTGTTCTCGAACATGGGGTGCTAACTCACCTCCTCTTTGATCTCGTCGAGGCTCTTCTCGAGCCAGTCGTGAAGCTGCGGTGGGCTGATCGTCGACGCCGACAGGCGCGAGACCTCTTCGCCGTCCTTCATGAGCAGGAACGTCGGCAGCCCGTGCACCTTGAGGCGGATGCAGACCCGGCGGGCCTTCGGCGCCTCGAGCATGACGACGTTGATGTCGTCGCGGCCCTCGGCGAGCTTCTCGACGTGGGGCTTCAGGGCCAGGCACGGCCGGCAGTCCGGCCCCCACACGTCGACGAGCGTGGTGCCGCTCGCCACCAGATCGTCGAAGTTCTCACGCGTCGCCTCGGCTACCGCTGCCATCCGCTCAACCTCCTGCGTCGTCGTTGGATTCGAGCAGCACGCTCATGCCGTCGGACTGCTCGGACATTCGCCCCAGGAACAGGCTGCCCTTTGCGATCAGCTGTACCCGCCGCGCGCCGCCGTCCATCAGCCGGGCGCGAGCGTGGGGCACGTAGCACAGCGCCGAGGCGATGTGACCCTGGGTCGGGGCGTAGCCCGGCATGCCCCGCTGCGCGACGAAATCGGCCATGTCCTCGCGGCCGATGTCGCCCCGGCGCAGCGCCAGCGCGGCGATCGTCTTGTAGTTGCGCTCCGGGACGTTGCCCGAGCCCTGCGGCTCGGTGATCTCCGGGTTGTGCAGCTCGGTGGCGTAGTCGTCGACGTCGGTCGAGCTCAGGTTCAGGCGGTCGAGCGGCGCGAACACGAGCGCCTCCATGATCTTCGGGTTCGAGGACCCGGCGGCCACCGGATGCTTGCCGACGGAGTCCAGCCGCACGCGCGGCGAGCGGCCGTCGTCGGCCTCCACGATCAGCGCGCTCGCGCCGAGGACGTCCTCGAGCACGGGCAGGTCGTGCTTGAGATGGCCCTGGAACTTCATCCCCACCTTCGGCAGCGAACCGCCGGCGATGACCGCGACGCGCTGGAAGACGCCTGCCTGGACGAGGCTGCTTGCGATGACAAGCGCGGGGACCGGCGCGGCGCAGAAGTTCTTGACGTCGCAGCCCGACGCGTTGACGCAGCCCGCGGCCGCCGCCACCGACTTGCCGAGGTTGCCCCCGCCGCGCTGGTAGCGGTCGCCGATCGCCTCCTCGCCGGAGCCGATGACGTAGTCGATCGAGGCGGGGTCGATGTCGTTGTCGTGCAGGACGCGCAGCAGCGCGAGCGTGGCGCTCGCCTTGCTCGCGAGGTTCTCGAAGAAGACGTCGGCGGACAGGGCGGCGTCGCTCTCGTGGGCGCGCCTGACGGCTGCGGCCAGGTGATCGGCGCCGATGTGCAGCTTCAGCGCGCCCGGCTCGGCGGCGACGGCTTCGGCGTCGCCGGCCGCGGCCGCCACCTTCTCGAGATCGAAGTGCTCGGCGAGCGGGTGGCGCTGGAGCTTTTCGGCGATCGCGTCTGTCTCTTGTGCGCCCAGCCTGACCAGGCCGAAGTCGTCGACCGCCGCCAGCAGGCCGAGGAACTCGTCTTCGGGCATGAGCTCGCCGACGCCCGCGAAGCGGCCCTCGCCGTTGGCCGCGGCGCCGACCCACGGCCGCTCCGGCAGGTCGCGCGGGTGGATGGCGCCGAGGAAGGCCTGGTGGGGACCGTAGGCCACGGCCTGCTCGAACGTGCGCAGCGCGCCGAGGAACTGCGCCTGCACCTCCGGATTCTTCGGAAGCTCGCGAGCGGGCTTGGAGCCGTGGCGGCAGAGCCCGGGGACGTGGGCGAGGACCGCGCTCGCGGCCGAGATGACAGGGTCGGACACGTTGGTCGCGATTCTATCAATTCGCCATCAAAGAATGCTGTCTCACTATGGATCGCCGTCGAAGACCGTCGGCTCGGTCACCGGCGTCGAGACGGCGTGCAGCGCGCGCTCGAGCAGCTGGCGGCGCCAGGCGTGCTCCTGCCGCGGGCCCGAGCTCGGGGTCTCCGGCCGGGAACGGGATGCCGCGCGTGGGCACGATCCGCGGCGCGCCGACGCGCTTGGCGATCGAGACGAGGTTGCACAGCAGCGCTGTCGGAATCCCCGCGCGCTCTAGTTCCTTCGTGAGCGTTGACCCGCAACGCGTGCCGGTTCCTCAGGTGGCGGTGAGGATGACCGCCTGGATGTTCGCCTGGCGCAGCTCGGCCGCCCATTCCATCCCGAAGCGGCGCGCGTCGGCGACCGTCGTGCCGTTGCCGGTGGTCCCCAGGTACTCGCCGTGCAGGCGCCCGATGGCGCCGTCGCGTTCCATCTCGCGGGCGACGTCGAGCGGGAGGATGCGGTTGGGATCGGCGTTGGCCCAGACGGTGGAGAAGCCGCCGTGCACCGACTCGAACTCACCTTCGTCGGCGGAATCGAGGCCGTCGAGCGAGTGGCGCACCCACTTCGTCGCGCGGGCGGACTCGAGGCGGTCGGGGTTGCCGGCGGGCACGAAGCCGCCCTCGGTGACGAGCGCGATCAGCGCGTCGGTGGCGTCGTCGATGGGCGCGGCGGGCGTGACGCTGTCGAAGTCGGGGAGCGGGATCTCGGTGGCGTCCTTGTCGCCGTTGAGCCTGGTGAGCACAAGTGCGACGGCGCGCTCCGCCGCGTTGTGTTCCGCCAGGCGATTCGTGCGCGCGACCGGGCCGATGCGGCCGTCCTGCGCGGTGAGCTCCTCGCCGTTGGCGATCTTCAGCGCGGCGGCGGCGAAGCGCTCGAGCGAGTCCTTCATCTTGCGCGCGGTCTGACCGCTCTCGACGACCGTCGTGCCGGCGGCCTCGCCGAGGCCGGGGTTCTCGGGGTGCATGGAGGCCAGCGCGGGCAGGCCCGCCTCGCTGGCGGCGGCGGCGATCCGGGCGCAGGCCATGCCATAGCGCCCGCTGGTGAAGGAGGGACCGGCGATGATCATCTCGGCGCCGCGCTCCTTGGCCTGCGTGACCAGGTCGGCGGCGAAATCCGGATGCGAGGCGGCGTAGTCGTCGCCGCAGATCGCGGTGGCGATGATCTCGTGCTCGTCGCCGATGAGGGAGGCCAGCTTGCGTCCCGGACCTGTCGCGCCGTCTCGGAGCTCCGGGCCGGCGCCGGCGGAGTCCTCGCCGCCCATGCCGGCGAAGAACTGGTTGACGTAATGGACGATCTTCATGACGACGCGAGCTCCGGCTCGGCGCAGGTCAGGCGGCCCCAGCCGAGCGTGCTCTGCGCGCAGTAGATGGCGGCGACGGGCAGCTCGATCTCCTCGGTGGAGGCCTGGTCGAGCAGGGCGATCTTCTCGCGGCCCAGGGCGCGCTCTGTCGCCGGGAGGGTCATCCGCTCATCGTAGTTTCCGGTGCTGATCATGGCGGTGGCCTTCGTCGGGGGAACGACGAGCGGCGGCCCCGTCCCGTCGCGCCCCGCCATCTCGGCGAGGATCCCGATCGCCGCGATCCCCTCCTCCTCGAGGCGATCCATCTTCAGTGTGACGTCGGCGTCGGCGTTGCCGCCGCCCTCCTTGGTCGCGATCACCGCGTCGAGCTGCAGCTGCTTGCACAGCCGCGCGGCGTGGGCGGAGACGAGCTCCTTGTTGGCCTGGTCGACGGGCTCGGGGCAGAGGATGAGGGCGGCCAGCTCCAGCTCGTCGGCGCGGTCGCGCAGGGCGGCGATCACCGGGTGGGTCTGGTGCAGGATCGTCGGGTTCTTCAGCGCGGGGTGGCCGTACTGGCCGCTGACCACGGCGCCGTCGTCGAGCTCGGTCGGCGAGATGACCGTCGGCAGGCCGCCGGAGAGGGTGCGCCCGTAGACGAAGACGTCCTTGAACCTGCCCTGGGTCTGCAGGTTGAGGATGACCCCGACGCGCGGCTTGCCGTTCGCGGCTTGCGCACCGGGCTCGGCGAGCTCCTCGACGGCGTCGGGCTCGGCGTCCAGCGCGGCCTCGGCGAGGTGCGCGGCGACCTTCACGAGCCCCTTTCGCAGCGCCTGGTCGACGTCTCCCCAGTCCGCGTCGTCGGCGGGCGTCCACTCGATGACGAGGTTGTGCGTCGCGGCGAGCGGCGACAGCGGCGCCGCCGGCCCCGCCATGTCGATGACCGCCTCCTGCGCGCGGGGCAGGTAGCCGGCGGCCAGCACGGCGGCGCCGCGCAGCACGTGCGTGGTGCCGCGCCCGACGGGCATCGCCGGACCGAGCAATCCCGGGGAACACGCCTCCCCCACCCGGCCCCTTGGAGCAGGGCTGGATGGCGTCGAGCACGCCGACGATGCGCACGGAGTCGCCGGGCGAGGCGACGCCAAGGCGGACCTCGGCGAACGCGGGGTCGTCGAGGAGGTCGCGCACGGCGTCCTCACCGACGGTGAGGCAGCCGTCCGTGTCGTAGCTCGTGCGCTCGCCCAGCTCCAGCGAGCGCACCTCGTGGACCATTCGAGTCAGTCTTGGCCCGCCCTCGGCATTCACGTCCCCGGCTCCTCCCGGCTGTCTGCGGCACAGGGTATTCGGCGCCGCGGAGGTCGCGGCAAGTGCGCGCCGCGCTACAGTGACGTCGTGCCCGGCGTGTTCACCATGGCCGCAGCGGCGCTGGCGCTGGCGTCCCCGTTTCAGTGGTCGATCGCGCCGCTGCCGGCCGACGTTCGGGCCCAGCTTCGCGACGCGCACGTCTGGCAGCCGGGCTGCCCGGTGGCGCTGTCGGACCTGCGAGTGCTCACCGTCACGCACCGCGACTGGGCCGGTCGGCCGCGGACGGGACAGCTGATCGTCAACAAGCGCGCCGCGCGTCCGCTCGCGCGGGTGTTTCGCAAGCTCTACGGGCTCTACTTCCCGATCCGCCACCTCTCGCTCGACGCCGCCTATTCCAAGCCTCCTCGCGACGGCGACGTCAGCGGGTCGTTCGCGTGCCGCCGAGCGGCGGCGTCGCCGTGCACGCGCGCCGGCACCACGACGTCGTGGTCCAATCACGCGATACGGACTGGCGGTCGACCTCAACCCGGTCGAGAACCCCTACGTCGGCTGCGGGCAGAGCCGGGATCCCAAGGCGCAGCGCTACCGCGACCGCAGCCGCCATCGCCGCGGGATGGTGACACGGCATGTTGTGGCCGCGTTTGCATCGATCGGCTGGGGCTGGGGCGGCTCGTGGAGCGGGAACACGAAGGACTACATGCACTTCTCGACGACCGGCCACTGATCGTGCGCGTCCCGCCCACAGCCGTCCCCCTCGCCCTGACCTCGCTCGCCCACGGCGCGGGCTGCGGCTGCAAGCTGCCGGCGGCGGCGCTGCTGCCGATCGTCCGGGGCTTGACCGCCTTCGACGAGCCGCGGCTGCTGGTGGGCTCGAACACGGCCGACGACGCCGCGGTGTTCAAGCTCACCGACGAGATCGCGCTCGTGATGACGATCGACTTCTTCACGCCGATCGTCGACGACCCCTACGACTTCGGGCGGATCGCGGCGGCGAACGCGCTGTCGGACGTCTACGCGATGGGCGGGGTGCCGCTGGCGGCGATGAACGTCGTCGCGTTCCCGCTCGAGCAGCTCGGCGGCGACGTGCTGCGCGAGATCCTGCGCGGCGGCGCCGACGTCGCCGCGGCGGCGGGGATCGCGGTCGTCGGCGGGCATTCGATCGACGATCCCGAGCCGAAGTACGGGATGTCGGTCACCGGCACGGTGCATCCCGACGAGCTGATCTCCAACGCGGGCGCACAACCCGGTGACGTGCTCGTGCTCACCAAGCCGCTGGGCGTCGGGGCGATCTCGACGGCGCGCAAGCGCGGGCTGCGCGACGACGCGCTGCTCGAGCGCGCCGTGGCGACGATGACCGCGCTCAACGACACCGCCTCGGCGGCGGCGCGCGCGGCGGGCGCGCACGCGATGACCGACGTCACCGGTTTCGGGCTGCTCGGCCATCTGCACTCGCTCGGGCGCGCGAGCAGCGTCGCGGCGGTCATCGACGCGGCCGCGGTGCCGGCGATCGACGGCGTGATCGAACTGCTCGAGGGCGACGACGCCGTCTCGGGCGGCAGCCGCCGCAACCGCGAGTACGCCGAGACGTTCACGACGTTCGCCGACGACGTGCCCGAGGCGCGCCGTCGCCTGGTCTGCGACGCCACCACGTCGGGCGGGCTGCTCGTCGCCGTCGCGCCCGACGGCCGCGGGCTCGCTGCCCGGCCCGATCGTCGGCGCGATCGTCGACGGCGAGCCCGGCGCGATCTCGGTGCGATGATCGCGCTGCACGGGCTCCAATGGCCTGGAGCGGCCCGGGCCCGGTGGCCCATCCGGTCTTCAAAACCGGCGGGGCGCGTCTCATCGCGCTGGAAGGTTCGACTCCTTCGCCGTTCCGTTGAGCAGCGGCGCGCGGTGCATTCCAGTGCACCAGATCGGGGTGTCACGCGGGCGCCGACGAGACGTTCTGCGAGCGTGAAACCGGGTGGCCGAATGTTCTCCAACGACGGCCGCTGATCGGCTATTCTCGCGCCGTTCCGGTCGGGGACGAACCGGTGCCACGTCTCGTCATGCGCGCGTTGGGGGCGCGATGACTCGGCGCCACCTTGGGTCCCGGCCACGGACTCCCTACGGACCCACATGAACACTCCGAGCCTGCTCGACAGCGGCGGTCGCTGCGAGACGTTGCGCATCTTTGTGGACCAGACCGCGTGTTCACAAAGAGGGCACCTCCCGGCCGCCGAAGAAAGCGAACGTGGTGATACATGATGGAGCGGTCGGACAGCCAAGGACCAAGCACCGCGTAAAAAGGTTCGGTGTTCGCAGGGCACCGGCTCTTCGACGGACGAGCGTCGCCGCGTCGCCGACCTGAGCGCGATCATCTCGGCGGAGGGCGGGATGGATCGCGAGGCGATCGCGCGCGATTCCCGCGGCTGACGCGTGTCGCTGTCTCGAAGACGTCGACGAGATTCGCGAGCAGTGGACGAGCGCCCATCTCGACCGCGTCATCGAGACCTTCTCCGACGCACGCGAGGGTGAGCACGATGCGGACCTGCTGCATACGCCGGCTGTCCGGCAGCGGACCGGCGCGGGCGAGCGCTCGCTCAGCGTCAGCGCCGCAGCTCAGACGCCATCTGGACGACAAGCGCCGCGCGAAGGAGATCTTCGCCGGCGCCGGGATCGCGACGATCAAGGGCGCCGAGGCCCGTCGACCGGGTCAGCCTGGCGGCCGCCGCCGCGCAGTTCGGCTACCCCTACGTCGCGCGCGCGCCGTTCGCCAGCAGCGGGCTCGGCACGTTCCTCGTGCGCGACGACGCGGACGCCGAGCGCTCCTCGAGCAGCCGCAGACCGACGGCCCATGGCTGTTCGAGGAGTACGCGGGCGGGGGCTATTCGCTGAACACGACGGGCGTCGTCGGCGCGCAGCGGACGGCTGTCTACGCACCATCGGTGCAGATCCTCGGTGAGCCGGAATGCAGCGACCTGCCGTTCGGCTTCTGCGGCAACGACTCCCGACGGCGCGCGCTGCCGGAACGCGTGCGCCAGGAGGTCGGCGCGCAGACGAGGACGCTCGGCGATCACCTGAGAGAGCTGGGATACCGCGGCGTGTCGGGAGGACTTCGTCATCGACGGTGGTGGGCGCGTGTACCCGTGCGAGATCAACCCGCGCTTCCAGACTAGACGGCACTGCTGAACTTCGGGCCGCAGACACGCCCGGCGCCACGCCCGCGGTGGCTCACCTGCGCACCTCGCGGGCGCGACCGACGAGATCGGATCCGACCCGTGCCGGGCCGCGCTCTCCCAGATCCTCGTGCACAGCAGCTCCGCGCGCCGGAGCAGGTCTCCGGCAGCGGCGTCCAGCCGGGCAGACGCCGCCGCGGAGACGAGTACGAGTACGCGGCGACACGTTCGATCCGCGCGAGCCGAGGCCGACGGCCTGCTCGTCGTCGGCGCGGTCCGCGGCGCCGGGATGCACATCAAGGCGGCGCGCGCGCCCGCCTGGTCGTCAGAGGCCGGTCTCGACGCCGAGTCGCTGCGGCGACGCGCGCGTCCGCATCGGTGGCTGCGAAGGTCGCAGCGAAGTGCAGCGATAAAAGGAGTGAAGGAGAGAGCGGTGGAAGAGAAAAGTGAGAGAGGTTTGCGCATGACCGACCACGACCGGCTGCGCGCGCTTCCCTCGGTCGACAAGCTGGCGACGATGGTCGCCCGCGCCGAGCTGCAGGCCCGGCGCGAGGAGCTGCTCGACGGCGGTGCTGCGGCCGCCGGCGACGAACAGGTCGACCTCGTCGCGCGCGCACGGGCGCGGCTGCGCCCCCACCTGCGGCGCGTGCTCAACGCGACCGGCGTCGTCGTCCACACGAACCTCGGCCGCGCGCCGCTCGCCGCCGAGGCGCAGGCCGCGGTGGCGGCGGCCGCCGCCGGCTACAGCAACCTCGAGCTCGACCTGAGCACCGGCGAGCGCGGCTCGCGCCACGCCCACGTCGAGGAGCTGCTGCGCGAGCTGACCGGTGCGGAGGCGGCCATGGCCGTCAACAACTGCGCCGCCGCCGTGCTGCTGGCCTGCGCCGCGCTGGCCGGCGGGCGCGACACGATCGTCTCGCGCGGGCAGCTCATCGAGATCGGCGGCGGCTTCCGCATCCCCGAGGTGCTCACCGCCGCCGGCACGCGGCTCGTCGAGGTCGGCACGACGAACCGCACGCGCCGCGCCGACTACGAGGCGGCGCTGGCGAGAGGTGGCGAGCGCATCGGTGCGATCCTGCGCGCTCATCCCTCGAACTTCCGCACCGTCGGCTTCGTGGAGGAGGTCGAGATCGAGGCGCTGTGCGAGCTCGGCGTGCCGGTGGTCGACGACGTCGGCTCGGGCGTGCTCAGCGACGACTTCGCGCTGCTCGCCGGCGAGCCCCCGGTGCGCCGGTCGGTCCGCGCCGGCGCCGCGCTCACCGCGTTCTCCGGCGACAAGCTGCTCGGCGGCCCGCAGGCGGGGCTGCTCGTCGGCACCCGCGCGGCGATCGACGCCTGCCGCCGCCATCCGCTCGCGCGCGCCGTGCGGATCGACAAGCTCTCGCTCGCCGCGCTCGAGGCGACGCTCGCCCTGCATCGCGACCAGGCCGCCGCGCGCCGCGCACTGCCGGTGCTCGCGATGCTCGACGCCGACGACGCGACGCTGCGCACGCGCGCGCACGAGCTGGCGGCGGCGACCGGCGGCGAGGTCGTCGAGTCGACCGCGCGCGTCGGCGGCGGCGCGCTGCCGCTGCTCGAGCTGCCGGGCCCGGCCGTCGCGATCGACCCCGGCCCGGCCGGCGCGGACGCGCTTGCCGCGGCCCTGCGGGCCGGCGATCCGGCGGTCGTCGGGCGCATCCACGACGAGAAGCTCCTGCTCGACCCCCGCACGCTGACCGACGACGAGGCGCGCGAGGTGGCGCGCGCGGTGCTCGCCGTCGTAGCGACGTGCGCGTAGTACGGAATGTCGTACGATGCTGCGCGTGGCGCGCACGGTACAAGCACGGCTCGATGACGTTGCCGAAGAGCGACCTCGCGCTGCTGCGCGGCGAGGCCGGCTCGGACTCCTCGGCCGTTCGTCTGGCGTTGCGCGAGTCCGCCGCGCGGCGACGACGACGGTCGGCCTTGCGCCGAGAGGCGCAGCAGGCCGCGACCGACGATCGCGACCTGGCGGCGTCGCGAGAAGTCCTCGCCGACATGGAGGCGCTGGCGCCCGACTGGCCGCCGGACTGAGCGGTGGTCCGCGGCGAGATCTTCAGGCTGCGACTCCCGACGACGCGCGGTCACGAGCAGGCCGGCGCACGCTACGGCGTCATCGTGCAGGCCGACGAACTGCTGGCACTCAGCACGGTGCTGATCGCGCCGACGTCTCGCTCAGCGCCCCCACGATCGTTCCGGCCGATCGATCACGATCGACGACCAGGAAACGCGCATCCTGAGTCGAGCAACTGCGCGCCGTCGACGTCACACGCCTCGGCGACTCGGTCGGCCGACTGAGCGCCCACGAGATCCACGCGCTCGACGCCGCCCTCGAAGACGTCGCTCGGCTCTGAGCCCAGGATGGGACGCGACCGAGCCCGCCGCCCTGACGCTCGGGACCGCCGGCCACATCGACCACGGCAAGACCGCGCTCGTGCGGGCGCTGACCGGCGTCGACACCGACCGCCTGCCGGAGGAGCACGCGCGTGGCATGTCGATCGAGCTCGGCTTCGCGCCCCTCGTGCTGCCGTCGGGAAGGCAGATCTCGGTCGTCGACGTCCCCGGCCACGAGCGCTTCGTCCGCACGATGGTCGCCGGCGCGACCGGGATCGACTTCTACCTCATGGTCATCGCCGCCGACGACGGCGTGATGCCGCAGACGCTCGAGCACGCGGAGGTGCTCGCCGCCCTCGGCATCGATCAGGGCGTCGTCGCGATCACGAAGTCCGACCGCGCGGCTCCGGAACTCGCCGCCGCGGAGGCCGACGAGCTCTTCCCGGATGCCGAGGTCGTGGTGTGCTCGGCGCGTACCGGCGACGGCGTGGCGGACGTCGCGGCCGCGCTCGATCGCGTCGCTGGGCGGGTGACGCCGCACGGTCGGCGCGAGGACGGCCAGGAGGGCCGGGCCGTGCTCCACATCGATCGCGCGTTCACGATCCACGGCGCCGGCACGATCGTCACCGGGACGCTGTGGTCGGGCAGCTTGGCCGTCGGCGACACGCTGAGCCTGCTGCCCGCGCAGCGCCCCGTCCGCGTGCGGTCGCTGCAGGTCCACGATCAGCCGGCCGAGCGGGCGCGCGCCGGGCAGCGCGTGGCCGTCAACCTCGCCGGCATTGCGCTGCGCGACGTCGCCCGCGGCGATGCGCTCGCCGACCCGGCGGCGCAGGTCGTGCCGACGCAGGTCATCGACGCGCTGCTCGACCTCCGCGACGAGTGGCGAGGCCGGCGCGTCATGGTGCATCACGGCACGCGCGCGGTGCCGGCGCGGCTGGCCGCCCTCGGCGAAGGTCTGTGGCAGGTGCGCCTGGAGGATCGTCTGCTCGCCGCCGCGGGCGACCGGATCGTCGTGCGCTCGGTCGCGCCACCCGACACGCTCGGCGGCGGCACGGTGCTCGATCCACGCGCCCGCCGGCACGGTCGTCACCCCGCCGTGCTCGCGCGGCTGGAGCGGCTGCGCCGCGGTGAGCCGGATCCTGCGCCCGAGGCGCGGCCGGCGGCCGCCGCGTCGCCGCCGCGACGTTGGGACCGCAGCTCGAACCGGCTGCTGTCGAGCTCTCGGAGCGTCTACGCGCCGCCGGGCACGAGCCCCTCTCACGCTCGGATCTCGGCCCCGACACAGCGCACCTCCCCGCGCTCATCCAAGCCGGCCTCGCGGTCCGGATCGGGCGTGACCTCTACGCGCACCGCGACGCGCTCGCGGTCGTCGCCGATCGCGTCGTCGCGATCATCGAGAGCGAGGGAGCGTGACGCTCGCGCGCCTGCGCGACGAGCTGGCGACGTCGCGCAAGTACGCCGAGGCGCTGCTCGAGCATCTCGACCAGGCGCGCGTCACCAAGCGCCTGCCCGATGACCGGCGCGTCCTGCGCCGCCGCGGCTAGGCCGGCGCGATCGGCAGACCGGCGGCGCGCCAGGCCTGAAAGCCGCCGACGAGGTCGGTCGCCCGGGCGAATCCGAGCTGCTGCAGCGTGCCGGCGGCCAGGCTCGACTGGTAGCCCTCGTCGCACATGAGGATCACGTGGCGGCCGAGGTCGCCGACGCGTTCGTCGTAGGCGTCGCTGCTGGGATCGCAGCGCCACTCGAGCACGTTGCGGGCAAACCAGATCGTGTCCGGCACGATCCCGTCGGCGGCCCGCTGTGCTTCGCTGCGGATGTCGATGATGAGCGCGCCGGCGGTCATCGCGCCGAGCGCCTCGTGCGGTTCGACGCGGGCGAGCTGCGCGCGCGCCTGCGCGAGCAGCTCGTCGATGGTCCTGCGCGCCGCCACGGCGCGCAGGATCTCACGTCTCAGCCGTGAGCGATCGCGCACGAGTGTTGAGCAGGCGGCGCTAGGCATTGCGCTACTATGCATACGGACCTCGACCCATGGGACGGCGCGCGTGAACATCAACAAGGATCTCGTCGCGGCCTCGGTGACGCCGCTCGTGCTCGCGATCCTTGACGAGGACGAGAGCTACGGCTACGCGATCCTCAAGCGGGAGCGCGAGCTCTCCGGCGGCGAGCTCGAGTGGACCGACGGCATGCTCTAGCCGCTGCTGCATCGCCTCCTGCCGGCTCGGCTACGTGACGACGGAGTGGCGGTCGCCGCCCGAAGGGCGTCGCCGCTGTACTACGCGATCACCGGCGACGGGCGCGCCGCCCTCGCGGAGCAGCACCGGCAGTGGGTGACCGTCACGCGGGCGCTGGGTGGCGTGTGGCGCGGCCCCGATTGGCTCCGACGGCACTCGGCGCAGGCGTGAGCCATGGATGATGTGGAGTCGCAGATCGCCGAGTGGCGCGACCTACGTCGCGAAGGCCCCGGCCGTCAACGGCCGCGACGTCGAGGAGCTCGACGCGCATCTTCGCGACCAGATCGCGGAGCTGGTCGCGGTCGGCCTCACGGCCGACGAGGCGTTCCTCGTCGCCGTGAAGCGGATGGGCGACCTCGAGACCCTGCGCGCGAGTGCGCACGCAGCACAGCGGCCGGCTTGGAAGCAGCTCGTCCGAGCGACGAGGACGAGCCGGCGCGCCCGTCGAGCGGGTGGCTCGAGGCGCTCGCTCTTCGCCGTGGCCGCGGCCGTCGCGGTCCAGGTCGTACGCCTCGCCGCGCAGTTCCCCGACGAGGAACCGCAGTGGCCGCTGCGCAACCTCGGCCTGTTCGTGCTGCCGTTCCTCGCCGGGTACTTCGCCCGCCGGCGCAAGCTCGACACCCGGCGATGGCTGCTGATCGCCGCGCCGTTCGCGCTCGCGGCGCTCGTCGTCAACCTCTACCGTAGGGACGGCGACTCGGCCACCGAGATCCTCGTCGCGGCCCACCTGCCGGTCGTGCTGTGGTTCGCGGTCGCCTACCCGTACATGGGCGGCACGCACCCGATCGCACGAGCGGCGCATGGACTTCGTCCGCTTCACCGGCGAGTGGTTCATCTACTACGTGCTCATCGCGCTCGGCGGCGGCGTGCTGCTCGGGCTCACGGCGCTGATCTTCGAGCCGAGCGGGATCGACGTCGAGCAGGTCTTCGAGTGGGTGCTCCCGTCGGGCGCGGCCGGTGCCGTGATCGTGGCGGCGTGGCTCGTGGAGTCCAAGCAGCACGTGGTGGAGAACATGGCGCCGGTGCTCACCATGCTCTTCACCCCGCTGTTCGCCGTGATGCTGACCGTCGCCGCGGCCACCTACGCCGTGTCCGGGGTCGGCGACGCGTTCGACCGCGAGCTGCTCGGCGTCTTCGACGCCCTCCTGGTCGTCGTGCTCGGCCTCGTCCTCTACGCGATGTCCGCGCGGGAGCCGCCGCACCGGCCGGGCTGATGGACCGCGTCCAGCTGCTCGCGGTCGGGAGCGCCCTCGTGCTCGACCTGATGGTGCTCGGCGCGATGGTGGCCCGGATCGGCGATCTCGGGTTCACCCCGAACCGCGTGGCCGCGCTCGGCCTCAACCTCGTCCTGCTCGTGAACCTGGCCGTGGCCGCCTGGCTGTCGATCCGGTTTCTCACGGGACGCGTCGCCCTGCACCGCCTCGAGCGCTGGCAGACCGCCTACCTGCCGGTCTTCGCCGCTGTGGACGGCGGCCGTCGTCGCCGTCCTGCCCCCGCTCTTCGCGTTCGCCTGACGACACCGAGCGGCGGTGCGCCCGCTAGCGTGCCGCCGAGATGGCGCCTGTGATCTCCACACCGGCCGTCGCCGCGGACGCGGCGGCGGTGACCGAGATCGTCGCGGGGCAGGAGGCGTTGCTGTACGACCGGACGACGTTCTGCGAGGCAGATCTCGCGGAGGAATGGTCGGAGGTCGATCTCGAGCAGGACGCGCGCGTCTTCCGCGACGGCGACCGCATCGTCGGCTACGGCGTGGTGCGCGAGCACGGCGAGCCGTGGCAGGTCGAGGGATACGTCCACCCGGACGCGCTCGGGCGCGGTACGGGCGGCTGTTGGCCATGCTCGAGGCGGATGCGACGCGCGGCGTGCGCCGGATCCACAACGCGATCCTCGAGGCTGACGACGCCGCCGCCGGCTGCTGGAGTCGCTCGGCTACGAGGCGGTGCGCGTCTTCCGCGAGATGCGCATCGAGCTCTCCGCGCCGCCGCCGCACCGGCGTGGCCGGAAGGGTTGCGCGTCGTCGCCGTTCGATCCGGAGCGCGACGCGAGCGCGTTTCACGCCGCGCACCAGGAGGCGTTCGCCGATCACTGGGGCCACACGCCGCGCGACCTGCCGGCCTGGTCGAAGCTCAACCTCGCGAGCGAGCGCTTCGACCCGACGCTGTGGTGCGTCGTCCGCGCCGTTGACGCGATCCCGCTCAGAACGGTGCTGCACCGAAGACATGACGTCGTGGGCTTCGCCGCGATCGAGACGCGGCGACCCGTGGCGGCGGGCGTGGGCGCGGCGCTTGGGCGAGCTTGGGCGCTTGGAGCGCGGCGAGCCGGCGGCGGGCGCGGCGGCGAGCGCGAGCGCCACCGGCGCGCGCCACGAGCGCGCCGGGATGGCCCCGCGCTCGGCTGGGTCGATGTACGAGAAGGAGCTCGGCGATGCTGCGTGACCGGCGCGTGGCGTGGAGGAGCGCGTCGTGGACGAGGAACTTCGCTCGCATGGGATCAGACTCGGGACGAAGGTCACGGTATGGGGGCGGGCGACATGGAGGCTCCGCCCGTCGACGCTGATGCGCTGCGATCGGCCTCCAGAAGTGCACCCATCGACTATCCGGGGCGCGGCGGTGCGACACCAGCACGTCTCACACGATCCTCACCGCGGCTCGGTCCCGGCGGCCGCGACTGTTGCCTGCTCGCCGCGCGCGACGGCTCCTTCAGCGCAACGAGAGAATCGGCGCGCTGCTCAATGCGATGGCGAAGCCGCAGGTGCTCGCCTTCGATGGGCGCCGAGGTAGACCTGCAGAAGGACCTAGTAGAAAGAGCTCGAAGCCGCGATCGTCGGACAGAAGCAGGCCGTCAAGGCGAAAGAGGAAGAGCTGGAGGCGGCCAAGCGCGAACAGGAGATAGTGAGCGCGCCGCTGTGGGTGCTCTGCGATGAGCACGAGAAGACGCTGATACGAGGTCCCGGAGGAGCTACAGCGAGCGCTTGACGCCGTGAACCTGAAGGTAGAGGCGGCCGAGGAAGCGCTTCGAGGACGAGGAGGAGCGCAACAATCGCTGGACTAGGTCGGTGATGGTGCTGGGCGCGATCGAACTTGACACGCTCCCCGAGAGCGACCATGAATTGCGCGAGAACGCGAGGCTCGTCGACCTCCCGTCAAGCCGCAATTCGCTGTCACAGGCAAGCGTGTTCGACATGGTCGAGCAGGCCGGGATGCAGCAGGCGATCGTCGCGAACACGCTGACGACCATGATCAAGGCGGGGCAGATCGAGTATCTGCGCAAGGGCGGCCTGGTCAACGAGGACTGGATGGTGTTGATAGAGGTTCATTACTACCGCTCACGCGACCAGGCTAGCTCGCAGTTTCACAAGGACACGCTGGGCAAGACCCTGTTCGTCAACCTCGATTACGACAACGAGGATCCGATCGCGGGACCGGAGTACCTGCTGCAACCGCCGACGGTGCAGGCGCACGAGGACCAGATCGCCGAGACGCTGACGCCGGAGTTCCTCAGCGACTGCGCACGATCCGCGACGACGCGACGGAGCCCACGAAGATCAAGGCGCCGATCTCGGCGCGTACGGTGCCGTCGCGTTCGTCGACGAGACGGTTCACCCATGACGCCGCTGCGCGGACATCGTGAGGTGGCGGCCCGCGACTTCGGAAGGTACCTGCAGAACAAGTACACCGGGAGGACACGGACAGGTCGTTCCCGACGAAGGAGATGCTCGAGGAGTGGCGCGCGATGAGTCTCGAGCGCGACGCGCGATACACGCGTCTGGACTTCCGGGCGGCCGGCATGGCCGATGAGGAGATCGACGCGTTGCTCGCAGTGCACGGTGGAGACGGCTTCCAGAGCGTGACGATCCCGAAGGCGACGAACGAGATCGGGGGCACGCTCCCCATCGCGCGCCGCAGCCTGGTACCGCTGAAGCGGTGGATGAGCCAGCGAGCTCTCAAAAATACGCTTCCGGGCGCGGTCAAGGGCGAGCGTCGCTTCTTCCGGACGTGGGTTAGAGCCGAGCGCCGGCAGAAGGCGCAGACCGACAAGTAGCGCGGTAGGACGGGGGAGCGGTTACGGCGGGGTGACGGGCCGGTTCGTAGCTTGCCGATCACCCCCGCCCGCGACGAACCAGGAGCGCCCGTCCCATGTCCACCGCCAGCCTCGACCACGACGACCGCGACCTCGCCGACGAGGCCCGCCGGGGCCTGCAGGCCGCGCTGTACGAGACCAAGCGGGCGATCGTCGGCCAGGACGCGATGCTCGAGCGCGTCTTCGTCGCGTTGCTCGCCGGCGGCCACGTGCTGCTCGAGGGCGTGCCCGGCCTCGCGAAGACGCTCACCGTCCGCACGCTCGCGCAGGTCCTCGGCGGCTCGTTCTCGCGGGTGCAGTTCACGCCCGACCTCGTTCCCTCGGACCTCGTCGGCACCCGCATCTGGCGCCCCGACCACGGTGACTTCCGGACCGAGCTCGGCCCCGTGTTCGCGAACCTCCTGCTCGCCGACGAGATCAACCGCGCGCCCGCGAAGGTCCAGTCGGCGCTGCTGGAGGTCATGCAGGAGCAGCAGGTGACGATCGGCGGCACGGCGTATGCGGTGCCGCAGCCGTTTCTCGTCCTCGCCACGCAGAACCCGATCGAGTCCGAGGGCACTTACGCGCTGCCCGAGGCGCAGGTCGACCGCTTCCTGTTCAAGCTCGTCGTCGACTATCCGTCGGTCGACGACGAGGTCGGCGTCCTCGACCTGCTCGACGGCGCGCCGGTCACGCCTCGATCGGTCCTGCGCGTCGACAGCCTGCTCGATCACCGCCGCGCCGCCCGCGCGGTCTACGTCGACCGGTCGGTGAAGCAGTTCGCGGTGCAGGTCGTCGACGCGACGCGCCACCCGGCGCGGCACGGCCTGCCCGAGCTGGAGGAGCTCATCGAGTTCGGCGCCAGCCCGCGCGCGTCGATCGGGCTCATGCAGGGCGCGCAGGCGCTCGCGCTGCTGCGCGGCCGCGCCCATGCGACGACCGCGGACGTGCGCGACCTCGCCGCCGACGTCCTGCGCCACCGGCTGATCCTGTCCTACGACGCGCTCGCCGATGGCGTCTCGACCGACTCGCTCATCGACCGCGTGCTCGCGAAGGTCGGCGGCCTCGCGGCGGTGCCGGTCCCGCAGGCGGCATGACCCGCGACGGCCTCGTCAGCCCGCCCGGCCGCCAGGGACCGGGCCGCATGCCCTCGAGTGTGGTCGCGCGGATCGACGTCGGGATGCGCCGCCGGGTCGCGGGCGTGCTGCCCGGCGAGCACCGCGCGCCCGGCGCCGGCGCCGGCACGGAGCTCGCGCAGCTGCGCCCGTACGAGCCCGGCGACGACGCGCGCCGCTTCGACGCCGCCGCCAGCGCGCGCACCGGCGTGCTGCACGTGCGCGAGCACGTCCCCGAGCGCGCGCTGACGACCTGGCTGGTGTGCGACGTGTCGGCCTCGATGGCCTTCGGGACGGCGCTGCGCCTGAAGTCCGACGTCGGCGAAGGCGTCGGCGACGTGATCTCGCTGCTCGCCGTGCGCCGCGGCGGGCGGATCGGCCTCGTGCGCTGCGGCGGTGAGCGGCTGTTCGTGCTCGCGCCGCGCGGCGGGCGGGGCGCGCATGCTCGCGTGCGCGCCGCTTTGCGCGACGGCGTGGCGGCCGACGGCGTGCCCGGCGCCGCCTCGCTGGCCAGCGCGCTCGAGCGCGTGCGCCGCATCGCCAGGCAACCCGGCCTGGTCGTGATCGTCTCGGACTTCCGCGACCCGGCCGGCTGGCAGCGGCCCCTGCGCGCGCTCGCCGCCCGCCACGAGATCGCCGCGATCGAGATCGGCGACCCGCGCGAGGCTTCGCTGCCCGACTCGGGCGAGCTTGTCGTGATCGATCCCGAGACCGGCGAGCCGGTCGAGGTGCACACCTCCGATCCCGGGCTGCGCGCCGGTTTCGAGATCGCCGAGCGGGCGCGGCGCGCGGAGGTCAGCGCCGCGCTGCGCGGCGCCGGCGCGCTCCAGGTGTCGCTGAGCACGGACGAGGACTGGCTGCGCTCGCTGGCTCGGAGGTTTCGATGACCGTCCAGGAACCGCTCGCGCTGCTCGCCGGGCTCGTCGTCCCGCTGCTGGGCGGCGCGTTCGTGCTCGCCCGCCGGCGCCGGCGCCGCTACGCCGTGCGCTATCCCGCCGCCGCCGTGCTCGGCGCGGTGCGCTCCCCCGCCCCCGCCTGGCGGCGCTGGTTCGCCCCCGCGCTGCTGGCGCTGGCGGCGATCGCCGCCGCGGTGTCGCTGGCCAGGCCCGAGGCCGTCGTCGCCGTGCCGATCGAGCGCGCGTCGGTGATGCTCGTCACCGACACGTCGGGCTCGATGGCCGCTACCGACGTCTCGCCGACGCGGCTGGACGCGGTCCGCGGCGCGGTGCGCAGCTTCCTCGGCGACGTGCCGAGCGAGCTGCTCGTCGGCTTTCGGTCCTACGCCACGGGCACTGGGCAGTCGATCGCGCCGTCGACTTCTCGTGACCCGATCCGCAGCGCGCTCGACGGGCTACAGGCGCAGGGCGGCACGGCGACGGGCGACGCGCTCGCCGGCGCGCTCGACCAGCTCGAGGCGCGGCGCGGCAAGGACGGTCGCCGGGCGCCCGCGGCGATCGTCCTGCTGTCCGACGGCGCGACGACCGCCGGAGCCGATCCGCTGGAGTCCGCCGCCCGCGCGCGCCGGCTCGGGATCCCGATCTACACCGTCGCGCTCGGCACCGCCGGCGGCGTCGTCACCGAGGAGCGCTCGGGGCAGTCGATCCCCGTCCCGCCCGACCCGGCGACGCTGCGCGCGATCGCCGAGCGCTCCGGCGGCGAGGCCTTCGCGGTCTCCGACGCCGACGCGCTGGACCAGGTCTACGAGCAGCTCGGATCACGCATCGGCACGCGCCAGGAGCGCCGCCAGGTGAGCTCCGCGTTCGCCGGCGGGGCGCTCGTGCTGCTGCTCGGCGCGCTGGCCGGCGGCGTGCGCTGGCGGCCCCGGCTGCCCTGACGCTCTTACCGGATTCTCAGCTTCCCCCAGCCGTCCTCCCAGCTTCACCGTCGATCTTCTCCCCAAGCCGCAATCCATCAGGAGGAACCCCCAATGCCCAGCACGTCACGAAAGACGCTCACCGCGATCGCCACCGTCTCCGCGCTCGCTGCGGGCGGCGCCGCGCTCGCCGGCGCGGCCACGAGCACGACGCCGTCGAAGCCCTCGTCGTCGCAGCGCCCGGCGCAGACCGCACTGACCGGCGACACCGCCGACAAGGTCAAGGCGGCCGCCCTGGAGAAGGTGCCCGGCGCCACGGTGCTGCGCGTCGAGTCCGGCGGCCCGAGCGGCTCCGCCTACCACGCGCATCTGCGCAAGTCCGACGGCACGGAGGTCACCGTGCTCGTGAACTCGAGCTTCGAGGCGACGTCGGTGCAGACCGGTCGCGGTGGCGGCAAGGGCGGTCCCGGTCATCGCGGCGGTCCCGGCGGCCCGCGCCAGGCGGCGCTGACCGGCGACACCGCCGCCAAGGTCAAGGCGGCTGCCTTGGAGAAGGTCCCGGGCGGCACCGTCCTGCGCTCCGAGAAGGGCGGTCCGGGCGGGGCGGCCTACCACGCGCACGTGCGCAAGTCCGACGGCACCGAGGTCGTCGTGCTCGTCAACTCCCAGTTCGAGGCGACGTCCGTCGAGACGCGCCCGGCCGGCGGCAAGGGCGGGCCGGGTCACCGCGGCGGCCCCGGCGGCCCGCGCGGCGGCCAGACCGCACTGACCGGCGACGCCGCCGCGAAGGTCAAGGCCGCTGCCCTGGAGAAGGTCCCCGGCGGCACCGTGCTGCGCACCGAGAAGGGCGGCCACGGCGCGACCTACCACGCCCATGTGCGCAAGGCCGACGGCAGCGAGGTCGTCGTGCTCGTCAACGCCGACTTCGAGGCGATCGGGGTGGAGGCGGACAAGCACCGGCGTCCGTAGCGATCACCCTCCGCAACGCACCGGAGCCCGGCGTTGTACCGGGCTCCTGTGCGTGGTGCGCTGCCGCACCACGTTGATATGAGTGACAGCGTCAAACTGCAGCTTTGAGGGTGTGAGAGTTGGCTCGGCGGCGGCGGGCGATCCGGGTCCGGCGCTCGTTGCGGCAACTGATCGAAGGGGGTGTGGCGGATTTGTATCGCTCGGCGTGCATCATTCGCCACACCCCGCTCGCCCCGGCCGAAACGCCGCCATCCCACCAACTGACACGCCCTCAAGGATGCAGTTGATGCAGGGTGGGCCCAACCACCGACGTCGCGCGTCTGCGCACAACCCGTCGGGCACGACCCTTCGGATTCCCGCGAGCTCCGCCAAAAGACCCATCGGATTTCACAAGTCGGTCAGGTGGCCGCACGGCGCCGAAGTACTCTCGACAGCGACATGAACTCGGTCGCCCTCATGGACACCCCCAGCCGCACGTACGCCGACGACGAGGAGCTGCTCGGCGGCATCCTCGACGAGGTGATCCGCGCCGTCGAGGGACCCGACGCGCTCGCGCTGCACCGCAAAGCGATCGATCTCGGCGCCCGCTCACGCGGTGGCGACGCCGCCGCCGCGGACGAGCTCGCCATGCTGATCAAAGACCTCGAGCTCCCCGACATCGTCCTGCTCGTCCGCATGCTCACGCGGTGGTTCCTGCTCATGAACCTCGCCGAGGACCTCGACCGCGTGCGCCGCATCCAGCGGCTCGACGAGGGACCGGGCCCGCGCCGCGGCTCGCTGCACGCCGCCATCGCCCAGCTCGCCGCCGACGGCACGACCGCCGAGGAGCTGCACGAGACGCTCGCCGCCGCCGAGGTGCGCCTCGTCCTCACCGCGCACCCGACCGAGGCGCGGCGGCGCACGACGGTCGACAAGCTCGCCCGCATCTTCGCCCTGCTGCGCGAGCTCGACGAGCACCGCCCGACGCGCGTCAAGCAGGACCAGCTGCGCCGCCAGATCGCCGCCGCCGTGCAGGAGATGTGGGTCTCCGACGAGCTGCGGGCGGTGTCGACCACCGTGCTCGACGAGGTCAAGGCCGGGCTCATCTACTTCACCTCGACGCTCGCCGCCGTCGTCCCCGAGCTCTACCGCGACCTCGAGGCGACGATCCGCGCGACGTACCCCGATCACGACATCCCGGTGCCACCGCTGCTGAGCTTCGGCTCCTGGATCGGCGGCGACCGCGACGGCAACCCGAACGTCACGCCGCGCATGAGCGCCGCCGCCCTGGAGCTCATGCAGGAAGCCTGCCTGCGCCAGCACCAGGAGCGGATCACCGCGCTGGCCGGCCGCGTCACGCTCTCCTCCCGGGTCGCCGGCGAACCGCCCGAGCTCACCAAGCTGCTCGACCAGCTCGCGGAGCGCTTCCCCGACGTCGCCGCCGAGGCGCGCGAGCGCGCGCCCGAGGAGCCCTACCGGCGCCTGTTCAAGCTCATCGCCGCCCGGACCCGCGCGACGCGCAAGGGCAAGCCCAACGGCTACGGCCGCCCCGCGGAGCTGCTCGCCGACCTGCGCGTCGCCGAGCAGGCGCTACGCGAGCAGCAGGCGTCGTTCGTCGCCGAGGACGCGCTGCGCGACGTCATCCGCCAGGTGGAGGTGTTCGGCTTTCACTTCGCGCTGCTCGACGTGCGCGAGAACGCCGACGTGCATCGCGCGGCGATCGCCGAGATCCTCGGCAACCTCGGCGTGCAGGCGAGCTATGCCGAGCTCCCCGACGACCGACAGGATCGCGATCCTCGAGCGTGAGATCGCCGATCGCCGGCCGCTGATCCCGCTCGACATCAGCGGCTTCAGCGCCGCGACGCGCGAGGTGGTCGAGACGTTCCGCATGATCCACGACCTCCTGCGCGGCCCGCATCCCGGCTCGATCGGCTCCTACATCATCTCCAACACGACCGGCCCGGCCGACCTGCTCGAGGTCCTGCTGCTCATGAAGGAGGTCGGGCTGACGCGGGCCGGCGGCGTCGGCGCGCAGCTGCGCATCGTGCCGCTGTTCGAGTCCGGCGAGACGCTGTCCGAGTCGGCTCAGACGATCCGCACGCTGCTCGACACACCGGTCTACCGGGCGGCGCTCGACGCCGTCGGCGAGCAGGAGATCATGGTCGGCTACTCGGACTCCAACAAGGACGTCGGCTACGTCGCCTCGGGCTGGCACGTCTACCGCGCGCAGCTCGAGATGGCCGCGGTCATGCGCGAGCACGGTGTCACCTGGCAGTTCTTCCACGGCCGCGGCGGCGCCGTCGGCCGCGGCGGCGGGCCGAGCTACACGGCGATCCGCGCGCAGCCGCCGGGCACGGTGGCCGGGCGCCTGAAGGTCACCGAGCAGGGCGAGATGCTGTCGGCGAAGTTCTCGCTGGCGGAGATCGCCTACCGCGAGCTCGAGCTGTCGACGAGCGCCGCGCTCGTCAGCACGCTCGACCGCTCGGCCAACCCCGAGCCCGAGCGCCTGCAGCGCTTCGAGGCCGTCATGACGCAGATGGCCGAGGTCTCGACCGCCCAGTACCGCGAGCTCGTCTACGGCGACGCGGACTTCGCCGACTTCTTCCACGCCGCCACGCCCGTCCGTGAGGTCTCGCGCCTGCGGCTCGGCTCGCGCCCGGCCAAGCGCAAGGCGACCATGCGCATCGAGGACTTCCGCGCGATCCCGTGGGTCTTCTCCTGGACGCAGGCGCGCGCCGTGCTGCCGGCCTGGTTCGGGCTCGGCACGTCGCTGCAGATCGCGCGCGAGACGCACGGCGTCGAGCTGCTGCGCGAGATGGAGCGCGACTGGCCGTTCTTCGCGGCGCTCATCTCCAACGCCGAGATGGCCTGCGTGAAGGCCGATCTCGACATCGCGCGCCGCTACGCGGAGCTGTGCGCCGACGACGAGATCCGCGACCGCATCTGGCGCCGGATCGAGGACGAGTTCCAGCGCACGCTACGCGAGCTCGGCGCCGTGCGCGACGAGGAGCAGCTGCTCGACCGCGAGCCGATCCTGCAGCGCGCGCTCGCGCGCCGCAACCCGTTCGTCGATCCGCTGTCCTACATCCAGCTCGAGTTGCTGCGGCGCCTGCGGGCGCCCGGCGGCGATCCCGACGACCCCGAGCTCGTGCGCGCGAGCCTGCTGGCGATCAACGGCATCGCCGGCGGGCTGCGGAACACCGGATGACGCGCGTCTACGTCTGCGGGCACCGCAACCCGGACACCGACTCGATCGCCGCCGCGATCGGCTACGCAGAGCTGAAGAACCGCCTCGACGACGGCCACACGGAGTACGTCGCGGTCCGGCTCGGGGCGGTCAACGCGCAGACCGAATGGCTGCTGGAGCGCAGCGGCGCCCCGCTGCCCCGCCACCTGGCGCACGCCTACCTGCGCGTGCGCGACGTCATGCGCACGGAGTTCCCGATCGCGCATCGCGGCGACCCGGTGCGGACGGTGGGCCTGCTGATGGCGTCGGAGGGCATGGACCTCGTGCCGGTCGTCGACGACGACGGCGTGCTGACCGGCCTGCTGACCGAGCGCGGCCTGGCGCGGCGCTACATCCGCGAGTCACGCGAGGCCTCGCGCCTCGACGTGCCCACGCCGGTCGGCTCGATCGTCGACGTGCTCGGCGGCCAGCTGCACGTTGGCGACCCGAACGTCGAGATCAAGGGCCGCGTCTGGGTGCAGGCTATGCGCTCGACGGCGAGCAGCAAGGTTCAGCCGGGCGACGTGGTCGTCATCGGCGACCGCCCGAAGGCGACCGAGAACGCGATCAGGCGCCGCATCGCGCTGCTCGTGCTCAGCAACGACACGGCGCCGACCGGCGAGGTGCTCGAGCTCGCCGCCGACCACGGCACCTGCGTCGTCACCTCGCCGCTGGACTCCTACGTGACGAGCCGGATGATCACGCTTTCGGAACCCTGCCGCGCGCTTGCCGAGGCCGACCCGCTGACCGTCGGCAAGGACGACCTCGTGCGCGACATCGCCGAGCAGATCAAGGACGTCCACTACCGCGCGGTCATCGCCGTCGACCGCGACGGCAAGCCGGTCGGCGTCGTGACGCGCTCGGACCTCGTCAACCCCGCGCCGCGGCGCGTGCTGCTCGTCGATCACGGCGAGCGTGCGCAGAGCGTGCCTGGCATCGAGGAGGCCGAGATCGTCGAGATCCTCGACCACCACCACATCGGCTCGATCGAGACGAAGCTGCCCGTGACCGCGATCTTCGACCCCGTCGGCTCGACCGCGACGCTGGTCACCGAGCGCTTCCGCCAGGGCGACATCGAGCCGACCGATCCCACCGCGACGATGCTGCTCGGGGCGATCGTCTCCGACACGGTCCTGCTGACGTCGCCGACGACGACCGAGCGCGACCGCCAGGCGACGCAGTACCTCGAGTGGCTGCTGTCGCTCGACGCTCAGGAGTTCGGCCGCGAGATGTTCGAGCACAGCTCCGACGTCGCCGACGTGTCGGCCTCCGATCTCGTACGCCGCGACCTCAAGGAGTACGAGCTCGACAACGGCAAGACCCTGAGCGTCGCGCAGATCGAGACCGTCGGCCGCGCGGTGTTCGAGCGCGCCGAGGAGCTGCTGGCCTCCGCCGAGCGGCGCCGCGCGCGCCACGGCGACCTGCTCTTCGCGGTCATGCTGACCGACATCCTCGCGCAGCACACGCGCCTGCTCGTGGCCGGCAACGAGTCGATCGCCGAGCGCGCGTTCGGCAAGCCGGTCGTCGACAGCGCGATCGAGCTACCGGGCGTGATGAGCCGCAAGAAGCAGGTCGCTCCCGGGCTGCTCGCGGCGGCCAGCGGCTGACCGCCCGCGGATCCACGGACGCTCGACGAAGCGCCAGCTCGCCGCGGCGGCCGCCAGGCTGACCGCCAGCACGACGACGAGGCGCAGGGGAAGCGCGGCGGGCAGCAGGCCGGCCCGGTCCATGACGAGCAGCAGCGGCAAATGCCAGAGATACAGGCCATAGGACACCGTGCCGATGGCGGCCAACGGGCGCCAGCCCAACCAGCGCACGGCCGGTCCGGAGCCGCAGGCGGCGCCGGCGACCAGCAACGCAAACGCCGACGCCACCCACAGATGCCCGACGAGTGTGGCCTGCACCCGCGGGCGCAGGATGCCGTCCTGGAAGATGCCATCGCGCAGCCACCACCCGTTCTCCTCCCACATTCCATCGCCAATCAGGACGATCGCTGCCAGCGCGATCAGCCCGGCGGTCAGCCCGGGCCCCAGCCGACGCTGCGAGCTCCCGCCGGCTGCCCGTGATTGAGCCCAGACGGCAACGAGCATGCCCAGCCCGAACGACCCGAGGTACGCCGGCAGCGCCCGTGTCAGCAGCGGGTCTGCGCCCTGCGCGAGCACGACGACGTCCCACACCGGCGTGATGGCGATGAGCGCGCCGACGAGCGCGAGCTGCGGGCCGATACGAGCGGGGACGAGCCGCAGCGCCGCCCATGCGACGAGCGGAAGCGCCGCGTAGAACGCGACCTCGACGCCCAGCGTCCACATCACCGGGTTCAAGTCACCCATCGTCGCCAGCGAGTAGTTGTGCAGGAAAAGCGCGAAGGCGGGCAGCTCGTGCGCCGCCGGCGTGATCGCGTGGTAGCCGACCGCCTGATAGAGGATGAGGCAGACCGCGCCGCAGACCCAGTAGGCGGGCACGATGCGCGCCGCCCGGCGGCGTGCGTAGGGCCCGACCGCCACGGCGGGCCCGCGGGTCAGCGCGGCGCGCGCGAAGGGGCCGTACAGCAGGTAGCCCGACAGCACGAAGAAGCAGATGAGCCCACCGCTGGCGTGAAAGAAGACTTGGTCGAGCAGCTCGGTGCGCCGCCCGTGCGGTCGCTCGGGCCGGTACAGCCAGACGTGGAAGCAGAGCACCGACAGCGCGGCGATCGCCCGGACACCGTCGAGCTGGACCACACGACGCTGCCGCCGGGCCGCTCCGCGAGGTTGGCTCACACACGGTTCCCTACCCGCCGATCCGGCGCCTACTCGACGGGTGGTCGCCGATCAGCCGGTCATGCCGAAAGCCGGTGTAACGGCGCACGCCGACAGCAGGACGGTGGTCGACATGAACGACGAACCGACATCGCTGCGCACGACACCGACCGTGAAGCTCGCTGGCTCGGGCATGAACACGACCCCGCGCGCCGTCGGCATCCGACGAGCCCTCCTGACGACCGCGCTGATCGCCGTCGCTGCCCTGATCGCAGCGTGCGGGGACGAGGGAGGGAGCGCCGGTGACGCCGCCCAAGCCAAGTCCTCGGCCGCGAAGGGCACGTTCGTGGGCAAGGTCGACGGCACCGGTGCTTACCTCGCGCTCGTCTCTGACGGCACGCGCGTCCTCGGCTATGTCTGCGACTCCAAGCAGGTCTCGAGCTGGATCGACGTGGCCTCGATCCGCGACGGCAGGGCGGGTCTCAGCTCACGAAGCGGGGCCGCGTTGGGCGAGGCGAGGTTCTCCGACGGCCGCGTACGCGGAAGCATCACCGTGGGGGGCGATGAGCACGCCTTCAGCCTGGACCTCGCGTCGGGTCAGGCAGGCCTGTACCGCGCGGCGCGTGTGCAGCAGAAGGACGGCAAGCTCGGCGACGGGGAGCTCGAGGTCGGCTGGGTCGTGCTGTCCGATGGCACGCAGCGCGGCGGGACGAACGTCGGGACAACGACCAAGGTCGCCGTCAATCCGGCTCCACGGCTGTCGCCCAACACGACGAACGTCGCCATCGAGGGCAACGCGACCAGGCTGGCGCTCACCAACGTCAAGGGCATCACGCTGATCCCGATCCCGTAGGCGGCGGGATCGTCAGCACGCCGCCAGCGCCTGAGCGTAGAAGCGCAGGTAGCTGCCGAAGTGCGCCCTCCAGTAGTCGCCCTCGTGCTCGCCCTCCCAGTGGCGCAGCGTGATCCCGAGCGCCGCCGCGAGCGCCTCGCCGCCGGGGCGGAACGGGTCCTCCGTGCCGCCGTCGAGCCACAGGCGCGCGCTGCCCCACGCGCCGCGGCCGCGGCTGCGCGCGATCGCGATGAGGTCGTTGCGGGCGAAGTCCTCGGCGTCGTCGAAGGCGCCGGGCGCCGTCTCGCCGCCGCTGCGCCACAGCGCCGCCGAGTGACCGCCCACCGCGCAGAAGCGCTGCGGCGCCAGGCGAGCGATCGAGTACGCGCCGAAGCCGCCCATCGAGATCCCGCCGATCGCCACGCGCTGCGCGTCGGCGTTCAGTCGTCTCACCGCCTGCGGGATGACCTCGTCGAGCACGTAGCGCCCCCAGTCGCCGCTCGCCCGTCGGTGGTAGTACGAGCTCTCGCCGCCATTTGGGAAGACCACGACCGGGGCGCGCGGGCCGAGCCGCTCCAAGGCCCCGAGGAACTCGCCGTTGGCGTTGGACTCCTGGCCGTCCTCGCCCCCGCGGCCGTGCAGGAACACGAGCAGCGGCCGCTTCGCCGCGCCGCGCGCACTCGCAGCGCGCGGGATCGCCGCCACCTGGGGCAGCGTGCGGCGCACGAAGCGCGAGCGCACGTCGTAGCGCAGGATCTGCGCGCCGTGCGCCGCCGCGTCTCCCGTGCGCACGTCGCCCGGCCAATGACGGCGCGCCTGCGTCACGCCGATCCCGAGCAACGCCACCAGCACGATGGCCGCGATCAGCCGCCGGCGCCGCCCAACCCGCCGGCTGGGCAGTCCCTGCCGCATGCGCAAACCGTATCCTGCGCCTCCCACATGCCCTCCTCCCCGGTCAAGATCGCCGTCCTCGGCGGCGGCTATGGCGCCAAGGTGCCGCTGCCCGTCCTCTCGGGCCTCGACGAGTTCGAGCCGGTCGCCGTCTGGTCGCGCACGCCCGAGCGCGCGCGCGAGCTCGCCGACGAGCACGACCTCGAGCTCGGCACGACCGACCTCGACGAGCTGCTCTCGCACCCGGGCCTCGAGGCGGTCCACGTCGCCACCCCCGTAGCCCTGCACGCCGAGCACGCGATCGCCGCCGCCAACCGCGGCCTGCACGTGATCATCGACAAGCCGATGGCCATGGATCTCGGGGAGGCGCAGGCGGTGGCCATCGCGATCCAGGAGGCCGGCGTCGTCGGTGCCGTGAACTACGGCCGCCGCTTCCAGGCCACCCGCGAGCGCCTGCTCGAACGCGTCGCCGAAATAGCCGGCACGCCGCGAATGGTGTCGGTCTCGCTCGTCTTCGACGACCACTCCGAGCCGGATTCGCGGCCGTTCACCTGGGTGCAGGACAAGTCGCTCGGCGGCGGCCGGATGCAGGGCTACGGCGTGCACGACCTCGACCTCCTGCTCGCCGCCTTCGGCGAGGTCGAGTCCGTCGCGGCGGCGACGACGGTCGTCGTCGGCGAGCGCAACGCGCCCGACGGCACGCCGCACGAGGTCACCGCGGAGGACGGCTACGTCATCGTCATGCGCTTGCGCGGCGGCGGCCTCGCGCAGGTCAGCCTGACCGCCACCGCGCGCCACAAGCGCGGCGACGTCATCGAGGTCTACGGCGCCGACGGCACGGTCATCCTCGACGCCGACAAGTGCCTGCACTCCAGCCCGGCCGGCGAGCCGCTGCAGACCGAGGGCCCGCTGAAGGCCGACTCGAAAGCGGCCTACGCACAGGTCGCGCGCAGCTTCCACGCCGCGATCCGCGACGGTGGCGCGCCGGTCCCGTCGATCGCCGAGGGCTTGCGCGTGCAGGCGCTCTTCGACGCGGTCCGCCGCGCCGACGCCGAGCGCCGCTGGGTCGAGCCCGAGTCCGTCTGACCCGCATGGCGCACACGGTCACGCTGGTCCGCCACGGCCAGACCGCGAGCTCCGCGCGCAGCGCCTACTCCGGCCAGTCCGACATCCCGCTGACCGAAACAGGCCGCGAGCAGGCGGCTCACGCCGCGCGGCAGCTCGCCGGCGCCGGAATCGACGCGGTCATCTCGAGCCCGCTGATGCGCGCCCGCGACACCGCCCGGGCGATCGCCGGCGCCACCGGCGCGCCGCTGACGATCGACGACCGCCTCATCGAGGTCGACTACGGCCCATTCGAGGGGCTGGACCGCGCCGGCGCGCTGGAGAAGTTCGGGGCAGCGTTCGCGGCCTGGCGCGAGGACCCGTTCGGCGCGCCCGTCCCGGGCATGGAGCCGCTGACCGACGCGCTCGAGCGCGCCCGCGAAGGGACCGCCGACGCGCTCGCCGCCCACGAGCACCCGGTCATCGTCGGCCACCAGGGCATCCTGCGGATCGTGCTTGTCGCGCTTGGCGAGCTGGCGCCCGGCAACTACTTCCAGAAGAGACTCACCGAGGCCGAGCCGATCGTCGTGCGCGATCCCGCGATCGCGCCCCGCTGAACAGCGCCACTGTGCGACTGCACACACGCCGCCCGCCAGCGCTTGACGCAGGCCAAGCCGCCGTGTGTGCTTGAGGCGTGGAGCTCGAGTTCAAGAACCTGGGGCCGTGGATCTTCGGCACCAAGCAGCTCAAGCGCTACACGCAGGACTCACCGGTCATGCCCGACGTCTGGCTGGAGTACGGCCGCAAGCCCAACGACGAGCTCGACCTCCTGCTGGAGCCCTTCGCCGGCGCCACGACCGCCGAGCTCGCTAAGGCCGTGCTGGACGCCGCGCACACGCCGACCGAGCCGCAGCCGATCGAGCTGGCCTACAACCAGTCGCACGTCGCCGCCAAGCTGACCTTCGAGGAGATGCTGCGCTCTGTCCTGCCGCTGTCGAACTGGTGGCAGGAGCGCCTCTGGCCGGCCGGCACGACGTCGGTGAGCAACGTGCTCAAGAAACGCAAGAGCGAGATCGTCGCCGGCCTGAAGAAGCCGATGCGCGAGCAGGGCCGCCGGCCGACGTCGACCGATGAGCTGCCCGGCGCGCTCATCTGGTTCGTCGGGCTCGTCGGCCGGATCGCCTGGGAGCAGGAGCACGTCGAGGATGACCAGCCCGATGACGAGCCACCCCCGGGCCTGACCGAGAAGCGGCTCGTGGAGCTGGCCGCCAAGACGCTCGGCGATCTGCAGCGCGTGCCGCCACCCGGGCATCCGGTGCTCTGGGCGATCAACCGCAACCGGCCCGCGCGGCCCGCGCTGTGGCGCTCGCGCAACACGATCAAGGCCGACGCCGCGACGTTGCTGTTCGACCTGCGCTGCGCCGGCCTGTGCTGGGCGGTCATCGACTCCGGCATCGACGCCGTCCACCCGGCGTTCGCCGCCCGTGGCACGGACGGTGCGCCCGTCGACGGGTCCTCGCGGGTGCGCGCGACGTACGACTTCACCCGGCTGCGCACGATCCTCGCCGGCCTGGACTCCGATCCCGACGCGATCGGCGACGCCGGCGACCGCGAGCGCGCGGAGATCGAGGCCCGCCTGCGCAGCGGGCGGCCGATCGACTGGGCCCTGCTTGTCGAAAAGCTCACCGTCGGCGTCAAGGCGCCGATACACGAGCACGGCACGCATGTCGCCGGCATCATCGGCGCGGACTGGCGGGTCGACGATCCCAACGGCGCGTCGGAGTACGACGTCCGCGGCGTCTGTCCCGACATCGGGCTCTACGACCTGCGGGTGTTCGACGACGCCGGCGAGGGCGACGAGTTCGCGATCCTCGCCGCGCTGCAGTTCATCCGCTGGCTGAATGCCAACGCACCTGCCCCGGTCGTCCACGGCGTCAACCTCAGCCTCTCGCTGGACCACAACGTCGGTTCGTTCGCCTGCGGGCGGACACCGATCTGCGACGAGTGCGAGCGCCTCATCGGCAGCGGGACGGTCGTCGTCGCGGCGGCCGGCAACGAGGGGCGCGCGTTCGTCTCCTCCGCCGCCGGCGCGTCGGAGGGCTACCGCCAGATGTCGGTCACCGATCCCGGCAACGCCAACGGCGTCATCACCGTCGGCGCGACGCACCGCCACGACCCGCACACGTACGGCGTCTCGTACTTCTCCAGCCGCGGGCCGACCGGCGACGGCCGCGTGAAGCCCGACCTCGTCGCGCCCGGCGAGAAGATCAATGCGCCGGTGCCGAGCGAGGGGCTGAAGAGCCTCGACGGAACGAGCATGGCCGCGCCACACGTGTCCGGTGCGGCGGCGCTCATCTTCGCCCGTCACCCCGAGCTCATCGGACGGCCCGCCGAGATCAAGCGCGTGCTGTGTGCGACTGCGACGGATCTCGGCCGCGAGCGCTATTTCCAGGGCAGCGGCGTCGTCGACGTGCTGCGGGCTATCCAGTCGATCTAGGAGGGCACACACGATGATCTTTTCCCTCGAGGCCATGCAGGCGTTCAACGGCGACTGCCTGCTGCTGCACGGCGGCACCGCCGACGCTCCGAAGCTCGTCCTCATTGACGGCGGCCCGAGGCGAACCTGGGGCAAGAGCCTCAAGCCGCGCTTCGAGCAGCTGCGCCAAGAGCGGGCGCCCGGCGGCGGCCCGCTGCGGATCGACCTCGTGATGGTCAGCCACATCGACGACGACCACGTCGCCGGCATGGTCGCCTTCACCACCGATCTCATCAGCCAGACCGGCGCGAAGAATGTCGACGTCCCGTTGCTGTGGCACAACAGCTTCGACGACATCATCGGCAACCTCGACGAGGAGCTACGCGAGGCCGCGCTGGCCAGCCTGGCCGCGCCGGTCGGCGCTCGGCGCAGCGACGAGGTCGGCGAGGCGCAGCGGGCGGTCGTGGCGAGCGTGCCCAGCGGCCTGACGTTGCGCGAGCACGCCGAGACGCTCGGCTGGAGCATCAACGAGCCGTTCGGCCAACTCGTGTCGCTGCCGGAGGAGAAGGCGCGAACGATCAAGCTCGGGGACATGAACCTCACCGTCGTGTGCCCGCACGCCGCGCAGCTGCGCGCGCTCAACAAGGCGTGGGAGGGCGAGCTGAAGAAGGCGGCCAAGAAGAAGGCCGGCGCGGCACCGACGGCGCTCGACCCCGACACCTCGGCCTTCAACCTGTCGAGCATCGTCGTGGTCGCCGAGTGCCAAAGCAAGACGATGCTGCTCACGGGCGATGCCCTGGACACCCACATCCTCAGCGGGCTCGAGCAGGCCGGCTTCCTGAAGAACGGCAAGGCGCACTTCGACATCTTCAAGCTGCCCCACCACGGCTCGGCGCGCAACATCGGGCAGGAGCTCTTCGACGCGATCACCGCCGACCACTACGTGATCTCCGCCAACGGCAACGACGGCAACCCGGACCTCGAGACGCTGCAGATGATCCCGCGCTCGCGCCAGGACGACGACTTCGAGATCCATCTCACCAACGACGCCGAGGACGACGACAGCCTGAAGGGCCTTGTCAGCCACGTGCTGGACTTCCGCAAGGAGCGCGAGGACCAGAGCCGCGCGTTCAAGCTCAGCGCCCGCAAGGACCCCGCCCTCTCGCTGCGCATCGACCTGCTCGACGAGGCGTGAGCGGATGGGCGAGCACGACGAACTGCTCAAGCGCTTCCAGCCGGTCCTGCGCTACGACGCCAACGAGCAGTTCTTCGCCGACAGCGCCGAGCAGTACGCCGACGCGCCGGGCATCACGCTGCGCCGCGCCGCCCCCGCCCGCGACAAGCCGGGCGCGGTCCTCGCCACCTCCGACGGCGCCGGCGGCAAGCCCAAGCTGACGCTCGACTTCCTCGGGCCCACGGCCTACGGCGGCGGCGAGCCCGTCGAGAAGGGCGACCACATCGCCGTGCGCGGGCGCAACTACCGCGAGCAGTACGTGACGCTGCGCATGAACCGTCCCGATCTCAACAACCTCACCTACGGCCACGCGATCGAGGCCAACGGGCGCCTCTGGCTGCAGTACTGGTTCTGGTACTTCTACAACGACTACCAGCTGTCGTTCGCGCTCGGCACGCACGAGGGCGACTGGGAGATGGTGCAGCTGCGCATGGACGACGACGCCGGTCGCCCCGATCTCGCCGTCTACTCCCAGCACCGCCACGGCGAGGTGCGCCCGTGGGACAAGGTCGAGACGCTCGGCGAGCGGCCGGTCATCTACGTCGCCCGCGGATCGCACGCCGGCTACTTCGAGGCGGGCTTCCATCAGACCGAGGCCTGGTACGACCTCGCCGACGGCAAGCGGCGCATGAAGCACCGCCCCCGGCTCGAGATCCTCGGGACCGCCGACCCGGCATGGACGCTCTGGCCGGGTCGCTGGGGCGACTCGCTGCCGCGCAACGCGATCGAGTCCAACAGCCCGACCGGGCCGGGCGCCAAGAAGCAGTGGACCGAGCCCGACAAGATGCTCGACAACCCGGCGCCGAAGGGCAAGCACGGCCAGGGCGCCAAGGCGCCGGAGGTGCGGGCGCTGCGCTCGGCCGGACGGCTGCGCATCGAGTACGACCTCACCAACCGCGACCCGCGCCCCCTGGAGCTCATCGTGACGGTGAACTCCAAGGACGAGGCCGGCGTCCCACCGCGGACGCACAACATCGCCGTGCACGGCGGCGGCCACGGCAAGGTCACCACCGACATCGTGCTCGACCCGCTCAAGCACTACGACGTCTACACGAGCTTCGTCGCCGGCGATCCGCCGGTCCCGTCGCAGTCGCACCTCGACCTCATCGAGCCGTTCGGGGCGGTGAAGCTCACGGCCTCGCTGCCGCAGCGCCTGCTCGAGAAGGCCAGCACGTTCATCGCCACGATCCGCGGCGACCGCCGGCACGGGCGTTGATCAGCGCCGTCGCACGGCGGCAGCGCGCTCGGCGTCGACGGCCGCGCGGACGTGGCAGTCGGCGACGTGGTCGTTGACGATCCCGATCGCCTGCATGAGCGCGTAGGCCGTCGTCGGGCCCACGAAGCGAAAGCCGCGCCGCTTGAGCTCGTTGGCGAGCGCCTTGGACTCCGGCGTGGTGGCGGGCATCTCGCCGAGCGACCGCGGAGGGGGCGCGGGCGAGGCCGGGGCGAACGACCACAGCAGCGCATCGAGCGTCTCCCCCGCCTCGTGCAGCGCCACGGTGGCGCGCGCGTTGGCGATCGTCGCCTCGATCTTCGCCCGGTTGCGAACGATCCCCGCGTCGGCCATCAGCCGCTCGACGTCGGCGTCGCCGTAGCGCGCGATGACCTCGGGATCGAAGTGGGCGAACGCGGCGCGGAAGTTCTCGCGCTTGCGCAGGATCGTGATCCAGGCCAGGCCGGACTGGAACGCCTCGAGGCTGATGCGCTCGAGCAGGCGGTGCTCGTCGCGCACCGGCCGGCCCCACTCGTCGTCGTGGTAGGCGATGTAGAGCGGGTCGGTCGTCGGCCAGCAGCGGACGGGCTCGGGCGCGGGTTCGGGTTCAGCCATCGATCTTCAGCGCCTCGGTCGCGTCGGAGTAGGTCAGGCCGGGCACCGGGCCGCCCTCGAGCACGACGATCCGGCCGCGATATGCGACGGCGCCGAGCCCATGGCGCGGCGTCTTCAGACGCGGCTCGGCGCGCCAGCGTCGCGTGCGCGGGTTGTAGGACTCCACCTCGGCGATCGTACCCGCGCTCTCCTCCCCGCCGACCACGATCACGCGCCCGTTCACCGTCGCCGCGGCGATGCCGCCGCGCGCCTTGCGCAGCGACGGGACGCGCTCCCAGCGCCGCTTCGCCGGGACGTAGCGTTCGACCACGCGGAAGTTGTTCAGCCCGTTGGCGCGGCCGGCGATGACGTAGAACGCGCCGCCGTGGACGGCGCCCGCGAGATGCTCGCGGGCGGTGCGCAGCGATGGCCCGCGTGACCAGCGCCGGCGCTTGAAGTCGTAGACCTCGAGCGTGCGCAGCGCAGCGCCGCCGCGCGCTCCACCCGCGGCGTAGAGCCGGTCGCCGATCACCCCGGCCGTGAGCGCGGCGCGCACCGTCGGGGCGTCCGGCAGCCGTGTCCAGCGGTCGGCGACGGGCTCGTAGCGCCACAGCGCGGCGGACTCGGCCGCCAGCCCGCTGCCCGCGGTGTAGCCGCCGACGACGTAGAGATCGCCGGCGTAGGCGACCGCCGCCGCGTGGTTGACGGCCTGCGGGATCGGCTTGACGCGCGCCCAGCGGTCCAGGCGCAGGTCGTAGCGCTCGACGACGTCGCTCGTCGCGCCGTCGGGCGGCGCGAAGCCGCCGACGACATAGGCGCCGTCGCCGATCCGCGCGGCCGCCACCTCGGTGCGCGCGATCGTCGAGCGCGCGAGGCTGTCCCAGCGCTGCGCGGCCGCCGCCGGCGCCGTCCCGCTGTCGCCGCCACTCGTCGTCAGGCCGACGCCCACCGCGGCGACCGCGACCGCCAGCAGCACCGCCACCCCGCCGGCCGCCCGCCTCATCCCTGCGCCTCCCCCGCCACGCGTGGCTCGTGGCCGCGACAGCGCACGACCGGCAGGCGCGGGTAGCGCGGATAGCGGTCGTCCTCCTTCCAGCGCTTGCACAGCGAGAACGACGACCGCTTCGTGCGCACGACCTGCTGGTGACGACAGGAGTCGCAGAGACCGGCGGGCGGCGCGGGCATGCGGCTCAGCGTAGTGCGATCGCGCCCTCCCAAGAGTCGTTGACTAAGCAACTACAATGGCGGTGCATGGCCATCTTCTTCCGACTCTGCGGGATCCTGCGCGACTACAAGCGCGGCGTCTGGTGGTCGGCGATCCTCGCCGCGCTGGCGATGGTCGCGACGGTGGCGATCCCCGGCCTCACCGGCGCGGCGATCACCGCCATCAAGGACGGCGACCGCGACCGGCTGAAGCTCATCGGCATGCTCATCGTCGTCGCCGGCGTGCTGCGACTCGGGCTCACGATCGCACGCCGGCTCGTCGCCGGCCGCGTTTCGCTCGGCGTCGAGGTCGACCTGCGAAACCGTGTCTACGAGCACCTGCTCGGGCAGGAGCTCGGCTTCTTCGACGGCCAGCAGACCGGCCAGCTCATGTCGCGGGCGACCGTCGACCTGCAGTCGGTGCGCTTCTTCCTCGGCTACGGCCTCGTGCTCATCTCGCAGGCCGCGCTGACCGTCGTCTTCGCCGCGATCGCGGTCTTCGTCATCGATCCGACGCTCGCGGCCGTCTCGCTGTTTCCGATTCCGTTCGTGGTGTGGATCGCCAACCGCTACGGGCGCCGCTCGCGGCCGGCGCTGCAGGAGGTCCAGCAGCGCATCGGCGAGCTGACCGCCGACGTCGAGGAGAGCGTCGGCGGCGTGCGCGTCGTCAAGGCCTTCGCGGCCGAGGAGCAGCAGCAGCGCCGCTTCGGCGTCAGCGTGACGCGCGTCTTCGAGCAGTCGATGATCGCCACGAAGCTGCGCGCCTTCTACAACCCGTACATCGGCTTCCTGCCCCAGCTCGGGCTCGCCGCGCTGCTGCTCGTCGGCGGCCGCAAGGTCATCGACGGCAGCCTGACGCTCGGCGAGTTCACCGCCTTCTACGGCTACCTGCTCATGCTGCTCGCGCCGGTCCGCACGCTCGGCTGGACGCTCGGCCTCGCCCAGCGCGCCACCGCCTCCGGCGCGCGCCTGTTCGAGCTGCTCGACCGCGAGCCGCGGATCACCGCGCCGGCCGACCCGCAGCCGCTGCCGCCCGGCTCCGGCCGCGTCGAGCTGCGCGACGTGACGCTCGCCTACGACCAGGCCAGCGAGCACGCCGAGCCGGCGCTGCGCGACGTCTCGCTGTCCGTCGAGCCCGGCACGAACATCGCGCTCGTCGGCGCGACCGGCTCGGGCAAGACCACGCTCGTGCAGCTCATCGCGCGCCTGTACGACCCGACCTCCGGGAGCGTGCTCGTCGACGGAGCCGACGTGCGCACGCTCGAGCCGCACGCGCTGCGCGCGCAGGTCGCGGTCGTCAACGACGACCCGTTCCTCTTCAGCGACACCGTCCACGCGAACATCGCCTACGCCCGCGGCGAGGCGACGCGCGAGGAGGTCGTGGAGGCGGCCAAGCGCGCGCAGGCCCACGACTTCATCTCCGGGCTGCCCGACGGCTACGACACCCGCGTCGGCGAGCGCGGCCTGACGCTGAGCGGCGGCCAGCGCCAGCGCATCGCGATCGCCCGCGCGCTGCTCGCCGATCCGCGGATCCTCATCCTCGACGACGCCACGTCGTCGATCGACGCCTCCACCGAGCGCGAGATCCAGACGGGCCTGGCCGCCGCGATGGCCGGCCGCACGACGTTCGTCATCGCCCACCGCCTCTCGACGATCGCGCTCGCCGACGAGATCGCGATCCTCGACGCCGGGCGGCTCGTCGACCGCGGCACGCACGACGAGCTGCTCGCGAGCTCCCCGTTCTACCGCGAGATCGTCGAGAAGGGGCTGATCGATCAGGTCTTCCTCACCCGCAAGCCGCTCGAGCCCGAGGTGGCGGGACTATGAGCAGCCGATCGCCCCAGGACACGCGCGACGCGGTGAGCTCGCAGCTGACCGGCGACGGCGACCGGCCGCTGACGACGGCCGAGCTGCGCCGCCGCCTGCGCCAGACCGGCGGGCGCGGGCGCAAGCTGCGCGGCCTCGCGGCGCTGCTGAAGCCCTACCGCACGAAGGTCATCCTCATGTTCGTCGCGCTCGCCGCGGCGACCGCCGCGACGCTGGCCCCGCCGCCGCTCATCAAGCTCGCGATCGACGACGGCATCGAGAAGGGCGACGTCGGCACGCTGAACCTCGTCGTCGTCGCGTTCGTCGCGGCCGCGCTCGTCTACTGGGCCGCCTCCTACGCGCAGACCTACCTCGTCGGCTGGGTCGGCCAGCGCGCGCTGCAGGACCTGCGGCTGCGGATCTTCAGCCACCTGCAATCGCTGCCGGTCGGCTTCTACGAGCGCCGCCAGGCCGGCCAGCTCATCTCCCGGATGACCAACGACGTGCAGGCTTTGGATTCGCTCGTCACCGACAGCGTCGTGACGCTGTTTCAAAGCTCGCTGACGCTGATCGGGACGATGGTCATCCTCGCGTACCTCGACCTCGAGCTCGCGCTGCTGACGTTCCTCATCTTCCCGGTCATGGCGCTCGCCTCGCTCGCCTTCCGGATCGCCTCGGCCGACGCCTACGCGCGCACGCGGACGGCGATCGGCGCGATCACGGCCTACCTGCAGGAGTCGCTGTCGGGGATCCGCGTCGTGCGCTCCTTCAGCCAGGAGCCGCGCCACGTCGCCCGCTTCCGGGAGCTCAACGAGCGCAACCGCGAGGTGAACATGACGACGGTCAACCTCAACGCGGCGTACTTCCCCGCCGTCGAGCTGCTCAGCGCGGTGGCGACCGTGGGGATCCTGCTCTACGGCGGCGCGCAGGCCGTGCAGGGCGACATCTCCGTCGGCGTCATCGTCGCGTTCGTCGCCGCGCTGAACCTCTTCTTCGACCCGATCCAGCAGCTCTCCCAGCTCTACACGACCTATCAGGCCGGCATGGCGGCGCTCGACAAGATCTTCGACCTGCTCGACGAGCAGGCCGACCTCGTCGACGCGCCCGACGCGATCGAGCTCGGCCGCCTGCGCGGCGAGATCGAGCTGCGCGACGTCGGCTTCTGCTACGGGACCGGCGAGGACGCCGTCTGGGCGCTGCAGGACCTGTCGCTGAAGATCCCGCCGGGCCAGACCGTCGCGTTGGTGGGGGCGACCGGCGCAGGCAAGTCGACGATCGCCAAGCTCCTGGCGCGCTTCTACGACCCGACGAGCGGCGCCGTGCTCGTCGACGGCCACGACCTGCGCACGGTCACGCAGGACTCGCTGCGCCGCCAGCTCGGCGTCGTGCCCCAGGAGGCATTTCTGTTCAGCGGCACGATCGGCGAGAACATCGCCTTCGGCCGTCCCGACGCCACGCTCGAGGAGATCCGCGCCGCGGCCCGCGCGGTCGGCGCCGACGGGTTCATCGAGGCGCTGGAGCACGGCTACGACACGCCGGTCGGCGAGCGCGGCACGCAGCTCTCCGCCGGCCAGCGCCAGCTCGTCGCCTTCGCCCGCGCACTGGCCGCCGATCCGCGCATCCTCATCCTCGACGAGGCGACGTCGAACGTCGACCTGCACACCGAGGGGCGCATCGAGGAGGGCCTCAAGCGCCTGCTGGCCGGGCGCACCGCGGTCGTCATCGCGCACCGGCTGAGCACGATCCGCCAGGCCGGCCGGATCGTCGTGCTCGACGGCGGGCGGATCGTCGAGCAGGGCACGCACGACGAGCTGCTCGACGCCGAGGGCGCCTACTGGCGGCTGTACCGCGACTGGATGGCTCAGGCGGCCGCGTAATCGCGCGGGGCGCCGCCCGGGCGGCGCCCGCGGCGGAGTCGGGCACGGCGCGCGCCGCACTTGAGGCTTTGCGCCGCACCCCGCCCGCCGAAGCGGGCGAGATGGCGCGATCGAGTTACGGCAGCAGCGTCAGGGTGTCGGTGGAGGAGGTCTCGTCGCTGTGACTGACGACGTGGCCCTTGGCGCCCTCGTAGCGGCCGGTGCCGCCGACCACGGAGAACGTCGAGTCCTTGCTGAACAGCAGGACGCCGGCGACGGCGATCTGGCTGCCGTCGGTGAGGACGTACGTGCCGGTGACCTGGAGCGCCGCTTTCCGGAAATCACCGCCCGTGACGATCGTGCCGCTGGCGTACAGCTTGCCCTGCCGCGTCCCGCCCTTCTTGTCGTAGAGCGGACTCGAGACCGCGAGCTGGTCGCCGATCGAGAACCGCGTCTTCGGGCCGAGCCGCGCGCCAATCGTCTTGGGCGGGTTGTCGACGAACTTGAAGATGCTCTGGGAATCGGGCTCGTAGAACGAGAACGTGGTGGCCCCCGGGGCCTGAGCACTCCCGCTCGGCACGGCGATGGCCGCCGCGGCGGCCGCGCTTCCGAGGGCGGCGACGGCGATGGCACTGCGCTTTGTGAGTTTCATGGCGCGACACTACGCCGATGCACCGACTTCCGGGGCATTTTTGTGCGTCTGCCGAACGACGAACGAGAGGACTGCCGGGCAAGGACTCGAACCTTGAATTCCAGGGCCAGAACCTGGCGAGTTGCCGATTACTCCACCCGGCAAGGCAGTGCGCGAGTATAGCCACGGCGGTTCGACGTTCGGGGTAGGAGGACGGCGCATGAGCGAGATGAAGGACCGGATGCTGCGCGGCGAGCTCTACCTCGCCGACGACCCTGAGCTGATCGCCGACATGGGCCGCGCGCAGGCGATCCTCGCGCGCTTCAACGCGACCGGCCACGACGAGCGCGAGGAGCAGGACCGCCTGCTGCGCGAGCTGCTCGGCGGCATCGGCGAGGGCGTCGTCATCCGGCCGACCTTCCGCTGCGACTACGGCGCCCACATCACGATCGGCGCCGGCACGTTCGTCAACTACGACTGCGTCATGCTCGACGTCGCGCCGATCACGATCGGGGCGTCCTGCCAGATCGCCACCTGCGTGCAGCTGCTCACCGCGACGCACCCGGTCGACCCGGGCCCGCGCCGCGCCGGCTGGGAGTCCGGCGCGCCGATCGTCCTGGGCGACAACGTGTGGCTCGGCGGCGGCGTCATCGTCTGCCCCGGCGTGACGATCGGCAACGACACCGTCGTCGGCGCCGGCGCGGTCGTCACGCGCGACCTGCCGCCCGGCGTCGTCGCGGTCGGAAACCCGGCGCGCGTGCTGCGCGAGATCGGCGCCCACGACCGCGTCGAGGTGCCGGAGCTCGGCGGCGGTTAGGACTCGGTCGGCAGCGGGTCGAGCACGAGGAACACGTTCGCGTCCTGGTTGCCCGTCGTGAGGCTGAACTTGAAGAGGTTGCCGAACGTGAGCCGGTCGACGAACGGCGTGGACGGCGCCGTGGTGATCGTGTCCGGGTTGGGCACCGGCAGCGGCAGCGTCGCCTTCAGCGGCCGCGCGAGCTGGCCCGCGACGTCACCGCGCCCGAAGTGCAGCGCGACCGACGGGTCCTTGCCCTTCTCCGGCGGCATGAAGACGACGACGTGCTCGACGTCGTCGAGGTCATGGAAGGAGTACAACGCCAGCTCGAGCGCCTCGCGGCGCAGCAGCAGCAGGCGCTCGGGGCTCGCCGCGCCCTTGGCGATCGAGCACTTCGGGCCCAGGCCGCACATGCGGTAGAGCACGCCCTTGCCGTCGAGCAGCTTGATGTCGCCGCCGTCGGCGACCGACTCGCGCACGGCGATCTTCATCGGCAGCTCCTGCAGCACCATCGGCCCGCCGGTCACTGCGACGATCTGCTCGCCCGACGGCAGCCGGTACTGGCGCCCGACGTACTCGGCGATCTGGCGTGCGCCGCTGTCGACGCCGTCGCTCGTCGGCTCGAAGCTCGCCCACTTCGGCCCGCTCGTGCCCTTCTCCCCGCTTTCGAGCGCGAACACCGTGGCCATCCCCATCGCCAGCACGGCGAGGAAGATGAGCCCGCCGGTGAACAGCTGAAACCGCGCGGCGTGCTTGACCGCCGGCGGCTTGGCCGGTGCCGGCGCCGGCGCCGGCGGCGGCTCGCCCGCAGCGGGCGCGGTTCCGGAACCGGACGAGGGCGCGGGCAGCTGCTCGCTCACAGCTTCGGCCAGCTCGCGTCGTCCGTGAGGTCGAACTCGGGCTGCGTCAGGCGGTGGCGCTCGAGCAGCGCGACGACCTCGTCGCCGTGCAGCTCACGGCGTTCGATGAGCGTGTTGGCGATCGCCTCGACCTCCATGCGGTTGGCCTCGATCAACGCCTGCGCGGCGACGTAGGCCTGGCCGAGGATCTGCGCCGCGGCCGCGCGCTTGCCCGGGTCGCCGAGCACGCCGGCGATCGGGTCGCCCTGCATCGCGCTGCCGTGCGAGATGCGGTTCATGAGCCGCGCGCCGATCTTCTCGAAGCGCTCCATGACCTCCTTCTCACGCTCCTCGCGCTCCTTCTCGGGCACCTTGCCGTCGAGGTCGATCGGCTCGGGGCCCATGCCGCAGACGCCGACCATCCAGGCCGAGCGCACCGTCGCGGACTCGAGGTCGCCGCCCACGCCGGTCGAGTTCTCGCCGTAGAACACGCGCTCGGCGGCCATCGCGCCCAGCGTCCAGATGAGCTTGTGGAACTCCTCCGAGCGCCAGGAGGAGAAGCGCTCCTCCTTCTCGATCGCCTGGTGGTGGCCGAGCGAGTTGCCGCGCTTGCGGATCGACAGCCGCGTCGAGAGCACGTCCTTCATGTAGACGTGCGAGGCGACCGCGTGGCCGGCCTCGTGGATCGCCACCGCGCGCGTCTCGGCCGGGACGTACTCGATCCGCACCGCGGTGCCCGACTCGATCGTCGTCATCGCCTCGACGATGTCCTGCCAGGCGAACTGCATCCGCCCCTCGGAGTGCGCGAACGTCAGCGCCATCGAGCAGACCTGCTCGATCATGGCCGGCGAGTACCCGTTCGTGATCCGCGCCAGCTCGTCGCGACGCCGCTCGGTGTCGAGGTCGGGCTCGTGGTCGACCTTGCGCAGGTAGAGGTCGAAGATGTCGATCCGGTCGTCCTTCGTGGGCGTCCGGAACCAGATGTGGCGGCCCATCCGCCCAGGCCGGATCAACGCCGGGTCGAGGCGGTCGATCGGCACGTTCGTCGCCCCGATGAAGTAGATCTGCTCCGTGCGCGGGGAGGGCGGCGACAGGCGCAGCGAGACCTTGCCGATGCGCTGCGGGACGATGTAGGTCGCGTCGAGCAGCGTGTTGATGCGGCGCGTGAGGAAGCGCTTCTTGAACGGCGGCTCGTCGACGCCGTCCATCTGCACGAGCAGCTGGTTGAGCGCCAGCGACCCGCCGCCCATCATGCCGCCGGGGAACATGAAGCCCTGGATCTTGTCCGTCAGCCCGCGCCAGAACGGCGGCAGCGGGTCGGGTGTCGGCGTGGCCCGCGACGCGAACAGCTTCTCGCGCCACGCGCGCGTCTCGAGCACGAGGTCGCCGCTGGAGGTCAGCGCGCCCATCGGCCCGTGGAAGGCGAAGTCCTCGAACGAGCCGGTGCCCGGTGACGGCGCGGGCGTCATCGCCCCGGCCAGGCCCCCGCCGCCCAGCGCCTGGCGGCGCAGCCCGACGGCGTCGATCTCGTCGATGAAGATGATGCACTGGCCGCCCCACTTGCGGGCCAGGCGCCGCGCGCGGCCGATGAGGATCAGCACGATGACGACGTCCATGCCCATGAACGTCGAGGCGAAGCCCGAGCCCGGCATGGTCATGATCGGCGAGTTGAAGCTCGTCGCGATCGCCTTGGAGAGCATCGTCTTGCCGGTGCCCGGCGCGCCGATGAACAGCAGGCCGCGCTCGGGCTTGCCGCCGGCGGCGCGGAACTCCTCGCCCGCCTGCCACAGCGAGATGACGCGGGTGACGTCCTCCTTCGGCTCGGCCTGGCCGCGGACGTCGTCGAGGCGCACGCCCCAGTCCGCGTCGCCGGGCTCGTAGCCCTTCATCTGCTTGATGCCGAAGAAGACGAGCGGCCCGAAGAGGATCCCGAAGTTCAGCAGGAACAGCAGCGGGAAGATGAAGAGGTACGGCAGCGCGTAGAGCAGGAACTGCGGCAGCGTGTCGCCGAGCATCGTGAGCGTGTCGCCGAGCGAGGCGCCGCCCGAGGTCGCGCTGTGGATGAAGTTGATGACGAGCAGCAGGGAGAACGTCGAGCCCAGGATCCAGGTCCAGCGGCGCCACTTCGTGCGCCAGAACCACAGCCGCCGGCGCGCGACGACGTCCTCCTCCAGCAGCGGCTTCTCCGCGCCGTAGAGCGAGGCCCGCGGGATGTACTTGTGCGCCAGCACGTCGACGAGGCCGCGGAACGCGACCACGCTCAGGAACGTGACGATCAACGCCCAGTGCAGCGGCCAGTCCTTCTGCAGCGTGAGGAAGAAGAGGGTGGCCGGCGCGGTCAGCAGCGCGACGAACGTCGCGGCACGCGTGAGCTTGCGCCACTCCTCGGCGAGGGCGCGCGACTCGTCGCTGAACGTCGGCCGCAGCTTCGGACGCTCTTCCGCGTACGACATCTACTTCTTTTCGGCGTCGGACATCTGTTGCGAAAGGGTAGGGAGCGCAGGGCCCGACCGGGTACGACGTTTGTCGAATTCGGCCCGGGTGCTAGTGGCCGCCGCGGCCGTTGGGCGCGAACTGGGCGGTGATCTGTGGCTCGAGGCCCGGGTCGAGCACGATGAGCACCTCGTCGCCGGGCTCGATCATCGTGTCGCCCTTGGGCACGAAGCCGGCCTTGCCGCGCGGCAGCACCGAGATGACGAGGCTGCCGTCGGGCAGGTCGATCTCCGACACACGCTTGCCCGCCGCCGGCGCGCCCGCGGTGACCTCGACCTCGATGATCTCGAGCTTCTCGTCGGGCAGGTCGAGCAGGTGGACGAGGCCGTGACCGGGCACCTCGTGCTCGATGAGGTTGAGGATGAGGTCGGTCGCCGACACCGCCGGCTGGATGCCGAGCAGCTTGAAGTGCTGCAGGTTGCGGGGGTTGTTGCAGCGGGCGATGATCCGCTCGCAGAGGTACTTCTCCTTGGCGACCTGGCAGATGAGGATGTTGTCCTCGTCGTCGCCGGTGACCGCCACGACGAGGTCGGCGCGCTGGATGCCGGCCCGCTCGAGCACCCACAGCTCGGTGCCGTCGCCGTACTGGACGGCGTGCTCGAGCTCCTGCTCGATGCGCAGGTAGGCGCGCCGCTCGGCCTCGACGAGCGTGACCTCCTGGCCGTTGCGGATGAGCTCGCGCGCGAGGTTCAGGCCGACCTTGCCGCCGCCGACGACGATGACGTACATCGTGCGCCTACGCCGCCGAGATCTCGGAGATGGCGTCCTGGAACATCGCGATGCCGAGCTTCACGGCGCAGATCGTGTGCAGCCCCTGCTCGGCGTACCAGTCCGAGCGCGCCGGGTCGAGCACGCGGACGATGACGTGGGAGACGTCGAAGCGCTTCTGGGCGATCTGGGCGACGAGCAGGTTCGTGTTGTCGCCGCGGGTGGCGGCGATGAAGATGTCGGCCTCCGCGATGCCCGCGGCGAGCAACGCGTCGATCTCGATCGCCGTGCCGACGGTGAAGCGCCCGCCGGCGTCCTCCCACGATGTCTGCTGGCCGGCGTCGAGGCGCTCGTGCGAGAGCGGATCCTCGTCGAGGACCGACACGGTGTGGCCGGCGGCGAGCGAGGACTTGGCGACGGCCGCCCCCACGCGGCCGGCCCCGACGACGAGGACCATCATGCGGCGGATGCTAGTGGGTCTTCTTGGGGCGTGACGCCGTGAAGGCCGGGATGCCGGCGCCGGCTGGCCAGGACGCAGGACCGAAGGTGTGGCCCTGCCACATCGAGCGTCCGAGGACGCCGCCAGGCGGTGATCGGCGCCCGGCATTCGCGCGTCACGCCCCAAGAGGGCCCACTGGACGACCTCGGGACTAGGCAGGCGCGTCGGCATCCGGCGGGGTGTCCGTCGCCGGCGCCGTGAGGATCACGCGGCACGGCGCCTTGCGCACGACGTACTTCGTCGCGTCCCCCACGAAGTTGTCCAGTGGCCCGCCGATCCCGCCCAGGCGCGCACCGCCGCGGATGCGCGAGGGCTCCTCGGCGGCAAGCACGATGAGCTCGACGCCGCGCCGCGTCGCTTCGCTGACGATCGCCTCGCCGGCGCGCCGCGCGCGCACGGTCGCCGTCATCACCTCGACGCCCTCGTACTCCTCCCCCACCGCCTTCGCGCGGGCCAGCGCCGCGCGCGCGGCCTTCAGCTGCGTGTCGGGCAGCCGCGCGTCGAGCGGCAGCGAGAGCGGGACCTCGAAGACCCAGATCGCCTCGATCGTCGCGCCATGCCCCTCGCCCTCGTCGGGGTTCTCCGCCGCCGCCAGCCGCCCGGCGGTCTGGACGATGTCGTCGTCGAGCGCCGTGCCGTAGATCGGCACGAGGATCGAGCCGTACTCCGCCCGCGCGGGCTCGGAGCGCAGCGCCGCCTCGGAGAGCACGACGCGCTCGCGCAGCGGCATGCCGGCGCTGCGCCGGTAGCCGACGTAGAGCGCGATCCCGATGACCATCCAGAGGCTGCCGATGACCCGCGCGCCCTCGTGGAAGCCGAGCAGGCTGGCCAGCCCGCCGGCCGCCATCAGCGCGCCGAGCACCGCCGGCAGCGGCAGGTCGCCGCCGCCGATCCGCACCGAGAACGGGATCCGGTAGGGCCGCATGCGGTCGGGCTCGCGGTAGCGCAGCACGCAGATCGCCACGTGCGCGATGAGGAAGGCGAGCATGGCCCCGTAGGCGTAGATGCCGACGAGGAACTCGAGGTCGCGCGGGACGACGAGCGCCGACGCCAGCACCGCGGCGAGCGCGATCACGACGAAGGGCGTGCCGTACGTCGGCGCGAGACGGCCGATCGCGCTGGGGATCTGCCGGTTGCGCGCAAGCGAATAGGACAGCCGCGAGAGCCCGAGCATGGCTCCGTGGGCGGCGACGACGAGCGTGACCGTGGCCAGCGCGGCGACGACGTAGCGCAGCCCGTCCGCCAGCCACGGCGGGTCGAAGGTCGAGACGAGCGCCAGCACGGGCGCGTTGAGCGCGTCGCCGGTCAGCGGCGAGGCGCCGGGCGTGATCGGCAGCGACGCGACGGCGACGAGCGAGATCCCGACGTAGATGACGAGCACGGAGACGGTCGCCGAGGCGATCAGCCGCTTCAGGCCGCGGCGGCTGACGCGCACCTCGCCGGCCAGCCCCGACGCGGACTCCAGGCTCGTGAAGGCCACCGCCGAGACCGTGAGCGCGAACAGCATGTCCTCCCAGCGCGGCGAGGTGCCGATGTCGATCGTCGCGGTCAGCGCGTCGATGTCGACGACGAGGAAGGCCCCGAGCACGATGACGAGCAGCTGCAGGGCCACGTCGGCCAGCACGAGCAGCGAGACGCGCTCGATCGCCCGGCCGGCGTTCGCGCCGCGGATGTTGCGCACGGCGACGTAGGCGATGATCGCGAGCGCCACCGCCAGCTCGGTGCCGCCGCTGCCCAGCGGCGCCCAGAACGCGGCCACGTAGTGCGTCGCGACGAACGCCGTGACGGCGATGAGGATGAGGAAGTCCAGCAGCACGGCCCAGCCGGCGATGAAGCTCCACAGCTCGTTGAACGCGTAGCGCGCGAAGACCGTCGACCCGGCGCGCTCCTGGTGCAGCGAGGCGCCCTCCACATACGTCATCGCGGTGAGCACGAAGAAGACCCCGGCGCCGAGGAAGGCGACGGGCGTCAGGCCGAGCGCGTTTTCGGCGACGATCCCCAGCGAGAAGTAGACCGCGCTCGCCAGCGATGACCAGACGATCACGAACAGTGCGGGCGAGCCGAGGCTGCGACGGATGAGCTCCGCGGGCTCGCGCGGTGCGCGCACTAGAGATCCCTCCACGTGAAGTACAGCCGCCCGGCGCCGGCTCCCACGAACAGCAGGCCGAGGATCGTGCCGAGCGCCAGCGGCCCGCCGCCGGCGTTGAACGTCCGCACGAGGATCGCCAGGCCGAGCACGACCATCGCCGCTGAGAGCACGAGCGTCGAGGATCGGTGCAGTCCGCGGCCGCGGCCGGGCGGGCGCTCGGCGTCAGACACTCGTCGGCTCGCTCTCGATGATCACGCGACAGGGACGGTCGGCGAGCACGGTCTCCACGGTCTTGCCGAAGAGCGTCGTGCCGGTGCGCGGCGGCAGCGGCATGACGAGCGCGTGGGCGCGCATCGCGCGCGCCTCGTCGGCGATCAGCCGGCCGCTGCCACCGGGCCGCACGCGCTCGACGTGCCCGCTCACGCGCCGCCCGCCCTGCAGCCGCGCCTGCTCGATGACGGCCCGCGCGGCGATCTCCTCCTCGGGCAGCTCGGCGTCCAGCGGCGAGGCCTGCGGGACCGTGATGAGCACGAGCACGTGGATGCCGCGGCGCTTGCGCCCGGCGAGCTTGGTCGCCGTCGCGATCGTCGAGGCGGAGTAGTGGCGCGCGTCGAGTGCGACGAGCACCGACTCGTACTCGGCTTCGTGCTGGGTGACCGGCTGCGGGATGGCGACCTGGTGGGTGGAGACGAAGTCCAGGCCCTGGCTGCGGCGGTAGAGCAGGTAGCCGCCCATGCCCAGCGCCATCCACATGACGCCGGCGGCGCCGACCTTCAGGTCGAGCACGCTGACGACGATGAACGAGAGGATCGTGCCGGTCAGGCCGATGACGGCGAGCGGCGGCAGCTCGTGGCCGCGCACGCGCATCCGTCCGGGACTGCGGTAGGGCCGGCGCGCGTCGGGCTCGGTCACGCGCAGGCAGATGAGCGACAGGTGCGCCATGGAGAACGAGAGCATCGCGCCGAACGCGTAGATCTTGCCGAGGAAGTCGGCCTGGCCGGGCAGCAGGGCCAGGCAGGCGAAGCCCGAGAACACGAGGATGCCGACGTACGGCGTGCGGTAGCGGCGGTGCAGCTGGCGCATCGTGTCGGGCAGCTGGCGGTACATGCCCATCGAGTACGTCAGCCGCGAGATGCCGAGCACGCCGGCGTTCGTCGCGGCGATGAGGATCGTCACGGCGAGCACGCCCACGTAGACCTGGACGAAGCCCTGGAACGCGCCCAGCTCCATGCCCGACACGACGCCGATGATCGGGTCGTTGGCGTAGCCGCCGTCCTCGGGCCCGACGCCGAGCTGCGTCACGCACTCGCCGTTGACGCACTCGACCGGCAGCGCGGAGAGGGCGATGAGCGGCAGGGTGAAGTAGATCGCGAACACGGCGATCATCACCCGCTTGATCGCCGCCGGGATCGTCGTGTCCGGGTCGCGCGCCTCGCCGGCCATGTTCGAGATCGTCTCGATGCCGGTGTAGGCGACCGTGCCGATCGGGATCGCGAGCAAGAACTGGGTCAGCGTCGGCGTATCGCCGAAGAAGTCGAGGTTGTCGATGAGGATCTCGGGGCTGAAGACGAGAAACACGCCGAGCGCGACGATCGCCAGCTGGCTCATGAAGTCGATCACCGCGAGGACGAGGTTCACGCTGACGGCGTCCTTGACCCCGCGCACGTTGACGAGCGCGAGCAGCGCCACGATGCCGACCGCAAGTGCGATGTCGCCCGGCGACTCCTTGAAGGCGTCCCATGTGAAGCGACCGGCGTAGTGAGTCGCGAAGAACGCCGAGATGGCGATCGTGATGATGTAGTTGAGCATCTGCGCCCAGGCCGTGAAGAACGACCACAGCTCGTTGAACGCCCGCCGCGCGAAGAGCGACGAGCCGCCCGCCTCGGGGTACATCGCCGTCGCCTCGGCGTACGTCGTGGCGGTGCAGTAGAACAGCGCGCCGGTGATGAGGAAGACGAGCGGCGTGAGGCCCGCGGCGAGCGCGGCGACGAGGCCGAGCGCGTAATAGATCGACGACCCGACGTTGCCGTAGGCGGTCGAGAAGAGCGCGTTGACCCCCAGCACGCGCTGCAGTCCATGGAGCTGGCGCTCTGCCATCCGCGGCGGGAGTCTACGCCGAGGGTGCGCGCGGCCCGGCGCCCGGCGCCCGGTCTCGCGGGCGAGCTAGTCCACGAGGCAGCCGCGCACGCTGGCGCGCGCGGCCTTGTCGGGCAGGTCGACCCACACGATGTTCACCGCGCCGTGGCGCTCGGCGGAGGCGCCGCTGACGCGCGCGGCGTTCTTCTTGAGCTGCGTGACGACGCGCGCGGCGCGCGAGGCGTTGCGGTAGAAGCCGATGTAGCCACCGCCGCGCGGGCCGTCCATCACGATCTGGTAGTCGGCGGCGTCCGGGTCCGAGGCGTTCTGCACCGCGCCGCCGGTGAGCTTGTAGCCCAGGCCGGTCAGGCAGTTGCTGATCCGGTCGCGGGCGGTCGCCACCGGGGTCTGCGGCGCCGTCGAGGTCGTCGTCGCCGCGGTGGTGGTGCCGGCGCTGTCGCCGTCGTCGCTGTCGCCGCCGCCGCCGCAGCCTGCGAGGACGAGCACGAGCACGAGCACGCCGAGCAGTGGCGCCGCCCAGCGCCTCACGAGCCCTGCTCCACGAACTCCATCAGGGCCTCGAGCGTGACGTCCCAGCCGAGCGTGTCGCCACCGCCCGGCAGCGCCTCCTGCCAGTCCAGCCCGAAGTCGCGCCGGTCGATCGTCGAAGAGAGCTCGACGCCGACGCGGTTCTCCGGGCTGAGCAGCCCGACGCCCGGCAGGCCGATCTTGCCGGTCGCGGTGACCGTCTTCGTGTGGCCGTGGATCGACAGGTCGCCGGTCGCGGTGATCGCGCGGCTGTCGTCGCCGGCGAAGTCCGACACGACCCAGCGCACGTCGGGGAACCGCTCGGCGTCGAGGAACTCGGCCGACAGCATGCGCTCGCGGATCACCGGGTTGTTGAGGTCCAGCGACGCCACCGGCACGGCCGCGACGAGCGTCCCGGCGACCGGGTCGAGGGTCGCGTCGATGTCGCGAAACCCCGCCCGGTAGTCACGCGCGCCGAGATGGCGCACCTTGAACGTCACCGACGAGAACGGCGGGTCGGCGCGCCACGACGCGCCGCCCAGATGGTCCTCGAGAAAGCTCACGGCGGGGACTGTAGTCGTGACAGACATCACTCAGCACCACGTGTCGCGTGACGACTGAGCCAGCGATCGCGGATGCCTGGGCGTGCCGGTGCGGCCAGGCGCCGCGAGGGCGGCTCAGGCGTTACGCGACCAGCGGGATGATGAGGATCGCCACGATGTTCGCGACTTTGATCATCGGGTTGATGGCCGGGCCGGAGGTGTCCTTGTAGGGATCGCCGACCGTGTCGCCCGTGATCGACGCCTCGTGGGCGAGCGTGCCCTTGCCACCGAACGCGCCCTCTTCGATGAGCTTCTTGGCGTTGTCCCAGGCGCCGCCGCCGGCCGTCATGGCGACCGCCATGAACAGGCCCACGACGATCACGCCGATGAGCAGGCCGCCGAGCGCCTCGACGCTGAGCAGGCCGACGATCAGCGTGAAGACGATCGGGATCAGCGACGGGATGATCATCTCGCGCTGCGCGGTCTTCGTGACGATGTCGACACAGCGCGCGTAGTCGGGCTTCTCGGTGTTGTCCATGATGCCCGGGTGCTCCTTGAACTGGCGGCGCACCTCCTCGACGACGGCGCCACCGGCGCGGCCGACGGCCTCCATCGACAGCGCGGCGAACAGGTAGACCATCATGCCGCCGATGAGCAGGCCGATGAGGACCAGCGGCGCATCGATGAGGAACTCGACCGGCTCCTTGCCGTTGGCGACGAGCTCCTCCTCGAGCTCGATCTTGAACGCCGCGAACAGGACCAGCGCGGCGAGCACGGCCGAGCCGATCGCGTAGCCCTTCGTGACGGCCTTCGTCGTGTTGCCGACGGCGTCGAGCGGATCGGTGACGTTGCGCACCTCTTCGGGCATCTCCGCCATCTCGGCGATGCCGCCGGCGTTGTCGGTGATCGGCCCGAACGCGTCGAGCGCGACGATCAGCCCACACAGGCCGAGCTGCGCCATGACGGCGACCCCGATGCCGTAGATGCCGCCGAGCTCGTTGGCGCCGTAGATGCCGAGCGCCAGCACGACCGCGGGCAGCGCCGTGGCCTGCATGCCCTGCGAGAGCCCCGAGATGATGTTCGTCGCGTGGCCGGTCTGCGAGGCGTCGGCCGTCTTCTTGACCGGGTTGAAGCGCGTCGACGTGTAGTAGTCGGTGATGAGGAACAGCAGCGCGGTGACGGCGAGGCCGATCAGCGAGCAGAGGTACAGATCGCCGACGGACGGAACGGAGATGTTCACGTCGGCGGTCGCCGTCGTCAGGCCCTCCATCATCCACTTCGTGATCGGGTAGAAGGCGATCGCCGCGATGATCCCCGAGGCGACGAGACCCTGGTACAGCGCGCGCTCGACGTTGCCGGCCGCCGACTTGACGGCGAACGTGCCGAGGATCGAGGCGAGGATCGCCACGCCGCCGAGCACGAGCGGATACAGCGCGACCTGCGTCGCGTTCTCGCCCGCGAACGTCAGGACGCCGAGCAGCATGACCGCGACGGCGGTCACCGCGTAGGTCTCGAAGAGGTCGGCCGCCATGCCGGCGCAGTCGCCGACGTTGTCGCCCACGTTGTCGGCGATCACGGCCGGGTTGCGCGGGTCGTCCTCGGGGATGCCGGCCTCGACCTTGCCGACGAGGTCGGCGCCGACGTCGGCGCCCTTCGTGAAGATGCCGCCGCCCAGCCGGGCGAAGACGGAGATCAGCGAGCCGCCGAAGCCCAGGCCGATGAGCGCGTCGATGGCCTCCTTCTGCGTGCTGTCGAAGAGGAAGGTGAGGATGCCGTAGTAGCCGGCGACGCCGAGCAGGGCGAGGCCGACGACGAGCATGCCGGTGATCGCGCCACCGCGAAACGCCGCGTTCAGCGCGGGCGGGATGCCGCCGCGGGCCGCTTCGGCGACACGGCAGTTGGCCCGCACCGAGACGTTCATGCCGATGAACCCGGCCGCCGCGGACAGCGCGCCACCGAGCGCGAACCCGACCGCCACCTCGATGCTCTGCAGCGGGATGAGGACCACGAACAGGACAGCACCGACGATCCCGATCGTCGTGTACTGGCGGCGCAGGTACGCAGAAGCGCCCTCCTGCACGGCCTTCGAGATCTCCACCATGCGCTCGTTGCCCGGAGAAAGGGCCAACAGCGACTTGGCGGTCAGCGCGCCGTAGAGCACTGCGAAGCCGGCGCAGATCAATGCGACAACGACCCCGTGGTCCAGCAGGAAATCACTCAAGGGAAACGGCCTCCGTAAATCTTTGGTACTGCGGACCTAGCCCGTCGCGGCGCAGGTGTCAATGGCCCCCAGCGGCGACAAACGCGCGCGCATACTAACCGGACGGACGGATGAAGCGCCTACTGCCCTGGCACCCACAGCCCGCTGCCACCGCGCGGGGTGCTTGCCGGGCTCGGCGGCTCACCGGCGCGCGGAGCGTCCGGCGGCGGCGTGGCGCCGGAGCGGGCGTACGCGAGCTGCAGCTGCGCGAGCGCATCGCGCACCTGCTTGACGTCGGGCCCCAGCGTCGTCTCGACGAGCGGCAGCAGGGCCGACGTGGCGTCGATCGCCTGGCGCACCTGCTCGAAGTCGGGCTCCTCCTCGGCGCCGGTCAGGCCCGCCTTGCGCGCGGCGAGGTTCAGCAGCGAGACGACGGTCTGCACGAGCACGTCCTCGACGCGCACGCGCGCGATCTCGGCCTCGTATGCGGCCCGCAGCTCCTCCTCGCTGAGGTCGCTGAGGTCGTCTTCGCCGAATTCGGGCGGCTGCGTGCTCATGCGGGAACCTCCTGGGCGTAGGTCGTCATCGTCTCGCGGACCGTGTCAGCGTAGACCTCGCGCAGATCCGCCCCCTCGAGCAGCGCCGTCCGCTGTCGCTGCGCGCCGTTGGGGCCGTCGAGCGCGACGTCGATCCGCGACGTCTCGCGCGCGGGCGCGGTCCACGCCCACAGGGCGTCGATCGCGGCACGGGTGGGGACCTCCGTCCCGCTGCGCAGGTCGATCATCCGCCCGTCCAGGCCGTGGCGGATGGCGCGCCACATGTTCTCCTCGATGAGCCGGTGCGGCGGATGCTCGAATGCGACGCCCTCGTCGATGTCGCGCATCGCCTGGCCGACGCACGCGACGATGAGCGAGGCCAGGCCCTCGGACTCGGCCGCCGTGATCTGGGCGTCGGCGACGCGCACCTCGACGGTCCCGAACGAGGCGTGCGGCCGGATCGAGAACCACACCTGCGTGTACTCGACGATCGAGCCGGTGTCGATGAGCAGCTCGAGGTACTCGCGAAACGCGCGCCAGTCGCCGAAGGCGTCGGGCACGCCGCAGCGCGGAAAGGACTTCGTGAAGATCTGGCTGCGGGCCGAATGCAGCAGCGTGTCCTGGCCCTCGAGAAACGGCGAGCTGGCGCTGACGGCGAGCAGCAGCGGCAGGATCGGGCGCAGGCGGTCGCAGACCTGCACCGCGCGGTCGGCGCCGCGCACGCCGACGTGGACGTGCAGCGAGAAGGTGTTGTTGCGCCGCGCGACATAGCCGAGGCCGTCGACGACGCGGCGGTAATGCTCGGTGTCGATGTTGCGCTGCTCGCGGTAGTCCGCCCACGGATGCGTGCCCGTCGAGCCGAGCGCCACGCCGCGGCGGCCGGCCAGGCTCAGCAGGCGCCGGCGACGGTCGCGCTGGTGGGCGATCGCGTCGTGCAGGTCCTCCCCGCGCCCGGAGACGATCTCGATCTCCGAGGAGATGAGCTCGCCGGTGATCGCTCCGAAGAGGACGGGATCGAGCTCGGCGGCCGCGTCGCGCAGCTCCTCGAAGCGCGGGACGAGGTCGAGCGTCAGCGGATCGAGCACCGCGAACTCCTCCTCCAGGCCCACGGTGAGGTCCGTGGACGCGGCGAACATCTCCTCCATGTTGTCGAGGTCGATGGGCATGGGAGCGCAATGTATCTTGCGCCAGGAGGCCGCCGGGAGCCGCGCTTCTACGTCAAGTAGAAGTACAGCGCATACAGCAGGTCGACCGCCGGAGACGAGGTGTGGACCGTCACCTCCGGGGGCACCTGCAGCAGGGCCTCGGAGTAGTTGAAGATGATCTTCACGCCGGCCTCGACGAGGTCGTCGGCGATCGACTGGGCGGCCGCGGTGGGGACGGCGAGGACGCCGACGACGATGTCCTCGTCCTCGACCATCGAGCGCAGCTCCGACGAGTGGCGCACCGTCGTCGAGCCGACCTTCTGGCCGATCTTCGACTTGTCGGTGTCGAAGATCGCGATCACGCGGAAGCCATGGTCGGCGAAGATGTCCGACGAGGCGATTGCCTGGCCGAGGTGGCCGGCGCCGAAGAGCGCGATGTTGTGCTGGCCGGAGGTGCGCAGGATCTTGCGGATCTGCGAGACGAGCGCGTCGACGTTGTAGCCGACGCCGCGCTTGCCGAACTTGCCGAAGCCGGAGAAGTCACGCCGGATCTGCGTCGGGTTGACGTGCGTGTAGTCGCTCAGCTCACGCGAGGAGATCGTCTCCTTGCCCATCTTCTTGGCCTGCGTGAGCACCTGCAGGTAGCGCGACAGGCGCGCGGCGACGCCGAGCGAGAGGCGCTCCGTGCCCGGGGCGAGTCCGTCGCGCGCCACTGTGTCAACCGCCGTGGGAACGCGCTCGCCGGTCGTCATCGACGGCCCACTTTATCCAGAAGCCGGCGCAGGGCGGCTTCATCTACGAAGTACTCGAAGCGCGGCTCCCCGTCGAGCGTGATGACGGGGATTCGCTCGAGATAGGCGGCATGCAGCGCGTCGTCGGACGTGATGTCGACCTCGGCGAACGGCGCGCCGACGCGCTCGAGGACGACGCGAGCGTCGTCGCAGAGGTGGCAGCCGGGCTTGCCGTAGAGCACGAGGCTCACGCCGACGGGGCCGCGTTGGGAACGTCGTCGAAGGAGCCCTCGAGCGTCGAGCGCGTTCGCCACATGATCACGGCGTCCTCTCCGTTGTCCTGGTAGTAGCGCCGCCGCCGGCCGGCCGCGCGGAAGCCGAAGCGCTCGTAGAGCTCGATCGCGGCGGCGTTGGACTCGCGGACCTCGAGCGTGAAGCGCGCCTTGTCGCCGTCGATGCGCCGCAGCAGGTCCGTCAGCATGGCTGTGGCGATACCCACGCGACGCCGCTCGGGATCAACGGCCACGTTCATGATGTGCCAGACGGTGTCGTAGCGCGAGCAGATGAGAAAGCCGAGCATCTGCCCGCCCCGCAGCGCCGCCAGGCACACGCTGGCCGGCTTGGACAGCTCGAGCACGAACATCGCCAGCGACCACGGCGTCGGAAAGGCGCGCCGTTCGATGGCGATGATCTGCGGCAGGTCGGCGTACGTGAGGCGGCGGATCTCCAGCGGGCCGTCGGGGTGGGAGGTGATCTCAGTAGTCGTCGGCATCGGCGGTGCGCAGACGCAGCCCGGCACCGAGGAGCGACATCGCCAGGCCGGCGAGGAACAGCATGCGCGGATCCGAGCCCGTGTTCGGCAGGTCGCCGGTGGTCTGGCTCTCCGCTTGCTCACCGGGCAGCGGGACCGGCGGCGTGGACGAGACCCCGGCGCCGTCCTCCGGGATCGTCGAGTCCTGCGCGGAGGCGACGGCGGGAGCGGACAGCAGCGCGGTCGCCAGCAGCGCGACCAGGACGCGACGGGGAGACCACGGCACCTGCCGCACTCTAATGGCTCCTACGGCGGGAGCCCATGCGGCTTGTGTGAGGTACCTTCGCGACGTGCTCAGCCCCACCCAGGCGCAACGGCTGCAGGCCTGCGCCCGCGTGCTCGACCCTCCGGCGCGCGTGGTCATGACCGGCAACGTGGCGACTTCGGCGGTCGAGGCGATCCACGCCGGAGCGCGCGAGGGTGTCGAGGTGCTGATCGTCGAGCCGGGCGCGGTCGCGCGCGTGGACGGCTCGATCGACGTGCTCTTCATCGGCCCGGCCGCGCCCTTCAGCATCGCCGCCGAGCTGTTCGGCCGCTGGCCCGGGCGGGTCACGCCGGGCGGGCTGCTCTTCGTGCACGGCGCGTTTGCCTCGCCGCCGCTGACCGCGGCGCTGCTGCGCACGATCGGCTCCTCGCGCGCGTGGCGCTACTACGGGCGCGACGGCGACCTGGCCGAGTACGTGCGCGCCGATCTCACGCACGGAGAGCGGGTGCTCGACGGGCTTGCTCAGCTCGCCCAGGTCGGCTATCTCGCCCGCCGGGTGGCGCGGCGCTGAGGCGCCAGGCCGCGTAACGGATCGGGCCGCGGGGCTACATTGGAGGTATGAAGCACACCCCCATCGAGGCTCCCATCACGAAGACCGACGAGGAGTGGCGCGCGGAGCTCACCCCCGCGCAGTACGAGATCCTCCGCAAGGCGGGCACCGAGCGCGCGTTCACCGGCCCGTACGTCGACGAGAAGACGCCGGGGATGTACACCTGCGCCGGCTGCGGCGCCGAGCTGTTCTCCTCTGACACGAAGTTCGACTCCGGCACCGGCTGGCCGAGCTTCACCGATCCCGCCGTCGCCGCGCACGTGACGCTGCGCGACGACAACGGCATGTTCATGCGCCGTACCGAGGTCCTCTGCAGCCAGTGCGGCGGCCACCTCGGCCACGTCTTCCCCGACGGGCCCGGCGCCAGCGGCCAGCGCTACTGCATCAACGGCTGTGCGCTGACGCTCAAGCCCGCCGACGAGGCCGGCGGCGCGCAATAGGCGCGCACGGGGCGCTCCTGGCGGGTAGGCCGTTCGTCTGACCCCGCCGAAAGGAGCGCTCCCGATGCAGTACTGGTTCGCGACCTCGACGGAGGAGTTCACCCCGTCGCAGATGCTCGAGCAGGCCAAGGCGGCCGACCGCGCCGGCTTCGACGGCCTCGGCACCTCCGACCACTTCGCGCCGTGGTTCCCCGACGGCCAGGCGACCCAGGCCTGGGTCTACCTGGGCGCGCTCGGACAGGTCACGCAGAAGCCGATCGGCACCGGCGTGACGCCGATCGTCCATCACTACCACCCCGGTTTGGTGGCCCAGGCGTTCATGTCGCTCGAGGAGCTCTATCCGGGCCGCGTGTTCCTCGGCGTCGGGTCCGGCGAGTCCGTCAACGAGACGCCGCTGGGTCTGGACTGGCCGGAGTACGAGGAGCAGCGCCGCCGCCTGGAGACGGGCCTGGAGGCGATCACGCGCCTGTGGGACGGCGAGACGGTGACGATGGACGCCGGCTGGTTCAAGCTCAAGAACGCGCGGCTGTGGACGCGCGCCCGGACGCGCCCGAAGCTCTACGTGTCGGCGTTCGGTCCCCAGTCCGCCGAGGTGGCGGCGCGCTTCGGCGACGGCCTCTGGACGCTGGGCGACCCCGAGAAGGCGCCGGAGATCGTCGAGGCCTACCGGGAGGCCTGCTCGGATCACGGCCGCGACCCGGGCGAGATCATCTTCCAGTCCGGCTTCGCCTGGGCCGACGACGAGCGCGCGGCGATCGAGGGCGCGCGGCACTGGAAGCCGACCCAGCTGCCCGAGCTCTACCTCGAGGACATCGCCGACCAGGAGGACATGCAGCGCCGCGCGGACGCGCAGATGAGCGACGAGCAGTTCGCACACGAGGGCTTCCTCGTGTCAGCCGACCCGGAGGAGCACGTCGAGCGCATCCGCGAGATGGAGCACGCGGGAGCGACGGTCATCTGCCTGCAGCTCATCGGCCGCGCCGATCCATTCGGCTCGATCCGGACATACGGCGAGCAGGTGCTGCCGGCGCTCCGCGGCAGCGCGGTCGGCGCTTAGACGGTTTCTAGAAGAGGCCGAGCTGGCGGTCGTCGGGCTCCTCGCGCACCGGGAGCTCGAGCTCTGGCGCCGCCACGATCTCCGGCTCGGGGATGACCGGCTCGGGCTCGGTTTCCGCGGCCCGTGGCTGCTCGGGCAGCGGGAGCGCCAGCAGCTCCGGCAGCTGCGCGAAGTCGGCCTGCAACGTCTCCAGCAGCGAGCGCGTGTAGAGCGCCGCGGCGGGATGAAACAGCGGGTACAGGCGCACGGCGCGGGTGCCGATGACGAGGATCTCCGCCTGGCCGTGCAGCCGTGAGATGCCGGTCGGGTCGGCGCGCAGGAGCTTCGTGGAGAAGTTGCCCAGCGTGCACACCACGCGCGGCTGGATGTGCTCCACCGTGCGCAGCAGGTACTCCGAGCAGTTCTCGATCTCGGCCGGCAGCGGGTCGCGGTTGCCCGGCGGCCGGCAGCGCAGGACGTTGGCGATGAACACGTCCGAGCGCGCGAGGCCGACCTCCTCGAGCAGCTGGTCGAGCAGCTTGCCGGCGGCCCCGACGAACGGGATCCCCAGCTCGTCCTCCTTCGCGCCGGGCGCCTCGCCGACGAACATGAGGTCGGCGTCGGCGTTGCCGGCGCCGAAGACGACCTGCGTCCGCGTGCTCGCGAGCTCGGGGCAGCGCGTGCACGCGCGCGCCTCGCGATAGACGGCGGTCAGCTCCGCGCGGCGCTCGTCCTTCGTGGCCACGGCGCGATCGTAGACGCGATCGGGGCGCGATCCGCGTGCGAAACCGCAACGAGCGAGAAACGGGTCGACTACTTCGTAACGGCGTTTGTCGAGGCGTCGGCGAACGACAGCTCTGAGGGAATGGGTTCGTTCCCGTGCAGCAGTGCGCGACCCCGATGAGGTGGTCAATGGCACGAAATGCCCGTATATCGGGCAGTTCGTGCCATTGGACTCGCCCGCACGCCCTCCGAACAGGAGCATGGCGCGAAAGTGTTCGCACAGAGCATTAACCCGCCACGCTCCCGCGAACGCGGGCCCCGGCGCGAACGCCGGCAGCCCGACCAACTGACACCCTCAATGATGCAGTTCAACCACGCGATCGCGACGATCCGCCACGCGACAGCGCACAACGCCGCAACGCGTCCGCATCACCCGTCAGCTACTCTGAAGGACGCGGCGGCGCCAACCGCTCGCACATCAATAACGCGACCGGTACCTCCTGGAGGACTGGACCGACACGATGACCACGCAGCCCCAGCTTTCGCTGCCTGCCCAGGCGCGCTCCCTCGATCGCATCGCGATCGTCGGCGCCGGCCGCATGGGCACGGCGCTGGCCGGCGCGTTGAGCGCCGCCGCAATCGATGTCGAGGGCCCGTTCCGACGTGGCGAGACACCGGCCGATGACGCGCCCGTCGTCCTGCTCTGCGTCCCCGACGACGACATCGAGGCCGCCGCCGCCGCGCTTCCCGCCCGCCCCGGCCGGCTCGTCGGCCACTGCTCGGCCGCGACGACGCTCGCCGCGCTCGGCGACCACGAGGCGTTCTCGCTGCACCCGCTCATGACCGTCACCCCCGCGGGCGCGGCGTTCGTAAACGCCACAGCGGCGATCGCCGGCGCCACGCCGCGCGCGCTCGCCGTCGCCGAACGGCTCGCCACCACGCTCGGCATGCGCCCGGTGAACGTCGCCGACGCCGACCGCGCCGCCTACCACGCCGCCGCCTCGATCGCCTCGAACTTCCTCGTTACGCTCGAGGGCCTTGCCGAGCGCCTGGCCGCCACCGCCGGCGTGGAGCGCGAGCCGCTCGTCGCGCTCGTCCAAGCGAGCGTCGCCAACTGGGCCGCGCTGGGCGCCGAGCGCGCCCTGACCGGGCCGATCGCCCGCGGCGACGAGGCCACGGTCGCGCGCCAGCGCGCCGCGGTGGCCGAGCGGCTGCCCGACGAGCTCGCGCTGTTCGACGCGCTCGCCGACGCCACCCGCCGCCTCGCGGCGCAGGGCGCCGCCACCCCGGTCGCGGTGACGCGATGAAGACCCTGCGCACGATCGCCGACCTGCGCGCCGCGCTCAACGGCCCGCGCCGCGCCGGGCGCAGCATCGGCCTCGTCCCGACGATGGGCGCCCTGCACGAGGGCCATCTCTCGCTCATCCGCCGCGCCCGCGCCGCCTGCGACGAGGTCGTCGTGACGCTGTTCGTCAACCCAACGCAGTTCAACGAGTCCGCCGACCTCGCCGCCTACCCGCGCGACGAGGCCCGCGACGCGACGCTGGCCGCCGAGGCGGGCGCCGACCTTTTGTTCGCGCCGCGGGGCGGCGAGATCTACCCGCGAGGCTTCGCCACGACGGTCACGGTCGACGAGGTCAGCGCCCCGCTCGAGGGCGCCGAGCGCGGCCCCGCGCACTTCGCCGGCGTCGCCACCGTCGTCACGAAGCTGCTGAACATCGCCCAGCCCGACGTCGCCTTCTTCGGCCAGAAGGACGCGCAGCAGGTCGCGGTCATCCGCCGCGTCGTGCGCGACCTCGACATCCCGGTGCGGATCGAGGTCGGCCCCACCGTCCGCGAGGCCGACGGGCTGGCGCTGTCGAGCCGCAACGTGCGGCTGCGCGGCGAAGAGCGCGGCCGCGCGCTCGCGCTGCACCGCGGCCTCGAGGCGATCCGCGCCTGCCACGCCGCCGGGGAGCGCGACGCCACGATCCTCGCCGCCATCGGCCGCGTCGCGATGGCCGAGCTCGACGTCGAGCCGGAGTACCTCGAGCTCGTCAGCCCCGACACCTTCGCCTCCGTGCCCACCGTCGGCGAGCAGCCGGTGCTCGTCGCGGTCGCCGCGCGGGTGGGCGACGTACGCCTGATCGACAACGACATCCTCAACGGACCGCCAGGGAGCCTGTGATGCAGCGAACGATGCTGAAGTCCAAGATCCACCGGGCGACGGTGACCGATTGCGACCTGCATTACGTCGGCTCGATCACCATCGACCCCGACCTGCTCGAGGCGGCCGACATCCTCGAGCACGAGCAGGTGCACGTCGTCGACGTCGACAACGGCGCCCGCTTCGAGACCTACACGATCGCCGGCGAGCGCGGCTCGGGCACGATGCAGGTCAACGGCGCCGCCGCCCGGCTCGTGCATCGCGGCGACACGATCATCGTCATCTCCTACGCGCAGTACGACCGCACCGAGCTGCGCGAGTACGAGCCGACCGTCGTCCACGTCGAAACGGGAACCAACGTGATGCTCGGCATCGATCACGAGGTCGCCACGCTCCTGCCGTTCGGAAAGGAAGGCCGCTGATGTCCACCCACCCCAGCCAGATCGCCGCCAGCGCGATCGTCGACCGCCTCCCCGTCACGCTGCCGCGCCTGGCGGAGATGAAGCGCCTCGGCGAGCCGATCGTCATGGTCACCGCCTACGACTTCCCGAGCGCCCGCGCGGCCGAGGAGGCGGGCGTCGACGTCGTGCTCGTCGGCGACTCCGGCGCCATGACCGTGCTCGGCTACCCCTCCACGGTCGCCGTGGAGCTCGACGAGATGCTCATGCTCGCGCGCGCCGCCCGGCGCGGCCTGCGCACGCCGTTTCTCGTCGGCGACCTGCCGTTCGGCTCCTACGAGATCTCCGACGAGCAGGCGGTGGCGACCGCGCTGCGCTTCGTCAAGGAGGCCGGCTGCGACGCGGTCAAGCTCGAGGGCGGCGGACCGTCGTCCTGCGCGCGGGCACGGGCGATCGTGGGCGCCGGCATCCCGGTCATGGGCCACGTCGGCCTCACGCCGCAGACCGCGACCGCGCTCGGCGGCTACCGCGCGCAGGGCCGCAGCGCCGCCGGGGCGGCCCGCGTCGCGGCCGAGGCGCGTCGCGCTGCAGGCGGCCGGCTGCTTCTCGATCGTCTTCGAGGCGATCCCCTCCGACGTCGCCGAGCTGCTCATGGCACGCCTGGAGATCCCGGTGATCGGGATCGGCGCGGGACCCGCCACCGACGGTCAGGTGCTCGTCTTCCACGACCTGCTCGGCATCCGCGAGGGGCTCGGCGCGCGCTTCGTCAAGCGCTACGCGAGCCTGCAGGACGAGATGGTGGCCGGCGTCGCCGCGTTCGCCGACGATGTGCGCACGCGGCGCTACCCCGCGCCCGAACACGGCTACGGGATCGAGCGCCAGGAGCTGGCCGCGCTGCGCGAGCGGCTGACCTAACCCCCGCCGCGGGGACCACTAGAGTGGCGAGCCGTGGCTCGCCTGTCGCAGATCTTCGCCCCGAAGGACCGCGTCTTCTTCGACCTCTTCGAGGAGGCCGCCGCCAATGCCCTGCGCGCGGGCGAGCTGCTCGACGAGATGCTGCGCTCGTTTCCCGACCAGCACGGCTGCGCGCGCGCGATCCTGCTCTGTGAGCAGGAGGGCGACCGGATCACGTACGACATCATCCAGCGCCTCAACGCGACGTTCGTGACGCCGATCGACCGCGAGGACATCCTGGAGCTGGCCTCGGGACTGGACGACATCGTCGACCTCACCGAGGAGGTCGCCGACTACCTCGGGCTGTACCGCATCGAGGCCCCGATGGAGCAGGCCCAGCGCCTGGCGCACATCCTCATGGAGTGCTGCCGGCGGATCAACGAGGCCGTGCCGCGGATCCGCGGCTTCAAGGACGTCTCGCACTACACGAGCGAGATCCACCGCCTTGAGACCGACGGCGATCGGGTAACCCGGGAAGCCGTCGCATCGCTGTTCGACACGGGCATCGATCCGATGGTCGTGATCCGGTGGAAGGACATCTTCGAGCGGCTCGAAGAGGCGATCGACGCCACGGAGCACATCGCGAACGTCATCGCGAACATCGTCGTCAAGAACTCCTGAACTTCATCCCCCCGCATGGATAGCGACATCATCCTGGTGATCGTCGTCGCGACCGCGCTCGCGTTCGACTTCACGAACGGCTTTCACGACACCGCGAACGCCGTCGCGACGTCGATCTCGACGCGCGCGCTGGCGCCGAAGACCGCGGTCACGCTGTCGGCGATCCTGAACTTCGTCGGCGCGTTCATCTCGATCAAGGTGGCCGCCACGGTGGCCAGCGGGATCGTCGACGCCAAGCTCATCACGACCACCGTGATCTTCGCCGGCCTGATCGGCGCGATCACCTGGAACCTCGTGACGTGGTACTTCGGGCTGCCCTCGAGCTCCTCGCACGCGCTGATCGGCGGCGTCGTGGGCGCGGCGTTCGCCGCCAGCGGGCCGGATGCGATCTTCGGCGGCGGACTGTTCGAGAAGGTCATCGTGCCCGCGCTCGTGGCCCCGATCGTCGCGTTCCTCACGGCCGGCGCCTGCATCCTCATCACCTACCGGATGGTCGGGCGCCTGCGGCCCGGATCGGTGAACCGCGGCTATCGCCTGGGCCAGATCGTCAGCGCGAGCCTCCTGTCGCTGTCGCACGGCACGAACGACGCGCAGAAGACGATGGGCATCATCACCCTCGCGCTCATCGCGCACGGGACGCTCGAAGGACCGAGCCCCGACCCGCCGCTGTGGGTCATCGTCTCGGCGGCGTCGGCGATCGCGCTGGGCACCTACTCCGGCGGCTGGCGGATCATCCGCACGATGGGCAGCAAGATCTACAAGATGGACCCGGCGCAGGGCTTCGCCGCGCAGGGCGGCGGGGCGGCGGTCCTGCTTACCGCCTCGCACCTCGGCTTTCCGCTGTCGACGACGCACTCGATCACCGGCGCGGTGCTCGGCGCGGGGGCGGCCAAGAGCGTGTCGGCGGTGCGCTGGGGTCTGGCCGGCAACATCGCCGTCGCCTGGGTGCTGACGCTGCCCGCCGCGGCGGCCGTCGGCGCCGTGACGTACGGCGTGAGCCGGATCTTCGGCACCGGCGCGCTCGGGCCGCTGCTCATCTCGGTCAGCGTGATCATGCTCATCGCGGCGATGTTCGGCAAGCGGTTGCGCAACGGCCCGCCGATCGCGACGGCCACTCCGGCACCGGCGGACTCATGATCGCCGCGGTCGACTCCGCCGCACTGCTCGAGCTCGCCTTGGCGGCGCCGCTCGCCGCGCTCGTGGTCACGCTCTCGTGGGGCATGGTCGTCTACGGCACCGCGCGGGCCGGCGAGGCGCGGCGCGGCGGGCGCACCGCGGCCGCCGCGCTGCATTTCGGCATGGCGGCGCTCGGCGGACTGATCTTCACCACCGCGATCGTGCTCGGCCTGATCGTCATGACCTCCAAGGGCTAGACGGCCGAGCGCCCTGGGGCGCTGCAGCGCCGCCTGCAGGACGACGTAACTCCGCGCGCCGGCGTGAAAAACGGTGCGTTGCGAGGCATGGTGGTCGCACCCGAAGGAAGGAAATCATGCGCGTCATGCGAATGAGCTTGATCGCGGTCGCCGTCGCACTGTTCGCGGCACCGACCGCGAATGCCCACGTCCTGCACACCGTCGAGCCCGGCGAGACCCTGTGGTCGATCGCCGCGGTGTCGAACCTGACGACCCGCACGGTGGCCGCCTACAACGGCCTGAGCGAGGACGCCAACGTCGTGCTCGGCTCGACGATCAAGATCCCCTCCATCCCCGAGGGCCAGGCCGCCCTGGCCGCGCTGGGCGTCTCGCCCGCGGGTGACGCCCCGGCGGTGGAGGCAAGGGCGAAGGTGGCACCGGTCACGCCGGCCGCGGGCGCCCCGCGTCCGCTCGGCGCCTACATCGTCCGGCCCGGCGACACGCTCAGCGGCCTGGCCGCGCAGACCGGTGTGCCGACGGAGCAGATGGCCTACATGAACGGTCTCTCGCCGAACGCCTGGCTGTTGATCGGCACCGTCCTCAAGCTGCCGACCGGCGCGCCCGCGCCGGCCCGGGCTGACGCACCGGCGCCGGCCGCCCGCGTTGTGCCCGCCGCCGACCCGGCGCCCACGCATACGCGGTTGGGCGCCCAGCAGATCAAGGCGCTGGCGGCAGAGCACGGTGCGCCGGCCTCGCTGGCGGCGGCGATCGCGTGGCAGGAGAGCGGCTTCAACAACGCCGCCGTGTCACCGGCCAACGCCCGCGGCGTCATGCAGGTCATGCCCGGCACCTGGGATTGGGTCAACCGCAACCTCGCGCCCATGCCGCTCGACCCGCGCTCGGCCGTCGACAACGTGCGCGCGGGCTCGCTGTACCTCGCCCAGCTGCTCAAGGAGACCAACGGCGACGCGCGGATGGCCGCCGCCGGCTACTACCAGGGCCTCGGATCGGTCCGCAGCCGCGGGCTGTTCGACGACACGAAGCGCTACGTCGACAACGTGATGGCGCTGCGCGGGCGCTTCGGCGGCTGAGCCGAGGACCCCGGATCAGGGGCGCGCGCCGTCGCCGTGGTAGGTGACGGCGCGCAGCACCTTGGCCGGCACCCCGCCGGCGATCGAGAACGGCGGGATGTCCTGCGTGACGACGCTGTTGGCGCCGATCACGCAGCGCTCGCCGATGGTCACGCCGCTCGTGACGACGACGTTGGCGCCGAGCCAGACGTTGTCGCCGATCCTCGTCGGCCCCTTGCTCGTGAAGCCCTGCCAGGTGATCGGCGTCTCGGGGTCGTCGAAGCGGTGGTTGGCGTCGGTGACGAAGCAGCCGTTGGCGAGCATGCAGTGCGCCCCGATCTCCACGCGATCCATCGCCGCGACCATGACGGCGATGTTGAGAAACGTCCCCTCGCCGATGCTGATCGTGGCCTCGTCGGACAGGGTGATCCAGACGTCGGGCTCGAAGAACACGTTGGCGCCCACCTCCAAGCGGCCGTCGAGCAGCGCCTCGAGGACGTTTCCGTGCAGCGGGCGGCGCGCGTACGCCTCGCGGCGCATGAGCTCCCAGTCGAGCCGGGCGCGTCGCCAGGGCAGCGTGTTGCGCTCGTACCAGCGCCACTTCTGAAACCACAGCGTGGCCTTGGCCGCGAGATCATCCATCCGCCGGGGAGGCTATGCCATGGTGCCCGCCTTCGATACCCCCAGGGGGTATACTGGCAGGCGCACGACGCCGAACGACCTACCGGAGCAGCCATGAGCACCCACGCCCACGCATCGCACCCGCCCGACCGCTCGCTCAATGCGCTCGCGTTCAGCGCGACGGTCCACTGCCTGACCGGCTGCGCCATCGGCGAGGTGCTCGGCATGGTCATCGGCACGGCGCTCGGGTTCTCCGACCTGGGCACGGTCGCGCTGGCGATCGCGCTGGCCTTCTTCTTCGGCTATTCGCTGACGAGCCTGCCGCTGCTGCGCTCGGGGATGCCGCTCGCCGCGGTCGTCCCGCTCGCGCTCGCGTCGGACACGATCTCGATCACGATCATGGAGATCGTCGACAACGCGATCATGCTGGCGATCCCGGGCGCGATGGACGCGGGACCGGGCAACCTCGGCTTCTGGGCCGCGCTGGCCGCGGCGCTGCTCGTCGCGGGGGCGGCCGCCTACCCGGTCAATCGCTGGCTGCTCGCCCGCGGCAAGGGCCACGCGGTGGTGCACGCGCACCACGGACACTGAGGCCGCGGGGATCGCCATGTGCGCTGACGCGCCGCGTCACGGCAGCTGTCGGAGAACTGCGTCTCTGACGGGTGTGAGTTGGCGGGGGTGTCGGCGTCACGTCCGGGGTCGGCCTGGGGGTGGTGCGATTTCCGTCCTTCTGTGCTGGACGGAAATCGCAAGACCCCTTGCGCGCGGGGTGCTCGAGTTTGCGTCCATTTCTGGGACGGTTCTTCGAGGACCCCTCCCGGTCACACGCAAAGACGCCGACCTGGCCGAAGGGCCGCCGGCCACACTCCCTGACTCCCTCAATGATGCAGTTAGCGACGCCGGCCCCGGCGAGCACGCCGGCAATCGGCACCACCGCGGGCTACGCCGCGGCGGCCACCTTGCGCCCGCGCCCGCGCTTGGCCTTCGCCGTCGCCGGCACGACCCCCGCGTCGGCGAGGAACGCGCCCGTGTAGGAGCCCGGCGTCCCGGCGACCTCCTCAGGTGTGCCGGAGGCGACGACCTGGCCGCCCTCCTCCCCACCCTCGGGACCCATGTCGATGAGCCGGTCGGCGGTCTTGATGACGTCGAGGTTGTGCTCGATCACGACGACGCTGTTGCCCTGGTCGACGAGCCGGTGTAGCACCTCGAGCAGGCGCTGGACGTCGGCGAAGTGCAGCCCGGTTGTCGGCTCGTCGAGGATGTACAGCGTGCGGCCGGTCGCGACCTTCGACAGTTCCGTCGCGAGCTTTACGCGCTGCGCCTCGCCGCCCGACAGCGTCGTGGCCGGCTGGCCGAGGCGGATGTAGCCCAGCCCGACGGCCGACAGCGTCTCCAGCCGGCGGCGGATCTTCGGGATGTGCTGGAAGAACTCCAGCGCCTCCTCCACGGGCATGTTCAGCACGTCGGCGATCGTCCGGCCCTTGAAGTGCACGTCGAGCGTCTCGCGGTTGTAGCGCTTGCCGCCGCACTGCTCGCACGGCACGTAGACGTCGGGCAGGAAGTGCATCTCGATCTTGATCTGGCCGTCGCCGCGGCAGACCTCGCAACGCCCGCCCTTGACGTTGAACGAGAAGCGGCCCGGCTTGTAGCCGCGCACCTTCGCCTCCTGCGTCTTGGAGAACAGGTCGCGGATGACGTCGAACAGGCCCGTGTACGTGGCCGGGTTGGAGCGCGGCGTGCGCCCGATCGGCGACTGGTCGACCTGGATGATCTTGTCGAGCTGGTTGAGCCCGAGGATCGTCGTGTGGCGCCCCGGCTTCTGGCGCGCGCGGTGCAGGCGGTTGCCGACCGCCTTGAACAGCACCTCGTTGACGAGCGTCGACTTGCCCGAGCCGCTGACCCCGGTCACCGCGGTCATCACGCCGAGCGGGACCTTGACGTCGATGCGCCTTCAGGTTGTTCGCGGCCGCGCCGCGGATCTCCACGTAACCCGACGGGGTGCGCCGCTTCTCCGGGATGTCGATGACGCGGGTTCGCGCCAGGAACTGGCCGGTCAGCGACTCCGGCACGGCCTCGATGTCGGCCGCCTTGCCCTGCGCGACGATCTCGCCGCCGTGCTCGCCGGCGCCCGGCCCGATGTCGACGATGTGGTCGGCGGCGCGCATCGTCTGCTCGTCGTGCTCGACGACGATGACCGTGTTGCCGAGCTCGCGCAGCCGCTCGAGCGTCGCGATGAGCTTGGCGTTGTCGCGCTGGTGCAGGCCGATCGACGGCTCGTCGAGGATGTAGAGCACGCCGACGAGCGACGACCCGATCTGGGTCGCCAGCCGGATGCGCTGCGCCTCGCCACCGCTCAGCGTCGCCGCCGCGCGCTCCATCGACAGGTAGCCGATGCCGACGTTCTCCAGGAAGTTCAGCCGCTCCTCGATCTCGCGCAGGATGAGCCGCGCGATGTGGCGCTCGGTGTCTGTCAGCTGCACCTCGGCCAGCCACGTCAGCGCCGCGCGGACGCTCAGGTGCGTGAACTCGTGGATCGGCATCCCCGCCACGAGCACCGCGCGCGACTCGGGCCGCAGCCGGGCGCCGCCGCACGCCGGGCACGGCCGCATGCTCATGTACTCCTCGATCTTCTCGCGCGAGAACTCGGAGTCGGTCTCGCGGTAGCGTCGCTCGAGGTTGGGGATGATCCCCTCGAAGCGCGTCTGGTAGGAGCGCCGGCGGCCGTAGCGGTTGCGATAGGTGACCTGCACGGGCTCGCCGTTCGTGCCGTAGAGGAACAGCTCGCGGTCCTTCTCCTTCAGCTCCTCCCACGGCGCCTCGAGGTCGACGCCGTAGCGCTCGGCGATCGCCTCGCTGATCTGCTCGTAGTAGTTCGAGGAGCTGTTGGCCCACGGGGCGAGCGCGCCCTCGGCGATCGACAGCGCCGGGTCGGGCACGATCAGCTCGGGGTCGATCTCGCGCTGCGAGCCCAGGCCGGTGCAGCGCTCGCAGGCGCCGTGCGGGGAGTTGAAGGAGAACATCCGCGGCTCGAGCTCGGGCATCGAGGTGCCGCACTTCAGGCAGGCGAAGCGCTCGGAGAACGTCAACACCGTTCCCGGGCCGTCCTCCCCTCGCGCCGGCAGCAGCTCGACCTCGACGATCGCGTCCGCCAGCCCCGACGCCGTCTCGATCGAGTCGGCCAGGCGCTTGCGGACGTCGTGGCGCATGACGAGCCGGTCGACGACCACCGAGATGTCGTGCTTGAACTTCTTGTCGAGCTCGATCGGATCTTCCAGCAGGCGCAGCTCGCCGTCGACCTTCGCCCGCGTGTAGCCGTCGGCGCGCAGCTCGTCGAAGAGCTTGCCGTACTCGCCCTTGCGCCCGCGCACGATCGGCGCGAGCACCATGAAGCGCGTGCCCTCCTCGAGCTCCATGATCTGATCGACGATCTGCTCGACCGACTGGCCCTCGATCGGCGCGCCGCAGACGTGGCAGTGCGGCTTGCCGATCCGCGACCACAGCAGGCGCAGGTAGTCGTAGATCTCGGTGACTGTGCCGACCGTCGAACGCGGGTTGCGCGACGTCGTCTTCTGGTCGATCGAGATCGCCGGCGAGAGGCCCTCGATCGAGTCGACGTCGGGCTTGTCCATCTGCCCGAGGAACTGGCGCGCGTAGGCGCTCAGCGACTCGACGTAGCGGCGCTGGCCCTCGGCGTAGATCGTGTCGAACGCCAGCGAGGACTTGCCCGAGCCCGACAGTCCGGTGATGACGACAAGCGCGTCACGCGGCAGCTCGAGGCTGATGTCCTTGAGATTGTGCTCGCGGGCGCCGCTGACGACGATGCGATCGTGCTTGGCCACTCGCCCATTGTAGGTGGGCGAACGGACGTTCGTATTCGGTCCCGCTGAGCGGTTTCCGCATTGTGCGACGATCCGTCGCCATGTTCGAGCATTTCGACGAGCGCGCCCGCATGTGCGTCGTGCTCGCGCAGGAGGAGGCGCGCCGGCTCGGCCACGACGAGATCGGCACCGTCCACCTCCTGCTGGGCATCGGCCGCATCGACGACGGACTGCTCGGCGTCGACGTCGAGACCGTGCGCGCCACCGTCGTCGCCCTGCAGGGCAGCGGCGGGACGCCGACCCGTGATGCGATCCCTTTCACCGCCGAGGCGACCGCGACCCTGAAGGGCGCGAACGCCCAGGCGCTCGCGCTCGGGCACACGACGATCGGGATCGCCCACCTCCTGCTGGCGCTCATGGAGGCCGGCGGCGGCGGCGCTCGCGCGCTGCGCGAGGCGGGCGCGATCCCCGGCGAGGTGCGCGAGCGCGCGCTCGCGGTCGCCGGCGGCCGGTCGTCGCCGGCCCGCGGACCGGTCGGCGCCACGATCGCCGACATCGGGCGCGCACAGCTCGACGCGCACCTGCTCGAGCTCATCCTCGCCGCCGGCGGTCCCGTCGCCCACCTCCTGCGCGCGCAGGGCGTCGACGAGAGCCTTCTCGGCGAGCGCTTCGGCCCGCCCGATCAGCGCGGCTGACCGGCCCCCGGCTACTCGACGGTGGCGTAGACCTCGTCGAGCAGCGCCCCGCGGTCGCTGAGGTCGAAGTTCTCGGCGAGGTACTTGTCGGTTTCCTCGCGCGACTGCCCGTTGAGCGCCATGTTGAGCGCGATGAGACGGGCACCCTCGATGTCGTCGTCCTCGGAGGCGGCGCCGTCGCCGTCGGCCGCGGGGTCCGGGGCCGGGGCAGGCTCGTCGACCTCCGGGAGAGTGTCGCCCGCGTCCGCCTCCTCGACGATCGTTACGTCCTCGACGATCGGGGCAGCGGCGGCGGGCGGGGCCTGCGTGGCCCGCGCGGGCGCCGCCGGCGCGGACGTCTCGGCGGGCGCGTCGGCGTGGCTGGGACTGCCCGCCGCGGCGTACAGCTCCCCCATGTTGCCCGACAGCAGCGAGAGGTCTGCGCTCAGTCGGTTGGCGCCGGTGCGCAGCGACTCGACGAGCGCGCTCAGCTCGCCCTCCATCGCATCGACGCGCTGCAGCATGAGCGCGGTCGCCTCGTGGACCTTGCCAACATGCTCCTGCGAGCGCTCGATCGCGTCGTCGCGCGTGCGCTGGGCGTCGCGCGCCGCGTCCTTCGCGGTCTGCTCGGCGTTGTCGCGGGCCTCGCGCTCGATCGCGTAGGCGCTCGCCTCGGCGGCCTCGACGATGGCCTGCACCTGGGCGCTCGCGACGCTGGCGAGCGACTGGCTCGCGCGGGCGGCCGGGGCCTCGGTCGCGGCCGCGCCAGGCTCGGCGGCCTTGGCCCGCTTCAGCGCTTCGACCTCACGGGCGATCGAGGCAAGGTGTGAGTCGACGGCCGCGGGCTCGTAGCCGCGACGGCCGATGGGAAAGTCTCGCTTCTCGATGGACTGACGGTCGAGGGCCACATTGCCTCCGTGAGTTCTTCGCGGACGAACGGTCGAGCGTGCCAGACCCTAGCGCGGTGCGCCCGGGAGTCCCACCCCCGACGCTCCGCGCTCGATCAGGCCGTCGCGTTCCAGGCCGGTCAGCACGCGCTCCAGCCGGTCCGGCGCGATCTGCGCCGGCAGCCCGTCACCGGCGGCCAGCGCGGCGACGATCCGCCCGCGGGCCCAGCGATCGGTTTCCTCGAAGCGCGGCCGGAGCGGGCCGGGTGCGCGCTGTGCGGACGCGATCCGCCCGCGCGACGGGCACCACGCCGCCGCCGGACACTCCGCGCAGCGCGGTGAGCGGGCCGCGCAGACACGCGCGCCGAGCTCCATCGCGGCCTGATTCCAGTCGGCGTGGCGCTCCGGCGGGAGCAGGTCCTCGGGCGTGACGGCCAGGCGCGCGGCGACCCGGCGGACGTTCGTGTCGACCGCCGCCACGCGCTCGCCGAAGGCGAACGACGCGACCGCCGCCGCCGTGTACGGGCCGACGCCGGGCAGGCCGCGCAGGCCGGCCGCGTCGCGCGGCCAGCCGTCGCGCGCGACGACCACGCAGGCCGCGCGCAGGCGCAGCGCGCGCTGGTTGTAGCCGAGGCCGCTCCACTCGGTGAGCACCTCCGCGACGGTCGCGTCGGCGAGCGAGTGCACCGTCGGCCAGCGTGCGAGCCAGCGGTCGTAGCGCTCGAGGACGCGCACGATCTGCGTCTGCTGCGCCATGACCTCCGACACGAGGATCGCGTACGGGTCGCGCGTGCGCCGCCACGGCAGGTCGCGGCCGTGCTCGTCGTACCACGCCAGGACGGCCTGCTGCAGCGGCTCGTGGCCCACGGGTCAGTCGAGCGCGAACCGCGCCACGAATGCTCCCGACGGCTGGCATGCCGTCGGCGCGGCCTGCCAGATCGCCGCCAGCTGCTCGATCCCGAGTGACTCCCACGCGATCGTCACCTGCTCGCCGGCCGCGAACACCGCGTCGCTCGCGTTGAGCGCGGCGGCGGGCAGCACCGGCGTCGCGAGCAGCGTCTGGATCGCCCAGCCGAGCAGCCGCTGCTGGCGCGCGCTGTCCGGTCCCCAGGCGGTCACGAGGTAGTGCAGCTCGACGACGACGCCCGGCACCGCAGGGCCACCGGGCGTCGGGCGCGCGCGGCCCGTGGAGAGCCAGACGTTGTGCAGGTAGACCGACACGCCCTCCCCCATCGGCGCGCTCAGGTCGGCCGTGCGATAGGCGGCGCAGCGGATCGCGGGCAGGCCGCTGGCGGCGGTGGCGGCCTCGAGCACGGCGACGAGGGCCGCAGTCGTCGCTTCGATGCCCCGGTGCGTGGCCACGGCGAGCACGCTACCGCGTGGCGCCTCGTCCCAGGCTCAGGCGGCCGGCGCCTCGTTGGACTGCGCGGTGAGCAGCTCGCGACGCAGATCGCGAATCTCGTCGCGCACGCGGGCCGCGTACTCGAAGCGCAGCTCCTCGGCGGCGGCGAGCATCTCCTCCTCGAGCTCGACGATCGTGTGCTCGAGCTCGGTGAGCGTCATCGACTCGACGGCCGCCTTCGCCGCGCGCCGGCGCCGCTTGCCGCCCTTGCCGGGCACCTTGGACTCCGACTGCAGGAACTCGGCGATGTCGGAGATCCCCTTGACGATCGTCGCGGCCGTGATGCCGTGTTCCTCGTTGTAGGCGAGCTGGATCGCGCGGCGGCGGTCGGTCTCCCCGAGCGCGGCCCGCATGGCGTCGGTCTCCTTGTCGGCGTACATGAGGACCTTGCCCTCGATGTTGCGCGCGGCACGGCCGATCGTCTGGATGAGCGAGGTCTCCCCTCTGAGGAAGCCCTCCTTGTCGGCGTCGAGGATCGCGACGAGCGAGACCTCGGGCAGGTCGAGGCCCTCGCGCAGGAGGTTGACGCCGACGAGCACGTCGTACTCGCCCAGCCTGAGGTCGCGGATGATCTGGATGCGCTCGAGCGTGTCGATCTCCGAGTGCAGGTAGCGGACCTTGAAGCCCATCTCGAGCAGATAGTCGGTGAGGTCCTCGCTCATCTTCTTCGTCAGCGTGGTGACCAGCGTCCGCTCGCCGCGGTCGACGACGACGCGGATCTCGTTCATGAGGTCGTCGATCTGGTTGCGCGTCTCGCGCACCTCGACCATCGGGTCGACGATGCCCGTCGGGCGCACGATCTGCTCGACCACCCGGCCGGAGTGGGCCTTCTCGTACTTGCCGGGGGTGGCGCTCACGAAGACGAGCGTCGGGGTGATGCTCAGGAACTCGTCGAACTTCTGCGGGCGGTTGTCGAGCGCCGACGGCAGCCGGAAGCCGTAGTCCACGAGGGTCTGCTTGCGGCTGCGGTCGCCCTCGTACATGCCGCCGATCTGCGGCACGGTCTGGTGTGACTCGTCGAGAAAGCAGATGAAGTCGCTCGGGAAGTAGTCGATGAGGCAGTACGGCCGGGCGCCGGGCTCGCGGCCGTCCAGGATCCGCGAGTAGTTCTCGATGCCGTTGCAGAAGCCCATCTCGCGCAGCATCTCCATGTCGTACTGGGTGCGCTGCCTGAGGCGATGCGACTCGAGCAGCTTGCCCTCGGACTCGAGCTGCAGGCAGCGGTTGTTGAGCTCGCGCGCGATCTCCGTGACCGCGCGGTCGATGCTTCCCTCCTTGACGTTGTAGTGCGTCGCCGGCCAGACCGCGACGTGCTCGAGGTCGTCGGCGATCAGCTCGCCGGTGAGCGGGTCGAAGTGCTGCAGGCGCTCGACCTCGTCGCCGAACAGCGTGGCGCGGAAGGCCGTCTCCTCGTAGGCGGGAAAGACCTCGAGCGTCTCGCCTCGCACGCGGAACGTGCCGCGGCCGAGCGCGGTGTCGTTGCGCGTGTACTGGATGCTCACGAGCTTGCGCAGCAGCTCGTCGCGGTCGATGACGTCGCCCTTGCGCAGGACCTGCATGTTCATCTCGTAGGTCTCGGGCGAGCCGAGGCCGAAGATGGCGCTGACGCTGGCCACGATGATCACGTCTCGTCTGGCGAACAGCGCGGCGGTGGCGGCGTGGCGGAGGCGGTCGACCTCCTCGTTGATCGCGGAGTCCTTCTCGATGTAGAGGTCTCTTGACGGGACGTACGCCTCAGGCTGGTAGTAGTCGTAGTAGGAGACGAAGTACTCGACCGCGTTGTCGGGGAAGAACGTGCGGAACTCGTTGCACAGCTGGGCGGCGAGCGTCTTGTTGTGGGCCAGGACGAGCGTCGGACGCTGCAGCTCCTGGATCACGCCGGCCATCGTCATCGTCTTGCCGGTGCCGGTTGCGCCGAGCAGCGTCGTGAAGCGATCCCCGCGCGTGACGGCCTCGGAGATCTCGCGGATCGCCTTGGGCTGATCGGCGGCGGGCGTGAAGATGTCCTCGAGCTTGAACTTCGGCATACGCGGTTCCACGATAGCCGCGGTTGCGGCCACCTCCCGTCCGGAATTCCTTGGCCCCAAGGCGCGGATGGCACCTAGTGCCCTGTATCCGGGCATTTCGTGCCACCCAGGTGCGGAGCGCGGGCGCGAGGGGGGGCGAATTCGATGCGGGTGGCACCTAGTACCCGGTATGCGGGCCCTTTTCGCCATTGCCGTCGAGATCGCCAGCCGCCAGCATGGACGCGTCACGCGCCGCCAGTTGCTCGCAGCGGGGATCGACGCGAAGCGGATCGGGCGCTGGCTTGCCGACGGCCGGCTGCGCGCCGTCTATCGCGGCGTGTACGCGGTCGGCCACATCGCGCCGTCGATGCACGGCGACTACGCCGCCGCGGTGCTCGCGGGGGAGGTGGCGCGAAGCTCTCCCATGCGCCGGGTGCGCACGTCTTCAAGCTGACGCGCGGGAAACGGCCGCCGCCGCCCGAGATCACCGTCCCGACCACCGCGCACCGCCGCCGGCCGGGGATCGTCATCCACCGCGTGAAGGCGCTGCATCCCTACGACGTCACCGTCCACGAGGGCATCCCGATCACCTCGGTCCCGCGCGTGCTGCTCGACATGGCGCCGCGCCTGTCGCCGGCCAAGCTCGGGCGCGCCTGCCACGAGGCCTGGGTGCACCACAACACGACGCCGGCCCACGTCGAGGCCTGCATCGCGCGCAATCCGAACAAGCCGGGCATCGCGAAGCTGCGTTACGCGCTCGGCTCGGACGTCACGCTCAGCGATCTCGAGGACGCCTTCCTCGCGCTTCTCGCGCGAACCGGCCTCCCGCTCCCGCGCACGAACATCGATCACAAGGGCGACAAGGTCGATTGCCACTGGTCCGAGCACGGCTTCACCGTCGAGCTGCTCTCGTTTCGCTTTCACGCAACCCGCGAGGGCTTCGAGAAGGACGTCTCGCGGCGCCGGCGCTCACAGCACGTCCCCTACACCTACGGTGACGTGGTCGAACGCGGCGACGCCACCGCCGCTGACCTCCGTCAGCGGCTCGCGTTCACCCGGCTCGCCCCGCGCGCGTAGAGCACGTACACGACGAGCCCGAGGACCATCCACACGCCGAAGCGCAGCCACGTGTCGGCCGGCAGCGTGACCGCGAGGTACATGCAGCCGGCGATGGCCAGCAGCGGGACGACCGGCGCGCCGGGCGTGCGGAACGGGCGCTCGCGCTCGGGCTCGGCGGCGCGCAGGTACAGGACGCCGGCGGCGACGAGCATGAAGGCGAACAGCGTCCCGATGTTCACGAGCTCGGCCAGCGTCGAGAGGGGAACGAACCCCGCCATCGCGGCGACCACGACCATTGTGATGAGCGTGATCTTGTGCGGCGTGCCGAAGCGCTCGTGGGTGCGGCCGAAGCGCTCGGGCAGCAGGTTGTCGCGGCACATCGCGAACGCCACGCGCGACTGGCCGAGCATGAGCAGCATCACGGTCTTCAGGGTCGCCGCGAGCGCGCCGACATAGACGATCGCCGCCACCCAGTCCTTGCCGAGGTCCTTGAAGGCGTCGGCGATCGGCGCCTCGCTGCCCAGGTCCTTGAACGGCGCCATGCCCGTCAGGACGCCGGACACCAGCATGTACAGCACGGTGACGATGGCCAGCGAGCCGATGATCCCGATCGGCATCGAGCGGCCGGGGTCCTTGGACTCCTCGGCCGTCGTGGCGACGATGTCGAAGCCGATGTAGGCGAAGAACACGAGCGCGGCGCCGCCGACGACGCCGGAGAAGCCGAACGGGAAGTACGGATCCCAGTTGTTCGTGTCGACCTCGGTCACGCCGACGGCGAGCACCAGCAGCAGGACCGCGATCGTGATCGCGACGAACGTGATCGTCGCCTTCGCCGTCAGGCCGATCCCGCGCACGAGCAGCAGGCCGACGAACAGGACGATCCCGATGGCGAAGACGTTGACCGACCCGCCGTCGCCCGGCGGCGCCGTGATCGCGTCGGGCAGCGTGGCGCCGAAGACCTGGTCGAGCAGCGCGTTGAGATAGCCCGCGAAGCCGACCGCGACGGCCGACGCGCCGATCGTGAACTCGAGCACGAGGTCCCAGCCGATGATGAATGCGACGAGCTGGCCGAGCGTGGCGAACGTGTACGTGTAGGCGCTGCCGGCGACCGGCACCATCGACGCGAGCTCGGCGTAGCACAGCGCCGCGAGCGCGCAGACCACGCCCGCCAGCGCGAAGGACAACGTGATCGAAGGTCCCGCCTCCGTCGCCGCGGCCTGGCCGGTGAGGACGAAGATGCCCGCGCCCACCATCGCGCCGACGCCGAGCACGACGACGTCGAACGTGCCGAGGTTGCGGCGCAGCCTGTGGGTCTCGAGCTCGGTGCTCTCGAGGGTCTCGTCGATCGTCTTGCGAGGCCCGAGGAACGGGCGGGTCGGGGCTGCCATGGGCGGCGCCCTACCCCCGCGCGTTCGCGGATAAGCCGGGCGCGGCGGAGCTACAGCCCGAGCTCGCGGCTGTACTTCTCGCGGTAGCTCGTGCGCGCGTCGAGCACGCGGTCGACGTACTCGCGCGTCTCGGTGAAGGGGATCTGGTCGCGGCTGAAGTTGCGCTCGCTCTCGCCCGAGCGCGCGATCCAGCGATCGACGTTGCCCTCGCCGCCGTTGTAGGCCGCCAGCGCCAGCACCGTGTTGCTGTCGTAGCGGCGCAGCAGGTAGCGCAGGTAGAACGAGCCGTAGGCGATGTTGACCTGCGGCGTGGCGAGGTCGCCCTGCTCGAACGCCGTCCCGCCGGACAGGTGGGCGATGTACTTCGCCGTCTCCGGCGTGATCTGCATGAGCCCGCGCGCACCGGCGTGCGACGTCACGTCGCGGAAGCGCGACTCGGCGTAGATCACCGCCGCCAGCAGCGACGGGTCGAGCTCCTTGGCCCCCGCCTGCTGGCGGATGATGTCCTCGTGGGCGAGCGGCAGCGCAAGCTCGCGCACGACGTCGGGCAGGCGCGGCACGATGACCGCGGCCGCCAGCGCGGCGAGCAGCGCGACGCCGAGCGTCAGCGTGACGCGCCGCCGCCGGCGGCGGCGAAACGCGCCGCGCGAACGGCGCGCGGTGGGGGCTCGGGAGATGATCGGGCGTGCGCTCATCGGGCTCTTAAACTCGCGAGCAGGTCGGACAGCTCGCTTTCGAGCTGCTCCACGGACCCGCTGTTGCACACGGTGTACGTCGCCCGGCGCGACTTCTCCTCCTGGGAAAGCTGGCGCGCGGCGCGTTCGTCGACGCCGACATGGCCGCGCGCGGCCGCGCGCTCCGCACGCACCGACTCGTCGGCGATGACGGCGACCGTCGCGTCGTAGATGGCGTCCATGCCGGCCTCGAAGAGCAGCGGCGTCTCGACGACCGCGGCCGCCGGAGCAGGCTCGCGCGCGGCGACCTCATCGCGCCAGGCCGCGACTCGCGCTGCGACACGGGGCCAGATCTCACCCTCGAGCCATCCCCGATCCTCCGGGGTCGCGAACGCGTGCTCGGCGATCTGCGCGCGGTCGACCACGCCCCCGGGCGCGACCGCCTCGCCCCAGCGCGCGACGACGGCGTCGCGCAGCTCCGGCGTGGCGTACAGCTCGTGCACGACGGCATCGGTCGAAAGCGTCGCGGCGCCGAGTCGCTCGAGCGCCGCGAGTGCGGTCGACTTGCCTGCTCCCAGGCCCCCCGTCAGGCCGACGAAGGGGACCCGTTCCGACACCCGGCGTCAGCTCGCGGCAGGTTCTTCCGCCTCGGGGGCGTCCGCGTCGGCCTCGGGCTCGGGCTCCGCGTCCGCGGTCTCCGGGGTGGCGACAGCCTCGTCGACCCCGGCCTCGGCGTCGGTGCCCGCAACCTGCTCGGCAGCCTCCGCGTCCTCCGGGTCCTCCGTCACGGGCGCCTGCTCGTCGCCGGCGAAGACCTCTTCGCTCAGGCCGAGCTCAGGGACGTTGTCGAGATCGCCGGCGCCATGCTCCTCGGCACCCTCGTCGCTGAGTCCGCCCGCGAGCTCCTCGGGCGGCAGGACCTTCGGCTCGAGGACCTGCCCCTCGACGCGCTTGACGCTCAGCGACAGGCGGCGGCGCTCGGAGTCGATCTCGAGGATCTTGACCTTGACGTCGTCGCCCGGGGCGACGATCTCGCGCGGGTTCTCGACATGGTGCGGCGCAAGCTCGGAGATGTGGACGAGGCCCTCGACGCCGTCGAGGATCTCGACGAAGGCGCCGAACGTCACGACCTTCGTGACGGTGCCCTCGAGCTCGTCACCGACGTTGTACGTGTCGACGACGCGCTGCCACGGATCCTCCTGGGTCTGCTTGAGACCCAGCGAGATGCGCTGGCGCTCGCGGTCGATGTCGAGCACCTTGACCGCGACGGTGTCGCCGATCGAGAGGATCTCGCTCGGGTGGTTGACGTGCGACCACGACAACTCGGAGATGTGGATGAGGCCGTCGATGCCGTTGAGGTCCACGAACGCGCCGAAGTCGACGATGTTCGAGATCTGGCCCTCGACGATGAGGCCGGGCTGCAGGCGATCGAGGATCTCCTGGCGCTGCTCCTTGCGCTCCTCCTCGAGCACCGCGCGCCGCGAGAGGACGACGTTGTTGCGCGAGCGGTTGAGCTCGATGACCTTGCACTCGATCTTCGTGTGCAGGTACTCGTCGAGGTTCGGCACGCGGCGGATGTCGACGAGCGAGGCGGGCAGGAAGCCGCGCACCCCGAGGTCGATGATGAGGCCGCCCTTGACGACCTCGATGACCGTGCCCTCGACGGGCTCACCCGACTCGGCGGCAGCCTCGATGCGGCGCCATGCCTTCTCGAAGCGAGCGCGCTTCTTGGACATGATCAGGCGGCCGTCCTGATCCTCCTTGGTGAGGACGAGGGCGTCGACCTCCTCGCCCATCTCGACCTCGTCGTGCGGGTCGACGGCCTTGCGGATGGAAAGCTCGTTGGAGGGGATGACCCCCTCGCTCTTGTAGCCGATGTCGACGAGGACTTCGTCGTTGTCGATGCGGACGACGATGCCGGTGACGACCTCGCCCTCCTCGAAGAGTGTGAACGTGGCGTCGTAGTTCGGAACGATCTGCCCGTCGATCTCGAGCAGCAGGCCGTCAGATCCGGCGACGACCTTCGCTTCTGGTGCAGCCTCGGTGATGGTTGTCATGTACCGGGGGAGGTTAGCGCGGTGAGCTGGGCCGCGCCGGGAATGACGAACGGCTCGATCACGCGGCCTACAATCTCGCCGCGATGCCGGTACGAGCGACGAAGCGGGGCGACGAGCGCACACCGCTGCACGGCGATTGGGACGTGCTCATCTGCGGCGCGAGCTTCGCCGGGCTGACCGTCGCCCGCGAGCTTGCGCGCACGGACGCGCGCGTGCTGATCGTCGACCGCTACGAGATCGGCGAGCGCCAGACGAGCGCGTGCGCGGCGCCGACCGCGTGGCTGGAGCGGATGGGCCTCATGGGCGCCGTGCAGCAGACCTTCGGCGAGCTCGTCGTGCACATCCCGGGGCGCACCCTGCGCTGGCCGCTGCCCTTCACGTTCTCGACGTTCGACTACCGCCGCATCTGCGCGCTGCTGCGCTCTCAATCCGAAGGACGCGCGGTGTTCGAGACCGCGACGATCAAGGGCCCGCCCGCCCGCACCGGCTTCACCGTCCACACCGACCGCGGCGACCTGACCGCGCCGCTCATCGTCGACGCGCTCGGCTGGCGCCGGATGCTGGGTCCCGGCGACAACGTCCAGCCGCCCAACGCGCGCCTGTCGCGCGGGCTGGAGATTCACCCGCACGCGCCCGGCGACGATCTCGAGCTGTGGATCGACCCGAAGTACGTCAGGCGCGGCTACTCGTGGTCGTTTCCCGCCGACGGCGAGCTGCGCGTCGGCGTCGGCTCGTTCGATCCGCGCGACCATGTCAAGGAACCCACGCTGCAGCTGGCGCAGGACGTCGGCGTGCCGGCCGAGCGCTGGCAGGGCAACTGGATCCCCCATCAGCTGCGCCCCGCCGTCGAGGACGGCATCTTCTTCGTCGGCGACTCCGCCGGCCACTGCCTGCCGACGACCGCCGAGGGCATCCGGCCGGCGTTCTACTTCGGCATCGCGCTCGGGCGCGAGCTCGTCGACGTCGTCGAGGGACGCCAGACCCGCGAGCAGGCGCTCACGCGCTACGGCGCGTTCTCGCATGACCATCTGTGGCAGTACCGCTGGTTGCTGCGCGTGCAGAACTGGGTCGGGCGGATCACGCCGACGCGGCTGCTCAACCCCGCGATCCGCGCGATCAGCCCGCCCGGGCTCGTGCGCTGGGCGTTCGGCAACTACCGCGACATCTGCCCGCCGGAGTTCGTCTCCGTCGACGCGCCGGTGGACCAGCCCCGCGAGCCGGCCGCCGCCGCGGCCTGACGTATCGGCGCGAATCAGGCCGAGGTCGCCTGGCGACCCCCCGGGCATGAACGAGTGACGGCTGCGCCGGCGGCTCCGGCCGAGGCGTCGCTTGTTCACGGTATGCATGAAGGAGTGACGCCTCCGCTCGCGGCGCCGATCGAACCGTCACTCGTTCATGCGACGAGCCGGTGGCGCACGCGCGTGCGAGCCCGCCGCGGTCGTCGCCGCCTGACCGCTACAGCTTCCTGACCACCCGCAACCGCGCGACCATGCCGCGCGCCTCGTGGTCGCCCAGCGTGCAGACGAGGCGATACAGGCCGCGCCTGCGCAGCGTCACCTTCAGCGTGTAGCGCGCGCCCGGCTTGACCTCCGGGCTCGTCCGGCGCACGGCCGACGCTTCGCCCGACGGTCCGGTCACGCGCAGGTCGTGGCCGTCCTCGCCGAGGTTCTCGAGATTCAGCCGCACCCGTCCCGGCAGGACGCGGCTGCGGTACAGCGCGACGCGGTATTCGCGCAGGCCGACGCCGACCGCGGTCGTGCGGGTCGCCGTGCTCGCCTGCGAACCGGCCGGTGTCGCCGGGCTGGCTCCATAGGTCCCGGCCAGCGCGGCGCACGCCAGCGCCAGGGGCAGCACGCGGCGCAGCCTCATCGCACGAGCTGGACGCGCCCCAGCGCGCCCGCGTTGGGCAGCACCGCGCCGGCGTCGGTCCCCAGCCACTGCTCGATCAACGACGCGTAGACCGTGCGGAAGTCCACCGTCACCTTGAGGTTGTCGTCGTCGTCGAACTCGCGCAGCGACGGGTACTCGCTGAGCAGGCCGCTGCGCGCCCGCGTGCCCTGCACCCAGGCCAGGCCGCCGGCGCCGTGGTCGGTGCCCGAGTCGTTGTCGTGCGGGCGCCGCCCGAACTCCGACCAGACGAACGTCAGCACGCGGTCGGCGACACCGCGCGCCTCGAGGTCGGCCTGGAAGGCGCCGAGCGCCTGGCTGATCTCGGGCAGCGCCTGGTTCAGCGCGTTGCGCTGGTTGGAATGCGTGTCGAAGTCGTTCGGCGCATCGACCGTCGCGACGCGGATGCCGAGCGGCTTGGAGATGAGCCCCGCGAGCGTGCGCAGCCGGTTGCCGAACGTGCTGTCGGCGGGATAGGCGACGCTCGATGCGAGCGGGTCGCCCTCCTTCGTCTTCGCGTACGGCTCGAGCAGGTCGCCGACCTGCTTGGCCAGCAGCGCCGCGCGCTTGGCCGCCTTCAGACCGGGGCCCCCGCCGCGCGTCTGCGCCAGCGCCGTCCATGTCTTCATCGCCTCGTCGAACGGCGCGCCGTACGTGCCGCGGATGTGGAAGCCCGCGTTGTCCGGAGAGCCGGCCGACGCGACCGGCGCGCTGCGCGAGCGCATCACCGGCGACAGGCCGTAGCCGAGCGACATCCCCTGCAGCGGGTTGCCGGCGTTGCCGTTGGCGTCCAGCCAGCGCCCGAGCCAGCCGGGCCCGCCGCTGTCGACGATGAGCCCGGTCTCCCAGAAGTGGCGCGAGTGAAAGTGCGAGAGGTTCGGGTTGGGGTAGTCGATACCGGGCAGGAAGCCGAGCTTGCCGGCGTCGTAGAGGCCCTTGATCCCGCCGCCGACGCCCTGCGCGAGCGACGGATGAATGCCGAGTGCGCTGCCGCGCAGCAAAGGCGGCTTGTCCACTCGGATGTTGCCGTGCAGGTCGGCGTAGGCGCCGTAGTCGTTTGCGGGAATGAGCGTGTCGAGCAGGTCCAGACCGCCGGGCAGGAAGACCGCGACGAGCACCGGCGCGTCGGGCGCGGCCGCGGCATCGGCGGCGGCCGCCTCCAACGCTCGGCTGATCGGCATGGCGCGCGCCGCGTAGAGCGACAGCCCGGCGCCGGCGCCCCAGGTCAAGACCTGCCGGCGGGTGAGCTGCGAGTCGCCGACGAAGCGCCGGCGCGTGGACTCCGAGGTCGCGCGGAAGTCGTCGCAACCGCAGCTCAACGGCTGGCGCGCCATCTCAATGCACCTGCGCGTCCGGGCCGGTGAGCAGCAGCTGGCGCAGCGCGCGCTGGCACATGTCGGCGCGCTGCTGGCGCTCGCGGTCATTGGCGGCGCCGCTCAGCAGCTTCGCCGCGAGCTTGAGCAGCTGGGCGTCGGTCGCCGCCGACGTCCACGGCCGGCCGACCGCGGCGCGCGCGCGGGCGACCGCCTCGCGCGGCGTGTCGTTCACGCGTGCCGTTCCGTCGACCACCTTGCGGCGGCCCTGCAGCAGCACGTTGGCGCTGTCGAAGCGCACGTGCATCGTGTTCGTCGAAAGCCACGCGGTCCCCCACTCCCAGCCGGCCACCGACGGCGGGCGGAACGGGAGCTGGCCCATGCCGTCGAGCAGGGGGACCCAGTCCGGGCGCGTGATCCCCTCCCCCGTGGCGCGCAGCGCGCCGACGAGGAAGACGACCGGCGACTTGACCATGTCCGGCGCGTCGAGCGAGCGGTACAGCGCCGGGTGTTCGAGGATCTCGCGCACGACCGGCGCGATGCGATGGCCGCCGCCGCGGTACACGCCGGCCAGGCGCCTGCGCGCCGACGGCTCGATCGGCGTGCCGACGAAGTACTCCCACAGCTTGGAGACGAGAAACGGCGCGTGCTGCTCGTGCGCGATGCAGAGGTCGAGCACGTCGCGGTAGTCGAAGTTGCCGCGCTTGCCGAAGATCCGCTTGTTCGTGTTGTCGTGCGCCTTGGCGTCGTAGAGGACCGCGACGCTGCCGTCGCTGCGGCGCTTGGATCGAAAGCCGGTCAGCGCGCGGGCGGCCTCGCGGATGTCCTTCTCGGTGTAGCCCTTGCCGAGCGTGAAGAGCTCCATGAGCTCGCGCGCGTAGTTCTCGTTGGGCTCCTCCTTGCGCGAGTCGGCGAGCGAGAGGAACAGCAGCATCGCCGGGTCCTTGGTGACGTCGGTCAGCAGGCGCCGGAAGCTGCCCAGGCCGTCGCGGCGCAGCATCTTGTTCTGGGCGATCTGCAGCGGCCGGTCCTGGCCGAGCGTCGCGAAGTGGTCGTGCCAGAAGAGCGTCGTCTTCTCGACGAGCGGGCGCGGCGTGCGCACCATCTTGTCCAGCCACCAGAGCACGTCCTGGCCGTACTCGTTGATCGGATCCAGCGGCTTGCCTTCGAGCTGCGGCTTCGGGAAGCGCGGCCGCGGCGGGCCGGAGCCGCCACGCAGCAGCCAGTCGATCGTCTCGCCTCGCGAGCGCGCGGCCCAATGGCGGGCTTCCTTCGCCGTCGCGCCGAAGCCGGCGCGCCAGAACAGACGCTCCACGTGCGCCTCGGTCCAACGGTCGTGTGATCTGCGCGCCATGCGTAGGTCGGGCCCCTGCGGGCACATCGACACGGCGCCGATCGGGCTTGAGCGCGCCCGCTACTCGCGCACGACGAGATACGTCCCCAGCGCGAGCAGCACGACGCCGAACACCCGCGCCACGCTGATCGGCTGCTTGTCGACGCCGAGCAGCCCGAAGTGGTCGACGACGACCGAGACAGCGAGCTGGGCGGCGATCGTCGCCGCCGTGACCCCGCCGAGGCCGAGGTAGCGCACGGTCACGAGGACCGAGCCGACATATGCGGCGCCAAGCAGGCCGCCGGTGAGGTACAGCAGCGAGACGTCGCGCACGCCGGAGAGCTGGCCGAGGCCGCCCTTCGTGAGCGCCGCGATCCCGGCCATCGCGATGGCCCCGATCGCGAACGAGAAGGCGACCGTCTGAAAGGTCCCGACCGACTTGCCGAGCATCGAGTTGATCGGCGCCTGCAGCGCGACGAGCCCGCCGGTGACCGCCGTCAGCAAGACGGCAACGCCACGGTCCATGGGGCTATTTCGCCTCCATCCAGGTCGGCCCCACGCCGACGTCGACGACGAGCGGCGGGTCGTGCTCCCAGAAGCTCGTCATCTCGCGGCAGATGAGCTCCCGCGCCGACTCGACCTCGTCCGGCGGGCCCTCGAAGAGCAGCTCGTCGTGGACGGTGAGGATCGGCCGCACCGCCGAGTCGCGCAGCGCGGCGTCGACCCGGACCAGCGCGAGCTTCATGACGTCGGCCGCCGTGCCCTGGATGACGGTGTTGACGGCCAGCCGCTCGCCCAGGGTCCGGACCTGCCAGTTGCGCGCCTTCAGCTCGGGGATCTGGCGCCGGCGCCCCATCAGCGTGAGCACATGGCCCTTCTCGCGAGCGCTCTCGATCGTCGACTCGATGAACGCCCGCACGGCCGGGAAGCGCTCGAGGTAGGCGTCGATGATCGCCTTGGCCTCCTCGCGCGGGATGCCGAGCCGGTCGGCGAGCCCGAAGTCGCTCAGGCCGTAGACGATCCCGTAGTTGACCATCTTGGCCTTCGAGCGCTGCCCGAGGTCGAGCTCGTCGGGCGGGGTGCGGAAGATCGCCGACGCCGTGGCCGTGTGCACATCCTCCCCGCGCACGAAGATCTCCTTCAGCACCGGCTCGTCGGCGATGTGCGCGAGCACGCGCAGCTCGACCTGCTCGTAGTCGGCGCTGAGCAGGACGTTGCCCGGCGCGGCGTCGAAGCAGCCGCGGATCTCGCGGCCGAGCTCGGTGCGGATCGGGACGTTCTGCATGTTCGGGTTCGTCGAGGCCAGCCGCCCGGTCGTGGCCGCCGCCTGCAGGAACGTCGTGTGGATGCGCGACCGCGCGTCGACGAGCTGCGGCAGGACGCTGAAGTACGTCTTGTCGAGCTGGTTGAGCTCCCGCCAGCGCTCGATCAGCGGGATGATCTCGTGCTCATCGCGGATGGCCTGCAGGACGCGCGCGTCGGTCGAGAAGCCGGTCTTGCCGCGACGCTTCTTCGACAGGCCGAGCTTGACGAAGAGGATCTCGCCGAGCTGCTGCGGCGAGCCGATGACGAACTCGGTTCCGGCGATCCGCCAGATCTCGAGCTCGAGCGTGCGGATCTCCTCGCGCACGCGCGCGGTGATCTCGCGCAGCCGGTCGATGTTCAGGCGCACGCCCTCGAGCTCCATGCGGCGCAGGACGGGGACGAGCGGCAGCTCGAGCTCGTTCATCACCCGCTCCAGGTCGCGCTCGACGATCTGCGCGCGCTGCCACGCCGACAGCTCGCCGACGAGCAGCGCCTCGGCGGCGAGCTCGTCCTCGATGCCGGGTGCGCCGAGGCCGCGCTCCTCGAGCAGCTCGCGCAGCGGGTAGCCGCGGCGCGCCGGCTCGAGCAAGTAGGCGCCGAGCAGCGCGTCGTGGACGAGGTTCGGCGGCACGACGCCGAACGCCTTGGCGTCGTAGGCGACGACCGGCCGGTCGCCCGCCGCGGCGACGAGCTGGGCGGGGTCGTCCATCGCGCCGGTGAGCACCTCCCGCCCGGCCGCGACGGCGAAGCGCCAGGTGCTCTCGAACGCGAGCAGCTCGCCCTCGGGGATCGCCGGTGGGCGCGCCGCCAGCACGAGCTCGCCGTCGCCCATGAACGCTCCCACGGCCGCGAGCGTGCCCTCGCGTACGCGCGCGCTGACCTCGGTCGAGGCGACCGGCGCGGGCGCCGCCTCGTCGGCGCCGAAGAACTCCTCCAGGCGGCGCAGCGGGTCGCGCAGCTCGAACTCACGAAAGACCTCGCGCAGCCTGGAGCGGTCGGGCACCTGCGCCGCCGCATGCGCGACGTCGAGGTCGATGTCGAGGTCGCGACGCATCGTCGCCAGGACCTTCGACATCCGCGCGTTGTCGGCATGGTTGAGGAGGTTCTCCTTGCGCTTGGCGCCGGTGATCTCGTCGATCGAACTCAGGACGCCCTCGAGATCGCCGAACCTCTGCAGCAGCTGCGACGCGGTCTTGTCGCCGATCCCCGGGACGCCGGGGATGTTGTCGCTCGTGTCGCCCTTCAGGCCGTAGAAGTCGGGGATCAGCTCGGGGGTGATGCCGTAGCGCTCGGTCACGGCGGCGTAGTCATAGAGCTTGGTCTCGGTGATCCCGCGCGAGGTGGCCATGACGCTGACGAGGCCCTCGGGGTCGATGAGCTGAAAGGCGTCGCGGTCGCCGGTGACGATGACCGTCGGGATGCGCTGCTCGCGGGCGCGCTCGGCGAGCGTCGCGATGACGTCGTCGGCCTCGAAGCCCGCCAGGCGCGTGTTCTTGTAGCCGAACGCCTCGACGAGCGGCTCGAAGTGCGGCCACTGCTCCTTGAGCAGGTCCGGGCGGGTCAGGCGACCGGCCTTGTACTCCGAGTAGACCTCCTTGCGCCCGCTGGCGCCGGCGTCCCACACGACGATCGTCGGCTTGGTGCCGTGCTCGGTGAGGATCTTCACGAGCATCGACGCGAAGCCGAAGATCGCGTTCGTCGGAAAGCCGGTGGAGGTGGCGATCGATTCGGGCAGGGCGAAGAACGCCCGGTACACGAGCGAGTTGCCGTCGATCAGGTACAGCTCCTCGGGGCGGTCAGCCATCGCCGGGCCACTTTACGCATCCCGTCCACGGCGTCTGGCGGAAGCGTTAGATTGCGCATGGGAGGAGCCCGACGAGCACAAGGACGAGCACAAGTGAGCCTCATCTACACCTGCAACCTCTGCGGCGAGACGATCGCCCGCGAGGCGCCGTATGTCACGTTGAATGGCAACGGCGACCGGTCCAAGGAGTTCTGGCGGACCGGTTACGTGGGCCACTACCACGCCGATCCTCAGGTCGGCTGCTGGAACAGGATCCTCGAGACGATCCGGCTGGCGGACGCGCCGCGCCTGGACGCGATCCCGACCGCGACCTACCAGTCGATCACCGCGCGGCGCCGCAAGCATCGGCCGCTGGAGCCCGACGACGGGATCGCGCCGCCGTCCGCCTGAGCCCCGCGGCGCATACGCCGAACGATCCGCGATCTGGCCGGGCACGTATGCTCGGTTGATGAAGGTCACGGTCAGCGGAGCGACGGGCCGGATCGGCCGTCACGTGGTTGCCGCGCTCAAGGCGCGGGGCGATGAGGTGGTCGCGCTGTCGCGCGATCCCGACAAGGCCGGCGAGATGCTCGGCGTGCAGGCCTACGCCTGGGACCTCAAGAACGACGCCGTGCCCAAGCCGGCGCTGGACCATTGCGACGCCGTCATCCACCTCGCCGGCGAGGACGTCGGCCAGCGCTGGAACAAGGACGTCAAGGCGGAGATCATCGACAGCCGCGAAAAGGGCACGCGCAACGTCGTCCACAGCATCTTCGACACCAAGCCGCGCCCGCGCACGCTCGTGTGCGCCTCGGCCTCTGGCTACTACGGCTCGCGCGGCGACGAGATCGTCGACGAGAAGGCGGCCCAGGGCCACGGCTGGCTGGCCGACGTCTGCGGGCGCTGGGAGCGCCAGATCGAGACCGCGAAGATCGGCATCCGCACCGTGATCGTGCGCACCGGCCTCGTGCTCGACGCCGAGGGCGGCGCGCTGGAGAAGATGATCCCACCGTTCAAGGCCGGCCTCGGCGGGCCGATCGGCAGCGGTAAGCAGTACATGCCCTGGATCCACCGCGACGACCTCGTCGGCATGTACCTCGCCGCCCTAGGCAACGACCAGTTCGCCGGGCCGATCAACGCGTGCGCGCCGGAGCCGGTCACGAACAAGCAGTTCGCCAAGGCGCTCGGCCGTGCGCTCAACCGGCCCGCCGTCGCGCCCGTGCCCGGCTTCACGATCAAGCTCATGTACGGCGAGATGGCCGAGATCGTGCTGGGCGGGGTGCGCATGGTGCCAGGCCGCGCCGAGGAGCTCGGCTACGAGTTCCGGTACACGAATCTGGACGAGGCGCTGCGCGACACGCTGGAGTAGCGGCGTCGTGCGTGCGCTGTCGCGCCGCGTCTTTGTAGCTGGCGGCCCTGCTGAACTGCATCATTGAGGGGCGTCAGTTGGCAGGAGCGGCGACGTCAAGTCCGGTGCCTGCGTGGGGGGTCGTGCGATTTATGTGCCTCACAGGCGACGAAACTCGCAGGACCCCTAGGCGCGAAGGGGTCATCGAAATTTCGTCTATATCTCGGACGGTCTTTCGAGGACCCCACTGACGCCGGCCCTGGGCCGAACGCCGCCGGCCCAACCAAACTGACGCCCTCAAAGATGCAGTTTCAGCAGCGCCGACGCCACCACTCACGCGCCGCGAAAGCGCACACGGCGGTCAAGCAGAAGGAGCTCAATCCTCGGCGCGCTGCCAGGGAAACGGCCCGACGACCTTCCAGTCCGACCCGTTCTTGGCCGGGATGACGAGCCACACGGCCGCGCCGACCACGCTGAGCAGCAGCCCCGACGCCAGGCCGGCCTTCTCGCCGTAGCCCTTGCGCGACGACATGTACGCGCCGACGATCGCCGAGGCGAGCCAGATGTACAGCAGGTAGAGGCCGAGAACCCCGACGTTGGCGATGACGAACGTCATGCGCCCAGGTACGCCTTCTGGACCTCGGGGTTCGTGCGCAGCGCCTCGGAGGCGTCGGTCAGCGCGACCTTGCCGGTCTCGAGCACGTAGCCGCGCGACGAGACGCCGAGCGCGTAGTTGGCGTTCTGCTCGACGAGCAGGATCGTCGTGCCCTGGCGGTTGATCTCGGCGATCGTCTCGTAGATGCGGTCGACGAGGATCGGCGCGATGCCCATCGACGGCTCGTCGAGCAGCAGCAGCTTGGGTCGCGCCATGAGGGCACGGCCGATCGCGAGCATCTGCTGCTCGCCGCCGGACATCGTCCCCGCCTTCTGGCGCTCGCGCTCCTTGAGGCGCGGGAAGAGATCGAACACCTTGTCCATGTCGGCGGCGATGTCGCTCGTGTCGCGGCGCAGGTAGGCGCCCATGTCGAGGTTCTCGCGCACCGTCATGCGCTGAAAGCAGCGCCGCGCCTCGGGCGACTGCGAGATCCCGTAGCGCACGATGTCCTGCGGCGGCGTGCGGGAGATCTCCTTGCCGTCGAAGCGGATCGAGCCGGTCCGCGGCGGCGTGAGGCCCGAGATCGAGCGCAGCGTCGTCGACTTGCCGGCGCCGTTGGAGCCGATCAGGGTCACGATCTCGCCCTCCTCGACCTCCAGCGAGACGCCCTTGAGCGCCTCGATGTTGCCGTAGAAGGTGTGCATGTCGTCGACCTTGAGAAGTGCCACCGCTCAGCCCTGCTTTCCGAGGTAGGCCTCGACGACCATCGGGTTGGCGCGCACCTCGTTCGGGTCGCCCTCGGCGATCTTCTCGCCGTGGTCGAGCACCGTGATGCGCTCCGAGACACCCATGACGACCTTCATGTCGTGCTCGATGAGCAGGATCGTGAGGTTGCGCTCCTCGCGCACCTGGCGCATGAAGTTCGTCAGGACGTCGGACTCCTGCGGGTTCATGCCGGCGGTCGGCTCGTCGAGCAGCAGCAGGCGCGGATCGGAGGAGAGCGCGCGGGCGATCTCGACGCGGCGCTGGTCGCCGTAGGCGAGGTTGATCGCCAGCTCCTCGTGGATCTTCTCCGGCAGACCGACGTACTTGAGCATCTCGCGCGCCTTGTCGCGCACGTCGCGCTCCTCGCGGCGCACCTTCGGCGGACGCAGGATCGAGCCGATCAACCCGGCTCCCATGCGGGCGTGCTGGCCGACCATGACGTTCTCGACGGCGCTCATCGTCGCGAAGAGGCGGATGTTCTGAAACGTGCGCGCGATGCCGAGCGTCGTGATCTGGTCCGGCCGCGTGCGCGAGATGTCCTTGCCGTCGAACGTGATCGTCCCGATCGACGGCTTGTACAGCCCCGTCAGGAGGTTGAAGAACGTCGTCTTGCCGGCGCCGTTGGGGCCGATGATCGAGACGATCGAGCGCTCGGGGATGGCGAACGTCACGTCGTTGACCGCCACGAGGCCGCCGAAGATCTTCGACACCTGCTCGGTGGCCAGCAGCGTGCCGGCGGCCTTCGGCGGCGGCGCAGTGGTCGGCTCGGTGCTCATGGCTGCCTGGACTCGATCGTCGGATCGTCGACGGAGCCGATCGCGTCGCCGGCGCCGATGCCTTCCGTCAGCTCCATCGCGCGTCTTCGCTCTGGCAACAGTCCCTGCGGGCGCAGCACCATGACGAGCAGGATGAGGAAGCCGAAGATCCCGAAGTTCAGGACCGTGAGGTCGAAGTCCAGGCCCAGCGAGCGCGGCACGCTGTTGAAGACCTCGGGGATGAAGTACGTGTTGATGAACGACAGCAGCACCGCGCCGAGCACCACCCCCCAGATCGAGCCCAGGCCGCCGAGGATGATCATCGCCAGCACGAAGATCGAGAAGCCGAACTTGAACTGGTCGGCCTGCACCGACGCCTGGTAGGCGCCGAGGAACGCGCCCGACATCCCGCCGAACGCGGCGCCGGTCGCGTAGGCCAGCAGCTTCGTCTTGACGAGCGGCACGCCCATCGAGGCCGCGGCGACCTCGTCCTCGCGGATCGCGATCCAGGCGCGCCCGAGGCGCGAGTCGCGCAGGCGGAAGTTCACGAGCAGCACGAGCGCGACGAGCACGAGCACGAACCAGAAGTACGGTCTGAGATTGAACGCCGAGTCGAACTCGGCCAGGATCGGCAGGTCGATCGTGTCCACCGGCGCGATCGCCTGGCGGCCGTTCGTCAGCTTGTAGCCCTCGATGATGTTGATCTGATCGCCGTTGACCGCGAAGCGGTAGATGATCTCGCCGAAGGCGAGCGTCACGATGGCGATGTAGTCCCCGCGCAGGCGCAGGGTCGGCAGGCCGATGAGCATCCCCGCGATGCCGACGATGACCACCGCGACGACGAGGATCAGCAGGAAGTTCAGGTGGATGCCCGGCAGGTTGCTCGCGAAGTCGCCGGCCAAGATGTGGATGCCCTTCTCATCGTTGACCGAGGAGAAGTGGTCGGAGGCGAACCAGCCCATCGTGTACGCGCCGATGGCGTAGAACGCGACGTAGCCGAGGTCGAGCAGGCCGGCGAAGCCGACGACGATGTTCAGGCCGAGCGCCATGACGACGTAGGCGCCCGCGGTGATGAAGTTGTCGGTGATGCTCGACAGCGGGTCGAAGAACAGGGGCAGGATGGCCGCCCCCACGAGACAGGCGACCGCGATGGCGAAGTTCTTGTTCGCGCCGAGCTTGTCGAGTACGCCGCTCATCCCGCTTCCCTCGTCACCTCACCGATGAGCCCCTGCGGTCGGAAGACCATGATCAACACGAGGTAGGCGAAGACGACAGCCGTCGTCCACTCCGCCCCGATCCGGTTGTCGGAGATCTGCTGGATGCAGCCGATGATCAGACCGCCCAGCACAGCGCCCTTGAGGTTGCCGATCCCGCCCATGACGGCGGCGGTGAAGGCGATCAGGCCGGCCGTGAAGCCCTGGAAGTACCAGACGCTCGTCTGGTAGAGGAGGTTCATGAGGCCCGCGGCGCCGGCCAGCATGCCGCCGAGCAGGAAGGTCAGGGAGATCGTCGTGTTGACGTTGATGCCCATCAGGCGGGCGGCGTCGGGGTCCTGCGCGGTCGCGCGCATCGCCTTGCCGAGCCGGCTGCGCGAGATGAAGGTGGTGAGCAGGAAGACCAGCGGGGCGGTCACGGCCACGGCGAGCAGATCGCCGTTGTGGATCTTCACGCCGCCGATGTCCACCACGACATGAGCCTGGTCGATGAGGTCCGGGACCGAGATCGGCGACGAGCCGAGCCACAGGACGCCGACGTTCTGCAGGATGAAGGAGAAGCCGATCGCCGTGATCAGCGGCGCGAGCTTGGGTGCGTTGCGCAGCGGCTTGTAGGCCACGCGCTCGATCATGACGTTGAGCGTGCCGCACACGAGCATCGCCACGAGCAGCGCAACGAGCAACCCGGCGAGCAGGCCGCCGACGGCGGTGCTCTCCGTGAGGCCGAAGTTGCCGTAGAGGCCGAAGGCCACGAAGGAGCCGATCATGAACACCTCGCCGTGGGCGAAGTTGATGAGCTCGATGATCCCGTAGACGAGGGTGTAGCCGAGCGCTACGAGCGCAAAGATCGCACCGTTGGAGAGCCCGAGCACGAGGGTGTTGCCCAGGTCCGTGAGGCTGCCGTCCGACGCGAGGTCGGTGATCGCCAGGTAGACCGGCAACGCAAGCAGCACGGCGATCAGGCCGTACTTGCTGGCCGCTTCCCGCATGGTGTCCGAGAGATGGCGGCCGCCGGGAGTGGCTGTGGCTGAGTCTGCGCTCATCCGTGAGTTCTCGTTGACGTCGCAGAACGCCAAAGGCGGTGGGACGGGTGGGCTGTGCGCCCACCCGTCCCTGCCTCAGAAGCGTCTGCGGGACGCGATCAGGTCGCCGCCGCCTCGATCTTCTTGGAGTACGTCGGGATGCCGTCCTTGATGATGTACAGGCCGTAGTCGGTCAGCGTCGTGTCGCCGTTCTCGTCGATCGAGTACGTACCGAGCACGCTCTCGCGGTCCTTCGTTGCGAGCAGCGCCTTGACGACCTCAGCGCGATCGTTGCCCTTGTCGCCGGCGCGCTTGATCGCGTCGAGGGCGAGGGCCATCGTCTCGTAGCCGTAGATGGCGTACGGGTCGACCGTCTGCGTGTTGTACTTGGTCTTGTACTTCTCGAGGATGTCCGCCGAACCCGGCAGATCCTTCGCGCCGAGCGTGGCGACCGTCGTCTTCGTGCGAGCGCCGACGGACGCGGGGATGCCGCCCTTCTTCGGGTTCGAGAAGGCTTCCTCGGTCACGCCGTCCGGGCCGTAGAGCTTGGCGTTGGGCGCCGCCGCAGCGACGTCCTTGTAGACCTGCACGCCGTTCTCACCGGTGACGCCTGCCCAGACGAAGCAGTCGGACTTGATCTTCGAGGCGATCGAGCGGTAGTTGGGCGAGTTCTTGTCGGTGCCCTCCTCGTTCTCGATCGTGAGACCCTCGGTCTCGGCGGACTGCTTGATGTTGCGGGCAAGGCCGGCGCCGTACGTGGACTTGTCGTTCCACAGCGTGGCGGTCTTGCAGCCGTCTTCCTTCATGACCGTGACCAGAGCGGCGCCCTGGATCTTGTCGCGCGGCACCACGCGGGCGTACGTCTTGTTGCCCGTCGGGTAGTACTTGTCGGGCTCGCCGGGCTCGGAGCCGGGCTCGTCGGTCGTGAGGCCGATGTAGGTGTTCGACGGGCTGATCTGCGGGATGCCGGCCTTGTTGAGGATCGGCAGCGACACCTTCGTGCCACCCGAGTTGAACTCGCCGAGATAGAAGATCGTGGACTTGTCGCGGATCGCCTGGCGGGCGTTCTGGGCGGTCTTGCCCTCGTCGGCCGTGCCGGGGTTCTGGGCGGTCGAGTCGTCGAGCGAGACGTACTTGATCGTGAAGTCGCCGACCTTGCTGCCGACCTCTTCCAGAGCGAGCTTCTCGCCATTGATGACGGCCTCGGACTGGCCGCGCGACGTCCCCTGCAGCGGCAGCGAGGAGTAGATCGTCAGGGTCGTGGACCCGGTCGACGCGCTCCCGCCGCTGTCGGACTTGTCGTCGTCGCCGCATGCGGCCACGCCTACGGCCAACGCGGGGACTAGCAACCCGAGTGCGGCTGCTCCTTTGAAACGCAAAATGGATCCCTCCTCGGTGGGACTGAACACTGAAGCCGGCCGATCGTACACGTGTGGGCAGCGACTTTGTGCGGTTTGGTCGCTGGCGTGCAAATGCGGGTTATTTCGGGCGGTGCCGGACCGGCGATCGCGCCGTGGCGTCAGCGGCGAACCTCGAGCAGCTTGTCGAGGACGAACTCCGATCCCTTAATACGATTTCCGGCGTATCGGGACAGGCTCGTGTCCCCCGATGCGTCGATCGAGTAGCGGCCGAGCACGGATTCGCGGTTGCGGATGGCGAAGAACGCCTTCGTCACCGCCTCGCGATCGTTGCCCTTCGTCCCGGCCGCACGGATCGCGTGGAGGACCGCCTGCGCGGCCTCGTAGGCCTGCAGGGCCTCGGGCGCGGGCTGGCGGCCGAACGTCGCGCGGAACTTATCGCGGAACGTGCGCGCGGCGGGCGGCAGCAGGCGCGCCGGCAGCGCCGGCGTCGTCACGTGCATGCGCCGCTGGACGGCGGCGGGGAGATCCTCGGCGAAGGCGGTGTCGGCGACCGCGGCGGGCCCGAACAGCAGCATGCGGGGCGCTGCGGCGGCGACGGCCTCGAAGATCCGCGCGGCCCCGGTGTCCGTGGTGCCCGCGAAAAGGAACGCGTCGGCACCGGTCTCGGCGACCTTGCGCGCCGGTCCGGAGAGATCCTCCTTGAGGGCGTCGATCCGGCCGCGCGCGTAGACGGTGATGCCCTGGCGCTCGGCGGCCTTCTCGACCTCGTCGGCGATCCCGCCGCCGTAGATCTCACGGTCGGCGAGCAGCGCGAGGCTCCGCGCGCCGGCGGTCTTCATGTAGCCCAGCAGGGCCGAGGCCTGAACGTGGTCGGCCGGCACGACGCGTCCGAACGTGCGCTGCCCGGAGGGATAGAAGCGGTCCGGCTCGCCCTGCCGGCGGCTGGGCCGCGTGAGCCCGTCATACGTGCTCGACGGGCTGACCTGAAGCACGTGACCCTCGTTCGTCAGCGGAAGCGACAGCGCGGTCGCCGCGGAGTCGCGGTCGCCGATGTAGGCGATCGCGTTGAGGTCGCGCACCGCTTGGCGAGCGTTGTCGAGCACCTGCGCGCCGGTCCACGTCTGCGCCTCGGGCGTGGCGGAGTCCAGCGAGACGTAGGTGATGCGGAACGGGCCGACCTGGCCGCCGGACTCCTGCAGCGCGAGCTTGATCGCATTGACCATGTCGCGCGCCCGCGGCCGATCGGGGCCCTGCAGCGGCAGGCTCGAGTAGATCGTCAGCGTGTCCGGGCCGTCCTTGACCGCGGTGCGCTTGTCGTCGTCGCCGCCGCAACCCGTGAGGCCGGCGGCGGCGAGCGCGAGAACGCCGAGGACGCAGGCGCCTATCGCCCGGAGCCCACGGGGCATGAGGACGCTAGGCGTCCGGCGCGGGACGGCCGGGCAGGGACGGGGCGAGGAGCTTGACCGTGGCGGCGAGCGTGATGATCACCGTCGTGACGAGAAATGCATCGATCGCCTTCCAGCCGATCGCCCAGAAGACGATCCAGGCGCAGAGGCCGATGGTGGTGGCGACAACGAGACCCATATGGGTGCCAGCCTAACGGATGAGCCCGGCGGCAAGCTGCGCTACGAGCTCGCCGGTGGCGGCGGCCGGGTCCTCGGACTCGGCGGCGGCGCGCACGAGGCGGGTGCCGACGATGACCCCGTCGGCGCCGGCGCGGGCCGCCTCGGCGGCGTGCTCGGGGGTCGCGATGCCGAAGCCGAGCGCGACCGGGACCTCGGTGTGCTCCTTGACGCGGCTGAGCAGCTCGCCGAAGGCCTGCTCGCGGCTGCCGCGCTCCCCCGTCGTGCCGGTGACCGAGACCGTGTACAGAAAGCCCTTCGCCTGGGCGCCGATGCGGGCCAGGCGCTCGTCGGTCGTCGTCGGCGCGACGAGCGGCACGAGCGCGACGTCGTGCGCCGCGCAGGCGTCGGTGATCGCCGGCTCCTCCCCCATCGGCAGGTCGGGCACGATGAGGCCGCTGATGCCGGCGTCGCGCAGGCGCTTGACGAAGGCGTCCGCACCGGGCGCGAGCACGAGGTTCACGTAACACATGAGCACGACCGGGACGCGCTTGGCGAGCGCCTCGCCGACCTCGAGCACGCCGCCGATCGTCGCGCCGGCGCGCAGCGCGGCGGTGCCCGCGGCGTGGATGGTGGGACCGTCGGCGAGCGGGTCGGAGTACGGCACCCCGAGCTCGACGAGGTCCGCGCCGTTGGCCGCGTAGGCCTCGCCGATCGCGCGTGAGGTCGCCATGTCGGGAAAGCCGCCCATGAGGTAGGGCATGAGGGCGGCCGTGCCGCGGCGCAGCGCGAAGGCGGCCGCGATGCGGTCTTCGCCGGTCTGCGGGACGGCGGGCACGCGGTCGCGGGCGGGCTTAGACGGCATCGGCGCTAGGCATGGTCGGCGTTGGCGATGACCTCGGCGAGGTCCTTGTCGCCGCGGCCCGACAGGCAGACGAGGTCGAGGGTCGACCCGTCGCCGTCCTCGTGCAGCGCGTAGTGCAGCGCGTGCGAGGTCTCGAGCGCCGGGATGATGCCCTCCAGGCGCGTGACCTCGCGGAAGGCGCGCAGCGCAGCGCCGTCCTCGACGGCGACGTAGCGCGCGCGGCCGGAGTCGCGCAGGTAGGCGTGCTCGGGACCGGATCCGGGATAGTCGAGGCCGGCCGAGATCGAGTGCGCCTCGGTCACCTGGCCGTCGTCGTCCTGCATGACCGCCGACAGCGAGCCGTGCAGCACGCCGGCGCGCCCGCCGACGGTCAGCGGCGCGCCGTGGCGGCCGGACGCGATCCCCTCTCCCGCGGCCTCGACGCCGATCAATGCCACACCGGGATCGGCGACGAACGGGGTGAAGATGCCGATCGAGTTCGAGCCACCGCCGACGCAGGCGATGACGCGGTCGGGCAGCCGGCCGGCGCGCTCGAGCAGCTCGCGGCGCGCCTCGTCGCCGATGACGCGCTGCAGGTCGCGCACGAGCGCGGGATACGGAGCCGGGCCGACGGCCGAGCCGATGATGTAGTGCGTCGTGCCGACCGACGACACCCAGTCGCGGATCGCCTCGCTGACGGCCTCCTTCAGCGTGCGGGCGCCGGCCTGGACGCTGACGACCTCGGCGCCGAGCAGGCCCATGCGCTCGACGTTGGGCGCCTGGCGCCGGCAGTCCTCGGCGCCCATGTAGACGACGCACTCCAGGCCGAGCAGCGCGCAGGCCGTGGCCGTCGCGACGCCGTGCTGACCGGCGCCGGTCTCGGCGATGATGCGGTGCTTGCCCATCCGCTTGGCCAGCAGCGCCTGGCCGAGCGCGTTGTTGAGCTTGTGCGAGCCGGTGTGCATGAGGTCCTCGCGCTTGAGCCAGATCTCGCGGCCGGCGAGCTCCGACAGCCGCTCGGCGAGGTACAGCGGCGTCGGCCGACCGGCGAAGTCGCGCAGCAGGCGACCGAGCTCGGCCCCGTATGACGGGTCGCCGCGCACGGCGACCCACGCCGCCTCGAGCTCGGCGAGCGCGGGCATGAGCGTCTCGGGGACGTACTGGCCGCCGTACGGGCCGAAGCGATGCTCGACGCCGGACTCCATCAGGGGGACCGGATCGGTCACGCCGGGGATCCTCTCCCAACCGCTGCTTCCGGGAGCGGCGTGCCGTCGGTGCCTCGCACGGCCTCGTAAAAGGCCTGCAACTTGGCCGGATCCTTGATCCCGGGGCGCAGCTCGGTGCCGCTGGCGACGTCGACGGCGAACGGATCGGTGGCGGCGATCGCGGCCGCGACGTTGCCGGGATGCAGGCCGCCGCTGAGGATCACCGGCGGGCCGAGCTTGGCGCCGCGCACGAGCTCCCAGTCGATCGTGCGGCCGGTGCCGCCGGGGACGCCCTCGACGTGGGCGTCGAGCAGCAGGAAGTCGGTGTGGAAGGCGGACGCCGACTGCAGCGTCGCGCGCGACTGGACGCGCACCGCCTTGATGACCTTCGCGCCGGTGCGCCGCGCGATCTCGCCGCAGAACACCGGCCCCTCGTCGCCGTGCAGCTGGACGTGCGAGAGCCCCGCCGCCTGCACGACGCGGTCGATCTCCGCCAGGCGCGCGTTGACGAAGACGCCGACGAGGTTGAGCGTGCGGCGCAGCTCGGCGCCGATGAGCTGCGCCTCGTCGAGCTCGCAGCGCCGCGGCGAGCCGTCCCAGAAGATCATGCCCAGCGCCCAGGCGCCGGCCTCGGCGGCGCGGTGGGCGTCCTCGATCGTCGTGATCCCGCAGTGCTTGATGCGCGTCGGCATCAGCTCATCGTAGAGCGGGGCTGGTCGGCTACAGAGACGGGTGCGCGCCGCGCTCGTCGGCGCCGGTCAGCGCCCGCAGCGCGGCCTCCGGATCGGGCGCCCGCATGAGCGACTCGCCCACGAGGACGCCGTCGACCCCCACGCGCTCGAGCTGGTCGAGCTGATCGCGGGAGTGAAAGCCCGACTCCGAAACCACGGTCTTGCCGGCCGGGATGTCGGCCAGCAGCTCGAACGTGCGCTCGACGTCGACGCTGAAGTCGGCGAGGTTGCGGTTGTTGATCCCGATGACGTCGGCGTCGATCTGCTCGAGCGCGCGGTCGAGCTCCTCCTCGTCGTGGACCTCGACGAGTACGTCGAGATCGAGCGCGAGCGCCTCGCCGTACAGCGCGACGAGCGCCTCCTCGTCGAGGGCGGCGACGATGAGCAGGATCGCGTCGGCGCCGGCGGCCGCGGACTCGTAGACCTGGTAGCGGTCGACGATGAAGTCCTTGCGCAGGATCGGCAGGTTGCAGGCCGCGCGCGCCTCGCGCAGGTCGTCGAGCGAGCCGCCGAAGTGCTTGCGCTCGGTGAGGATCGAGACCGCGGCGGCGCCGCCGCGCTCATAGGCGAGCACGACCTCCTCGACGGTCGCCCCCTCGCGGATCTCGCCCGCCGACGGCGAGCGGCGCTTGTGCTCGGCGATCACGGAGACGCCCGGCAGCGTGAGCGCCTCGGAGAACGGGCGGTCGTCGCCGCGCCCGGCGAGCTCCTTCTTGAGCTTCTTGAGCGGGATCTCCGCGCGCCGCTGCTCGACGTCCTTGCGGGTGCGCGCGACGATCTTCTCGAGCACGTTCATCCCTCGGCCTCGTCTGGCTCGGCGAGCTGCTGCGTCCGGGCGACGAAGTCCTCGAGCGTCCTTGTCGCGGCGCCGTCGTCGATCGCGGCCTGCGCGGCCTCGACGCCCGCGGCGAGGTCGTCGGCGCGGCCGGCGGCGTAGATCGCGGCGCCCGCGTTGAGCACGGCGAGGTCGCGGCGCGGGCCGGTCTCGCCGGCGAAGATCGCGCGGGTCGCGGCGGCGTTCTCCTCGGGCGAGCCGCCGATCGTGGCCTGCTCGTCGTCGCTTGTCGACAGCCCGCAGTCCTCCGGGCGCACGGTGTAGGTCTTCAGGTCGGGGCCGTCGACTTCGACGACGGTGGTGGGGGCCGAGATGCTCATCTCGTCGAGCGCGTCGTGCGAGCTTACGACCAGCGCCCGATCGACACCAAGCAGCGCAAGCGCACCGGCAATGGTTTCCACGAACGCCGGATCCGACACCCCGATCACCTGACGCCGCGCGCCGGCCGGGTTCGTGAGCGGTCCGAGGAAGTTGAAGATCGTGCGCACGGCAAGCTCCTTGCGCACGGGGACGACGAAGCGCGTGGCCTGATGGTGGCGCGGGGCGAACATGAAGCCGAAGCCGACGTCGTCGATGCAGGTGCCCACCGCTTCGGGCCCGAGGTCGATGCGGGCACCGAGCGCCTCGAGCACGTCGGCCGAGCCGGAGCGGCTCGTCGCCGAGCGGTTGCCGTGCTTGGCGACGGCGCAGCCGGCGCCGGCCGCGATGAGCGCGGCGGTGGTCGAGACGTTGAACGTCAGGCGCCCGCCGCCGGTGCCCGCGGTGTCGACGAGGGCATCGCGCGTCGTGTCCACGTGCGCGGCAAGCGCGCGCATCGTGCGGGCCAGCCCGGCGAGCTCGTCGATCGTCTCGCCCTTCGTGCGCAGGCCGATGAGGATGCCGGCGATCTGCGTCTCGGACGCGTCGCCGCCCATGATGACCTCGAGCACCTCGGCGGCCTCGTCGACGCTGAGATGCCGGCCCGACGCGACCTTGTCGATCGCCTGCGTGAGGACGGGGTCTGGCACGGGTCGCGCGCAGCCTATCCGGCAGGCGGGAGGGCAGCGGATTTTCGTCGCTTGCGACCGGCGATCGAGATCGGCGCGAGCTCACGGATTCCCGCGGTGACGCGGACCGCGTAGTCGCCGGGTGACTCACCTTGGCGCAGCCCTTCCGCGGGCGGCAGGAAGCGGACGTGCAGGCGCGGGCGCTTGAACGGGCGGGTGATGTCGACCGAGCCGGTCACGGCGACCGGCACGACGACGACCTCGGGCACGGCCGCGACGAGCCGGCCCAGGCCGCTGCGCGGACGCAGCTCGCGTCCGAGGCTGCGCGTGCCCTCGGGAAAGATGCCGATGCAGCTTCCGGCGCGCAGCTCGGCGATCGCGCGGTCCAGCGCGCCGGCGTCGCCGGTGCCGCGCTCGATCGGGATCTGGCCCATGCCGTCGAGCATCTTGTTGAGCCCTTTGACCTTCCACAGCGAGGACTTCGACAGCGCCCGGATCTGGCGGTGCTCGATGGCGGCGATGCCGATCACGACCGGGTCCCAGTAGGAGTCGTGGTTGCCGACGATGAGCAGCGGGCCCTCCCGGGGGATGTTCTCCAGGCCCTCGACCTTCAGGCGGCCCCAGAGGCGGACCGTCGGCGTGGCGATGCCGAGCGCGGCGCGATAGGTGCGGGTCATCGGCTCACGGGGGGCCATCCGTCGGCGATTGTAGGCCCGGCTTGGCCGTGTGCGTTTCCGGGACGATGGCGCGCGGGTACCAAAATGTCATGGAAATCGTTCTCGTCATCGTCGTGCTGCTGGTCATCGCCGCTGCCGCATTCGTCTACATGCGGGGACGCCCGGGCGGCGTCGCCGGGCTGCGCGGCGGTGCGCAGAGCCCGAGCCTGCGCGGTTCGCGCGGTGCCCGGGTCGCTTCGCGTCACGACCCGATGGCGGTTGCCGTCGAGCGCCACGCCCAGGCGACGGACCCTCACGAGGCGGCGGTCGAGGAGCAGAACCTCCAGGCCCAGGCCCGCAGCGTCGCGGCCGACCTGCACGCGCGCCAGGCCCAGCAGCCCGATCCCAACGCGGCGCAGTACGAGGCCAACCGCGCGCGGACGGACGCCGATCCCTACGCCGAGAACGAGCCCTACGTCGATCCCCGCGTCGGCCCCGACGGGGGGCCCGGTTCGGATCCCTTCGGCCGGCCGGCCGGTTCGAGCGCGGCGCAGGTCGACGCCAACCGTGCCTACGCGGAGCCCGATCCGTACGCGGACCCGGTCGAATCCGACGGGCGCGTCTACGCGGACCCGTACGCGCAGCCGGTGGACGGACGCGTGTACCCCACCCAGGCGCCCGATCCCTACACGGAGCCCGTGAACGCCGATTACCCCGCGCAGCCGCCCGCGGCCAACGGCCGGCGCTTCGATCCGGACTATCCAGCTCAGGCGCACGACCCCGACGCGCGGCCGGGCGACCCGGACTATCCCGCCCAGACGCCGGATCCATACGCCCAGCCGGTCGATCCCGACTATCCCGCCCAGGCGCCCGGCGATCCCTACGTACCGCCGCCGCCGCGCAAGGGCCGCCGCTTCCGCTAAGCCTGAAATCCACCGAGGATCGTGGATGAATCCCTGTCGTGGGCGCGCTCCAGCGCCGATCGGCGGCGCACCCTAAGGGTGGTGTCCTTTGGAAGCCGCCGATCGGCGCTGGTGCGTGATCCACGGCGGGGATTCGCCGCGAAGATCGGTGGATTCAGGCTAAGCCGGCTGCGGCTCCAGGTCAAACGCCTCGGCGACGCGTTCGAGCGCGCGGATGCGCTGATCGGCGTCGACGAGCTGCGAGGTCAGCATGAGCTCGTCCGTGGCGGTGCGCTCGACGAGGTCGAGCAGCTGCGCGTGGACGGTCTGCGGCCCGCCGACGATCGCGCGGCCGACGGCGTCCTCGACCGCCTGAAGCTCGGCCGGCCCGAGCGTCCCGACGATCCGCACGGCCTCCTCGACGCTGACGATCGGCTCGGGGCGCCCCTGGCGCAGGCGCAGCATGGCCACGCCGCCGGGCAGCGCGCGGCGGGCCGCGTCCTCGTCGTCGTCGCCGACGACGATCCCCGCCGCGACGATCGTGCGCGGTGCGTCGAGCAGGTCGGAGGGTTCGAACAGCGCGCGGTAGAGCTCGAGCGCGGGCTCGGTGAAGTGCGGGTGGAAGTGATGGGCGAAGACGAACGGTAGACCGAGCTTGGCGGCGATCCGGGCGCCGCCGTCGGTCGACCCGAGCATCCACAGCTCGGGCACCGTGTGCTCCCCCGCCACGGCCCGCATGCCGCCGTAGCCGTGGCCGAGGTGGCCGCGCAGCTGGGCGAACTGGTCCTCGAAGTCCTCCGGCGAAGTGCTGCGCAGCGCCATCGCCGTACGCATGTCGGTGCCGGGCGCGCGGCCGAGGCCGAGGTCGATGCGGTTGGGGTGCAGCGCCTCGAGCATCCCGAAGCGCTCGGCGACCGCGAGCGGCGCGTGGTTGGGCAGCATCACGCCGCCCGAGCCGACGCGGATTCTTGGCGTGCTGGCCGCGATGTGCGCGATCAGCGTCTCGGGCGCCGTGGAGGCGACCGACGGGATGTTGTGGTGCTCGGCGACCCAGAAGCGCTTGTAGCCGAGGTCGTCCGCGCGCTGGGCGAGGCGGGTCGTGCCGTGGAGGGCGTCGGCGGCGCTCTGGCCGGTGCCGACGGGGGCGAGATCGAGGACGGAGAGGGGAACGCTCATGTCTCTCAGGTTAGGCCGCGGGCGGTGCCGGCCCAGCTGGTGTGGTGGGTGCGCTGACGCGCCGCGCTGGTCGGGTTGGCAGCGTCTTAACTGCATCTTTGAGGCGTGTGTCAGCCGGCTCGGTGGCGGCGGGCGGGCCGGGTTTCGCGTTCGTGGCGGGGCCGATTTCGCTGATCAGCATGTGGCGTGTCGAGTACTTCGCGGCCGACGCGAAGATTTCGACACACCCCCGCCGGCCCTGGCCGAAACGCCTCCTCCACCGTCCCCTGCCGCTCTCTCAAAGATGCAGTTCCAGCAGGGCCGACAGCACCGACCACGCGGGGCGCGCCCCACCGACGGACCTAGCCATCGAGGAAGTTGCGTAGCAGCAGCTTGCCCTCGTCGGTCAGCACCGACTCGGGGTGAAACTGCACGCCCTCGGCGGGCAGCTCGCGGTGGCGCAGGCCCATGACGATGCCGTCTCCCTCGGCGGAGACCTCGAAGGCGTCGGGCAGGCGGTCGGGATCGACGACGAGCGAGTGGTAGCGCCCGACGGTCAGCGTCGGCGACAGGCCGCTGAAGATCGTGCGCCCGTCGTGGGTGATCTCGCTCGTCTTGCCGTGGATCGGCTCGCCGCGGATGACGAAGCCGCCGAACGCCTGCGCCAGCGACTGGTGGCCAAGGCAGACGCCGAGCGTCGGGATGCCGGCCTCCGGAAAGCGCCGCATCGACTCCAGCGAGATGCCCGCCTCGTTGGGCGTGCACGGTCCCGGCGAGACGACCACGCGATCCGGCGCCCGCTCGAGCAGCTCGTCCACCGAGCACACGTCGTTGCGCACGACCTCCAACTGCGCCCCCAGCTCCCCGAGGAACTGGACGAGGTTGTAGGTGAACGAGTCGTAGTTGTCGACGACGAGGACGGAGGCCATCGCGCTTACGGCCAATCCGGCTGCTGGGACGCGAGCTCGACGGCGCGCAGGACCGCCTGCGCCTTCGCCTCGGACTCGGCGAACTCGTAGGCCGGCTTGGCGTCGGCCACCGTGCCGCCCCCGGCCTGCACGTGGGCGCGGCCGTCCTTCAGCACGACCGTGCGGATGTGGATCGCCGTGTCGAGGTCGCCCGTGTACGAGAGGTAGCCGATCGCGCCGCCGTAGCCGCCGCGCTTGATCGGCTCGAGCTCGTCGATGATCTGCATCGCCCGCACCTTCGGCGCACCCGACAGCGTGCCGGCCGGCAGCACCGAGCGCAGCGCGTCCATCGCCGTGACGTCCGCTCGCAACGTCCCGCTCACGTTGGAGACGATGTGCATGACGTGCGAGTACGTCTCGATTGCCATGAAGCGGTCGACGTTGACCGTGCCGTACTCGCAGACGCGCCCCAGGTCGTTGCGGCCGAGGTCGACGAGCATGACGTGCTCGGCGCGCTCCTTCTCGTCGGCGAGCAGCTCCTCGGCGATCCGCTCGTCGTCCTCCAACGTCGCGCCGCGCGGGCGCGTGCCGGCGATCGGCCGCGTCGCCACGTGGCGGCCGGCAACGGTCAGCACCGGCTCGGGCGAGGCGCCCGCGACCTGGAAGTCGAGGAAGTCCAGGAAGTACATGTACGGGCTCGGGTTGACGACCCGCAGCCCGCGGTAGACGGAGAACGGATCGATGTCCAGGTCGGCCGACCAGCGCTGGGAGGGCACGACCTGGAAGGCGTCGCCCGCGTGGATGTACTCGACGATCCGCGCGACGTTCGCCTCGAACTGCTCGCGCGGCATGTTGGACTCGAATGCGGGCCGCGGACGGGCGGGCGTCGGCGGATGGCGGGGCACGGGACCGGCGAGCAGCTCGCGCACGGTCTCGATCGTCGTCACGGCGCCGCCGTACGCGGTCTCGAGGTCGCTGCCGTCGTCGTCGTCGGCGTACACGTTGACGAGCACGCTGATCGTGTGGCGCAGGTGATCGAAGACGACGAGCACGTCGGAGAGCATCAACGCCATGTCCGGCAACCCGACCGGGTCCGGGTTCGGCTCGCCCAGCGGCTCGACCGTGCGCACGAGGTCGTAGCCGAAGTAGCCGACCGCGCCGCCGGCGAACGGCGGCATGTCCGGCCACGGCGCCTGGCGGTGGCGGGCGACCTCGGCGGCGGCGTAGCCGTAGGGATCGGCCGGCTCGTCGCCCAGCGACCAGCGCACGACCCGGCGCGGGCGCACCCCGATGAAGCTGTAGCGCCCGACCTGCTGGCCGCGCTCGGCGGACTCGAGCAGAAACGCCTCCGACGTCGGCTCGCGGCCGCGCAGCTTCAGGAAGGCCGAGACCGGCGTCTCGGTGTCGTCGATGAACGAGTGGCGCAGCGCGATCGTGTTGTACTCGCGAGCCAGCTCACGCACCTCGTCGAGGCTCGGCTCGACCGGCAGGGCCGCCCGGTCAGCCGCGACGGCCATTGAGGATCACTCCCGCGTCGGCGAGCGAACGGCCGCGGCCGCGCAGCAGCACGGCGAGGTGGTAGAGGACGTCCGCCGCCTCGTTGTCGACGCGCTCGTCGGTCTCCTCGCGGACGGCGCGCGTGACCTCCTCGGCCTCCTCGAGCACCTTCTCCCCCGCCAGCTGCGGGTCCTCCAGCAGCGTCACGGTGTACGAGCCCGCCGGCCGCTCGGCGGCACGCGCAACCAGCGTGCGCTCGAGCGCCGGCAGCGCCTCGTGCGGCGCGGGCGGCCGCGTCTCGCCGTTGTGAAAGCAGGTGCGCTCGCCCGTGTGGCAGGCCGGCCCGGCGGGCTCGACCAGCGCCAGCAGCGCGTCGCCGTCGCAGTCCAGGCGCAGCGCGCGGACGGCCTGGGTGTTGCCGCTCGTCGCGCCCTTGTGCCACTGCTCCTGGCGCGAGCGGCTGTAAAGGTGCAGCTCGCCGCTCTCGCGCGTGCGGCGCACCGCCTCCGCGTTGGCGTAGGCGAGCGTCAGTACCTCGCCGCTGTTCCAATCCTGCACGATGACGGGCACGAGACCCTGGCTGTCGAAGGTGATCTCCACGAGGCAGGGAGTCTAGGAGCCTGTCGAAAAAGTCCTCGAAGCCGGATGCGGCCCATCCGCGGCTGTGGATCACCACACAAATTCTTGGCAATGCAACCAGCATTACCTTCGAATTTGCGCGGCGCCCACAACCACGGCTGGACCACCCCGGCAGTCGAGGACTTTCCCGACAGACTCCGAGGTGTGACCGCATCATGCGCCCGCGACCCTCGTTATGGGTTCGAACCGTGCGCCTGCTCCCGACCATCCTGCTCGCCGTACTCGCTGCCGCTGCGCCCGCGGCGGTCACCGCCGCCACGCGCGGCTTCGAGGGCCGCACGTGCACGCCGCCGAAGGGCCACAAGATCGCCGACTGCCGCGTCGGGCGCCATGGCACACCCGACCTCAGCCGCGCCGCGTGGCGCGCCCTGCGCAACGCCGAGGTGACGATCAGCAAGCGCTTCGACAAGCTCGCGCCCAACCCGGCGGCGGGCGGCGCGCGCAGCTGGCCGCTGATCGACTCGCTCGCCCAGCCGATGGGCCGCCTGGAGACCGACGAGGCCGGGCGCTTCAGGCTCGTCTCGCTCAAGGGCACGGCCTACCGCGCGACGACCGTCAACCTGCGCGGTCACGGCTGCGCCGCCAGCGCCGACCAGTCAAACCGCTTCTTCCTCGCCCAGATCATCGCCGGCAAGGCCGACGGCGGCGGCACGCAGGCGTTCCTCGACAGCGCGGCGATCGACCGCGGCACGCCGCTCGGCGCGGTCGCGTTCGGCGCCTTCGCCAACCAGCGCGGCGGCGGGACCGGCTGCGGGCCGAGCGGGCGCGCCATCGGCAAGCTGCGCAAGCTCGCCAACCCCGACGTCCACCCGTTCGCCCACGCACGCCTCTCCAACGGCGCGATCAACGACGTCAAGGAGTACGACGCCAAGCCCGCCTTCGGGAACATCGTCTACTTCATGACGAACACGACGTCGGTCTCCGTCGGCGGCGTCACGCGCGGGATGGTGCGCGTCGGCACGCCAATCGCGAAGGTCGACACGTTCGCGAGCTGCGATCCGAGCAGCGACGGCACGCTGACCTGGAACTACTGGTCGATCCGCACAGGCGTCGCCGCGCGGCCGCGGTTGTACGGCTGGATCCCCGCGCGCTGCCCGGCGCGGCTGCGCGGCCGCTAACGCAGCGCGTCGGCGCTGTCGCCGGAGGCGATCAGCTCGCGCGCCGTGTCGAGATCCTCACCGCGGCCGACCGCGAGCGCGCCCGCGACGCGGCCCTCGTGCACGTAGAAGACGCTGAACGCCCCGCTCGCCGGGTCGCCGCGCACGATCTCCTCGTCCCACGCGGGCGCCGGGCCGACGTACTCGAGCGTCGCCCAGTCGGCGAGATCGGACCAGAAGTACGGGATCTCCGTGTACGGGTCGTCGGAGCCGAGCATCGCACGCGCCGCGTGGCGGCCCTGCGCGGCGGCGACCTCCTCGTGCTCGATCCGCAGGCGCCGGCCGTGCACGACGCTGTCGTACTCGCACATGTCGCCGGCGGCAAAGATCCCCGGGGCCGAGGTGCGCAGCGAGCGGTCGCAGGCCACGCCGCCGGTCTCCCCCAGCTCGAGCTTGGCCTTCTTGGCCAGCATGACGTCGGGGGTCGCCCCGACGCCGGCGACGACGAGGTCGGCGTCCGCGCGGCGGCCGTCGGCGCAGACCACCGCGGTGACCGGCGCGTCGCCGTCGCCCTCCCCCGCGAACTCGGCCACGTCGGCGTCGGCGAGGATCTCGATGCCGTGCTCGGTGAGCAGGTCGTGCACGTACTGCCCCGCGACCGGCCCGAAGTGGCGCTCCATCGGCAGCGTCTCCTGCATGACGAGCGTGACCGACTTGCCGAGCAGCCGCATCGACGCCGCCACCTCGCTAGCGATGTACGAGCCGCCCACGACGACGATCCGCTCGGCGTCGGGCAGCGCCCCGCGCAGCTTGTCGGCGTTGCCGAGCGCGCGGATGTAGTGGATGCCGTCGCGCATGCCACCCTCGACCTGCAGGCGCCGGATGCCGGCGCCGGTGGCCAGCAGCGCCTGCTCGAAGCCGACGATCTCGCGCCCGAGCTTCGCCGTCTTGGCCTCGGTGTCGAGGTCCATGACCGGGGTGCGGGTGCGCAGCTGGACGTCGTGCTCGGCGTACCACGCCTCGGGGTGGATGAGCGTCGACGGCCGGTCCTCGCGCCCTTGCAGGTAGCCCTTCGTCAGCGGCGGCCGGTGGTAGGGCGCGTCCATCTCACGCGTGACGACGAGGATCGAGCCCTCGAAGCCGCCCTCGCGCAGCTCCGCGGCCGCGTTCGCCGAGGCGATGCCGCCACCGATCAGGAGGATGTCGACCGCGGCGTCGCTCACCGCCGGCCCGCGCTGTCGGTGGCCGACGTCTTGCCGTCGACGTTCTCGATCTCGATGCCGCGGAAGCTGATCGCCACGTCCTCGAGCTCGGCGTTGTCGAGCTCGGCATCGTCCTGCGCGGCGACGTACTGGTGGATCGACGTCACCGCGGCGTCGGTCAGCTTGATCGTGTGGAAGACGTGCTCGACACCGACGTCGTTCGTGCGCACGAACTCGAACAGCGCGCTCGTGATCGCCTCGTTGGTGACGAGCGCGGTGAACAGCTGCGGCGAGGCGGCGCCCCACTCCTTCGTGAACGTGACCGGCCCGTGCTCGCGCTTGCTGCTCGCGCGGCCGCTGGCGGCCTCACGCGACGCGGTGACCTCGTAGCTGAAGCCGATCCCGGCGATCTTGCCCTTGTGCGGCTCGCGGGTGCTCTCCCCGGCCAGCCGGCCCTGCTTCGTCGCCTCGATCGTCACGTAGAACTCGTACGCCACCGCGTCTGCCTCCCATCAAAAAGGTCGTCGCCGGGACTGTAGTCCGGGCGGGGTCACTCGATCCCGAGCCGGTCGAGCAGGCCGTCGTCGCCGCGCCAGCCGCGCCGCACGCGCACGGCGAGGTCGAGATGGACCTTGGTGCCGAGCTCGCGCTCGAGCTCGCGCCGCGCGGCGGTGCCGATCGCCTTGATCATCCTGCCCTGGGCGCCGATGAGGATGCCCTTCTGGGACTCCGCCTCGACCCACGCGCGCGCCTGCACGCGGACGAGGTCCTCGCGCGTCGTCGCGTCGATCTCCTCGACGACGACCTCGACGGCGTGCGGCACCTCCTGAAACGTGCGCCGCAGGATCTGCTCGCGGATGAGCTCGGCGAACAGCACGGCGTCGGTCTGGTCGGAGGGATCGTCGACGTCGAAGAGGTAGGGGCTGGAGGGCAGCAGGCCGACGAGATGCTCGACGAGCTCCTCGACGCCGGTGCCCTTGCGGGCGGACACCGGGAAGATGTCGTCGGAGATCTCGAGCTCGGAGGCGGCCTGCAGCGCCGCCAGCGTGTGGGCCTCGTCGAGACGGTCGATCTTGTTGACGACGATCGCGATCGGCACCTCGGCGCGCGCGAGTGCGCCGGCGATGAAGCGGTCGCCCGGGCCCACGCCCTGCTCGCCGTTGATGAGCAGCAGCGCGGCATCGGCCTCGCCGAACTCGCGCTCGACGCGCGACTGCATCCGCTGGGTCAGGGCGTCGCGCGGGCGCTGCACGCCGGGCAGGTCGACGAGCACGAGCTGCGCGCTGCCGCGCATGGCGATCCCGCGGATCGCCCGGCGCGTCGTCTGCGGCTTGTCGGAGACGATCGCCACCTTCTGGCCGACGATCGCGTTGACCAGCGTGGACTTGCCGACGTTCGGGCGTCCGGCGAGCGCGACGAAGCCGGCGCGCGTAGGTTGCGACGCGTCGTCGCCCGCAGCCATCGTCAGGGCCCGTCGTCGGGCGTGACCCAGGCGAGAAGCTCGCGCTGCACGGCGAGCATCTCACCGTCGTCGGTCTCGTGATCCATGCCGGTCAGGTGCAGCGCGCCGTGGACGATCGCCTCGCGCAGATTCACCGTGTGCTCGGGGCAGATGACGATGTCGCCGAGCTCGCGCGGGCCCGGCGACGGGTCCTCGCCGTCGATCGGGAACGAGAGCACGTCGGTCGGGCCGTCCTCGCCGCGGTGCTCGGCATTGAGCTCGGCGATCCGCTCGGCGCCGACGAACTCGACCGCGACGTGGCCGCTGTCGATTCCCGCCGAGGCGAGCGCGAGCGACAGCAGCCGGTCGATCTCCTCCAGGGGCAGGAGCGCGGGCGAGCCCGGGCGCCCGAAGACGTCGATCTCCAGGTCGTGTGAGCTGCTCACGCGCGGCGGCGGTCCGCGGGCCGCAGCTCGCTCGTGAGGCTCTCGGCGTGCTCGGCGTAGGCCTCGACGATCTTCTGCACGAGCCGGTGGCGCACGACGTCGCCGCCGCCGAAGCGGACGAAGTCGATGCCCTCGATGTTCTTGAGGATGTCGCTGATGACGACGAGCCCCGAGCCCTCGTTCTTCGGCAGGTCGATCTGCGTGATGTCGCCGGTGACGACCATCTTCGAGTTGAAGCCCAGCCGCGTGAGGATCATCTTCATCTGCTCGGGCGTGGTGTTCTGGGCCTCGTCGAGAATGATGAAGCTGTCGTTCAGGGTGTTGTGCGTGACCAGGAAGTCGTCGGTCACGTACAGCGAATCGGCCGCGCCGACCTGGATGCAGACCGTCTCCGCGGTGCCCGCGGGCTCGATGCTTGTGATGAAGCGCATCGGCCGTCCGGCGCCGTGAGCCGCGTAGGTCTCGAGCTTGCGCGTCAGCCGGAAGGGCTGGATGTCCGCGGGAAGCCGGATGTCGAGGATGTGGGCGTCAGAGCGGTGGTAGACCGCCCGCCCGCGGGCGTTGCCGGGCCGGCGGCCTTCGGCCGGGCGTGTCCGCCAGTACGCCACCCCACCGAGCGACCGCACGAGCCAAACGACATCGTCGCGCAGCCGCGACGAGCACGTCGTGTACTGGATGCGGCACGTCCGGCCGCTCTGGACGACCGGTCCGCCGTCGCTGTCAAGCAGACCCTGGAGCAGCGCGATCCGCGTCGCGGCGCTGTTGTGCAGGTAGCTGCGCGGGATGAACTTCGTCGACGAGCGCGTCCCGGCGAGTTCCAACTCGCGCAGGGCGAGGGTCACGGGATTGGCCACGATGACCCCACCGCGGTGTCCGTTCTTGTTGCGCAGTACGTAGTCGACGCCGGACTTGCGCTTCAGCTCGATTCCTTCGAGCGACGCCTCGAGTGCGACGGCCAGCTCCTGATCGGCGGTCGTGAACGTCGGCGTCGTCGTCGTGGTCAGGCAGCCGTCCCCGAGCAGCAGGCCGAGCGCGTAGGGCTCCAGCGGGACGTCCTGCGGCTCGATCTCCACGGGCGCGCTGACGAGTGGAAGCTCGAAGCGGTGCTGGTGAAACTGACGCAGGCGACCGACCATCTCGTCAGTGCGCAGCGTGCGCCGCGTGCCGCGCCGCCGGTCATCCGGCGTGCGGACGGTCCACAGGTGCTCAGCGCAGCACAGCGTGGACGCGGCGTCCTGAGCCTGCACTCGGAAGACCTCGCGTCGACCCTGCGGGAACACCCCGAGGACGGGCGTCGGGCGGCCATCGGAGCCGACGACCAAGTCACCGACGCGCAGGGTCCCGATGGCCTGCCACCCCGTTGGCGTCATGACCTGGCGGTCGACGGGCTGCGCGCGGCCCCGCATGAACGCCAGAGGCGCCACCTCGATCTGGCCGCGCTCGAGATACGCCGCGACCTTCTCGGCGTCGAGCATGTCGTGCAGCGCGTCGAAGAGCGGGCGCAGGTAGGGGTCGATCTTCGCCATGAGGTCGCCGGGCAGGAAGCCGAGGCGCTCGCCGGCCTCGACCGCCGGCCGCGTGAGGATGATCCGGCTGACCTCGCGGCGGCTCAGCGCGGCGGCGGCGAGCGCGACGGCCAGGAACGTCTTGCCGGTGCCGGCGGGGCCGATCCCGAACGTGATCGTGTTCTCGCGGATCGAGTCGACGTAGCGCTTCTGGTTGACGGTCTTCGGGGCGACCTGCTTGGAGCGGTGCTTCCAGACGACGTCCTCGAGGATCTCCGCGGGCGAGCGGTGCGCGTCGAGCGCGCCGGTGACGGCGGCGATCGTGCCGGGGGCGATCTCGTGGCCCTGCTCGATGAGCTCGACGAGCTCGCGCACGACGATCGCGGCGGCCTCGACGGCCTCCGGCTCGCCGTCGAGCGTCACGACGTTGCCGCGCAGGTAGAGGTCGCACTGGACGTGGCCCTCCAGCGCGCGCAGCACGGCGTCGCCGCTGCCGGCCAGCTCGGTCGCGGCCTGGTTGGAAAGCTCGATCTGCGTACGCATTTTCTCTACCCCGCCTCCCCTTGACGCTGTGTCGGCAACCGCATCAGCGCGCCCCCAGCGCCTCGCGCACGAGCGCGGAGACGCGCTTGCCGTCGGCGCGCCCGTCGACCACCGGCATCGCGGCCTTCATGACCTGGCCCATGTCGTTCGGGGACCGGGCGCCGGTCTCGGCGACGGCGGCGGCGACGATCCCGCGCAGCGCATCGTCGGACAGCTCGGCGGGCAGGTAGGCCTCGATGAGCCGCGCCTCGGCCTCCTCGCCCTCGGCCAGCTCGGTGCGGCCGGCGCCGCGAAATGCGGTCGCGGACTCCAAGCGGCGCTTGCGTTCGCGACGCAGGACGGCGAGCTCGTCCTCGCTGCCCTCCTTGGCCGCCTTCTGCAGCTCGCTGAGGACGAGCCGCAGCGCGCCGACACGATCCTTCTCGCCACCGCGCATCGCGGAGACGAGATCCTGCTTGACCGTGTCGACCAGCGTCATCTGCCGTTCAGGATACGCGGGTCGCGGATGGCTTCGGCGAGGCTCCGGCCCGGCCCGCGCCGCCGTCAGACGGTGGAGCGCACGCAGGCGGCGGCGAACCGTGTGGCGAGGCCCTCGTAGGCGTCTGACTGCAGCGCGGCGTCAGGGTCGGCGGCGAGCCTGCGGCCGAACGCGCCCGTCTGCATCTCGCGGCGCAGCCGGCGGGTCATGCACTCGACGATCGGCGCGGGCACGCCGGACTTCTGCAGCTCCGAGCGCGTCGAGCAGATCACGATCGGGATGATGAACACGACGGGCTCCGGCGTGATGTATGCCCGCGTCAGGCGGCTGGTGCTCTCGCCGTCGAGGTCCTTCACGGCGCAGTCGACGAGCGGCGCCGGAATCGCATCCGGCGGCTCGGCGAACCCGCGCCGCAGGACGGCGAACAGGCGGGGGCGGTCGAGGACGCCGCCCTTCAGGCGGCTGAGCTTCCACTGCCCGCCGGACTTGCGCAGCGCAAGGGTGGCGCTCTTGAACGGCAACTCGCCCCCGCTCGGGCGGATGTCGGCCGAGGCGCGCGGGCCGCTGACGCGCACGTCGTCGATCTCCAGCGACTTCGCGCCCGGCTTGTCGGCGTCGTCGCGGCAGGACTTGACGGCGGCGGCGCCGCGCTCCCCGGTCGTCTGCTCGAGCAGCCCGCGCGTGTAGAGCTCCGTGCAGGAGCTCGGGTCGGTCGTGGTCATCGCCTCCTGCACGACGTCGCGCACGGCGCGCTCATCGCCAGATTGGGGGGCGGGATTCGCAGTCGTGCCCGGCGTCGACGCCACGCTGGGCTCGTCGTCACCGCCACATGCGCCGAGACCGCTCATGGTGAGAGCCGCGAGCGAGGCGCAGCCGATATGACGCAGGCGCACTACGAATTCACGGTAACTGAGTCCGGACGCGTTGTCACGGTTTTGACCTGAGTGCCGCCTGCTCGTCGGCCAGCGAGGCACCGATCGAGCGCGGCTCGTCGAGCCGGCCGAGCTCGGCCGTGTCGCGCCCGAACATCAGGCCGATGTTCCAGTCGACGAGCAGCCGCGCGCGGCGGCCCGCGCCGGGCATCATCGCCAGGTGGTAGGTGCGGGCGAGCAGCCAGGCCGGCATGCCGCTCCAGGTGATCGGGCCGGTCGTCGCCACCGCCTTGCGCCGGCCCATATCGACGAACACGCCCCTCGTCTTGTAGGTGAACTTCCGCGGCCGCCCGCCCCCGCCGAGCGCGTTGGCGACGTTGCGCCCGACCACGCGGCCCTGGCGGATGGCGTGCTGCGCCGTCGGCGGGCACGGCTGGCCCTTGCGGGCGGGATCGGGGACCGCGGCACCGTCGCCGATCGCCCAGACGTTGTCGAAGCCCTTGACCTGCAGGCGGCTGTCGGTGTCGATCCGGCCCGTGTCGGTCAGCGGCAGGCCGAGCCCGGCAATCACCGGGTTGGGCTTGACGCCCGCGGTCCAGACGACCGTCCGCGTCCGCACGAGCTCACCGTCGCTCAGGCTCGCGCTGCGCGCCGTAACCGCGTCGAGCGTCGTGCTCGTGCGGATCTCGATGCCGCGGGCGCGCAGCTCGCGGACGGCGAAGTCGGCGAGCTTGGGCCCGATCTCGGGCATGACGCGCTGGGTCGCCTCGACGAGGATCCAGCGCATCCCGGTGACGCTGCAGCGCGGATAGAGGTCCATGACGTCGGCGGCGAAGTCCTGCAGCTCGGCGAGCCCCTCGAGGCCGGCGTAGCCGGCGCCCACGAACACGTACGTGAGGTACTCGCGGCGCGCGTCGCCGTCCTCGAGCGTCTCGGCGATCTCCAGCGTGCGGATGACGTGGTTGCGCAGCGCGATCGCCTCGGGCAGCGACTTCAGCGCCATCGCGTGCTCGGCGAGGCCGGGGATCGGCAGCGTGCGGCTGACCGAACCGAGCGCGACGATGAGCTGGTCGTAGCGCAGCGGCTCGTCGGTGCCGTCGAGCGAGCGCACGTGGATGACGTTGCGCGACGGCGTGGCGCCGGTGATCTTCCCCAGGCGCAGGTGGACCGAGGGGTCGAGCTCCTCGCGCAGCGGGACGACGACGTGGCGCGGCTCCAGCGTGCCCGCCGCCGCGCCCGGCAGCAGCGGCGTGTAGAGCATGAAGTTGTCCTCGGTGACGAGGCGCACGCGGGCGCTGTGGGGCGGCAGGACGCGGGCCAGCGTGCGAGCCGCATAGAAGCCACCGAAGCCGCCCCCGGCGATGATGACGTTCCAGGCCATCGCCTGGCAGGGTAGCCAGCCTACTTCCGCTTGAAGCGGCGAATCGTGAAGTTCTGCTCCTCGTCGATGACGTTCTCGATCGGGTCGATCGAGATCTGCTTGGGCACGCCGTACGTGCTGTAGGTGACCTTCAGCCCGTGCGATTTGGCGTCGATCGCCTTCTGGATGACCTTGAACAGGCGCGGCACGGTGGCGATCTCCTTGATGTCGGTATGCGGCGTGCCGCTGACGCGGTTGCCGCGCACCTTGACCTTGTGAAAGCCGGTCGTCGGGCAGAAGCACGAGCGGCGCGCCTCGTAGTCATACGAGCGGATCTTCGCCTTCTTCCACTTCGCGCGCGCCTTGTCGAGCGCCGTGCCGGCGCTGCCGCTGGCGATGTACGGATCGGTCGGGTTCGGCGGCTCCTGGGCGGTTGCGGGGACCGCGATGGCGCCGGCGGCAAGCACGAGGGTGAGCAGCAGCAGCGCGCGAATCGGCATGGTGCCGCCCTAACCGGCGTGCGGGCCCCGAAGTTGCGCGGGCAGCGCGGCGCGGTCGGAGATCGCCGCCGCCAGCGTCGCGAGAATCTCGTCGTTGTTGGCCTCGAAGTAGCGCTGGTCGGCGGCCGCCTCGGCGTCGGTGGGGTTGGTGAGCTGCAGGCAGGCGTTGATCTCGAAGACGACGAGGTCGCCGTCGGGCGGCAGCGCGAAGTCCATGACGCCGAAGTCGAGCTGCAGCGCGCGGAACTGGTGCATGACGCGCGCCTCGATGCCGTCGCGCTCGAGCGTCACCGGCCGGCCGAGCCATTCCTGCTCTTGGGCGACGAGCTCGGGACGATCGATCATGAAGGCCCGCGCCGCGCGCGTGAGGTTCCACTCGCGGTCGGCGAGCACATGGCGGCGAAACAGCCGGTCGCCGGCGTAGACCATGCGGTATTTGCGCCACAGGCCGTCGTCGGAGCGGAAGTCGACGAAGTCGGTGACGGTGCAGGACAGCCGCAGCTCCCGCGCCTGGCCGGTGATCTCGCTCGGCTCGTCGACACGCACGAGACCCACGCTCCCGTGCCGGCCCGGCGGGCGCAGCAACACGGGGTAGCGGTGTCCCTCCGCCTCGATGTGCTCGGCCAGCGTCATGGCACCCGCGCGGAAGAGCGTGCAGTGCGGGGCGCGCACCCCGACCTGGTGCGCCAGCCGGCGCGCGATCACGGGGCGCGCCGTGGCCGCCACCGCCCACGACGGATTGACGAGCGGAAGCTGCGCCGCCAGCTCGAAGCCCGCCAGCTGGCGCAGCGCCAGCCGCTGGGTCTCCGGCTCGCAGATGAGGTTGACGAGCACCTTCCCGTCGGTCGTCTCGAGCCATCGCTCGGTGAGCTCCTCGGTCAACCGACGCTCCCCGCCGAACATCACCACCGAAAAGGGGTGCTCGTGCTCGAACATCCAGTGCAGCAGCGCGCCGGTGAGGCCGCTGATGCCGTGCAGGGTCCCGTCGGCGAAGCGCTGCTCGGCGGCCGCGCCGGTCATGCCGTCGGGCGCACCGACGGCGAAGACGACCTTGGGCGGCGGCCCGGCCGGCGCCGTCATGGCGCCAGCTCCAGCACCATCACCTCGAACCGCACGCCGGGGAAGCGCTCGTCGAGCCCGGCGGGACCGACGTCGCGCCAGCCGCGGCGCGCCAGCAGCCGGCTCATGGCCGGTGAGGACTGGCGCACGGCGTACGCGCAGCCCGCGGAGCGCGCGGCGGCGTCCTGTGCATCGAGCAGCTGCGCGGCGAGCCCGTGGCGACGCGCCGCCGCGGCCACCACGACACGCGCGGGCGCCGCGATGCGGCCCTCCAGCCGCAGCCCGGCGGCGGTGTACTCCTCGGCCTCAGGCACGTCGGCGAGCCGCTCGTGCACGGTCAGGCGCGCGGCGGCCACGAGCTCTTCGGCTGCGTCGCGGATCACCCAGTGCAGGGCGGCGGGGTCGTACTCGTCGCTCCAGCGCCCGTCGCCGAACGCGGCCTGGGCGACGTCCCCGGTCTCGCGCCAGACGGCCGCCCGCAGCCGGTAGATGGCTTCGAGCGTGGACGCGTCGGTCACGCGCTCGGGGCCCGTGAAGGTCACGCTCACCCCCGCGGCAGCCGCAGCATGCGGCGAACATCGGCCGGCGTCGCGAGTGGGCGCTCCAGCTCCCCGGCGAGGCGCGCGACGCGCTGGACGAGCTGCTCGTTCGTCGCCGGCGTGGTGCGCTCGTGGTCGAACCACACGTTGTCCTCCAGGCCGACGCGGACATGCCCGCCGGCGGCGATCGCCATCGCGTTGGCGGGCAGCTGGTGGCGGCCGATGCCGGCCACGGCCCACGTCCAGTCGTCCGGCATCTCGGCGAGGAAGGCGCCCAGCGAGTTCGGCGACAGGCGCGCGGTGCCGGGGTTGCCGAGCAGGACGTTGACGTAACAGGGCGGATCGATGACCCCGGAGTCGACGAGGTGGCGGCCGAACGCGACCATCCCCGGCTCGAAGACCTCGAGCTCGGGCACGATGCCGCGCTCGCGCATGCGCTCGGCGAGGGCGCGGATCGTCGCGGGGGCGTTCACCGATGCCTGCGTGGCGAAGTTGTTCGAGCCCAGTGTGAGCGACGCCATGTCCGGCTTCTCGTCGCCCTCGAGCGACAGGACCTCGGCGCGCGCCTCGACGTCGGGCGCAAAGCGGCCGCTGCACGTCACGCACACGACGAGCTGCGGATCGATCGCCCGGATGCCCGCGACGATCGGCGCGAAGTGCTCGGCGCGGTGCGACGGGCGGCCGTCGCCGTCGCGCGCGTGGACGTGCACGATCGCCACGCCGTGCGCATGGCAGCGCTCCACGTCGGCCAGGATCTCCTCGTGGGAGAGCGGGACGTGCGGCGTCATCGCCTTCGTCGGCACCATGCCCGTCGGCGCGAGGTTGATGATCAGCGGATCTGCGCTCATGCGACCCGAAAGACTAGTGTCGTGAGTCGGAAGTTCGTGCGTAGCTGAGGGATGCCGGGGCGTGTCTGCCGGTGACCGATATCCACAGTTGTACTGGTGGTACGGCCGTGGATATCGGGTGCCGGCAGACGCGTTCCGGCGCCCTCAGATGCGTGCGAACTTCTGACTCACGACACTAGGTCCGCAGCGTCATCGCGGCCCACTCGCCGAGCTCGCGGCGGGCGTGCTCGCGCAGGCCCTGCTCCCGCGCGAACGCCGCCGCGATGTCGTCGGCCTCGCTGCGCAGCAGGCCGCTGACGATGAGCACGCGCGGCGGTTGCGCGCCCGCGAAGCCGACCCGGGCGAGGTGCGCGAGCAGCGGGCGCAGGAGGTTGGCCACCACGGTCGGCGCGCCGGGCGCGGGGACTCCGCCGTGGCGCAGGTCGCCCTGGCGAACCGCGACCCGCACGCCGTTGGCGCGCGCGTTCCTGCGGGCGGCCTGCACCGCCGCGTGCTCGTGATCGATGCCGACGATCGGGCCCCAGCCGAGCTTGGCGGCGGCGATCGCCAGCACGCCCGAGCCGCAGCCGAGGTCGACGAGCCCGCCGGCGCGCGCATCGTCGCCGAGCTCGAGCAGCAGCTCCAGGCACAGCCGCGTCGTCGCGTGCGCGCCGGTGCCGAACGCCTGGTTGGGATCGATGACGATGTCCAGCAGCTCGAGGTCGCCCGCCGGCTCGCACCACGGCGGTCGCACGTGCAGCCGGCCGCCGATCGTCACCGGGACGTGGAAGTCGCGCCAGCGCGAAGCCCAGTCGTCGGCGACCTCGGTCGTCGTGACCGCGACGAGCGCCGCGCCGGCGGCGGCGCGCAGGTCGGGCAGCGAGGGCAGCTCGCCCTCCGCGCCGTAGACGGCGTACTCGATCGTGTCGCCGTGGTCGACCTCCTCGACGCCGCCCGGCGCAAGCTCGAGCAGCTCGGCCAGCGCGATCTCCGCATCCGCGCGAGCGACGCGGATCGCCAGGCGGATCACCCCTGCAGGACGCGCTTGAGCTTGGAGAACATCGACTCCTCGGACTTCGTGTTGGAGTCGGTCATCGTCTCGGCCAGGCGCTCCATGAGGCGCCGCTGCTCGTCGGTGAGCTGGCGCGGGATGATCACGTTCGTGATGACGCGCAGGTCGCCGCGGCGCCCCGGCCGGCGCAGGTGCGGCATGCCGCGCCCGCGCAGGACGTAGGCCTCGCCCGGCTGCGTGCCGGGCCGGATGTGGACGTCCTCGCTCCCGTCGAGCGTCGGCACCTCGAGCTTCGTGCCCAGCGCGGCGACCGGCGCCGGCACGTCGAGCACGGTGACGAGGTCGTTGCCGTCGCGGATGAAGTGCTCGTGCGGCGCGATCGTCACGTGGACGTAGAGGTCGCCCTGCGGGCCGCCCGCGTCGCCCGCGTGACCGCGGCCGCTGACGCGGATGCGCTGGCCCTCGGCGATCCCGGCCGGGATGTCGACGCTGACGGCGTGCGTGAGCACCTCGCGCCCGCTCCCTTCGCAGCGCGGGCAGCGCTTCTCGGCGACCTTGCCGTCGCCGCCGCAGACGTCGCAGGAGACCGTCCGGGCGATCTGGCCGAATGGGGTTCGGCTGACGGCCTGCAGGACGCCGTTGCCGCCGCAGCGCGCGCAGGTCTTGATCGGCGTGCCGGGCTCGGCCCCGTTTCCGTGGCAGCGCCCGCAGCGGTCGACGACCTCGAAGCGCACGTCGACCGGGGCGCCGGTCATCGCCTGCTCGAGCGTGATCTCGACGGCGGTCTGCACGTCGCCGCCACCGCGCGGGCCGGAGAAGCCCCCTCCGAACGCGCCGCCGCCGAAGAACGACTCGAAGAGGTCGGAGATCGAGCCGAAGCCCTCGTAGCTCGGGGCCTGGCCGCCGCGCTTGAGGCCCTCGTGGCCGTAGCGGTCGTAGACCTGGCGACGGTCGGCGTCGGAGAGGATCTCGTAGGCCTCGGCGGCCTCCTTGAACTTCTCCTCGGCCTGCGGGTCGTGGTTGTTGACGTCGGGGTGAAGCTCGCGGGCGAGCTTGCGGAAGGCCTTCTTGACCTCGGCCTCGTCAGCGTCCCGGCCGACGCCGAGGACCTCGTAGCAGTCGCGCTTGCTCACGCGTCGTAGACGTCTTCGACGAAGCGGGACAGCTGGCAGGCGGCTTCACGCACGACGCCGATCGTCGCGGCGTAGTCCATCGCCACCGGCCCGATGAGCGAGACCGTCCCCAGCGGGCGCAGCGGCAGGCCGTAGCCCGCGGCGACCATCGCCAGCGACTGCAGCGCGGGCGTCTCGTTCTCGTGGCCGATGCGCACGACGACGTCGCTGCGCGTGCCGAGCGCGGTCCGCAGCATCTCCAGCAGCGTGACGCGCCCCTCGAGCATCGACATGAGCGCGTTGATCTGCGAGAGGTCCTGGAAGCGGTGCTCGTGCAGCAGCCGCGCGGCGCCGTCGACGTAGAGCGTGTCCTCGGCCGTGGCGGCAAGGTCGGTGAACGCGGGCATGAGGCTGTCGAGGAACCGGCGCTCGCTGGCCGACAGCGACGGATCGGCGAGGCGGGCGTGGAGCTTGCGCGCGCCGAGGCCGAGGCCGGCGAGCTGCTCGTTGAGGAACTCCGCCGCCCACGCGACGAGGCCGCTGTCGACGGGATGCGGGAACGTCAGCACGCGCTTGGAGACGCCGCCGGTCGAGGTGATGATCACGACCATCACGATCTGCGGCTGCAGCAGCAGCACCTCGATGTGGCGGATCGTCGCGGTGTCCAGCGGCGGAGCGGTCACGACGGCGAGCAGGTTCGTGATCTGCGACAGCGTCTCCGTCGTGGCCCGCATGGCCTCGTCGACCTCGCGGCGGGTCAGCTCGAGCTCGAGCGCGACCTTTCCGCGCTTGGCCGGCAGCAGGCGGTCGACGAAGTAGCGAAAGCCCGCGTCGGTGGGAACGCGGCCGGCGGAGGTGTGCGGGTGGGCGAGCAGGCCGTGCTCCTCAAGCATCGCGAGCTCGTGGCGGACCGTCGAGGGACCGGCGTCGAGCTCGGGGTCGGCGGCCAGCGTTCGCGACGCGACCGGCTGGACGGTCACCTGGTAGGCGAGCACGACCTTGCGCAGGATCAGCTCTTGGCGTGGCGTGAGCACGTGCTCGATTGTACGAGCGGGCTCGGGCCGGCTCGTGATGGGCAGCGATGCAGGTGCTCGGGCGTGAAGCGCAACCCCGCGAGGGTTGCGCGGTCGGGCGCGCGAGGATACGCTCGGGTGTGAGGAGACGGGTCTGTATACCTCATATGCGGGAGACATTGAGGGGTTTTCGGGCCCAGGCGAGGAATGCGAGCCACATCCGCGGCGCGACCCATCGCGCCGGCGGCAGCATGCGCCCATCAACAGCGAGGAGAGACACGCATGACCGATTACGATCCGAGGACCGATACGGGGATTCCGACGGAGCCGGTGGGTTCGCTTCCGCGGCCGGCGAAGTTGCAGGAGGCCTACGCGCAGTACGACGCGGGTGATATCTCCAAGGAGGATCTGGAGAAGCTGCAAGACGAGGCGGCGAAGGACTCGATCGAGCGGATGGAGGCGACGGGGTCGCCGATCAATTCCGATGGTGAGCAGCGCTGGTCGTCGTTTGCGACCTATCCGATCGCCGACACGCTGGCCGGTACCGGCCTGGCGGAGAACCTCGGCCCGGGCGGCCAGTTCTTCGCGATCTTCGCCGACGGTCACGGCCGTCAGCTGCCCAAGCTGACCGGTGGCCCGTTGAAGTACAACTTCTACGCCGCCGACACCTTGGTCAAGTCGCTGCCCTATGCGACCAAGCCGATGAAGCAGGCCGTCATCGCCCCGTCGATGCTCGCCCTGCTGTATCCGTTGAAGGATCCGGTCGATGGCTACTCGCGCGAGGAGTTCGAAGAGGACATCGTGCAGGAATGCACGACCGATATCCGCAAGGCCTTCGAAGCCGGCGCGGCCCGCGTGTCGATCGATTTCACCGAGGGGCGCCTGGCGACCCGGGAGGATCCGCGCAACCCGTGGACCGGCGCCGGGCTGCTGCCGCACTTCATCGAGCTCAACAACCGCGTCCTGGCGAACTTCTCAGATGAGGAACGCACGAAGATCGGCATCCACACCTGCCCCGGCGGCGACCGCGACTCCGTGCACTCCGCCGACGTCCCCTACAACAACCTGCTGCCCGAGATGTTCAAGATCAACGCCGGCTACTTCCTCATCCAGCTCGCCTCCGAGCGCGACAAGGACCCGATCTATGAGTCCATCGGACAGCACAGCCGCGACGACCAGATGTGCTACATCGGCGTCACCGTGACGCAGTCCCCACGCCCCGAAAGCGCGCAGGAGATCTGCGACGCCATCGTCCGCGCCGCGGACTTCATCCCCAAAGAACGCCTCGGCACCACCGACGACTGCGGCTTCTCACCCTTCTCGATCGACGAGAAGCCCAACCACGGCTCACCCGACTACGCCCGCGAAATCGCATTTCAGAAGATCGCCAACCGCGTCGAAGGCACCCGCCGCGCCGCCGAAAAACTCGGCGTCAGCTGAGTTCTCACTGTTTCACTGTCGGTACAACGGCCCGCTTCGGCGGGCCGTTGTACGTTTCGGCGCCCGTCGGGCCCGTCAGCCGGTCGACGCCGTCGCGGCCGGCTCGAGGCTGCGGCCGGCGATCGGCAGCGTGATCGCGGGCGGCGCGGCGACGCGCACCTCGACGAGCGCCTCGCCGATGCGGACCTCGAGGACGGCGGTCCCGTCGCGAGCGACGATCCACTGCGCCTCGCGTAGCGCCTTGACGATGCGCGGGCGGTCCACGCCGCAGGCGAAGAGGAAGCGCTGCGCCCAGCCGCTGTTGAGCGTCGCGGCGTCGATCTCGAGCTCTTCCAGACGCAGCGACCAGCGCGTGGCGGTGCCCGGCAGGGCGGTGAGGATGCAGGCCGCCATGTCGTCGGGCTGGCGGTCGCTGCGGCGCACGACGCGCGCGATCAGGTCGTCGGCGCCGCCCTGCGGACCGATCGCCTCGAGCTCCTCGCGGACGCCGTCGCGGCCCAGGCGGCTGTAGCGCAGCGGCGCCTCGTCGAGGCCGTCGGTGTGCAGGCAGGCGACCGAACCGGGCGGGAACGCGATCGTCGTCTGGCGCCGGCCGGTCGGGGACCCGGAGCCCAGCGGCGGCGACGAGCAGGTCGTGATCGGCGCGAACGTGTCCTCGGGCAGCATCAGCAGGGGCGGCCCGTGACCGGCGCATGCGTAGGTCAAGCGACCGGAGCCGGGATCGTGGATCGCGACCGCGATCGTGACCTGGCGCTCTCCGAGATGGGCGATGAGCACGTTGGCCGCGACGTGCAGGGCGGCGCGCGGCGACAGGCCGGCCTCGAGATAGGCGCGCACGTCGTAGCGCACGAGCGCGGTGAGCGGGACGACGTCGCGGCCGTGGCCGGCGATGTCGCCGACGAGGACGGCGGTGCGGCCGCCGGGCAGCTCGAAGGCATCGTAGAAGTCTCCGCCCGCCGCGAGGCCCGCCGCGGGCCGGTACGCCGCGCTCACCCGCGCGCCGCCGATCCGCCTGGGCAGCACGGGCAGCAACGCGGACTGCAGCACGCCGACGTCGGCGAGCAGCGTGCGGCGCTGGCGCTCGAGGCGGCGGCGGCGCACCGTCTGCACGGCCACGGCGACACCCAGCAGCAGCCCGAGGAGAGCCAGCGCACCGAGCGTGACCCGCACGCCGAGCGGCACGACTTCGAGCACGCGCACGACGGTCCGCGTCAGCTGTGACTCGGCGGGCGCTGCGTCCTCACGCGGGTCGACGAGCGCGCGCGGCGGCGTGGCGGTCGGGGCGAAGACCGCACCGCGAAATCCGGTCGTAGCGGCGGGTGGCGCCGCCTGCAGGCGGCCCCGCGCCGTGGCGGCGATCGCTGCGGCTGCCGATGCACCGGCCGCGGATCGGCGCGCCGCGGATCGCCGTGGGCTGCCGTCCTCCGCGCTCGAGCGGGCCGAGGGCGGCGTGACTGCGGAAGTCGCGGCGGCGGCGGCCGCAGGCGCCGCGGCCGGCGTGGACGCGGCGGGCGTCACGGCGGCGATCGCCCGCGACGGCGTCGACGAGGTCGACCGCGTCGAGCGCCGCGGCGCGGTGCTCGCCGGCTCCGCGGCGTCGGTGGCCGACCGAGACTGGGCCGCGCTCGCGTCGTTGGCCGCCCGGATCTTGGCCTTGGCGGCCGCCTTGGCCTGGATCTTGGCCTTGGCCTTCGCCTTGGCGGCGGCGCTGCCCTTCGGCGCCGCGGCCGGGGCCGGGACCGGGGCCGCGTCCGCGACAGGCTCGGCGGCCGGCGTCGCGTCGGCGGCGGGGGCATCGGCGCTGGTCTGGGCCGGGCCGGACGGGTCACGAGCGCCGGCCCCGCGATCCGCGCCGTCGCCCTGCGTCTTCTTCGGCGGCTTGTTCGCGTTCTGCTTCGGCGCGCTCTGCTTGGTCGCGCCCTGCTTCGCCGGCTTGGGCTTGGCGGCCGCGATCGCGCCGACGCCGTGCAGCGCGACGGCGGCGACGAGCATGGCCAGCGCCAGACGAACCCCGGAGGACAGCCTCCGGGAAACCCTGCCGCTGACGACCCTTGGCCGATGCGATCTCACGACATCCTGACGCTCGATGGGTGGAACTTGAGCACCCGCGCTCAAGGGCCTGTCGTCGCATGATCGCGCGCCGCAGGACCCAGGCGAAGCCTAATGGACGAACGTGCCACTCTGCAGAGCTTCTTCGCCACCGCGGATGGCATGCCGGACGGCGTGCGGCGCGGGCGTCGTTGGTCAGACGTCCGTCAGGACCAGCGGCCCACTAGAGGTCCTTGAGCATCTTGCGCGCCTTGTGGGCGGCCTTGAGGAAGTCCTTCCACGTGGGCGGGTCGTCGTCGCTGTACTGGGGTGCCGGCGCCTCGCCGTACGCATCCTCGGCCGGCTGGTACCGCGGCGGCGCCGGCTTCACTATGGCGGGGTTGTATGGCTTGACCTGATACTGGGTGATGGCTGGCGTGCTGGTCCTGAGCCTGGTGGTCCCCCGAGTCCCAGGCACGGCCGCCACGGGCTGGACCTCAACGACGGCGGGCGTGTCGACGACGGTGGGCGTCTCAACGACGGCGGGCGTGTCGCCGACTGCGTTGCTCTGGCGGCCGGCGAGCACGCCCTGGGCGGCGTCGTAGGCGGCCTTGGCGCGGTCCCAGTCGCCGCCGCGGCCGCTCAGAAGCAGCCGGCGGCCGCTGTAGCTGAGCGTCACGCGCGCTGCCTCCGCGTGGAAATGCGACAGCCTGATGTCCATCGACATCACGTTGGGGTTGCCCTGCATGTCCTCCCAGGCCTGCTCGAGCGTGTCGACGGTGAACGGGTCGAACTCCTCGTTGAAGACGACCTCGCACACGAACGGATCGAGCGGACCGAAGTCGATTGCGGCGCTCGCTGCGCAGAAGATCCCGTTGATATCGCTCCACGGCGACCACTGCTCGCTGAGCTCGAAGTGGCCCATGGGGAGAGCATAGATATTCGAGCCCGCCGCGGACAGGCCTGCCGCCGGTCTGCGCAGGCGTGTGAAGGGCGGCTTGGGCTCAGGCGTCGGCGGGCCGCAGCTCGGCCTCGGCGTTGCGGATGATCCGCTTGCCGTCCTGCTCGCAGCTCGTTTCGGTGACGACGGTCCCGTCGTCGCTTACCTCGAGCACCGTCCCGCTCACGGTGAGCTCGACCTCGGGCACGCCCATCCCGCGAAACTGCACCGTCAGGCGCTTCAGTGACGCCGGTCCGCCGCCCGTCTCGGTCTGCGCGCGGGCGACCTGGGCCATCGTGTAGAGGCCGTGGAGGATGCGGCCGGGCAGGCCGACCTGGCGGGCGAACTCCTCGTCGATGTGGATCGGGTTGAAGTCGCCCGAGGCGCCGGCGTAGCGGACCGTGAGGTACCTGTCCGGGGTGACCGTCAGGCCCTCGAGCTCGTCGCCGGGCTGCAGCCCCATCACACGCCTCGCACGATGTTCGTCCACAGGCCGGTGCAGACGGGCTCGCCGCGCTGGTTCGTCGACGTCGTCTGGAAGACGTAGAAGCCGTTGCCGCGGCGCTCGCTGACGTCGTCGAGCTTGGCGACGGTCGTGATCTCGTCGCCGGCGACGACGAGCTCGCCCCAGCGAAACTCCTGTCCGCCGTGGACCATGCGGGCGAAGTCGATCCCGATCTCCTCGTCGAACAGCGCGGGCCAGACCGCCTGCAGGCTGTAGACGACGCAGAACATCGGCGGCGCCACGACATCGGCGTAGCCCGCCGCGCGCGCGGCCTCGACGTCGAGGTACAGCGGGTCGGTCTCGCCCACGGCCTGGGCGTACTCGCGGATCTTCTCGCGGCCGACCGCGTAGGTCCTGGGCGGCAGGGACTTGCCGATGGCGTCGGTGTTGACGGGCATGCGGGTCGCGAAGTTCTAGCAGGCGGCGTGCGGGCGCCTCGTGCCGCGCGGACGCATTCAGATGATGCTGGCGAACGTGCCGCCGTCCGCCGACCACGCCGCGCCGGTCACCGTCGAGGCGCGCTCGGAGCACAGAAACACGACCACGGAGGCGATCTCCTCCGGGGCGGCGAAGCGGCCGAGCGGGATCTTCTTGGCCTGCGCCTCCAGCGCCTCCTCGCGCGAGATGCCGCGCGCGCCCGCGGCCTGGTCGGCCAGCCCGCCCTCGTCGGTCCACAGCGGCGACGACACGGCGCCGGGCGCGACCGCGTTGACGAGCACGCCGTCGCCGGCGTAGCGGTCGGCGAACACGCGCGAGAGCGAGAGCTGGGCCGCCTTCGTGACCGCGTAGGCCGGGTTCGTCAGCGACGGGCGCTTGCCGGCCGACGAGCAGACGTTCACGATCCGCCCCCCGCCGCGCGCGGCCATGATCGGCGCGGCCTCGCGCATGAGCCGCATCGGCCCCATGACGTGCAGCTCCCACTGCGATTGCCAGTCGTGGTCGCTGAGCTCCTCGAGCGAGCGGACGAAGCTCGTGCCGGCGTTGTTGACGAGCACGTCGACGGTGCCGAAGCGCTCGACGCATGCGGCGACGATCGCGGCGGCGTCGTCGGGGTCGGTCACGTCGGCGTGGAAGGTGTCCTCGCCCGTGCGCGCCACGGCCAGCACGTGCGCGCCCTCGGCGTGCAGCATCTGCGCGGTGGCCAGGCCGATGCCGCGCGTGGCGCCGGTGACGATGCAGGCCTTGCCGGTGAGCCCGAGGTCCATGCCTAGCCTCGTGCCCGTTTGGCGTCGTAGAGGATCTCCAGGAAGCGCTCGGGATCGGGCTCGTCGGCGCCGCCGACGCGCGGGCGCAGCGCGCCGTCGAGCTGCGCGGCGAGGCGCGTGCGGGCCGCGTCGGTCAGGCCCGCGCGGCGCTCAAGGAACGCGCGCACGGTGGCGATGTCCTCGGCCGGGACGGCGCTGACGTCCCAGGCCGCGCCGTTGGACGGCGCGGATGCCGTCGCGTCGTCGGACCACGCGCGGTCGATCTCGCGGCGCTCGCGGATCACGACCGTGTCCGCGGCGAGGTCGCCGGGGCGCTGATTGCGGCGCGTGACGATGATCGACACCACCGTCGGAAAGTAGCTGAGCGCCAGCCCGTCAAACAGCCGCAGCGCGTTGCGGATGACGCTTGCGGTGAGGTCCACCGAGCGCCCGCTCGTGCGCACGACGCGCAGCCCGGCCAGGCGCTTGCCCGGGGTGCGGCCGCCGGCCAGCGTCTCGAACAGCACGTCGTAGACGAGCATCGTCATCCCGGCCAGCGGGACGAAGACGAGCAGCCCGGCGTCGCCGACCGCGGCGATGAAGACGATGAGCAGGGCGGCGACGGCGACCGCCTTCAGCGCGAGGTCGACGGCCCCGGCGATCGCCCGCGAGCCGAGCCCGGCGAGCGTCAGCTCGAGCGACACACCTTCCGGCGTCGGAATGGTGATGCGATCCTCGTACTGCACGATGGTGAAGGTAGAACGTTTCATCTCAGAGCGGGAAGGCGACTGGCGCGAGCTCGACGAGCTGCTGCGCGGTGGGCGCGCGGGCGGTCGCGGGCATCGTCGCGCCCGCCCCGACGCCGCCGCCGTCCTGCGCCTCGGCGCGCTGTACCGCGGCGCCGCCGCCGACCTCGCGCTCGCCCGCCGCGGCCATCCCGGCGACCCGATCGTCGCGCGCCTGGAGTCGCTCGTCGCCCGCGCGCGGCAGGCCGTCTACGCCGACGAGCCGCGCCGCGGATCGCTGCGCACGTTCTTCGCCCGCACCTATTGGGTGCGCGTGCGCGAGCGGCCCGGCCCGCTGCTGCTGGCGATCGCCCTGCTGCTCGTGCCGGCGGTCCTGGCCGCGCTATGGGCGATGAACGACACCGCGGCGGCGGTCGGGCTCGTCCCCGAGCAGTTCCGGGGCGCCGTGGAGCCGGTCGGCGACACCGGCATGACCGCCGCCGAGTCGACCGCGTTCTCGACCGCCGTCATGACGAACAACATCCAGGTGACGTTCCTCTCCTTCGCCGCCGGGCTGCTGTGCGGCCTGGGCACGGTGCTCGTGCTTGCGTTCAACGGCGCCACGCTCGGGGCGGTGGCCGGCGGCGCGATCGCCAACGGCAACGGCGCGCAGTTCGCCGAGTTCGTCACGGCGCACGGGGTCATCGAGCTGTCGTGCATCGCCGTCGCCGCGGCCGCCGGGATGCGGATGGGCTACGCGATCGTGGCGCCGGGGCCGCGTACGCGCATGCTCGCGCTCGTGGAGGAGGCGCGGACGGCGATCGTCATCGTGCTCGGCACGGTCCCGTGGGTGATCCTCGCCGGGATCATCGAGGGCTTCGTGACGCGGGCCGGCTTCGGCCTCGTGCCGGGGATCGTCCTCGGCGTCGGCGTCGGCGCGGTCTACTGGACGCTCGTGCTCGTCCGGGGACGGCCAAGGCTGATCGATCGGGCACACTGAGCGTATGGGCTGCTTCGAGCTCAGCGAGCAGTGGTCGCCGTGGAGTGATATCGACGGGATCTTCCGCGCAGCGAGCGCGGCGATCGACTTCGGTCCGCTCGATCCGGTCGTCTGCGAGGTCATCTTCAACGAGGAGTTCGACCCGGTCGCGGTCGACACGCTCGAGCAGGCCCGGGAGGACCTGCGCCGCAATCCCAACATGATGTCGATGGACATCACGCTGTCGCATATCGACGAGGACGCAGCACGCGTGATCCTCAGCTACTGCGGCCGGCGGCTGCGTCTGAGTGGCCGCGGCAGCGACTGGGACCGCGCAAAAGCCGCATACGACGCCGCCCAGGGCGTACTCTCCAGCCGCCTGGGCACCACGGCGCCGAAGCTGCCACCGCCGCCCGTCGACACCGTCGCGGAGACGCGCAAGCGCCTCGTGATAGACGACCTCGAGGCCGCCCTGCGCGACGTCGACTCCGGTGGCGAGGGTCGCTGAGATCGCGGGCGACCGGCCGGCCTACAGCCGTGCTCGCGCCTTCGCGCTGAGGTAGGCACCGACGCAGCCGCGCGCGAGCGAGCCGGGCGCGGTCTCGAGCACGCGCGCGCCGGCGCCCCGCACCCGCGCCGCCGCCCGCTCGCGCGCGGCGAGCACGTCGAGCGCTGCCGCCGCGCGGAACACGTCGAGCTCGCTCTGCGGCCGCGCTCGCAGCAGCGCGTCGAGGTCGGGGTCGATCACGCCCGCCACCACGACCTCGTGGCGCCGCGCGAGCACCGGCACGGCGGCGACGAGCGAGCGCGCCGCGACCTCCTCGATGAGGTCGGTGAAGACGATCACCAGCGCGCGCTTGGCGCCGGCGATCGTCGCGAAGGCCAGCTCGTAGTCGGAGTCGACCGGCGCGGGCTGCAGGTCGAAGACCGCCCGCACGAGCGCGTCGCCCCCGCGCCGCCGCGGGGTGAGGCGGCGATGGATGGTGGCATCGAAGGCGACCGTGCCGCAGCGATCGCCGAGCTCGTCGGCCACGAGCCCCACCGCCGTCGCCGCGTCGATCGCGATGTCCAGTCGGGTGGCTCCGCCGCTCAGGGGCGCGGCCATCAATCGGCCGCAGTCGAGCACGCAGATGACGTCGCGGTCCTGCTCGACGCGGTACTGGTTGCTCATCGGCCGGCCCATCCGCACGGTGGCCGGCCAGTTGACCTGGCGGATGTCGTCGTCGGGCAGATAGTCCCGGATCGACTCGAACTCGGTGCCCAGGCCGAGCGGGCCACGCGAGCGCTCGCCCGACTCGCGGAAGCTGCCCGAGCGCACGGCGAGCGCGAGCCGGCGCGCGGCGGGCAGGTCCGGGTAGACGAGCAGCTCATGCTCTTCGCCGGCAGCGTGATCCCACGTCGCCAGGCCGAACGGGCCGCTGACCCGCAGGGTCCCGGGGGGCAGCGTGAAGCGCCCGCGGCGGCGCACGACGAGCTCGGCGTCCAGCCCGCCGTCGCCCTCCTGCGGGGCGAGCTCGATCTCCGGCGCGCTGCGCGCCTGGCGCGCGCGGACATTCCGGGCCTCGTCGGTCAGCTCGATGGCCAGCCTCGCGGGGACGCCGCGGGCGACGATCGCCGGCACGCGCCGGCGCGCGCGCGGCGGGCGCCGGGCGAGGTTGGCGTCGGCGATGAGCGCGCCGGCCAGCGCGGCGGCCAGCATCGCCGCGACCAGCGGGCCGACGGCGAGCGCAAGCAGCGCGATCACGCCAAGCGCGGCGGCGGCGCGGGGCGTGGGGCTCACCGCATCACCGCGGCACGCGCACGGACTCCAGCGCCGTGCGCACCGCGTCGGCGGCGTCGTAGCGCTCGAGCTCGGCCTCGGGGCGCAGGACGATCCGGTGCCCGAGGACCGCGCCGCCCAGCCCGGCGACGTCGTCGGGAGTGACGAAGTCGCGCCCCGCCAGCGCCGCGGCGGCCTTGGCGGCGACGAGCAGGTGGACGGCCGCGCGCGGGCTGGCGCCGAGCGTCACGCTCGGCAGCTCGCGGGTGGCGCGCACGACCTCGACGAGGTACGAGGCGACCTCGTCGGAGACCGTCACGGCGTCGACGACGCGGCGCGCCGCGCGCACGTCGTCGGCCGAGGCGACCTCGACGACGTCCTCCAGCGAGACCGGGCGCAGCCCCTCGCGGGCCAGGCCGAGCATTCGCAACTCGCCCGCCGCGTCGGGATAGCCGACGGCGATCTTCATGAGGAAGCGGTCGAGCTGGGCCTCGGGCAGCGGGTACGTGCCCTCGTACTCGATCGGGTTCTGCGTCGCGACGACGAGAAACGGGTCGGGCAGCGGCCGGCTCGCGCCGTCGACGGAGACCTGGCCCTCCTGCATCGCCTCCAGCAGCGCGGCCTGGGTCTTCGGCGGCGTGCGGTTGATCTCGTCGGCGAGCAGGAGGTTGGCGAAGACCGGCCCGGGCCGGAACGCCAGCTCGCCCGCGCGCAGCGTGCTCGTCCCGGTGAGGTCGGAGGGCAGCATGTCGGGGGTGAACTGCACGCGGCGGAAGTCGAGGCCGAGCGCGCGGGCGACGGCGCTGGCCAGCAGCGTCTTGGCGACCCCGGGCGGGCCCTCGAGCAGCACGTGGCCGCCGACCGCCAGGCCGGTGACGACCCCGCGGATCACGTCGTCCTGACCGACGACGACCTTGCTGACCTCGCCCGCCAACCGTTGGTAGAGCTCTCTCATTGCCGTCCTCTCGCCAGCGCCCGCCCGAGGGCGAGCGCCTGATCCGCGTCGTGCGCACCGCAGAGCGCGGCCGCCTCATCCTCCTCGAAGCCGAGCCGCAGCGCGGCCTCGCGCACCGCGTCGTCTGGCGCGTCGGGGCGCAGCGCGGCGCGCCGGATGACCTGCGCGCGGGCCGCGGCCCGCACGGGCTCCAGCGCCGCGCCGGCGTCGCGCGCGCGGTGCAGCCCCAGCGCGAGTGCCTCGACGTGCTCGCGGCGGGCCGGCGTGGGCAGCTCGCCGGTGAGCTCCGGCGGGCCGAGCCGGCGGGCGCGCGACAGCAGCCACAGCAGCCCGGCGAGCACGGCGAAGGCGAGCGCGAAGCGCCAGCGCACGGGGATCGCGGCGAGGCCGGTGGCGCGGCCGTAGCCGTGGACGGACTCGGCGAACGTGACCGGCCGGCCGGCGGGGCCGGCCAGGGCCAGCCCGAGCGCGGCGTTGTCGGCCTGCGCGAGCAGGCGGTTCTGCAGGGGCGAGGCGTCGGCCAGCAGCAGCGCGCGGCCGCGGCCGGCGCGCGCCACCGCGAGCAGCGCCGGCGCGTCGCCGAGCGCGGGCAGCGCGCCGCCGAGCCGGCGGAAGCCGCCCTCCCCCGCGCTGGCGACGCTGCGCAGGCCGGTCGTCTCCGGCACGGCGACGTTCGGTCGTGCGACGCGCGGTCCCGCCGGCACCCACAGCGGGGCGCGCGGCAGGATGCCTCGGCCGGCCAGCGCGCCGCCCACGACGAGCCGGCCGCCGTCGCGTACGAAGCGCCCGAGCGCGGCCCGCTCGTCGGCGTCCAGCCGCGGCGCGTCGAGCACGACGAGCGTGGATCGCGCAGGCGCCCGCAGCCGTGCCTCGGCGAGCGGCTCGCGCAGGAGGTCGACCGGATGGCCGGCGCGGCGCAGCAGCTCGGCGTACGCGGCGGCGCCGCGCGGCTGCGTCGCGTAGGCCGAGCCCTCGGCGCCGCTCGGCTCGGGACGCAAAAACGAGATGACGAGCGCGACGAGGTTCAGCGCGAGGAGGAACGCCACGCCGCCGGCGAGCGCCCGCGCCGCCGTCGTGCGCGGCAGGTATCGCCGCACGCGGCTCATCGCGTGCCGGCCTCCTCGACGACGCGCGGCCAGCCGTCGCGCGCACGGGCGACGTCCTCGGCCTCCGCGTCGCGGCCGCCGTAGGCGACGGCCTCGAAGCCGTCGACGAGGTCGGCCAGCGTCGCCGAGGGGACCGCTCGCAGCAGCTCGTGGTTCGTCAGCGCGGGACGCAGCTCGATGAGCTCGCGCGCGTGCAGGTCGACGAGCCCGGCGCGGAAGCGCAGGCGCAGGGCGGCGTCGAGGTCGCCGCGCCGCTCGGCGTCGTCGGCCTGCCGGCGCAGGTGGGCGGCGCTGGGCTGGCGCGCCGCGTCGGCGCCGAGCGCGAGCGCACCGCCGGCCCCGCCGGCCTGCCGGCGGCGCGCGGCGCTGCGCGTGACGAGCGCCGCGGTGCCCGCGAGGATCGCCCCCGCCAGCAGCGTGATCAGCACCGGCGGGCCGCCGGGAAACCAGCCCGCGACCCAGTTGTAGAGCGACTCGAACGGGCCTCCGCCCCGGCGCAGCGCGTCGCCGATCCGCTCGCGGACGCGGCGCAGCGGCGACGGCAGCTCGTTGGGCTGGAAGCGGCGCTGGGCGAGCACGTCGCGCGCCTGCTCGCGGGCCCGGTCGGGGTCGATCACCGCCGCCGCCGCCGGCGCGGCGGCGGCCGTGGGCCCTCGGGCCGGCGCGGCGGGCACAGCCACGGCAGGCCAGGTCGCGCACGCCAGCGCGCACGCCACCACGGCCGCGGCGCGCTTCACCCCGACGGGACTCCCGGCAATCGCGGCGGGTCGTCGTCCTCACGCGCGCCGGGGTCGTCGTCGCGCGGGGCCGGCGGCGCATGCCAGCCCGGCGGCGGCGGCGCGAACGGCCGGTCGTCGCGGTCGATCTGCTCGGCCGGCGGGGCGGGCGCCGGCGTCTCGTCGGGCGACGGCCACAACGCGGCCGCCGGCGCGGACGCGGACTCGGACGCCACCGCGGGGGCCGCCGCCGGCACCGCCGCCCCGATCTCCTGGGCGAGCAGCTCGAGGTCGAAGCCCTCCTTACGCACCCGCAGGTCGAAGTACAGGACGGTCAGCAGCGCGGCCTGAAACGGGGTGCTGACGGCGAGCCCGACGATTCCCGCGATCGCGCTGAGCACGAGCACGACGGCGTCGTTGTCCTCGCCGAACACCATCCCGATGAGGAAGACGCCCTGCATGAGCGTCGAGATGATCGCCGCGAGGATGAAGCCCACGATCAGCGTGCCGAACGTCTTCCACCAGCGCCCCTTGACGAGCTCGAACGAGCGCCCGAGCGCCTTGCGCCCGCGCAGGCCCTCGACGAGCAGCACCGGCAGCGCGAACGCCCAGGCGACGTAGAGCCAGACGCCCGGGGACGATGAACAGCAGCGTGCCGAGGCCGACGCCGAGCACGTAGAGCAGCGTCAGCAGCAGCAGCGACGGGATGTGGCGCGTCGCGAAGCGCAGCGACTCGCGCCAGTCGGCGGACTCGCCGAGATAGGCCTGCGCGATCGCGCGAAAGCAGGCGGCGGTGGCCAGGCCGACCGCGCAGAGCTGCAGCAGCCCCGAGATCGCCAGGCCGCCGATGTACTGGTTGAGCTCGTCGAGCGCCTCCTGCGGCGTCTGCGACGAGTCCGTGCCGAAGTCGAACGAGGACACCGTGTAGTCGGCCGTGAGGATCGTGCTGACGATCTGCACCGGCACGACGACGATGAGCACGGCCTTCAGCAGCGTGCGCCACTGCGCGACGCAGATCTTGATCGACACGTCGAGGATCTCGCCCGTCGACAGTGGCCGCAGGCGCGGGCGCGTCTGCTCGGATGCCGTCGTCACCGGATGGGACGGTAACCGTTCTGCCCGGCCATGACGAACGGCGCTGTCAGGACGCCGCTGCGGGCGCGCCGAAGCCGTCGCCGGGACCGGGCAGCGCGCGCACCTCGGCCAGGCGGGCCAGCGGGCGGGCACGGACCGCGACGAGGACGAGCAGGCCGGCGCCGGAGACCGCGAGCGCGCCGCGCACCCCGAGCCAGACGATGAGCAGCGGCGCGAGCGCCGCGCCGAGCGCCGTCGTGATCCAGTACAGCGTCTCGGTCACGCCGAACGCCCGCGCGAGCAGCGCGTCGGAGGCGAGGCGCTGGACGAGCGTCAGCTCGGCGACGTCGACGAGCGCGTAGCCGATCCCGAAGGCGACGAGCAGCGCGAGCGCGACGCCCGGCGCCGGCAGCGCGGCGACGCCGAGCAGCGCGGCGCCGGCGAGCACCGCGCCGAGCGCCAGGCCGCCGGACAGCCGCCCGCGATGCAGGAGCGCGAGCGCCACCGCGCCGCCGGCCAGCCCGCCCGCGCCCCACGCCGCGTTGAGCCAGCCCGCGCCCGCCTCGCCGAGGTGCAGGATCGTCAGCGCGGCCACGACGACGAGCACGTCGACGATGCCCTCCACGAACGTCGTCACGGCCACCGTGCCGACGACGAGCGCGAGCGCCGGATCGGCACGCACCGCGTGCAGCCCGCCGAGGACGTCGCGCGCGAGCTGTCGCGGAGTTGCCGTGCCGGTGGCGGCGCGGTACGGCGGGACGGGATCGTGACCCACCCGCACGAGCGCGAGCGTCGCGACCGCGAAGAGCGCCGCCGTCACCACGAAGACGACGGTCGTCCCGGTCGCGGCGATCAGGGCGCCGCCGAGCAGAGCGCCCACGAGAAAGCCCGCGTTGTCCAGGCCGCTCCAGGCCGCGTTGGCGGCCGCCAGCTCCTGCGGCGTGCGCGCGAGCAGGACCAGCAGCGCCGCCTGCGCCGGGCGCTGGGCGCTCTGCAGGACCGTGAAGAGGGCGGCGAGCACGAGCACGGCGGCCAGCGGCGCGCCGGCGAGCACGAGCCCGGCGATCGCGACGAGCGCGACCGCGCGCCCCGCGCACGAGACGGCGAGCACGTCGCGCCGCGAGCGCCGGTCGGCGACGAGGCCGACGAACGGCGCCGCCAGGCCGGCGGGCAGCATCCGCACGGACGCCGCCAACCCGACCGCGGCCGCCCCGCCCTCGCCGTAGGCGTAGACCGACAGGCCGACCATGAACGCCCAGCCGCCGGTGCACGATGCCACCGACGCGACCTGCAGCCGGCGCAGGTCCGGCGTCGCGAACGCGCCACGCAGGCCGTCGGGGATCCCGGCGAATGTGCGTCCCATGAGCGCTCAGAGTCGCGGCCGGGCGCCCTGATACGCACCCCCGAGCGGGGTGATCTGCGTCACCCGCGCGAACGCGCCGCGCGGGCGGCTCAGCGGGCGCGCGGGTCGTCGAGCAGCAGCTCGACGTTGCGGTCCTGCGGGCGCCCCTCGGCGCCGTCCTCGACGCCGACCTGCGGGTCGTTGTAGGCGAGCTCGCGCGCCACGGCGGCGAGCGCGTCGGGCCCGAAGCCGGCGGCGCTCGTAGCCCGGGGCCGGCGTGCCCACCGACGCGGCGTGGTCGATGAGCGTGCCGAAGATCGACAGCGTGCCGTCGCGATTGTCCATGAGCTCGATGAGGCGCGACTGGATCGGCCAGTCGATCTCCGACGCGGTCTCGATCTCCCAGAACCCGCCGGCCTGCGCGGAGTCCGCCGCGCGCTTGATCGCCGTGATCCGGTTCTCGTGCGTATGGCCGGCGACGTAGGCGACGACGTGCGGATGGGCGAGCAGCAGTCGCTGCAGGTCCGCGCCGAAGCGCAGCGGCTTGGAGACGCGCGGATCGAGATCGCAGCCGGGTCCGGTCACCGCGCGCAGTGCGCAGTCGCCGGCGTCCTCGTCGGGTGCGCGGTTGTTCAGGCTGCCGAACGGGTGATGGCCGTAGACGACGATCAGCTCGTCGCGGCGCTCGGCGGCCTCGATCTCGCGTTGCAGCCAGCGAAACTGCGGGCTGTCGAGGTTGCCGTTGGAGTCGATGACGTCGCCCTCGGCCACGGTGTTCAGCGCGATCATCCGCAGGCCCGGCTTCGGCGTGAAGGCGTAGTAGGCGGCCTGCCCCTTGGAGGCCGCGAGCTCGCCGTCGTCGACGAAGGCGAAGCCGTGCGCGTCGCGCTGCCGGCCGGTCGCGTGCAGCGCCTTGTACGTCGGCCGGTCGGCAAAGGCGCGCCGCGGATCGGGCGGCACGATGATCGAGCGGCCGGGATCGGTGAGCAGCGCGCCGAGGCCGGACAGCCCGGACAGCGACAGCGGTTTGACGCAGCCCTTGGCGAGCGCGTCGAGCGGCGCGAGCGCGTGCAGGTTGCCCTGCACGGTGCCGTCGTGGTTGCCGAAGGCGACGTAGCTCGGGCGGTTCAGGCCGACCGCGTCGAACGCGAGCTGCGCGCGGTCCATGAGGCCGGGATAGCGCGGCCAGGCGCCGAACGCACCCGACGGCCGGTCGGGGTCGTAAAAGCGGCCGGACTCGAGCACGTCGCTGTCGTCCTGCACGCCGGTGTAGCGGGCGGCCTCACCGGGCGGTCCGGCGAGTGCGCCGCAGACGCCGCCCTCGACGCCCGAGTTGGGATCGACGCGGCCGCCCTCGAGCAGCCCGACGACCCACTGCGTCTCGTTGATCTGCTGGTTGTCGGCCGAGTCGCCGGTGGTGATCGTCAGCGCCATCCGGGCGCGGCGGCGCTTGGCGTTGCGCAGCGGGCTCTGGTCGAAGCGGTTGACCTGCTGGACGACCTCGTCGACGACGAACGGCTCGAGCGCCTCCTGCGGGCGCCACGCCGACGTGAACGCCGAGCCGGGGATGTCGAGGATCTCCGCGCGCACGGGCGACTCCTCGTCGGCGAGCTGGAAGTCCGACAGCTGGGCGAAGTACAGCAGCGAGCGGCGGCGGGCCAGGCGGCCCTTGCGCGGCGCAACGCCGAGGTCGTCGCGCACGACGCGCTTCCAGCCCGGGCCGAGCCGCAGCTGCGAGTACGGCGCGCCGGGATCGCCGACGATCGTCGCGTAGGACGTGGTCGTCTTCTCCAGCGTGGTGGCAGAGGCTGAGGCGGCGACGGCGAGGGCGAGCGCCGCGACGATGGCGGTCGAGGCGGCGAGCGTGCGCACGCTGCAAACGTAGCGGGCCCGCCCGTCGCCGGCCGGCGGTACGCTCGCCAGCCGTGTCCGCGCCCGCTTCCCCCACCCTGCCGATCGGTCGCAACACGGCGCTGCTGTCGAGCTCGCTGGCGATGAACTCCGCCACGCTGCAGCTCGCCGCGGCGGTCGCGTCGCTGACGCTCGTGCAGGTCGTACACGTCGAGGGGCTGCTCGGGCTCGGCCCGGCGATCGTGCTTTCCGCCGGCGCGCTCGCCGCGCTCCCCGCCGGCCTGCTCATGGACCGCATGGGCCGCGTTCCGGTGCTCGCCGGCGGCTTCTCGTGCGGGATCGCGGGCTGCCTGCTCGCCGCGCTGGGCAGCGCGCAGGGCTGGGCCGTCGCCGTGCTCCTGGGCCTCGTCCTCGTCGGGACGGCGAACGCCACCGGCCTGCTGGCGCGGACCGCGGCCGCCGACATGTACCCGCCCGAGCGCCGCGCGCGCGGGATCGCGCTCGTGCTCTTCGGCTCGGTCTTCGGCGCGATTCTCGGCCCGGCGGTCTTCAGCCCGCTGCTGGCCGGCCGCGACCTCGACGGCGACGCGCTCAGCACGCTGTGGATCGCCGCCGCCGGCTTCATGGTCGTCGGCCTGGCGATCGTGCTCACCGTGCGCCCCGATCCGAAGCGGATCGCGGAGCTGCTGGCCCAGGCCGGTGTGCGCGAGGGCGGCGCGACGCCCCCACCGGCGTCGCTCGCCGGCGGCACGCCGCTGCGCGAGCTGGTGCGCCGCCCCGGCGTGATACCGGCGCTGCTCGCCGCCCAGGCGAGCTTCGCCGTCATGGTCGCGCTCATGACGCTGACCGGCGCGATCGTCGTCGACCATCACCACCACGCGGCCGACAACGTGTTTCCGATCATCGGCGCCCACGTCATCGGGATGTTCGGCCTCATCATCATCGTCGGCGACCTCGTCGACAGCATCGGCCGCACGAAGGCGCTGGCGGCCGGCCTGCTGCTCATGGCGCTCTCGTCGATCAGCCTGCTGGTCGTCACGGGCGTCGCCGTCACGATGTTCGTGCTGTTCCTCCTCGGCCTGGGCTGGAACCTCTCGTTCGTCGCCGCGACCGCCGTGCTGTCGGACTGCACCGCCCCCGAGGAGCGCGGCAAGCTGCTCGGCTTCAACGACCTGCTCGCCGGGCTGACCGGGGCCGGCCTGGCGTTGCTCGGCGGCGTCGCGCTCACCGCGCTCGGCGTGGCCGCCCTGGCGATCGGCGGCGCCGCGCTGGTGATCGCTCCCGCGCTGTGGATCCTGCGCGAGGACGGCCTGGCCCGCGCCGTCGCGTGAATGTCGCCCACGTGGGTAGCCCACACCACGAAGCGCACACCGCAACCAAGGAGGCCGCACGTGTCGCTCAAGGACAAGCTTTCAGGAATGGTGAAGTCGCTGACCTCCGAGAAGGCCAACGAGGACACCCCGCCGGGCGTCGACGCGCCCGATCCCGACGACACGGCGCCGTCGAGATGTCCGGCGACCGCGAGCCGATGGTCGGCTTCGAGCCGGAGTCCGACGGCAAGTCTGTCTAGACGCGCAGGCCCGCGCCGCCGGTCGCCGGCGGCGGGTCAGTCGCCGAGCTCGAGCACCGCGAGGAACGCCTCCTGCGGCACCTCGATGCGGCCGACCTGCTTCATGCGCTTCTTGCCGGCCTTCTGCTTCTCGAGCAGCTTGCGCTTGCGCGAGATGTCGCCGCCGTAGCAGCCGGCGATGACGTCCTTGCGGTAGGCCTTGACGGTCTCGCGGGCGATGATCGCCGCGCCGATCGCGGCCTGGATCGGGACGTCGTACTGCTGGCGCGGGATCTTCTTCTTGAGCTTCTCGACCATGTTGCGCCCGACGTCGTAGGCCTTGTCGCGGTGCACGACCATCGACAGCGCGTCGACCTGCTCGCCACCGAGCAGGATGTCGAGCTTGACCATGTCCGAGACGACCATCGGCCCGAGCTCGTAGTCCAGCGAGGCGTAGCCGCGCGTGCGGGACTTCAGCGCGTCGAAGAAGTCGATGACGATCTCCGCCAGCGGCAGGTCGTAGGTGAGCTGGACGCGATCGGCCGTCAGGTAGTGCATGCCCTTGTGCGTCCCGCGGCGCTCGATGCAGAGCTCCATGATCGGCCCGATGTACTCCTTCGGCGTGAGGATCGAGGCCTCGATCATCGGCTCGCGGATCTCCTTGATCCGGCCCGGATCGGGGAAGTCCGACGGGATGTGGACCTCCATCTCCGAGTCGTCGGTGAGCGTGACCTCGAAGCGGACCGACGGCATCGTCGCCATGAGCTCGATGTCGTACTCGCGCTCCAGGCGCTCGCGCACGATGTCCATGTGCAGCAGGCCGAGAAAGCCGCAGCGAAAGCCGAAGCCGAGCGCCTCGGACACCTCAGGCTCCCACGACAGCGCGGCATCGTTGAGCGTGAGCTTCTCCAGCGCGTCGCGCAGGTCGGGGTACTCGTCGGAGTCGATCGGAAACAGTCCGCAGAAGACGACCGGCTGGACGTCGCGGTAGCCCGGCAGCGGCTCGGTTGCCGGGTTGTTCTTCGTCGTCAGCGTGTCGCCGACGGCGAGCGCCGACACCTCCTTGATGCCGGTGATGAGGAAGCCCACCTCGCCGGCCGAGAGCTGCTCGGTGACGACCATCGCCGGCGTGAAGAAGCCGATGTCGTCGATCTCGGCCTGCGTCGTGCCGACCATCGCCTTGATCGCGTCGCCCTTCTTGAAGACGCCGTCGACGACGCGGATGTAGGCGATCACGCCGCGGTACTGGTCGAACTCGGAGTCGAAGATCAGCGCGCGCGGCGCGGCGTCGGGATCGCCGGCCGGCGGCGGCACCTGCGCGACGAGCTGCTCGAGGACGTCCACGACGCCCTCCCCCGTCTTGCCGGAGATGTGCAGGATGTCGTCCATCGGCTCGCCGAGCAGGTCGGCGACCTCCTCGGCCACGCGCTCGGGCTCGGCGCCGGGCAGGTCGATCTTGTTGAGGACCGGAATGAGCTCCAGGCCGCCCTCGATCGCCAGGTACGTATTGGCCAGCGTCTGGGCCTCGACGCCCTGCGAGGCGTCGACGACGAGCAGCGCGCCCTCGCACGCGGCGAGCGAGCGGCTCACCTCGTACGTGAAGTCGACGTGGCCGGGCGTGTCGATGAGGTGCAGCTGGTAGGTCTCGCCGTCGCGCGCCTCGTAGAGGACGCGCACCGCCTGCGCCTTGATCGTGATCCCGCGCTCGCGCTCGAGGTCCATCGAATCGAGCACCTGGGCGCGCATCGCCCGCGGGTCGACGGTCTTCGTCATCTCGAGGATGCGATCGGCCAGCGTCGACTTGCCGTGGTCGATGTGGGCGATGATCGAGAAGTTGCGGATGTGGGCTTGGTCGGCCACGGCACTACAGGGTAGGGCGCGCCCGCGGGCTCACATCTTTTGGAAGGCGTGCGCCGAGCGACCGCGGATGACGTCGTGGACACCATCCGGTAACCTCGCCGCCGTCTCGCTTCGGTCCAATAGCGCAGACAGGCCTTTCGTCATGTCCAGGTAGGGGAGGTCCGTCCGTTGTCCCCGGGCGGCCCTAACAGCACAACCGACGACGGAATCCTCGCCGATCGGCGAGCGACGAAAGGAGACCGCGCATGCGCTGGTCAACTCGCAGAACCGCCCCTCCGATCGCCCGGCTGGGACTGCTGCTCGTGCTGGGCGCGGCGCTGCTCGCACCGCGGGCCGAGGCGGCGCCAGTCCAGACCGGCTCGCTGACGATGGTCAGCGATGCAGGCGACTACATCGGCGGCGGCGAGACGTACGCGCACGGGACGAGCGCCGGCGACCTGTTCGCCACGTACGACGCGGAGGACGATGCCGTCTCGATCAGGATCGAGACCGCCGATGGCGGCTGGTGGTCGCTGGACTTCGCCGCTGCCCAAGGCGAGACGCTGGCGGTGGGGACCTACGACGACGCCACGCGCTATCCGTTTCAGGATCCGGACTCGCCGGGCCTCGACGTGTCCGGCAACGGCAGGGGCTGCAACACGCTCACGGGCAGCTTCACGGTCACCGAGATCACGTTCGACGCCGGCGGCGCGATCGCCAGCTTCGCCGCCGACTTCGAACAGCACTGCGAAGGCGTCGAGCCGGCGCTGCGCGGTCACGTGCAGATCGTGGTGGGGCCGCCGCCACCGCCCCTCGAGATCGGCCTGGGACTGAACTCCAGGGGCACCGTCACCAACGCCGGCGACAGGGCGACCGTCAGCGGGACCGTGACCTGCAACGTCCCGACGAGGGTGTGGATCGCGGGGACGCTCACGCAGCCCGCCAAGCGCTCCGCCTCCGGTGCCGGCGGGTCCTTCGGCACGCCGGTCATCTGCTCGGGCACGACATCCTGGGCGGCGGTCGTCGAGAACTTCGGCACGGTGCCTTTTGCCGGCGGCAAGGCGCAGCTCGCTGCCGAAGCGAGCGCCTATGACCCGGTCGGTGGCCACCAGGTCACCGACGCCGCGAGCACGACCGTCAAGCTCAGCCGCTGAGCGCACCCGGCGCAGGCCCACCGGTCGGGCCTGCGCCGCCGTGCTCGCAGCGATTCGGCCCCCGCGCGACGTCGTCCGGTGCGCCGGCGCTGACCGTCCGTGACATGAGTGCGACAATCGTCGCGAAGGCACACTGACCTGCCGCCCCAGGGAACGGATTGCGGCAGATCAAGGGGGGTGCCGTGTATCTGCGGGCGTTGGTCGTCGGGGCCGTTCTTGTCATCACCGCGCTGGCGCCCGCCGCCGCACAGGCTGCGCCGGCGCTCAACGGATATCGCGTCGAGGCGACGGCGAAGAACCTGCGCGCCCTGTCGGCGCCGGGCTTCGACGTGACCGAGGGCCGCAACCGCGACCGTGGCACGATCGACGTCGTCGGCACCGCCGAGCAGATCGGCGGCGCGAAGCTCGACGCCGAGAAGCTGAGCGCCAACCGGGCCGACGAGGTGACCACGCTCGCCGATCCGACCGCCGGCGCCACGGACGCCGCCTTCGACGTGTGGACGAAGTACGACGCGGTCGCCGCGGCAAGGAGCAGTACACCGAGCGATACGCGCGCATCCTCGCCGACTTCCCCGCGATCGCCGCGCAGCGCGTCACCGGGACGACCCACGGCGGACGCCAGATCCTCGCCCTGCAGATCACCAAGGGCGCCACGGGGGCGGACATCGCCGGGCGTCCCGCCGTGCTCTACAACGCGATGCAGCACGCCCGCGAGTGGCTGGCCGGCGAGACGTGCCGGCGCACGTTGGACTACTTCGTCGACAACTACGGCAAGGGCACGAGTGCCGGCCTCGAGGTGACGCGCCTCGTCGACAGCACCGAGCTGTGGTTCGTCTGCGTCAACAACCCCGACGGCTACGAGTACACGTTCACGCCGGGCAACCGCCTCTGGCGCAAGAACCTGCGCGACAACGACGCCAACGGCGTGATCACGACGGGCGACGGCGTGGACCTCAACCGCAACTTCTCCTCCAACTGGGGCCGCGACGACGACGGCTCCTCGCCCGATCCGGCGGCCGAGACCTACCGCGGCCCGTCGCCCGCCTCCGAACCCGAGACCACTGCGATGCACGCCCTGTTCGACGAGATCCACCCCGTGTTTCAGAAGAACGATCACACGGCGGCGGAGTTGCTGCGGCACGGGCGGGACGGGCGGCACGGGCGGCCCGGGCACCGGCGCCATGCCGGGAGCCGTGGTCCCACGCCTGAACCTGCTGCTCGACGGCACCCAGGGGCTGGCCAAGGCGCGCCGCGGCGGCGTCCTCGTGACGTTCGGATGCAGCGCGCGCTGCGTCGTTCGCCTCGATCTCGTCGTCTCTGCGGCCACGCAACGCCGCTACGGGCTGCCGTCACGGCGCATCGGCCGGCGCACGTTGACGATGCGCCGGGCCGGGCGCCGGACGCTGCACGTCGCGCTCACGAAGACGGCGAAGCTGCGCCTGCGGCGGGCCGGACCGGTCGCGGTGTCGGTGCGGGCGACGTGGACCGGCGTGGCCGGCGCCCCGAGCCGCTCCGGGACGGTGCGGCTGAGGTAGCTGCCGCGGCGGGCCATAGCCGGCGCAGTGCATCGTTCCGTAAGTCCGTTTGCCCTTGGACGGTTGCTGGCGCCGTCTGGCCAGGACGCAGGAGCCGTGGCGTGCCTCTGGCACGTGAGGCTCCGAGGACGCCGCCAGACGGTGATCAGCGACCGTTCCAAGGGTGAAGGAACTTGGGGACGGTCCACTAGCCTCGGCGCAATGCGTGGTCTGCCCACGGTCCTCGTCGCGGTCCTGCTCACGGCCGGGATCGCGGCAGCCGTGGTGCAGGTGGCCGGTGGCGATGGCGGCGATGGTGGCGCCGCCTCGGCGCAGGAGCCGTCGCTGCCCGCCGCCGACGCGGTTCTGCCCAAGTCGCCCGCGGCGCTCGCGGGGACGCTGGCCGTGACCACGCGGCGGCTGCGCGACGCGGTCACGCGCTGGGACGGCACCGGCGCGGTCCCGCGCGACGTCACGTACCTCGCGCTGCACCACCAGCGCATGCTGCGGCTCATGGCCAAGCGCCGCGCCCTGGGCGACGCTGCGCTGGCCCGCCTGCCGCAGGCCGTGCGCGGCGAGGCGCGCGACACGCTGCGCGGGCTGCGCCACCTCGCCGACATCCCGCGCGATCTGAAGCACCTGCCGCGCCTGCGCGTCGCCCGCCCCGCACCCGCCGCCGAGCTGCGCCGCCACTACGGCGAGGGGCAGCGGCGCTTCGGCGTGCACTGGACGATCCTCGCGGCGGTGAACTTCGTCGAGTCCGCGTTCGGCCGCGTGCGCAGCGCCAGCGAGGCGGGCGCGCGCGGGCCCATGCAGTTCCTGCCGTCGACGTGGCGCCAGTACGGCATGGGCGGCGACATCGACGATCCGCGCGACGCGATCCTCGGCGCCGCCAACTACCTGCGGGCCGCGGGCGCGCGCGCCGACCTCGACGGGGCGCTGTTCGCGTACAACCACTCGACCTCCTACGTGCGCGCGATCCGCCGCTTCGCCGCCCGCATGCGCGCCGACGAGCGCGCCTTTCTCACCTACTACTCGTGGCAGGCGTTCATGCGCACGCGCGACGGTGGCAGCCGGCGCCTCACCGGGCCCGGCCGCGACTCGCCGGGCTAGCGCCTGCTGCGGTTGGGCAGCCGCGCGCGCACCATGTCGCCGATCTGCTGTGCCTCGGCGACCTGCATGCGCAGGACCGCGCGGCAGTAGATGACGATCCCCGCGCCCAGCCCGCCGCCGACGGAGATGATCTGCGCCGGCAGCGAGCGGCCGAGGACCGCGTCGAGCACCCACCACACGGCGTAGCCGACGGCCGCCAGCAGGATCGACGCGACGAGGATCCGCGCCACCGCGCGGGTCGTGTCGTAGCCCTCCAGGCGCCCGCCGAGCTCGCGGCGCAGGTAGTAGGCCTGGCCGGCGGTCATCGCCGCGCTGGCGACCGCCGTCGCGAAGACGATGCCGCCGGTCCCGTACGGACCGACGAGCACGAGCGCCACGACGAGGTTGATGACGAGCGTCGCCGCGCCCAATCCGGTCGGCAGCCAGGGCCGCTGCAGCGAGAAGAACGTGCGTGTGAGCAGCAGGTTGATCCCGGCGAAGGGCAGGCTGAAGGAGAACCAGAACAGCGCCTCGGCGACGATCTCGGTCGAGTCGGGTCCGAACTCGCCGCGCTCGTAGACGAGGCGCGTGATCGGCTCGGCGAGCACGAGCGTGCAGGCGGCGGACGGGATCAGCAGCAGGCAGATCTGCCGCGTGCCGGTCCCGGTCAGCCTGCGCAGGCCGTCGGTGTCGCTGCGCGTGGCCAGCCGCGCCAGGGCGGGGAACAGGACGGTCGCGACGGCGACGCTGAACATCCCCTGCGGCAGCATGTAGATGCGAAACGCGGCGTCGATCGCGCGCGGGACGGCTTCGGAGACCGTCGAGCCGAGCGCCGAGTTGATGAACAGGTTGAAGTTGATGAGGCCCAGGCTCAGCGTGATCGGCAGCATGAGCACGAGCACCTGGCGCACGCGCGGGTCGTGGAGGTTCACCTTTGTCTCGAAGACGAAGCCGAGTTGGCGCAGGACGGGCAGGCACATGACGAGCTGCACGAACGTCCCGACGAGCACGCCGATCGCGTAGGCGTACATCTGGTTGGGGCCCTCGAAGTGCGGCTTGAGCGCGACGAGCAGGACGATGATCACGACGTTCCAGACCAGCGGCGCGAGCGCCGGGATCGAGAAGTGGTCGTAGGCGTTGAGGATCCCGACGAACAGGCCGTTGAGGCCGAGCAGCAGGACGATCGGGAACAGCACCTGCGAGAGCCCGACCATGAGGTTGTCGAGGTCCTTGGAGAAGTCGTCGCCGGTCAGCAGCGGCATGAGGTAGGGCGCGACGAGCACGAAGAACACGCTGATCGCCGTCAGCGCCGCGACGATGATCACGACGAACGTCGACGCGAGCTGGAAGGCCTCGCGCTTGCGGCCCTTCTCCAGCAGCTCGGTGAAGACCGGCACGAACGCGGCGCTCAGCGCGGCGTCGGCGAACAGGCTGCGCACGAGGTTGGGCACCTGGAAGGCGACCGTGAACGCGCTGAACGGACCGCTCGTGCCGAAGTAGCTCGACGCGACGACTTCCCGCACGAGACCCGCGATGCGCGAGAGCCCGGTGAGGATCGAGAAGATCGCCGTGTTGCGGGCGATTCGCCCCGCGGCGCTGGTGGGCGCTTGCGCCATGATCGGTGCGCTACTCTAGGGACAGCCGCGGCTCCGTCCGCGGCGCATTCACGCTTATGGCCAACATTCACTCACAGAAGAAGCGGATCCTGCGCTCCGAGCGCGAGCGCCTGGAGAACCGCCACTACACGTCGGCGGTGCGCACGTACTTCCGCCGCCTCGAGTCCGCTGTCGCCGCCGGCGACGATGCCGTCGCAGATGCCGAGCACAAGGAGCTCGTCAGCCTGATCGACAAGGCCGTCAAGCGCGGCGCGCTGCACAAGAACACCGGCGCGCGCAAGAAGTCCCGTGCCTCCCGCGTTCGCCGCGGGACGCCCGCCGCCTAGCGCGGCGCTCGCCTTCTCCCCTAGCGGGCCGCCGGTGCCGGCGTGTCGGCTTCGCGCTGCGCGCGGTGAACCGCCTCGACGACGTCCCCCGGGCGCGCGACACCCGCGAACTCGAAGTCGAAGTCGTCGTTGGCAGCGGTGTCGAAGTTCACGTCGCCGAACATGAGGAAGCGCTGGATGACCGACTGGTGCGTGTTGACGTTCTGCACCCGGTTGATGAGCGTCTGCTGCTCGGCGCGCGCGATGATCCCGCGCCGGATGTGCAGGCGGTGGGTGGAGATCGTGTACGTCGTGAACAGCCGCTTGACGTAGCCCGCCACGAGCACGATGACGAGCAGCACGATGGCCACGAGCGTCACGAGCCCCGTGTCGACCTCGTCGTTGGCAACTCGCGTCGCGCCCGCGGCGATCGCCGCGACGACGATCACGAGCACGATCCCCTTGATGTAGAAGCCGAGGATCGAGCGCCACGACGGATGGCCCTCGAAGATGACGTGCTCGCCGGGCTCAAGCTCCATCGGGCGAATATACGTGGGCGCCCGGCCGGTTGCAGCATGTGCAACGTTCGTCCAGACGGCGCATTGCCGCGGCGGCCGGGGCTAGCCTGCCCACATGGCCCTACTCCGTCTGTTGTTCGCCACCGTCCTCGTCGCCGCCCTGGCGGCGCCGTCCGCGTCCGCCGCGCCGAAGCAGAACCCGAAGTCGCCCGAGGAGACGGCGGCATACTGGACCGCGGAGCGGATCAAATCCGCGAAGCCGCGCGAGCGGGCCAAGCCGGGCGGCGGTGGTGGCGGTGCTCAGCCGAGCGACTGGTCGCGTTTCACGGTGCCGCTCGTCGGCGGCGCCTACGCCGGCGAGAACCGCAAGAACGGCAAGGTCTTCATGACGATCGACGGCGGCAACTACGTCTGCTCCGGCACGGCCGTCGACGCCACCACCCCCGGTGTCAGCCTCGTGTGGACGGCCGGCCACTGCGTCACCGATGGCACCGGCCACGAGGCGACGAACCTCATGTTCGTGCCCGGCTACTACAGCAACGCAAGGCCGAACGGCACGTGGACGTACACGGTCCTCGACTCGACGGAGGGCTGGGAGGCGCAGGGCGGCGACCGCTTCCGCTATGACGTCGGTGCCTTCCGCGCCACCAACCCCGCGAGCCCCGGCGCCACCTTGGCCGGCACGGTGGGCACGCGTCCGATCGCGTTCGGCCAGAACCCGACCGGCAAACGCCTCGTCAGCTACGGCTATCCGGCCGCCGGCAAGTTCAACGGCTCGCAGCAGTTCGCCTGCGCCTCGCCGTTCCGGCGCTGGGACACCGCCACGCTGCTTGATCCGATGCAGATCAGCTGCGACATGACCGGCGGCTCGAGCGGCGGCGGCTGGTTTCTCGACAGCAACGCCAACAGCGTGGGCGACGCCGGCGAGCCGCTCGTCTCGGTCAACTCGTACGGCTACAGCGGCGAGAGGAACACGATGTACGGGCCGTACATGCCGGCGACGGGGCAGGCGCGCAACCTCTACGAGCGCCTGCGCTGAACGCAGGCGCTACCCGGCGCGCTCGGCGCTACGCAGACCGCCGCGCGCCCACGCGACGGTCAGCGTGAACAGGGCGACGATGCAGGCGGCGGAGATGGCGACCTTGTCGGGCGCGCCGGAGACGAAGCCGCGGGCAGCCTCGAGCATCGCTGTGAACGGGTTGAAGCGCGCCACCTCGTGCACCCAGCCCTCGACGAGGCTGAGCGGCACGTAGACCGGCGCCAGGAAGAGCAGGATGAAGATCGGCATCTGCATGACGGGGCCGGCCTGCATCGAGCGCATGCGCATCGCGATCCCCGCGGCCCACAGCGTGGAGGTCGCGCTGACCGCGAGCGCCAGGGCGATGAGGCCCAGCAGGTCGCCGATCGAGCCGTCGAAGCGCATGCCGCTGATCAGCCCGGCGGCGAAGACGACGGCGAGCACGAAGAGCCACCGCGTCATCGCGGCGAGCATGTAGCCGGCGACGATGCCCGCGCGGTTGGGCGCGGCGAGCAGCAGCCGCCGCGCGAAGCCGAACTCGAAATCCGCCGCGATGGCAAAGCCGGTGAAGACGCCGCCGAACGCGGCCGACTGGATGCACACGAAGGCGAACTGAAACGACGTGTAGCCGGACTTGTAGTCGAAGTTCGGGACGTTCTGCACGCCCGACAGGCCGCCGGCGAAGGCGACGAAGAAGAACAGCGGAAACAGGACGCTGGGCAGCAGGATCGCCGGGTTGTGAAAGGCGTTGTGGATGCTGCGCCAGGCGACGGCGAGGGCGACCGAGCGCGTGCGGGCGAGCGAGCTCATGTGCGCACCAGCCGTGTGCGCAGCGCCCGCGCGCTGAGCGCGAGGAACGCGACGATCGCGATCCCGGAGATGCCGAAGGCCTGCGCGAGGGCCTGCGTGTCCCAGCCGGTGATGACGAGGCTGCGGATCCCCTCGACCATGTAGGAGACCGGGTTGTAGGTCGCGATCGTGGCAAACCAGTCCTGCTCGATGAGGTCGCGCGGGAAGAACGCCGAGCTGAGGAACAGCAGGACGAAGAAGAGCGGGAAGAAGCCCTGCACGGCCTCGCCGGTGCCGGCGCGGAGGGCGACGAACGTGCCGAAGCAGGCGAAGGCGGACGAGATCACGACCGACAGCACCAGGAGCACGAGCGCGCCGCCGACGCCGCTGGCGATGCCGACGCCGAAGATGACGCCGACGACGAGGTAGAGCACGGCGCTGATCAGCCCCATGAAGAGCGCTCCGCCGAGCTGGCCGGCGAGCAGTGCGGCACCGGACAGGGGCGTCATCGCCAGGCGGTCGAGAAAGCCGCCCTCGATGTCGCGGGCGAGGTCCTGGCCCCCGTTGAGTGCGGCGAACAGCGCGCCCTGCATGAAGGGGATGGCGAGCGCGAAGTCGAGGTAGCTGTCGGCGGGGAAGCCCGGCAGGTCCGTGGCGGCGGCGAGGCCGGACGCGTTGACGGCGAGCAGGATGAGCGGAAAGACGATCGGGAAGATCATCTGCGCCGGGTTGCGGACGATGCGCTTGATCGCCCGCCCGGCGAGGAGGCCGACCTGCGCCGGCATCGTGCTGTGGACGGCGGCCGTCACACCGCCGCCCGCTCGCGGGAGCCGGCGCCTGCGCCTGCGCCTGCGCCGCCTGCGGGTGCGCCCCCTGCGTCCGGGTCGCCCGCGGCCTCGGCTTCGGCGGCGCCCTCGAGGCTGCGGCCGGTCTTGGCGAGGAAGACGTCGTCGAGCGTCGGCTCGTGCAGCGCGAGGTTCGCGACGGCGATGTTGGCGTGGTCCAGGGCGCGGACGATGTCGGCGAGCTGTTCGGCGCCGCTGTCCAGGCGCACGGCGATCGAGCCCGCGATGCGCGGTGCGACGGAGTCGCCGAACGGAGCGAGGGCGGCGGCGGCCCCGGCGCAGTTGCCCGGGTCGCGCGGGATGACCTCGACGGTCGGCTTGGCGACCTGCGCCTTGAGTTGCGCCGGGGTGCCCTCGGCGACGATCGTGCCGCGGTCGATGATCCCGACGCGGTCGGCGAGCACGTCGGCCTCCTCGAGGTACTGCGTCGTGAGAAAGACGGTCGTGCCCTCCTCGCGGGCGAGGCGTTCGACCTCGTCCCACAGCGCGGTGCGCGACTGGACGTCGAGGCCGGTGGTCGGCTCGTCGAGGAAGAGGATGCGCGGGTTGTGCAGCAGCGCGAGCGCCAGGTCGAGGCGGCGCTTCATGCCGCCCGAATAGGTCTTGGACTTGCGGTCGGCGGCGTCGGAGAGGCCGACCCGCTCGAGCAGCTCGTCGCCCCGGCGGGTGCGCTCGGCGCGCGGGATGCCCTGCAGCCCGCCCTGCAGGCGCATGTGCTCACGGCCGGTGAGCATCGGGTCGAGCGCCACGTCCTGCAGCGCGACGCCGATCGACGCGCGCACCTTGGCGCCCTCCTTCGCGACGTCGAAGCCCGCCACCGTGGCGCGCCCCGCGGTCGGCGGCAGGAGCGTCGTGAGGACCTTGACGGTCGTCGACTTGCCGGCGCCGTTGGGCCCGAGAAAGCCGTAGATCTCTCCGGCTGCCACGTGCAGGTCGATGCCGTCGACAGCGCGCACGCCGCCCTTGAACTCGCGCACGAGCCCCTCTACGTCGATGCCACGCTCTTCGGTCATGGCGGCCATCCTACGCCGCGCTAGTTGAGGTTGTCAACTATTGCGTGTGTCTAGTATCGTGTCCGTCAATGGCTTCTCCGGTCAAGCATTCCGGGCCCGCCGCCGCCCAGGAGGCCTGGACGCTGATGGGCAAGCTGTTCTGGCAGATGCGCCCGCGAATGCTGGCGATCGCGGGCGAGTTCGGGTTGACGCCGCCGCAGATGTTCGCGTTGCGCGCGCTCGATCCGGACGCACCCATGCCGATGCGCGAGCTCGCGCTGCAACTGCACTGCGACAGCTCGAACGTCACCGGTCTGGTGGACGGCCTGGAGGCGCACGGGCTGGTGGAGCGCCGCGCTGCGGAGAACGACCGGCGCGTGCGGATGCTCGTCGTCACCGAGCGCGGCGCGCAGGTGCGCGAGCGCATCAACGAGGTCCTGCAGGAGGTGCCCGCGCCGATCGCTGCGCTCAGCGCGGCCGATCAGCGGGTCCTGCGCGACATCCTGCGGCGCGCCCTGGGCTCCCCTTAACGGGCTTGACCCCAGCCGCCGGCCGGGGTCAAGATCACTTGGGCGTCGCGGGGACTAGGCGCTGTCGACCGCGTCGTCGTCGCCGCGCTCCTCTGCGCCGGCCGCAGGCATGACGGGGGTGCCGCCGCTCTTCGGATCCTGGTTCTGGTCCGTGTCGGTCGAGTCGGTGGGCGCCTGGCCCACGCCCTGGTCCGCGACGGCCGCGCCGGAGGGGGCGCCCGGTGTGTCGGCGTCCATCCGCTTGATGTCGTCGTCGGTGGCGTCCGGCGTCGCGTTATCGGTGTGCTCGACTGATTCAGCCATTGGGTCTCTCCTCCACTGGGGTACTTCTGGCGTACCCAACGGCCCGCGTAGGCGAACCCTGATGTCATGCCCGCGCGCCGTGCGGCACGCTACGCCGCGATCGCGCGAATCGCCCGGATCGCCTCGGTGGGATCGCTCAGCTCACTGGCTCCGCGCGAGGCCAGCTCGAGGTCGGCGAGCACCTCCAGCGCGCGGCTGAGGCGGCCCACGTCGGAGCGGCGAGCCTCGGCGATCCGCCGGTCCAGCGCCCACGAGTTGCCCTTGATCGCGGCCTTGATCTGGGCCGGCCCCTCGCCCGCCTCCAGGCGCTGCGCGATCGCGAGCACCTCGCGCACACGGCGGGCGAGCAGCGGGACGAGGCGCGCGAGCGACTCGCCCTGCGCGGCGAGCTCGAGATAGGCGCGGATCGTGGCGGCGCCATCGCCCTCGACCAGGCGGTCGACGAGCCCCCAGACCTGGCGCTCGGCCGAGTGCGCCGCCGCCGCGTCGACCTGCTCCGCGCCGATCCGCGCCTCCGGCCCGAGCTCGAGCGCGAGCTTCTCGAGCTCGCGCAGCAGGCGCTGCTGGCGATCGCCGACGTGGGCGACGAGCGCCTGCGCGGCGTCGCGATCGAGTGACACCCCGAGCCGGCCGGCCTCGGCCTGTAGCCACTTCGGCAGCTCCCTGGCCTTCAGCGTGCGCTCGGCGGCGACGGTGCCACCGACCTGCTCGACGGTCTTGGCGAGCTGGGCGCTGATCTTGAAGCGCCCCTCCTCCCGCGCGAAGAACGCGATCGTCGTCTCGGGACCGATGCTCTCGAGCGCCGGCAGCAGGTGGCGCGCGATGTCGGCGTCCTTCCAGCGTTCGGCGCCGTCGACGATGAGAAAGCGCCGCCCGATCGCGAACGTCATCGCGGCGAGCGCGCCGGCCACGATGTCCGGCGCCGAGTTGTCGCCCTCGAAGCACTCCACGCCGTTCGTGCCCGACTCGCGCTCGGCCAACGCGCGCAGGGCGGCACGGCGCTCGCTGATCCGGCCGTGGTCATCGCCGTGGATGAGGTACGCGGGCTTGAACTCGGGCATGTGCGCCCGAGTCTAGGCCCCGCGCCGGGCGTCGCCGGCCCGCCGTCAGCCAGCGGCCTCCGAGACGTCCATCCGGCCGTCGCGCACGGTGATGCTCACCGTGCCGTCGCGGTCGGTGCGGCGCACGATCGGCACCTGGGCGTCGCGCAGCGCGGCGAGCGTCGCGGGCGTCGGGTGGCCGTAGCTGTTGTGCGCGCCGACCTCGATCACCGCCGCCTGCGGACGTAGCCGCGCGAGCACCGCGGGCAGGCCCGGGTCCTCGCTGCCGTGGTGGGAGACCTTGAGCGCCTCGACCTCGGGCAACGGCAGTCCCGCAAGCACGTTGGATTCCGCGTCGGCCGTCAGCAGCAGATCGAAGCTGCCGTCGCGGACGTGCAGGACCGTGGCGCGGTCGTTCGGCTCGGCGCCGGGCGGCGCCGCCGGATCGCGCCGTGGCCACAGCACGCGCAGCTCGAGCGGGCCCACGCGCAGAACCTGCCCGGCGTCCGACGCGATGCGCCTGACACCGCGCGCCGCGGCCAGCCCGCGGACCGACGCGTGCGGCGTGGCCTCCTCGCCGTCGAGCACGAGACCGACCGGGACCGCGCCGAGCACGGCAGCCGTCCCACCGTCGTGATCGAGCGCGTCGTGGGTCACGACGAGTGCATCCAGCCGGCGCACGCCGGCGTCGCGCAGCCGCGCGAGGGTCGGCGCGCCCGGCGGCCCGCTGTCGACGAGGACGGCTGCGGGCCCGTGCTGGATGAGCGTGGCATCGCCCTGCCCGACGTCGAGGAACGAGATCGTGAGGTCGCGCGGCGGGCCGGGCGGCCCTCGGTGCAGTCCGATCGCCGCGACCACGCCCGCGAGTGCGGCGAGCGCCAGTGCGGTTCGCGCGCGACGGCGCGCCGCGCCGGCCAGCCGCCGCCACGCCAGCACCGCAACGACCGCGGCGAGGTAGATCGCCAGCACGCCGAGCGGACCCGGCGAGGGCACGACGATCTCTGCGAGGGGCAGGGCCGCAGCGCGATCGGCCAGCCAGGTCAGGTAGCCGAGCGGAAACGCCATGACCGCCGCTATCGGCGCCGCCAGGGCGGGCGCGAACTGGCCCAGCCCGCCGGCGATCGTGCCCAGCCACATGACCGGCGCGACCGCCGGCGCGGCGAGCACGTTCGCCGGCAGCGAGACGATCGACAGGCGCTCGAAGTGCAGTGCGATGAGCGGCGCCGTCCCGAGCGTCGCGGCGGCAGTGATCGCGATCACCTCGGCGAGCCCGTGCGGGACTCCAGCCGCGCTGAGTCGCGCGCGCAGCGCTGGCACGAGCGCGAGCAACGAGACCACCGCCGCGAAGCTCAGCTGCCAGCCGGCATCGGCCGCCGCCCGCGGGTTCCACGCGAGCGTCAGCGCCGCCGCCAGCAGGAGCGCGTACCAACGCGACGCCGGCCGTCCCGCCAGCGCCGCGATGAGCCCGGCCGCGCCCATCACCGCCGCGCGCTGGATCGACGGGCCGGCCCCGGCCAGCGGGACGTAGGCGGCGATGAGGGCGAGCGCGAGCCAGAGTCGTGCGCTCAGGCCGAGCCCGGCGACGGCGCCGAGCGCCAGCACGAGCGTCGCCAAGAGGACGATGTTCGCCCCGCTCGCGGCCACGAGGTGGGCCAGGCCGGTGGCGCGGAAGTCCTCGCGGATCTCCTCCGGCAGCGCACCGTCCTGCCCGAGCACCATGCCGCGTGCGAGGGCGCCCTGGGGCGCGGGTACACCACCGGTCAGCGCCCGCTCCGTGCGAGCGCGGACGCCGTCGAGCGCGCCGAGCACGCCGCCGCGCTGCACGCCGGTCGCGCGGATCTCCGACGCCACCAGCAGGGCATGCGTCCCGCGCAGGCGTTCGTAGCGGTCGCCCCGACCCAGCGCGGCCAGCCGCCCGTCGATCCGAACCACGGCCCCGGGCGCGCGGGCAGCGACCGGCCATGGCACCCGCGCCGACGCCTTGACGAGCACGCGCTCGCCGCCCACGCGCGCAGCGGCGACCCGTGTCCCGAAGGCCCGCGTCTTCGCATGCTCGAGCAGCGTCGCGCGCCCGGCCACCTCGCCGGGGATCTCGAGCGCCGTGCGATCGAGCACGGCAAGGCGCGCCTGCGCAACGACCGCGCCCGCCAACAGCGCCGCGATCACGCCCAGCATCAGCGCCGTCTCGCGCACAGCGAGCAACGCGAGCGCCACGGCGAGTACGAGCGCAACCAGCGAGCGTGGTCCGGCCACGAGGCCCGTGACGAGCGCCGCCAGGGCGGCATGGCGCGGGTGGTCGGCCAGCGCCGCACGGGCGTTGTCGAGCACGCCCGACCAGCGGTCGGGGACCGCGGCACGCGGCCTGCGGCGGCGGCTGACCGGCACGCGCGCTCACCTCACACCGTCACGAGCGGGGTCAGCGTCGCCAGCCGCTTCGCGCCGATCCCGGGCACCTCGCCGATCTCCTCGACGCGGCTGAAGCCGCCGTGCTGCTCGCGGTAGTCGAGGATGCGCTGCGCGATGCCGGGGCCGACGCCGTCGAGCGTGTCGAGCTGCTCGAGCGTCGCCGAATTGAGGTTGATGGGACCGCCCGGAGGGCCGGCACCTGGCGCCGCGGCGCCCGCGGTGGCGGGGCCGGCGGACAATGCGGCGGCCGCGCCCGGAGACGCGGATGCGGGCACCGCGGCGGCTCGCTCCGGCACGATCACTTGGCGGCCGTCCTCGAGCTTTGCGGCGAGGTTGACCGCCGTGAGGTCAGCGCGCTCGCGCGGGCCGCCCGCACTGCGCAGCGCGTCGTCGACGCGGGCGCCCGTCGCCAGCCGGTAGACGCCGGGGTCCTGCACCGCGCCGGCGACGTGGACGGTCACACGCCCCCCGCCGGCCCGCTCGACACGGATCGACGACGAGGCGCCGTCGGCGCCGGCCACCTTGCCGGCCGTGGCGCCGCGACCCGCGCCCGCTCCCGCCGGGGCGCTCGCCTGCCCGTGCAGATAGCGCGCACCGAGCACGCACACGACGAGACCGAGCGCGACGTACAGCGCGAGCCGAGGGCGATCGAAAACGGGCATGACGCCAAGCTACGCCGCAACCTGTGCCGGCGGGCGCGCGCTTCGTGACAATTCTGCGCAGCAGCTGCGAAGAATCTGTGCAGCGCGCCGATCGCCGGTCCGCACGGTGCGACGGTGCAGTCATGTGCCGCACCCCGCCCATGATCCGCCGTGGTCACGCCCGTCGCGACCGCCGGCTCGCCGCCGCTACCTCCGCACGCGCAGGTGAAGGCGAAAGCCCGCCGCGCGCCCTACGCGTGCAGCGCCGCCGCCAGTCTGTCCGGCGAAAGGACGTCGAGCTTCGCGTAGACGTGGCTGAGATGCGTCTCGACCGTCCGCACCGTCACGAACAGATCCTGGGCGATGTCACGGTTGGCCTGCCCCTGGGCGGCGAGCTGTGCGATCCGTCGCTCGCGCGGCGTCAGCCGGTGGCACCCGCGCTTGACCACGCGTCGCGGCCGGGCGCCGATCATCACGAGTTCCTCGCGCGTCGCCCTCGCCAGGCGGAACGCGCCGCACTCGTCGGCGAGGTCCAGCGCCTGGCGCAGCGGCTGGCGTGCCTCGCGGATCAGACCAGCCCGCCGCAGGGCGGCGCCGAGCTCGGCCAGCGAGCGCGCGAGCTCGTAGCGCGCCGACGAGTGCTCGACGGCCGTGACGGACGCCCGCAACAGCTCGATCGCTTCGTCGCCGCCCTCCACCAGCGCCATCGTCCGCAGCGCACCGGCGAGGGCGCTCGGCGTGCCCCAGCGCCCGGCCCGCGTCAGCTCCTCGGCGGCGAGCGCGCGGGCCTCCTCGCGTTGGCCGGCCCGCAGGTGAGCAAGCGCGCGGCACGAGCGAGACGGCGTCCAGGGGTTGCCGAGGCCCGACCGCGCATCGCGCCGGCGCAGCTCGTCGAGGTCGCGCAGCGCGGCGCGCGGATTACCCAACGCGAGCCGCATCTGGGCTCGGCTGAGCAGCAGCAACGCCGTGTCCGGCGAGTCCGCGAGGTCGCCGTCGACGCCGTGCTCGGCGAGGAACGCCTCCCAGGTGAGCGGATCGGCGCGCTCGAGCATCGCGCTGACCACCGACGCCAGGAGCATCGGGCGCGCAGGCGCGTGGGCGTCGACCGCCGCCAGCACGCCGAGCGCCTCCCCCTCAGCTCGCGCGAGCCGGCCTCGCCGCAGCAGCGCCTGGCAGCGCAACCCGGAGGCCGCGGCGAACGCCGCCTCCGAGCCCTGAGACCTGGCTGCCTCGAGCGCGAGCTCAAGATGGTGATCCGCCTCGTCGAGGCGGTCGGTGTAGAGCAGCCCGCCGACTGCCATCAGGAAGTTCGGCCCGCCGAGTTCGTCGTCGTGCAGCAGGCGGCCGTCGGCCAGCGCGCGGCGCGCGAAGTCCGCCGTCGTCATCGCGGTGTCGCCGCGGGCCGCGGCGTGAAACGCCAAGCACGCGAGGATGAGCCGTTCGCCCGCGGTCTCACCGACGAGACGATGCTCGTAGCGCTCCAAGCCCTCCAGGACGGGGCGGGCGGTCGCGGGCGAGCGCTGCCCCAAGGCGGCGAGCCGGCCCTCGAAGCGCAGCCCATCCTCGTCGTACGGCGGCAGGCTTGCGAGCACCTGTTGCCCGAGATCGAACGCCTCCGGCAGCCGTCCGCGGAATGCCAGCGCCCAGGTCAGCTCCTGCGCTGCGGCAAGGCGCGTCGCCGTGTCTGGCGCGTAATGCAGCGCCTCGCCGAGGTGCTCGGCCGCCTCTGGCCGACCCAGCTGCAGCTCCACGGATCCGAGCGCCAGAAGCACGTGGGGACGCACCTGCGGCGGCGGCGGCTCGCGCCGTGCGCGCTCCAGGTATGTGTACGACGCGTCTCCGGCGCCATGCGCCGCGGCCTCGTGCGCCGCCGCGCAGAGGCGCTCGACGACCCACGCATCGCCGGCGGGCGCGGTCGCCAGGAGGTGGCCGGCGAGCCCGATGTCGTCGACGCCGTCCTGCGCCAGCAACCGTGCCGCACGCTTGTGGTCGGCGGCCCGCCGCACCGGTGCGAGCTGCTCGTACACCGCGGCGCGGATGGTCGGATGAGTGAACTCCAGCGGGCGCCCGTCATCCAGGATCCCCGCGCCCGCCAGGGCATCCGTCGCGCGCGCCGCCGAGCCTTCGTCGAGTCCCGCAAGCGCTGCCGCCAGGCGCAGCTCGACGGGCTTGCCAAGGACGGCGACGGCGCAGGCCAGTTCGTGGGCCGCCGCGTCGAGCCGTTCGAGACGGCCGAGCGCACAGCCCACGATCGTGTCCCGGGTGATCTGCCCCACGCAGCGGGCGTTCGTGTCATCGGGGCCCACCCCGTCATCTCCGAGCCAGCGCGCAAGCTCCAGGAGCAGCAGCGGGTTACCGCGCGTCGCGTTCTGGCACGCGCGCGCAAACCGCGGGGAGACCTCCGCCGACAGCTGCTCTCGAAGGATCGCTTCTGTCGACATCTCGGCGAGCGCATCCGGGCGCAGGACCGTCCGTACGACGCCCGGCCTGGCCCCCGCCCGCGACACCCGCCCCGCGCACGCGCCCGTCGGGGATGCACGGAGGATCAGAATCGGCAGCTCCTCGACTCGCTGCGTCAGATGGGACAGGAAGGCGAGCGATGCTCGGTCAGCCCACTGCGCGTCATCGAGCACGAGCACAAGCGGCCGCTCGGCGGCGAGGTTCGCCGACAGCCAGTACAGCCCGTGCAGGATCGGACCGCGGTCGCGGCGGCGGCTCCCGGGCGATTCTCCCCCCCAGATCGCGGGAGCGGCCAGGCTCGCCGCGCCCGCAAGCCAGCGCGCGTGTTCGTCGCTCGTTGCGGTCGCGAGAACGCTCGCGAAGAGCTGGCGGACGACGCCGTACGCGACGTCGCGCTCGAGCTCCCGGCCACGCGCATCGAGAACGCGCATGCCGCCGTCGGATGCGCGCCGCACCGCGTGGGCCAGGAGGGTCGTCTTGCCGATTCCTGCCTCACCCTCGACGGCGACGATCGAGCCGGCGCCGCGGGCGGCGGCCGCGAGCGCATGCCCGAGCACCTCGCACTCGTGCTCGCGCTCGCGCAGCTGTGGTCCGACCGCAGAAGCGACATCGGGCTGGGACATGGTGAATGGGTGCTCAGGACGGTTTTGGCGCCCGGGCGCGGCTTGGGGATGCGCCCGGGCAGCCGTTTCGCGTCGCTATTCCCAGGGACGCGCGCCCATGGCGGAGATGCGGCCGACCGGGGCGGCCGGCGCCGCGGGCGCGGCGGCCGGGGTCACGCCGAGCAGCGCGTTGAGGGTCGCCGTGCCACGGGCGTAGTCCTCACCGATCGCCACGATCGGACCGCGAACGCCGACGCGCTGCTGGAATTTCGCTCCTTCGCCGGGGAAGCACGACTCCACCAGGCCGGCGGCGTCGGATCCGGTCTTCTTCAGCGCCAGGCCCTCGAGCAGATCGCGTCCCGCGACGAGTGTGCCGTTGATCGCGTCCAGCACGCCGTTGACGGGCGCGGTCTTGGTCACGATCTCCCCGACACCGTCGAGAACTTCGGCGAGCCCGTTGTTGATGTGCGTCAGCTCCACGATCGTCGCGATGAGAAATACCGCCAGACCCAGGACGATGAGCGCGATCAGCAGGATGATGATTGCAACCGGGATTTCCATGGGTTACCTCACGCGTCCGGGAGAGCGACGTCGAGCGAGCCGCCGTAGTTCGCCAGGCCCGCGACGGTCTGGCTGATGTAGTTCTGCGTCGTGACGAGCGCGATGACCGCGTCGAGATCCTTCGATGCTGCTGCTGCGACGCCCGAGATCGCGCGGACCGTCGGAGTGATGCTGCGCGCAGCGCTGAGGACTCCTTTAAGCAAGACCACGAGCGCGATGAGCGCGACGGCGAGGACAATGCACATGACCCAGAGAACGACCAATCCATCCATGACTAACCTCCCAGGACCTTGCGGACGACGAACGCCGCCTTGGCGGCGATTCCTGGCAGGACGCTCAGGATGGTGGAGAAGCGATCATTGATCTGGGCGACCGTCGCACCGAGATGCCTGAGGTGCTGTGACTCCACGGTGGCCAGCGCGCCCGCGAGCGCGACGAGGCCGCCCGAGATGCCGTTCAGGCCCTGACGCACCCGCGTCAGCGCGATCGAGAGGATGACCACGAGCAGCAGCGCCTCGGCGACGCTGAACGCGATCAATGTGTCGGTGCTCATGCGATGACCTCCCCAGGTGCCGCGTAGTGCGCGCCGAGGACGTTCATGTACTCGTCCTGGACGAGGGCCTCGGCGATCACCATGTCCAGCACGCCCGGCGTCGCCTTGAGCTTCGTGAGGTGCGCGGTCTGCGAAGCGACGACCGGTGCGACCTCCAAGAGCGTGTCGACGCTGCCGCGGATGTCCTTGATGAGGCTGAGCAGCAGCATCATGAGCACGATCACCACGGCGAGCACGACTGCGCCCATGCCGAGAACGACCTGCCAGATCGCGTGTGTGTCAGCCATTGCGATGGTGTTCATTTGCCGACCGCCGCCTTTCTGATGACGCGCGCCATGTGCAGGATGCGCACGGCAGACTCGTTGACCTTGTCCACGCCGCCGGCGAGGCTCGTCGTCTGGGCGCGAACGGTGTCCACGCCACCGATCGCGGTGCTGGCCTTGTCGGCGATCCGCGCGGCCAGCGCCAGGATCGTGGCGACAACGATCACCACCACCACGATTACGAAGAACGACAACCCAAGACCGATGTACCAATCCTGGTAACCGTCTGCTGAAATCATGAACCCCTCACTCTCGTCCCCCCGAACGTCCCAATGGATTGGCGGGCTGCCGACAGCCCTGCCCCATTTCTGGGAGCCACCCGCCTGACGGGGGCCAAGTGATGAGCGCGTCCTGAATGCGGCGAGTCCGGCAACTTCCGTACCGTCCACGCGCGAACCAGTTCAGCAACCGTCGTCGCGAACTTACACAGATGGCGCGCGCGGCGTCAACACAACCTTTTACTATGAGACCTTAGGCAAAAGGTGATACCAAACCGGGCGCGCGCGGCTCCCCAATAATGGTACAGGACGGCCTCACTCCGTGTACAGGCCGTTCTCACTCCGAGGGCGAGATGGCCGCATCCGAAGGTGAACAGATCGGCCTCACTCATCGTTGAACAGACCGGTCTCACTCCGTGCTGAGACCCAGCGATTGTCAGCCCAACGGGCGTCGCGCGCGAAAGCAGAACGCGTCGCGATTGGCCACCACGGCGACCTCCTCGAAGCCGGCCGCGACGAGCCGCGGCTCGAGGCGATCGGGATCGACCAGGACGCGCGTGTCGCCGATGTGCAGCAGCGCGAAGCCGATGCCGCGCCCGGTGCTATCGGTGCCGGCGAACGGCGCGCCCGGGCGCAGGACGCGGTGCACCTCGGCAAAGAGCATGTCCTGCTCGGCGCCCGACGGAACGTGGTGCAGCATCGTGAAGCAGGCCGCGGCGCTGAAGCACCCGTCGTCGAACGGCATCGCCGTCCCGCTGCCGTCGACGATCCGGGCCCGGCCCGCGAGGCGCTCGCGCAGCGGCGCGGCAAGCGACGGGTCGATCTCCAGCGCGGTCACGGTGGCGACGCGCTCGGCGAGCACCTCCGTCGCGGGCCCGAACCCCGGCCCGATCTCGAGCATGTCCTCCCCGAGGTCCAGCCCCTCCAGCGCGGGCGGGACGAGGTCCTCGCGCACGTGGCGCTTCCACGCTTCGCGGTTGCAGTACCAGTGATGAACTCGGTTCACGGTAAGCGACCGCGGCCCAGGTCAGCCGGCGGGCTCAGCGCCCGCGCGCCACGCGCGAGCAGCCGCTGACCGCATCCAGGCTATCGGCGACCGCCACGCCGCAGGATGAGATCGTGTCACGGCGCCCGTCGCGAGCGCGCACGATCCGCCCGCCCTGCACCCGGTCGGCGCCCGCGCCCGGATCGATCACGGCGCTGCCGAGCACCGCGTCGATCGTGTCGTTGCCGGCCAGCCCGAGGATCCGGTCCGCGCCGCCCGCACCGACGATCTCGTTCGCGCGCCCGTTGCCGGTCAGCCTGTCGGCGAACGGCGTCCCGCCGAGGTTCTCGACATCCGTGCGGATCTGGTCGCGCTCCCCGACGCTGCCGTCGTCGGCCTTGCCGTCGAGGTCGGCGCGTACCCCGCCGCGCCGCGGCGTGCCCAGCGGGATGTCGTAGTCGACCGTGTCGCGCCCGGCGCCGCCGGACAGCACGTCGGCGCCCCCGCCGCTGAAGAGGGTGTCGTCGCCGCCGCGGCCGCTGATCCGATCGCGGCCGGGACCGTCGAAGAACGTGTCGCCGATCGTGCTGCCGAGCACGACGTCGTTGCCTGACCCGTCGAGCACGGTCGAGCCCTCGAAGGCGCCGCGCGACGCGCCGTTCAGGCGCAGGGTGTCGTTGCCGTCGCCGAGCTCCCACTGGTCGCCGAACTCGTTGGCCGCCGTCGTGCAGACCGCCACGGTCGGCGACTCGAGCACGCAGCCCTCCACCACGGTCAGGCCCGCGCTGTCCTGCACGCGGACGGTGGCGCCGGTGGAATACGTCACGGTGACGTCGTTGCGCTCGCCCGGCCCGGCCTCGTAGGCGAGGTACTGGCCCTGGGTGCTCGCGCTCAGGATCGTCTCCACGCCGATCTGCGCCGCCTGGGCGCCGGCGGGTGCGCCGAGCCCGACCGCCAGCGCTACGACCATCCCCGGTGCCCACCTCCCCGAACGCATCCCTGGCAACCTAACGCCTCGCACCTCCGCGCGCACCGCTTCAGCCCGAATCCAGCCCGCTCAGCACCGCCGGCACGCGCCGGTGCCCGGCCGGCTGGCGAGGGTGCGCAGCTTCGCCAGACCGTGAAACGAATGCGGACGCGTGAGGACTGGATGGCTACGAGCGTCCGATCCAGGCGCCGAGCCACTCTTCAGGAGGCACATACATGTCCAGGTCCCGTCTGCTCGCGGCCGGTGCCGCGCTGGTCGCCGCCGTCATGCTCGCGGCGCCCGCCTCGGCCAAGCAGGTCCTCGATCGCGAGGACTTCGTCACGCCGTACGAGCGCGACGTCTTCGAGATCGTCGGCAGCACGCTGCGCAACCCGACCGAGACCACGCTGCCGGAGGCCAACCTCTTCAACGACGCCGGCGCCACCCTCGGGTTCACCTGGGGTCAGTTCAGCTCGGCCGGCGCGACGGCGCTCGCCCACCAGCGGCGCGTCGGCAAGCGCACGGAGACCGACGTCCAGCTCGAGCTCAGCGGTCTCGTCCCCGGCGGGCTGTACTCGCTGTTCTACATCACGCTCGGCCCGGATTCGGAGAACCCGCTCTGCCCCGGCGTCGAGCGCTCGCTGCCGCTCACGGCCTACCGCCCGAGCAGCACGCAGCCCGACGCGGCGTCGTTCTATGCGAGCGCCACCGGCACGGCCTCGTTCCACGCCCGCGTCCCGGGCGCGCTGCTCGACGCCCAGCAGCTCATCTACAGCGTCATCTACCACGCCTTCGGCGGGCCGTACGGGTCGCTGCCCAACGCGCTGGAGTTCCAGACGCAGGGCCCGGACTGCCGCAGCAGCTTCGGCCACGACTCGATGCGTCAGCTGCTCGTGACCCAGAAGTTCAGCTGAGACCGGGCCTGGCGCGAGACCGGGCTCGCGCCACCGGCCGGCCTTGAAGATCGCACGCAGCGGGCACAATCAGGACCATGCCCAACCTCGTCCTCGGCCCGCTGCTGCGCTACGTCTCCACGACGGAGGCGACCGTGTGGGTGGAAACCGACGCACCCTGCGAGGTCAGCGTGCTCGACCGCGGCGCGAAGACCTTCGAGGTCGCCGGTCACCATTACGCGCTCGTCGTGTTCGACGGCCTGCAGCCGGGCAGCACGCTGCCATACACGGTGGCGCTCGACGGTGCGCAGGTCTGGCCGCCGCCCGACGACCCCTATCCCCCCTGCGTCATCCGCACCCACACCGAGGACGAGTCGCTGCGCCTGGCCTTCGGCTCGTGCCGCGTCTCGGTGCCGCATGACGCGCCCTACCGGCTCAGCAAGGACGACGACGCGCGTGGCCGCGAGGTCGACGCACTGCTGGCGTTCGTCGAGCGGATGCGCCACGAGCCGCCGGCGGAGTGGCCCGACGCCCTGCTGCTGCTCGGCGACCAGGTCTACGCCGACGAGGTCTCGCCGGCAACGAAGGAGTTCATCGCCTCGCGGCGGCGCGGCGACAGCGGCCCGCCGGCCGACGAGGTCGGCGACTTCGAGGAGTACACGTCGTTGTACCGCGAGAGCTGGCGCGACCCGGCGCTGCGCTGGCTGCTGTCGACGGTCTCCAGCGCCATGATCTTCGACGACCACGACGTCCACGACGACTGGAACATCTCCGAGGCGTGGATCGCCACGATGCGCGCCAAGCCGTGGTGGGAGGAGCGCGTCCTCGGGGCCTACATGTCGTACTGGATCTACCAGCACCTCGGCAACCTGTCGCCCGCGCGCCTCTACGACGACCCGATCTTCTGCGCCGTCCAGGAGCACGACGGCGACTGCGCCGACCTCGTGCGCGACTTCGCGCGCCACGCCGCGCGCGAGATCGCCGGCGCGCGCTGGAGCTACTGCCGCGACTTCGGCCGCACGCGCCTCGTCGTCGTCGACTCGCGCGCCGGCCGCGTCCTGCGGGAGGGAGAGCGCCACATGCTCTCCCACGCCGAGTGGGACTGGGTCGAGGACAGCTGCGAGGGCGACTTCGACCACCTCATCATCGGCACGTCGCTGCCGGTCATGCTCGCCGCCGGGATGCACCACCTCGAGGCCTGGAACGAGGCGGTCTGCGACGGCGCCTGGGGCCGGCTGGCCGCACGCGCCGGGGAGAAGCTGCGCCAGGGCCTCGACCTCGAGCACTGGGCCGCCTTCCAGCACTGCTTCGGGCGCCTCGCCGTGCTGCTCGAGGACGTCGCGGCCGGGCGCAAGGGACCCGCCCCGGCGACGATCGTCCTGCTCTCGGGCGACGTGCACCACGCCTACGTCGCGGAGGCCTGGTTCCCCGGCCGGACCGTCGAGAGCCGCGTCCTGCAGGCCACCTGCTCGCCGATCCGCAACCCGCTCGACAAGCGCGAGCGCCGCGCGCTGCGCTCGGCCTTCACCCGCCCGGTCGCCGCCCTCGCGCGGGCGATGGCACGCTCGGCGGGCGTCGCGGAGTCACCGATGCGCTGGACGTTCGCGCAGGAGCCGACCTTCGACAATCAGATCGCTCGCCTGGACCTGCGCGGCCGCGAGGCGTGGCTGTGCATCGAGAAGACGCTGCCGAAGGACTGGCAGGCGCCGCGCCTGCACGAGAGCCTCGCGCTGGGCATCGTGCCGAAGCCCGCCTGACGCGCCGACTCAGGCTCAGGCTCAGGCGGCGAGAGCGTCGTCGACCGCGTCGTGGAGTCCGTGTGAGGTCTTCGAGGCGTCGTCGGCCTCGCGAAACTCCAGCGTCGTCGCGGCCTGCGTGAACGCGGTCCACACCGCGTCGCGCTCAGCATCGAAGTTCTCTGCGAGCAGGTCTCGTTCGTCCATGCACGAGCGGGTACCCGTTTGCGCGTCCACGCAACGGAGCTCACGTAGTTGTGCGGCGAAGCGTCCGCCGGGCGGCTCTAAGCGTCAGGCGGGACGCACGACCACGTTGACGAGCTTGCCCGGCACCACGATCTCCTTGACGACCTGGTGGCCGTCGATGAACTGCCGTACGCGCTCGGACTCGCGGGCGAGGGCAACGAGCTCCTCGCGCGACGCGTCCGACGGCGCCTGGACGCGGTCGCGGACCTTGCCGTTGACCTGCAGGACGAGCTCGAACGTAGGCGCCTCGAGGAACGCGCGATCGGCCGTCGGCCACGGCTGCTCCCACACGCGCTCGCCGGTCAGCCGATGGTAGGCGTCGGTCGCCACGTGCGGAGCGAAGGGAAACAGCAGCGACGCGCCGGTGCTCAGGACGAAGCGCACCGCACCTGGCGAGGCCTCGCCGCGCTTGGCGGGCGTGACCTCGTTGAGCAGCTCCATCACGGCGGCGATCGCGGTGTTGAAGTTGAAGCGCCCGGTCATGTCGTTCGTGACCTTCTCGATCGCCCAGTGCGCCTTGCGCATGAGCCGCTCGTCGTCGGCGTTCAGATCGTCCGGCAGCGGATCATCAGGCAGCTCGTCCGCCGCCTCCGCGCTCAGGCGCCACAGCCGTCCAAGGAAGCGGTGCATGCCCTCCATGCCGCTGTCGGACCAGTCCGCGTCCTGATCGGGCGGGCCGATGAAGAGGATGTACGAACGCGCGGTGTCGGCGCCGTAGCGGTCGACGATCGTCTTCGGCGACACGACGTTGCCGCGGTTCTTGGACATCTTCTCGCCGTCGCGCAGGATCATCCCCTGCGTGAAGAGGGCCGCGAACGGCTCCTGGATCTCGGCCGGCAGGTGGCCGAGGTCGGCGAGCGCCTTCGTGAAGAAGCGCGCGTACATGAGGTGCAGGATCGCGTGCTCGACGCCGCCGATGTACTGGTCGACCGGCATCCAGCGCGCCGCCACCGCGGGGTCGAAGGCGGCCGCGTCGTTGGCCGCGTCGGTGTAGCGCAGGAAGTACCACGACGAGTCGACGAACGTGTCCATCGTGTCGGTCTCGCGCTCGGCGGGACCACCGCACTGCGGGCACGTCGTCTTCACCCAGTCCTCGGCGGCGGCCAGCGGCGAGCGCCCGCGCGGCTTGTAGTCCTCGACCTCGGGCAGCACGACCGGCAGCTCATCCTCGGGCACCGGCACCGCGCCGCAGGCCGGGCAGTGGATGATCGGGATCGGCGTGCCCCAGTAGCGCTGGCGCGAGATGAGCCAGTCGCGCAGGCGGTAGTTGACCGACTGGTGGCCCTTGCCCTCGCGCTCGAGCCAGTCGACGATCGCGCGCAGCGCCTCGCGGTTGTGGACGCCGTCGAACTCCGGCGCGGAGTTCACGAGCGGCCCGTCGCCGGTGTAGGGCAGATCGCCCTCGGGATCGTCCGGATCGGCAATGACGCGCTTGATCGGCAGGCCGAACTTCTCGGCGAACGCGAAGTCGCGCTCGTCGTGCCCGGGGACGGCCATGATCGCGCCGGTGCCGTACTCCATGAGCACGTAGTCGGCGACGTACATCGGCAGCTCTTCGCCGTTGACGGGGTTCGTCACGGTGCGGCCGAGCGGGACGCCGGTCTTCTCCTTGTCGACGTCGCCGCGCTCGGTCTTGTCGGCGGTCAGCGCGCGGCTGACGTACGCGCGCACGGCGTCCTCGTGCTCGGTCCCCTCGGCGAGGCGCAGGACGTCGGGATGCTCGGGCGCCAGGACGAAGAACGTCGCGCCGAACAGCGTGTCGGGCCGCGTCGTGAAGACCGGGTAGTCGGCGGGGTGGGCGGGATCGGCATCATCGTTGCGAAAGACGACCTCGGCGCCCTCGGAGCGGCCGATCCAGTTGCGCTGCATCGTCTTGACGTGCTCGGGCCAGCGGATGGCGTCGAGGTCTCGAGCAGGCGGTCGGCGTAGTCGGTGATGCGAAAGAACCACTGCGTGAGCTGGCGCACCTCGACGAGCGCCCCGGAGCGCTCACCGCGGCCGTCGACGACCTGCTCGTTGGCGAGCACGGTCTCCTCGACGGGATCCCAGTTGACCGCCGCCTGCTTCTGATAGGCGAGGCCGGACTTGAAGAGCTGCAGGAAGATCCACTGCGTCCATTTGTAGACGCGCGGCTCGTGGGTGCCGAACTCGCGCGTCCAGTCGATCGAGATCCCCCAGCGGCGAAACTGGCGCTGGAACTCCTTGATCGCGGTATCGGTCGAGTCGCGCGGGTGCTGGCCGGTCTTGATCGCGTGGTTCTCCGCCGGCAGGCCGAATGCGTCGTAGCCCATGGGGTGCAGCACGCGCCGGCCGGTGCGGCGGTGGAAATGCGCGACGGCGTCGCCGACCGAATAGACCTTCAGGTGGCCGATGTGCGGCTCCCCGCTGGGATAGGGGAGCATCTCCAGCACGTACGAGGTCGGCCCCTCGGCCGCGGCGTCGTTGGAGACCTCCCACGCGCCCTCGTCGGCCCACACCTGCTGCCAACGCGGCTCGATCTCGGCGGGGTCGTAGTGGTACTCGGCCATGGCAGCAGCCAGGATAGGGGCCGCGACGCGGTGGCCCGGCGTGCGGCTCGAACCGCCGCGTCAGGCGGGGAAGATCGTTGCGAGCGCCACGGTGAAGCCCGGCAGCTGCGGCGACGTCAGCGTGTCGTCGCGGCCGAGCTCGAGCGCGACGTCGAACGACGTGGCCTTGGCCGACGAGCGACGGAAGACGAAGACGTCGTTCGTCGTCGGGTCGACGAGCCAGAGCTCCGCAAGCCCGTTGCGCTCGTAGGCGGCCTTCTTCGCGCCGATGTCGTACCGCCAGGTGGACGGCGAGCGGACCTCGACCGCCACGTTCGGCACCGGATACGGACGCTCGTCTCCCGCCACCGGTGCGCGGCCCTCGGCATACCAGAGCAGATCGGGAGAGAACACGTTGCGGTGGTCGATCTGGACGTCAAGTGGCCAGCAGACCTCGCCCCGGCGCTCCGCGGCGGTCTCCCATTGCCAGAGCGAGACGAACAGCTCGCGCAGAACCCGCTGGTGCATGAGGGTCGGGCCATGCACGATGACCTCACCCTCGACGAGCTCGCTGCGGACCGACTCGTCGGGCTCCGCGAGGTACTCCTGCGCCGTCATGCGCTGGGCAACCGCCATCGGGTTCATCGTACGGGTCTCCTCTTCTCCGAGCCACTACTCCCCAGAGGCGCACGACCCACGAACTTCGCCCCCCAACCGAGAGCGAACAAACTCAAACCGGCGCGCCACCCCCCGATGGCGCACCGGAGCTGAGCCGAGAGCTTGGGGCTACGCGACCTGCGCGCCGACGCCGGCGGCGTCGCGCAACAGGTCGGCCTTGCCGGTCTGCTCCCACGTGAAGTCCGGATCGTCGCGCCCGAAATGCCCGTACGCGGCCGTCTTCTGATAGATCGGGCGATGCAGATCCAGCTCGTTACGAAACGCGCCCGGACGCAGATCGAAGTGCTCGTCGATCAACGCCGCGATCCGGTCGCGACCGATCTTCTCGGTCCCGAACGTCTCGACCATCACGCTCACCGGATGCGCGACCCCGATCGCGTACGCCACCTGCACCTCACAACGATCGGCCAGGCCCGCCGCGACGATGTTCTTCGCCACCCAGCGCGCGGCGTACGCCGCCGAGCGATCGACCTTCGACGGATCCTTGCCACTGAACGCGCCACCACCGTGACGGGCCATCCCGCCATAGGTGTCGACGATGATCTTGCGACCCGTCAACCCGCAGTCACCGACCGGACCGCCGATCACGAACCGGCCCGTCGGATTGACAAGGAAGTCGCGCCGCAACGCGCTCGCGTCGTACATGTCGGCCGGCAGGACCGGCACGACGACCGTCTCCCACAGATCGTCGAGGATCTGCTGGCGCTGCACGCTGTCGGCGTGCTGCGTGGAGATGAGCAGCTTCTCGATCGCCGTCGGCACCCCATCGACGTAGCGCACCGACACCTGCGTCTTGCCATCCGGCCGCAGGTACTCGAGCGTCCCGTCATGGCGCACGGTGGCGAGCTGCTTGGCCAGCTTGTGCGCCAGCGAGATCGCCAACGGCATGTACTCCGCCGTCTCGTTCGTCGCGTAGCCGAACATCATGCCCTGATCGCCGGCCCCGGCGATGTCCAGCTCGTCGTCATCAGACGGATCGCTCTGCGTCTCATAGGACTGATCGACGCCTTGCGCGATGTCCGGCGACTGCTTGTCGATCGCGTTCAAGACCGCGCACGAATCCGCCGAGAAGCCCAGATCCGCGTCGATGTAGCCGATCGACCGGATCGTCTCGCGCGCCACGGCCTGGATGTCGACGTACGTCTCGGTCGAGATCTCGCCCGAAACGACGACCAATCCGGTGTTGACCAGCGTCTCGCAGGCGACGCGGCCCGTGGGGTCGTCGCGCATGACGGCATCCAGCACGCCATCGGAGATCTGGTCGGCGACCTTGTCGGGATGGCCCTCCGTCACCGACTCGGAGGTGAACAAATATCCGTGGGAGAAGTTGGTCATGGCGCGGAAGGCTAGCGGGCCTCGCTGCGCATGGGCTTGCGCTCGGACCCCGGCGACCTAGCGCGGGATCTCGCTGCGCCGGGCCTTGCGCTCATTGAAGTCGATGATGAGCGGGATGCCGTCCATCCCGAAGCGGGCCCGCATCTTGTTCTCGACGTAGTAGGCGTAGTCGCGCGTGACGCGCTGGCGCGAGTTGACCTGGATCGCAAAGCGCGGCGGGCGCTCACCGATCTGCGCGGCGTAGAGGAGCTTCAGGCGATGGCCCTGCTTGGCGGGGGGCTGTCGCGCCTGCACGACCTCGCCGATGAACCGGTTGAGCTCGGGAGTCGGGATGCGGCCCTGCATGCGGTCGCCGAGCGCGATGACCTCCTTGAGCAGGCGGTCCACGTGCCGGCCGGTCAGCGCGCTGGCGGTCAGCACCTTCGGGCGCAGGCGCAGCTTGTTGGCGACGTGCGCGCGCTCGTGGTCGAGGTCGGCCTCGGTCATCGCCGCGCTGTCCCACTTGTTCAGGACGATCGCCGTCGCGCAGCCGGAGGTCATCGCGAGGTCGGCGATGCGCAGGTCCTGCTGGGTCACGCCCTCGTTGGCGTCGCAGACGACGAGCACCACGTCGGCGCGCTCGGCGGCCCGCTGCGAGCGCAGCGTCGTGTAGTACTCGACGGAGTCGGTGACCTTCGACTGGCGCCGCATGCCCGCGGTGTCGACGACGACGATCTTGCGCCCGTCGACCTCCAGCGGCAGGTCGATCGCGTCGCGCGTCGTGCCCGCGACCTCGGAGACGATCACGCGCTCAGAGCCGACGAAGCGGTTGACGAGCGAGGACTTGCCGACGTTCGGGCGCCCGATGACCGCCAGGCGGATGAGCGTCTCGTCGACCTCCTCGTCGTCGTCGGGCAGCAGCTCGACGAGCCGGTCGAGCAGGTCGCCGGTACCCAGTCCCTGCGCGGCGGAGACCGCCATCGGCTCGCCGAAGCCGAGCCGGTGGGCGTCGATGGCGAGCGGGATGTCCTTGGCGCTGTCGATCTTGTTCGCCGCGATGACGACGGGCAGCTTGGAGCGCCGCAGCAGGTCGGCGAGCTCCTCGTCGCCGGGGCGCAGGCCGGCCCGCGCGTCGAAGACGAACAGCGCGACCTGGGCGTCGGCGAGCGCGGCGCGCGCCTGGTCGCGGATCGAGCCGGAGATCGGGTCGGGATCCTCGTTGTCCATCCCGCCCGTGTCGATGAGCGTGAAGCGCCGGCCGTTCCACTCCGTGGGGATCTCCTTGCGATCGCGCGTGATGCCCGCGCGCTCGTGGACGACCGCCTCGCGGGTGTTCGTCAGGCGGTTGACGAGCGAGGACTTGCCGACGTTCGGGTATCCGACGACCGCGACCTTCATCGGACGGCCTGCACGAGGCCCGCGATCTGCGCGACGACCTCGTCGATGCTCAGCCCGGTCGTGTCGACGCGCACCGCATCGTCGGCGGGCTGCAGCGGGGAGTGCTCGCGCGTGATGTCGCGCGTGTCGCGCTCGCGCTGGTCGGCGAGCACCTGCTCGACGTCGACCCCGAGCTGCTCGGCGCGCCGGCGCGCCCGCTCCTCTGGCGAGGCGGTGAGAAAGACCTTCAGGTCGGCGTCCGGCGCGACGACCGTGCCGATGTCGCGGCCCTCGGCGACGTAGTCGCCGTTGGCGATCATGCCGCGCTGCAGGCCGACGAGATGCGCGCGCACCTCCGGCCGCGCTGCGACCTGCGACGCCCGCTCGCTGACCTGCGCCGTGCGGATCGCGTCGCTGACGTCCTCGCCGTCGAGCGTGACCGCGTCGCCGAGCTCGATCGCGCACGCCAGCGGGTCGCCGGCGCCGCGCAGCTCGGCGAGCGCGATGCAGCGGTACATCGCCCCGGTGTCGAGGTACGTGAAGCCGAGCGCGTCGGCGACCGCGCGCGCGACCGTCGACTTGCCGGCCCCGGCGGGGCCGTCGATGGCGATGAGCATGGTCTGAGCATAGGAGCAGCCGCCGCAGCGGCCGCGGCGTGCGCGCGCGCGCCGCGCGCTCAGGCGTCGCGGCGTGGATCGCGCAGGGTCCAGAAGAGCGTCGCTTCACCTGCGCCGAGGTTGCGCCATGCCACGATCGGCGTCCCGTCGAGCAGGAGCGCCTCGCCCGCGGTGAGCACGGGGCGCCCGGTGTCGAGCACGACCTGGACGAGCCCGCTGGCCACCGTCACGAGCTCGATGCCCTTGTGCGTCATGTGCGGCTCGGCCAGTCCGCGGCGCGGGATGCGCACGAGGTAGACGCGCAGGCCCGCGTGACGATCGTCGAGCAACGGGAGCGGATCGCCGCTGTGCTCGTCGGTCCGGCGGCGCGGCGACGCGCGGCGCCGGCCGAGGCGATACCCCGTGGCGATCTCGCCGCGCAGCAGCTCGTCGAGCGTGACGTTGAGGCCGGTGGCGAGCCCGAGCACGGTCTCCAGGGAGAGGCCACGCTGCCCCCGCTCGGCCTGCGAGATCGCGCTGGCCGACACTCCGGCGATCCGGGCCAGGTCGGACTGGCTGAGGTTTCGCTGCAGCCGGGCCGCGCGCAGCGCGTTGCCGATCCGGGCGACCATCGGCGCCGGGGTCAGCGCGGGAACCCCGTCGACAACGGCGCTGCGAAAGACGCTGCCCTGGACCCCGGGCGGTCGTCCCTCCGCCTTGGCGATGCGCAGCCGCCCCTGGTCGAGCAGGAAGACGCATTGGGTGACCTCCTCGACGGTCCTGCGCAGGGCGACGTGCCCATCGCCGGCGGACATCGTCCAATAGGCGATCGCGCCGACCTCGAGCAGCTGCGGACAGCAGGTGGCGAAGAAGCGACTTGCGACCTCGGCGCCCCAGCGCGCCGCCATGACGTCCAAGCCGTCGAACAGCAGCAAATTGCGATCGGTGCCACGGCAGCGCTCGAAGACCGCGGTCAGAAGCGGGGCGGGTTGCGCGAGCTTGCTCTCGGGCCGGGCGTCGAGGACCTCGAAGCCCGGAAGGGTCGGCATGTCGTCGCGCAGCCGGACGAGCAGGCGCCGGTCGTACACGACGCCGCTGGCGGCAACCGCGCCGTAGAAGGGCGCCGCCGTGGCGCCCTCGGTCACCGCGAACACGACGTTGTCGCCCCAGAACAACCCGCCGAGGGCATCGTCGAGGGCGGCGACGCCCGTGGCGGCGACCTCCGGGTCAAGCGCGGGTGTCGCGCCGCTATATGTGTCAGCCACATATGAAGCATAGCTTCCAGATACCGGGCAGATCGTTGCATCGGCTCTAGCTTGCGGGCCGAGATCTTGCGACAAGGAGCTGCCGACTGTGTGCTTTAAGAACCTCCCGATCGAGTTCGACGCCGCGGGCAACGCCACGCTGAGGCCGGGCGCCGCCAACCCGTACTCCTACGTCGAGACGCCGCTGCCGACGCCGATCGAGGACGACCCGCAGCGGATGAAGGAGCTCTTCGACCGCAACGGTGCCGTGCGGCGCGTCGACTTCGACCCGGTCACGCGCGTGGCCGGCGCGCTCGCCTTCCACACGGTCGTCGACCTCGAGAACCGCCAGGTTCTGGAGACCGCGTCGATGGCGACCTTGTTTCGCGGCTACGAGATCATCCTCAAGGGCCGCGACCCGCGCGACGCGATCTTCATCTCCAGCCGCGCCTGCGGCGTGTGCGGCGGCGTCCATGCGAACACGGCGGCGCTCACCTGCGAGATGGCCTTCGGCATCCACCCGCCGCCGCTGGGGGGCACTGCCCGCAACATCATGCAGTCCGTCGAGTACCTCTACGACCACCCGATCCACCTCTCGCTGCTCGCCGGACCGGACTTCTCCGAGGCGGCCGTGCGCGAGACGAACCCGGAGATCTGGGAGCGCGCCACGCACACGCGCACGCAGGGCCGCGCCAAGCACGGCTACGAGTTCATGTCCGAGCTCATGACCGACCTGACGCCGCTGACCGGCAAGCTCTACCTCGAGGGCCTGTACTACACCCGGCTGGCCCGTGAGGCGTACGTGCTGATCGGCGGCAAGTTCCCGCACCCGCAGACGGTCATCCCCGGCGGCGTCAGCACGACGCTCGACGCGTCCGATCTCAACGAGATCATGCTGCGCGTCGTCAAGTACTTCGACTACGGCCGCAAGACGGCGGCTATCTGGGACGACCTCGCGGCGTTCTTCTACGACGTCAACCCGCGCTACCAGGACATCGGCACGCGACCGAAGAACCTCATCGAGTGCGGCCAGTGGGACGACGCCTACGCCTACGACGGCACGTACGCCAACTGCGACGACTGGGGCCGCCGGCGCTGGGCGCCGCCCGGGGTCGTCGTCGACGGCGAGCTCGTCACGACGAGCCTGCAGATGGTCAACGCCGGCCTGGAGGAGTTCGTCGAGCACGCCTTCTACGAGGAGTGGACCGACGGCACGTCGCCGCGCTTCCCCACGGATCCGTCGGGTAACCCGCTGTCGCCCTACCACCCGTGGAACAAGGAGACGGTGCCCAAGCCGACCGCGACGAGCTGGAAGGAGAAGTACTCCTGGTCGACCGCGCCGCGCTGGGATCGCATGGCGATGGAGACCGGCGCCTACTCGCGCATCTGGGTGGCCGCCCAGACCGGTGCCGCGAACTACCGCCAGTCGGACTACATCCACTCGACGGGGCACAGCGTCCAGATCGACCTGCCGCAGGCCGAGCTGCCCAACGAGCAGATCGAGTGGCGCATCCCGGAGACCTGGGGCGCGTTCGAGCGCAACCGCGCGCGGGCCTACTGCATCCTCTACACGGCCGCGATCGCCTACGACAACCTGCTCATCGCTTACGACCTGATCCGCAAGGGCGGCCCTGACGCGAGGATGTCCACGCCCTACAGGGTCCCCAAGGATCACCGCATGGGCGTCGGGCTGTGGAGCGCGGGGCGGGGCTTTCTCACCCACCACATGGAGATCGACAACGGCGTCATCGAGAACTACCAGATCCTCACGCCGTCGACGTGGATGGCCTCGCCGAAGGATCCCTTCGGCAACCCGGGCCCCTACGAGGAGGCGGTCATGGCGACGCCGCTGCTGGAGAACTACGAGAAGCCCGAGGACTTCAAGGGCATCGACGTGCTCCGCGCGATCCGCAGCTTCGACCCGTGCATGCCGTGCACGACGCACATGCACGCGGACGACCGGACCATCACGCGCGAGATCATCAGCTGCGCGTGCGGCTCGGACGGTCCGCACACGCACTAGTTAGACCGGGCGAGGCGATGGATGACCTGACGATCTCGTTGCTGGCGCCGGCTGAGGCACACGAGATCGACCCCTGGGTCGAGGAGCAGGTCGAGCGGCTGCGCGAAGCTGGCAAGCCGCACGACCTGCTGCTCGGCCGCCTGGTGCGGGCACGCCCGCACCGGGGCGGCGACTGGCTGATCAAGGTCGATCGGCAGGCTCGGGCCGGGCCGCCTGAGCAGGACGTCGTGCTCGCCGCGATCGTGATCGACCTCGAGCGGCTCGGGCTGCGCCCCGCCCTGTATGCCGGCACCGGGCGGCCGCGCACGCTCGCCGAGGCCCGACGGCCGTCGCACCCGCCCGCGCGGCTGACGGAGCGCCACGGTCAGCGAGCGCGCCGCAGCCCGCCGAGCTGACGGCACGCGAGCGGCCGGGCGTGCGATCGTGTGCACGATGGCCGAGCTGAAGACGCAGCCCACCGACGATGACGTCGTGGCGTTCCTCGCGGCGATCCCGGACGAGCGCCGCCGCACCGACGCGCGCGCGATCTGCGCGCTGATGAGCGAACTGTCGGGCGAGCCGCCGGTCATGTGGGGCGACAGCCTGGTCGGCTTCGGCTCCTATGCGTACACGTACGCCAGCGGTCGTTCGGGCGAGTGGTTCGCGACCGGGTTCCAAGACCGGCAAGTCCTGCCTGCATGTCAAGCGCCTCGCCGATGTCGACGAGGCGGTCCTGCGCGAGCTGATCACCCGCTCAGTGGCGCAGGTGCGCGGACGCTGACCGCGCACACTCACCTTCTTTTCGGCGTTGACTAGCCATGTCTAGCCCCCGGCTAGACATGGCTAGACAGTCGGCAAAACAGGGTGGGTGATGCCCGCTACGCGAGGGTTGCGAGATCGTCGATGAAGCCCGGGTAGGAGACCGCGGCGGCCTCCATGCCGGTGACCGTGACGCCCTCGCGTGACGCAAGCCCGGCGATCGCGCCGAGCATCGCCATGCGGTGATCGCCGCGCGCGTCGATCGTCCCGCCGCGCAGCCCGCGCCCTCGACCTCCGGTGCCAGTTACGACGAAGCCGTCATCGGTCGCCTCGATCGTCGCGCCGAGCCCGCGCAGTCCCTCGACGACGCCGGCAATCCGGTCGGACTCCTTCACACGCAGCTCCTGAGCACCGCGCACCACCGTCTCGCCCTCGGCGAAGCAGCCCAGCAGCGCCACGAGCGGCAGCTCGTCGATCGCCAGCGGCACCTCGTCGGCCTCGACGGTCGTGCCGGCGAGCGGACCGGCGGTCACCTCGAGATCGCTGATCGGCTCGTTCGTCGCCACCACCGACGACGGATCCTCCAGCTCGCCGGCGACGGAGGCGCCCATCCGCTCGAGGATCCGCAGAAAGCCGGTCCGCGTCCAGTTGCATCCGACGTCGCGCACGACGATCTGCGAGCCGGGCACGAGCACGGCGGCCGCGATCATGAACGCCGCAGAGGAGAGGTCGCCGGGCACGACGAGATCGCCTGACTGCAGCGCGTCGGCGCCGCTCACCGACACCGTCCGCCCCGCGCGCGTCACCGCGATGCCGGCGCCGGCCAACATGCGCTCGGTGTGGTCGCGGCTCGGCTCGGGCTCGACGACGCTCGTCGTGCCCTCCGCGCCCAACCCGGCCAGCAGCACGCACGACTTCACCTGTGCGCTGGCGACCGGCATGTCGTAGGTGATGGCCTCCAGCGGCCGGCCGTGCACGACGAACGGCGCGAAGCGGTCCTGCTTGGCCTCGATCTGCGCGCCCATCAGCGCCAGCGGCGCCATGATCCGGTCGACCGGCCGGCGGCGGATCGAGTCGTCGCCGTCGAGGACGAAGATCCGCCCCACCTGGGAGGCCAGCCAGCCCGGCAGCAGGCGCATGAGCGTGCCCGCGTTGCCGACGTCGATCGGGCCGCCGGGCTCGAGCGCGTCACGCAGCCCGCAGCCGCGCACCACGACCGTGCCGTCGTCGCGCTCGTCGACCTGCGCGCCGACCGCGCGCATCGCCTCGAGCGTCGACAGGGTGTCCTGCGCGCGCAGGTAGTTGGAGATGCGGACCGGCTCGCGCGACATCGCGCCGAGCAGCGCCGCGCGGTGCGAGATCGACTTGTCGGGCGGCGCGACGACGGCACCGCGCAGCGGGCCCGACGGGGCGAAGGTCACGGTCGTCATGCCGCCGGATACCCCAGCTCGCCGACGAGCCCGATCGCCCGCTCGGCGTCGCCCGCGGCGACCCAGAGCCCGATCATGCCGGTGCGATTGTCGGCCTCGGGCGCCAGCGACATGTCGGAGATGTTGATCCCCGCGCGGCCGAGGGCAAGGGCGATGTGCGCCACGACGCCGGGCTGGTTGGGGACGACGACGCGGATCTCGCGCACCGCCCCGCCACCGGAGACACGGCCGACCTCCAGCAGCGCTCGGCGCTGCTGCGCGGCGACGTGCTGCCAGGCCTCGAGCTCCGCGGGACGGCCGGCGTCGAGCAGCGTGCGCACCTCGCCGAGCCGGCGCACGAGATCGTCGATCTGTGCGGCCAGGGCCACGCGGTTGGCGCTGTAGATCTGCGCCCACAGCTCGGGGTTGGCTCCCGCCACCCGCGTGGCGTCGCGAAAGCTCGGGCCGGTCGCGGGCAGCGTCTCGCCGCCGAGCGCCTCGGCCGCCTGCGCGACGATGAGGTTCGCCACGACGTGCGGCAGGTGCGAGACGGCGGCCATGAGCCGGTCGTGGTCCTCGGGCGCGATCGCCGTCGGCACGGCGCCGATCCCGGCCACGAAGCGGGCGAGGCGCTCGTAGAGCACGCCGGGCGTCGATGCGCGCGGCGTCAGGTACCACGTCGCGTCGTCGAAGAGCTCGGCCCGCGCGTGCGCCACACCGGTCGACTCCGCTCCGGCCAGCGGGTGGCCGCCGATGAAGTTCTCGTGGTCGATCGCGGCGACGAGCGCCGCCTTCGTCGAGCCGACGTCGCTGACGACCGCCCCGGGCAGCGCGGCGCAGATCGCGCGCACCGTGGCGGGCAGGGCGTCGACCGCGACACCGGCGATCGCGACGTCGGCCGCACCGATCTCCTCGATGCTGCCGACGGCCTCGTCGATCGCGCCGCGCTCCAAGGCGAGCTCGAGCGCCGCCGGGCTCCGGTTCCAGCCGACGACGTGCGCCCCCAGCCGATCGCGCGCGGCCAGGCCGATCGATCCGCCGATGAGACCCACGCCGACGAGCGCGACCCTCATCGCCGGACCGCCCGGGCCACGATCAGCCGGCGGCGCGCCGGGCGCGCACGTCGGCCGCGAGCTCGTCGAGCACGCCGACGGTCGCGTCCCAGTCCATGCAGGCGTCCGTGATCGACTGTCCGTAGACGAGCTCGCGGCCGCCGTCGACGTCCTGGCGCCCGCCGACGAGGAAGGACTCGAGCATGACCCCGACGATCGCGCGGTTGCCGCGCGCGACCTGGGCGCCGATCTGCGCGGCCACCGCGGGCTGGCGCTCGTGGTCCTTGCCGCTGTTGTCGTGCGACGCGTCGATGACGAGGCGCTCGGCCAGCTTGGCCTTCGCGAGCTTGGCCAGCGCGGCCGTCACGCCTGCCTGCGTGTGGTTGGGCTCGCCCGAGCCGCCGCGCAGGATCACGTGCCCGTCGGGATTGCCGGTCGTGTGCAGGATCGCCGGCGTGCCGCTGTGGTCGACTCCGGCGAAGGAGTGCGATGCGGCGGCGGCGCGGACGGCGTCGACGGCGACCTGCACGTTGCCGTCGGTGCGGTTCTTGAAGCCGACCGGCATCGACAGGCCCGAGCCGAGCTGGCGGTGGATCTGGCTCTCGGTCGTGCGCGCCCCGATCGCGGCCCAGGAGACCGTGTCGGAGATGTACTGCGGGGTGATCGGGTCGAGGAACTCGCAGCCGACCGGCAGGCCGAGCCGCAGGACCTCGAGCAGCAGCTCGCGCGCGGCGGCCACGCCGGCGTCGACGTCGCCCGACCCGTCGAGGTGCGGGTCGTTGATGAGGCCCTTCCACCCGGTGGTCGTGCGCGGCTTCTCGAAGTACACCCGCATCGCGATGTAGAGGTCGTCCTCGTGGCGCTCGGCCTCGGCGCGCAGCCTGCGGGCGTAGTCGAGCGCGGCGATGGGGTCGTGCACGCTGCAGGGGCCGACGACGACGAGCAGCCGGTCGTCGGTGCCGTCGAGGATCGCCTCCACGTGGCCGCGGCCGTCGAGCACGAGCTCGGCCATCTCGGGCTCGAGCGGCAGCCGCTGGAACAGGGCGGCCGGCGTGGTCAGCGGGGATACGGCCGCTATTCGCGTATCGCGAACGGCGCCGGGCTCGATCACGCTCCCTTGGCGCGGTGTGCTTCTCATCTGAATCACAGTCTCACGGGTCCTTTCGAAGATTGAACGCCTGACAACGGCAACTGCGGGGCGCTCGGCGAAAGGGCGGAAAGAGGGGTGCGGTGAGCCGAGCGCCTAGGTAAATCGCCAGGCGAGATACCGACGCGCGAACGTAAAGGTGGTGCGAGCGCTGTCGGTGGACCGGATCATGCGACCCGCAGCTTAGAGGACTTCTCGGAGCGCGTCGAGGAAACGGACGTTCTGCGCGGGTGTGCCATACGTCACACGCAGGGCGCCCGCCTTGCCCAGGGCCTTGCCCGCGCGGACGAGCACGCCGCGGTGGGCGAGGCCCTTGACGACCTCGGCCTCGTCGGCCTCCTCAGGCAGGTCAAACCAGCAGAAGTTCGCCTGCGACTCGGCCGGCTCGATGCCGAGCCGGTTCAGTCCCGCCTCGACCTCGACGCGCGCGACGACCGCCCGCTCGACGCGCTCGGCGACGGCGTCCTGGTGCTTGAGCGCCTCGATCGCCGCCGCCTGGGCGGCGGCGTTGCAGAAGAACGGCTGGCGCACGGCGTCGACCGCGCGCGGGAACGTCTCGCTGCCGCACAGCGCGAAGCCGACGCGCAGCCCGCAGAGGCCGTAGACCTTTGAGAACGTCCGCAGCAGGACGAGGTTCGGATGCTCGGAGAGCAGATCGAGCGTGGTATCCGGGTCGTCGAGCAGGTTGAACTCGCAGTAGGCCTCGTCGACGATCACCGCGACGTGGTGCGGCACGCTGCGTACGAACGCGGCGATCTCGGCGAACGGCAGCGCCGTCGAGGTCGGGTTGTTCGGGTTGCAGACGATCACGAGGCGCGTCGCGGCGGTGATCTCCTGCGACATCGCGCCGAGGTCGTGGTACTCGTCGACGAGCGGGACCGTGATCGCCCGCGCGCCCGAGGCGGCGGCGAGGTGCGGGTAGACGCTGAACGACGGCCACGCGTAGACGAGCTCGGCGCCCGGCTCGAGCAACGCGTCGCCGGCGGCGAGCAGGATGTCGCACGAGCCGTTGCCGATCGCGATCCGGTTGGGCGCGAGGCCGTAGCGGTTGCTCAGCGCCCGCCTGAGCGCGGTGTTCGCCGGGTCCGGGTAGCGGTTGGCGCCGTCGAGCGCGCGCTGCGCGGCGCGCACGACGGCCTGCAGCGGCGGGTCGGGCGACTCGTTGGAGGCGAGCATCGCCACGTCGTCGGGCAGCGAGTAGCCGTCCGCGACCGGATAGACCGGAATGCGCCGGACGCGGTCGGAGAACTCGATCGCCATCCGGGCATTGTCCCGCATCGCCGCCGCGGACTGTGCGCGGCGGTCAGACCAGGCGGCCGTGCGCCTGCGAGATCATGTAGGCGCCGTACGCCAGGGCAAGGCCGAGCAGCACGCCGAGATAGGCGCCGAAGCCGAGGAACTCGGTCTCCGCGATGAGCTTGATGATGAGCGCCACCGCCACGGCGATTCCCGCGATGAGGTGTACCTGCGCCCACGGCACCGGCGGGTCGGGCAGCACGACCGAGGTGAGCTTGTCGAGGACGATCTGACCCACCATCACGAGCGTGAGGATGAGCGCGACGATGCCGTAGAAGCCGTTGGGGGACTGCACCCCGCTGCGCGTGGTGTCCACCCCGAGGGCCTCCGCTGCGCCTCCGATGTCGATGCTGTGCCACGGCAGGAACAGCAGGTCGATGATGAGCAGCACACCGGCCACGAGCACGATCCGCTCGCCCTGCGACAGCCTCGACAGGTCCATCGTCTCTCCCCCGCGATCGACAATTGGCGCGACCTGCCGATCCTAGGCTTGCGCGCGGCGGAACGCCAGCAACTTCGCGGGCGGTCAGGACCGCGCGATGATGAACGCGATCACCGTGACGAGCACGATGAGCGCTACGAGGATGCCCGCGCCCTTGAGATACCCGATGTACTGCGCGCGCCAGAAGTCCGGATCGGCCTTGTCGCGCGAGTGAAATCCCTCCGGCGGGGTGCCGACCCAGTTCTCGTCCTCTTCCTTGGTGGCCACGTGACCTTCCTCCTCCTCAGGCGGGCTCGCCGGGGTCCTGCGCGATGAGGTAGCCGCCGTAGGCGACGAGCAGCGCGCCGAGGATGCCGCTGTAGGCGCCGTAGCCCAGGCCGCTCGTGTCGCGGATGAGCTTGATGACGAGCACGACCAGGACGAAGATCCCCGCGATCAGGTGGATCTGCGACCACGGGACCGGCGGCTCGGGCAGGCGCAGCGTCGTGAACCGCGCGATGACGATCTGGACGATCATCACGAGCGTGAAGATCACCGCCGCGATTCCGTAGCCGCGGGCCGGCGGCTGCACCGCCGACGGCGTCGGGTCGAAGCCGATCTCGTCTGCGACGAGCTGCTCGGTCGCCGTGAGATCGACGGCGTGCCACGGCAGGAACAGCAGATCGACGACCAGCAACAGCCCCGCGATCAGCACGATCCACTCGCCCTGCGACAGCTTGCGGTTCGTCACTGCGCGCCCTCGAGGTCCTGGCGCAGCGCGCGCGCCTCGCCGAGGTAGACGTGGCGCGCCACGTGGTTGTCGGGCGCGTGGTAGTGCATGAGGACGCGGATGACGCGCGGCAGCGCGCCCGGCACCGGCACCTCGCGGGCGCACAGCAGCGGCACGGCCGAGAAGCCCATGTTGCGCGCGGCGACCGCGGGGAACTCGGCGTCGAGATCGTCGGTCAGCGTGAAGATGCAGCTGACGACGTCGCGCGGGTGCAGGTCGTTGAGCTTGAGGATCTCGCGCAGGAGCCACTCGGTCGCGCCGAGGATCGCGTGGGCGTCGTTGCGGTCGACCGACGAGGCGCCGCGCAGGGCAAAGAGGCGCATCAGTGGGGCGCGACCCTACCCGCTCGGCTTGCGGCGCAGCGTCTCCACCTCGGCCGCACGCAGGCGGCGGTGCGCGCCCTCCGGCAGATCGTCGAGGCGCAGCGGCCCGAAGCGGATTCGCTGCAGCGTGTTCACGCGGTGCCCGACGGCCTCGCACATGCGCTTGACCTGGTGGTTGCGCCCCTCGTGGATCGTCAGCTCGAGCACGCCGGGCTTGAGCTGGCGGACCTTGGCGGGCGCGGTGCGCCCGTCGTCGAGGTCGACGCCCTCGCGCAGCCTGCGCAGCGCGTGCTCGGGGACCGGGACCGGCCGGACCGTCGCGCGATAGGTGCGCGGAACCTCGAAGGACGGGTGCGTGAGGCGCTGGGCGAGGTCGCCGTCGTTCGTCACGAGGATCAGCCCGGTGCTGTCGGCGTCCAGGCGGCCGACGGGATACAGCCGCGCGCCCCGCGCGGGCACGAGGTCGACGACGGTGCGCCGCCCGTGCGTGTCCGCCGCGGTCGACAACACGCCGCTGGGCTTGTTTACGAGGAACACCATCCGCTCCTCGGGGCCCTCGAGGAACTTCCCGTCCACCGCCACGCCGCTGTCGGCGTCGACGTCGCGGGCCGGATCGGTGACCGTCTTGCCGGCGATCGTCACGCGCCCGTCGGCGATGATCGTTTCGGCGCCACGTCGCGACGCGACCCCGGCGTGGGCGAGGAACTTGGCGAGGCGCACGCCTACGATGGTCGCAGGTGGCCCCCCAGCCCAACCTCTTCTATCCCGAGATGATGCATTTCGCGCTGCCGCTGCACGCGACGCGCGAGGAGCTCATCGAGCTGGCGGCGAGCTGGGCCGCCGCGCACGAGCTGCACGTCTCGCTCGAGCGCTTCTTTCCGGACTATCTCGTCGCCGCCGTCGCGCGCGGCGCCGATGTCGCGACGGCGATCGCCGAGTTCGAGCCGGTGCGGCGCATCTGCCTGCGCCAGCAGCCCTTCGAGGTCGTGGCGGCCAACCACGTCCAGCACCTGGCGATGAACCGCGAGAGCCTCACGATCGTCCTCGAGCCGCTCACCGACGACGGCCTGCGCGCCACCGCCCTGGCCTCGAAGATGGGCGACGAGGAGCTGCTGCGCTGGTGGGTCGGGCTGGCCCGCGAGTCGGCGGCCGGCTGGTGCCGCGGCGCCTGGGCCGTCGATCCCGCCGGGCGGCGCAAGTTCGTCTCCGACCACTGGTACACGCCCGGCGCCTACGAGCTGTTCACCGCCGGGGTGCCAATGCTCTCCTCGCACGGCAGCGCGTCGTTCGCGTTCGACCCGCCGGATCCGGCCTGACCGGGGCGCCCCGCGGGCGCCCCTACGATGAGGGCATGGATCTCGCGCTGCTCGAGCGCACGCTCGCCGACGCGGGCGAGCCCGCCTTCCGCGCCCGCCAGGTGTGGTCGTGGGCCGCGCGCGGGGTGAGCGGCTACGACGCGATGACCGATGTGCCGGTGGCGCTGCGGGCGCAGCTCGCCGGGCTCGTGCCGTTCTCGACGCTGACCGTCGTCGAGGAGGCTCACGCTCGCGACGGCACGGTCAAGACGCTCTTTCACACCGCCGACGGCCGCGCCGTCGAGGCCGTGCTCATGCGCTATCGCGACGGTCGCCGCTCGCTGTGTCTGTCCTCGCAGTCGGGCTGCCCGCTGACGTGCACGTTCTGCGCCACCGGCGCGATGAAGTTCGGCCGCAACCTCATGGCCTCGGAGATCCTCGACCAAGCGCTGCACTTTCGGCGGATCGAGGCCGTCGACCACGTCGTGTTCATGGGCATGGGCGAGCCGATGATGAACCTCGACCACGTGCTCGCCGCGTGCGAGCGCCTGCCCGACCTCGGCGTCACGCACCGCCGCACGGCGATCTCCACCGTGGGCTGGATCCCCGGCATCGACCGGCTGGCGCAGACCGACATGCCGATCCGCCTCGCGCTGTCGCTGCACGCCGCCGACGACGCGCTGCGCTCGCAGATCATGCCCGTCAACGACCGCTACCCGCTGGCCGACGTGCTCGCGGCGTGCCGGCGCTTCTACGCGGCGAAGCGGCGGCTCGTCTTCGTCGAGTACGTGATGCTGGCCGGCGTCAACGACCGCTACGAGCAGGCCGTGGCGCTGGCCGAGGTGCTGGACCCGAAGGTCTTCAAGGTCAACCTCATCCCGTACAACCCGACGGGCTCCTACGACGGCTCGAGTCCGGACGCGATCAACGCGTTTCGCGCGGTGCTCGAGGAGCACGGGCTGCGTGCGACGGTGCGCCTGACCCGTGGGCGCGACATCGCCGCGGCCTGCGGGCAGCTCGCCGCGGCGGGTGTGGCGCGCGCCGGGTAGGCGGTCAGAGCGTCGCCAGGTGGTCGGCGGCCTCTTCGAGGCCCGACTCGAGGGTGTCGAGCACCTGGATCGCCGTGGATTCGTTGCGCTGGCTCGCGTTGATCCGCCGCCACTGCGTGAGGACCCTCGTGAACTGCCGTTGCAGCGGGATCTCGACGCCGATCACGTGCGTGTCGGGAGCGGCGAGCGAGGCGGCTCCGGTGGCGGGCCCGCCGATCGCGCCGCCGGCACCCTTCGACGCGTTCTCCGAACCGAGCATCGGCTTGAGGTTCTCGACGTCGTGGAAGTACATCCGAGCGCCGTACTCGGTGGGCACCACCGTGCCGGTCCCCGGCCAGTCCGCCCACGGCACGACCTTCCCCCCGACCTTTGGCTTGTAGGCATCGGCGCTGAAGCCAGCGGGCTCGTGCTTGGCTGGAATGCGAGTGGCCAGCTGCGCCGCCGTGGCTCGCAGCTTCACCTCGATGTCGTCCCAGCTCGTGTGGTGATCGATCTGAAACGCGGCGAATGGCACCCAGGTCGCGCCGCCGCCGCCACGCTGCACGCGCAGGCCCTCGCCTTCGATGATGTTGTGCACGGTGCCCCAGTGCTGCAACAACTTCGTCTTGAACGTCGTGCTGAACTTCGCCGGGCGCCCGCTCGTGTACTCGTCGGCCGAGGCCTGGATGCGCGCGTTGTAGAAGCCCATGGTGTCCCACTGCTCCGGGGGCAGCTTGCGCTGCAACACGGCCGCGCCCGTCGCCACGCGCGCCACTCCCGCGTTGCCGGCGGCCGCCAGGACGTCCGCCGCGGCCGGCGGGGGAGCCACCGGACGCGAGCGCGCGGCCGGCTGTGATCGCGGCGCCGCGGTCTGGTGCGCATCCATCCGCTCACCCATGTGCCGATCCTAGACCGGGATCCGTGGGACGACCGCCGATGTCACCCCAACGGGCGTGCGCTCTGCCCGAGTGGGCGGCTACCGGGTTGCCGCGACGCTCAGCCGCCCGAGCTTGCGCAGCTCCAGCCGGACGGCGGCGCGCACGTGCGCCATCGCGATCGTGCCCCCGTCATCGGCCGCCGCGAACGCCGCCGCGCGCAGGCAGTTGCGGATCGATCCGCCGGGAAGCTCGTGCTCGCGCGCGAGCGTCTGCGAGGTCGAGGTCGTCGGCGACGGGCGCGCCGGCGGGCAGGTGCCGGCGCCAGATCGCCAGCCGCTCGGCCTCGCCCGGCAACGGGAAGTCGACGATGAAGTCCATCCGACGCAGGAACGCCTGGTCGATGTTCTGGCGCATGTTCGTCGTGAGGATCGACGCGCCCGGATGCGACTCGATGCGCTGCAGCAGGTAGGAGACCTCGAGGTTCGCGTAGCGGTCGCGGGCGTCGGTGACCGCCGAGCGCTTGCCGAACAGCGCGTCGGCCTCGTCGAAGACCATGAGCGCACCGGTGTCGGTCGCCGCCGCGAACAACTGCTCGAGGTTCTTCTCCGTCTCCCCGATGTACTTCGAGACGATCGCCGACACGTCGACGTGGAAGGCCTCCAGGCCGAGGTCGTTGGCGATGACCTGGGCGGCCATCGTCTTGCCGGTGCCCGACGGCCCGCAGAACATCACGGTCAGCCCGTCGCCGCTGCCGAGCGCGCCGAACCCCCAGCCGTCGAGGACCGTCTCGCGGTGGCGCAGGTAGGCGGCGATCGAGCGCAGCGTCGCCACGTCGCCGGGCGCCAGCACGAGATCGTCCCAGTCCCAGCCCGCCTCCAGGCGGCGGGCGAGGCCGCCCATCGCCGTCCCGGCCAGCGCCTGGCCGGCCGTCACCAGGTGGTGACGCGCGGGAGCCGCGAGCCGCTCCTCGCGCGCCTGGGCGGCGGCGAGCACGCAGGCGTCGGCGATCTGCTCGCGCGCGAGCGGGAAGCGCGCCGCGACGGCCGCCGCGTGCCCGTGTGCGTCCGCGGGCAGCTGCGCGACCCAGGCGTCGGTGCGCTCGCCGAGGGTGAGCGGTGGGATCGCGATGACGTGGACCGGCACGCCCGCGGCGCGGACCGCAGCGACGACGGCCGCGCCGGCCAGGACGGCGGGGCCGTCGGCCCGCGCGAGCGACTCGGTCAGCGCCTCGCGCTCGTCGCCGGACAGCGGCTCATCGCCGGATGCCACCGCCACGAGCGCTCCCTGCAGCCGCGCGCGCAGCCGCGCGTGCGGCGAGCAGCGCCCCGTCGCCCATGCTGCGAGCGCGCACGAGCACGAGCCCCGCCACCGCCGCCCGCCGCCGCCGCGAGCGCCTGCTCGGCGTCGGGGCCGATGACGCCGAGCACCGGCCCGCGCGCCGGCGGCAGCGTCGGCCGCGCAGCCGCGCAGCCGGTCGAGCAGCCCCGCGGGCCAGGGCCCGAGCCGCCGCGACGCGACGTGACGTACGCCGGCCGGCGGCTCGATCGCCGCGAGATCCGTGCCGAGCACGAGCGAGACGAGCAGCACGTCGGGCGTCAGCATCCGCTCGGCGACGGGCAGCTCGCCCGACTCCGGCGCCACGAGCGTCAGCGCGCCCGTCGCGCGCAGCGGCGCGCTCGCGCCGAGCCGCGACAGCACGATCGGCTCGCTGAGCTCGGGCCCGCTGAGCAGCCGCGCGAGCAGGCGGGGACTCGGCCGCCGCCGGCTGACGTCGTCGTGCAGGTAGGCGATCAGCCGGCCGTAGCTCGGGATCCGCCTCCGGCGCGAGGCAGAGGCCGAGGATCGCCGCGTCGAGGCCGCCGAGCCCGAGCTGCGCCGCGACCGCGCCGATCCGCTCGTCGAGCGTCGCGCCGTCCAGGCCGCGCGCCGTCTGCAGCGCGGCGTCGTCGGTGATGTACAGCCCGCGCAGCGGGTCGGTCGGCGTCGGATCGGCGGCGGCGACCGCCTCCACGGCGGAGCGCAGCGCCGCGTCCAGCGCGGCGAAGCCGCCCGCCGGCGGGTCCGGGGCCGCCGCCGCCACGGCGGCGCGTCAGCGGTTGAGCTCGTCGGCAACGGCGTCGGCGTGGCGTTCGTGGGCGTCGCCCGGCTCGGTCACCCGCAGCTCGCCGCCGGACGGCGCGCCGCGCTGCTGGGCCACGTGGGTGAGCTCGTGGGCGATCAGGCGCCGGCCCTCGGCCGCGTGCGGCCGGTACTCGCCGGCGGCGAAGAAGACGTCGTTGCGCACGGTGAAGGCGCGCGCCGAGACCGCGCGCGAGAGCGCGTCGGCGGTCGCGTCGTGATGGACCCGCACGTCGTCGAGCGCGCCGAAGCTGTCGCCGGCCATCGCGGCGACGGCGCCGTCGATCCGGCTGCCGCGGCCCGCGCGGCTGCGGATCTCGGACTCCACGCCGGGGTGCACGATCCCCGTCGGCAGGATGCCGGCGCCGGGCGCGAGGGCGCGCGCGAAGCGCGCGTTGCCGATGAGCGATCCGAGTCCGGTGAGCACCGCCTCCGGGCGGCGCGGCGGCGGCGCGTGACCCGGCGGCGCGTGGCGCGTGGACGCGCTCGTCGAGTCGACCTGCGTGCCCGGCATCTAGATCAGCCCGTCCCGCACCGCGTAGGCGATCGCCTGCGAGCGGCTCGTCGCGCCGAGCTTCGTCACCGCATCGCGCAGGACCGTCTTGACCGTGCGCTCGCTGTAGGCCATGTCGCACGCCACCTCGCGGGTCAGCTTGCCGTCGGCGAACAGGCGCAGCACGCGCTGCTCGCGCGGGTTCAGGCCCGACGGCGCCCTGGCGTGACGATCGTCGCGCAGCAGCAGGCTGCTGAGCAGCTCCGCCGGCACCACGCCCGCCCCGTGCAGAGCGGCGTGCACCTGCGCCGACAGCGCCGCCGTCGACAGGCCGTCCTTGGAGATGACGCCCACCGCGCCGGCGTCGATCGCCGCCATCACCGCGTCCTCCTGCCAGCGCAGGGCGCTGGCCACCACCGGACAGCCGACGTGCCGGCGCACCTGCGCGACGAGCGTCGCGATCTCGTCGATCTCGACGGAGATGATGACCAGGTCGGCCTGCAGCAGCTCGTCGTCGGACCACGCCGCCTGCGCCGAGGCGTATCCGCGGACCTGCGCGATCCCCGGCAGCGCGGACAGGCACGCCTCCATGCCCAGCCGGTAGATCCCGCTGGGTTCGATGATGAGCAGAGTGGCGCCGCTCACCTGACCCATCCTTCTCTATTAACCAGAATTGTGATCAACCCCTCGACCCCAGACCGATCGTGGCCCACGTGGAGTCCGCCGTGACACCACGCGTCCGTCGCCGCCCCTTGCACCATATGTACGGTGAAACCGGGTCGGCACCTGCCGCCGCCACCACAACTTTCTCGGCGCTCATCGACCCCACGCGGGATGCCCTCCTGCGAGCGACAGCCGGACCCGTGACCGCGGGTCGTCGACGGGCACGATCGCGAGCGCACCGGTCTCGTCGCAGATGCCGCGATCGCCCGGCGAGCCGACGATGAGCTCCGAGCCGGCCGGGCTCACGTCGAGCGAGCAGCCGGGCACGCGCAGCCACCGCGCGTCGCCCAGATCGCGCAGCCGCGCGACCGCTGCCAGCACCACCTGCGGAGGCGCGATGTGCGCCGTCGGGCCGCACGTCGGTGACGATCGCAAGCTCCTTGCCGCCCGGCATGTAGGCGGCGTCGAACACCGAGCCCTCGCGCCCGAGGCGGTCGGGGCGAACGGGCCCGCGGTCGCCGGCGCGCCACGCCGATGCGTCGCTCTCGCCGCCGGCGAACGTCGAGTAGCGCAGCAGCCCCGGGCGCGACGGATCGGCCGCCGTCGCCGCCACGAGCACGAGCTCGCGGGCGTCGGGCGACCACTCCAGCGTGCGCGGTGCGACGTCGCCGATCGGCCGGCACGAGGCCGCCGGCGACGGGCGCACGAGCCGTGCGAAGCACAGCCGCGCCGGCCCGCCACCATCGCGCGGCGTCGCGGTGAACGCCACGACCGGCGTGGCGTCGATCGGCGCGAACGCGGGTGCCGAGAGCGTGCTGCCCGGGAGCGCGATCGTCGCCACCGGCCGCGCCGAGTCACGCGGCCGGGTGACGACGATGGTGTTGCGATTCACCATCGCCAGCAGCGAACCGGCGGCCGACCAGGCCGGCTGCGTCCCCGCCGCGAACGGTGCCGACCGGTTGGTGAGCCGGACGCTGCCGTCGGAGGCGTAGGCGATCGACGCGTCCGCCGCGGCGGCCGCGGTGCTGACCGACGTCACCGCGCCGGTCCGGGCGCCACCCGCGGTCGACTTCTTCTTCTTCTCCTGCGCCGCGCGGGCGGCGCCGAGCCGCTTGGGCTTCTCACCCTTCTTCGCGGGACACAGCGGCGGCGGCCCATTGAAGATCAGCGTCACCACCGCGCCGGGCTTGCGCTTCTGCTTGGGCAGCGGCGTCTGCCCCCGCGCGTGGGCGTCGGGGCTGATGAAGGTCGGCACGGGCAGCAGGTTGAAGCCGCGGGCGTTGAGCACCTTCTCCGCGGTGGGCGCCGTCATGCAGGTGAGATCGGGGATCGGCAACGGCGGCGAGTCGCCGAGCACGACGTTGACGACGGTGTTGCGCGGCTTCACCGAGCCCGCCCGCGGGATCTGGCTGACGATCGGGTTCGGCGACTTCGGGCTCGGCACGACGTTGCCGAGCGCGAGGCGGGCGTGGAAGAGGACGGCGTCGGCGCGGACGGCCGTCAGGCCGCGGAGGTCGGGGATGATCGTCGTCGTCGGCGGCACCGCGACGCGGATGACGACGGGCGTGTCGGCGTCGACCTTCGCCCCGGCCTTCGGGCGCTGGTCGAAGACCGTGCCCGCCGCGGGACGCGCCAGCACGCGGGTCTGGACCTGCGGCGGCGTCTTGAATCCGGCTTCCTGCAACTGGCCCTGCGCCACGAACGCGCTCTTCGCGCCCTTCAGCAGCGGCATCTCGACCTTGCGCGGCCACTGCGTGTAGATGAACGCCGCGACCGCCAGCAGCACCATCAGCAGCGGGACGACCCACCAGGGGATGATCGGCTTCTGACGGAACGTGACGGTCTGCGGCGGCACGGGCGGGTCGACCTCGCCGGCGGACGCCTCGATCGTCACCTGGCGATCGAGCGGGCGACCGATCCAGTGCCAGCCGGGCGCCCGCACGTCGATCGCGTGCGACCGCGTGCGCCCCGGCTCGATCGGCGGGATCGACCCGGGCAGCGCGATCGTGCACTCCGCGTCGGCGTCGGCGGCGCGCAACGCGGGCACGAGCTCGTGATTGCCGTCGTTGCGCACGTCGCAGGTGAAGCGCACGGCGCGCCAGCCGCGGGCCAGCGTCGGGCGCACCACGACGTCGATGGCGGCGAACGGCAGCACCTCGATCGTGCACGGCTGGGTGGCCGCCACGCGGCCGCCGTCGGCCAGCGACGTCACCTCCACCGCGAAGCCCCAGACGCCCGCCAGCGAGCGTGCCGTGCGCGGCGGGCGCACCGTGATCGCCAGGCGCCGCTCGTAGTCGCGCTGCTGGTCCATCGGCAGCAGGTGCACCTCCGGCTCGTGCACCGCCACCCAGTCGACCGGCAGGTCGCGCACCTGCAGCATGTAGTCGTCGACGACCGTGCCCTCGTTGCGCACCGTGGCGACGAGCTGGACCGCCTGGCCGGCCGCCGTCTTGACGTTCGCGCCGCCCGCCACCGAGCGCGGCGGCGCGTCGGCGCGCGAGACGTCGAGCACGACGAGCGTCGCCGGGCGCTGCGGCGGCGGCGCCGTCGGAATCGCGGTCAGCGCCGGCGTGGCGGTGGGCGCGGGCGCCGGCGCCGGCTCGCCCGCCTCCAGCCCGTCGAGCGTCTGCCACGCCACGTAGTGGCCGTTGGGGCAGAAGTCGTGGTCGGGCAGGATGGCCTCGTTGCACATATCGCAGAGCCCGATCGCCGCGAGGTCGGTCGTCGTCATGCGCTCGCCCCCGCCGCCGGCGCGCCGCCGCGCGCCGCACCCGCCTCCTCCCAGCGCCAGGCGACGTGCGCCGGCAGCTCGTCCTCGACGAGCCGCTCGAGCACGCCCCGGGCCAGCTCGCCGAGGCCGGGCGGCAGCGTCACGACGAGCTCGGGCAGCGGTGCCGGCGGGCGCTCGAAGGGGTCTTCCCCCGTCGTCACGCGCGCGTTGTCGGAGGCCTCGATGCCGGCCCCGGGCAACGTGATCGCGATCTCGTGGCGCAACCCCGCCAGCGTCCCGCGCCCGCGGTTGAGCGCCATCGCGTCGACGACGCGCCGGCGCCGTACGTCGAGCGGCATGTCGAGGTCGACGGCCATGCCCAGCCAGCGCGTCAGCGTGTCGATCCAGTCCGCCCCGGTCAGCCGCGGATCGAGGTGCGGGGCGAGGTTGTCGAGCGTCAGGACGATCGGATCGAGCACCCCTTCGAGCGCCCCGACGAAGCGCTCGATGGCCGGCGCCGGGGGAAACGGCGGGCCCGGCGTCGACCGGGCGGTCGCGGTAGACCGGCGGCAGCGCCTCGCGCAGGTAGGCGCGCTGCGAGGCCGGGTGCGTGGGCGCCGGCGCCGCCGCGGACGGGCCGTCGGGCTCGATCTGCGAGACGACGATCGCCATCAGGGCTGCCGTGGCTTGACGCGGACCTGGTGCTGACCGGACGCGATCAGCTCCGACGGCAGCAGCTCGAGCCAGCGCTCCAGCGGCTTCGGGCTGGGCCGCGTGGCGGGCGATCCGTCCAGCAGCTCGGTCTCGTAGGCGCGCAGGCCGATGATCGAGCGCACGCCCTCCACCGCCCGGACGACCGGGTGCAGCTCGGCGACGCTCAGCCTGCGACCCCATTCCCAGCCCACCGGCTCGCCGTCATCGAACAGCCGGCCGCCGATCACCGGGTTGAGATAGGTGAACAGCTCGGCGGCGACGGCCTGGCGCAGGGCGGTGGGGTCGGCCTCGCGCTCGGGCTCGACCTCGACGACGACCGTCACGGCGCGCAGCGCGACCGGCGTGACGTGGACGGTCGTGGCGATCGGGCAGCGCTCGCGCAGGAAGTCTCCGACGGTGCTGCACTTCGCCGGCGTCGCGGTGAGCTCCTTGCGCGACAGGAAGCGGGCGAGATCGCCGGTCGGCCGCGGCAGGATGCGGACCGGGACGGCGTGGCCGGGCTCGGGCCGCTCGCAGTGCACGCGGGCGACGGTCGAGTCGACGCTGCGTGCGAGCAGCTCGTAGTCGCCGGGGGTCACCGCGCGCTGGCGTGTGCGCATCTCCAGCGCGGCGCGCTGGCGGACGTGATGGAGGTCCTCGAGGCTGACGCCGCCGGTGGCCGGCTTGGGGTTCGTGACCGTCGCGACGCCGCCGATCGGCGTGCGCAGGACGACGAGCGAGTTGGCCGGGACGTTGCCCGCGAAGCCGCCGCCGTGGTGGTAGCTGCTCAGCCGCAGCAGCGATCCCGCCGTCGGGACCTTGCCGTACTGCTTCCACGCCTCGAGCTCGGGCTGCTCCTCGGCCGTCAGCGTCGTCGTCACCGGGGCGGCGGTGCGCGCGACGCGGATCGACGGCCCGAAGCGGACCTCGCCGTGCGCCGCGTCGTAGACGTAGTGCTTGCTCGCCTTGTCGCTGAGCTCGAAGGAGCCGACCTGCTCCCACGGCTCCCACGCCGACGCGCCCGGCTCGCGGACCTCCAGGCGCTCGCCCTCGCCGAGCGCCAGCGTCGGCGGATGCAGCACCCGGAAGCTCTGCGACGGCGTCCCGTCGCTCGTGCCGAGGATCTCCAGCTCGACGGCGGAGGCGTGCTCGACGTCGGTCGCGACGCCGATCGCGCTCATCGAGACGGCGTCGAGCTCGGGCGAGCCGAGGTACACCGGCTGCTCGGGCAGCCGGCAGCGCAGCCAGTACATGTTCTTGCCGGCGACGACCGTCCGGCCGCACGCGCGCGGCAGCTGCAGCTCGACCGTGGCGGGCTCGGGCAGGTTGAAGCCGCCGGTCGTGTCGCGCAGCAGCTCGGCCTTGGGCCACGCCTCCCCGGCCGGCGGCGAGACATCCCAGATCCACGGCGGGCGCCCCGGGGTGATCGCGGCGCCGAGCGCGACGATCGGCGCGGCGGACACGCGCACGACGAGCCCGTCGAGCGGCGTGCGGGTCCCGAGATACAGCGCGTCGCCGCCCGCGGGCGGCGTCGAGAAGACGGCGCGCGCCGCACCGGTCGGGATCGCCTTGCCCTGCACGGTGGGGACGAGCACGACGTTGCCGCCGCGCGCGAGCGCCATCGCCTCGAGCTCGAGCACCGGGATCGTCGTGTCCTGCGCGACGCGGAAGACGACCGTCTCGTGGCGCTCGTCGGACGCCGTCGCGATCTCCGTGACGTGCTTGGGGATCGGCAGGTCGCGCCGCGGCGGGTCGTTGAGCATGAAGCGCACCTCGGCCGTGGCCGCCGACGGCGCGACGCGGTCGATCGCGAGCAGGTTCAGCAGCGCGATCTCGACGTTCTCGGGGATGCGGTTGACGCGGTAGATGAGGATGTCGGTCATCCAGGCGAACAGCTCGATGAGCGTGATCCCGGGATCGGAGACGTTGTGCTCGGTCCACTCCGGGCAGACCTTGGCGATCCGCAGGCGCGCCTCGCTGACGAGCGACTGGAAGTCGCGGTCGTCGAGCTTGAGCTGCGACAGCGTCACGTCGTCATCTCCGCGGGCACGAGGTAGAACGGGTAGATGAGGTTGCGCGGCGAGCTCGACGTGCGCAGCTCGTAGGTGATGTGCACGAGCAGCTTGCCGGCGTCCTCGTCCTCGTCGAACGTGATGTCCTTGATCGTGATCCGCGGCTCCCAGCGATCGAGCGCACGCCGGATCGCGCGGTCGATGTTGCCGAGCGTCGCCGCGTCGGCCTGATCGAAGACGTACTCGTGGATGTCGCAGCCGAACTCCGGCCGCATCGGGCGATCGCCGGGCGCCGTCGAGAGGATGATGCGGATCGCCTGATCGACGTCGATCTCGCCCGTCGCCATCGCGATCTGGCCGCGGCCGTCGCCCCGGAACGGGAACGCCACGCCGGTGCCGAGCAGGTCGGGATGGGGGCTCATCCGAGCATCACGGTCGCTCCGGAGATCTGGACGACGCCGGTCCCGCTGAGCTTCACGCTCGTGCCGCTGATCGAGATCATCTGCCCTTCGACGGTGACCTCGCCGGTGGCCGAGATGGCGACCTTCGTGCCGCCCGCGAGCTTCATCTGCGCGGTCGCGCTGATGTCGGCGTCGGTGCCGGCGGACGCCGTCAGCTTCGTCTCGCCCGACAGCGTGAGATCGCCCTGGGACACCGCGCTGACGTTGCCGGGCGCGCCGTCGCCGCCGGGCTTCGTCGTCAGCAGCGCGTCGCCCGCCGAGGTCAGCGTCATCGCGCCCGCCGCGCTGACCTTGACGTCCTTGTTGCTGTGCGCGGCGAACGTGCCGTCGGTCGTGGCGAGGACGTCGGGCTTGGCCGTGCCGTTGTAGACCGATCCGATGACGTACGGGTGCTGGTCGCTGCCGTGCTCGAATGCCACGAGCACCTCGTCGCCGACGAGCGGGACGGCGACGATCCCGCGTCCCTGGCCGGCGCCGGGGATGACGAGCCGCGCCCACCAGCCCTCGGTCTGGTCGTCGAGCGCGGGGTACTTGACGCGCACGCGGCCGAGCCCGTCGGGGTCCTGGTTGTTCGTCACGATCCCGACGACGATGCGCTGCATCCAGCCGGCGGGATGCGGGTCGCCCGTGGCGAGCCCGAGCAGCGAGCGGTCCTCGCGCCCGGCGATCTCGAAGAACGTGTGGTAGCCGGCCTTCGCGCGCATGACGTGGCGCACGCCGCTGACGGCGTAGGTGCCCGAGAACGAGCTGCCGGCCCCGATGACCTTCACGCTGCAGCCGGCCGCCAGCGACGGGGTCCCGTCGGCGCGGCCCTCGCCCTCGACGTACGTGTTCGCCAGCCGCGACGCGACCCCGGTGGCGAGCGCCGTGGCGTGGCTCTGGCTGAGCAGCGGATGGTCGACGATGACCGCGCTGCCCGCCCCGAGCGCGTCGGCGACGTCGGCGCGGCTGATGCCCGGCGCGCTCTGGGCCGTGCCGGGCTGCGCGGTGGCTGTGATCGCCTGCGCGGAGGCCGGATCCCAGCCGCGCACGGTGACGGAGTCCACCTGCTGCACGCCCGTGACGCGCGGGGTGAAGGCCTGCAGGTTCTTGCCGAGCCGCAGCTCGATCGGCGCGCCGCGCGTGACGCCGGCGGGACGGAAGTGCAGCTTCTTGCCCGGCGACCTTGACCTCGAGGTCGGTCTCCAGCGCCAGGCGCCAGAGGAAGTCCCAGTCGGTCTCGTTGCTCTGCTGCACGAACGGCAGCGTCGGCCCGTCGGAGATCGTGCCCGCCTGCAGGCCCGCCTTGCTCGCGAGGCTGCGGGCGATCGAGCCGTAGCTCATGGCCTGGTAGGCCGCGGTGCGCGGCGCGCGTTGCAGCAGGCATCCGCGGTCGAGCGCGACGACCCGCAGCGTGAGCAGGCCGTTGCTGAACTCCGGTGCCAGCGTCGTGATCTGGCCGTCGAAGACCGTCGCGTTGTCGGGCCCCTTGGCGGCGGACAGCGCCACCTCGATCGCCGCGCCGACGGTGAACGTCTTGGCCTCGAGGATCTTGACCTCGTCGTCGCGCAGGCGCAGGCTCAGGCGGTCGGGCAGCCGCAGCTGGCCGTCGACGACGATCTCACGCACCGCGTTGGCCACCACCGGTCCGGCCGGCGAGCCGCCGATCTTGATCGCCAGGGCGGCGACGCCCGGGGCGGCGACGACGTGCGGGCTCATGCGTCGGCCACCTGGATGACGAGCGCGGCGCCCGGCTTGAGGTGCAGCGGGTCGTCGATCCCGTTCGCGGTGGCGATCTCGCGCCAGCGGGTGGGGTCGCCGTAGTGCTTGAAGGCGATCGAGGCGAGGCTGTCGCCGTAGCTGATCGTGTGCGAGCGGTTGGCCAGCACGGTCCGCGTCGTCGGGTTCTGGCCGCTCGGCGTCGCCTGGCCCGGGCTCGGGCTCGGCCTGCTGCAGCTGCACCGTGACCGAGGCCCGCAGCGGAAGCCCGTTGACGTCGAAGAGCTCCTGGTTGACCTCGACCGACGTGCAGACGGCCGCGAAGCTCACGTAGCGACCCCAGGAGAACGTCACGCGCGGCGGGCGCTTCTTGCCGCCCGGGCACCTCGACCGTGGGGTTGAGCAGATCGAAGAGCCAGTCGATCGCCCGCTGGACGTCGTTGCCGCTCTGGCCGTAGCCCGCGTGCAGGAGGAGGTCGAGCGTCAGCGTCTCCTCGTTTCCCCCCTGATAGGTGAGGGTCGGTGCGCCCTGGCCGACGGCCGCCTCGGAGTCCCAGTCCGCGGTGCGATTGAACTTCAGCGTGCTCGGGTTGAACCAGCAGTCGATCGAGGCCTTCGTCTCGATCACGGTGAGCTTCGCCTTCTGGACGCTCTGGTTCATTGGTCGGCGAACGAGCTGACGTCGAGGAAGCCCTGGTGCGCGAGCTCGAGCGACTCGGTGGCGACGGCGTTGGCGTCGATCTTCGCACCGGGGCCCGTCCACCGGACGGGGATCGCGTTGCTGAAGCCGAACGAGCGGATGTCGTTGCCCGCCGCGTCGCGGAACGTGATGTAGAGGTTCTTCGGCATGGGACTGGCGTTGAGCACCCACTTCATGAGCACGACGCTGTTCGTCAGTCCGGCCTTGAGCGTGATGTTGCTCTGCTGCGTGCGGCCGCGCAGCTTGACGAGGTACGGGTTGCCGCCCTCCTCGTAGTCGAAGGTCTCGAACTCCGCGCCGATGCCGGTCACCTCGGTGAACGTCCCGAGCAGCGTGCCGGCGCCGAGCCGGACGACGAAGACGTGCTCGAGGCCGGGGATCGGTGGGACCGCGCCGGCCGGTGGGCGTGGCGGCAGTGGTGGCGGTGGCGGCGACGGCGGGGGGGTCATCGGAGCCCCCGCCCGTGCAGGTCGCCGCGGCGCTCGCGGTCGTCGAGCAGATCGGCGCGCAGCCGGGCGGCGAGGCGGTCGTAGAGGCCGTCGATGTCGTCCTGCTCGCGGTTTGGCGGTGCTCCTGGACGAGCCGGCCGCTCGCGTGCGGGCGAGGGCCGGTGCGGGGGCTGCGATCGCGGCCGCGGTCACGGGTGGCGGCGGACCGGCGTCGAGCGTCCGGCTCAGCCGTTCGGCGGGCGATCCTGTGCCGGCCGGCAGGCCGACCGAGCCGTTGGAGACGAACGGGTTGCTGACCGACGGCGAGCGCATCGCCGCGACGGCGGCGGGCAGTGCGGCGATCATCGCGGCGGTCTCGCGGGCGTCGTCGTCGTCCTGGGTGGCGGTGTCGGTGGTGCTGGCCGGCCAGTCCGGCGGCGTGGTGGCGCCGGGTGGGATGCCGGGGTCGGCGGCGCCCGCGTCGGCGGGCTGGTGGCTGCGGGCGAGGTGACGGCCGTGCGGCGGCTGCGGCGCTGCGCCGCGGCGGCGAGGTCGCCGGGGTCGGCGGCGCCCGGGACACGGGCGAGGCGGACCTGCCGCGCGCCACCGACCGTGGCCGCGGTGATGCCGGCGCGGAGCGCGTCGACGCCGGTGCGCCGCGGGGCAGGCGCGGGGCGGCGGCGGGCCGGCAGGTCCGGCGCGGCGGTGGCGGGCCCGGGTTGCGGGACCGGCGGCGCGCCGTCGCGCGTGGGAGCGAGCCGGGCTGCGCCGCGCTGGGCGACGGCCGGTCGAGGCCCTGGGCTCGAACGGACGACGGCGCCGGGCGATCATCGGCGAGCACGATCGCGCCCGCCGCGCTCGGCGAGGGCGCGGCATCGGGCGATAGCGGGGCGGGTGGCGGACGGGCGCTGGCGACGGCACCGGATGGACGTCGCTCGTCGGCACGGCCGGCCCGGGTTGCGGGGCCGGCGGCGCGCCGTCGCGCATGGGCGCGAGCCGGGCTGACGCCGCGCTGGGCAACGGCCCGTCGAGGCCCTGGGCTCGAACGGACGCCGGCGTCGGGCGATCATCGGCGAGCACGATCGCGCCCGCCGCGCTCGGCGAGGCGGCGGGAGCCTGCGGCGGCGGGCCGGCGGGCCGCGTCGCGCTCTCCGATGGCGACGTGCGGTCTCCGCTCGTCGGCGGCTCGGCGTCGGCCGGTTGTTCGGCCCGTCGCGCCGCGGTCGCGGCGACGACCCGTGAGAGCAGCTCGCCCGCGCCCGCGCGCGAGGCGTCCGGCCGCCTCGCCCAGGCTCAACGCCGGAGCGTCGGTTGCCGCGCGCGCCGTCGCGGGGTGACGCCGGCGGTGGACGGCGGCGGGCTCGCCTGGTGAGCGGCCGGCGACGCGGCTGTGGCGCGCGCTCGGCGGGACGCGGCACGCGGCGCGCCGCGGCGCGGGACGGTCGTGTCGATGCGCCGGTCCCGCGCCGTCGGCCGCGAAGCGCTGGACGCGGTGCCGGTCCGGATCCGCGCCGCGTCCGCGTCGCCCGGGACGTCGACCAGCGGACGGGGCGCGCCTGCATCCGGCCGCGTCCACGCCGTCGGCCGGGCCGGAGCACGTCTCCGCCGGGGCGCGTGGCGGACTCGGGCCGGCGGCCGCCGGGCGCGGTTGCGCCGGCAGCGTCGTGGGCGGCCGGCCTGCCGACCACCGTAACCGCGGCAAGCGTGCTCCGCCCGCCGGGCCGCGGCTCCGCGGATGACCGCCGGGTGGCGCGGCGGAGCCGCACACCGGGCGCGCAGCCGCGGCATACGCCTGGCCGAGGCCTCCGGGCCGACATCCCGAGCGAAGGCTCCATCGCGCTGCGCGCGGCTGACCCGTTTCACCGGCTGGCCGAGCGGTGCCAGCCGCGCTCGCCTGCTCCGTCCGGCCGACGCCTGCGGGCACCGCAGTGGGAGCCGACGCGCCTGCGATCCTCGGCAGCCGCTGACGTCGCTGCGCGTCCGCCGCCAGAGGCCGGCCGGCGGCCGGCGTGAGCGACCGCGCGGTCGGCAGCGCGGGCTGCACCGGAGCGGCCGGCCGGCGCGACACGGCGCGGCGCTCGCCGGCGGCGCGCGGCATGTCCGCGGAGTCGAGCGCGGCCGGAACCCGGGCGGCGGCCGGGCGGCTCAGCCACCGGCGGCAGGGGGTGCGCGCACCGGCGGCGACGTCCGGCTGGATCCGGCGGTGCCAGCGGCGACGAGCGCGCGGCGCCAGGCGGCCGGCTGCACATCGAACAGTCGGCGGTCGACGACTCACGCGACTGCCGCCGGCCCAGCGGCCGCGACCAGCCATCGCGGCGGCTCGCGTGGGCGCGGATCGAGCGTGCGCTCGGCAGCGCTCGGCCTCGCTCGCCGCGGCAGGGGCGGGCGCGGTGCGCCGCGGCCGGCAGCGGATCGCGCGTTCCGCGATCCGCGGCGAACCGGCAACCACGGCTGGCGCGGACCGGCGACGAGCCGGCGCGCCACGTCGGCATGGCGAGCCACCGCCCGCCCGGCAGCCGTGGCCGAGGCGACGCGGCCCGGCGCAGCGCTATCGACGGGCGGCGAGCGCCGAGATCGCGCCGTCGGCGAACGGGCGGCAGATCGACGGTCGCACGCGACACCTTCGCCGCCCCGCCGCTGTCGACCGGCGGCGCGTGGCGGCGGCCTCGGCGAGTCGGCGCGACGACGGCGGGTCCTCGGCTCTCGTCGCCTCCGCGAATGAGCCACTCGGCGCCAGCGTCGACACGACGGGATCGACGCCGTCCGCCCGGACCTCTGCCGCGCGCGGCGGCTCGTCGACTGCCACGCGGGCAGCCTCGCTCCGGCGCACCGCCGGCACCTCCCTCCGACGGCGCGATCGTCGGCGCGTCATCAGGTCGCGAACCGTCGAGCGCAGCCCGCCGGGCACTCGCGTACGGGCTCGGGCGCTGCGGGTCGAGGACGCCGCGCAGCTCCGATCCCGCCCGCGCACCAAGCCGCATCGCCCGCGCGAGCTCGGCCTCGCGCCGGCACCGGCGGATGGCGGCACCGGCGAGCAGCCGGCGCGCGGCCGGGCGCGCAGGCGCGGCGGACGCGGGCAGACCGGCGGCGCCACACCGCCGAGGCAGCCGGCCGCGCTACGCCCGCGGGAGCGGGCGGCGCAACGGCCTGCGGCGAGCCGACGGCGGCGCGACGCGACGCCCCATCCGACCGCGCGCGAGCTCGGGGCCTCCGCACCGGCACCGGCGGATGGCGGCACCGGCGGCCGGCCGCGCGAGGCTGCAACGGCGGAGGCGCGAGGCTGCGGCGCGCGGCCGCGGGAGCCGGCGGCGCCACGCCCGCGGGAGCCGGCGGCGGCACGGGCGACGCAGCGAGCGGCACCGCCGAGGAGCCGGTGGCCCGACCTCAGTGGAAGTGGGCGGCGCATCGGCGGCGGCACGCAACAGGACCTCCGGCCCACCGCCGGCTCCGCCCTCCGGCGCGGCGCGATCGCCGCCGCCTCGTCGGCTCGCGGATCCAAGCGCGGGCCGGATCCACCGCCTCGGGGCCGCGGGCCGGCGCGCCGCGGCGCCCGATCGCGCGCAGCCCGATCCAGCCGGCCCGCGCGAGCTCACCTCGGCCCCGCAGGCTCAGACCGCGCGTCGGCGCCGGCGGCCGGCGGCGCGACGGCGAGGGAGCCGCCGGCGACGCAGGCAGCGCAAGCGCGTCGAGCGGCGTCCCCGCCGAGGACCGGTAGGAGACCTCGCTCCGAGCCGGCGGCGGCACCGGCGGCGTCGCGAGGCCCCCGCGCAGCGGGCCCGGCGGCGCATCGGCAGACGCTGAGCCGGAACCGCGGCTGCCAGGGCGACCGAAGCGGCAGCGGAAGCCGGCGCCCCGGCTCGCGGCGCCCGCGACGGCGGGGTGACAGGCACGCCGGGCCGGAAGCTCGGGGTCGGCGCCGACAGGCGGCTCGCGGTCCGCCCGCCGGCAGTTGCGCCGCGGCCGGCGAGGCCGGTACGGCCGCCGTTGGAGTCGGCGGTGCGACGCCGGTGGATCCACGGCGGCACGACCGCGGAGCGAGCTGGAGGCACGTCCGCACCGCGCGATACGCGCTCCGGCCCACCGTCGGCACGGTCCTGCGAGGCGGCGCGGGGGTCCCCGCCGAGCAGGTCCCCGGCCCGCGAGCAGATCCGCAGGGGGCGCGTGCCTGCGGCGCTTCGTCCGAATACCGCCCGAGCTGCGCCCCCGCCGCTGCGATCGCCCCCAGATCGGCGCCGCGCGAGCCGGGCGCCGGCGCCGGCACCCGCGGACCGCGGCACGACCGGCGAGGCCGGCGGCGCGTCACCCGGGGGAGCCGGCGGCGCGACGGCCGAGGGAGTGGCCGCCGCGCCGCCGTTTTGATCCGCACGTTCCTCGCCCGGCGGGCCCGCGCCCGCGAACGCCGGCGGGCGAGATTCATGGATCCGCATCAGCGGCGCGATGTCAGGCCGATCGGGCGGAGGGAGCTCCACCACCCGGCTGCGCAACCGGCCGTTCCAGGTCGCCGCCGGCGGTTCATTCGCCGGCGACGCGCCGGCCGCGCCCGGCCCGGACGGCGCCGGCGCCGGCCCGCCGTCCACCGATCCCGGAGCTGCGTCATCGCCGGTCGGCAGCGGCGCCAGGTCCCCCGGCAGCTCGCCGCGCGCCAGCCACGCGCTGCCGGCGCGGCTGAGGCTCTCGGCGGGCGGCGGCGCGAGCGGCGCGTCCTCGGCCGGGAAGGTCGGCGTACCGAGAAACGGAACGAGCCCGGCCGGGAGCGGGCCGCCCATCAGCCAGGCGCTCGCCTCCGGGCTGATGCCCGGCAGCGATGGCCGCGCTGCCGGCTCCACCGGCACCACCTGGACGGCGCCGCGCGGCACCAGGCGGCGCGGCGCCGTGCGGCGTGCCGGGCACGGCTGCCGGTGCCGGCACGGGCGCAGGCGCCGGCGCCGGCACCGCCGCCGCGTCAGCGCGCGCCGCAGGCTCCGCAGACCGGCGATGACCCGCGCCACGGCATCGCGCGAGCGATCCGCCACAGGCAGCCGGCGGCCGGTCCACCGCAGCCCACCCCGGCGCCCGCACCCCGCGCCGCAGCAGGCGCGTCGACGCCGCCAGCCGCTTCGGCCGGCGCGCCTCGATCATCCGCGCCGCGAACTCGGCCGCATCCAGGCCGACGCCGACGCTCGCGGGCCACCTCGGCCCCGCGGCGCCGGGATCCTGCCCGCGCGGTCATGCCGTGGACGCTCCGTCCTGTATGCCGGCCAGATCGACGTCGATCTGCTCGTGGCAGCCAGGGCACTCGAGATGCCCGCGCACGACCTCCGGGCTGTTGATCCGCTCGTACAGGCGCTGCAGGTGGTCGAAGTCGGCGGCGAACAGCCCCTCGATGACGTCGGGCGTCACCGTCGTCGTCGGCCCGATCCGCTCGACGGTCCGGGCCAGCAGCAGGATCGTCAGGTACGCCTCGTTGCTGCGTACCTGAGGATCGGCCAGCGGCTGGATCTCGTCGCGCGCCGTCGCGAGACGCATGCGCCCGTCGCGATGGAGCGTGCCGGTGTCATCCGCGTACCCGACGGGCAGCGTGAACTCGATCGCGGTGTGCATGGCGCGTCAGCTACTGCGTCCGCAAGAAGCCCTCGTGCGCGATCTCGAGCTCCTCCACGAGGATCTCGTTGCCGCCCGGCGTTGAGGCCCGGGCTCGAGTACTTCGCCGGCCACGCCCGCATGAAGGAGTACATGACCACCGGCGCCCCCGTCTGGTCCATGACGGTGATCGAGCCGTTCTTGCGGTTGGCGTCGATCGTGCCGTCGAGCACCTGCTTGCGCCAGTTCCACAGGCTCAGGTCCTTGTCGACCCCGCGCTTGAGCACGATGTTCGCCCACTTCACCTGCCCGGCGAACCGCTGCGGGATCGGCTTGCCGTTCGATCCCGCCGCCGTGTGCTCGATGACCTGGTTCTCCGTCGACAAGCCGCTGATCTCGGCGAAGAAGCTCGCCTTGTCGACGCCGTCCAGCTTCAGCTGGAAGATGAAATTGCCTACCGGTGACTGGACAGTGTCAGCCATGGGGTGACTCCTCTGACTCGCTGGGGCGCGCCGCTACGTGGCGGTCGCGGCGTACTGGCTGATCTGGAAGACGACGAACTCCGCCGGCTTGACGGGGGCGATCCCGATGTGGATGTTCACCTGGCCGCCATCGATCAGGTCCTGGGGGTTGGTGTCCGCGTCGCACTTGACGAAGAACGCGTCGTCCGGGCGTCGTGCCGAACAGCGCACCGCTGCGCCAGACGCCGGTCAGGAAGTTGCCGACCGAGACGCGCAGCTGGCCCCAGAACAGCGCGTCGTTGGGCTCGAAGACCGCCCAGCTCGTGCCGTTGAGGATCGACGTCTCGACGTAGTTGAACAGCCGCCGGACGTTGACGTACTTCCATTCCGGCGCGGTGTTGACCGCCAGCGTCCTGGCCCCCCAGATGCGCGTGCCGCGGCCGGTGAAGCCGCGGATGACGTTGATGCCGTCCGGGTTGAGCAGGTCGGAGTCGCCGTCGGCGGCGAGGTAGCCGAGGCCGACGGTGCCCATCAGCTCCTCGTTGGCCGGTGCCTTGTGGACGCCGCGGTTGGTGTCGGTGCGCGCCCACACGCCGGCGACGTGGCCGCACGGCGGCATCGTGAACTTCTCGCCGGTGATCGGGTGCAGGACCTCGATCCACGGCCAGTACAGCGTGGCGTACGGATCGTTGGGCATCGCGGGGTCGTCGCGCCAGGTCTGGACGTCGGTCGGCTTCAGACCCGGGGGCGGATCGAGGATCGCCATGCGTCCGCTGCCGGCGCAGGCCGCGACGAGGTTGCCCTGCACGCTGCGAACGGCGTCCGTGTTGGTGAGGCGCGCCGTCGTCGCTGACCCCGGCGAGCGGGAACAGGTCGGGCAGGCAGACCATCGTCACCTCGCTGGCGATCTCCAGGCCGGTCATGCCGCTGCGCACCGACGAGTCGCCGGAGATGTCCATCGGCGTCGGCTTCTCGTCGTCGGGCGGCGCGGCGAGCGGGTAGTCGCCCGCCTTGGGCAGCGCGCGCGTCAGCTTGGACGCCGGATCGACCTCCTCGGCGCTCACGAGCCGCGAGCCGATCCCGGCCGCGTTGATGACCTTCACGAGGTACTTCCCGTCGTCGCGCCTGGCGCTGAGGCCGCGGAAGACCTCCGGCTTGCTCTCCTGCTTGGCGGAGAACTCCGGGTCGTCGGGGTTCTCGGCCGTGACGGTGACCGTCACCGTCGGGGGTGCCGGCGGATCGGTTGCCGGCGTCGGCGCCGGATCATCGGCGACCGTGATCTTCACCGTCATGCTGTCGGGCAGCCCGGGCAGCGGCACGAACGCGAAGGCCGGGTCCGCCTTGTCGACCGAGCTGGCCAGCAGCGCCTTGCGCACGTGGCCGAAGTTCGCCTCCTCGACGCGCACGATCCAGCACGTCGTGCCGCCGTTGAGGAAGTAGCCGCGCACGGCGTGCGCCATGTACGAGTCGTCGAGGAACGGGCCGACCTTCGGGTTCGGATCGCCGAACGTGCGCGCGAACTCCGTCCAGCTCGTCACCCGGGTGGGCATGTTGGCCGGTCCCATCGGCGTGCGGCCGACGAACGCGGCGACGGATGTCGCGACTCCCTCGATGGGCCTGCTGGATGGCGGCACCTCCGTCATGTAGACGCCGGGGTGCTGGAAAACGGTCGGCATAGGGCTCCCTCGTGTGTCCTCGCCCGGCGACCCGCCGGGGCCAAAATTGATACTCAGCCGATCGACGGCGATCACCGTGCAGACGGGCAGCCGTTGGCGCAACGGCACCGCCCGTTCAGGCGGCGGCGAACGTCAGGCGGGGGCGAGCTGGAGCGTCAGCGGCGGGCCGGGCACGGCGATCTCGCCGCTGGCCGTCGACCCGTCAGCGCCGCGCACCTGGACCGCGTGGCGGCCATCGGGCAGGCCCCGGAGGCTGAAGCGCCCGTCGGCCTCGCGTCACCGCCGAGCGGCCGAGCTCGTCGAGCAGCAGCCAGGCCGCCGCCGCGGGCGTTCCGTCGCTGGCCAGCACGCGCCCGCCGACCGCGCGCGCCGTCCGGCGCGGCGCCTCGTCGCGCGGATCGAGGACGCCGGGCGGCGGCGTGCCGACCGTCGTGGTCCCCACCCGGGGGCCGCGCGCGACGCTCACGCCGGGGACGAAGAAGACCGTGACGGCGTACTCGAAGGAGACCTTGTACGGGCTGCCGATCGCGCTCCAGAAGTCCGACCGGTGGTCCTGCTTGCCGTGCGCGATCCGGGTCAGCAGGGGCACCGGGGGCGCGCCGACACGCAGCTCCGGCGGGAGGATCGTCGCCGGCAGCTCCGGATAGGCGAGCAGGATCGACAGCACCTGCGAGAGCACCTGGTGCTCCTCCAGCACCGCCTGGGCCCAGACCGTCACGGCGAAGGTGCACTCCATGCGCACCGCCGACCGGTTGAGGATCGCCTCGCCGCCGTTGCCAACCGATGTGTGCCAGGTCCGGTCGCGCGGCAGCTCGGGCTCGCGCAGGTCGTAGAGGAAGAGGTTGACGGCGGGTGACGGCCAGGTCGCGGCGCGGTCGCGCTCGGGCGCCTCGAACGTCACCTCGACCGGTCCCACCCCGACGTTGCCGAGCTCGCGCTGGATGAGCGCCTTGAGCGTCTCGTCGAGCGCCCGCAGCACACCATTCGGTGTGACCGCTGCGACCGCACCGGTCATCGCGAGCCCCGCACGCGCCCATCACTAGCGGCCATCGCGCGCAGGCGCCAGCCCCACACGGGCGGCGATGCGGGTGGCGCGTTGCCCGTCCGGGCATCCCCCTGCACCGTGCGGACGCTCGGCGGCGGGCGGCGCGGCGCGTTATGTCACGCGATGTCGGCCGCCGTCGGCCGTGATGAGAGCAGTCGTGCAAGCGCGCACGCCCGCCGGACGGTCAACGGCGGCGTCCGGTCAGCCGGCGGCCTCGAGATGTAGGCTCGGCGCCGATGGCCCGGCCTTCCGAAGCGTCGCCCGGCGACTGGCCGCCGACCGCCCTGACCAGGCGCCTGGAGGGCCGCCACGTCGTGCTCGAGCCGCTCGAGGCCCGCCACGAGGAGGCGCTCTTCGCGGCCGGCCAGGACGACGAGGTGTGGCGCTGGCTGACCGGCACCGCGCCGACCCGCGAGCAGTTCGCCGCCTGGTTTGCCCGCGCGCTGGACGCCGCACAGTCCGGTAGCGAGGGCCCGTTCGCCACGCTCGATACCGCGAGTGGCCGCGCGCTCGGCAGCACGCGCTACCTCGCGATCCGTTCCGAGCATCGCGGCCTGGAGATCGGCTGGACGTGGCTGGGGGCGGGTGGGACGGCGAAATGAACTGCTCATTGGCCGCCTTCACGCTGGTGCGCTCGGTTCAAACGCGCGCAACGGCTCGCGCGCTGCGCTCGGCGCGCTGCCCGCGCAGTTCGAGGGCGTCCATCGCCACCACATGATCACCCCGTACGGCATGCGCGACTCGGCCTACTTCAGCGTCATCGCGAGCGAGTGGCCCGCGGTGCGAGAGAACCTCGAGCGGCGGCTGGCCGCCAAGCGGGCTTGATCACTGCGCGGCGGGGTCGCCCGCGCGCTGCTCGCCCGCGCGCAGCAGGCGGTCGCGCAGGTCGGCCTGCTCCTCGGGCGACGGATCCCACTCCACGACGCTCGGCAGCGCCTTGAGCGAATCGAGGCCGAAGAGCTTGAGAAACAGGTCCGTCGTGCGGTACAGGACGGCGCCGAACTGCGAGCGCCCGGCCTCCTCGATGAAGCCGCGCTCCTCGAGCGTGGCGCTCGCCGACTCCGCCGCCACGCCGCGGATGCGGGTGATCTCCGGCCGCGAGACAGGCTGCAGGTAGGCGACGATCGCCAGCGTCTCGGCCTGCGCCGGCGTGAGCGGCGGCGTTCGCGGCTTGGCGAGCAGCCGGCGGGCGGCCTCCTCGGCGACCGGGTCGGTGGCGAGCGCGATGCCCTCGGCGACGCGCTTGAGCTGCAGCCCGCGCGCGCCCGGCGCGTACGCGCGGTCGAGCTCGGCCAGCGCGGCGGCGACCTCGTCGGGCTCGCAGCCGGTCGCCTCGGCGAGATCGGCCGGGCTGACCGGGTCGGGCGCGAGGAAGAGCAGCGCCTCGACGATCCTGGCGAGCTCGCTCACGCGCCCAGCCCCGCCCATTCCGGCGCGGGCGCCTGGGTCGCGCGCGTGATCGCGATGTCGCCGAACGCCTCCTCCTGGGCCCAGGTCACCTCGCCCTGCTTGTAGAGCTCGAGCAGCGCGAACAGCGTCACCGCGACCGTCACGCGGTCGGCGCCGCGGACCGCCTCGTCGAACGTCGTGGCGCCGCGCAGCAGCAGCGCGCGCAGGTGGGTCATGCGCTCGGCCGTCGTGACGCGCGCGATCGTGATGTGCGCGAGCGACAGCGGGGGCGGCGTGCGCAGCAGCCCGCCGAGGGCCGCGCCGAGCCGGCGCGGGTTGTAGACGGCGCCCGCCTCGGCGAGGTTCGCGCGCCGCAGCGCCGGCGGCAACGGCGCCGAGCGGTAGCGCACGCCGTACTCGCCGGCCAGCCGCGCGGCGAGGTGCTGAGCGGCGCGCCGGTAGCGCTGAGCCTCGAGCATCCGCGCGAGCAGCTCCTCGGCGGCCTCGCCGGGCTCGAAGTCCTCCAGGCCGTCGTCCTCGCGCGGCAGCATGAGCCGCGACTTGAGCTCCAGCAGCGCGGCGATCAGGACAAGGAACTCGGTGGCGACCTCGAGGTCGAGCTCGCCGCGCGCGTCGAGGTGATCGAGGTAGGCGATCACGACTTCGGCGAGCTGTACCTCGAGCAGGTCGATCTCCTCCCGCAGAACCAGCGTGAGGAGGAGATCGAACGGCCCTGAGAAGACCTCGAGGTCTAACTCGAGCGAAGCGACGGTCATCACCCGCAGGCTAGCGCCGCCGCGGGACGTCAGATCGTCGTGGTGGCGTGGCTGTTCAGCTCGACGCGATGAGCAGCGAGATGCCGAACAGCAGAAAGAGCATCAGGAGACACAGAATGACGTCGCCGGCCCCGAAGCTCCCGCGTTCATTGATAATTCGGTTCATGGCGCGCACCATATATGGAACTGCGCCAGCCGGGCTTGCCGTCACGCCGCCGAATTCGGCGCTGCCCCCGCTACGTCCTCCCCAGGACTCTCAGGCGATCGACAGTGAAATGCCGAACAGCAAGAAGAGCATGAGGCAGACGAGAACGATGTCGAACGCCCCGAACCTGCCAGCTTCATCACGTAGTCTCATGGGCGCGACGATAGCGGGAACGCGCCCGCGGATGTAACAACTTTTACAAGGTGGCGCGGGTCAGTTGCGCGGGGGTCCGACGCCCATCGCGTCGCGCACGTCGGCGAGCGTCCGGGACGCAATGGCGCGGGCCTTCTCAGCACCCGCGGCGAGGACGTTTTCCAGGGCTTTCTCGTCCCCGCGGATCGCGCGGTAGCGCTCCTGCAGCGGCGCCAGCGCGTCGACGACAGCGTCCCCGACCGCGACCTTCAGGTCGCCGTAACCGCGAGCGCCCTCGAGCTCGGCCTCGGCAGTCTCCTGCGAGATGCCGCGCACCGAGGCGAGGATGTCGATGAGGTTCGTGACGCCGGGTTTGTCCTCGCCTCGGCGCAGGACCGGGGGGTCGTCCGAGTCGGTGACCGCGCGCTTGAACTTCTTGCGGATCGTGGCCGGGTCGTCGAGCAGCAGGACCGTTCCCAGCTCGGTGCCGCCGGTCGTCGACATCTTGCGCTCTGGCTCCTGCAGGTCGCGCACGCGCGCGCCGACCGTGGGAATCCGGTGCTCGGGCACGACGAGCAGCCCCTCGCCGAAGCGCGCGTTGAAGCGCTGCGCGATGTTGCGCATGAGCTCGAGATGCTCGCGCTGGTCCTCGCCGACGGGGACTTCGTGGGCGCGATAGGCGAGCACGTCGGCGGCCTGCAGGACCGGGTACATGAGCAGGCCGGCGGAGACGAGCTCGCGTTGCGCGGCGGACTTGTCGCGGAACTGGTGCATGCGGTTGAGCTCGCCGAGCGCGGTGACCGACGTCAGCAGCCAGCACAGCTCGGCGTGCTCGACGACGTCGCCTTGGCGAAAGAGGATGCAGCGCTCCGGGTCCAGGCCCGCGGCGAGCAGGATCGCCGTCGTGTCGTGGATGCGAGCGCGCAGCTCGGCGGGGTCGTAGGGCAGCGTCGTCGCGTGCAGGTCGACGATGCAGTAGATCGCCGGGTCGCCGCGGTCCTGGCCGGCGACGTACTGCGTGATCGCGCCGATGTAGTTGCCGAGGTGCTTGCGGCCGGTCGGCTGGATGCCGCTGAAGATGACGGGAGCCACGCCGTTCACGCTACACGCGCCGCCCGCAGCAGCGCCCAGACGTCGGCGGCGAGCTCCTCGGGACGCTCGTCGAGGTCGATCCAGGTGGCGCGCACGACGTGCCAGCCGGCGGCTGCGAGACGTCTGCTGCGACGCCGGTCGGTCGCAAACCTCGGGTCGTTGTCGTGGAACCCTCGGCTGTCGAACTCGATCCCGACGCGCTCATCGGTCCACACCACGTCAATCGTGAACGGCTCGCCATCGACCTGCACCGCATAGTTGCGCACGTACGGCGGGAAGTCGTGGTCGCGCAGAAACCTGATCGCGCGCCGCTCGAAGTCGCCGATCGGCACGCCGCGCCCACGATCGTGGCGCGCCATGGCCCGGCGCAGCGCACCGATGCCGTGGTGTCCGGGCGCACGACCGATCGTCGCCTCGATCGACGGTCGGTGCAGGCGGCGCAGCACGCGGGCCTCGTCGACCGCGGCCTGCAGTTCCGGCTCTGAGAGGTCGGACGCCAGGTCGAGCAGGGTGCGGGCGATGGTCGTGAACCGCAGGCCGCGACGGACGCGGACATCGCGCGGATCGAGACGCGCGCGGTGAGGGCGAATGCCACGGCGTGCCGTGCGCCGGGTCGGCGCGGTGACGTCGACGGCCATGCCCGGCCGCGGAGCGAGGTGCCCGCGGAGCACGGCGTGCTCGCGGCCCGCGGTGCGATGAGTCAGCGTGGCACCTGGCCCCATCGCGAGGTGTGCCGCCCACAGGACGCCATCGTCGGTGAGCGTGCCCAGGCGATAGATGCCATGGCGCTCGCGCACCAGCCAGCCCTCCGCGGTCAGGCGGTGGATGCGATCATCGTCAACGCCGAGCGCGATCAACTGCGCACGCGAGATGGCCCCGCCCTGCCGCCGGCAGAGGGCCGCCACACGCTTCGCCACCGGGGGTTCGGCAGATTTTCCGCGGTTGCGCGTACTTCCTGCGCCACCCCCTGAGCCTCGCAGGCACGCCGTCACGCGAGAGCCCACAAACGCAACAATTCTGCGCCGAACCAGCGCAGCCGGACGCGCGCGTCAGTCGAGCTGCTGGCGCACCCGCGGCCGCTTCGCCGCGCCCGCCTCGTCCAGCCGCCGCACCGGCGTCCCGTACGGCGCGTTGCGGGCGATCTCCGGGTCCTCCTCGGCCTCCTTGACGATCGCCACGATCGCGTCGACGAAGGCGTCCAGCGTCTCGCGCGTCTCGGTCTCCGTCGGCTCGATGAGCAGCGCCTCATCGACGACGAGCGGGAAGTAGACCGTCGGCGGGTGCATGCCGTGGTCGAGCAGCCGCTTGGCGAGGTCGAGCGTGCGGATGCCGAGCTCCTTCTTCATCGGCGCCCCGCTCAGCACGAACTCGTGCATGCAGCGCTCGCCGAACGCCAGCGGCAGGCGGTCGCCGACCTCCGCGCGCAGCCGCGCCAGCACGTAGTTGGCGTTCAACACGGCTACCTCGGCGACATCCTTCAATCCCTCCGCTCCCAAGGAGCGGATGTAGGCGTACGTGCGCACGAAGACGCCGTAGTTGCCCTGGAAGCCGCGCAGCTTGCCGATCGACTTCGGCCGGTCGTCGTCCAGGTCGAACACCGGCGGGCCGCCGTTCGCGGGGGCGCGCCGCACGACCTGCGGTCGCGGCAGGTAGGGCTCGATGCGGTCGGACACCGCGATCGGCCCGGCGCCCGGGCCGCCGCCGCCGTGGGGCTGCGTGAACGTCTTGTGCAGGTTGAAGTGGACGATGTCAAAGCCCATGTCGCCCGGCCGCGAGTAGCCCATGACCGCGTTGAGGTTCGCGCCGTCGTAGTACAGCGTCGCGCCCACGCCGTGCACGATCTTCGCCATCTCCTCGATGTTCGGATCGAAGATGCCCAGCGTGCTCGGGTTCGTGAGCATGAGGCAGGCCACCGACTCGTCGGTCTTCGCGCGCAGGTCGTCGAGATCCACGCCGCCCGCCGCGTCGAGCTTGACCTTCACGACCTCGTAGCCGGCCATCGTGACCGTCGCCGGGTTGGTTCCGTGGGCCGAGTCGGGCGTCAGGACCTTCGTGCGCTGCTCGCCGCGATCGGCGTGGTAGGCACGCGTCAGCAGCACGCCGGCGAGCTCGCCGTGCGACCCGGCCGACGGCTGCAGCGAGACGTGCGGCAGGCCGGCGATCTCGCCCAGCGCCTCCTGCAGCCCGTACATGAGCTCCAGCGCGCCCTGCGCGCGGCTCGGGTCCTGCAGCGGATGCAGCCGCGAGTGACCCGGCAGCGCCGCGACGCGCTCGTGCAGGCGCGGGTTGTGCTTCATCGTGCACGAGCCGAGCGGATAGAAGCCCGAGTCGAGGTCGAAGTTGCGCTTCGACAGGTTCACGTAGTGGCGCACGATCTCGGGCTCGCTGCACTCCGGCAGCCGCGGCGGCTCCGCGCGCCGCAGCGCGGCGGGAATGAGCCCCTCGACCGCCGGCACGTCGAGCTCCGGCGCCCGGAACGCGCGCCGGCCCGGCGCACCCTTCTCGAAGATCGTCGTCGCGCGCTCGCGCTGCTGCGGCGTCTCGGTCCGCTCCGGAGACGACGCGCTCATGCCGTCACCTCCGCGGCCGAGGCGGCCCGTTCGGCGGCGACGGCGTCGCCGAGCACGTCCGCGAGCCGGTCGATGTCCGCGCGCGAGCGCAGCTCGGTGATCGCGACGAGCAGCCCGTCGCCGTACTCCTCGTACTCGCGACCCAGGGCGAAGCCGGCGTTCACACCCGCCTGCGCACAGCGGTCGAGCACGCGCGTGACCGCCTCGCGCCCGTCGACGTCCAGCCGCAGCGCGAACTCGCGCACGACCGGCCGGTCGTGCAGCTTGGAGACGCCGTCCAGCGCGGCGAGCGTCTCGCGCGCGTAGTGCGTGCGCTGCAGCATGAGCTCGCCGAGCTCGACGATCCCCTGCCGGCCCAGCCACGACAGATACACGACCCCGCCCAAGGCGTTCAGCGCCTGCGACGTGCAGATGTTCGACGTCGCCTTCTCACGGCGGATGTGCTGCTCGCGCGTCTGCAGCGTCAGCACGAAGCCGCGGCGGCCGTCGGCGTCGGTCGTCTCGCCGGCGATCCGGCCGGGCATCGAGCGCAGGTGCTTCTCGGTCGCGGAGAAGAAGCCGAACGACGGCCCGCCGAAGTCCAGGCGGTTGCCGAGCGTCTGACCCTCGCCGACGCAGACGTCGACGCCCTGGTGCCCCGGGGCCTCGATGACGCCGAGCGTGAGCGGGTCGGCGGCGCAGATGACGAGCGCGCCGTGCTCGTGGGCGGCCTCGGTCAGAGTTGCGACGTCCTCGATCGCCCCCAGGAAGTTCGGCTGCTGGATGACGATCGCGCTAACGTCGTCGGCCAGCGCCGTGCGCAGCGCGTCGAGGTCGGTCACCGCGTCGTCGAGGCCGATCTCGTCGACCGTCGTGCCGTAGCCCACCGCGAGCGTCTGCAGCGTCGCGCGGCTGTGCGGATGCACGCCGCGGCTGACGAGCACGCGCGGGCGCTTGTTGACGAGCTTCGCCAGATAGGCGGCGGCGCCGACGGCGCTCGGCCCCTCGTAGACGGAGGCGTTGGACACGGGCAGCCCGGTCAGCTCGGAGATCGCGGTCTGGTACTCGAACATGACCTGCAGTCCGCCCTGGCTCACCTCGGGCTGGTAGGGCGTGTACGGCGTGAGGAACTCCGAGCGCGACATGAGCATGTCGATGATCGACGGCACGTAGTGGTCGTACATGCCGGCGCCGAGGAACGTGATCTCGTCCTCGGCCGACACGTTGCGCTCAGCCAGCCGCCGCAGCTCGGCGTAGACGGCCTGCTCGGGCTCGCCCGGCGGCAGGTCGATCTCCCGCCCCAGCCGCACGCCTTCGGGGATCGCGTCGAAGAGCTCCTCGATCGAGCCGGCGCCGATCGCCTCGAGCATGATCGCGAGGTCCTCGGGGGTGACTGAGGTGTAGCCGGCCACGCGTCTACAGACTCCCCACGTACGAGTCGCGATCGAGCAGCCCGTCGGTCTCGGCGGCGTCCGACAGCTTCACCTCTGACCATCCAGCCCTCGCCGTAGGGGTCCTCGTTGATCGCCTCGGGCGTGTCCGCGAGCCCGGTGTTGACCTCAACGATCTCGCCCGACAGCGGCGCGATGACCTCCGAGACGGCCTTGACGGACTCGACCTCGGCGTAGAAGTCGCCGGCGGTGACCGACGAGCCGACCTCGGGCGGGTCGAAGAAGACGACCTCGCCGAGTGCGTCCTGGGCGAACCAGGTGATGCCGAACGTCGCCACGCCATCCTCCACGCGAGCCCAGTCGTGCTCGGCGTGGTAGAGCAGGTCGTCGGGATAGCTGGCTTCAGCCATCGGTCTCCTTGGTGTAGAGGGGCTTGGACGCGACGACGGCGCTGCGCCGCTTGCCACGCACGTCGATCTCGAGCTCCTCGCCGGCCTGGGCGCGCTCGGTCGGGACATAGGCCATGCCGATCCCGATACCCAGACTCGGCGACATCGTGCCGCTCGTCACCTCGCCGCCGCCGACGACCGGGTTGCCCGGGCGCGCGATCCCGGGGCCGGTGAGCCTGAAGGCGACGAGCTTCTCCGCGGTCCCGTCCGCGCGCGCGCGGCGCACGGCCTCGGAACCGACGAAGCCGGTGTCCTCCTTGACCGCCCAGCCCAGGCCGGCCTCGATCGGGTTGCGATCGATCGAGAGGTCGTTGCCGTAGAGCGGATAGCAGACCTCCAGGCGCAGGGTGTCGCGCGCGGCGAGGCCGCAGGGCACGACGCCGCGGCGCAGCAGGTCCTCCCATACGGCCGGCGCGTCGCCCGGCGCGAGCAGCAGCTCGACGCCGTCCTCGCCGGTGTAGCCGGTCCCGCAGACGAGCGCCTCGCGGCCGAGGATGATCCGCCTGGCCGCCTGCATGCGCGACGGCAGCGGGCTGTCGGAGATCTGCTCGACGAGCTCTCGCGCGCGGGGACCCTGGACGGCGAGCATCGCGTAGTCGCCCGCGACGTCCTCGACCTCGACGTCGTAGCCGGCGGCCTGCTCGCGCATCCAGGCGTAATCGTTTTCATGGTTGGCGGCGTTGGTGACCGTGAGGAAGCGCTCGCCCGCGAGACGGTAGGTGAAGAGGTCGTCGAGCAGCCCGCCGTCCTCGTTGCAGAGCATGGAGTACTGCGCTCCGCCGACCGCGATCTTCGCGACGTCGTTGGAGAGGACGTGCTGCAGGAACGCCTCGGCGTCGGGCCCGGAGGTCTGCACCTCGCCCATGTGGGAGACGTCGAACACGCCTGCCCGGGTGCGCACCGCCTCGTGCTCGGCGCGGATGCCGTCGGCGTACTGGATCGGCATCTCCCAGCCCGCGAACGGCACGAGCTTGGCCCCCGAAGCGACATGCGCTTCGTACAGGGGCGTGCGCTTGAGCGTCGGCGTCTCCACGTCTACGAGGCTAGCGGAGCGCCCGGCCCGCCCCGGGTCGGAAAACGCTTGAAATTCCGTCCGCTCCGATCGACCCGCGAGCACGGCGCGAGGCGGGACTACAGTTCGGCGATGGACGCCTTCGGCCGGCCCGATCCGCCGCCCTCCCCCGTCGCCGGCTGGTACCCCGATCCCAGCGACTCGGGCAGCTACCGCTACTGGGACGGCGCGCGCTGGACGGACGCCGTCTCCTCGGCGATCCCGCCGGCCGGACCGGACATCAGGCGCGACGACACGCGCACGTGGGCGCTCGCGGCGCACCTGTCGGCGCTGCTGAGCCTGTTCATCGGCTTTCCGTTCGTCGGCCCGCTCGTCGTCTACCTCGTCAAGCGCGACGATCCGTTCGTGCGCCGCCACGCGGCCGAGGCGCTGAACTTCAACCTCTCGGTGTTCCTCTACCTCGTCGTGGGAGGCATCGCGACGTTCGTGCTCATCTTCTTCGTCGTCGGAATCTTCCTGCTGCCGCTGTTCGTCGTCGGCGTGATCCTCTGGCTCGTCTTCATCTGCCTCGCCGCAGCGAAGGCCGGCGAGGGCCAGGAGTACCGCTACCCGCTGACGATCCGCTTCGTGAGCTAGCGCGACGCCGGCGCCGTCGCCGCTCAGCGCAGGAAGGGCGGGATCTCGATCTCGTCGTCGGGGATCTCCAGCGACGAGCGCTGGCGATCGCCGAAGCGCGGACCGCGGTCGCGGGCGATGGCGCTCTCGCGCGTCTGCTCGCGGGCGGTGCGCGGGCGCGCGCGGCCGTGGTCGAAGCCGGTGGCGATGACGGTCACGCGGACCTCGTCGCCCTGGGCCTCGTCGATGACCGCGCCGAAGATGATGTTCGCGTTGGGCGCCGCCGCCTCGCGGACGATCTCGGCGGCCTCGTTGACCTCGAACAGGCCGAGGTCGCGGCCGCCGGTCATGTTCAGCAGGATGCCCGTCGCGCCCTCGACGTCCTCCTCGATGAGCGGGCTGGAGATCGCGATGCGGGCGGCCTCGGCCGCGCGGTTCTCGCCGTTGGACGTGCCGATGCCCATGAGCGCCGAGCCGGCGTTCTCCATGATCGTGCGCACGTCGGCGAAGTCGAGGTTGATCAGGCCGGGGATCGTGATGAGGTCGGTGATGCCCTGGACGCCCTGACGCAGGACGTTGTCGGCCTCGCGGAACGCGTCGAGCATCGTCGTGCGCCGCTCGACGACCGACAGCAGCTTCTCGTTGGGGATGACGATCAGCGTGTCGACGACCTCGCGCAGGCGCTCGATGCCCTCCTCCGCCTGACGCGTGCGCTGGCTGCCCTCGAACTCGAACGGCTTGGTGACGACGCCGACGGTCAGCGCGCCGATCTCGTTCTTGGCGATCTCGGCGATGACCGGCGCTGCGCCGGTGCCGGTGCCGCCGCCTTCGCCGGCGGTGACGAAGACCATGTCGGCGCCCTTGAGCGCCTCCTTGATGTCGTCGCGCGACTCGGCGGCTGCGCCGAAGCCGACCTCGGGGTTCGCGCCCGCGCCGAGACCCTTCGTCAGATCGTGCCCGATGTTGAGCTTGATGTCCGCATCGGTCATCTGCAGCGCCTGCGCGTCGGTGTTGGCGGAGATGAACTCCACGCCGCGCAGACCGGCGTCCACCATGCGGTTGACCGCGTTCGTACCGCCGCCGCCGACGCCGACGACTTTGATGACCGCGAGATAGCTGCTGCTGGATTCCATGAGGAGACGTCCGACCCTTGAGTAATTGTTGAGGGATTTGGCTCCCCCAACCCGGTTCCGGGGAAACCACAGTACGCACGGGCTGGAACTGCTGTCAACGCGAAGTCTATCTACGCAAGAACAGTTGCAAAACCCATGACTCTCGACCTGAGCAGGAGAATCGCCAAAACGGTGTGGTCTACCTAAAGTTGAGGCTGAGGGTTGTTCGGTCGGGGCTGGAGCCCACCCGCCACCGGCTTGTTGGGGATCCGGAGGTCGAGATACGAGGCGCCACGCGACGTGTTGCTGCTCAGGACCTGGGCTGCCGCTCCCCACTTCGCGACGAGTTGCGCGGCGCCTCCGAAGTAGAGCTTGGGGCCGTTCTCCATCGTGGCCGCCAGGCCGCGTGGGCCTCGGTACACGCGCGCGACACGTCTGCGCAACGCGCGCGGAGCGGCGGCGAGCACCGCCACCGCGCCGACCGCGTCGCGATCGCGCAGGCGCAGGCCGCCGGGCGTCGAGCGGATGGAGACCTCGGGCAGCCCGCGCGTCGCGCTGCCGCGCAGGAGCGTCCCGTCGCCGGCGACCGCGGTCACGCTGCCGCTTGCGGTGCGCACGGCGGCGACGGGCTCGTAGGCGTTGACGATGATCCGCAGCCCGTGCGGAAAGTCGGTCTCGGTGCGCAGGCTGCGCACGACGGGATAGGCGGAGACCGAGCCGAGCAGCTCGTCGCTGCGGACGTTGAGCGTCGTCATCTCGGTGCCGGCGGCCCGCAGGGCACTGCGGATCCGCTCGGCCTGAGCGCCATCGATCCCGGTGACGGTCACGTGCTCGACGGCGACGAGCGAGCTGTTGCGAAGGACGAAGGCGAGCGGCACGAGCACCGCGACCAGCACGACGATGCCGAGGACCACGCGCGTTCGGCGGCGGGCGAACTTGGTCATCGCTGGGGAGTTCGCCGCGGGCGCGCGGGACCCTGCCCGGCGCGGCGGGTGGATAGCGTCCTCGCCGATGGCTCCCACGCCCCCTCCCCCGCTCTCGGAGCTGACGACGCTGCGCCTCGGCGGGCCGGCCGCGCGGATGACGAGCGCCGACAGCGAGGACGCGCTGCTCGATGCGGTGCGCCGCGCCGACGCCGACGACGAGCCGCTGTTGCTGCTCGCGGGCGGCAGCAACCTCGTCGTCGCCGACGCGGGCTTCGACGGCACGGTCGTGCGGATCGCGACGCGCGGGGCCGAGGGGCAGGAGATGGCCGACGGGCGCATCCGTCTGAACGCCGCCGCCGGCGAGAACTGGGACGAGCTCGTGGAGGCCTGCGTCGCCGATGGGCTCGCCGGCATCGAGGCGCTGTCGGGCATCCCCGGCAGCGTCGGCGCGACCCCGATTCAGAACGTCGGCGCCTACGGCCAGGAGATCGCCGACGTGCTCATCGGTGTGCGCGCCATGGACCGGTCGACCGGCGAGCTGCACGTCCTCGACACCGAGGCGTGCCTCTTCGACTACCGCTCGAGCGTCTTCAAGCGCGACCCGGGCCGCTGGCTGGTGCTCGGCGTGAGCATCGCGCTCGAGCCGACGGGCGTGTCGGAGCCGATCCGCTACGCCGAGCTGGCCGCCCGGCTGGGCATCGACGTCGGCGCCCGCGCGCCGGTGGAGGAGGTGCGCGCCGCGGTGCTCGCACTGCGGCGGGGCAAGGGCATGGTGCTCGACCCCGAGGACCCCGACACGGTCAGCGCGGGCTCGTTCTTCACGAACCCGATCTTGCGCGCCCGCGACTTCGATGCCTTCGCCGCGCGGGCGGCGCAGCGGCTCGGCGCGGACGTGGCGCCACCGCCGGCCTGGCCGGGCGAGATGCGCACCGTGAAGACGTCGGCCGCTTGGCTCATCGAGCGCGCCGGTTTCACGCGCGGGTACGGCAATCCCGAGGGCATCGCGATCTCGTCGAAGCACACGTTGGCGCTGACGAACCGTGGGGGCGGCACGACCACCGAGCTCGTCGCGCTGGCGCGGGAGATCGCTGGCGGGGTGCATGACGCGTTCGGGGTCGCGCTCGTGCCGGAGCCGGTGTTTGCCGGGCATGCTTGGGAGCCTTGATTGATTGGTGCGGCGTGGTGTGCGCTGTCGCGCTACGCGCGGTGGGGTGCTGGGCCTGCTGAAACTGCATCTTTGAGGGGTGCGAGCGGCTGGTGCGGCGACGTCTCGGCCGGGGCCGGCGTGATCTCGGGGTGGTGTGGCGTTTTTGGGTCGCCAGACGCCCCAAAACCGCCACGCCGGTACGTTTCGGGGACCGGGGGGCCGTGTCGAATTCTTCGCGTCGAGCACGAACTATTCGACACACCCCCCTCTAACGACGGCCCCGGCGAGCCGGCCGACACGCCCACCAACTCGCACCCCTCAAAGATGCAGTTCCAGCAGGGCCGACTACCCCATCCACGCAGCGCGCCAGCGCACCACCGACGCCGCGCTCAAGTTCAACTCGAGTGTTGACGATCTAGCAAGTCTCACTCTCATCCTGAGACTTAGTGGAAGACCATCAATCTCCCGCAAATGCGGCGATTATCAGGGCTGCACAAGCCTCCGCCCCAGCGCATCCACATCCCCCGCGCCCAGCACAAGACAGAGGTCGCTCTCTCGGAGCACGGCATCGAGCACCATCTCGGCAGCGTCGAAATCCGGCGTCCACGCCACAGTCCGGCCGCGCGCCGAGTCCGCCGCGGCCTCGGCGACGAGCCGGCCCGTGACCTCCGGGTAGTCCTCCGCGGACTCGCGCGACGGATAGATGTCGAGCACGACCGCAACGTCGGCCCGGGCCAGCGCCGCGCCGAACTCCCGGCACAGCATCTGCGTGCGGGAGAACAGGTGCGGCTGGAAGACCGCGACGACGCGCCGGTGGCCGAGCGTCCGTGCGGCGGCGATCGTGGCGAGCAACTCGGTCGGGTGGTGGGCGTAGTCGTCGACGACGAGCGCCCCGGAGGCGTGGCGGCCGAGCCGCTCGAAGCGCCGCCCGGCGCCGGCGAAGTCCGCCAGCGTGCCGGCGACCTCGCGCGGCTTGGCGCCCGCGATCACGCACGCCGTCAGCGCCGCGGCGGCGTTGGCGACGTTGTGCACGCCGGGCACCGAGAGCGCCACCGGCTGTCCGGCCCAGGTGAAGCGCGAGCCGTCCTCGCCCAGCGCGATCTCCGACGCGCCGAAGAACGCCGACTCGACGATCCCGACGCGATCGAGGAATGCCTCGGCGTCCTCCGTGTCGGCCACGACGCAGCGCAGCCCGTTGCGCAGGAAGTCGGCGAACGCGTGCTCGAGATCCGGCAGCGACGGATACGTCGTGTGGTGGTCGAGCTCGATGTTCGTGACCACGGCGATCTCGGAGGTCAGCTCGAGAAACGAGCGATCCGACTCGTCGGCCTCGACGACGAGCCACTCGCCGGTGCCGAACGCCGCGTTCGTGCCTCGCCCGCTCTCCCCCGGACGGCGTAGCTCGCCGCCGATGACATACGTCGGATCCCAGCCGAGCGCGATCAGGGCATGGGCTGCCATGGAGGCGGTCGTCGTCTTGCCGTGCGTGCCGGCGATCGAGATCGTCCGCCGCAGACGGCTCAGCTCGCCGAGCAGCGCGCCACGATGGATCTCCGTCAACCCGCGCTCGCGGCCGGCGACGCGCTCGGCGTTCTCCAGACCGATCGCGGTCGAGACGACGAGCTCGACGTCGTCGCCCTCCGGGACGTTCGCGGCGTCATGGCCGACGATCGCCGGGATCCCCGCCGCGGCGACGCGCTCGAGGTACGGCGAGCTGGCCCGGTCCGAGCCCGTCACAACTGCGCCGAGCTCGCCGGCGATGAGGGCCAGCCCGCTCATCCCCGCCCCGCCGATGCCGACGAAGTGCAACCTCCGGCCGGCCCAGTCACGCCGGCTCATGACCACCCCTTGACGGCGCCGCTGCCGCGGCAAGCACCTCGTCGGCCACCGCCTGGGCCGCGTCGGGCCGCGCGAGCGCCGCCGACGCATTCGCCATTGCCGTCAGCCGCGACGGATCGCCGAGCAGCGCCCCGACCTCGCTGCCCAGCCGCGCCGACGTCAGCTCCGCGTCGGGCACGACGATCGCCGCGCCCGCGTCGGCCATCCAGCGCGCGTTTGCGGTCTGGTGGTCGGCGCTCGCGTGGGGATAGGGCACGAGGATCGCCGGCTTGCCCGCCGCCGCGATCTCGAAGATCGAGCCACCGGCGCGCGCGACGACGAGGTCGCAGGCCGCGAGCGCCTCGCCGAAGTCGTCGATATAGGGGCGCAGGTCGTAGTGCGGACCGGCGACGCGCGGCGCGAGCGCGGCATGGTCGCGCTCCCCCGCGGCATGCAGCACGCGAAACGGCGTGGCCCGAAACGCCTCGACCGCCGCCTCGTTGATCGTCCGCGCGCCGAGCGAGCCGCCGAAGACGAGCACGCACGGATCTCCCTCGGGAAGGCGGAAGCGCGACCGCGCCGCGGCGACGTCGGTCGCCGGCGCCGGCACCGGCCGCCCGGTCACGAGGTAGCGTGGCCCGTCGCGTCCCGCGATCGGAAAGGCGAGGCAGACGCGGCGAGCGCGGGGCGCCAGCAGCCGGTTCGTGATCCCGAGGTGGCTGTCGGCCTCCGTGAGCACGAGCGGGATGCGGGCCGCCAGCGCGGCGAGCCCCACCGGCCCGGCCACGTAGCCGCCGCCGCCGAGCACCGCGTCGGGCCGCACGTCGCGCAGGATCCGCCGCGCGGCGCCGACCGCGGCGCCCGCCCGCAGCGCCGCGCGCGCCGCGCGCAGCGGGTTCGTGCGGCTCAGGCCCTCGACGCGGATCGTGCGCAGCTCGTACCCGGCGGCGGGGACGAGCTGCGCTTCCGCGCGCTCGCCGCCGACGAAGGTGACCTCAGCCCCCGCGGCCCTCAGCCGCTCGGCGACCGCCAGCGCCGGAACGACGTGACCGGCCGTCCCGCCCGCCGCGATGATCACTCTCAACACCACGTGATCCTCGCGCATCGCCGGGATGTTCGGCCGGCTGGGGTGGCAGGCCGGTGAGATGCGTCGAGCTGCGCGCGGCGATGTTCAGCAGCAGCCCCATCGTCGCGAGCATGACGAGCAGCGAGCTCGAGCCCGACGAGATGAACGGCAGCGGCACGCCGGTGAGCGGCGCGAGGCCGAGGACGGCGAAGACGTTCAGCAGCGCCTGGCACATGATGAGCGCCGTCAGCCCGGCCGCGAGCAGCTGCGTGTAGCGGGTCGTCGCGGCCTTGGCCGTGCGCAGGCCGGCGTAGCCGATCAGCCCGTAGAGGAACAGCAGCCCGCAGATGCCGGCGAGCCCGAGCTCCTCGCCGATGATCGCGAGGATGAAGTCCGTGTGCGCCTCGGGCACATAGAAGATCTTCTGCACCGACTCGCCGATGCCGACGCCGAACACTCCGCCCGAGCCGAGCGCGATCTGCCCCTGGACGGCCTGGAAGCCGACCGACGTGTGCGCGTGCGCCCAGGGATCGAGAAAGCCGGTCAGCCGCGCGGCGCGGTAGGGCTCGACGAGGATGAACACGAGCACGAGCGCCGCACCGACGCCGGCGATCCTTCCCAGCAGCCCGATCGGCACGCCGGCGGCGAGCAGCAGCGCACCCATGGTGAACGCGATGACGAGCGCGGTCCCGAGGTCCGGCTGCGAGGCGATGAGCAGGATGGCGGCGCCGACGACGAGCAGCAGCGGGCCGGTGACGCCGCCGAGCGTTCGCAGCCGCGACGGCGTCGTGGCGAGCAGGCCGGCGGCGTAGAGCACGAGCGCGATCTTCATCAGCTCGGACGGCTGAAACTGCAGCGGGCCGGCGTCGATCCAGCGCCGGCCGCCGTTGATGACCACGCCGACGCCGGGGAGCTTCACCGCGAGGAGCAGCAGGAACGCGAAGGCCAGCAGCGCCGGGGTGAACCGCTTCGCCGGCTCGAGGCCGCCGCGCGCGAGCACCTGCATGACGACGAGGCCGAGGGCGCCGTAGGCGATGTACTTGACGAGGTAGATCGTGCCGTCGCCGTGGCCCTCGAGCAGCGAGCGCGCCGAGGAGGCGCTGTAGACCATGACCGCGCCGGCGGCGAGCAGGCACAGCGTCGCGGTGAAGAGGATGTTGTACTCGACCGGCTTGGCCTGGCGGCGCGAACGCGGCGCAACGGAGGAGCGGTTCGGCCGGGCGGCAGTGGCCATCCACGGTGCCTTCGACGCGGGGCGCGCGAGTCCTCGCCGGGTCCACGCATGTACGTGCGCGCTGTGTGTCCGACGTCACGCTGCTTGGCGCGAGCGGCGTGCATAGTGGCGCCATGCCGACGCCGCTCGTCCTCGCGTTCGTCTCCGGGACGTGGACCTTTCTCGCGTTCCTCGTGATCCTGTTCTTCGCGATCTCGCACGGCTACTACTCGCGCAGCGGCAGTGCGATCAACCAGCGCCCGTATCACGACCCCAGCGGGGACGCGCCCGGCGCCCACATCCCAAGCACGATCGGCCGCGACATCGATCGTCGCGACTACTCGCGCGGCACCCGCTGACGCGCCACGCCGCCCGGCGCGCTACGCGCCGCCGACGTTCACCGAGCATGACCCGCCGCGATCGGTGGGTCTCCTACTACGCAGTGGCCGAGTTGGCGCGATGGGACGGCCACGCTCAAGCCCGGCGCCCAAACGCCCGACAGAGCCTCCGACCGTGTCGATTCGCTGCACCCAGAGGAGGCCCGCCGTGCGCCGTGCCCTGCTGCTCGCCGGCCTGGCCTGCGCGCTCATCCCCGCCCTTCCCTCCCCGGCCTTCGCGGCGGACCGCGACTGTGCGGACTTCCCCAACCAGGGCGCGGCCCAGGCGTGGCTGCAGGCCTATCCCGGCGATCCGGACCGGCTCGACGGCAACAACGACGGCGTCGCCTGCGAGACCCTGCCCTGCCCGTGCGCCGGCGCCGCCGCGACGCCCGTGACGCCGGTCGCGCCCCCGCCCCCGCCCCCGCCGCCGCCGCCGCCGCCCCCGTGGCCCCGGCCGGCAAGGTCCTCAACGTCGAGGCCCGCGTCACGTCGGTGATCGACGGCGACACGCTGAAGGTGAAGCTCGCCGACGGCACGAAGACGACCGTCCGCCTCATCGGGATCGACACGCCGGAGACGAAGAAGCCGGGGACGCCGGTGCAGTGCGGCGGCCGCGACGCCACCGCGCGGATGAAGCGGCTCGCGCTGCGCAACGGCAGGGGCCGCACCGTGACGATCACCACCGATCCGACGCAGGGGCTGACCGACCGCTACGGGCGCCTGCTGTCCTACGTCGGCGCCGGCGGGACGGACTTCGGGCGCGCGATGGTCGCATCGGGCTGGGCGACCACCTACGTCTACGGCGGCGTCGACTTCCAGCGTGTGCGCGCCTACCGCTCGGCGCAGCGCTCGGCGAGGTCGGCGCGCAAGGGCGTGTACCGCAAGTGCGCCGGCAGCTTTCGCCGCACGAGCACGCGCTGACGACGAACGCAACGCCTCTGTAACGGCGCTCTGACAGCATCGCGCCGATGCCAGAGATCGCCGTGACGGTGACGAACGAGGGCGAGGCGTATGTCGCCTTGGTGGTGGGAGCCCCACCCGAGGTCCGCGACTCCGTGGCGCTCGACGAGCTCGGCGCCGCCGACACGATCCCGGCGCTCGACGGCATCGTGCTCGACTTCGACCACTACGGCCGCGTCGTCGGCCTGCGCGTGACGGGCGCGGCGGACTCGGTGCTCGCGCCGTCCCTGCTCGACGCGGCCGGACCGAGCGCCATGACCCCGGAGGCCGCCCCCTCGCTGGTCGACAGCCTGCACGCCTACGTCGACGAGCTGCCCGACGTCGAGCGGGCCGACGCCCTGCATCAGGTCTTCTACGGCTTCTACACCCGCGTCGCGATCATCGATCGCACCACGCATGAGCTCGCGGCCTGGGCCAAGGACGAGGCGGGCGATCTCGCCAACGTGCCCGCGTCGCTGACCGAGGCGCTGCGCGACAACGCGCTGTTCGTCGGCCAGGAGCTGTTCGCCAGCCGCCTGCGGGCGATGAGCGCGATGGGCTACGTCGCCGGCCGCCTGGCCGAGGAGCTCGACGCGGGCCCCCCGCCGCGTCCGTTCACCCTGAAGCGCGCGGTCGCCTTCGACCAGGTGCAGGGCCGGATTCGCAGCTACAAGCTCTCCGAGCCCGGCGAGCATCCCGACCTTCCCTACGACCCGGCCACGTACGACCCCCACGCCGCGTAGGGCGCCGGCGGCTACAGCAGCAGGTCGAGCGGTCCGAGCTGCAGCCGGTCGCCGGGCACGACCTCGGCCTGGTTGATCCAGCGTCCGTTGACGAACGTGCCGTTCGTCGAGCCGAGATCGGTGACGATCATGCGCTCGCCGTCGCGGGCGAGCATCGCGTGCCGGCGCGAGACCGACTTGTGGCAGATGACGAAGTCACACGACGGCGCGCGCCCGATGACCGTCGACGTGCCCGTCGCGAGCGCGTCGAGCAGGCCCGACGAGCACGGCTCTGGCGGCGGCGGCACGAGCCAGCGCTTCGTGGTCTGCAGCAGCGAGCGCGGGATGAGGTCGCTCGTCAGCTGACGCAGCACGCCCGGCGCATCGGACCGCAGCGCCGCGTCGATGCGGCGCTCGAACGTCTGCGTGCCGAGCGAGCCGTCGACGTAGCCACGCTGCAGCCGCCCGATCGTGCGCTCGCGGATGCGCTGCGTGACGTGATCGGGCATGCCGTCGATCGTACGCCGCCACGGCGCCGCCGCCAACGGGAGTTCGAGCCGGCCGCGAGCGGGCGCGTGACCTCAGTGGCGGCTGTACTCGTCGCGGCGCAGCAGCATCGCCACGAGCATGGCCGGGAACATCCCGATGTGCTGGATCATCATCGGCCCGTGGCTGTCGGCGCCCGATCCTGCCCACAGCAGGCCGATCGCGACGAAGGTCGGCACGAACATCGCCGCGGCCATCTCCCCGCCCAGCCGCCAGCGATGCCCGCGGTGGCGCATCCAGGCCACCATCGGGACGGTCATCGTGAACGCCATGCTCAGCAGCAGCAGCGCCGGCGCCTCGGTGTCCCAGCTCGAGACGTGGACGCCCGCCGGCTCGAGCAGCGCCGCCAGCGCGAAGCCGAGGACGAACATGCCGAGGAACATCGCGACGAGCATCTCCGCGTAGTGGCGGACGAAGTTGCGCACCGGCGTGCGGGGCGGCTCGCCGGCTGAACTCGTCGAGTCGGTCGTCCTCGTCCTCGTCGTGGTCTGCATCCTCATCGCCTCCGGTGTCCGCTCGCCTCGGTTAGTGAGGATCAAACTAGTTATACCCCATAGGGGTATGCGATGGTGGCTCCCGGTGTCCCACGGTAGGGCTAACCCCCGGATGCGACCCATCCGGCCGATAACCGCCGAGATCTGAACAAACTCGCCTCGTATGAAGAAAACTTTTACCGGACTCTTGACAAAACATTGTCCGGTTCGGCACAGTAGCCCCCGATGTCGCCCGTCGGATCAGGCTCGCTCGAGTCGCTGCGAGAGCGCAACCGCCGCCAGCTGCTCGACGCGTTGCGCCGGCTCGGCAGCGCAAGCCGCGCCGATCTCGCCCGCCTCACGGGTCTGTCGCGCTCGACGGTCTCCACGCTCGTCTCCGACCTGCAGGCGCACGGGCTGATCATCGAGCAGGGCGGGCGGGCGGGGTCCGAATCCGACAGCGAGGGGCGCGCGCCGCAGCAGGGCCGCCCGCCGACGCTGCTCACGCTCGACCGCTCCGCCGGCCTCGTGCTCGGCATCGACTTCGGCCACGAGATCGTCCATGTCGCGATCGCCGACCTCTCGCGCACGATCCTCGCCGAGCAGTCGCAGCCGCTCGACGTCGACAACTCCGCCGCCCGCGCGATCGACGTCGCCGTCGCGCTTGCCGATGAGGTCATCGCCGCCGCCGACGTCGGCAGCGACCGCCTGCTCGGCGCGGGCGTCGGCCTGTCGGGGCCGATCGACGTTGCCGCGGGCACCGTCCACACCGGCAAGATCCTCCCCGGCTGGGCGGGCGTCCGGCCGGCCGAGGAGCTCGCCGCGCGCCTGGGCCTGCACGTCCATCTCGACAACGACGCGAACCTCGGCGCGCTCGCCGAGGTCACGCTCGGCGCCGGTGTCGGCGCCCGCGACGCGATCTACCTCATGGTCTCCGGCGGCGTCGGCGCCGGCCTGATCCTCGGCGGCGAGCTGTACCGCGGCACCGGCGGCACCGCCGGCGAGCTCGGCCACGTGCTCGTCGACGAGAGCGGGCCGATCTGCCGCTGCGGCAACCGCGGCTGCCTGGAGATGATGGCCGGCGGCCGCGCGATCACCGCCCTGCTGCGCGACAGCCACGGCGACGACATCACCCTCGACGAGGTCATGGCGCTCGCCGCCGACGGCGACTCCGGGGCGCGGCGCGCGATCGCCGACGCCGGTCGCGTGCTCGGCCGCTCGATCGCCGCGCTCGTCAACGCCTTCAACCCAGAGCTGGTCATCGTCGGCGGCGCGGTCAGTGCCGCGGGCGATGTCCTGCTCGACCCATTGCAGGAGGCCGTCCACCGCTACGCCATCCCCTCGGCGGCGGCGGATGTCCGTATCACCCGCGGCGTGCTGGGCGAACGAGCCGAGGTTCTCGGCGCGCTCGAGCTGGCGGCGCGGCAATCCGATGTTGCAGCTCCCGCGGCGTCGGGCCCCGACCAACGATGAGACGTAATCGAGGAAAGGCACAACAGATGAGGGTCATGCGAGGAACCCGTCGGCGCGCGATGCCGCTGACGCTGGCGGCCGGTGCTGCGGCACTGGCGCTGGTCGGAGCAGGATGTGGTGACGACGACAGCGGCGACAGCGGCGGCAGCGCCAGCTCGTCATCGGACGGCGCGAAGGCCGGCAAGGTCGCGGTCCTGCTGCCCGACTCCAAGTCGTCGGTGCGCTGGGAGACGGTCGACCGGCCGTTCCTGAAGGCCGCGTTCGACAAGGCCGGCGTCGAGTCGGAGATCCAGAACGCCGAGGGCGACAAGTCCGCCCAGCAGCAGCAGGCCGAGCAGGCGATCACGAACGGCGCGAAGGTGCTGCTGCTCGTCAACCTCGACTCCGGCAGCGGTGCAGCGATCGCCGCCAACGCGAAGTCCCAGGGCGTCAAGGTCATCGACTACGACCGCCTCACGCTCAAGGGCGACTCGGACTACTACGTCTCCTTCGACAACGAGGAAGTCGGCAAGCTGCAGGGCCAGGGCCTCGTGTCCTGCCTCGAGGGCGCCACCAAGCCGGCCGTCGCCGTGCTCAACGGCTCCCCGACCGACAACAACGCGACGCTGTTCAAGGCGGGCTACGACTCGGTCATCAACCCGAAGTTCGAGTCCGGTGAGTGGACCGAGGTCGCCGATCAGTCCGTGCCCGACTGGGACAACCAGAAGGCGCTGACGATCTTCGAGCAGATGCTGCAGAAGGCGTCCAACAAGGTCGACGGCGTGCTCGCCGCCAACGACGGTCTCGGCAACGCCGCGATCTCGGCGCTCAAGCAGCGCAAGCTCAAGCAGATCCCGGTCACCGGCCAGGACGCGACGCTGCAGGGCATCCAGAACATCGTCAACGGCGACCAGTGCATGACGGTCTACAAGGCCATCAAGAAGGAAGCCGACGCCGCTGCCGCCCTGGCCGTCGCGCTGGCCAAGGGCGAGGATCCGAGCGGCGTGACCGGCTCGGTCAACAACGAGAACCGCGACGTCCCGTCCGTGCTGCTCAAGCCGGTCGCCGTCACGAAGGACACCATCAAGGAGTACCTCGGCGAGCCTGACTTCCCCAAGGCCGCTGAGATCTGCGCGGGCAAGCTCGCGTCCAAGTGCAAGGGGCTCGGTCTGTCATGAGCCCGACCACCGACGGCGGAGGGTCGCGCGAGCGGCCCTCCGGCGCGGTGCCGTTGCTGGAGCTCAAGGGAGTCTCCAAGCGCTTCGGTGCCGTGCAGGCACTCCACGAGGTGGACTTCGACGTCCGCGCGGGTGAGGTCACGGCCCTGGTCGGCGACAACGGCGCCGGCAAGTCGGTGACGATCAAGTGCATCGCCGGCATCTATCCGATCGACAGCGGCGAGATCTCCTGGGAGGGCAAGCCCGTCTCGATCAGCGGCCCGAAGGACGCCTCGGCGCTGGGCATCGAGGTCGTCTACCAGGACCTCGCGCTCGCGGACAACCTCGACGTCGTGCAGAACATGTACCTCGGTCGCGAGGAGGTCACGCCGCTGCACGCGCTCGACGAGACGAAGATGGAGCAGCGCTGCAGCGAGACCCTCAGCTCGCTGTCGGTCACCACGATCCGCTCGGTGCGCCAGACCGTCGCCGGGCTGTCCGGCGGCCAGCGCCAGTCGATCGCGGTCGCCAAGGCCGTCATGTGGAACTCGCGCCTCGTCATCCTCGACGAGCCGACCGCCGCGCTCGGCGTCGCCCAGACGCGCCAGGTGCTCGACCTCGTGCGGCGCCTCGCCGACCAGGGCCTCGCGGTCATGCTCGTCTCGCACAACCTGCACGACATCTTCGAGGTCGCCGACCGCATCACGGTTCTGCGCCTCGGCCAGGACGTCGCGCGCTTCAACACGAAGGAGACGACCCAGCGCGAGGTCGTCGAGGCGATCACCGCGGGCAAGCTCTCCACCGTGCCCGGCCAGGAGGAGGCGGTCGCGCTATGAGCGCCATCACCCCGCCCCTGCCCACCCCGGCCGCCGCGCCGAGCGCGACGATCGGTGCCTACGCCAAGCGCTGGACCGAGAACGTCCGCGGCGGCGAGCTCGGCAGCCTGCCGATCATCATCGGCCTGCTCGTCATCGCGGTCGTCTTCCAGGTCCAGAACGACCGCTTCCTGACGGCCGGCAACTTCGTCAACCTCATGGTCCAGGGCGCGCCCTTCGCGCTCGTCGCCATGGGCATCGTCTTCGTCCTGCTGCTCGGCGAGATCGACCTCTCGGTCGGCTACGTCTCCGGCGTCGGCGGCGTGATCTGCGCCCTGCTGCTGCTGCCCGACGGCAACACCGTGGCTCCGGGCATCGCGATCCTCGCCGTCGTCGGCTCGGGCGTGCTCATCGGGACCCTGCACGGCGTGATCATCACGAAGGTCGGCATCCCGTCGTTCGTCGTGACCCTGGCCGGCCTGCTGGCCTGGAACGGCGTCGTGCTGCTGCTCATCGGCAGCCGCGGCACGGTCGTGCTGCAGGACGACCTCATCATCGGCTTCGCCAACGACTTCGTGCCGAAGGGCGCCGCCTGGGTGCTCATGCTGCTCGCGGTCGGCGCCTACGCGGCGGTCCAGCTGTGGGGCCTGCGCAAGCGCCAGAGCGCCGGCCTGGACAACGACCCGCTGCTCATCGTGGCCCTGCGGATCGCCGGGCTGTTCGTGGCGCTGGCGTTCGTCGTCTGGGTCGTCAACGAGGACCGCGGCCTTCCGTACGTCGCCGTGCTCGTCGGCGTGCTGCTCGTCTTCTGGACCTACATCCTGCGGCGCACGCGCTTCGGGCGTCACGTCTACGCCGTCGGCGGCAACGCCGAGGCGGCTCGGCGCGCGGGCATCGACGTCGACCGCATCAAGATCATCTGCTTCGCGATCTGCTCGCTGATGGCGGTCGTCGGCGGCATCGTGCTCGCCTCGCGCCTGCGCTCGGTGGACACGAACGCGGGTGGCGGCGCGATCCTGCTGTACTCGATCGCCGCCGCGGTGATCGGCGGCACCTCCCTGTTCGGCGGCCGCGGGCACATCAAGTCCGCGCTGCTCGGGGCGCTCGTGATCGCCAGCATCGACAACGGCCTGGGCCTGCTCGGCCTGAGCTCGGGGACGAAGTTCGTCGTCACCGGCCTCGTGCTGCTGCTCGCCGTCGCCGTCGACTCCATCTCGCGCCGCGGGCGCGAGCAATCGGGCAGAGCGTGACCGGGGCCACGGAGGGCCTCACGGGGAAGGTCGCGCTCGTCACCGGCGCCAGCCGCGGCATCGGTGCCGCGGTTGCGCGCCGGTTGTCCGAAGCCGGCGTTGCGCTGGGGCTGGCCTCGCGCAGCGGCGACGACCTCGGGATCGCGGGCGCGGTCGCTCCCCCCACAGACGTCCGCGATCCCGCACAGGTCGACGCGCTGGTGGCGGCGACGGTGGAGGCCCACGGGGGCCTGGACATCGTCGTCGCCAACGCCGGCGTCGGTGCCTACGGCCCGTTCCTCGAGCTCGATCCCGAGCAGCTCGAGCTCATGATCGACGTGAACCTCAAGGGCGTGCTCTACACCGCGCGCGCGGCGCTGCCGCACCTCATCGCGGCCGAGGGTGGCGGGGACTTCATCTCGCTGGCCTCGGTCGCCGGGGTGAACGCGTTCCCGGGCGAGGCGGTCTACAACGCCTCGAAGTTCGGCCAGGTCGGCTTCGTGCGGTCGCTGGACATCGAGCTGCGCGAACACGGCGTGCGCTGCTCGAACATCTGCCCCGGCGGCGTCGCGACGGACTTCGCGATCGGCACCGGGCGCACCGAGGGCATGCCCGAGCTCGACGGGATGATGAGCGGCGACGACGTCGCCGAGGTCGTCATGTTCGCGCTCACACGGCCGCGCTCGATGCGCCTGATGACGACGACGTTCCGGCCGATGAGCGAGGGCTCGTGGGGGTAACCGTCCGCTGGGGCATCCTCTCCACGGCGCGGATCGGCGGGGCGGTGATCGCGGGCGCGCGGGAGACCGACCTCGCCGAGATCGTCGCGGTGGGGAGCCGCAGCGAGGCGAGCGCGCAGGCGTTCGCCGAGGCGCACGGGATCCCCCGCGCCCACGGCTCCTACGAGGCGCTGCTGGCCGATCCGGACGTCGACGCCGTCTACGTCCCGCTGCCCAACGGCATGCACGTCGACTGGTCGGTGAAGGCGCTGGGGGCCGGCAAGCACGTGCTCTGCGAGAAGCCGATGGACCGCCGGCCGGCGCGGGTCGAGCACGCCTTCGACGTCGCCGAGGCGGCGGGCCTCGTGCTCAGCGAGGCGTTCATGTGGCGCCACAACCCGCAGACCGTGCGCCTGCGCGCGCTGCTCGACGAGGGCGTGATCGGCAACCCACGGCTCGTGCGCGCCTCGTTCTCCTTCCCGCTCGCCGCCACGACCGACGTGCGCCTCGATCCGGCGCTCGACGGCGGGGCGCTCATGGACGTCGGCTGCTACTGCGTCAGCGGGGCCCGGTTCGCCGCCGGCGCAGAGCCGCTGAGCGTGTCGGCCGAGGCCGTCATCGGGCCGAGCGGGGTCGACCTGCGTATGACCGGGCTGCTGCGCTTCGCAGGCGACGTGCTGGCGACGATCGACTGCGGCTTCGACATGGCGGGGCGCGGCGAGCTCGAGGTCGTCGGCTCCGACGGCCGCATCCTGCTCGCCGACCCCTGGCACGCCAGCGCGCCGCGGCTCCTGCTCGAGCGCAGCGGCGCCGAGCCGGAGGTCATCGACATCGAGCCGGTCAACAGCTATCGGCTGGAGCTCGAGGACATGGCCGCGGCGATTGCCGGCGAGCGCCCGCCGCTGCTCGGCCGCGACGACGCGGTCGGCCAGGCGCGGGCGATCGAGGCGTTGTACCGCGCGGCCGAGGACGGCGGCTCGGTCGCCGTGCCCGTGCCGGTATCGCCGGCATGAGCGCGGACCTGCGCGTGGCGATCGCCGGCTACGGCCTGGCCGGCGAGGTGTTCCACGCCCCGCTCGTCGCGGCCACCCCGGGCCTGGATCTCGTCGCGGTGACGACCTCGGACGCCGGGCGCGCCGCGCGGGCGAAGGCGGCCTACCCGGGCATCGCCGTCGACGAGGACGCCGACGCGCTGCTGCGCCGCCGCGGCGGCGACATCGACCTGCTCGTCGTCGCGACGCCGAACCGGCTGCACGTGCCGATCGCCCGCCGCGCGCTCACGCACCGCGTCGCGGTCGTCATGGACAAGCCGCTGGCCCCCGACCTCACGTCGGCGGCCGCGCTCGTCGACCACTTCGCCGCCGCCGGCGTGCCGTTCACGGTCTTTCAGAACCGCCGCTGGGACGGCGACTTCCTCACGGTGCGCCGGTTCGTGGAATCCGGCGAGCTCGGGACCGTGACCCGCTTCGAGTCGCGCTTCGAGAAGTTCCGCCCCGAGGTGAACACGAGCGCGTGGCGCGAGCTGCCCGGCGCGAGCGAGGGCGGCGGGCTGCTGCTCGATCTCGGCGCGCACCTCGTCGACCAGGCGCTCACGCTGTTCGGCCCCGTGCATCGCGTCTATGCGGAGATCGACGCGCGCCGCCCCGACGCGCTGATCGACGACGACGTCTTCGTCGCGCTCGAGCACGCCGTCGGCGTGCGCTCGCATCTGTGGATGAGCGCGATCGCGCCGCTCGGCGAACGCTCGATGAGCGCGAGCGGGACGGCCGGCGGGGTCCACACCCCGGGTCTGGATCCGCAGGAGGACCAGCTCGCCGCCGGGCTGCGCCCGGGCGACGAGGACTGGGGCGAAGGCGAGCCGGCCTTCGTCATCGACGCGGACGGCGAGGAGCACACCGTCGAGCTGCAGCCGGGCGCCTACGAGCACTTCTACGCGGGCGTGCGCGACGCCCTGCGCGACGGCACACCGCTGCCCGTCGACCCGCGCGACAGCGTCGCCGGTCTTCGCGTCATCGAGGCGGCGCGCCGCAGCGCGCGGACCGCCGCCGTCATCGACATGACCGAGGAGGAAGGACCATGAGGACAAGTCTTGGCATCTGGGCGATGGGCCCGATGGTCACCCGCTTCAACCCGGCGGGCTACAAGCCCGAGCTGGCCGGGCTGAGGACGGCCGAGTACGTGCGCACCGCCGTCGCGGGCCTGGAGGGCCTGATCGACGACTACGAGTTCCACTTCCCCCAGGAGCTCTCCGACGACAACCTCGACGAGGTGCGCGAGGCGCTCGACGGCCACGGCATCTACGCGATCGCCAGCGGCATGCACCTCGACAACCGCTTCGCCCGCGGCGGCCTGTCCAACCCCGACGAGGCGACCCGCGCCGAGGCGGTCCGGATGACCGTGGAGGGCGCGGAGTTCGCCGGGCGACTCGGCGCGCGGTTCATCATCTGGCCCGGGATCGAGGGCTACAACTACCCGTTCCAGACGCCGTACGCGCAGAGCTGGCAGGGGCTCATCGACGGCATCGGCGAGGCGGCGAAGAAGCTCGCCGAGTTCGACCAGATCCTGCTGTCTCGAGCACAAGAACTCCGAGCCCGCGATGAAGATCCACATGGGCAACGTCGGCATGACGCTGCACGTCATCCACACGCTGCGCGCCCGCGGGATCACGAACGTGCAGGTCAACATGGACTGGCAGCACCTGATCATGAACGGCGAGAACCTCGCCGAGTACGCCGCGCTGCTGGCGTACGAGGGGCTGCTCGGCCACCAGCACGCGAACTCCGGCTGGGGCACGTTCGACGACGACAACATGGTCGGCGCGACGGCGTTCATGGAGACGCTCGAGCTCGCGGTCGAGCTGCGCCGGGCGGGCTACGGCGACAACGGAGAGCGGCTCGGCTTCGACCTGTATCCGTACACCGAGGACGCCGTCGACGTCGTCAGGCGCAGCGTGCTGCAGTGGCGCTTCATCGACGGCGCCGCGGGGCGGATCGACGAGGAGGCGCTGCGCGAGGCGCAGTCGCGCAAGGACGCGATCAAGGCCTACGAGCTCGTCTACGCGGCGCTCGGCGCGTAGCGGTCCAGGGGTGCTGCTCGCCGGGCTCGACATCGGGACGTCCTCGGTCAAGGGCCTGCTCGTCGACGCGGCCGACGGCGCGATCATCGCGCGCGCCGAGGTCCCCCACCCGCTGTCGACGCCGCACCCGGGCTGGGCCGAGCAGGATCCCGAGGACTGGTGGGCCGGCGCGCAGGCCGTGCTCGCCGAGCTGAGCGACGAGTGGGAGATCGGCGGCATCGGCCTGACCGGCCAGATGCATGGCCTCGTCACGCTGGATGAGGGCGGGCGCGTGCTGCGCCCGGCGATGCTCTGGAACGACGGGCGCACCGGCGCCGAGTGCGCGGAGATCGAGCAGCGCGTCGGCCTGGACGAGCTCATCGCGCTGACCGGCAACCGCGCGCTCACCGGCTTCACGGCGCCGAAGCTGCGCTGGCTGGCCCGCCACGAGCCCGACGTCTACGCGCGGATCGACCGCATCATGCTGCCCAAGGACTACGTGCGCCTGCGCCTGTGCGGCGAGCACGCGACCGACGTCGCCGACGCCTCCGGGACGCTGCTGTTCGACGTCGCGCAGCGGCGCTGGAGCGACGCGGTGCTCGAGGCGCTCGAGGTCGATCCGGCCTGGCTGCCCCGCGCGCTGGAATCCCCGCAGGTCAGCGGCGTCACCGCCGACGGCACGCCGGTGGCCGCGGGCGCGGGCGACCAGGCGGCCGGCGCGCTCGGCGTCGGCGTCGACCATCCGGGGCCGGCGTCGGTGGTGCTCGGCACGTCGGGCGTCGTCTTCGCCGCCTCCGACGGGTTCATCGCCGACCCGCAGGCGCGCGTGCACGCCTTCTGCCACGCGGTGCCGGGCGGCTGGCACAGCATGGGCGTCATGCTCTCCGCCGCCGGGTCGCTGCGCTGGCTGCGCGACGCGGTCGCGCCCGGATCGGACTTCGGCGCGCTCGTCGCCGAGGCGGAGCGCTGGGAGCCCGGCGTCGAGGGGCTCACCTTCCTGCCCTACCTCGCCGGCGAGCGCACGCCGCACGCCGATCCCGACGCGCGCGGCGCCTTCACCGGGCTCTCGCTGCGCCACGACCGCGGCGCGCTCGTGCGCGCGGTGCTCGAGGGCGTCGCGTTCGGCCTGCGCGACGGCCTGGACCTCGTCGCCGAGACCGCCTCGCCGCCGCCCGTCCTCGGCCGCGTCTCCGGCGGCGGCGCGCGCAGCACGCTGTGGCTTCAGATCCTTGCCTCCGTGCTCGAGCTTCCGCTGCAGCGCGTCGCCGTCGACGAGGGCGCGTCGTTCGGCGCCGCCCTGCTCGGCGGCGTCGCGGCGGGCGCGTTCGCCGACGTCCACGACGCGGTGGGGGCGTGCGTCCGTCCGGGCGAGATCATCGAGCCTGTGCCGGCCTGGATCGAGCCCTACCGCGAGGCGCGCGAGCGCTTCGTCGCGCTGTATCCCGCGCTCCGCGCGGCGCGCTGACCCGATGGAGCCCGTCCTGCTCTGCGATCTCGACGGCGTGCTCGTCTCGTCCTCAGAGGCGATCTCGCGCGTCTACCGGGCGTGGGCGCTCGCGCATGACCTCGACGCGGCGCTCGTCGTCGCCACGGCGCAGGGGCGCCCGGCGCGCGAGGTCGTCGCGCTCTGCGCGCCCGAGCTCGATGCCGACGCCGAGAGCGCACGCCTCGACGCCGCGCACGCCGCCGAGGAGGAGGGCGTCGTGGCGATCGTGGGCGCGGCGGAGCTGCTCGGCGGAACGCCGCCCGAGCGCCTGGCCGTAGTCACCTCCTGCACCGCCGCGCTCGCCGGCGCGCGCTTCGCCACGACCGGCCTGCCCCAGCCGCGGGTCTGCATCAGCGCCGATCAGGTCACGCGCGGCAAGCCCGACCCCGAGGGCTACAAGCGCGCGGCGGCCGCGCTGGGCGCGCCCGCGGCGGCGTGTGTCGTGCTCGAGGACGCTCCGGCGGGGATCGCTGCGGGCCTCGCCGCCGGCATGCACGTCATCGCCGTGCTCACCTCGCACGAGCGCGCGGAGCTCGCCGGCGCACACGCATTCGTCGAGGATCTGCGCGACGTCCCGGCGATTGCCGCGCGCCTCGTCGGCTGACGGCCGCTATCCTCGCGCGCCGTGGCCAAGAAGAAAGATTCAGACCCGATCAAGACGCTGCTCGCCGGCATCACGCCGGCCCTGTTTCTCGGCAACCCGTCGGACACCGTGGCGATCATGCAGGACAAGGTCGTCGATGCCGGCGGCGATCCCGACGAGGTCCTCGAGTGGGTCCGCGCGCACGGCGGCTACCCCGACAAGACGTTCGGCGTCCGGGCGCGCCAGGGCTTCGACATGCGGCCCAAGGCGCCGAGCAAGCACTACTACGTCATCCCGCAGGACGCCCTGCAGTAGCGCGTGCGCCCGCTCAGCGCGGGCGCACGTCGATGTCGCCGGAGTCCGTGCGCACGTCGATCGAGCTCGCCGAGGCCGCGTTGCGCAACAGCCCGCGCACCTGCACGTCGTCGGCGTCCGCGGCCTTCGTCTTGATGGCGTAGATGCCACGCGGCAGCGCGAGCGCGATGTCGCCGTCGTCGCTGCGCGCGAGCACGCGGCGCGGCTTGGCGCCGACGTCGGCCTGCAGGTCGCCGGTCGACGAGCGGATGTCGACGGCGCGCGCGCTTGCCGTCACGAGCTCGACATCGCCGGAATCCGAGTGCGCCCAGACCAGCCCGGGCCGGCCGATTACGCCGAGTTCGATGTCCCCCGAACCGGTCTCCACATGCACGCCGCGGACGTCGACCGCGCGCATGTCGATGTCACCCCGGCCGCCGTCGACGGTCACCTTCACACCGGGCGGAACGGTGATGCGCAGATCCGAGAAGCACGGCACGACCTCCGGATAGTCGTCGCACTTCGGTTCGATCGTGAGCACGCCGTTGGCCCGCGTGAGCTCGAGCTCGGGCTTCTCGATGACGTAGTGCTGGGTCTCGCTGACGCGGACGAGCTTGAAGGCCGGGACGAACTGGACGTCCCCGCGCCCGGGCTTGACGACGACCTCGCGCAGCGTCCCGGAGACGAGGTGGTTCTTCGTCGCCGTGCGGTCGACGCCGAGGTTCGTGGCCGCGAGTGCGATCACGCCCACGATCACGATCGCCAGGACCAGGAACAGCACGGTGAGGAGGAGCGATTTCATCGCGGCGACGGTCGCGCGAAGCGACGTCGCTGCGGGAATCTAGTGACGCGGGCGCGCGCGTGCGTGCTCGTCAGATTCGAGGTGCGCCTCGAGATCGCGCAGCGCGCGGCGCATGACCGCGTCGGAGATGGCCTTGCGCACGACGCCCGGGACGAAGCGCCCCGGGTCGATGCGCAGGTCGAGCTCGACGAGCGTGCGCCCGCCGGCCAGCGGCTCGAAGCGCCACTCGCCGCCGAAGTCGCGAAAGTCGCCGCCGAGGTACTCGCTGGCCAGGCGGCGCGGCGGCTCGTAGATCTGGCGCAGCCGGTAGCGGACCTTCTTCAGACGCGCATCGACGACGTATTCGACCACCGCCCCGCGGCCCTGCGCATCGCGCTCGAGCACCTCGACGTCGCACACCGCGCCCTGCCACTCGGGCAGCCGCTCGTAGTCGGTGAGGGCGTCGAACACGGCCTGCGGCGGGGCGTCGATCTCGGCCGTCTGGCAGTCGCCGTAGGCCGGCATCTCAGGCGGCCGCGCGACGGCGCGCGATCTGCTCCAGCCGCCGCAGCGACTCGGCGTTGCGCGCCATCGTCAGCAGGTGGACGAACGGGTTGAGGCCCAGCACCGACGAGAGCCCGTCGGGGTTCTCGGTCATCCGCACGTAGGTCCCGTCCTCGATCGGCACCAGCTCGAGCGTGACCTGCGCGGTGCCGAGCGGGCGCGCCTTTGCCCGCAGCCGCAGGCGATTGGGCGCGTCGGCCTCGAGCGATTCGGTGTGGTCGTCGACGCTCAGCGGCCCGACGCCGACCGTGTGATGAAAGCGCGAACCGGGCGCCGGCCACGCGGGGTCGGCGGCGCGGATGCGCTTGGACCCGACGACCCAATCGGCGTAGGTCCCGGGGTCCGCCAGCGCGTCCCAGACCGCGTGCGGTGAGACCGGCATGATGCGCTCGTTCGTGGCCACGGGCAGGGGCTACCCCGCGCGCCTAATGGGTAGCCCGTACTGTGCCGAAGGCGACGCATCCGTGCCGAACGCAGCGCTCGCGGCGTGCAAACGAAGCTCGAAGTCAGCAAGAACGCTCCCCCCCCCCCCCCCCCGCGGTCGCGGCTGAAATCGGGATCCAGTGCCTACCAGGGACCTCGATGGATTCACGCCTGCCCCACGCCCCAGACGAGCCACGCCAGCTGCACCTGCTCAGCGCGATCTCCAACGAGATGGTGCGCCTGTACAAGGACCAGTTCGGCCGCGGGCCGACGAAGGTGCGCACGGACTGGGCGGGCGAGGACATCCTGCTCGTCACGCTGGAGAACACGCTCACACCCGCCGAGCGGCGCCTGCGCCAGCTGGGCGAGAACCAGCGCCTGCGCGACCTGCGGATGCTCTTTCAGTACGCCGAGCAGGGGGCTTTCTGCGAGCCCGTCGAGCGTCTGACGGGCCGCCGGGTGCGGGCGTTCGTGAGCGGCATCGACACCGTGGCGGATGTCGCCACGGAGATCTTCGTCCTGCATCCCCGCGGCTACGAGGGGCCATCGGCCGCCGACACCCCCCCCCCGCCTTGAACGAAGGACCAACCGACGCCGGTCAGACGCCGACTGACCCTTCGCCTGTGTGATGTCGGGTCGACCGAACCGGTAGAGGCTCTCAAGACCAGACGTCCTTGGGTATCCCTCCCCCACGGCGAAACCAAACCGGAAATGCCTCACCCCTGACCCACCGACCCCGCGATCCGCACGAGCTCGCCGACCGGCTGGTCGGCCTCGAGGCGCAGGAGCAGCCCGTCGCGCTCCCACAGCAGCGTGTTCTTCGCCAGCCGCGGCTCCTGCACGCGCGTGCCGCCGCCGCGGCCGCGATCGTCGAAGAAGACGGCGTGCGGGCCCTGCAGCAGCAGGCCCGCGACCCCGTCGATCCGCACCCGCCGCGTGTCGGCGGTGACGAACTTCCGCACGTAGGGCCGCGCGCTGCCGCGGACCTGGGTGAACAGGATCGGCCGGCCCGAGCGGGCGCGGTACACGAACGTCACGGCGCCGTCGTCGACGTAGACCTCGCGCGGGGCGCCGAGCGCAGCCGGGCGCAGGAGCTCGAAGCCGGCCGCCCGCCGCGCGCCGGCCGGCGACGTGCGCTCGCCCAGGTCCAGCCTCTGGCCGAGCGAGGTCGGCGGCAGCTCGCGCACCTTCGTCACCTCCGCGTCGCGCAGGCCGAGGCGCTCGAGCAGCCCGGAACCGACGCCCGGGGCCGCGAGCACACCGCCACCGGCGATCAGCGCGAGCAGCGCCGCCAGCAGCGGCCGGCGGCCGCGCGCACGCGACGGCCGCGGCGGCGGCGCCTCGATCGCCGTCCGCACGCTCGTGGCGAGCTCGGGCGTGGGCGGCCAGGTCGCCCCGGCGGCCAGATGGGTGAGCGCCTCGTGCAGGTCAGCCATCGAGGCCTCCGATCCCGGCGGCCTGCGCGCGCAGCCGCGCCAGCGCCCGCGAGAGGCGCGACTTCACGGTCCCCACGCGGCAGCCCAGCGCGGCCGCGGTCTCGGCCTCGCTGAGCTCGAGCAGGTAGCGGCAGGCGATGACCTCGCGATCGCGCGCGTCGAGGCGCTCCAGCGCGGCGGCGAGCGCCGTGTCGCGCTCGGCGACGAGCAGCGCGCCCTCCGGCGAGCCGGCCGGCGCGCCCGGCTCGGCGCGCAGCGCGAGCGCCTCGCGACGGCCCGCCGCACGGCGCCGGTTGCGCGCCTCGTTGGCGACGATCGCCAGCAGCCAGGGGCGAAACGGCCGTGCCGCGTCGAAGCGGCTCAGCGCGCGCCACGCCTTGACGAAGCCGTCCTGCGCGGCCTCCTCGGCGTCGGCGGCGTTGCGCGTGAGCACGAGCGCGGTGCGAAAGGCGGTCTGCTGATGGAGGCGCACGAGCTGTTCGTAGGCGTCGAGGTCTCCTCCGCGGGCGCGGCTGAGCAGGACGCTTTCGGTCAGGGGTGGCGGATGCACCACCGCAAGCTCTACACCGCCGCGCGGCGCGAGGTTCCCGGGAACGCGCGAGCGCGCCGCGGTGTAGCCCGGACATGCGATCTCTTCTGCCGGTCCTCATCGCCGTCGCGCTCGTGGCGGCCCTCCCCGCCGGCGCTCCCGCGAAGGGCATCTCGAGCGCCGAGATCTGCGGCGCCGCGGGGTGCCGGGACGTCGACGAGGCGCAGTACCACGCGCTGTTCGCCGAGGGCGCGCCGACCGGCCCGCCGGCGGCCGCGGCGCCGTTCGTCAGGGTCAGGTTCACGATCGAGCACGGTCCCGACGCGGGCGGCGTGACCGACGCCTACGACTACGTGCCGAGCCTCGGCATCACGCGGCCCGTCGTTCCGGCCACGAACGGCGACTGGTTCAAGCTGTCGGTGACCAGCCGGATGGCGCTCGACGACGTGGTGCGCGGGGTGGCGCCGCTGTCCGCGGCACGCCTGACCGGCATTCCCCTGCCCGTCGCCCCCGCCGGCGCCGACGGCGGCGCGCCGTGGTGGGCGATCGCGGGCGCCGCCCTGGCCGGGCTCGTCGCGCTCGCGCTGCTGGCGCGCTACGCGACGAGTTCCCTGAACGCGCGACCGCGGGCCTCGAAGTCGGCGAACTGATCGAAGCTCGCGCAGGCCGGCGAGAGCAGGACGACGTCTCCGGAGCGAGCGGCCGCGCGGGCGCGTGCCACCGCCGTCGCGAGGTCTCCGCACGGCTCGCCGCCGGCCTCGCGCGCGATCCGCGGCGCGTCGGCGCCGATGAGGTACGTGTGGGCGGCGGCGCCGCGCAGCGGCGTGAAGTCCTGCTCCTTGCCCAGGCCGCCGAGGATGAGGTGCACGGGCGAGCCCGCGAACGCCGCCAGCGCGACGAGCGTCGATGCGACGTTCGTCGCCTTGGAGTCGTTGACGTAGAGCACGCCATCGACGCGCGCGACCTCCTCCAGGCGGTGCTCGACGCCGGCGAACGTCCGCAACGCCGCGCGCACGGCGTCGCGGTCGATCCCGCGCGCGAGCGCGATCGCCGCCGCCGCCGCGGCGTTGGCGCGGTTGTGCGCCCCGCGCAGCCGGATGTCGGCGTGTGCGATGAGCGGCTCGCCGTCCCACCACAGATGCCCGGCGCGGTCGTCGAGCTCGCCCCCGGGCCCGAACGGCACGCGCCGCGCGCAGCCGCCGAGGTCCTCGATCGCGATCCCGGCCGGCGCGACGGCGACGTCGTGGTTGCCCTGGCGGGAGAAGATCTGCAGCTTGGCGGCGAGGTAGTCCTCCAGCGTGCCGTGGCGGTCGAGGTGGTCGGCCTCGACGTTGAGCAGCACCGCGCCCTCGGGCGCGAAGGCCAGCGTGTCCTCGAGCTGAAAGGAGCTCGCCTCACAGACGACGGTCGCGCTCGGGTCGATCTCCCCCACGACCCCGGTCAGCGCGGTGCCGACGTTGCCCGCGACGACGACGGGCAGGCCGCTCTCGCGGTGGATATGACCAAGCAGCTCGACGGTCGTCGTCTTGCCGTTCGTGCCGGTCACGGCGACGAACTCGTTGGGGACGAGCCGCCAGCCGAGCTCGAGCTCGCCGAGCACCGGGATGCCGCGCGCCCGCGCGGCGGCGACGACCGGCGCCTCGCGCGGCACGCCCGGGGACTTCACGACGGCGCGCGCCTGCGCCAGCAGCGCCAGCCCGTCGCTTCCCACATGCGCCTCGATGTCGCCGGGCACGTCCGGCGCGCCGCTGTCGACCGCCACGACGCGCTCGCCGCGCGCCTGCAGCGCCCGCGCCGCGGCGATCCCCGAGCGGGCGAGCCCGACCACGAGCCACGGTCCCGGCGGCAGCGGCGGGCGCTTCCTAGGCAACGGAGTACTGATACAGCGTGAAGCCGATCGCGCTGCAGATCGCGGCGATGATCCAGAAGCGCAGGATGATCTTCGTCTCCGACCAGCCCAGCAGCTCGAAGTGGTGGTGAATCGGCGCCATGAGAAACGGCCGCTTGCGGAACGTCTGAAAGGAGAAGACCTGGATCATCACGCTCAGCGCCTCGACGACGAAGATGCCGCCGAGCAGGATGAGCAGGATCTCGGTCTTCGTCATGATCGCCAGCCCGGCGATTGCGCCGCCCAGGGCGAGCGACCCCGTGTCGCCCATGAAGATCGTCGCCGGGAACGCGTTGAACCACAGAAAGCCGACGCAGGCGCCGACGAGGCAGGCCGACAGCAGCGCGAGGTCGTGCTGCCCGGTCGTGATGAACGTGATCCCGATGTATGCCAGCGCCACGATCGCCGCGCAGCCCGCGGCAAGGCCGTCGAGCCCGTCGGTGAGGTTCACCGCGCTCGTCGTGCCGGCGACGACGATGTAGATCATCACGAGAAACGGCACACCGGCGAGGAAGCTGAGGTCGATCTGGTAGTCGATGACGCGCAGGCGCAGCGTCTCGGGCAGGCCGGCCTTCTGGGTCGCGATCCACCACAGGCCGACGGAGATGAGCAGCGTGATGAACAGCTTGGCGCGCGCGTTGAGGCCCAGCGAGCGGCGGCGCACGATCTTCGTGTAGTCGTCGGCGAAGCCGAGCAGCGCACAGCCCAGCAGCGCGCCGTAGACCCCGACCGCCCGCCAGTCGTAGTCGGAGAGCATGAGGAAGGGGACCGAGACGGCGGTCACGATGATGATCCCGCCCATCGTCGGGGTGCCGGCCTTGACGTGGTGCTTGGCCGGTCCCTCCTCGCGGATGAACTGCCCGAACTCGCGCTGCTGCAGGAAGGCGATGAACTTCGGCGACAGGAAGATGCAGATGAGCAGCGCCGCGGTGCCGGCGATCAGGACCTCGCCCATGCGCGCCTACTCCCCGGCCGCCTGCAGGCCCTGCGCGACGACCTCGAGGCCGACGCCGCGCGAGCCCTTCACGAGCACCGTGTCGCCGGGCGCGACGATCTCGCGCACGATCTCCGTCGCGGCGGCCGCGTCGGGCGTGACGTAGAGCATTCCGCGAAACGATGCGGCCATGCCGGCCGCACGCGGGCCGACGGTCACGAGCACGTCGATCCCGCGGCGCGTCGCGAAGTCGCCGATCTCGGCATGGAAGCGCTGCTCCTGCGGGCCGAGTTCGAGCATGTCGCCGAGCACGGCGACCTTGCGCCCGGTCGCGGACACGGCGAGATCGTCGAGGGCGGCGCGCATCGACATCGGGTTGGCGTTGTAGCAGTCGTCGATGACGAGCACCGGGCCGGGCAGCTCGATGCGCTGCCCGCGCAGCGCGCTGAGCCGCACCTCCAGGCGCCCGCGCGGGCGCCACGCCGACCGCGCGCGCGGCCGCGGCGAGCGCCGCGAGCGCGTTGGAGCCGCATGTGCCGCGCGAGCTGAACGGCAGCTCGAGGTCGTCGTCGAGCTCGGACGACGTCGCCGCCCGGGCCGAACGTCACGGTGTGCAGGTCATCGCGCCGGTGGGCGTCGAGCAGCGGCTCGTCGGACGGCAGGACGGCGGTCGCGCCGGCGCGCAGGTCGGCGAGCAGCTCGGCCTTCGCCGCCGCAATCGCCTCCAGGGAGCCGAGCAGCTCGAGGTGGACGGGCCCGACGTTGACGATGACGCCGACGTCGGGCTCGGCGATCGCCGCCAGCTCGGCGATCTGGCCGGTGCCGCGCATCGCCATCTCGAGCACGAGCACCTCGGTGCCGGCGGGGGCCGCGAGGATCGACAGCGGCAGGCCGATCTCCGTGTTGAAGTTCTCCGCGCTGGCGACCACGCGGACGTGCGGGGCCAGCATCGCCGCGAGGATGTCCTTCGTCGACGTCTTGCCGGTCGAGCCGGTGATCGCGACGACCTGGGCGCCGAGCGCGCGGCGCCAGGAGCGCGCCAGGGCCTGCAGCCCGGCGAGCGGGTCCTCGGTCTCGAGGATCACGCCCGCCTTCGTGAAGCGGTCGTGGTGGGCGTGGTCGGGCGTGACGAGCACGCCCCACGCGCCGGCGTCGAGCGCCTGCGCGGCGAAGCGCCCGCCGTCGACGTTGCGGCCGGCCAGGCCGACGAACAGATCGCCCGGTGCGACGGCGCGCGAGTCGATCGTCACGCGTGTGGGCCCGGGCGGACCGTCGGGGTCGGGATCCCGGGGCGCGGCGATGAGCTGCACGCCGGCGGCCTGGGCGAGCAGCTCAGGCGACCAGTCGCGCACGCAGCGCCTCTCGTGCGACGCCGACGTCGTCGAACGGGAGCTTGCGCCCGCCCTCGAACTCCTGGCCCTGCTCGTGGCCCTTGCCGGCGATGACGACGACGTCGTCGGGCTCGGCGAGCCCGATCGCGCGCTCGATCGCGGCAGCGCGGTCGACGATCGCCTCGACGCCTGCGCTCGCGGCGGGGATGCCCGCGACGATCTCGTCGACGATCGCCGCCGGATCCTCCGAGCGCGGGTTGTCCGACGTGACGATCGTGACGTCGGCCAGCCGCGCGGAGATCTCGCCCATCTGCGGGCGTTTGCCGCGGTCGCGGTCGCCGCCGCAGCCGAAGACGCAGACGAGCTTTCCGCGCGTGAGCGGCCGTGCGGCGGCCAGCACGTTCTCCAGCGAGTCGGGCGTGTGGGCGTAGTCGACGAGTACGGCGAAGTCCTGACCCTCGGCGACGGGCTCGAAGCGACCCGGCACGCGGCCGGCCTCGGGCAGCGCGGCGACGATGGTGGCGTCGTCGACGCCCAGCGCCCGAGCTGCCGCGACCGCAGAGAGGGAGTTCAATACGTTGAAGCGGCCCGGCAGCGGCGAGCGCAGCGTCAGGCCGCCCGCGGCGAAGGTCGAGCCGTCGAAGCCGCTGCGGATGTCTGTGGCGCGCAGGTCGGCGTCGGCGGACTCGATCCCGACCGTGACGAGCTCGCCGACCGCGTCGCCGGCGCCGGCGCGCAGCTCCCGCGCCAGCCGCGCGCCGTACGGGTCATCGACGTTGATGACGGCCACATTCGGCCGGCCTTCGACAAAAAGCCTGCATTTGGCGAGGAAGTAGTCCTCCATCGTGGGATGGAAGTCGAGGTGGTCCTGGGTCAGGTTCGTGAAGATCGCCGCCGCCCAGTGGATCGCGTCGGCGCGGCCGAGCGCGAGCGCGTGGCTGGAGGCCTCCATGACGCAATGCGTGTCGCCGGCGGCGCGCATCGCCGCGAACGTCGCCTGCAGGTCGATCGCCTCGGGCGTCGTGCGGGCGACCTCGTGCTCGGTCCCGCCGATGACGGAGGTCACCGTGCCGAGCAGGCCGGTCGGCTCGCCCGCCGCCTCGAGCAGCGCGCGCACGAGGTAGGCCGTCGTCGTCTTGCCGTTCGTGCCCGTGACGCCGATCGTGCGCAGCGTCGCGGTCGGGTCGCCGTGCAGGCGCGCGGCGGCGGGCGCCATCGCGGCGCGTACGTCCTCGACGACGATCTCCGGCACGCCGAGGCCGAGCGGGTGGTCGACCACGAGCGCGACGGCGCCCCGCGCGACCGCGTCGGCGGCGAACTCGTGGCCGTCGCGCGTGAACCCGCGCACGCAGAAGAAGGCCGTGCCGGGCTGCACCCGGCGGTTGTCGTAGGCGAGCGCCGTGACCTCCACGTCGGCGGCGACGTCGGGGGCGACGCCGCCGAGGACCTCGCGCAGCCTCATGCGATCAGGCCGTCCAGGGGGTCAGCGGTCTCGTCACGTGTGGCGAGGATAGTTGCCGCGCAGGTCGGCCCGATGAGGAGCTCAGTCGCCCGGAGCCACGCCGAGATAGGGCAGCGCGAAGCGCATGATCTCCTGAAAAGCCGGAGCCGCCACCTCGGCCCCGTAGATCTCGCCGCGGGGCTCGTCGACCATGACGGTGACGAGCAGCTTGGGCTTGCCGGCCGGCGCGAAGCCCGCGAACGAGCCGATGAACCGGGTCTTGGAGTACTCCCCGGTCTTGCGGTCGATCTTGTTCGCCGTGCCGGTCTTGCCGGCCAGCGTGTAGCCGTCGATCGCCGCCGCGCTGCCGGTCCCGCCGGCCGAGACGACGCCCTTGAGCATCGTTCGCAGCTGGGCCGCGGTCTCCTTGGTGATCACGCGCGTGCCCGGCGGCGTCGGCGTCGGCTCGCCGCCGACCTCGGCGATGATGCGCGGCCGCCGCAGGACCCCCCCGTTCGCGATCGCCGCGTACGCGGTGGCGAGCTGGATCGGCGTGACCGACTCGCCCTGGCCGATCGGCAGGTTGCCCATGGACGAGCCCGAGTACTCGTCGCGCTTGAGCACGAGCCCGGACTGCTCGCCCGGCAGCTCGATGCCGGTCGGCCGGCCGAAGCCGAACGTGCGCACCCACTTGTCGAACTTCGTCGCGCCGAGCCGCAGCCCGATGCGGACCGTGCCGACGTTGCTGGACTCCGCGAGGATCTGCGTGACCGACATGTCCTCGGTCCCGCGCACGTGGGCCTCCTTGATCGTGCGGTCGGCGACGTCGATCGACGGCGGCAGGTGGAAGATGTCGGACGGCGTGACGGCCTTCTCCTGCAGCGCGCCGGCGATCGTGAACGGCTTGAACGTCGACCCCGGCTCGTAGATGGAGCCCACCGCGCGGTTCTGCGCCGCGTACGCGGGCGCGCCGTCGCGGTCGTTGGCGTCCACGCGCGGCCAGTTGGCGAGCGCGAGGATCGTGTTGGAGTACGGATCCATCACGAGCGCCGTCGCGCCCTTGGGCCGCCACTTCAGCCCGACCTGGGAGAGCACGTCCTCGACCTTGCCCTGCAGCTCGGCGTCGAGCGTCAGGCGCAGGTCCTTGCCCGCCTTCGCGCGCTTGGTCTCCTGCAGGACGATCGGCTCGCCGAGCGCGTCCTTGACGATCCGGCGCTGGCCGTCGGTGCCGTGCAGGACCTTCTCGCGCGCGTACTCCAGGCCGCCCAGCCCCTGGCCGTCGGTCCCGATCCAGCCGAGGACCTGCGAGGCCAGCCACTTGCGCGGGTACTCGCGGCGGCCGCTGGGGATGAACTGCAGGCCGGCGATCTCGAGCTTGCGGATCTTCTGGGTCTGCGTCGCGGGCCGGTTGCGGGCGAGGTAGACGAAGCCGCCCTTCTCGCCGAGCTTGTCGAGCACCTGCGCCTGCGTCATGTCGAGCAGCGGCGCGAGCTTGCGCGCGACGGCGATCGGCTGCTTGACGAGATACGGCGTGACGGCCACGTCCTCGGCGGGCTCGGAGACCGCGAGCTCGATGCCGTTGCGATCGGTGATCGCCCCGCGCCGGGCGGGGACCCTGAGCTGCTCGACCTGCTGCGTGCTGGCGACCGCCTGCAACGACGAGCCGCGCACCACGCCGAGCCACGTCGCGCGCGTGACGGCGATGAGCAGCAACGCGAGGAAGATCGCGAACAGCAGCCCGATCCGCCGTTCGGTGAGGCCGACTATGGCAGCGTCACCCCGCCGCTGCTGGTGACCTGCGGGGTGACGGGCGAGGTCTGCGCGGACCCGGCTGTGGGCGCGGTGGCGCCGTTCGTCGCGGGTGGCGTCGTCGCGGTGCTCGCGGGCGCAGTGGTGGCGGGCGGCGTGGTCGCCACCGGGGCCGGGCCGGTCGTCGCGGTCGGCGCTGTCGACGTGCTGGTCGCGGGCTGCTCGGTGGCGGGCGCGGCTGCGCCGGGCGTCGTCGTCGCGGTCGTGGCGCCGGCTGTGGCGGTGGTCTCACCCGTGAGCGCCTCGGACACGCTCGCCGCGGTCATCGCGCCGGCGGGACCGGCGATCGAGGCGTCGGGCGCGCGCATCCTCCGGGCGGCCTGGAAGCCGTCCGAGCGCAGGTCGCCCGCCCGCAGGTACGTCACGTCGGCCGGCTCGGGCATGCGGAAGCCGCGCACGCCGGCGGCGGCCTGGATGCGGTCGCCCGAGCTGAGCCGGGAGATGTCTGCCTTCAGCGTCGCGTTGGAGCGCTCGAGCGTGGCGATCGTGTCGACGGCGCGCCCGATGCCGGAGTTGAGCTTGAGCATCGAGACCTGCATCGCGACGATGCCGATCAGCCCGAAGCCGACGACGACGACCCAGGCGCGGCTGCGCACGACGCGATCCATGAAGCGGCTGCCGGAGACCTGCATCGCCGTCTCGCCGACGCGCAGGGCGATCGCGGCGCCGCCCGCGGCCAGCCGCAGGGGCGGGCGCTGCGGCGCGGGGCGGTGGCGCGGGTCGGCCCCGCGCAGCGGCGGGACGAAGACGGTGTCGGACGGCATGGCCGCGGCGTGCTCGGCGTGGGGGCGCGCCGGGCCGGAAACACGGCGCGCGGCCGGGGTGCCGTGCGGGCGCGGGCGGCGTCGTTCGTGGACGGGCGTGGCGCGTGCGGCGGCGGAGCGGCTCATCCGTGGTCCTCTCGTAGCTTTGCGGCGACGCGCAGGCGCGCCGAGCGCGCGCGCGGGTTGGCGGCGACCTCGCCCGGGGTGGGCGCGATCGAGCGACGGCTGAGCAGCTCGGCTTCGGGCTCGCGGCCGCAGGCGCAGATCGGCAGGTCCGGCGGGCAGATGCAGCCCTGCGCCCGGCCGTGGAGGAAGCGCTTGACGCGGCGGTCCTCGAGCGAGTGGAAGGAGATCGCGCCGAGCTTGCCGCCGACGCGCAGGACGTCCCACGCGAGCGGGAGCGCCGCGTCGAGCTGCCCGAGCTCGTCGTTGACGGCGATCCGCAGGGCCTGGAAGACGCGCTTGGCGGGATGGCCGCCGGCGAAGCGCGCGGGCGCCGGCACGGCGCGGGTGATGACGTCGACGAGGGCGATCGTCGAGTCGATCGGCGCCTTCTGACGGGCGCGCACGATGCCGCGGGCGATCTGCCGCGCGTAGCGCTCCTCGCCGAGGTCGCGGAAGATCGTCTCGAGCTGGCGCGGCTCGGACTCGTTGACGAGCTCGTGGGCGGAGCGCTCGATGTCCGGGTCCATCCGCATGTCCAGCGGCGCGTCGTAGGAGTACGAGAATCCACGCTGCCAGGTGTCGATCTGCATCGAGGACATACCGAGGTCCATGAGCACGATGTCCGCCTGCACACCCTCGTCGCGCAGCTGCTCGAGACCCTCGACGAACGAGGCCCGGATGAAGCGGGTGGCGCAGCTCAGCTCCGCGGCGAGCTCGGCGAAGCGCTCGGCCGCGATCGGGTCGCGGTCGATCGCGATGAGCGTGCCGGTGGCACCGATCCGCTGGCCGAGCAGGCGCGCGTGGCCGCCCGCACCGAACGTGCAGTCGACGACGGTCTGACCGGGCTGCGGGTCGAGCAGCTCGATCGCCTCGCCGGCCAGCACCGGCACGTGCGGAATGGTCATGTCAAGCAGTGTGGCCAAGGGATGAGGTGATCTCGTGGACTTCGGATGTGAGCGCGTCGTTGTAGTCCGACCAGGTGGCGCGGTCCCAGATCTCCAGCGCCTTGCCGGAGCCGGTCACGACGACGTCCTTGCTGAGGCCGCCGTGCTCGAGCAACCAGCCGGGCAGCATGATCCGGCCGGCGCCGTCGAGCTCGGTGTCCAGCGAGTTGGCCGAGAAGAAGCGGTTGAGCTTCTGTGCTTCCTCCGAGAGCGGGTGGAAGCTCGCGAGCGCACCGGACGTGTACTCGTCGTACGCGGCGGGCGTCCACACCGCAATGCAACGCTGAAGCCCTTTGGCGAGGACGACGCCGCCGGCGAGCTCAGACCGGAATCGAGCGGGAACGGTGAGGCGGTTCTTCGCATCGAGGGTGTGGTCGAAGGTTCCGCGGAAGGCCATTGAGGAGGGTGCGCCGAGAAGGTTCGGAGCCGGGGTGGAGGGGTGGGAGGAGCCCCTCCATCCCGGCTCGCTGCGGCGAAGGTATCCCACCTTCTCCCACTACGCAACCCTTTTTGCACGCTTTCTCCCACCGCGCAACCCGAATGGCCATCGCGATACTCCGAATATGCGTCTGAGCAGGGAGTTTCGCCACGCTTGGGGGCGATCCTCGTTTCGTCCACTGGCCGGCAACGACGTTGCAGGCGCTGCAAACGGGCGCGTTCTTGCAGGCTGGGCAGGATTCCGCCGCCCGGTGTGCTTGGCGGTGGGGCGTCGTGGGGCGTGTGTCACGAACGGGCCCTGCGGCCCGTCCTAGTGTCGTGAGTCAGACTCACGACACTAGCTCGCGAGACCCTGCACGAGCACAGCACCGATGAGCAGCATCACCGCGGGCACGAGCACGAGCGCGACGACGAGCTGGATCTTCGGCGCGGCCCGTGCGGCGGTGTCGCGCAGGCGCCGCGCCTGCTCGGCGCGGGCCTCGGAGGCGAGCGCCTCGAGGGTGGGCGCGAGCGGCGCGCCGTGGCGATCGGAGCGGGCGATCGCCGCCGTCAGCGTGGCGACGCCGGCCGCCGGGCAGCGCGCGACGAGCTCGCCCAGCGCCGCGTCGCGGGGCACGCCGAGCTCCATGCGCGCCGACGCCGCCGCGAGCTCGGCGGCCAAGACGCCGCGCATCCGCCGCCCCACCTCCCCCACCGCCCGGCTCGCCGGCAGGCCGGCGGCGACCGCGACGCGCAGGAGGTCGAGGACGTCGGCGAGCTCGTGGGCGATGCGCTCACCGCGCGCGCGGGCGCGCCGCGCGAGGACGAGCTCCGGCACGAGGAAGCCGACGGCGGGCGCGGCGAGCAGCGCCACGACGGCGAGGCGCCCGGGCAGCAGCCCGCTGAGCGGGAAGGCGAGCAGCAGCGCGCCGGCGGCGGCGGCGCCCTTCAGCGCGACGACGTCGCCGACGCCGAGGCCGAGCGGGGTGCCGGCGGCGGCGATGCGCGCCTCGAGGTCGCGCGGCGCGGCGCGCACCCCGGCGCGGCGGGCGAGCCGCGCGAGCAGGACGGTCATGCCGGCGAGATGGCCGATGCGCGGGGCGACGGCTGCCGCGGCGGCGCGCGCGTGGCGGCGGCCGCGGGGCGGCGGCGCAGCGAGCACGTCGGCGAGCGCCGCGGCGAGGCACGCGCCGGCGGCCGCCGCGAGCAGGACCGCCACGCTCATGGCAGCGCGTCCACGCGCGCGATGCGCCGCACCGACATGAACGCGATGACCTGCAGCACGAGCGCGAGCGCCACCATCGCGGCGGTCAGCGGTGAGCCGGCGAGCGCGATGACGAAGCCCGGCTGCGCGAGCTCGCCAAGCGCGAGCCCGGCGGCCGGCAGGGCGGTGACGAGCAGCGCCGTGAAGCGCGCCTGCGCCGTCGCCGAGCGGGCGTCGGCGACGACGCGTCCGCGGGCCTCCAGCGAGGCCGCGAGGTCGCGCAGCAGCGCGGCGAGATCGCCGCCCGCGTCGCGCTGCAGCAGGACTGCGGCGGCCAGCGTGTCGAGCGGGCCGCCGCCCGCGCGGTGCGCGAGGTCGCGCAGCACGTGGTCGGTGCGCTCGTCGAGCTCCAGCATGGCCGCGGCGCGGCGCAGCTCCTCGCCCGCCGGCCCGGCGATCCCTCCGTCGCGCGCCGCCGCCGTCAGCGCCCCGCGCACCGAGTGCCCGCCCGCGAGCGCGTCCGCCAGCGCGCGGGCGATCGCGGGCGCGCCCGCGGACACGGCAAGCGCGCGGCGGCGCCGGCGCGCGCGGACGACCGCGCGCGCGACCCACGGGGCGGCGGCGCCGAGCGCGATGCCGGCCCACGGCCCGGCGACGAGCCAGCCGCCGCCGAGCAGCGCCGCGACGCCGAGCAGGGCGAGCCGGCGGCGCTCGGGGCTCGTCGGCTCGCGCCCGGAGCGCAGGACCTCGAAGAGCGGCGCGAGCCAGCGCGAGAGCGACTGGACGGCGCGCTCCTCCTCCGCGGCGGCGATCGCCTCCCAGGCGGCGAGCAGCGCGCAGGCTCCCGCGAGGCCGGCGAGCAGGACGGCCGGGCTCATGCCGCCCGCGGCGTCTGCGCCGCCGCGAGCCGCGCGGCGAGCCGGTCGCCGAGCGGCGCACGCCACGTCGGCCGGCCGTCGCGCAGCGTGTAGAGCTCACGGACACCGACCCCGCCCACCCCGGCCGCGACGCGCACGACCTCGCTGACCGCGACGACGCGCCGCGCGCCGTCGGGCATCCGGGCCTGGTGGACGACGAGATCCAGCGCGCCGGCGAGCTGCTCGCGGATCGCCTCGTGGGGCAGGCCGAGCCCGGCCATGAGCGCGAGCGTCTCGACGCGCCGCAGCGCCTCCTCCGGCGAGCCGGCATGCACGGTCGACAGCGAGCCGTCGTGGCCGCTGGACATCGCGCTGAGCATGTCGAGGGCTTCGCCGCCGCGGACCTCGCCGACGACGATGCGGTCCGGGCGCATGCGCAGGGCGTTGCGCACGAGGCGGCGCACGGTCACCTCGCCGCGGCCCTCCAGCGAGGCCGGGCGCGCCTCGAGGCGGACGACGTGGGCGTGGCGCAGGCGCAGCTCGGCCGCGTCCTCGACGGTGACGATCCGCTCTCCGTCGCCGATGAACTCCGTCAGCGCGTTGAGCGTCGTCGTCTTGCCCGAGCCCGTGCCGCCGCTGATGAGCACGTTGCAGCGCGCCTTGACCGCGCAGGCGAGCACGTCGTTGAGAGGTTTGGCCCACGTGCCGTTGGCGACGAGGTCGTCGGGCCCGAAGCCGCGTGGTCGGAACCGGCGGATCGTCAGCACCGGGCCGTCGAGGGCGAGCGGCGCGACGACGACGTTGACCCTGGAGCCGTCGGGCAGCCGTGCGTCGCACAGCGGCTCGGCCTCGTCGACGCGGCGGCCGAGCGGCGCGAGGATCCGCTCGATGGCGTGGCGCAGGTCGGCCTCGCCGGCGAAGGACACCCCGGTCGGCTCGATCCGGCCCGCGCGCTCGACCCACACCTGGCCCGGCCCGTTGACCATCACCTCGTCGACGGACGGGTCGCCAAGCAGGGGCTCGAGCGGCCCGAGCCCGAAGGAGCGTTCGGCGATCCGCGCCGCGAGGCGCGTTCGCGCCTCGTCGTCGAGCAGGCCGGCCTCGCGGTCGACGAGCGCGCGGATGCGCTCCTGCAGGTCGCCGTCGCCGGCGTCGCGGCCGGCTTCGGTGAGCAGGCGGTCGCGCAGCGCGCCGGCGAGGGTGTCGAGGGCGTCGTCGTAGGCGTGGTCCATACGTGATAGAGGGCGCGGCGCGCATAAGTTCGCCCCCTCTCGTGGTAGCGATGTGTCAGTAATTCGCTACAGCGTGCGCTGTCGCGCAGAGTCGGTGTCGTTGGCGGCGTTGAACTGCATCTTCGAGGGTGTGCGAGTTGGCTCGATGTCGGCGGACGGTCCGGGTCCGGCGTTCATGGCAGGGCCGATTTGGGGTGATCCGGAGGGGTGTGTCGAATGAGCGTCGGCCCGCGAGTCAAATTCGACACACCCCCCGATCGGTATCGCGCGTGGCGTATTCGGGGCGTATGCGGCCCCAAAGGTGCCATCCGCCCGCCGGCCCCGGCCGAAACCGCCGCCACCCCCGCTCCTTGGCGGCCTCAAAGATGCAGTTCCAGCAGGGCGAACACCCCACGCCCGCAGTCGCCAGACGGCGACCGACCCATCGTCAGCCCATCAAGGCAGCCCCGCCCCCATCCGCAGCCCCGCCCGCCCGCGCGCGCGGTCACCGCCGGCCCGCGGCAGCAGCCGCAGCTCGCGCGCGAAGTCCTGCGCGGCCGCGAGGTAGACGGCCTGGCGCAGCGTCACCCGCAGCGAGGCGGACACGCGCGGGCCCGGCGCGGCTTTGCCGGCGCCGCCCGCGTCGTCTGAGACGGGGACCGCCGCGATCACCTCCACGTCCTCCAGCGCGAGCACCGCCTCCCCGGGCGCGTCGTTCGACGGCTCCGGCGTGACGAGCACGTCGACCCGGCTGCCGGGGACCACGACCTCCGCCGAGCCGAGCGCCACGACCTCCGCGACGCGCTCGCCGCGGCCCACCGCCGGGCCGGCCGGCGCCGCGTCCTCGCGGACGATCATGCCGGCGTTCAGGTCGGCCTCGGCCGGGATGTCGACGGCCGCGCGCCGGCCGACGAAGACCGCGGGCGCACCGCTCGTCCCCGTCGGCGCGAAGCGCTCGGGCACGCTGCGCACCGCGAGCGCCCCGGCCCGCACGCGATCGCCGGCGGCGATCGGCTCGCGCGCCACGACGACGTCGACGAGCCCGCCGACGCGCCGCTCCAATGCCGCCTCGCGCCCCGCGACGTTGAAGGCGGCCAAGCCGCCGAGCACGAGCGCGAGCCCGCCGAGCAGCAGCGCCCGGCGACGGCGGCTCACGGCGCCCCGCGCCGCACGAGCGGCAGCTCGATCGCGATCCGCGACCCCTGCGGCGCCGGCGACGCGACCAGCCGGCCGCGGTGGCGCCGGGCGATCTCCGACGCGATCGCCAGCCCGCGCCCGCGGCGCCCGCGCCCGGCCCGCGCCCGCCGGGTGAGCGCCTCGAGCGGTAGGGGCAGGCCGCCGCCCTCGTCGATGACCTCGATGCGCACGGTGCGCGGGCCGACGGCGCGGGCGTTGAGCTCGATGCAGCCCGGCGCGTGCTCGAGCGCGTTGGCGATGAGGTTGGAGATCGCCTGCGCGAGGCGCAGCCGATCGGCCACCACGACCGCGCCCGGCAGCAGCTCGCCGAGCAGCACGACGCTGTCAAACGCGTCCGCCACCCCCTCCCAGCTGTGGTACTGCTCCTCCAAGAGCTCGGCGACCTCGACGGGCGCCTCACGGTCGACGATCCGCTTGCCGCTGCGAGCCGCGGCGAAGTCGTCGAGCGCCAGGCCCGCCCGGCGCAGCTCGTGCTCGAGCGTGGCCAGGCGCTCGGGCGGCGCCTCCCGGCGGCGCTCCATCGTCGCGAGGCTCAGCCGCACCGCCGTCAGTGGCCCACGCAGCTCGTGGCACGCGCGCGCCACCATCTCGCGGCGGCGGCGCAGCTCGATGGCGCCCAGCACCGCGAGCGCCAGGCACGTCGCGGCCAGCGCCCAGGGGAGGATGCTCGTGTCCATGCGTCTGTATGAGGGCGCGGGGTGACGAAGTTCGCCCCCCTGCCGGTCGAAATTTCGGCGTGCTCACCGCGTGGGCGTCAGGACGAAGAGGGCCGATGGCGCGGACCCGTCCGACCAGCGCCTGCGACGGCGTTCCCTGGGGACCGCACGCGTCGCTCCGTCGGATCGGCGTCGGACCGGCGACGGATGCGAGCGGGCGGCGCGGCGTAGCGGCCTGCGCCGCACGCCCCGATGATGCGACGAGCAGGTTCCCCCCGACCGCACAGGAGCGCACCATGAGCGATCCACGCAAGCACCAGGACACCGCCGTCAGCCGCTGGCGTGAGCGCCGTCAGGCCAAGCGCCAGGCGCGCCTCGAGCGCGAGTTCTTCGACGCCGAGCGCGCGAGTGCTCCGGACCGCGACAGCATCCACCGCAGCTCCAGCGCCTACACCCACGCCGGCCCCGTGACCTTCTGGGCCGGCTTCGGCGGAGACGGCGGTGGGGGCTGCGACGGCGGAGGCGGTGGCTGCTGATGACGGCGCCCAGCGTCAGGGCGCGGTCAGGCCCGTCATGCGCTGAGGCGCAGCTCCTCCTCCTTGGCGAGCGCCAGCGCCGGCGTGTCCAACAGCCGGTAGCCCACGCCCCACACGTTGACGATGTAGCGGTCGCCGAACACCCCGAGCTTGTGGCGCAGCCGGCAGGCGTGCGAGTCCAGCGTGCGCGTCGAGCCGACCGCGCGGTAACCCCAGATCGTGCGCAGCAGCTCCTCCTTCGTGAACACCCGCGTCGGCTCGGAGGCGAGCGTGCGCAGCAGCGCGAACTCCTTCTGCGACAGCGCCATCCGCTCGCCGCGCAGGCGGACCTCGCGCGACGGCGGATCGACCTCGAGCAGGCCGGCGCGCAGGCGGCCCGTCGACGGCCGCCGGTCGGCGCGGCGCAGCAGTGCCGCGATCCGGCCGCGCAGCTCCGGGTAGGAAAATGGCTTGCACAGGTAGTCGTCAGCGCCGCGATCGAACCCGCGCACGCGATCGAGCTCGGTGGCCCGGCCGCTGATGACCATGAGCGGCGTGTCGGGGTTCATCCGGCTCGAGACGCCGTCGGCGCTGCGCACGCGGCGCAGCAGCTCGAAGCCGCTGCCGTCGGGCAGGCCGATGTCGACCAGGGCGAGATCGGGGAACTTGCGCTCGAGCAGGCTCAGCCCAATCGAGGCGCAGTCGGCGACGAGCATCTCGTAGCCGTCGGCGGAGAGGTTGTCGGCGAGGAACGTCCGCGTGGCGCTGTCGTCCTCGATGACGAGAATCGTGGAGGCATCGTCGTTCATGCCCTACAAAGTCGCGAGAAGGCCAAATTTCGCCCCCCTCCTGACGCGCCCCGCACTCCCGGGGAACGCCCCCCGCGATTTCGTCCCGCATATGGACACAATCGAGGAGATCACAGCCGGCGCGCGCCCCGCCTCGATCCCGGCAAACGCGGCCCGTTCGATCCGATTCGGGGGTGCAAGTTCACATGCACCGGACCTCGGGGGAAGGACTCGCGCCTAGGATGCCGACGCGTCATGGATGAGACTCAACGACGCGGCAACTACGACTCGGGGGAGGACTTCGTCCTGGAGTACGGGGAGCTGCGCTTCACGTTCAACGAGCGCGATTTCAGCGAGCGGTGCGAGCAGGCTGCGCTCAAACTCGGCTTCGTGCACGGCCGCCTCGGCGAGAACGAGCTCGACGATCTCGTGAACCTCGCGGTCAACGGCGAGATCCAGGCGCCGGCGTCCGCCCTCGGCGAGCACGTCAACGACTGCTGGCCCGAGCTCTGCGGCCCATCGGACCGCTCTCTCGTGCACTGGCTGCGACGCCTCGTCTTTCGCTCCGCCTGGCTGGACCAGCGCGTCAAGGAGGGCGAGCTCGACATCGCCTTCGACGTCGACACGCAGACGTTCGGTTACGTCCAGCCCGATCGCTCCGGCGAGGCGATCGAGCTCTCCCCCGAGCCCTCCTGGGACCGGGTCGCATACGTGCCCCGCTGACGCGCACGCGCGCACGCTCGCGGCAGCGCAGCCGTCCGGGCCGCCGGGCAGCATGTTTGCCCGATGCGAACCCGCGCGATCCAGCCCGGCGACATCGTCCTCGTCAACAAGCGCGGGCGGATCTTCCACGCAACGGTGCGCGGCATCGCCGCCGGCGGCGGCTTCGAGGTCGCTCCGATCGAACGCGGGATCACGTGGCGCCACGTGAAGGCGAGCGAGATCAGCGAGCACTGGGGCCGCACCGGCGTGCGCCGCGAAGGGCGCCCGCCGACGGGCCAGATGGGCTTCGAGGAGCTCGGCGCCTGAGACCTAGGAGTCTGTCGGGAAAGTCCTCGACTGCCGGGGTGGTCCAGCCGTGGTTGTGGGCGCCGCGCAAATTCGAAGGTAATGCTGGTTGCATTGCCAAGAATTTGTGTGGCGATCCACAGCCGCGGATGGGCCGCATTCGGCTTCGAGGACTTTTTCGACAGGCTCCTGAGAGGATCTGCGCGGCGATCTGATGGGCGCGCGACACCGGATCTCAAAGCTGCTGCTGCGCCGCGGCCTGACGTTCCCCGGACCCGGCGAGCCGTGGGCGTCACAGCGTCATCTCACATGGCTTGCGCAGGTCGACCTCGGCGAGCCGTTGGCGCGGGTCGTGCTCGGCGAGTACTTGGCCTGCCATGAGGTGCTGCTCGCTCGCCGTGAGCGCTTCGACGCGCTGATCGCCGATCACGCCGCGAGCGGGCCGTGGGCTGCGACGGTCGCGCGCCTGCGCTGTCTGCGCGGCGTCGACACGCTGACCGCGGTCGGACTCGTCGCCGAGATCGGCGACTTCACCAGCTTTGAGCATCCCAAGCAGCTGGCCAGCTTCCTCGGCCTCGTCCCGTCTGAGCAGTCATCAGGGACCAGGCGCCGCCAGGGCGCGATCACCAAGTCCGGATCGGGCCATGCCCGGCGACTGCTGATCGAGGCCGCCTGGCACTACCGCCGCCGGCCAGCCGAGCAGGGCCGCTGCGCGCGCCTCGGCGATCGCCTCGGCGCCCTTGTCGCCGACGAGCAGCTCGGCGCGCAGCGTGCCGCTCCTGGGCAGGTCGAGCGCCGGGATGCGCCCGCCGGCGGTGAGCTCGGCGTCGAGCGCGATGACGGTCGTCTCGCCCCCCACGGCGGCCGGCGCGGTCGCGACGATCGTCAGCGAGCCGCCATCGACGATGTTGCGCGCGGCCGCGAGGATCCGGCAGGCGTGCGGCGCAGGCACGTGCTCGAGCGTGTCGATGAGGATGACCGCGTGACCGCCGCGGGCGGCGACGCGCCGGCCGGTCTCGATCGCGCGCTCGATCGCCTGCGCCTGGGCGTCCGGTGCGGCGGCGAGGCCGAGTTCGACGGCGGGCTCCGTCGAGGCGCTCTTCCAGTCGCCGATCTCCTCCGGGCGCACGCCGGCGAGCACGACCGTCAGCTCGAGGTCCTCCTGGCGGCCGAGCGCGCCGGCGAGACGGCGCAGGGCCTCGGTCTTGCCGGCGCGCGGACCGCCGGTGATGACGACGCGTGAGCCGCGGCCGAACGGGGTCAGCCACTCGATCGCCTTCAGCGTGGCGTCCTCGTCGTCGAGCGCGATGCGGTCGGTCGCCCACGTGCAGGCGAGGTCCTCGTACTTCGTGCCCTCGGCGACCTCGTCGGCCGAGCGGCCGTTGATCGTGTCGACGCGGATGAGCGACGGGTAGCGCTCCGAGCGGCGCGGCGCGCGCACCGGGCCGGAGATCTCATCGCCGTTGACGAGCTCGCAGCGGCGCACCTGGGCACCGGAGATGTAGACGTCGTCGTCGGAGGGCTCCGGCGGCGAGATGCGGACGAAGCCCGAGCCGTTGGGCAGCAGCTCGACGGTGCCGGTCGCGACGCGCTCATCGCCGGGGGCGCTCTCGCGGTCGCCGCTGTCGCTGTCCCGGTCGCGGTCGCGGTCGCGGTCACGCCCGCGGCCGCCGCGCTCGCGCCCACCGCGCTCGCCACGCTCCGACCGGTCGCCGCGCTCGCCGCGGTCGCGGCCGGCGCTGCGCGCCGGGGCGGACTCGGTCGTGTCGGCGTCGGCGCCCTCGGCGTCGCCTTCGTCCTCGCCGACCTCGATGTCGCCCTGATCGCGGTCACGCGCGCGGCCACGGCCACGGCCGCCGCGGCGCGAACGGCGCGCCGGCTTGTCCTCGGTGTCCGCGCCGGCCTCCGGCGCGTCGGCATCGGAGGCGTCGGCGTCGGCCTCGACCGGATCCGGCGCGTCGCCGTTGGTGCCCTGCCGGTCGACGATGGCGTCGACGAGCTGGCCCTTGCGCAGGCGGCGGAAGCCGTCCAGACCGAGCTCGGAAGCGATCTCGTGCAGGTCGGCGAGCGTGCTGGACTCCAGTGCGGAGCGAGAGATGACGGACATGTGGTCCTCCTGTGCTTCGTCGGTAGGCGTCCGGCCGCGTTGGACAGCGGCCGGCGATTCGTGTCACGCAGACGTTAGCGAGCGTGGCGGATCGCGTCGCTCAACGCGAGCCCCGCGTCCACCTCCACGTCACCGCGCAGCGCCGCGCGCACCGCCAGGAAATCGGCCGCGGCGGCGACGTCGTGGACGCGCAGGACGTGCGCTCCCGCGTCGACGCCGTACCCGATCGCGGCGAGTGTCCCAGCGCCCCGCTCGCGCGGCCCGCGGCCCGTCAGCGCGCCGACGAAGTCCTTGCGCGAGACGGCCAGCAGCACGGGCCGGCCCAGCGCGTGCAGCTCCTCCAGGCGCCCCAGCAGCTCGATCGTCTGCGCCGGCGTCTTGGCGAAATCCGGGCCGGGATCGACGATGAGCTGCTCGTCGCGCACCCCGCGCGAGCGCGCGAGGCCGATCCGCTCGGTGAGGAAGGCGAGCACGTCGGCGGTGACGTCCTCGTACAGACCCGGATCCTGCAGGCGCTGCTTGGGCGCCGCGCGCGTGTGCATGAGCACGAGCGCCGCGCCCGTCCGCGCGCAGACGTCGGCGAGCAGCGGGTCGCGCAGCCCGCTGACGTCGTTGACGATCACCGCGCCGGCGGCGATCGCCGCCTCGGCCACCAGCGGCTTGTACGTGTCGACCGAGACCGTCGCGCCGAGCTCGCCGACGAGCCGCTCGATCAGCGGCACGACCCGCGCGATCTCCTCCTCGACCTCGACGGCGGGGCGCAGCGTGATCCCCGACTCCCCGCCCACGTCGAGGATGTCCGCACCCGCGGCGATCAGCGCGCGGCCGAGCGCCACGCGTGCATCGAGATCCGGGTAGGCGCCGGCGTCCGAGAAGGAGTCCGGCGAGGCGTTGACGATGCCCATCAGCCACGGCCGGTCGCCGAGCTCGAGCGAGCGGCCCGCGGCGGCGACGACGTGGCCGGGGGTCCCGCTCAGCGAACCCATCGCTACCGGATCCGCAGCGTGCGCAGCGACGTGCGCTTGTTTCCCGCACGGTCGGTCGCGGTGATGCGCAACGGGTAGCTGCCGCCGCCGCGGTAGCGGTGGCTCGTGCGCAGCGAGGGCTGCGTCGCACCGACGCCCTTGGAGCGGTCGCCCCATGACACGACGATCGAGCGCACGCCCGACGCGCGATGCCCTTCGCTGAGATCGCGCGCGCGCAGCGACAGGGTCACGACGCGCTTCTTGCGCTTGTAGCCGATGCTCAGTTGCGGCGCGAGCGCGTCGACCTGCAGCGTGCGGGTCCGCGCGCGCTTGCTCTGCCCGCGAGCGTCGAAGGCGATGACCTGCCAGCGATGGCGGCCCGCCGCGAGCGGCACGGTGAGCGCGAGCTGCGTGTCCGCGGTCTCGCCGACCGGCTTGCCGTCGACGGTCACGACGTAGCGCACCGGCCCCCAGATGTTCAGCGACGCCTGCCAGGTCAGCCGCGCCAGCGGACCCTGGCAGCAGCGCTGCGTCGTGTAGCCGGCGAAGAAGCCCGGCGGGCGGTCGAGGTAGCCGGCGACGAGCTTGCGGTCCTCGGGCCCGCCCTGGATCCAGGCCACGACGGCGCCGCTCGCGCGGTCGGCGGCGATGTCGAAGCCCAGCTGCGCCGCCACCGGCCCGAGCTCCGGCCGCGACAGCGTGCGCTCCGGCCCCAGCTTGCGGTCCTCGATCGCTCGCACCCGCACGTACGGTGCATCGGCGGCGGTGCCGAGCACGGCGCCGATGAGGCCGTCGTTGTTCTCCCCGATCGCCGGCACGACGGCGGGCACCGCCGCGGGCGCGACGGCGCTGGGGACGAACAGCCGCCCGCCCGCGCCGAACAGGTCGCGGTCGGTGACCGCCCACATCGGCTGGCCGGTCTGCGTGCCGCTCGTCGTCGCGATCGCCACCCCGCGGCCGTTGAGGTCGATCCGCGGTCCGGCCGTCGGCTCGCCGCCGGCGTCGTCGACCGCGACGGGGTCGTCGAAGCTCGTTCCGCGCTGCCGGCGGGCGAGGATCCGCGTGCCGCCGTCGGCGAACGTCTGGCGAAAGGCGACCCAGGCGTAGCTCGAGTCGTCCTCGGCGTCGATCTCGGGCAGCTCTGAGACGCCGGCGACGCGCCCGCCGAAATCGGCCGGGGTGAGGTCCTGCGGGGCGTTGGAAAGCCCGCTGCCGAACATCTTGCGCGCGTACACGTGGCCGCCCTCGCCCCACGTCACGACGCCGACGCCGTCGGCGGAGATCGCCACACGCGAACGGCCGCTCCCGACGCCGGCCGCCTGCGCCGGATCGACGTCGGCCGCCTGCGGCAGCAGGGTCCATGCGTTGACGCGCCGATCCAGGCGCGCGACTCGGACGTCGCCGTCGGAGGTGAACGAGGCGAACGCCGTGCCGTTGATCGACAGGTCCACGGCCGGGTTGCTGCCGCCGCCGAGCGGCGTCGGTGCCGACCACGCGCCGCCGGCCGGCCGCACGACGCCGTAGACGGTGCCCGTGTTGACGAACACGACGACGAGGCGGCCCGCGTCGGCGGCGCCGGCGACCGGCTGCGAGCTCTCCCCCGCCAGCCCGTTGTCGAGCGGCTCCGGGGTCTGAAACGCGCCGTCGGCGAAGCGCGCCACGAAGACGCGGTCGACGCCGTCGACGCGCTTGACGAACGTGAGCGCGCCGGTGCCGTCACGGGCGAGGTCGAGATCGCCGAGGGCGCGGATGTCCGCGCTCGGCCCGTCGATCGCGTCGCCGGCGAAGAAGCCGGCTTGGGCGGCGGCCGGCGCGGCGCCTAGAGCGAGCAGCCCGACGCTCGCGGCGAGCCGCACGGCACGGCGGGAGATGAAGGGCAGGGGTCGGTGCATACGGGGCGTTGGAACCGGCGAGAGCGGGAGAAGTTACGCGCTGCCGACGACGCCTTCGGCACTCGCCTCGGCGCCCCACGCGGCGAGCTGGTCGTCGCGCTCGCCGTCCGACCAGCCCAGCTCGCCCGCCAGCGCCGCACCGACGCGGGCCACGACCGGGCCGCCGGGGTCCAGATCGTGGCCGGCGAGCAGGCCCAACCGGGTGCGGCGCAGCAGGACGTCGCCGATCGTGCGCGCCTGCTCGCGGCGGGCCGCGTAGGCGACCTCGGCGAGCAGGTCGGGCAGCCCCTCCACGATCGGCGAGGCCAGCTCGCCCCGCTCGCGTGCGGCGGCGAGCACGTCGTGCGCGGCATGCCCGTAGCGCCCGGCCAGCGCGGCGTAGGACGCCTCCGGCACGCCCTCCACCCGCGGCAGGTCGGCGCTGGCCACCGCGGCGCCGAGCGGGATCTCGTGCGTGCGGCACGGCGCGTCGCGCGCCTCGCGCTCGACGAGCCGGTCGACGGTCATCTTCGCCATCCGCCGCCATGTCGTCAGCTTGCCGCCGGTGATCGTCACCATCCCGCTCGACGTTTCGTAGAGCTCGGCCTTGCGCGAGATGTCGACGGACTTCTTCGGGTCCCCGGAGGTGATGAGCGGCCGCACGCCGGCGTAGGCCCCCGTGAGGTCGCCGCGCACGAGGGAGGAGCCGAAGTACTCGTTCGTCGCGTCGAGCAGGTAGGCGATGTCCTCCTCGGACGGTGGCACGTGATGGGTGCCGTCGAGGTCGCCCTCGTAGTCGTTGTCGGTCGTGCCCAGCAGCGTGCGCCCGAGCCACGGCAGCGCGAAGATCGAGCGCCCGCCGCCGGCGGGCACGATCGCGCCGCCACCGACGAGCGGCAGGTCCTCGTGGCGCAGCGTGATGTGGGTCCCGCGGCTGGGCCGGATGCGCGGGACCTCGGCCTCGTCGTGCAGCTCGCCGGGGCGCAGCCGGTCGGCCCACACGCCGGTCGCGTTGACGACGTTCGACGCGCGCACGACGAACTCCTCGCCCCCGTCGCCGCGCACCCGCACGCCGGCCGCCCGCCCGCTCGAGTCGCGCACGAGCTCGGTCACGTCGCACCCGTTGGCGCAGACCGCGCCGAAGCGCTCGGCCTCGCCGAGGACCGTGAGCACGAGCCGCACGTCGTCGGTCTGGCAGTCGTAGAAGAGATAACCGGACGTGGGCTCGCGGGCGGCGAGCGCCGGGATGAGCTCGAGCACCTCGGCGCCGGAGATCACGCGATGGCGCTCCGGGCTCCATTCCGCGAAGTCCTCGTCGAGCGAGACCGAGCCGTGGCGCCCGCGCCGCCCGCGCCCCCTCGAGCGGCCGCGCCGCTCGACCGACATCACGTCGTAGAGGTTCAGCCCGACGCCGATCTTCCGGCTCGGCGACGCGCCGTCGAACGCGGCGACGACGAGCGGCAGCGGATGGACGAGGTGCGGCGCGAGCGCGACCATGAGCTGGCGCTCGAGCAGCGCCTCACGGACGAGGCCGAGATCGAAGTTCTGCAGGTAGCGCAGACCACCGTGGACGAGCTTGGACGAGCGGCTGGAGGTTCCCGCCGCGTAGTCGGAGCGCTCGACGAGGGCGACGCTGTAGCCGCGCGTGGCGGCGTCGAGCGCCACGCCCGCGCCGGTGATACCGCCACCGACGACGACGACGTCGAACTCGTCCTCGGCAAGCGCCGCGAGGGCGTCGGCGCGATCGATCATCGCGGGGCAGTCTGGCACGGTCGCGGTGCGGACCCGGCGGGAGCAGTCCCGCCGGATCCGATCGCGACCACCGTCGTTCAGCTGGCGGCGAGCTCGAGCCCGACCCCGCGCAGGGCGATCTTGTCGTTCGTGCTGGCGTAGTTCACGCGCAGGCTGATGAGCACCGTCCCGGCGCCGGCCACGACGCTCGTCGCCGCGCTGTTGACGCAGACCGGACCGATCGCCGTCAGATCCGTCGCGTCATCGAGGTGGACCGCGGCGCTCGACGGCGTCGGCTGGACCTGGTCCAGGCGGATCTGCGAGATGAAGCTGCCCGCGCTCGTGTTCTCGTAGCAGACGCGCACGCGCTTGATCGTGTAGCCCGGCGGCACCTCGAGCGCGCGCTGGACGACCTTGTTGCCGCCGCCGTTGGCGTTTTCGCCGCTCGTGCTCGACGAGATGACGAGCGCCGTCAGGCCGCCGCCGACGCCGGAGTTGACCGCGTTGTGCGTCGTCGTGACGCTCGAGTCGCCCGGCAGGAAGCCGAAGTGATCGATCCACATGATCCCGCCGACGAGCCCGCCGGCGTCGCCCTTAGGGCCAGTGTCGCCCTTAGGGCCGGTGTCGCCCTTAGGGCCGGTGTCGCCCATGCCGCCCTTCGGGCCGGCCGGGCCGGTGTGGCCCTTCAGCGCGTTCACGAGCCCGTCGGCGAGATCAGCGCGCTTGAGCGTCCCGTTGCGGATGTCCTTGCCCTGGATCGAGTTGTCCTTGATCTGGCCGCTGGCGACCTGCAAGGCGGCGTAGCCGGTCCCGCCGGTGGCGAGGAACAGCGCGACGAGCGAGACGCCCATCGCTGGGGTGATGCGGCGCGGCGTGCGGAAGTGATGACGCATGTGAGGTCTCCTGAGCAGTGGGTGATGTCTGAGGAGAGGCCCGACTCAGCGGCCGCCGGACCACGAGTTCTGTGAGTTGCGACACAGGGCTCCGCGCTCCGCCGCCGTCCGCCACGTATCGACTGGGCTCAAGGAGTACTAGCCACTGGCCGAATAGACCATATGCCCACTCTTCGCTCGCGCCGCGTCACCGCGCTTCTCACCATTGGTGTCCTCAGCGCTGGCACCGCCGTCGCCGCGGCACCGGCCCAGGCCGGACTGCTCGACGGGCTCGTGCCCAACGTCGGATCGCTGGTCACCGGCACCGGCGCCACGCTCGGCGGCGTGGTCGACGGCGTCCTCCCCGGCACCGGCGGCGTCATCACCGGCGTGACCGGCACGGTCGGCGGCGTCATCGGCGGCGTCCAGGACACGGTCACTGGCGTCCTCGACCAGACGCTCGGCGGCGTCGTCGGCGGCGGCAGCGGCGCACTGCCCGACGACGTCCTCGGCAGCCTGCTCGGCACCCTCTTCGCCAACAGCAGCGCGGCGCCCGGCACGCCCGGCTTCGGCGGCCCCAACGCGGGCGGCCCGATCGTCCTCTCCGGCGGCACCGTCGGCCCCAACGGCGTCGTGCTCGACGCCAGCGCCCCGCGCTCGACCGTCACGGTCCTCTCCAAGCTCAAGCAGGTCGGCAAGACCGGCAAGATGAAGCTCCGCATCAAGACCAACGAGCCGGGCGTCGTCGCGCTGAAGAGCAACGTGCGCCCCGGCGCGACGGTGAAGGCCAAGAAGGGTCAGAAGGCCCTCAAGGTCTCCAAGAAGCTCATCAAGATCCCGCAGATCGTGCTCGGCTACCGCAAGGCCGGAACGCTCGACGTCACGGTCAAGCTCTCGCGCGCCGCCCAGCGCTCGCTGGGCAAGGTCAAGGACGCCAAGATGTCCGTCGGCACGATCGCCGTCGACGTCTGGAAGAACCAGGACTCCGAGAACACCAAGCTCAAGATCAAGCGCTGAACCCAGTCATCAGGACGGCGACCCGGCCACCCGCCACGCACGGCCGAACAGGCGATGCGCGAGCAAGGTGGCCGGTGGTCGTTCCGCGACTAGCGCTAGTTCATGTCGATGATCGACCGGCAGAGGTGCGGCTCGACGTAGTCGAGGTACACGATGTTCGGCATCTGCTTCTGGGTCGGATTCTTCGCCACTGCCGCCGCCATCTGGTGCAGCGCCTTCGGCAGTTGGGGGTTCGCTGTCCTCGACAGCAATTCCAGATCCAAGATCGCAAAGACCTCGCTTGTCAACGTCCACGACAAGAGAAACAGATACTGCTTGCCGTAGCTGTCGTCGCTTTTCCGCCAACCATAGTCGTCCCACCGCTGGCACTGCTGCGGGCCCATCAGCCTGAATTCGTTCGCCTTGCTATAGCAGTCATAGACGCAGAGGCCATTACGGTGCGCCGTCCCCCCGGTGAACTCCCCGGTGTCCTCGTTGCCGAAGTCCCTATACCGCCAGATCCCCGTCTCCCCGTCCATCATCTCGAGCGGATAGTCCTTGTGGAACGCCGCTACTACGCTCCCTTTTTTGTGCAGGTTGTCGAGCGTCTGCCTGGCGATGTTCGGCGTAGGCGACGCGTTATTGCGGTACAGACGCTTCCCGAGCGTCTTCTTGACGAGGTCCACCGTCGGCTGCTGATCAGAAGAGTCGTCCGAGCGGAACTTCAAGAACACGAGCTCATCGGGGTGCTCGTCGACGAAGTCGCGGACATCGGCGAGGATGTTCGGGAGTGAACCACCATAGACCACATTATGGTACGTCCAGAGCCCGCCCCCGTCGTCGGAGATCCTGAGATCGAAATACCGTGAGCCGGCGTTCAACTGCTTGCTGATGGTCAACGTCTGCGTCAGGTACTTGTCGCCGCCCCCTCGATACATCCCGGCGTCATGGCTGCCCGGCATGGTGATCGCGTTGAGCCTGATCCCCGGTTTGGCCCGCCTGAGATCCCGCATCCAGTTGGAGTTGTCCGGAGCCACCTTGGGCCGGATGTAGAAGGCGTTGGTCCACGTCGCGCCCGAGTCCTGGTCATCGCGGTCCTTACCCGTGGCTTGGAAGACTTCCAGCTTACCCATGGCAGCATTCTGCGTCGTCTTGACGCGATCGGACGAGTACACGCCAAAAGGTTTGTCGTCACTGTAGGCGTCATACTGATCGACGTGGATGTCCATCGTCGAGCTGTCGTTAAATGTGAGATGCAGCCAGAAAGGAGCGCTGCTGATGCCGCCGCTGAGCTCGGCTCGCTCACACCGCGAGTTCCCGCTCGCGAGCGACACCGGGGGCGCGCCCGACGCGCTGTTGAAGTTGCGGTCGGGCCGGGAGTCTCCGTCCCAGTCCGAATCGGAAACGTCCGAAACGGTGATGGATTTGATCCTTTGGCCGCTGAAGTTCACCAGACACAACGTCGTGTGGTAGCTCATGACTCATACCCCCCGGATGATCGAATTGCGGCTACAGAGGGTTGGCGAGCCTAGAGCGTCCGGACGGCGGCTGTCAATGGCGTTCGCCAGACGCCACCATGTCGTCGCGGACGGACACCATCGGCCCACCAACCGGCAGGCTCGTCGGCCCACTTTTCGGAGAATCATCGCTCCATAACCCGGTGGAGCGCCCTGCGCGTCGGCCCGTGCGCGGAGCACGAGATTTTCCCCGCAACGAGCGTGACGACACTACTGTTGGCGCCACATCGAACCCTGAGGTGGGAGGTGGTTGAGGTGGCTGAGAATGGCAAGCTCGCGGCGAGCGAGTTGTCAGCGATCCCGGGTGGGCGGCTGCGAAAAGACGCCGCGCTGGCGTGGCTTGCCATGCGCAGCTTCATCGGCAACGAGAAGGGCGTATGGATCTGTCCGACGTCACAGCGCACCTCATATCGGTGCTTCGCCGACCAGCAGTACTTCTGGAACCTCTACCGATGCGGGCAGGGCGCGCTGGCGGCGCGGCCGGGCACCTCGAACCATGGCTGGGGCATCGCGGTCGATCTTCCGACTCCGGCGATGCAGGCGGCCGTGCGCGAGTGCGGGCATCGCTTCGGCTGGGGCATCCGCGGCGGCAAGCTGTCCTCCGACGCGCCGTCGGAGGCGTGGCATACCACCTTCCATCCCGGCGTGTTCAAGCCTCCGGCGCGTTCCAAGCCGACACACCCCTACCACTACATGAGCGATCGAGAGCAGGCTGCGCGCGATGTGCTCGTCAAGGAGCGACGGGTCGCCAGGCGCAACGGCGGCTGGGCCGACCTCGACCCGAGCCACCGCAAGCGCGCGGCGAAAGCCAAGCGCACGCTTAACCAGTGCGCGCGCGACATCGCCGTGGCAGCCAAGAAGAGCGGCTGGGACGAGGCACATCGCAAGGCGCGCTATGACTACATCAACAAGCTGATCGGGGCCTGACATGGCTGACGACGAAGCTGCCGGCGGGTTCCCAGCGCCCGACGCGGATCTGGAGACGGTGGCCGACGAACCGGATCCCGCGTTCGGCGAGATCGAGGACGACGATGCCGACACTCCCGACGACGGCGAGCCCGATGCCGACGAGGCAGCGACGCTCGCGAGCCCGGACACGTACGGCGAGCAGAAACTCGACGAGGTCGATGTCCGTGATGAGCCGAGCGTCGACGGGCGCGACGCCGGCGATCTGACCGACGAGGAGCAGCAGACGACGGCGTACGACGACGACGACGATATCGGCGCCGCCGACGACCCCACGAGACCGGAGGCCGGACTCGTCCCCGACACGCCTGACGCGGAGGGTTGAACGATGCACGTGACGCACGCCGGGCTCGTCGAGATCGAGTCGTCGGAGGGCTTTTCGTCCAAGCCGTATCTCGACAAGGTCGCGCGGCCGCCCGTCTGGACGCAGGGCTTCGGCGAGACGAAGAACGTCCGCTCGAACTCGCCTGCGATCAGTCGAGCCGAGGCGGAGAAGCGACTGGCGACGCGCTTTGCCCAGGACTACGCGTGGGCGCTGGCCCCGTTCTGCGAACTCGAGGGCTTCAACCAGAACATGTACGACGCGCTGGCGTCGTTCATCTGGAACTGCGGGCCCGGGGCTGTGGGCTCTGACTCGACGATCGGCAAGCGCTTGCGCGCCCGAGACTGGGCTGGTGCCGCCGACGCGCTCATGGCCTGGAACAAGTGCGGCGGCCGCCCGGTCGAGGGTCTCACGCTGCGCCGGCAGCGTGAGCGCAAGCTGTTCCTCAGGCCCGCCGGCCACCCGAACGCGTACTACCTGACGAAGTGGGAGCGACAGACCGTCGACGTGCTCGAAGAGGAGCGGCGGATCGCGGCACGCAACGGCGGCTGGGACCAGGTCGACCCTGGCCACCTCAAGAAGGCGAGCAGAGCCAAAGCGGACCTGCGCAAGCGCGTTGCGCTGCTCGCGCACCAGGACGCCACGAAGCTTCACCGCCGCCAACGCATCGCGGCGCTCAGGGACGCGCTCGCATCACCCTGAGCTACGTCCCGACGTTGCCGCAGCGGGCCGAAGGACCGCGATGTCGCCCGTTCGGGCGAGGCGCTACAGCTGGCCGAGCTCGGACGTGATCTCGGCGACGCTGGCCTTCGCGTCGCCGAAGAGCATCTGCGTCTTGTCGTTGTAGAACAGTGGGTTCTCGATGCCCGCGAAGCCCGACGCCATCGAGCGCTTCAGGACGATGATCTGCTTGGACTCGTCGACGTTGAGGATCGGCATGCCGTAGATCGGCGAGTCGGCCTTCATGCGCGCGTCGGGGTTCGTGACGTCGTTGGCACCGATCACCAGCGACACGTCGGTGCGGCCGAACTCCGGGTTGATGTCGTCCATCTCGCGCAGCTGGTCGTAGGGCACGTCGGCTTCCGCCAAGAGCACGTTCATGTGGCCCGGCATGCGCCCGGCCACCGGGTGGATCGCGTACTTGACCTCGATCCCCTTCTTCTCCAGCGCCTTGGCCATCTCGCGCACCGTGTGCTGGGCCTGGGCGACGGCCATGCCATAGCCGGGCACGACGACGACCTGGCGCGCGTAGGCGAGCAGGATCGCCACGTCGGCGGCGCTCGTCGAGCGCACCGTTCCGCCGGTCTCGCCGCCACCACCCTCGACGGCCGGCGCCTCGCCGCCGAAGCCGCCGAGCAGCACGGAGCCGATCGAGCGGTTCATGGCCTTGGCCATCTGGTCGGTGAGGATCGTGCCGGAGGCGCCGACGATCATGCCGGCGACGATGAGCGCATAGTTGTTCAGCGCGATGCCCGCGGCGGCCGCGCTCAGGCCGGTGAAGGCGTTCAGGGTCGAGATGACGACCGGCATGTCGGCGCCGCCGATCGGCAGCACGGCGAGGTTGCCGAGGATCGCGGAGGCGACGAGGATGAGGACGAACAGGCCTTCGCTCGTCGAGCCGAGCAGGATCGCCACGCCCGCGCCGATCGCGGTCGCCAGCAGCGCGAGGTTCACGAACAGCCCGCCGGGGATCTTCACGGGGCTGCCCGAGATGAGCGCCTGCAGCTTGGCGAAGGCGACGTTCGAGCCCCAGAAGGAGATCGAGCCGATGATTGCGGCGAAGACGAGCGGGATGCCGACCGCGAGATCGGCGCCCAGATCGCCGTGCAGCTCGCGGAACTCGGCCCAGGCGATGAGCGCGACCGCGCCGCCGCCGACGCCGTTGAAGAGCGCCACCATCTGCGGCATCGCGGTCATCTTCACGTTGCGCGCGCTGGGCACGCCGACGACCGTGCCGATGATCAGGCCGACCGCGATGAGCGCGAAGTCCGCGCCGTCGAGCGCGGGGTTCAGCAGCGTCGCGACGACCGCGACGCCCATGCCGACGGCGGCGATCTTGTTGCCCTGCACGGCGGTCGTCGGGCTCGTGAGCTTCGCCAGCCCGGAGATGAACATGCCGAACGCGACGATGTAGCACGCCGTGATGAAGTCGACGTCCTGAAAGAACGCGGTCCCGGCGGCGCTCATTTCTCGCCGTCCTCCGACGACGACGACGACGCGGCCGGCTCGGGCTTCTTCTTGAACATGCTCAGCATGCGGTCGGTGACGAGGAAGCCGCCGACGACGTTGATCGTGCCGAAGGCGATCGCGATGACGATCAGGAAGCGGCTGAGGAAGCCCTCCGCGTGGCCGATCGCGATGAGACCGCCGAGCAGAACGATGCCGTGGATCGCGTTCGTGCCCGACATGAGCGGCGTGTGCAGCGTGTTGGGCACCTTGGAGATGACCTGAAAGCCGACGAACGCGGCGAGGACGAGGATCGCGATGTTCGTGAGGATCGTGCTCGTCATGCCTCGTCCTTCTCGGCGGCGGGCTCGGGCTCGGGCTCGGACGCCGGCTCGGGCTCGGACGCGGTCGGTGCCTCCGGCTCGGCGGCCTCCTCGCCCTCGGGCGTGGGCGCGAGCTCCGACGGCGCCGGCGGCTCGCCGTCGCCCTGTGCGGCATCGACGGTCTTCTTCGCGCCCGCGTGGACGATCTCCCCGCCGCGCGTGATGCAGGCGCCGGCGATGATCTCGTCGTCGAAGTTCAGGTTCAGCTCGCCGTCCTCGCCAACGAGCAGCTCGAGCAGCGACGAGACGTTGCGCGCGTACAGCGACGAGGAGTGCTCGGGCATCTCGGCGGCGAGATTGAGCGGCGACATGATCGTCACGTCGTGCTTGACGACGGTCTTGCCGGGCTCGGTCAGCTCGCAGTTGCCGCCCGTCTCCCCCGCGAGGTCGACGATGACGCTGCCGGGCTTCATCTTCTCCACGCTCTCGGCGGTGACGAGGCGCGGGGCCGGGCGGCCCGGCACCAAAGCGGTTGTGATGACGACGTCGAACGTGGCGATCTTGTCGGCGAGCTCCTGCTGCTGGGCCTGCTTCTCCTCGTCGGACAGCTCGCGGGCGTAGCCGCCCTCGCCCTCGGCGCCCTTGCCCGCCTCGAGCTCGAGGAACTGCGCGCCCAGCGACCGGACCTGCTCGGCGACGGCGGCGCGCACGTCGTAGCCGGTGACCTGGGCGCCGAGCCGGCGCGCGGTGGCGATCGCCTGCAGGCCGGCGACGCCCGCGCCGAGCACGAGCACCTTGGCCGGCGGGACGGTGCCCGCGGCGGTCATCATCATCGGCAGGAAGCGGCCGAGGTGGTTCGTCGCCACCAACACCGACTTGTAGCCGGCGACGTTGGACTGCGAAGAGAGCGCGTCCATCGACTGCGCGCGCGAGATGCGGGGGATCGCCTCCATCGCGAACGCGGTCGCGCCGGCGTCGGCCAGCGCCTGGGTCGTCTTCGGGTTCGACAGCGGCCCGAGGAAGCCGATGAGGACGGTGTCGTCGCCGAGCTTGCCGATCTCCTCCGCCGACGGCGGCGCCACCTTCACGACCACGTCGGCGTTCCAGACGTCGTCGCCGATCGTCGCGCCGGCCTCCTCGTAGGCCTCGTCGGACAGGCGCGAGTCCGCGCCGGCGCCCGATTGCACGGTGACCTCGAAGTCCTTGGCCGTCAGCTTGCGCACGATCTCGGGCACGAGCGCAACGCGCGTCTCGCCGCCAGCCGTCTCTTTTGGCACCCCGACCTTCATGCGGCGCAGAACATACCCTTTCGCCGGTCGACGGCCTGTGCTCAGGGTTGCGGGACGGCCACCGGCAGGTCGTTCGAGATCGCCAGCGCGAAGCGGTCGGCGAGCACCGACTCGTCGAACGCGCGCGCCGCGGCGGCCACGCCGGCCGCGTCCGTGCCGCTGACGAACCAGACCGGCTGGCGCTCGGGGGCGGACGTCGCGGCGATGAAACCGGTGCCGGCGCCGAGCGTCCTGGCCACGCCGCCGCCTGGGTCGAGCACGGCGAGCTTCTCGCCAGAGGCGTCGAAGCGCGCGTAGACCCCGCTTGACTGCGGGCCCTCGTCGATGCTGTCGGCCTCGAGGTCGCGCCCGCGCAGGCGCTTCCACGTTCCCACGAGGATCCGCAGCGACTCGTCGGCGGCGCTGCGGCTGATGACGCTGCGCCCGGCCACGACCCCGAGGGCGACGAGCTTCTCGGCCACCGCGGCACAGGGGCCGCTGCGCGGGTCGTCGCACTCCACGCGCACGGGCAGGCGCTTGCCGTCGATGCCGTGGATGAACGGCTCGGGGAAGGAGCCGACGACGGCCGGGATCACGTCGGTGACGTTCGTGTTGTGCTGATCGAGCCAGACGCGGTCGCCGCCGTGGACGGTGAGGTCGGCGGCGTCCTCGTTGGCGATGATCCCGTTGACGAAGAGGCTCTCCTTGTGGCGCGTCGTCGGGTAGCGCTGGAGGATCTCGGCGAGCCCGGGCGGCTCGGGCACCTGTTCGCGCTCGAGCGCGACGAAGTCCTCGGCGCCGAAGTCGCGCGTGACGGTGATCGCCATCTCCTCCGAACCGGTCGACTTCGAGGCGCCGCAGCCGGCGAGTGCGCCGGCGGTGACGAGGAGCGCGAGGACGCCGCCCAGCACGGGCGAGCATCGGCGGGCGGACGGCAGCGACATCGCGCGCGCACTGTAGCGTTGGACGGTGTTATGACCGTCAACCTCACACGTATCTATACGAAGCTCGGCGACGGTGGTGAGACGCACCTCGGCGACATGAGCCGGGTGCCCAAGACGCACCCGCGGATCGAGGCCTACGGGGACGTCGACGAGCTCAACGCGCAGATCGGCGTCACGCTCACCGTCGACGGCCTGCCCGATGGCTACGCCGCCTGGCTGCGGCGCATCCAGAACGACCTCTTCGACGTCGGCGCGGACCTCGCCGTGCCCGAACCGCCGGACGAGGGCGGCGACGAGGGCGAGGGCGAGGGCGAGGGCGAGGGCAGCCCGGCCAAGCCCCCCCGCAAGCGCCTGCGCGTCACCGCCGGCCAGGTCACCTGGCTGGAGGGCGCCTGCGACGAGGTCAACGACACGCTCGAGCCGCTGCGCTCCTTCGTCCTGCCGGGCGGGACCGCCGCCGCCGCGCAGCTGCACGTCTGCCGCACGGTCTGCCGGCGCGCCGAGCGGCGCGCGCTGCTCGTCGAGGACGCCAACCCCGAGGTCGTGCGCTACCTCAACCGCCTCTCGGACCTGCTCTTCATCCTCAGCCGCGGCGCCAACGACGGCGAGGAGCCGCTGTGGGAGCCGGGGAGCTCGCAGAGCTGATGGACGGCGAGGAGATCCGCGCGCTGCTGGCCTCCGTCGCGGCGCCGACGAAGATCGCGATCCCGATCCCGCCGAACATGTCGGCGATCCCGGTCGCCGGCGTCGTCGCGGCGGGCGGCGACCCGACCGAGGTCGAGGCCTGGGTGCGCAGCGTGCTCGGCTGGCCCAAGCGCGTGCCGCCGATGTTCGCCCCGCCGGAGGCGACCGCGCTGGACCTCATGTTCTACATCGTCCCCGACCGCGAGCTCGAGGCCGGGCGCCAGGCGGCCGGGCCGAACCTCGCGGGCGCCGACCTCATGGCGTTCATCGCGACGACGGACATGACCAAGGCGCAGCCGTTCTACGAGAAGGTGCTCGGCCTCAAGCTCGAGGGCTCGAGCCCATTCGCGTGCGCCTTTCGCTCCAACGGGGTGCTGCTGCGGGTCGTGACCGTCGAGAAGCTCGAGCCGCACCCGTTCACCGTCCTCGGCTGGAGCGTCGAGGATCTCGCGGCGACGGTCCGCGGCCTGGCCGCGCGCGGCGTGACGTTCGATCAGATCGAGGGCGTCGAGCAGGACGAGCTCGGCATCTGGCAGGCGCCGGGCGGCGCGAAGGTCACGTGGTTCAAGGATCCCGACGGCAACACGCTGTCGCTGACACAGTTCTGAGCCTGAATCCACCGAGGATCGTGGGCTATCCTCGCGCTCCATGAGCGAAGACGAGATCCGCAAGCTGCTGTCCAGCCTTCCCACGGCGCCGTTCATCTGGTCGGCTGCCGGGAAGGTCGTGATCATGGAGGAGAAGGTCGTCGAGGCCGGCGGCGATCCCGCCGCCGTGGCCGAATGGGTCGAGGCCCACGGCGGCGACCTGGACCGCACCCTGCCGGTCGTGGCGACGCGCCGCGGCGTGACGGCCGTTCCCAAGCCCAAGGGCAAGCGCTACTACGTCGTGCCGGAGACGGAGCTCACGCGCAGCGACGCGGCATAAGGGCGAAAAACCCACGACCGTCATCCCGCGGCGTAGGTTCTGCACATCGCCCAGCGGATAGGGAGGGTCGGATGCACGTCAGGGTCAAGTTGGCCGCGGCGGTCGCGGTCGCCGGAGCGGTCGCCGTGGCCGGGACCGCCGCCATCGCCGGCGGTGGGAACAGCCGGTTTGCCGCGGGGTTGCGCGGATACGAGGAGGTGCCGGCGGTCTCCACGCAGGGCTTGGGAGCGTTCACCGCCACCGTGAACAAGGCGGGCACCGCCTTCACCTACCGGCTTGCGTACGCCGGCCTGGAGGGCGTCGTCACACAGGCGCACATCCACTTCGGGCAGACCGCGGTCAACGGCGGCATCAGCGCGTTCTTCTGCTCGAACCTCGGCAACGGCCCGGCCGGCACGCAGGTATGCCCGCCGACGCCGGCCGTCGTGACGGGGACGATCACCGCAGCGGAGGTGGTCGGTCCGACGGCACAGGGCATCGCTCCCAACGAGTTCGGCGAGCTCTTGCGAGCGATCCGGGCCGGTGCGACGTACGCCAACGTGCACAGCTCGGCGTTCACGGGCGGCGAGATCCGCGGGCAGGTGCGCCCGCGCGACGACGACGACTGAGCTCAGGCGATCGAGTCATGGTGCGGTGGGGGCAACGGGTCTCCCACCGCACGCTGGCCGGCGTCATCCGTGGATCCGTCGGCGCGCGTGCCAGACTGTGGGTCCCCGGCGAGAGTGAGCTCGATGCCCCAGGATCAATCAGGACCCGTCAAGGCCGCCCACAAGGCAGCCCTTGAAGCAACCGCCCAGCGCAACCTCGCTGCCCACAAGGTGGCCAAGGAGAAGCGCAAGAAGGCCGACCTGCTGGCTGCTGCCGAGCGTCGCGCCTACGAGCGCGCGAAGGGCGGCTGAGTCCTTCTTGGCACTCGACGAGACGCCGCGCAAGATCCTCGAGATCGTGCTCGACCAGCGCTCGGTGAGCGACGAGACGATCGCGCCGCAGGTCAATCCGGCGTGGAACGAGGATGACGTGTGCCGTCTGACAGCCAAGCTCAAGCGCCAGGGGCTGATCGCGGAGTCGGCGTACGCGAGCGACCGCTGGTCGATCACCGAAGAGGGACGCGCGGCGCTGGCGACCGACTGACCCTGTCGCGGGAAGCTTCCTCCTGGGCGTATGCCGCCGCGCGCGTGCGTGCGGACGCCCGGGCTCGCCTGTCGGGTGCGCCGGCCTCGTGATGTATCTGGACGGCGGTATCGCGCTCATCTCTCGCAACATCCTGCGAGACGAAAGGCGAACGCCGTGCTCCTCCCGATATTGCTCGTGGCCGTGCTGTTCATCGTGCTCGGCGTGGCCGCCTCCAGCCTGGTTTCGTAACGCCGAATCGCCGCAACGACGAGGAGCGCACCAGCCGGACCGGGGATCCGGATGGGACGCCCCTCGGGGTGGCCCGCCACGCTGCCCTCGGGCCCCTGCCGCGGAGGCGCGAGGGGGAGCGCAACTCCGATGAAGCCGTCCGGAAGGCGTGGCGACCGCGACGCTATCAGGAATTGGATTTCGCCGTGATAACTCGCGAAAAGCCTATGTACGTGGTCGTGCGGCCGTAACCGCGGGGCGCCGCCCGCGCGGCGGTCGAACAGTCGTCCAATCTGGTTGACAGCCGCGGCGCCACGGGCAGCCTCCAGGTGTGGCTCCGTCGTCGTTATAGGCGACGGCGACGGAGCCCATCACATCGGCTCAGCTCATGGCAGCAGCGTGATCGTGGTCTTGGTGAGCTGGTTGCTGTTCTCGGTCGAGTCGACGGTCTTGAACGTCCGAGAGTGATGATGCATGACGACTATTCCAAGCATCGCTGCTCTTGGTTGCAGAGGTCAGCGAGGTCCTCGGCGTCTCCAGGGTCACCGCCCCCGGCGGCGCTCGACCAAGTCCGCCGCGATGCCGGACCAGGCTGCTGGATCTCGCCGCCGCCCTGCACAGGCTCGAGGTGGCGGTATCCGGTTTGGCAGCCAAGGCACAGGAAACCGCTCAACGTGGACGCCTGCGGCGCGAGATGCGCGAGGCGGCCTCATTGCGCAAGCCGCGCGGCGGCGTTCGAGGGGTACGCTAGGCCGGATGGCAACGCTGCCCCAGGAGACCGGGCCCCATCTGCTCGTGGCTGCGCTCTTCGAGAAAGTGCTGCAGGAGCAGGATGGTGTTCTGAGTGCGATTCGGCTGATCGATCGAGTCACCCAGTCGACTACGGACCCGGATGCTCCAGAGCAGATGCCGCCGTTCCTGACGGACAACCTCACGATGCTCGTATGCCTTCGATCCGATCAGGCGCGCGGGCGCTACGGGATCAAGGTCCGGCCCGAAGCCCCCGGCGGCTTCCAGCTACCGGCGATGGAGCAGGCCATCCAACTCCAACCGGGAGCGAACGGGGCAAACCTCATCCTCCCGCTGGTCCTTCCGATAACGCAGGAAAGCGTATTTTGGTTTGACGTGTTCCTGACCGGGCCTGCTCCGCAGCCCGACAGACTTCTTACGCGGGTACCACTCGAGGTGGTGTACTCGCCCCGGCGTGTTGGTGAGCGTTAGCCACGGCCCTGGTGCTCGTCCGGATCTTCTCCTGGGTCCCCAACACGAAGGCTACGAGCGACGAGCCGCTAGGTGCCACAGGCAGAACGTCAGACCAGTCCAGCACCGGCGACTCGACAAGCTCTTCAGCGGACTGCGGGCCCCCGACGCGCTGGCCGTCCTCGGCATACGCCACGACGAATAGGTCGGCGATGATGCCGGCGTCGTCGTCTCGGAGGTCCTGCAGGTAGCTGCGAATCTCTCCGCGAGTGTTGAAGTACGCTCGCGAAGCGCCATCTAGATCAACAATCACGTAGCGCATATGGACCATCCTAGGGATCGCGGCCGGCAGCGGGTAGATTCGGTTGACCGCTTGCGTAAGGCGAGTCTTATCGCCCCACATCGTCAGATGTTCGTCTGGCTCGGCGAGGTCTTCAAGGGCGAACCCGCAGCCTGGTGCGAGCTCGACCTCGGCGATGTAGTTGCCGGCGCGAACATCCTGTCCACGCTCTGAGGCGATCAAGTACATCTCTTGCCAGCGCGCTCTCGCCGCGTCCAGCGACCCGAAGACCGACATACCGTCGCGCAGCTCTGGATTGCTTTCTCGCGCGCGAATGGTCGCTTACCAGCCTCACGATCGGACTGAAACTCTTTTTCCGAGGCGGGATCCTCGGGCGCGGACGCGTGGACGAACCGGTAGACGGTCCGTGGTTCCGTAACCGGCTGGCGTGCTAGGGGCGCAGGAGGCTCGATAAGGCGAATCTACAACTGGCCCCAGGAGCAACCTCCATCGTGCGGCCTCGCCGGCGAACTGCCCGGCGCCTCGACCGGGCGCGTGCTGCCACTTTCACCCCCGCTACCACCAAGCGGGCCTAGAATAAGAAAACCCCGCCAATTAGCAGGGCTTTCGTGATACCGCTACGGGGATTCGAAAGCCGCTGGCGGGTCAGCGTTCATAGGCGTTTCGCCTGCTAACGCTGGCTTTCAGCCGCTGGCGAACCGCTCACGACCGCCCGGCTTCCGGCGTGGACTGGCCCATCACTGGCCCATTGGAGGCGTCGAGGTATGCGTCGAGTTTCGCGGCGGCGCCCTCCTCCCAACCGGGCACGGCCTTCGCGTAAACGTTCAGCGTCGTGCGGATGTCGGCGTGCCCCATCGCGGTCTGCGCCTCCTTCGGCGTGAGGCCGGCAGCGGCGAGGTAGCTGGCGCAGGTGTGGCGCGCCTCGTGAGGGGTGAGCGGGTCGAGGTCGGCGAGCTTCCATGCGTGCAGGGCGCGTGAGCGCAGCGTCGAGCGCGTGAACGCGGATGTGGCGGTCCGGCCGAAGCACAGACCGTCCGCATCCCGCCCGGTCGCGAGCTTGTGGCGAGCGAGGTCGGCGCGCAGCCTGCCGACGAGCGGGATCATGCGCTCGCCAGCGGCGGTCTTCGTGTCCTGCTCGCCCTCCTGGTCGTCCCATCCGACCTCGACGTGGATGCGACCGGCGTCGAAGTCGACGTGTCGCCAGCGCAGCGCGCGCAGCTCGCCGACGCGCAGGCCGGCGTAGAAGGCGGTCGACCACGCGGCACGCTCGCCCGCCGGGAGCGCGTCGAGCAGATCGCCGACGCGCTCGGGGTTCGCGATCGTGCGGGCCTTCGTGGTCATCGCCGGGAGGCGCAGCTTCTCGACGGGGTTGCGGGTGACCTCGTCGTCCTGCATCGCGCGGCGGTAGACGACGCGCAGCGGGTCGAGCTTGTTGCGCACGGTCGAACCGGCGAGCCCGGCCGCGTGCATCTCGTCGACGAGCGCCTGCGCGTCGGCGCGCCGCACCTCGCCGAGCCGCAGGTGGCCGAGCGTGGGCGCGAGGTACTTGCGGATCGCCTCGCGGTAGCTGCGGACGGTCGCGGGCCTGTAGCGCCGACCGGAGCGGTCGAGGATCGTTCCGTCCTGCATCCCGGTGAGCAGGCCGTCAAGCGCCTCGCGGACGCTTCGGCCCGTCGCGCTCACCGCGGCGACGTCGCCCCGCCGCAGCGCGACGAGGGCGTCCTGACGCCACAGCTTCGCGGCCGACCTGCTCGTCGAACGTGCGGCGGATCTTCCGGCCGGCGCGGTGGTCGTAGACCTCGGCGCGGTAGGCGGGTCTGCAGCAGCGGCCGTCGGCGCGCGGACCGGGGCACGTCTTGCGATGCCGCGTGGCGATGCCGGGCGTACTCTTTGCGGTGCTCATGGACTCATCTCCGTGGGCCGTGGCCGGGGGCGTTAGTGCGCCGCCCGGCCGTTTCGTGAAGGCGCGACTGTACGCCGCTCACGGCGCGCCGTCCAACGTCCGCTGAGCGTGGTCCTCGAGCCACCGCTCGAGCTCGCGAAGCGGCACGAGGCGCATCCTGCCGAGTCGCACAAGGCGCAGCGTCGGCTGGACGTGGCGCTCGAAGCTGTCGACGCTCATCCCGATCGCGGCGGCGGCCTCCTCTCGCGTCAGCGCGAGGCGCGGTATCGGCGCGGTCGATGGCCCGGTCATGACGCACCGTCCCCGTCGGCGGGCATCCAGTCCGGCGGATCGGCGGACGGCGTCCCGTCGACATGCATCCGGCCGTTCGTCTCGCCGGGGTCAAACAGTCGCTCCGACACGGCTAACGGCGCGGTCCTGGGGGTCGTGTGATCGCAGCGCGCGCAACGCAGCTCGCCGTGCCCGTCTGGCGCCGGCAGCGGCGACGGGCAGTCGCACCGGGTCTGCACGCCGCGGGCCGTTCTAGGCTTCGGCGTATGCGCTCCGGCCTGCCTGACTACTTGATCTGTCCCGTCCCCAGATGCTGCGGGCGACCCGTCAACAACTGCCCGTACTGCCCCAACCACCAGCTGATCGTCAACCAGATGCACCTGTGGGTCAACGGGCTCTTCTGGATGACCGACGACGGCCGCAGCTTCGACGGTGACCGCGTCGCATGGGGCCGTGAGCGCGTAGACCCTTGACCCGGCCCGTCCGCCGCCCATCGACGGCAGGACCTTGACGATCCGGATCGCGCCGAAGTGGCGTAGCCGCTTGAGCGCGACGGAAACCGTCTTGCCGGTGATGCCGAGGCGGGCTGCGGCCCAGTCCACGGCATAGATCACGGTGCCGTCATCACCGGCCGCGCGGAGAAGGCCCGAGCAGAACGCCATATCCTTGAGGACGCGGGTCATTGCCGAGGTCGCCCCGATCAGCTCCGGCAATGGGACCGGCTCTACCGGCGCGCGGCCGATCTCGTGGGCGCGAAGGAGAACGTCTAGATCGGCCCGCTCTCCCTCAAGGAGATCGTCCGCAAGGTAAGGAACGGGAACGGGAACGGGAACAGGAGCAACTGCATCGCTGAGGATGGACTGAGAGGTTGGTGGTGTGCAAGCTCGCGCGTGCGTGCGCGCGAGCTTGCGTTCCTTCGCTTGCTGCTCGCCGCGCGTCGTGTTCTCTGACGGCGGGGTCTCGCTCTCGACGTGCTGGCCGCCGGGCAGGCGAAAGACGGTCATGAGCCGCACCCCCTGGGTGGGTGCGGCTCACCGTCGGGGTCGGGGCCGGCGCGTGTCGGGTGAGCGCTACGACGTGTCCGTCGAGCGCGGGGTCGGGCTGCGCGCCGCTCGCAGCGTGGCATGGGGCGACGGCACTGCGGCGTGATCGTGCCGACGATCGTGCTCGCAGACTCAAGCACTCGCGCGACGCGCCGGTAGTTGTCCAGGGCCGCTGGTATCTTGCTCATCGTTCCTCGCTTCTAGTTGGTCGAAGGCCCCGGTTCTCGCCGGGGCCTTCGTGGTTCTAGTTGAAGTGCGATTCGGTCACGTCGAGGGCCGCGGGGCCGAGGGCGTCACGGGTCGCGTCGCGGGCGGCGAGTGCTTCGGCTCGGGTTCGCTCGCGCTCGGGTCCGAGCGGACCGGCCATCTCGAGCGTGTCGAGCTCGGCGAGGACGATCTCGCTGTCAACCAGCACAACGGCGAGCCGCATCCATTGACTGCGGGTATGGCCGCCGTAGGCGGCGAGCGCGTCTACGCGCTTGGCTACTGCGTCCCGGACGCGAAACTCGATGCGTGCGTCGTGGGCGATGTCGGTGTCGTGGGACATGCCGTACATTTTCCGGCACCCCAGAGAGCGAGGGGATGCGGATTTCTCTTGGCGCGTTGTCGCTCTCGAGGTCTAGGCCGCGATTGTGCGCGTCTACGAGCCGATTCGCCGATCGGGATGTCGTTCGCCTTTGGCGAGGGCGCGCACAGCGCGTCTAGCGCTGACCCAATGGGCGAGCTCGCGCGCGACGCGATTTGTCATTCCACGCCCGATGCCGGGAGCCCGTCGATGTCATTGCCGCCACTGGATCGCCGACATAGTGGTCGACCGCGACTTCTTCGTCGTGACGCCGCACCTATGCGCGATGCCTTGAGCCGGCGCGCGTAGAGCGCGTCTGAGCCGTCGTCGGATCGAGGGGTGCTACTCCCCGTATTTCCCGGAGACGGCGCTCAGTCGCGTGTATACGCGGCTCGGGCGGCCGATTCGGGGCTGGCCGCACCGCTCGCACAGCGGTAGCGACACGGCGGCACGGCGACCATCTTCCCGTGCGCACGCCGCCCGTCGTCGAGGACGAACTGTTCGTCGAATTGTCCGCGACAGCGAGTCGTGAACGTCGTAGTCACACCGAACAGCCGCAACCGTGATCTGCACATCGACTTCGGCCTGCACGTCGAGCGCGCGCAGGAACGATGCGAGCCCGAGCGTCGCGACGTCGCCCTGCCACGTGGGGTCGCCGGCGCGCGCCTCGCGGGCGCGCTCGGCGATGTGCGTGCGGATCGGTGGTCCACGCCACGTAGTCCGGTCGCATCTTGCGGAACCGTCCGATGGTCAGCGCGTTGCATTCCCCGTTCGAGGAACCGCAGCTAGAGGCTCGTAGGCCAGCCGTCCGGCGGGGCTAATCCCGCGGCGAGCGAGTGAGTTCGCGCGCCGCCTCGAGGACGGACGCCTCGACGGCCTGCACCGCCGCGTCGAGCGGCGAGTGTTCCTTGAGCGCATCGACGACGGCGAAGCGGACCAGCAGCCCGCGCCCGCGCCCGCGGCGGGCGGTCACGTTGTTGGTCATGTAGACGACCCACTCGCGGTCGTGGTTGACGCACACGCGCGCAGCGGACTTCGCGTCGGCGTGGTAGCCCTCGATGGGATAGCCGTCGCTGAGGTTCGGAACCTCCCACACGACGCGCTCTTCCTCATTCTCAGCGGGCGCGAGCGCGGCGAGCAGCGCTTCCTGCTCACCGTCGATGTACGCCGCGATCGACTCAGCGACTTCGGCGCACGACTCCCACGCGAACGCGCGCAGCGCGTGGTCGATTTCAGGCCACTTGTCGGTCGGCCGCTCGCCCTCGACGCGCGCCGTGTAGGCGGTGTCGAGCAGTGTGCGGAAGTGGCCGCGCAGCGTGTCGAGGCCCGCGGTCACCTCATCTTCGAGAGCGGCGATCTCGCCCTCGGGCGTGTCCTGCCGTTGGATGCGCACGGACTATGCCTTCGTGAGCGACGCGTTGAGCGTCGCCATGAGGTTGTCCATCGACATCGACGCGCTGACGGGCGCGGGCGCGGTGACGCCATCGCCCGTGAGGGCCTGCTCGATCAGTTCCTCGCGCAGCGCGAGCGTCGTGTCGTCGGCCGTCAGCAGATACTCGCTGGCGGGCGGCAGCGCCTCGACGACCCTGCGGGCGACTTCGTCTTGGCGCTGCTCGACGGCGACGGTCGCGACGGGCGTGGGAACGGCGTTGTCGGGCGGCTTCATCGCAGGAACGAACGCGAACTCGATGAGCGTGAGGCCGAATCGCCACCCATCGCCGGTACCGCAACTACCAAGTGCACCCTTCTTCGTGGTGTACCTCGCTGGCATACGTCATCGACGGCCTAAACGTATCCGTTCTAGACGGATACGTCTAGCCACCCGAGCATCGCGCTTCCTTGAAGAGACCACTCAAGAAGCCGCGTAAGCACGAACAGCAGCTGCAGCAGGTTGGCCGCGCCGTCAAGCGGCTTCGCGAGGAGCGCGGGCTCAGTCAGGAGGCCCTCGCAGACCGAGCGCAGATCCATAGCGTCATGGTGTCCCGCGTGGAGCGCGGCGACACCGATGCGCGTGTCTCGACCCTCATCAGCATCGCTGGCGGTCTCGACGTACCGCCAGCCGAGCTCCTGCGCGACGCAGGGGCGCCCGAAGTCGATGAGCCGTAGCGTTCGCGGGCCCCATCCTGTTGCCTTGCGGGATCAAAGAGAAGGCCTTCTGATGCTCCGGCGCCGCCAACGTATAGCGGCGCTGCCCGTAAGAATCCGGAGTGGGGCTACCGAGCCCCTGGCTACGCTGTGGCACGGTCCAGCGCTACGCAGCATTGCGCCCGCTGCGCCTGTCCGCACCCGAGGAAAGTCAGCATGAACGCAGCCCTGAGCGCCGCGCCCGCCAGTCATCGTCGCCGGATGCGCACAAGCCGAAAGGGCCACGGTACGGCGCTCGACGGCAGCCTACGAGTGCCGGGTTAGGGGGGGTCCCCCCTCGGTCTGAGCGCGGATGCGCGGCCGGCAAGGACGCTCGGTCGTGCGCGGGAACGACCTCGCTTCGGCGCTGTCGTTGGCGCCCTCGAGCCGAGCCGCGCGCCGGTGAGCGCGAGAGGCCGTCGTGGGACGCAGCGCGAACGCCGAGCGACTCCGTGCTCCTGTGGCTACTGGCCGGCGCGCGTATCGGCCGCACGCTGAGCGATCTCCTCAAGCGTCCCTGCCAGCCGCTTCCGCATCGCAGCTCGACGTCCTGAACTCGGCGTCCACTCGGAATACGGGATCCCGTAGAACGCTGCCATGCCCGGCTCGTTGTACGGACAGCAGAGGGGCCGTCCGCGGGCGTCATGCGTCTGATCGCTTCCAGAGCATCGTCGCGACCGGTCGTCGGGGCAGAAGCACGGACTCGTCATCAGGGAAGAAGGTTGCCATGACTCGCGGGCGCGGCCATGTCTGTGACCACGCACCGCGTTGTCAAAGCCGGTTGAAATGCACCCCCCGCGTCGCCCGTTGAAAGTGGAGCCGCGTCCGCTTCGCTCCCGGCGGTTCGTCTGCGGACGGCAGGTCAGGTGCGCGCGGTGGGCGGTGGCCCGACCCGGGTCAGCGTGGTAGCGGCCGTGAGCGCGATGACGCCGTACGCATCACGTGAGCGCGCCGCGACCACCGCGGCAGCCAGCGAACGGATGGGTGCTCATGACGCATCCCTTCGCTCCAGCGCGGGGTCGACGGCCCTGCAGAGGGCATCGGCGCGCAAGGTGTTCACGCGGGGCGTCCAGCGGACCTCGACGGCCCGGAACCCCGAGCGCATCTCCCGCGTCCTCGCGACGATGGGGATCAGGTGCGCCTTCTCGACCTTGAACGTCCCGTTGACCTGGTTCACCGGCACCCGGCTGTCGTTGAGGATCAGCAGGTCGTCAACGCCAGCCTCCGTGGCCATCTCCATGGCCAGCTGGATCGCCAGGTGCTCAGCCACCATGTTGGTTGTGGCGGGGAGCCTCTCGGCCTGCTCGAGCTCGGCCGGGTCGTCACCGTGGATCGTGAGTACGCACGCGCGGGCACCCGTGCCAGCGTTGCCTCGGCCGTCGCAGACAGCGGTGGCCCTGCGGACGGCGCTCATGACGCCTCCTGGCGCGCGGCTTCGATGATCTGCCGGTGCTCCTCGACGTAGCGCTCCAGCGCGGCAAGCACCTCGCTGTGCAGCGAGCGGTGATTCTTCGCCGCGACCTTCTTCGTTGAGCAGCCCGTGACGGGATTCCACGTCGCCTCGGTCCACTCAATTGCGCTGCGATCAGCCACGGTGCCACCGTACTTCGCCGGGGTTGGTCGCTGCCTGCCTCCTCGACGCGCGCGGGCACGCCTTCCGTAGCCTCGGCGTCCGTGACGCCGTACGAGAACAAGGTGAGCGGCACCCCGCTGCCGCGCATGTTCCTCGCGGCCAGCTCGAAGCCAGCCCGACACGCCGCCAGTCGTCGTCGTGCGAGATGTCGTCGAGAGCGATCATGCGGTCCTCGCCCGCCGGTCACCGCCTCCGATGGAAGTTGCCTGCGCATCTGCGCCATACGCCGCGCTGAGCTGCCTTGGCCGCAGCCTGAGCGGTGCGGTACTTCGCCACGCGCTGAAAGTCGCGCTCGTCGACATAGATCTTCGCCCAGCCCGACAAGATCATGGTGTGCCCGAAGTCCACGCCTCCGCACCGACGTAAGCCAGCAAACGTCCACATCTGCCCTGTCGCCGCGGCTCGGCCGGAGCGGGTCGGCTCCCGCCGCGGTCTACCACTGGCGTGGCCGGGATTCTACGTCGTCCGACACGGACCATCAGATCTTCCCGTCGAGCAGCTCGGCGACCTCGTCCGGGGCGAGCTTGCCCGGCATCCAGTCGGCGACCGGCTTGGGCAGATTGGACTTCACGTCGAGGCCCTGCCACGAGATGGCCAACGTCTTCGGATTCATGCTGCTCACCCGGTAGTGCTTGCCCAAGACGCCCCTCGGTGCCCGCCGAGCGATGATCAGGTCCGGCGCTCGCCAGACGCACACCACGTCCTGGCCGTTGCTCGTGCGCCCGCGGACGACGACCGGCTCGACACCGCTGACCATGCCGGCGCAGTGCAGCAGATGGCGCTCGGCCATCGGGGGCAGCTCGTCGTCGATGACCAGCACGCCGTTCTCGTCGTGGGCGGCGATCTCGTCCTCCTCGGCCAGCATCGCCACCGCCGCCTCGACACCGCCCGGCGGGCTGACGATCTCAGCCGCCAGTGCGTAGACCGACTCCCCGGTTGGGTCGCGGAGCACATCGCTGAGCTCGGCGGCGCGCACCTCAAGGCGCTCGCGGTGGATGTCGCCGAGCAGCGGACGCGCCCGGTCAGCGGCACGCCGGAAGCGAAGGGTCTCCTCGTCGCCGACTGACAGCCGGCGCACCCGTTGGCGCAGAAGCGTGAGCGCGACGCCAGCATCGGTGCTGATCGCGTCGCGCTCCTCAGCGGTCGGCTCGTCGCCGGGCGCGCACAGGACGTCGATGAGGTCGCTGAGCACCTCGCCCTCGCGCTCGGGGTTCCAAAGCTGCGCCGCGATGCCGTTGAGGATCAACCTGGCGACGTAGGCGCGCATCAGGTTCGGCCACGCCTCGGCCAGACGCAGTGCGCCCTCGCAGAAGTCGCGTAGCCGACGACGCTGCGCGTCGCTGGCGTTGCGCACCGCCCCGGAGAACGTCGACGCGGCCGTCTCGTCGGCGGCGTCCTCCTTCCCAGCGTCGGCGGCCTCATCGCCCACTTCGCTGGTCAGCACGCCCGTGGCGTCCTCCAGGACTCCGGCGCTCGCCAGCCCCGGAAGCGAGGGCAGCGACAGCGCCCACTCGACGTTGCGCTCTTCGAGCAGGACCGAGCAGGCCGCGATGTAGTCAGACAACAGCTGGCCTTTGGCCGGCATCACCCGCTCGGCCGCTCCGTCCGACGCTGCGGGGCCCTCGGAGTCCTCGTTCGCCGCCCGCGGCCGGGTGACGAAGACGCCCTGCTTGAGCAGCGCGGGGCGCATGAGCTCGGCGATCTCATACAGGACGTTGAACCGCCCGGCCGCGAGCATCTCGATCTCGCTGCCGGTCTCCGGGCCCTGGCGCTTGAGTGGCCGGCGTCGCGAGCGCGCCGGGTCGCCGACAAACACGGCGTTGCTGGCCCCCGAGGGCCCGAACAGCCGCAACGGCGTGCTGGGCGGCAGCGCGACGGCGGGAATCCGATGCTCGGTCACGCCGGCCGGGACGTCCCCTACGCCGACCAGTGTCACCCAGTCGTGCTCGGCGTCGAAGGTCTGCGCCCGCAGTCCCTCGGGCAGCGGCGCTGCGGCCTGCACGACGACCTCCACGCCGTCGACCAGCGTGGCCCCGAGCAGGAGGACAGAATGCACCGAGCGCGACGCGCGCTCGGAGCGGAACGACAGCTGGCCGAGTCCGCCGGTCGGCGGCGCTACGGCTGTCGGCGCCAGTGAGCGCGACTGCGGCCCCACCACGCCCAGCTCGCAGTTGGCCATGGCTTGCCCCGGCCCGTCGGGAAGGTCCGCCGTGATGCCACGCAGCAGTGCCGGTGCCGACAGGTTGGGGCTGCCGGTCAGTGCCTCACGGAGGCCGTCGCGGCTCCACTCGATGAGCTTCCCGTGGCGGTAGCGCTCGTCTGAGCACCACTCGACGCGAACGTCGCGATCGCCCGCCCAGCGCGCGAGGCGCTCGCCGTCGATGCTGGTCTCGCTCTGGACGAAGACCGTCGCGGCACGCGGTGAAAAGCGGTCATACACCGCGCTGAGCGCGCGCAGGCGCGAGTCATGAAACGGCGCGTAGAGGATCAGCTCGTCGACCGGGCCTTCGGGAAGCTGGTCGAGGATCGGTCCGTGCAGTGTCGAGACCAGCCGGGGGCCATCCTCCTGGGCGGGCAGGCCGTCGAGCAGCGCCGCGACCTTCTCTACAGCCGGCCGGGCGTCGGCGGAAATGTCGATCGGCCCGGCGGCCAGGCGCCGTAGGAACTCGGACAGGTCGCGCAGGGTCGTTGGCCCGCTCTCGGCGTCAGCGTGAAGGACCGTCCATAGCTCCTCGTTGCCGTGCCAGCCAGCAAGGGTCAGGTTGCCTGACCCGATCGCGACCGTAGCGCGGTCGCGGCGAGCGATGACCACGAGCTTGGGATGGAAGGGCGCGCGGCCGGGACACACGGCGCGCGCGTCGACGTAGCGCAGTCCGGCCCCCCTGACGGTGACGGGATCGGCGGTGACCATGGAGGCGTCGGCGATAACCGTGCTGGCTGCCTGCAGGCCGCGCGCCTCGCCGAGGGCGAAGCGCTCGAAGAACTCAAGGCTGGCCGCATAAGTGAGGATCAGGACCTCCTCGGCCTCGTCGGCCTCGCGCAGCAGCGAGAACGGGCTGCGCGTCGACGTCGTAGCCGGCGCCGCGGCCGCGCTCATGACGCGCTCCGGACTGATCGGGCCATCGCCACCTGCAGCGCCCGCCCGGTGTCGGTGACCTGGTAGTCGCTGTCGTGGCGATCGAGGGCGCCGACGCCGCAGAGGACTTGCGCCAGCGTCCAGCTGCGCAGCGACACCTCCGCGTCGGTCTCCTCTCCGGCCATCGACAGGAGCCCGTCACGGTCACGCAGACGGGTCGGGACGTACGGCCGCAGGTCGGACGTCAGCCGCATCTTCGACGCGGCGACCCGCCGTGCCCGCACGAGCATTGTCGAGACCAGGTCGCGAGCGAAGTCGCTGAGCTGCGACTGCGCGTGCTCGGAGAGCTGGTGGGCGACCCACAGGGGGCCGAGGTCATCACGATCGCGGCCGATGAACTCCTGCCGGATCTCCCCGTCGAGGTCGTCGAGACGCCGCGCGCCCACCGCGAGCTGGCTGAGCGTGCGGCGCGGCGCGTCGTCATCCGCGCCGATGATCTCCTCCTCGACAGGCAGAAGGCGCTCACCATCCGTGCGCGGCGGCAGCGAGTCGAGCAGCGAGGCCACGGTGCCGCCGCCAACGGCATCGGCAAGCCGGTCGGCGAGCTCGCCATGGCTCATCGCCTCGCCGGCAAGCTGCTGGCTGAGCCAGCGCCACAAATGACGCCACGCGCTGACCGAGTAGTTGCGAAGGACCGCCGCCCGCCACGCGCGCCGCACCCGGGCCTCGACGTCGTCGCCGTCGATCGACTCACCGAACCCGTGCAACAGCCGGAAGGCCCGATCCGGATGCCGGTCCAGCTGCCGGTCGACCGCCTCAAGGAGCATGAGCGCGGTGACCTGGCGGTTCAGGTCGGTCTCGAAGGCCGAGTCGGCCTCCGCGAAAAGCACCTTGCGAAGCCATGCACCATCTGCTTCCTCAGGGGCACAGCACGGGCAGAGATGACTGTGCACAAGCAGTGTGTCGACATCGAGCGTCTCGCGGTCAGCCAGGGTGAGCAGGTCGCCCAGGCTCTCGCGGACGGCGGCCTCGTCGAAGCGTGGACCGACACGCGGAGGCCATCCGGAGCCGAGCACCCCGATGACGCGCTGGGGCGCAGCATAGGTGCCGGCAAACCCGCCGTTGCTATAGCCGCCGGGCGCCTTGGCGGCCATCACATCGAGGACCCCGTCGCGGATAAAGAGTGGGATGCGGGGGTGGCCGTGCGCGATCGATGTCTGTCTGCGATGGCCGCCGGGCGACTGCTCGTGTAAGAAGGAGATCGCGGCCACGACGACCTCACAGCGGCGCACGTAGTCCTCGGCGGCCTCGCGATCGCATCCTCGCCGGGCCGCCTCCGCCCACGCGAGCGGGTGGATGGCGTAGTAGCGGGGCCCAGTGGTAGTGGTAATGATCCCCGGCAACAGCCGCGCTACCAAGCGGCCGACCGCTGGCTCCACGCGCAGCGGATAGAGCCCTGACGATTCGGCAAGGCCCGACGCCACCCAACCAGCTTCTTCGACGACCTGCAGCACGGATCTAACGGTCGTCCGCCTGTGAGCCCATTCGACGACTCTGGCGGCATTGGGCTCGCCGATCAACCCCTTTGTCCAGGCGGCCATCGTCGCCACATGATCCGCAGGTAGGGACGGGTCGGCGAACGCCGACGAAAGGCCACACCACCGGCCCCCCCGTCGCCGCGCTGATCGAGTTCCGACCAAACCGGGGTAGCCCGCTGAGCTCGCGTGGCCTGAGCGCGACGACATATTTCATCGATGTCACAACCTCGCCCGCCTCCGCCTCTTGGCGTCCGAGGTGCCTTGTCTAGTGTTGGCCAAATGTCCAGCGCCCGCCCGCCTTCTGCTCTTCGCAAGGTCCATGCGTAGTCGATCGCTCAATAGCCAAGCGAGCACCGGTCGGTGACGGAGCGAGCGGGGCGCGCCCGCCGCGCTCGTGGCGCCACGAACCCTCCCCGGGGCCTGAGCGCCCAGGCTCTCACCGCTCTGGACCACGATCAGATCCGGCTGATGGTCACCGGGCTGCTGGCCGAGAGCGGCATCACCGTCTCGGACCTCAGCCCTCGGGCCGACCACGACGAGTTGATCCTCACGATCGCGCCGGGGTGGAGACCTCGCGAGGGCAGGGCGAGGATCTTCTACCGGCTGGTGCTCAAGCGAGACCTCACCGAGCTTGCGACGCTGGCGGCACAGACCGCGCTGAGCGAAGTAATCCTGTTCGAGGTCTCCGACTCCGACGCCAGGAACTTCTCGGTGCCCGACGGCGTCCAGTTCGTGCAGACCGCGGACTTGATCGAGCGCCTGGAGGATTCCGCCGCGATCAAGTGGGACGGCACCGAGCCCAAGATCGACCGGCATCTGCTCGCCCGGCTCAGAGACGTCGACAAGGCTTCGGCATGGGTCGACGAGTTGGGCATCCGAGCCATCCCGGTCCTGGCTCGCAACAAGATGCCTCCCTGGTGGACCTCTGTCGCCACCGCGCCGGACGAACTCTTCGAGCGGCTGACGTTCCGGATGCTGACCCAGGTGTTCCGCTTCGGTGGTAGCGACCTCGGCGCGACCTCGCGGATGGAGCGCGAGCCTGATGCGATCCTTGAGTCACCCGCCGGTGCGTCGGCGCCCTTCTCCGCGATCCTGGACTGCAAGGCGAGCCGCGATGGCTGGAGCATGGGTGCTGACGACGAGACCCGGCTCGCCAATTACGTCACTGCGCATCGCGGCGAGCTCGTCTGTCCAGACGAGCCATTCCTGCTGATCGTCTCGTCCGCGTTCTCGTCAGGGACAACCGCATACGAAGGACGGCGAGACGCCGTTAGTGACCGCTGCGGAGCGCGCCTGGTCTATTGGCAAGCCTCGCACCTGACCTCGGCGGCGCTCGCCGTAGAGAAGTCCCGCATGGCTCCTGCGGACCGTGAGCAGCTGCCGTGGGAGGCCTACTTCGCCCAGGGCCGGCCTAGTGGTGGCATTGACAGCTTCACCCAGGAGGACAACGAAGCCTGATGGGAACCTCACGCTCATTCCGCTCGCCGCCCGTCCCGCGCTGGAACGCGGTCATCGCCCACATCGCCAACGACGAGCCGCATGAGCAGATCCGGGCCGAGCTGTTCAACGCCAGCGTGCTCGATGGCTGGGGCGAGGAACTCGGACGCCCTGGGGTAACGCGCCTCGTCGTCGCCCTCGTTGACGCGCACGGGCATCTCGCCGAGCGGCTGCGCGAGGCGGCCCGGCCCGAGGCCGCGATCGAGACCGCCGTCGCCACCGCCCGGCAGGAGGCGCTGCGGGTTGATGGGGCTCCGGCGCTGGCTGTCGCAGAACGAGCGCTTGTCCGGACCCTGATCGGCACTGCGCGTGAAGGCATCGCACTCGGTGAGTCGACGCCCGACCAAGCTGCAGAAGCCTGGGAGAACAACCGGGGGACGCCGGCGAGCTTGGTCAGCCGGTTCCTCGGCGAGGTTCTTCATCAGTTCACCTGTCACGTGATCGCCCGTGATGCCGGGCAGATCGTCGGCCGCGGGGCGTTCGCGGACGCTCGTGCCGTCCGGCACCTCGAACGATCTCTCGCGGAGCAGGCACGCGACCTGGGCTCATCGATCAAGGTTTCGGGAACCGCGAGCGAACTGCCACACCGGTGGTCGTCGCTGGTCGACGACGCCTTCAGACGAGCGGCGTCCCCGCCGAGGGCAGCCGATGGCTGACGTCCACGTCATCGTTGACGACTGCACGACCGTGGCCGGCGGCGATGTTCGCGCGGTCCGCACCAGAGACAGCACGGCCGGATCGACCAACTGGCACTTCAACCCCGAGCGCGTCGTGACTGGCCTGCCGGACAAGCTCGACGATCGCCAGATGGACTGGCTCGAGGTCAACAGCGCGATCTTCGCCGCCGACCGTGCGGCCGGCCGCGACCCGGGTCTGGATTGGAACCGTTCGGTCGAGCTGCACGTGCCGGTGCGCGATCCCACTTTCTGGTCGGGTCACAGCGCAGCCTTCGAGGACATCTTCTCGTCGTTGACCTATGACCGGCTGTCGCTGAACTTCCACAGCGCGAGCACATTCGCCGACGCGCCGCGCACGAGAACGGACCCTTTCCCTGAAGCGGACTGCATCGGCCTGCTGTCCGGAGGTCTTGACTCGTTCGTCGGCGCGCTGGAGCTGCACGCGGCGGGCGCTAAGCCGTTGTATCTGGCCGGCTCTGGAAGCGGTGCCACGAACAGTTCGCAGAGGTCGGTGTTCGAGGTGATTGAGACGCGCGATGACAGCCGAGAGATGCTCAAGCTGATCTGCAACCGTAAGGGTGGCTTTCCCGGCGACGAGGCCAGCCAGCGGAGTCGGAGCCTGCTCTACGTGTCGTCGGCCGCGCTCGTCGCGACTGCTCTCGGTTTCGAGGACATCTACGTCAACGAGAACGGGATCATGGCCGTCCACGTTCCATTGACCGCAGCTCGGCTCGGCAGCTTCTCAACTCGGACCGCCGTGCCGCGCGTGCTCAACCAGATGGCGACGCTGGCAACCAACGCGCTCGGCGCGCCGGTGAAGATCAACAACAAGCTCATCGGCATGACCAAGACCGAGGTTGCCGAAAGAGCCCAAGTGCACGGCCACGCTGCAGACGTCGCCAAGACCGTCTCATGCTGGTCGATCAGCCATCACAGCTCGACCCACTGCGGCTATTGCTCGCCCTGCATAATGCGTCGGCTGGCGTGCCTGGCTCACGGGATCGCTGACGTCACCTACGAGCTCGACGTTCTCGGCGATCTCGCAGCATTAGACAAGGATGACGCGAAGGACACGCTTGTGCACTTCATTCAGCTCGCGGACGAGTTCGACAACGGATCGGACTTTGATCTTGAGGTTGACCATCCCGAGCTCATCAACGGAGCCAGCGGGCTTGGGATCACCGCGACGCTGGCGCTCTATCGCCGCTGGGCGCAGGAGGTCCTGAACACGTTCGCCGCACATCCCGCCCCTGCGAGCCTTATGAGCTGATGGCTGTCTCGTTCGGTCTTTTCCGCAAGGCGGTCCGTGAGCCTGGCTTCCGCACGGTTCCAGGGCCGGCAACCAACGTCCCGATCGTTCCGATCGGGACGTTCCGCAGGGCCATCTGCACCTATCACCAGTCCGGTCGTGCGGCGGCTATCGGAGGGATCTCACTGCCCTCCTCCTACTGGCGCACGGATCCGCGTGGCAAGACCCTGGCCGAGAACTACCGGCGGTCGCTCGACACATACATCGCTCTCGACCTCGCCGATGGACGGCCCAGCTATGACGTTGGTGTCAGGCAGCCAGCGACGATCGCAGGCGAGGTTCTCAACGTCTACATGGACGCCTTGGTCTACGCCGTGGCGGAGCACACGGCGCGGATCGCACTGTGGGACGTTCCACGGCCGTCGGCGACGGAGGCGGCGGTCATGGCTTCGCCGATCATCACCGCGCTGGAGAAGGAAGTCGGCGAATTGCGCGCCCACCGCGTGGCCTTCTGGCATCTGCGGAGCGGGACGGTGATCGAGGTCAGTGCCGCCGATGCTCACGCGCAGGCAGGCGCAGCAGCCGACGCAGTTCGGCGCGCGGCCGGGGTTTAGTTCACGCGTGAGGACAGCAGCCCGATCCGGTGATCTCACGGCGAATCGGTCGAATGGATCACCCGGACGCCAGGATGCCTCTAGACGGTATGGGCTGGCGTCCGGCCGGCCGTTGAAGGTCGACGCTCCCGCGCTTCGTATGGCGCGGGCTGGTTACCGCATCGAAGGATGAGGAGCGTCGACATGACGGACGGTATCTGTTTCGCGGGTCTGGATGTGCATGCTCGTAAGACCGCGGCGGCGGCTGTGCAACTCGGTTCCGGCGAAGTCTTCAAGGCTCAGATCGCGGGGTCACCGGTCGAGGCGATCGGCTGGTTGCAGACGCTGCCCGGGCCGGTACGCGCGGTGTATGAAGCCGGGCCAACCGGCTACGGCCTGGCGCGGGCCGCTCGGGCAGTCGGTCTGGAGGTGATGGTGTGTGCGCCGGGCGCGATCCCGCGTCAGCCCGGCGACCGGATCAAGACCGACACGCGTGACGCGCTGAAGCTCGCGCGGTTGCTGGCTGCCGGGCAGCTGCGAGCAGTCCGCGTCCCGGAGCTCGAGCTTGAGGCGCTGCGTGACCTCGTTCGCGCGCGAGAGGATCTGCGCGGCGATCTGATGGGCGCGCGACACCGGATCTCAAAGCTGCTGCTGCGCCGCGGCCTGACGTTCCCCGGACCCGGCGAGCCGTGGGCGTCACAGCGTCATCTCACATGGCTTGCGCAGGTCGACCTCGGCGAGCCGTTGGCGCGGGTCGTGCTCGGCGAGTACTTGGCCTGCCATGAGGTGCTGCTCGCTCGCCGTGAGCGCTTCGACGCGCTGATCGCCGATCACGCCGCGAGCGGGCCGTGGGCTGCGACGGTCGCGCGCCTGCGCTGTCTGCGCGGCGTCGACACGCTGACCGCGGTCGGACTCGTCGCCGAGATCGGCGACTTCACCAGCTTTGAGCATCCCAAGCAGCTGGCCAGCTTCCTCGGCCTCGTCCCGTCTGAGCAGTCATCAGGGACCAGGCGCCGCCAGGGCGCGATCACCAAGTCCGGATCGGGCCATGCCCGGCGACTGCTGATCGAGGCCGCCTGGCACTACCGCCGCCGGCCCGCTATCAGTGTCGCGCTGCGCCGCCGCCAAGACGGCCAGCCACCGGCAGCGATCGAGGCCGCGTGGCGCTGCCAGCTACGCCTATCGGGGCGCTGGACACGCCTGGACGCTCAGCGCGCCAAGCGGCGCACCACCGTCGCGGTCGCCGTCGCCCGCGAACTCGCCTGCTTCGTCTGGGAGATCGCCCGCCAACCCGACTGAACACACCAACGAACATCCCGTACGGGGTGGGGGTGGCGGCCGGCGCGCGTCATCCGAGGTCCGCGATTCGGCTATGAGCACCCGCCTGACAGCGGGCGCGCTCGATTCTAGAACGCGGCTCCGGCGCAGCGCACCAGCCGTCTTGAGGTAGCCAGCCCTCGCATATCAGCCTGAAATGCCCTCGCCGCTCCGGCCGCCACCCGCACCCCGAACCGCATCAGCGACAACAACAACGGCCACGCGCCACGATCACCGCAGCCCACTTGACAAAGCTCTCCCCATATCAGCCACCCGCTTCTTTCAGCTCGGCGGTCGTTGCGGGCTGCGTCTCGAGCGCGTCGCGTCGCGTGTAACGGAAGTTTTGCGTCCACGCGCCGCGGCTGACCTCGGGCGGGTGCTCGATCGGCGCCGCGAGCTCGAAGCCCTGGGAGAGGTCGAGCAGTACAAGCTCGTACTCCTCGCCCTCTTCGCGGACCGTGTCACCAACCGTGCGGCGAATGACTTCCGCAGCTCGGCGATCGGGCCCATCGCCGTGGTTGAGGCTTGCTGCCGTCTCGCCCGTGAAACGCAGGCGCGGGCGGATGTCCAGGATGCGCGGGAACCGTGAGTCGATCCTTCGCTGGCCGTAGAAGCCGAGGTACCGTGTGCCAGCTTTGATGGGGCGCTCGGGTTGGCAGATGTAGGCGCCGTACTTTTCGAAGTCTGCGATCGCTGTGGTGGACGGCACGATCAGGGTGTCGGCGTCCACTACGCGAGCGGGCGCTTGGCTGACGGCGACCAGCTTGCGCTGTGCGATCCCCTCGCCGTACAACGATGGCGCTAGCACGTGTTGGCCCGCGATCTCCATGCGGCGAAGCTCGACGACGAGCAGCGGGAACTCGGCGCGGTCGTTGAGGAACTCCACTGTGCGCCGGAGGGCGGGGGTCACCGCGTCGACCGCGACTATCAGCCGGAAGTGTCCATCCTTCAACGCCTCAGAAACCTGCGCGCGCCAGCGCTGGGGCGACCAGTCGTCCACAAGCCGCGACATCTCCTCGAGGACATCGCTGCTGGTCGCGTCGGCCCGGCGGAGCGCATTCGTGACGCGGTCGAGGAAGTCGTCGACCATCATTCCGTGCAGCGCACCGCCGTACTCGAGAACCTGGCCGAGGACTGCTCGTCTGGCTCCTGCGTTGCGCTCGAGCTTGCACTCGCAGACCGAGATAACGCCGTTGGCGTCGACGGCGACGATGTCGATCCGCCCACCATCCGGTGTCACGACCTCTCGTGCGACCACCGCCGGGACATCCGTCTGGCGCCTAGCAGGTCGCCAAAGATGCTCTGAACGAGGGTCTGAAACTCGGCCTCGCCCTGCGAAAACGGCGCGCGTACGGCAGGCTGCCACTTCGCGCCCTCCTGAACAAGCAGATCCACGTTCAGAACCGTACCCGGCCTCCGGGCCCACGTACGTGACCGTAGATGCCCGACCTTCGAGCAAGCGACTGCTCCGACATGAACTCGCACGCTGTGGGCCAGCCCGCCTCCTGGCTAAGGCTCCGGCGTGCCGGCTGGCTCGGAAGAGGCAGCACGCGTACGCGGAACGACCGTTTCGCGTACACGCTAGACTTCCCGGACTACGAAAAGCGCCCCCGCGCCGCGACAACGGCCGGGGGCATGGCAGCGAGGAGGTCCCCTCGATGCGGGTCATAGGTTATGTCCGCGTTTCAACGGAGGAGCAGGGCATGAGCGGGGCTGGACTGCAGGCTCAACGCGACGCGATCGCTGACGAGTGCCGCCGCCGCGGATGGACACTCGTCGAGCTAATCGAGGACGTCGGTCGATCCGGGAAAGACCTCCGTCGCCCTGGCGTGCAGGCGGCATTAGCCGCTCTGACGGCAGGCGAGGCTTCGGCCCTCGTTGTCGCGAAGCTCGACCGCCTGTCGCGCTCGATGCTTGATTTCGCGCGGATCATGGTGACGGCTCAGAGAGAGTCTTGGGCGCTGATCGCCCTAGACGTCAACGTCGACACGACGACGCCGGCGGGCGAGGCGATGGCGCACATGCTCGCGACCTTCGCGCAGTTTGAGCGGCGGCTCATTTCAGAGCGAACGAAGGTCGCATTGGCTCAGAAGCGCGCGAGTGGAGTGCGGCTCGGAGCGCCGCCCTTGATCGGGTCGGAAGTCGCCGCCCGAGTGCGTGAGGAGCGCGCGACTGGAGCCACCTTGCGCGAGATAGCGGCCGGGCTCAACCGCGACGAGGTTCCGACCGTGCGTGGCGGCAAATGGCACGCTTCGACTCTCCAGCGGGTGCTCAAACGATCCTCGTAGTCGATCGCTGGCGGGACCCTCTTTCGACGGTGCGATCCGCGATCTGTCGAGTTCAGCGGAGACAGCCGCTATGCCCACCTCGTCCGATGGTCAGCTGACGCTCCGAGCTCCGGCGCTCCCTGAGCGCGGATCGCGGGCTGGCAGCACATCAAGCCCGAGCTGTTCCTCGATCGGGCGTGTGCCTTAGCTCGATCTGCCGACGCCATCCAGTCTTGGATGCGGTCGCGTCGGGTGCCCGCGCCGGTGTTCGCCCCAACTCGGTGCCGTCAGCGCCCTACCGCGTGGGAGGGAGCGGCGGTTCGTCCAGCGCGCTCAAGATCGTGTCGATCGAATGACGGACTTCGGGCACCAACTCATCGCGGTCGTCTAGGTCCTCTGCCACCCCGAGCGGCCAAGTTCGGCGGATGCGGATTCCCGGCCGCAGGTACGCCGGACGGTTACCGAGTCCCACGACGAATCCTTCCAAGTCGTCTGTCGGTTTGGCGTATCCGCGCTCCAGTAGCCACGGCCAGAGTTCTTCCCTGAGTGCTTCCACGTCGTACTGCGCGGCCCAGCCGAGGTCGTCGTCGGTCCATTGATCGACGTACCGAGCGATCGGCATGTCCCAGACGTCGAGGTAGAGCCTCTGGGTGTATCGGGCGTTGCGAAACGAAAGGTGCACATTGGGCGCGACATCCCATCCGCCGTGGTCGTGGAGCGCTGCCAGCCGCTTCGCCCGATCGGCGGAGTAGAGGTGCCGCGCCTGCGCCTTTGATTCGCCCGGCCACATCTCAAGCCAGAGCTGCCGGCTCGTCAGCGCGAGCTCTGCTCTCTGAACGCACGCGGTCCCGAGGTGCTCGTCGAGCATCACGTAGCGCGTGCGGTCGCGCGGCGGAAAGCCGGTCGCCAGCAGTGTGATCGCACGCAGCCGTCGCTCGATGCGGCCCTGGTGGCCGCGTGCACGGCGCAGAGTCGTGAACGGCAGGAGGGCGGGGAAGTGCTCGTCGGCGAAGTCGAGAAGATCCTGGACGAGGAGCTCTTCGGTGGGCGTGAGTAAGCCGTGGTCGCCGAGACGCCACCACGCGGCAAGCAGATCGTGCCACAGCAGGTTTTCCTGCCGGCTTCGGCGGGGCGGTACCCCACCGCCGTAGTTCAGGGCGCGCGCTTGGCGGTCGTCGGCTCCCTCGATGATTTTGGACTCGACCACGACAACAAGGTCGGGGAGAAATCGCAGGACGCCGTCGAGTCGCTGGCCCCGTTGTGAGGGCATGACCTCGGCGTCCCGCTCCGACCGCGCCTCGTCAGGCACTAGGAAGACGCTCACTAGCTCATCGATCTCCGTGCCGGTGTCGCCTCGCCCGAGTACGGCGCGCGTTTGCATGTCGACTTCGCCCGCCGACGGAAGCTGCGCCAAGCCAGGGCAGCCAACGAGCCCCAGGAGCGCCTCTCGGGCTGCTGGTACTAACCGCAAGACGATCATCGCCGCTCGGGTCAGCTGATCCTCGTGGTGATCGACCCGGTCGTATTTCGTGAAAACGTTCAGGTGCCGGTTCATGTGCGACCCTCCCAAGAGCGAGTGCTCCGTTGCCGCCGCTAAGCCCGGTATCAAGAAGGGCGGGGCCCAGTGTTGTTCTTCCGACGATAGTCCTGCGGACTTGTGGCGACGGGCCCGAGACGCCCGGTAGGTAGGGTGACTCCGGCGCGGGAGTCCGTCGCCGGACGGCTGTCGGGTCGGCGCGTAGAGATTCGACCGATGAAGACGATGCCGCCGCCCAAAGATCACGACGACGCGCGTGAGCGGGCACTGCGGCTTGCGGTGGATGAGGGGATCGCCCGCTCGCGCGCGATCCGCGAACAGGTCGACCGCGCGCTGGAGACGATGCGGTCGTCAGTCAAGGACGTGCTCGTCGAGGACCTCACCGCCAACATCAGCGCACGCGAGCTCGCCGGTAAGTTCCACGCCGTCTTCCGCGACGCGATCGGGGACGTGGACTCCCTGTTCGCCCGTCAGGAGCAGCGACTGGTTTCGTTCAACATCGTCCTCTTCGGGCGGACGGGCGCCGGCAAGTCGAGCACGATGACCGCCTTGATCCGGGGCGACGGGAAGGAGATCTCACCCGGCCGGGGGGACCATACGAGGAAGGTCCTGTCACGCCAGTGGGGCGGCGGGCTCCTGCGCGTCACCGACACTCCGGGCACGCAAGGGCTGGAGGCAGCCACGTTGGCGAAGGTCGCGCGGAGGGAGGTGGAGTTGGCGGACGTCGTTCTGCTGGTGTTCGACGACGACAGCCAGCTGCGCGGGGAGTTTGCTGAGATCGCCCATCACGTGCGGGATCTTGGCAAGCCGGCGGTCGCCCTGCTCAACGTCAAGAATAAGCATTGGGGTGCTCCCGAGCGCTGCCATGACGTCGCCGAGCAACGCCAGCTGGCCCAGGACGTCCGCGACCACGTCAACCACATCCGCGACTGCCTCTCGGCTGATCGGCTGCATGACGTGCCGGTGGTAGCACTAAGCGCCCAGCGCGCCGTCTACGCTCGCGCTGTCGACGACTACCGCGGCAGGGACGTTCGCCGATGCCTCCGGCTACGCGAGCGCGAAGGTCGCGAGCAGCTGCTCGAGCGGTCGAACTTCAACGCACTCGAGGCGCTGCTGGACGAGTTGGTCCAGGCCGATCCCGCGGGTATGCGCACCGCGATGCTCGCCGACCAGGCTGTTCGGCAGCTTGAGGAAACGGCACGGTCGGCGAGGGACCTCGGCGCGCGCGCCGCCGAGGTGGCGGACACATTGGAGAGCGCGCTGAAGGACCTCCTGGTCCTCGCCGGCCACCCCTCGGCCTGGCGCCCGCCGCGGACCGAGGAAACGCGCGAGCAGTACGACTTGTTGCTCCGCGTGCTGCGTGACCTCGATCAGCTGCGCGGCGGCGGCTTCGGCGTGGGCGCGCCGTCGGAGGCGGAGGCGCACGCCAAGCGATACGTCGCGGCGCAGACCGGCCCGGTCGAACGCCAGGCGCGGGCGCGCGCGATGACGATGGTGAGCAGCGCCATGCGCGCCGGCAACGCGGTCACCGAGGCCGCGTTCCGGACAAAGGTCTACCGCTCCGCCGAAACGGAGCGCGTGGCGCAGGACGTCGCGAAGCTGCTGGCGGCCTACCTCGCGACGCGCGTGGACGTGATGTCCGCGACGTTGCGCGTCGAGCTCGGCCGTCTTGAGCAGCAGGGCATCGCGATCGATGGCGAAGCCGGCCGCGCCGCCGACCGGCTGGCGGTCGGCTTCTCGGCGGCGGAGATCGCCGGTCCGCTCATCGCGCTCGGCGTCGGCATCGCGCTTGGACCGGCTGGCTGGGCGGCGATCGCTTACGCTGCCGTGACGTCTGCGATCACATGGGTCCTCGGCAAGATGGCTCGCGTGTTCGGCCGCAAGAAGCGCCAGCAGCGCGAGGACGAGATCGCGCGGGCAGCGAGCGAAGCCGAGCGCCAGGTCGGGCGCGGCTTCGACGACGTCCGCCGGAAGCTGACCGATGGGCTCGTCGACGGCGCGCGGGAGCAGCTCGTCGGCCGGATGGCCGAGTTCGCCTCGGCGGCGCGCACGCTGCGGCAGGTACAGGCCGCGACGAAACGCGCGACCACCGCGCTGCGCATTGCGGCCACCGAGGTCCCGACCGACGTCGAGCCCGCGCAGACCTACGTGCGTCGGGCGCAGACATCGGCGGCGGAGCGCTTGGCGCTGCACGGGCCGGCCCTCTGGCTGATGGAGCGGTGGCTCGACGACGAGGCGGTGCCCGGGCGCGCGCGGCACCGACCGGCGCGCCGGCGCCCCGTGCGGCCGCCCGTCACGACCGGACCCGGCATCGACGCTGCGGCCGCGACGCGCTGGCTCAAGGCCTTCCGCGCGGCGGACGAGGCCGATGGGCTCGACGCCGCCGCGAACGACGCCAGGCAACCCGCCATCGCGGTCGTAGGCAATTACAGCACCGGCAAGACAAGCTTCTTGCGTCGCCTGCACCAGGAGCGCGGGCTCGTCCCGCCGACCGAGCTGAAGGTAGGTGCCGCGCCCGAGACCGACGCAGTCCGCTCCTACCCCATCGGCAAGCTGGTCCTCCTCGACACGCCGGGGTACCAGAGCGACCGAGGCGAGGACGACGACCAGGCCACTGACGCCGTTCTCCGGTCGGCCGCCGTGTTCCACCTGTTCGGCCCGTCGCTACTGACGGGCGATGCCGACGCGGTCGACCGCCTGCTCGGCGCGCTCGAGGCCGAGGCCATCCTGCGCAAAGTGCAGCGAACGTATTGGATCATCAACCGCATCGACGAGGTGGCCGCCGACCCGGTGGATGACCCGGAGGACTTTCTGGCCGCGATCACGGCCAAGCGTCGCGAGCTCAAGCGCCGGCTCGAGTCTCGTCGGGCCCTGGCCGATCAGGACATCCGCATCGACCCGCGGCGAGTGCTCGCTGTCGCCAGCGATCCGTTTCGCTCCACCGGGTGGCGAAAGGAGCCCGCGAGCGACGCCATGAGAGCGCACGCTGCGTGGGATGGCATGGCTGACGTGGACATGCTCCTCTGGCGTCTCGAGCGCCCGCTGGGCGGCAACGGCGTCCGCGCGGCGGCCATCGAGCACGGTGTCCGGCGGCGGTGGCTGCAGGGGGCGACGTGGAGTCAGCGCACCCGCGACCGGGAGGCGCTCGCCAAACGGCAAGAGCAGCTAGCCGCCGCTGCGACGGCGGAGGCGCGCAGTGGAGAGGCGCTGGCCGGCAGCCTGCTCGAAGAGGCGCAAGGGATCGCGCGCCGACGGCTGTCCGAGCTCTTCGCCGAACTGCGCGACCCAGCCGTCGCCGAGAGGCGGGCCGAGCAGCTGAGATGCTGGTGGACGGACGAGCGGCTCATCGCGTCGCTCGAGGCGTGGCATCGTCGCGCTGAGCAGGCGATAGACGTGTGGCGCATAGGCGCGCAGAGCCGACTGCAGGCAATGCTTGAGGACGCCGAGCTGCGCGCGGCGTGGGACCGCGTCGCGACGGCGCCGGACCTCGGCTCGGGGAGGGAGCGCAAGGCGCGCAGGACCATGGGGAATGCAGGTACAGGCGTGGCCGGCGGCCGCGACGTCCTCAAGTCCGTCGATCGCAAGGTGGTCCTCGATGTCGGACACAAGGTCTTCGACCATAAGTTCCGCCCCTGGGAGGCCAAGAAGCTCGCGGACAAGTTCGCGGAGGCCTCGAGGAAGGCCGGGCGGGCCGCGCTGGTCTTGACCATCGTCACCGCTGCGTGGGACGTGCACCGCTTCTTCAAGGGCCGGCGCGCCGATGCCGACGCCGAGGCCGAGTTACAGCGCAAATTCGAGCAGCTCCTCACCGCTTCGGACACATGGGTGGCGGAGGCGCTCGAGGGCACGGAGGTGAATCCCGGACCTGTCACGGCCGTCGGCGCCGCCGTGCGACGGCTGACCGACCTGGCCGCGGAGCACGGCACCGACGCCGCAGAGCAGGACGCGGCGCAGGCGCGGGCGCTGCGGCGTGCCGGAGAGGACCGCGCGCTGATCGACGGAGGGCTCCGGCTGCTGGGGCGGCCCGTGAGCACGGTGGCCTCGTGGAGCTGACGGACAATGTGCCGACGCGGGTGCTCGCCGCGCTGACGGCCATCGACGAGTCCGTCGCCGAGGCCGTGCGCCAGCGCTGGACCGCGCACCGCAGTGCAAACGAGCCGCTGCTTGTCCTCTTCGGGCCGCACAACTCGGGCAAGACGAGCCTGCTGCACCGGCTCCTCATCGATGACGAGCTGCCGGTGCCGCCGTGGCTGCGGGTGGGCGCCAGGCCCGAGGAAACGTCGGGCGAAGTCGTCACGTGGCGCGGCTGGCGGGTACTCGACGTCCCCGGGCTGGGGAGCGAGCAGAAGGATCACGATGCGCTTGCGTGGGAGGGGGTCGAGCTCGCCGACGCGATCGTGCTGGTGATGTCGTTGAAGCTGCTCACCGGCACGGGGCTTGAGGTTATGACGCTTCTCGACGGCTCGTGGTGGACCGGCGAGACGGCGTCGCCCCCGTGGCCGGACGGCGCCCTCCACGTGGTGGTCGCGCGCGTTGACGCGGGTCGAGCCGATCCTGCCGACGACCCCGACGAGCTCGAGGAGCTCAAGGACGATCTCGAAGAACAGCTCGCCCAACTGCTCGCCGGCGCGCATCCCCGGCCGCCCGTCGACTGGGTGGCCGCATCACCGAACGGCATCCTACGCTCGGGTCACGCGCCCGAGGCGACGCTGGCGGCGTCGCGGCTGTGGGACGGCATGGCCGAGCTTGAGGATCGGCTCGGAGCGGGGCCCGGCGACGTCACCGGGCTCCGGGCGGCGACGCTCGTGCGCTACCTGCACCGCACCGGCCGTGCCGTTGAGGACGAGCTGTCGACGCAGCTCGCCCAGCTCGAAGAGCGGATGCACGCCGCGCGGACTGTCGAGGCGTACGAGCAAACGATCGACCGACAGGTCGACGCAGCTCTTGCGGCAACCGACGCCAAGGTGCGCGCCGTCGTCCAAGAGAGCTTCGCGGCCGTGGTCGACAGCAACGACCCGGCGCCGGAGGTCGCGATGCACGCGGAACTCGCTCGACGCGCGGACGTCGTGGAGCAGGAGTTTCGGCGGGATCTCGGCGCGCTCGTTGACGGCCTGCAACAGGTGCTCGAGGCGATGCCCGACGTGACACCCGGTCCCGCCCAGCGCTGGACCGCGCCACGCCGGCAGCAAGCGAAGGTCGGCAAGCCGATCCCGTGGAGCAAAGCCTCCAACAACGTCAACACACTCGTGCGGGAAGGTGTGGAGCTCAAGCTCAACGACTCGATCACGGCCACGAAACGCAAGCTCAAGACACTCGAAGGCAAGCGGGACGAGGCGCTCGCCAAGGCGCTCCAGAACGCCGGATTCGGCTCGGCGGCAGACGCGGAGACCGCCCGCGACCTGCTCAAGAAGTACGACCACGCGATAAAGGCCCTGGGGACCGTTCCGCAGCTGGTCGAGCTCGTGCAGCTTGGCCGGGACGTGAAGCGCGGCCGCGACGCCCGTCGACGGGCCAAGGGACTACAAGCGCGGGAGGAGGAGCTGGTCGGGAGGCTCGCCGAAGCGCTGCTCACGGGGCCGCGCGGGTTCCGTGCCCGCTTGGAGCGCGTGCGAAGCGCCGCCGAGGAATCGCTGCCTGGCGCCGAGAATCTCACGCAGCTAAAGGCCGCGACGGCCGAGCTGCAGGGGTGGCAAGACGAGCTGCGCTCAGCGCTCGCCGAGCTGCGTGCGGCTGGCTAGGGACCCCGCGACGCTCCCTCGGCTTATCGTGCGCGCGACTGGCCACTTCCGCGACGTGGCATTGACCGCGGGTTGATCGACAGGCCGGCCGGCGTCCGCCCTGTCAGACCGGACCCGCTACGGTCGACTACTGAGTTACCTGTGTCGAAACTTGAGGATCTCCAGCCCGGTCTGCGCCTCGCTGGCGTGATTCCCGGGCAGAACGTCTCCGTCATCGCCGTGCAGCCGCACGGGGCCGATGCGGTCGAGCTGACGTACAAGACCGCTGACGGCGGGCTCGGCCAGCGTGTCCTCGGCCGCGACGCGGAGGACAAGCTCGCGGTCGCGCAGGCGCAGGCGCGCCCGCTCGACGCTGTCGCCGCCGACTTCAAGCTCGTCGCCGAGTGCCAGCGGATCAAGCTCGCCGGCCTGTCCGACCCGATGCTGGCGGTCGCGACGAGCGACATCCAGCCGCTGCCGCACCAGATCCGCGCCGTCTACGGCGAGCTGCTGCCGCGCACGCCGCTGCGGTTCCTGCTCGCCGACGACCCCGGCGCCGGCAAGACGATCATGGCCGGGCTCTACATCAAGGAGCTGCTCCTCCGCGAGGACGTCAAGCGCTGCCTGATCGTCGCGCCCGGCGGCCTGGTCGAGCAGTGGCAGGACGAGCTGTTCTTCAAGTTCGGGCTCGCGTTCGAGATCCTCACGCCGCAGCTCGGCGAGACCGTGTTCGGCGCCTCGGCGTCTTCGAGCAGCACCCGCTGCTGATCGCCCGCATGGACCAGCTCGCCCGCAACGAGGACCTGCAGGCCGAGCTCGCGAAGTCCGAGTGGGACCTGGTCGTCGTCGACGAGGCGCACCGCATGGGCGCCCACTACTTCGGCGGCAAGCTCGAGAAGACCAAGCGCTTCCTGCTCGGCGAGCTGCTCGGCGAGATCGCCCGCCACCTGCTGCTGATGACCGCCACCCCGCACGCGGGCAAGGAGGAGGACTTCCAGCTCTTCCTCACGCTGCTGGACCGCGACCGCTTCGAGGGCAAGTACCAGGCGAAGATCCACGCCGCCGACACGTCGGGCGTGATGCGCCGCATGGTCAAGGAGGACCTGCTCACCTTCGAGGGCAAGCCGCTGTTCCCCGAGCGGATCGCCGAGACCGTCCCCTACGAGCTGACCGAGCTCGAGCAGGACCTCTACGAGCAGGTCACCGACGTACGTCCGCGAGGGGATGAACCGCGCCGACGAAGCTCGACGGCAAGCGCCGCAACACCGTCGGCTTCGCGCTCACCGTCCTGCAGCGCCGGCTGGCGTCCAGCCCCGAGGCGATCTACCGCTCGCTGCAGCGCAGGGCCGAGCGGCTCGAGCGCCGCAAGCAGGAGGTCCTCGACGGGCGGCGTGATCGCCGAGCCCAAGGCGGCGGACGTCATCGGCGACCTCGACGAGTTCGACGACGACGAGTTCACCGCCGAGGAGCTCGAGAAGATCGAGGAGGAGCTCGTCGACGCGGCCACCGCGGCGCGGACCGTCGAGGAGCTCGACGCCGAGCTCGCTCGAGCTCGCGCGAGCTGATCAAGGCCGCCGCGCGCGTGCGCGACGTCGGACACCGACCGCAAGTGGTCAGAGCTGCGCACGATCCTCGAGGACAACACGCTCGCCACGACCGGCGACGGCGACGGGCGGCGCAAGCTCATCGTCTTCACCGAGCACCGCGACACGCTCGACTACCTCGTGCGCCGGATCGGCTCGCTGCTCGGCCGGCCCGAGGCCGTCCAGGCGATCCACGGCGGCGTGCGCCGCGCCGAGCGCCGCCAGATCACCGAGGAGTTCACCAAGCAACCCCGACTGTCCAGGTCCTGCTCGCCACCGACGCCGCCGGCGAGGGCCTCAACCTCCAGGCCGCGCACCTGATGGTCAACTACGACCTGCCGTGGAACCCGAACCGCATCGAGCAGCGCTTCGGCCGCATCCACCGCATCGGCCAGGAGGAGGTCTGCCGCCTGTGGAACCTCGTCGCCGACAACACCCGCGAGGGCGAGGTCTTCAAGCGGCTGCTGGAGAAGATCGAGGAGCAGCGCAAGGCCTACGGCGGCAAGGTCTTCGACGTCCTCGGCGACGGCGTTCAGCGAGACGCCGCTGCGCACCCTGCTGATCGACGCGATCCGGTACGGCGAGCTGCCCGAGACGCAAGGCGAAGATGGAGAAGGTCATCGACGCCGGCGTCGGCCCGACGGCATCGAGGAGCTCCTCGCCGAGCGCGCGCTCGCCACCGACACGCTGCAGCACGCGGACATCGCGCAGCTGCGCGCGCTGATGGACGAGGCGCGCGCCCGCCGCCTGCAGCCCCACTACATCGAGGGCGCGTTCCGGGCCGCGTTCACGCGGCTGGGCGGCCAGATCCGCCGGCGCGAGCAGGGCCGCTTCGAGATCACGCACGTCCCGGCGCAGCTGCGCACGATCGGGCGCGGCCCGATCGCCACGCGCTACGAGCGCGTCACCTTCGACATCGAGCACGTGCTCGACGACGCCGGCGCTCGCGCCGAGCTGCTCGCGCCCGGCCACCCGCTGCACGACGCCGTCACCGACGAGGCCGTCGCGCGCTTCGGCACGAGACGCTCGAGCGCGGCACCGTCCTCGTCTCGCCGACGGTCGAGGAGCCGCGGCTGCTCGTCGGCGTCATCGAGGAGATCGCCGACGCCACCGAGACCGCGGTCGCGCGCCGCTTCGGCTACGCCTACATCGACAGCACGGCGCCGTCGAGGCAGCGGGACCGGCGCCGTACCTCGACTGCGTCGCGGCACCGTTGACGGACGCGGTCACCGCGGCCCGGGCACTGCCGTGGCTGGCGCGACGCCGAGGAGCAGGCGGCGAGCTGGATCATCGCCAACCAGCTCCCGGCGTACCTCGGCGAGGTCAAGCTGCGCCGCGAGGCCGAGCTGCACAAGGTGCGCGACCAGGTCGAGCGGCGCCTGGATCAGGAGAGCAACCGGCTGATCCTCGAGGCGATGGTCGCCCAGGAGAAGGAGCAGGCCGGCAAGAAACCCAAGGAGACCCAGACGAGCCTGATGTACAAGGCGGCCGACCTCGAGGGCCGGCGCACTGCGCGGCTTGCGCTGCTCGACCGGCAGCTCCAGATGCAGGCCAAGCCGCCGCGGGTCGTCACCGCGGCGCTCGTGCTGCCGCTGTCGGCCGTCGAGGCCGAGATCCCGGCCGACGCGCCGATGCACGCCGTGGAGACGAAGGAGGTCGAGCGCCGCGGCGTCGACCTCGTGCTCGCGACTGAGCGCGCGCTCGGCCGCAACCCGGTCGAGCAGGCCTTCAACAACCCCGGCTTCGACGTCCTGTCCACAGCGCGACGGCGAGGACCCGATCCGGATCGAGGTCAAGGCCCGCATCGCCGGCGCCGAGGACTTCTTCGTCACCCACAACGAGGTGCTGACGGCGCTGAACAGCCGCGCCGCGCTACCGCCTGGCGCTCGTGCGGGTCGACCCGCGCGGCTCCGAGCACGACGAGGTCCGCTACCTCGAGAACCCGTTCGGCCGCTTCGACGCCGGCGACTTCGACGCCACCGGCCTCCGCGGCAAGTGGGACACGACCTGGGCGCGCGGCCGGGAGCCGTTCTGAGCCGATGACGACCGATCGAAAGGACGATGCCGTGGGCGCACCGAAGCGCAAGCTGATCGAGGTGGCGCTGCCGCTGGAGACGATCAACCGGGAGTCCGCGCGCGAGAAGTCGATCCGCCACGGCCACCCCTCGACGCTGCACCTGTGGTGGGCGCGCCGCCCGCTCGCCGCCGCCCGCGCCGTGCTGTTCGCCCAGCTCGTCGACGACCCGTCGTCGCATCCCGATCGGTTCCCGACCGAGGAGGCTCAGCGCGCCGAGCGCGAGCGGCTGCACGGCGATCATCGAGCGGCTCGTCGTCTGGGAGAACATCCGCGACGAGGCGCTGCTCGCCGAGGCGCACGCGGAGATCCTGCAAGTCGACCGGCGGCAACCCGCCGCCGATCCTCGACCCGTTCGCCGGCGGCGGCACGATCCCGCTCGAGGCCCAGCGCCTCGGCCTGGAGGCGCACGCCTCCGACCTCAACCCGGTCGCGGTGCTCATCAACAAGGCGCTCATCGAGATCCCGCCGAAGTTCGCTGGCCAGCCGCCCGTGTTCCCCGGCCTCGCCGACGGCCGGATCGGCGGCTGGGAGGGCGCGACGGGCTGGCCGCCGACGTCCGCGCGTACGGCGAGTGGATGCGCGACGAGGCGGAGCGGCGCATCGGCGCAGCACTACCCGCAGGCGACGCTCGACGACGGGACGAAGGCGACCGTCATCGCCTGGATCTGGGCGCGGACCGTGACGTGCCCGAACCCAGCGTGCGGGATCGAGATGCCGCTCGTGCGCTCGTGGTGGCTGGGCAAGAAGAAGGGCAAGGAGGCGTGGGTTCGGCCGATCGTCGTCGCCGACCCGGAGCACCCGAGCGGCAAGCGCGTGGAGTTCGAGATCGGCCACGGGTCGGCCGGGCCCGACGATCGACGGCACGATGTCGGGCCGGCAGGGTGCGACGTGCGTCGCGTGCGGTGCGGCGGTCAGCAAAGACCACATCAAGGCCGAGGGCGGTCGCCGGCCGGATGGGAGCGACACTGATGGCGATCGTGGCCGAGGGATCGGCGCCAGCGTATCTACCTCTCGCCGACACCGGAGCACAGCGAAGGCCGCTGTTGTCGAGCGTCCGACCGACGTCCCTGACCAGGACCTAGGCTACGACCCGACGCAACCTCTGGACGCCGACCGTACGGCCTGACGAGGTTCTCCGACCTCTTCACGGACCGACAGCTCCTGGCTCTGACGACGTTCAGCGACCTCGTCACCGAGGCGCGCGAGCGCGTGCTGCCGCGACGCCCTCGCGGCCGGCGCAACACCTGGCGATCGGTCTCGAAGCTCGGCGGCGCTGAGGCCGAGGCATACGCCGACGCGGTTGCGACCTATCTGGGCTTCGCCGTGAGCAGACTGCAGCTCGACAAATTCGTCATTGTGCAGCTGGAATTCGGCAACCTCCAAGGAGAGCGTCAGCGACACGTTCGCGCGCCAGGCGCTCCCCATGGTGTGGGACTTCGCCGAGGCGACATCCGTTCTGTGCCGGTCCGTGCGAGCTGACATGGAGCGCTCGGCTGGGTTGCCAAGGCCCTTGAGGGACTCGCCAGCGCGGCATCGCGGTCAAGCGCTGCAAGCGGACGCTTCGGTGCGTCCGCTACGACGGTGCGCTGATCAGCACTGACCCGCCGTACTACGACAACATCGGCTACTCCGATCTCTCCGACTTCTTCTACGTCTGGCTGCGCCGCTCGCTGCGCAGCGTCCACCCCGACCTACTCAGCACCATGCTCGTCCCGAAGGCGGAGGAGCTCGTCGCCAACCCGTACCGCCACGACGGCAAGGAGGGCGCGAGGGATTTCTTCGAGGACGGCTTCCGGCAGTGTGTTCGCCCGCGCGCGCGAGACGCGCGCTCGCCGACTTCCCGATCACGGTCTACTACGCGTTCAAGCAGTCCGAGTCGGGCGACGACGGGACAGCGTCGACGGGTTGGGAGACGCTGCTGGACGGGATGATCCGCTCGGGCTGGGCGATCACGGCGACCTGGCCGATGCGCAGCGAGCGCGGCGGACCGGATGCTAGTCAGTCGGCACGAACGCCCTTGCCTCGTCGATCGTCCTCGCTCTGCGCCCGCGCCCCGACGACGCGCCGACGACCGACCGCCGCGGCCTCATCGCGGCGCTTCACGACGAACTGCCCGATGCTCTGCGCAAGCTCCAGCAGGGCACGATCGCGCCGGTCGACCTGCCGCAGGCCGCGATCGGCCCCGGGATGGCCGTGTTCTCGCGCTACGCGAAGGTCATCGAGAACGACGGCACGACGATGACCGTCCGCTCGGCGCTCGCGCGGATCAACGAGATCCTCGACCAGGTGCTCAACGAGCAGGAGGGCGACTTCGACGCCGCGACGCGCTTCGCGATCGCCTGGTACCGCCAGCACGGTTACGCGACCGGCAAGTTCGGTGACGCCGACGACCTCGCTCGCGCCCGCAACACGGCGGTCGAGACGATGGACCGCGACGGGATCCTCACGAGCGTCGCAGGCAAGGTCACGCTGCTGTCGCCGTCGAACATGCCGGAGGACTACGACGTCCTCGCCGACGACCGCGTCGGCGCCTGGGAGGTGCTGCACCACCTCATCGCGTTCCTGGAGCGCGACGGGCTGCCGGTCGCCGGCGCGTTCCTGGCGAGCGCGCAGCGCCGTCCCGACGGCGCGGTCGATACGGAGCTCGTCAAGGAGCTCGCGTTCCTGCTGTTCTCGATCGCCGAGAAGAACGGCTGGACCCAGGACGCGCTCGCGTTCAACACCGTCGCGACCGCTTGGCCGGACGTCGTGCAGGCGGCGCGCTCGAGTGCAGACCCGGCACCGGCGAGCAGGCCGCGTTCGACTTCGAGGAGGACTGATCGATGGCAATGTCCAACCGCGACCGCATCGGCAGGATGTTCGAGCTGCTCGCGCCGGCGCTCGACGACTTCATCGCGCGCGCTGTCGCCACGGAGCTTCCCGAGGGTGCGTCGTGGACGGCGCTCGTTGCGATGAAGGACAAGAAGAAGGGGATCGAGGGCAAGGAGTACGACCGCCTCGACCCGCAGGTGCAGCTGCGGATGCTCACCGAGAACATCCCGCACAACCTGCAAGCCGGGCTGGTACCCGTTCGACGACGCGATCGGCCGCGTCGGGCAGGGGTATTGCAAGGAGCTGCGCGAAGTCCGCAACGACTGGGCGCACAACAAGTCCTTCACCGACGACGACGCCTACCGCTGCCTGGACACCGCCGAGCGGCTTCTCGCCGCGATCGGCGCGCCGTCGGTGGCCGACGAGGTCAAGGCGATCCGCTCGAACCTGCGTCGCGTGACCGCCGACAAGGACGACAAGAAGGTCCTCAAGGCGGCGGTGGTCACGCCCGAGGCCGCGGGGCTGCGCCCGTGGCGCGAGGTCCTCCCGCCCCACGACGACGTCGCGACCGGCAACTTCCAGGCCGCCGAGTTCGCCGCCGACCTCTACAAGGTCGCCGCGACCGAGGACGCCGGCAAGGACTACGCCGACCCGGTCGAGTTCTTCGCGCGCACCTACCTGACCGAGGGTCTGCGCGACCTCATCGGCCGGGCGGTGCGGCGCCTGGCGGGCGACGACAACGCCTCGCCGGTCATCAACCTGCAGACCAACTTCGGTGGCGGCAAGACCCACTCGATGCTGGCGCTGTGGCACCTCGCTGCCGGCACGCCGGTCGGCGACTTCCCGCAGGACACCCAGGAGCTGCTGTCCGACACGCGGTTCGGCGAGCTGGTCGGCGTCCGGCGCGTCGCGATCGTCGGCAACCACATCTCGCCCGTCGGGCTCGGTGAAGGCCGACGGCACGCAGGTCAACACGATCTGGGGCGAGCTCGCCTGGCAGCTCGGCGGCACGGAGGCGTTCGCGATGGTCGCGAAGGCCGACGCCGACCGCACCCCACCCGGGCGAGGCGCTCCACGAGCTGCTCAGCGCCTACGCGCCGGCGGTGATCCTCATCGACGAGTGGGTCGCCTACGCGCGCAGCCTCGTCGGGCGCGACGACCTGGCCGGCGGCACGTTCGACGACCAGTTCACCTTCGCCCAGTCGCTCACCGAGGCGGCCAAGGGCACGCCGGGTGTCCTGCTCGCGATCTCGATCCCGGCATCGGAGAGCGGCGACGACGCCGAGCCGGTCGCCGGCAACGCCGAGGAGGTCGGCGGCGCGCACGGCCTCGAGGCGCTCAAGCGCCTGCAGAACGTCGTGCGCCGCGTCGCCGACCAGTGGCGGCCCGCGTCGTCCGACGAGGCGTACCACATCGTCAGGCAGCGGCTGTTCGACGCGCCCGACGCCGCCGCGCTCGCGTCGATCGGCGCGACCGCCCGAGGCGTTCGTCGAGATGTACCACCGGCACGCCGACGACTTCCCGCGCGAGGCGCGCGACGGCGGCTACGAGGACCGCATCAAGCGGACCTACCCGATCCACCCCGAGCTGTTCGACCGCCTCTACGAGGAGTGGTCGAGCCTCGAGCGCTTCCAGCGCACCCGCGGCGTCCTGCGTCTGATGAGCACCGTCATCCACGCGCTGTGGGTCGGCGAGGACCAGTCGCCGCTGATCATGCCCGGCGTCGATCCCGCTCGGCGACCGCGAACGTGAACTCCGAGCTGACGCAGTACCTGCAGGACTCGTGGAAGGCGATCATCGACGCCGACGTCGACGGCCCGAACTCCGAGCCCGTGAAGATCGACAAGGACAAGCCGCTGTTCGGGCAGCGCTCGCTGACCAAGCGCCTGGCGCGCACGGTGTTCTTCGGTGCCGCGCCGACGATCGGCTCGGCGCACAAGGGCATCGAGACCCAGCGGGTGTTCCTCGGCACCGCGATCCCGGGCGACGTGCCGGGCAACTTCCACTCCGCGCTCGCCGCGCTCGGCGACCGCGCGACGTACTTCTACAGCGCCGGCGGCAAGTACTGGTACGACCTCCAGGCCAACATCACGCGTCGCGCCAAGGACCAGGCCGAGCGCCTGCACAACGAGGACGTCTGGGCCGAGATCGCCGAGCGCCTCGCGGGTCAGGCGAAGACGCGCGGCGACTTCGCCGGCGTCCACGTCTGCCCCGAGGACGCGGCCGACATCCCCGACACCGACGAGGCGCGGCTGGTCATCCTGCACCCGAAGGTCACGCACAAGCGCGGCGTCAGCGACTCCGACGCGATGGAGTTCGCCAAGAGCGCGACCGAGCACCGCGGCGCGGCGAACCGGACGCACCGCAACATGCTCGTGTACCTCGCCGGCGACCGCGACCGCATCGAGGAGCTCGACCGCTCGGTACGCGACTACCTCGGCTGGTCGGACGTCCTCGCCAACGAGGACGACCTCGACCTCACCACGAACCAGAAGAACCAGGCGATCGAGCGGCAGACGAAGGCCGACGAGACGGCCGACGCGCGTCTGCTGGGCGCCTACCAGTGGGCGCTCGTCCCGACCGGGCAGCCGATCGTGATCCAGGCGACGAAGGTCGAAGGCCAGGCGACGTCGCTGGCCGAGCGCGTCAGCCGCCGGCTCGGCAACGACGGCGCGCTCACCGTCAGCACGCCGCTCCGGCGATCCGCCACCAGCTCGACACCGCCGCAGCCAAGCTCTGGGAGGACGGGCACGTCTCGGTCGGCGCGCTGTGGCGGCTGTACGCCGAGTACCCCTACATGCCGCGCCTGCGCGACCGCGCGGTGCTCGACGCGGGCCTCACCGGGCCGCAGCTGCTCTGGGAGCAGGAGGGCTTCGCACTCGCCGACGGCTACGACGAGGCGACCGGGAAGTACCGCGCGCTCGTCCTGCCGACGGACGGGGTGAGCGTCGCTGTGACCGACGCGACGCTGATCGTGCGGCCCGAGCGGGCGACGGCGCAGCGCGCGGCCGAGCGGCCGCCCGAGCCGGGGCCCGACGGGCCCGCGCCGGACGGCGAGCCCGGAGCCCGGCCGGCCGCCCGGAGCCTGGGCCGGACCCGGAGCCGCCGGGCAAGACGCGGTTCTTCGGCAGCAAGCGCCTGCAGGCGGACCGCTACGCATCGGACTTCAAGAAGCTCGCCGACGAGATCCTCGGCCCTCTCGCGGCGACGCCCGGCGTGACGCTGAACGTCACGATCGAAATCGAGGCCACGACGCCGGACGGGTTCGACGACGCAAAGGTTCGAACGGTCTCGGAGAACGCGGCGACGCTGAAGTTCGAGCAGAGCGGGTTCGAGGAGCGATGACGTAGCGCCGCTCCAGAGCGTGCGTGTTCGGCGCAACGCTCCGTCGGCCGTCCTCCCTAACACCGACCTAGCCGTCCGGCGACGAAACAGCTGCGTCACGCCGGTCCGGCGTGACGCACTTCCTGCCTGCTTCGCACCGCGGGCACCGCTCACCAAGCCGCAGATCCGCTCCGCCGCGCGTGCAGACACCGAACCGGCATCCGCTACGTGCACTCGTCGCAGGACACGCTCCGAGCATCGCACCGCAAGGCGTCGTCGGGCAACGTCGACGGCGGGACTTTGCGCCGCACTGGCCCATCGGCTGGCCCATCGCGCCCCTGATACGACGAAACCCCCCGATTTACGGGGGGTTTCTAGTACCGCTACGGGGATTCGAACCCCGGTTTCCGCCGTGAGAGGGCGGCGTCCTAGTCCCCTAGACGATAGCGGCGCGGGACCGCGTGAAGGGTAGCGAAGGGTCGGGCTCTGCGCGCGTGGGTTCAGCGGATGCGCAGGGGCGTTCCGACCGGGACGAGGCGGTAGAAGCGCAGGACGTCCGCGTTGCGCAGGCGCATGCAGCCGTGCGAGGGCCGGCCGGGGATGAGGCCCGGCGCATTGGTCCCGTGGAAGCCGACGACGCCGCCGCTCGGCCAGTCGGTCAGACCCGGCGCGTACGCCGAGGTGCCGAGCGCACGCGGTCCGTACAGCCCCCAGCTCGCCTCGACACGGAACTTCTCGCGGATCCAGAAACGGCCCGCCGGGGTGGGGGTCGACGGCTTGCCGATCCCGACCGGCGCGCTGAACACGATGCGGCCGCGGCGCCGGACGGTGACGCGCAGCCTGCGCCGGTCGACGGTGACCGCGGTCCGCACGCGGTGAAAGCGACCGAGCGCGTCGCGCGGCACCCAGCCCGTGCGGCCGTTCGGCCGTCCCGGAACCCGCAGGCGGACCCAGTCGTGCTCACCCGGGCCGACGCTGCGCTGCAGCAGCAGGTACGTGTTCGGGAGGCGATCCTCGGTGACGATCCTCAGCCGGTCGATCACGCGAGCACGCTCGTCCGGAGCGGTGCGAATCAGCCCCTCGCGGGCGGGATGGGCCCAGCGGCTCAGCGTTCGCTCATCGGACAGGCGGGTGAGCACGGGCCTCTCGGGGACCGCAGCCGCCGCCGAAGCCACAGCGCCGCTCGCCCCGATGAAGGCGAGCGGCGCCGCGACGGCCACCGCGCAGGCGGTGAGGCGCCGGCGGATCGTCAACCGGTGAACGCCGGCTTGACGGCCGCGGGGCATCTGTTGAGCGTCATGACGAGCGTCTTGGCGGTCGCCGTGCTGCCGGCCATGTAGACGACGCGAGCCCGGACGCGGTGCGTGCCCGCCCGCAGCTTGGACTTCGCCACCGAGTACACGAAGCGACCGCTGCCGTCGGCCTTCTTGACGACCTTCTTGCGTTTGCCGTCGACCGTGAACGTGACCTGCGCGATCCGCTTGCCGCTCACGTGGATCCTGCCGGTGCGCGGCATGCAACCGGTCGGACCGCGCAGCTTCGCACTCGCCGGCGCGAGGACCGGGTCACCGGAGGCGAGGACCGCGGCCGGCGGGTCGTTCAGCAGCGTGTCCGCCGCCGCCTGCGCCGTCGCGTGGCGCCCGTTGACGTCCGTGCCGTCGACCGCCGCCACGTTGTGGATCACCGTCTCACCGACCACGGTCTGCACGGCGCAGGCGTAGAGCCACGCGTCGCCCGGGTCGAACGTCGCCGTGCTCGCGTCGGCGCCCTTGCCGACAAGCAGCGGCGGCGCCTCACAGCGGGCGTCCGTGACCACAATGAGCGCCGCCGGGAACGCCACGTCGCCGGTGTTGCTCGCCGAGATCAGGTAGGCCACGCGGCTGCCCGCGGTGGCCGACGCCGGCCCGGTCTTCGTCAGCGCGATCGCCGGATGCAGGAGCGTCGTCGCGTGCTGGTCGGTATCGGTCACCGGGCGGTCGAGCTCGTCGATCGCCGACACCGTCGCGGTGTTGACGACCGGGTTGACCTCGCCGCTGTCGTGTGCGCCGATCTCGTAGCTGCAGGTGAACACCCACACCTCCGGGGTCGCACCGTCGGCGCCGATCGGGTCAAGCAGCGCGTCGCCGTTGTCGTTGGACTTCGACGTCGGCGCGTTCGAGACGGTCGGGCACTTGTCGTCGCTGACGTGCACGTCGTGCAGCGGCGAGTTGCCGGTGTTGGACACCGCGAACGTGTAGGAGCCGGTGTCGCCGTGATAGGCGAACGTGGCGCCCGCCTTCACGACGACCGGTTGTGCGAGCACCCGGCGGTTTGTGATCGTGCAGGTGATCTCGGCGCCGTCGCCGACCCTGACCTGCAGCGGGCCGGCGCCCGCGCCGCCCTGCTCGTTGCTGCACGAAATGCCCTTGGCGTAGTTGCCGAGCGAGCCGGCGCTGCCGGCTGCCTCCGAGACCGTGTGCGTGCCGGTGTTGACCTCGAGCGAGCCGCCCTCGCCGTCGGCCGCATCCGACTTGACGACGGTGTCATCGACGAGCAGGTCGAAGCGCCCGTCGTCGGTCGCCGGGATGAGGTCCTTGACGACGGTGATCGTTCCCGTCTTGCGGGTGTTCGTGATCGTGCAGGTCTTCTCGTCTCCGACGGAGAGCGAGCCGCTGCAGTCCGCCGAGTCGGACTGGGTGTAGTCGGCGGTGGCCGCGCCGGACTCGGTCACCGCGTAGGTGCCGGCGGCCAGCGTCTTCGTGACGCCCTGCCTCCGAGCCGTCGAACGGCGCCGGGGTCCCGGCCGTGCCGGTGATCTGCATCGAGAAGTCCGATGCCGTGGCGGTGCTGCCGTGCTTGTTGACGACGTGCTTGAGGACTGTCAGCGTCGGCGCGATGTCGTCGTTGGTGATCGTGCAGGTCTTGTCCTGGCCTACGGTCACGCTGATCGCGCCGTCGGCGTTGCAGTCGCCGGAGAACGTCGCCGCGTAACCCGACGGTCCGCCGGTCTCGCCGACCGAGTACGCGCCCTGCGAGACCGTGTACGTGTCGCCCGCGGTCTTGCCGCTCTTCGGACTGCCGGTCACGTCGTCGCCACCGGACTTCAGATGCAGCTGCCAATCCCCCGGCAGCGCCGTCCCGCCGTCGTCGTTGATGACGACCTTGCGCAGCTTCACCGTCGGCGCGACGTCGTCGTTGGTGATCGTGCACGTCTTGTCCTGGCCGACCGTGACGCTGATCGCGCCCTCGGCGTCGCAGTCACCGGAGAACGTCGCCGCGTAGCCGGACGGCCCGTCCGACTCGCTGACCGAGTAGGCACCGTGCGACACCGTGTACGTGTCGCCGGCCGTCGTGCCGCTCCTCGGGCTGCCGGTCACGTCGTCGCCACCGGACTTCAGATGCAGCTGCCAGTCCGCCGGCAGCGCGGTCCCGCCGTCGTCGTTGACGACCACCTTGCGCACCTTCACCGTCGGCGCGACGTCGTCGTTGGTGATCGTGCAGGTCTTCAGCGACCCGGCCGCGACCGTTACGGCGCCATTTGCGTCGCAGTCACCGGAGAATGTCCCGGCGTAGCCCGACGGGCCGCTGGTCTCACTGACGCTGTAGCTCTGGCCGTCGGTCAGCGCGTACGTGTCGCCGGCCTCGTCGCCGGCCTGCGGGCTGCCGCCGACCTCGCCGGCGCCGCTCTTGACGTGAAGCGACCAATCCGCGGCCGTCGCCGTCCCGCCGTTGTCGTTGACCACGTGCTTGACGACCTTCAGCTGCGCCGGCTGGCGATGGTTGCCGAAGTCCCGCCCGGAGTAGGTCTGGTTGTCGTCCCATGCGAGACGGAACCCGAGCGCGCTGTCGGGGTTCGTCGACGTGTCCTCGGGACAGACGTTCGGCGCCAGCACCGCGCCCGCGCCGACCGCCGCCGTGCAGTCCCACCCGGACTGGAGGATCTCGCGAACCGGCCACGTCCCGCCCGGGGCGCTCGTGCTCGGCTGGACCTTCACGATCCGGTATGCGCCCAGCGGCTCCGTGCCGGCGCCGTCGGCGGTGACGTCGTAGGGCTCCTCCTCGCCGGCCTCGACGATGCCGTCGAGATCGTTGACGAACGTCGCGTCGAGGTCGTTGTCGAGGATGCCGTCGTTGTCGTAGTCGACGAAGATCGTCCAACCGCCGAGCAGAGGCTCGCCGGCCGCCCGCGCGCCATCGCCGTCGAGATCGTCGAACTTCGAGCCTTCGACCGTGCAGCTGCCGATCGAGATCGAGTTCGCGGGCAGGATGACGTCCTGCTGGTTGGAGGTCAGCGAGTCCGACGAACGCGAGTGCAGCCAGACGTACCCGAAGTCGACGCACGGCTGCGGACCGTCGGGGTCCTCGGGGTCCCGGAGGGCGTCGGTGAGGTTCACGACGGCCTCGCCGAATTGCCCGGCGCTGATCGCGGTGCCGGGGTCGAGGTAGTTCTCGGTGCCCGGGATGGCGCCCTCGCGGCCGCTCTGACCGTCGTTGATGGCGGCCTGGTAGAGCGTGCTCGGCAACGCCGGACAGGCCTGGTTGGTGATCGGTTCGCCGCTGAGATCGGGCGCGAACTCCTCCCACCGGCCGCTGTGCTCGTCGCCGTCCCACGCGCAGAGACCGAGCTCCTCGGCCCCGGCGGTGCCGACGTGGTAGGTGACGAGCAGGTCGCCGCTGGTTCGCGTCGGGACGCTGAACGGCGCGCTGGGATCGGCCTCGTTGGGATCGAGGCGATAGCCGGGCTGGCGCTGGTTGAGCTCGAAGGCGAGGAAGGTGTCGCCGGAGGTCGTCGCGCGGACGAAGCCCAGATCGAGGAAGAGCTCGCTGTTCTCGGGATCGGTGAAGCTCGCCGCCGACAGCGCGTCGAACTTGCCGCCGCCGATGTTGCCGTTCGTGAAGTTCCAGCTGTCGGGGACGATCTCGCTCGTCGAGCCGCCGACGATGCCGGCGTTGTTGGAGCCGTAGGTCGTGTCGTCGTTGCTCGGCGCGTCGATCGTCGTGTGCAGGTCGGTATCGCCGGCGAGGGTCTCCCAGTCGCGCCGCGCGCCGGCCCCGTCGGAGTCGCATTGATCGGCGTCGGCGCCCTCGAAGGAGCTCAGCGGCAGCGGCGAGAAGGCGGAGCTCACGCACGCCGATGCGCGCTGGGCGCCCGCGGTGGCCAGCAGCACGAGCGTTGCCAGCAGCGTGCAGGCGGCGAGGAGGGTGCGCCGGCGAGGCGACGCCGCTTGCGCATGCGGTGAGCTCGGCCGCGCGGCGGCCGGTGAGATGGCGTCCATTCCAACCCTCCTTGGCTTGGTCCCGTCGGGACCCGTTCGGAGCCGCGTCTTGCGGCATCCGTTGACTTCCATGTCGTGCCTTTCGTTCTACTGGATTTGCGGGCAAACCCCGCGGTCGCGAGCTACGACATCTGCCGAACGAACGGCGGTCGGCTCGTGATGCGCGTCGTGGACGCGCCCGCCGGGCCGGCCCAGGTGTCCAGAGCCGTCCGCTCGGGCTCGTGACGCCGCCGGCCCCAATCCGCGGGCGTTCGCCCGCCAACGCCCGTCGACCTGCCGCCGACGAGCGGTTCGACGGTTGATCGACTCTGGACGCCGCACCGATATCGCCGGAGGACGCCGGCAACATCCGTCCGCGGAGGTTTGCCGATCGGCTGTGGCGGGTTGCTGGCGCTCGCCCGCTCCACACCACGCGTCGCTAAGGTTCCCCGGGCCAGCGGATGTGGCGGAATTGGTAGACGCGCGGCGTTCAGGTCGCCGTGAGTGCAAGCTCGTGGAGGTTCGAGTCCTCTCATCCGCACTGCCAGGCCCGGCGCGCGAACCGCGCGCGCCGGTGCCTCGACCGAAGCCGCCGCGATCAGCCCGGCGCCGGTGCCGGCGCGACCGTCGCGCGCAGCGCCGAGTGATCGGAGAGCCCGTCCTCGCGCACGCTGTGGTCGTAGGCGCACGCCACCGCCCGCAGCGCCGGCGAGATGAGCACGTGGTCCAGCCGGTAGCCCGGGTGGCGGCCGGTCTTCCAGGACCGATCTCGCGCCTCGTAGCCGTGCAAGGTGCGAAACGCATCCCGCCAGCCGGGCGGACCGTCGAGGATCAGCCGCTCGGCACGGTCGTGGCGCTCGCCGCGGCCGGGGCGCAGACGCCCCGAGCGCGTCTGGGCGAACGTCTGCACGGTCCCGTCGCGCGCCTCGTACTGCGGCGTGTTCAGGTCGCCGCACAGCACCGCCGGCACGCTGTCGCCGAGCGCCGCGAGGCTCGCGTGCACCGCCTCGAAGGTCAGGACCTTGGCCTGGCCCGGGCTCTGTGACAGCGGCGAGTGCAGGCAGACCACGTGCAGGGCGTCCGGCCAGTCGGGTGGCCGGACGTCGCAGGCCAGCAGCCGCTCGGGCCACGGCGCGGCGATCGGAGCTGCCGCCGCCGTCAGCGGGTGCCGAGCGGCGATCAGCACGCCGAGCCGGTGCACACGCTCCGCCCCGGGCGCCACCGCGCTCGCCCGCACGGCATATCCCGCCGCTTTCAGCCGCGCGACCCATCGCGGCAGCGCCTTCGGGATCACCTCCTGCAGGCACACGACGTCCGGCGGGGACGCGAGCACGCGGTCGGCCTGCTCGTCCAGGCGCGTCAGGCGACCCGCGACGTTCCACGTCAGCACCTCTACCGCATCCGGCACGCCACGAGTATGGCCGCGCCGCGCGCGCTGCGATCCTGGCGGGCATGAGCGCCGCCACCACCCGCCACGCCCGCCCCGAGGACGAGCGCGCGCTGCGCACGATCGACCACCTCACCTGGTCACCGCTGGCCAGCCCGGCGCCCGCTCCCCCGCCCGAGCGGCCCTTCTTCCGTCCGGGCATCGAGCCGCAGGACGTCCTCGTCGCCGAGCTCGTCGACGGCGTGACGATCATCGGCTACGTGCACCTGGGTCCGGCCCTGGCGCTCGAGTCAGCCGCCCACGTGCTCGAGATCAAGGGCCTCGCCGTCGATCCCGCCCACCAGGGCCAGGGGTTCGGGCGGCTGCTGCTCGATGCCGCGGCAGCCGAGGCCCGCGCGCGCGACGCGCGACGCCTCACGCTGCGCGTCCTCTCCCCGAACGCCGGCGCCCGCGCGCTCTACACCGCCGCGGGCTTCACCGTCGAGGGCGTGCTGAAGGACCACTTCCGCCTGGAGGACGCCTACGTCGACGACGTCGTCATGGCGCTCGACCTGACGTAGCGCTGCGCGCTCAGTACACCTCGGGCACGAACGTCTGGTCGGTCATCGGTGGGCGTACGTAGCCTTCGTCGGACTGGCGCGGCGGCAGCTCGAGCGGCGGCGGGATGACGTCCTCGTAGGGGATCATCGACAGCAGGTGCGTGATGCAGTTCAGCCGCGCGCGCCGCTTGTCGTCGGCATCGACGACCCACCACGGCGCCTGCTTGATGTCGGTGTGGGCGAACATCACGTCCTTGGCCCGCGAGTAGTCGACCCAGCGCTCGCGCGCCTTGAGGTCCATCGGGCTGAGCTTCCAGCGGCGCATCGGGTCGTCCAGGCGCGCGTGGAAGCGCCGCTCCTGCTCGGCGTCGGACACCGAGAACCAGTACTTGATGAGGATGATCCCGGAGCGCACGAGCATACGCTCGAACTCCGGGCAGGAGCGCATGAACTCCTGGTACTCCTCTTCCGTGCTGAAGCCCATGACGCGCTCGACGCCGGCGCGGTTGTACCAGGAGCGGTCGAACAGGACCACCTCGCCCGCCGCCGGCAGGTGCGCGACGTAGCGCTGGAAGTACCACTGCGTGCGCTCGCGCTCGGTCGGCGCCGCGAGCGCGGCGATCCGCCAGGCGCGCGGGCTCGTGCGCTCGGTGATGCGCTTGATGACGCCACCCTTGCCGGCCGCGTCGCGCCCCTCGAAGATCACGACGACCTTCAGGCCCTGCACCTTGATGTACTCCTGCAGCACGACGAGCTCGTGTTGCAGGCGCTCGAGCTCGCGCTCGAACTCCTTCTTCTTGAGCTTGGGCTTTTCAGCGGCGCGATCGTCGAGCTCTGCCATGGCCGCCGCTTACCCGGCCTGCCCGGCGCTCACGCCCGACGGCCGGCGCTGCACGAACAGCGCCTGCGCGCAGGTCCCGAACCGACCGCGCTCGTCGTGCAGGATGCCGCTCGCCAACCCGATCCCCGAGGCATCCGACGTCGTGCGTGCGTCGAGGCCGATCCACTCCCCCACCGGCTCGCGGTGCACGTGAACGGTGAGGTCGGTGTTGACGAACAGCCACTTGTCGAACGGGAGTATCCAGCTCAGCCCGTTGGCGAAGTCCGCGGCCGCGCAGGCGCGCACGAGCGGCGACGGCGCGACGCCCGGCAGCAGCTCGCCGCGCAGGCGGATCCAGGCGATCGCATGGCCGGAGCCGAGCTTGCCGCCGACGAGCCGGATCTCGGTCGCGTCGGGATAGAACAGCTCGGCCTCGGACTCGAGGAACTGCGGCAGCCGCTCGCCGGTGTCGGGACCGGGCAGCGGCTCGGTGCGGTCCGGCGGCGCCGCGGCGGCGTCGGGCATGTCGTCGCGCCGCAGGCGCACCGCTCGCGCCAGGCACGCCCGTCGCCCCTCCGCGTCGAGCGTCGCCTCGACGACCTGAAAGCGCTTGCCGGGCTTGGCCAGCGAGGTCTGTACGTCGACCGGGCCGACCGGCACGCCGCCGAGGAACTCGATCGTCAGCCGTGCCACCACGAGCTCCGCGGCGCCCGGCCCAGTCTGCTCGATCGCGTGTGCGAGCAGGGCCGACGGCGCGCCGCCGTGCATCATCCGCTCGTCCCACGGACCGCGCGTGGCGGGCGCCGCCTGCCAACCGGCGCCCGCGGGCTCGAAGAGCGCCGCCACCGGCGCGGCGGGCTGCGGGACGGCGTTCATCGCGGGCACCCTACCCGCGGTGATCGAGTGCTACCGCGAGGAGCGACCGCGGCCGCCGCTGCGCCCGGCCGAGGCGACGCGGCTGGCGGCCGCGGCCTCGCGCTCGCGGCGGCCCGGACGCGGCTGCGGACGGCCACCGCGGGGACCGGCGCCGCCGCCGTTGCGCGGGCGACCGCTGCCACCGCCCCCACCCGACGTGGAGGTCGGCAGCCCGCTCAACGAGAACTCCTTGTGCAGGCCGAGGTCGGACGCGATGCGGCTCATCTCGCGCGCCTGGTCGCCGAGCACGAACGTCACGCTGATGCCGGCGGCGCCCGCGCGGCCCGTGCGGCCGGTGCGATGGACATAGCCGTCGCGATCCTCGGGCATGTCGTAGTTGATGACGTGCGTCACGTCGCGCACGTCGATGCCGCGGGCGGCCACGTCGGTCGCCACGAGCGTGTCGACCTCGCCGCGCTCGAAGCGGGCCAGCGCCTTCTCGCGCTGGGACTGCGACTTGTCGCCGTGCATCGCGACCGCGGTGACGTAGTTGTCCTTCAGGCGCTTGACGAGGCGGTCGGCGCCGCGCTTGGTGCGCACGAAGACGATCGTCAGGCCGCGCTCGGCGTCCTTGAGCTCGTTGACGAGCGCGTCGACCTTGGCCTCGTGCTGGACGCGCACGAAGCGGTGCTCGGTCTCGGCCTTGTGGTCGATGGCCGGCACGTGCTCGTGGCGGCGCGCGTCGCGCGTGTAGGCGCCGGCGATTTTGCCGGCGTCGCCCTCGAGCGTCGCGGAGAAGAACAGCGTCTGGCGCGAGCGCGGCGTGCGCTCGACGATGCGGTCGACGGCCGGGCGGAAGCCCATGTCGAGCATGCGGTCGGCCTCGTCGAGGACGAGGATCTGGATGTGCTCGAGGCTGATCGCGCGGCGCTGGAGGATGTCCTCGAGGCGGCCGGGCGTGGCGACGATGATGTGCGAGCGGCGGGCGCGCTCCATCTGGCGCTGGATGCCGGCACCGCCGTAGACGGCGGCGACGGAGAGCGCGCGGGCGTGCGCGATCTCGTGCATGTCGTCGACGATCTGCAGCGCGAGCTCGCGCGTCGGGGCGAGGATCAGGGCAGCGGGGCGGCGATCGGTCGCCTTGAGGCGCTCGACGATCGGCACGGCGAAGGCCAGCGTCTTGCCCGAGCCGGTGGGCGACTTGGCGAGCACGTCGTGGCCGGCGAGAACGTCGGGGACGACGAGCGACTGGATGGCGAAGGTGTCGGTGATGCCGCGCTTTGACAGCACGTCGCACACGACTTTGGACACGCCGATTTCGGCGAAGGAAGGCTGAGGCATATACGGCTCCTACTTATGTAAGCGATTCGGGAGATTCGACTGGCCCGAAATCGCGCCGTGGAGCGCACCCTCAGAACAAGAACCTCACGGGCAGCGGCGCTGCCCATGGCGTAGACGGTAGCAACGTCGAAATGTAGGCCGGACGCAGGGACTCCTCGACGGCGTCCCGGCACGCGCGATGATGAGCACGATGCCCACGCCGCCGCCCTCGCTGTCCTCGCGCCTGCGCGACGTGCGTTCCTCGCCGGTGCGCGACATCCTCGAGCTGACCCAGCGCGCGGAGGTGATCTCCTTCGCGGGCGGCCTGCCGGCGCCCGAGCTCTTCCCCGCCGAGCTCATCGCCGACGCCTTCGCGCGCACCCTCGCGCCGACCGCCGCGGCCCGCGCGCTGCAGTACTCCTCGACCGAGGGCGACCCTGCGTTGCGCGCGCTGCTGGCGCAGCGCTTCTGCGGCCGGGGCCTGGCGTGCGAGCCCGACGAGCTGCTGGTGACGACGGGCTCCCAGCAGGCGCTCGGCCTGCTCGCCGCCGTGCTGCTCGACCCCGGCGATGCCGTGCTCGTCGAGGACCCCTCCTACCTCGCCGCGCTGCAGAGCTTCGGCTTCGCGGGCGCCCGGCTCGTGCCGGTCGACTGCGACGAGGACGGACTCGATCCCGAGGCGCTGCCCGCGCTCATCGCCGAGCACGCCCCGAAGTTCGTCTACGTCGTCCCGACCTTCCAGAACCCGACCGGCCGCACGCTGCCGGCCGCGCGGCGCGCCCGCCTCGCCGAGGTCGCCGCCGAGCACGGCCTGTGGATCCTCGAGGACGACCCCTACGGCGAGCTGCGCTACGACGGCGCGCCGCTGGCGCCGATCGGCTCCTACGCGGACGCCGCCGACCGCACGATCACGATCTCCTCACTGTCGAAGGTGCTCGCGCCCGGGCTGCGGATCGGCTGGCTGCGCGCGCCCGCGACGATCCTCGGTCCGCTGACGATCGCCAAGCAGGCGGCCGACCTGCACACCTCGACGGTCGACCAGCTCGCCGCGCGCACGGCGCTGCAGGCGGCCGACCTCGACGCGCACATCGCCGGCCTGTGCGACGAGTACCGCCGCCGGCGCGACGCCCTGCTCGCGGGGCTGGGCGCCGCGCTGCCGGAGGGCTCTGAGTTCAACCGGCCCGACGGCGGGATGTTCGTCTGGGCGCGGCTGCCGGAGGGCTGGAACGCCGAGGCGCTGCTGCGCGCGGCGCTCGCGCACGACGTGGCGTTCGTGCCGGGGGCGCCGTTCTTCGCCGGCGAGCCGGATCCGCGCACGCTGCGGCTGTCGTTCACGGCGCACGTCGCGGCGGAGATCGCCGAGGGGCTGCGGCGCCTGCGGCGCGCCGCGCAGGCGGTGGCGCCGTGAGTCCCGCCAAGAAGCGCAAGCCGCCACGACCGCCGACGCGCGAGGTCGCGATCGCCGAGAACATGATCCGTCTCGGCCAGCTGCTCAAGCTCTCCGGGCTCGCCGAGTCCGGCGCGGAGGCGCGCTCACTCGTGCAGGAGGGGCTCGTGCAGGTCAACGGCGAGGTCGAGACGCGGCGCGGGCGCCAGCTGCACCGCGGCGATCTCGTCGCGGTGGCCGGCGAGACCGTCCGCGTTGCCTGAGCCGTCCGTCGCCGTCAGAACGGTCGCGAGGCCGGCGATGTCTTGCGGATGACCCCGCCACCGCGCAGGTGTGCGGTGGCATGGACCCGCCCGCCGTAGAACGGGCCGTCGTACACGGCGAGGTACGTGCCGCCAGGGCCGGGCCGCACGGTCCGCACGTCACGCGGGGTGCGCAGCGTCACCGACGTCACGTTCTCGCGTACGCGGCCGTAGACGATCGTCCGGTCGGGCAGCGTGCGCCGCGCGACCTGCGCAGGCGATGGCTTCGCCGTCGTCTGCCCGGCGCGTACGAAGTCCGGCCCCTGGACGGTCATCGTCAGCGCGGGGCGCTTCCATGCGTACCGCCCCCGCCTTGTCCCGGGACCAGGCCCACCGGAATACGACGAAGCGCCGTAGTGCAGCCACAGCTCGCCCGGGATCACGGCCCCGAGCCGCCCACCGACGAGGCGACCGAGGTAGTGGACGACGACCCCCCCGGGCGAACGCCGGGTCGCTGCCGGACGTCGTCCGTCGCCGCTCGCCCACGACTGTCCGCCGC
>CAVVTD010000004.1:0-236361 GCA_963751065.1 uncultured Actinomycetes bacterium
GCTCGAACCAGGCGATGACGCGGCGCCATGCCTCCTCGGCGGCGGGCGGGTTGAAGCGCGCGCCGGTGTCGTTGAAGAACGCGTGGCTGGCCTCCGTGAACGTGAGGATGCGATGTTTGAGGCGCGCGTCCTTCAGCGCGTTGCTCGCCGCCTCGCGGCTCGCGGTGACACGGTCCTGTCCGGCGTAGACGCCGAGCACGGCGGCCTTCGCATTGCGCAGGTCGCCGCCCGCCGGGAACGGGCCGTAGAACGGCGCTGCGGCGTCCAGGCGCGCCTCGCCCGCCGCGAGCAGGCGCCAGATCATGCCGCCGCCGAAGCAGAACCCGATCGCGGCAAGATCGCCGTCGACCTGACGGCGGCGCAGCTCGGTGACCGCCGCCTTCATGTCGGCGTCGAAGCGCTCGGGGGGCGCGGCGTTCAGCGCGGCGCCCACCTCGGCTTCCCCGGGGAACGAGGCGGTGCCGCCCTCCTCGGACAGCAGGTCGAGTGCGAGCGCCGACCAACCGACTGCGGCAAAGCGCCCTGCGACGTTGCGGATGTGATCGGTCAGGCCGCGGTTCTCGTGGATGACCAGCACCGCGCCGCGCGACCGGCCTGGGGCCGGCGCCCAGGCGCCCATCAGCGTCCCGCGTGGACCGGGGAAGGTGATCGCCTGCGTGACGATCGGCGCCCAGTCCTCGGCTTCACCGCCACGACTGCCGCCATCGTCGCCCGCCGCCCGCGCGCGCAGCCCGCCCTGCTTCGCGGCAGCCTCGCTGGCCGCCGCTCCCAGCATTCCCGCCGCAGCGCTGCCCGCCACGCCGAGCAGACCCAGCCGGCGCATCGCCTCGCGCCTGGTGATGATTCCGTCGGCGTGGTCCTCGGCCACCTCTTCGGCCAGGTACTGCTGCAGTTCGGTCACCTGCTCACCTTTCGCCGGGCGCGCAGGCGATCGCTACCCTCGCGCGCATGCCATCAAGCTTTGACGCCTCCAGCCTCGAGGTTACGCCCGAGCAGACGCAGAACGCGCTGGTTGACGACAGCGCGCAGGTCATCGACGTGCGCGAGCCCCACGAGTGGGACGCCGGCCGGATCGAGGGCACGATCCACGTCGAGCTCGGGGAGCTTGGCGCCAATGCGGCGAAGGTCGACACAGACCGCCCAGTCATCTTCTACTGCCTCGTCGGGTCACGGTCGATGATGGCCGCGCAGGCGTTTCGCGGCGTGGGAATCGACTCCTACTCGATGGCCGGCGGGATCAAGCGCTGGGTCGACGAGAAGCGCCCGATCACTCCCGAGAACGGGTCCGTCGCCGGCCACTGACCGGGAGCGCGCCAGGCTTGTCACGGTCCTCGCCGGGGTACGTGGGTCTCACTGACCAAAGGAGACAGACATGTACATCGGCCTCGGGACGTTGCTGATCATCATCATCTTGGTGGTCCTTCTGGCGTAACGCCAAACACGAAAGGCCCGCTCCGATGAGCGGGCCTTTCGCGTGAAGCGGCGTTCGTTGTTCAGAGCTTCGTGACCTGGACCGCCTTGGGCCCCTTGTCTCCCTGCTCCTCCTCGTACTGGACGCGCGCGCCCTCGCTGAGCGTGCGAAATCCGTCGGCAACGATCCCCGTGTGATGGACGAACAGGTCCCGGCTGCCCTCATCCGGTGTGATGAAGCCGAACCCCTTGTCGTCGCTGAACCACTTCACGGTGCCAGTGGCCATGTGAGCCGTCCTCCGATGATCTTGCGTGCTGCGTAGCGGAGGAGAGCCGAGGCCCGAATCTGCGACGCCCGCACTGCTTCGCCGGGTAGCCCCGGCCCTTTTTCCGGCGGCACCGTACCACGCAGGCCGCCGGCCGGCAGGGTGATTCTCCTACGATCGTCCGAGCACCCCGCGAGCGAGAGGAGAGCGCGATGGCCGAGGACGAAGCACACGAGGTCGTGACCGGCGACGGATACGCGGTCGGCAACATCGCGGCGCTCGGCGACGGCGGCGGATTTCGCAAGGTCCGCGCCGCGTTCGGCGTGCAGTCGGTGGGCGTCAACGTGATCGTCATGCCGGCCACGTTCGCCGGCCGGCGCCACTACCACTACGAGCAGGAGGAGACGTACTTCGTGCACTCCGGGCACGCCGAGCTGGAGTTCGGCGACGGCTCCGTGCACCGGCTCGGACCGGGCGGCGTCGCGCGCATCGACGCGGCCACCGTGCGGCGCATGCGCAACGTCGGCGACGACGATCTCGTCTACTTCGCGGTCGGCGCGAAGGAGGGCTACGTCGAGAACGACGGTCACCTCATGCCCTCCGAGGACACGACCTGACATGCGCCTCGGGCGGGCGCTCGGGCTGGGTCTGCTGCTGCTCGCCACGGCCGCGCTCGGCGGCTGCGGCGAGGACGACGAGCCGCCCGCGCGACCGGCCGCGACCTCGACGACGCCGTCGTCGTCGTCGGGAGGGATCGAGCTGAAGGTCGAGGTCGACGCGGGCGGCGAGCGCCGCACCGGCGAGCTCGTCTGCCGCGCCGGCGAGATCCGCGCGTCGGGGAACCTGTACGCAGGCCGGCAGGCCGCCGCCCTCTGCACGCAGGCGCGCGAGCTCACCGAACTGCTCACCACGCCGCCCGACACCGGCCGCGTGTGCACGCAGATCTACGGCGGGCCCGAGACGGCGCGCGTCACCGGCACGATCAACGGCCAGAAGGTCGACCGGCGCTTCACGCGCACGAACGGCTGCGAGATCGCCGACTTCGACGCGGCCAAGGGGCTGCTGCAGCCGTAGCCGCGAGGCTGCCCGCCGCGCCACCGGCGACGAGCGCGTCGGCCAATCGGCGGCGGCGCAGTCCGGCCGCGACGAGGCCGGCGGCGCGCAGCGGCGTCGTCGCGCGCGCGGCGCGGAGCACGCGGGCGTCGGGCGGGCGCGCGGTGCCGAACCAGACGGCGACGGTGTAGCCGAGCCCGGCGGCGATCCGCGCGAGCTCGGCCCGCTCGGCCGCGCGGCCGAGCCACCCACGGCGCCGCGCGCCGCGCAGCGCCGCGGCCGCGAAGGCGACGTCGGCGAGGCCCTCGAGGTCGCGCCCCAACCGCGTCGGCTTGCCGCGCGTGCGCGCAAGGCGCCCGTCGAGGCCGTCGCTGGCGAGCGCGAGCGCGCACATCCACGGCTGCGGCGTGTCCGCCGCCGCGGGCACGAGCCAGACGCGCACGAGCGTGCATGCATCGGCGGCGCTGAGATTGCGTGGCTCGCCGTCCTCGGTCTCCAGCATGCCGATGTGCCAGTCGAGCATGAGCCAGGTCAGCGCCCACCAGGCCGCGAAGGCGGGCGCGCGGCGGGCGAACGGCTCCTGCTGCGCGAACGCGAGCGCCGCCCACGCCGCGGCGCCGAGCGCGATCCACGCGCGCATGCGGCGCGCGGTCTGCGGGCGCGCGGCGCGCTGCGCGCCGGCCCGCCGCTGGCTGGCGAGCAGGAAGCGCGCCACGGCGCGGGGCGAGAAGCGCGCCGCGCGCAGCGTCGCGAGCTGCTCGCGGGCCCACCGCTCGCCCTCGGTGAGCGTCGTCAGATCAGCGTCCCGAAGACGTCGTCGACCTGGCGCCAGCCGACCGAGAGCAGGAAGCGGCTCGAGCGGCCGTAGGACTTCGCGCCGAGAATGAAGAAGCCGGGCTCGGGGTTGCGCAAGCTGTCGGGTCCGTGCGCGACGGTGGCGAGGCAGTCGCCGCCGGTCTCACCGAGCAGGGCGGCGGCGAGGTTCATCGGGCCGCACGTCGCGTAGCACTCGTGGACCTGCAGCTGACGGTAGAGCCCGTGATCGCCGACGCCGCCGTTGAGCGCGAGGATGCGGTCGACCTGCACCTCCTCACCCGTGCCGTTGCGCAGCGTGACGGCGATCCGGTCGCCGCCGGCGGCGTGCAGGGCCTCGGTGACGTGGCCGGTCCGGACCAGCACGGCATCGCTGGCGCCCGCGGCGAGCTGCGCCGCGGCACCGTTCAGCGCGGCGCGCTCCGGCAGCGGATCGCCGGCCACCGCGCCCCAGCCCGGGGCCGGGTTGCGCACCGCCCAGACGACGCGCGTGCCGGGCGCGTCGCGCGCGAACTGCGCGAGCGCGCGCGCCGCGGTCTGCGCGCAGTGGCCGGCGCCCGTGAGCAGGATCGTCCGGCCCGCCCACGCGGCGGGCTCGGCGTCGAACGCGGGCAGGAAGCGCTCGATACGCGCATCGAAGGCGCGCTCGTTGACGGCCGCGATGCCGCCGTCGCCGAGCCGGTTGGGGCTGCCGTACGTCCCGGTCGCGTCGAGCACGACGTCGGCGTGGGCGATCGCCTCGTGCCCGTCGGGCGCCTCAACGAGCAGCCGGAAGGGCCGCCGCCCGCGGCGCGCCTCGCCGACCGCCTCGTGCTTGAGCAGCCCCTCGCGGCCGATCGCCAGCACGCGGGTCGCGTAGCGGATGCGCCCGCGCAGGGCGGGCAGCGCGCCGACCGGCTCGAGCAGCTCGCGCGCGATGTCGTCGCCGGTCGGCAGGACGGCGCCCTGCGGGGCGTCGGGCAGCGCGGCGCGCATGCGCGGCGAGACGGTCATGTCCCATGGCGTGAACGTGCGCACGTGGCCCCAGCGGCGCACATGGCCGCCGACGGCGGGTTCGGCCTCGAAGACGGTGAAGTCGTCACCGCGGGCGGCCGCCGCGAGCGCGGCCTCCAGGCCGATCGGGCCGGCTCCCAGGATGGCGATGCGCGTCACGTCGGCTCCTCGTCTGATCTCGTCGGGCCCCCGCAAACGCACGATACTCAGACCATGCCGAGGATCGCCGTATTCGGTGGCGTGTACGCCAATCCGTACGCGCTGCGCGCGCTGCTGGACGACGCCCGCGAGCGCGCGTGCGACGAGCTGTACTGCCTCGGCGACCTCGGCGGCTTCGGCGCCGAGTGCGACGCGGTCTGGCCGCTGCTGCTCGAGCACGACGTGCGCTGCATCGCCGGCAACTACGACGTCGCGATCGGCCGCGGCGACGACGACTGCGGGTGCGGCTACGCAGACCCGCGCGACAACGCCTTCGCCCAGCTCATGTACGACTACACGCGGGCGCACACGCGGGCGGAGTTCGCGGCGTGGATGGCGGAGCTGCCCGGCGATCTGCGCGTGGAGCTGGGCGGGGTCGACGTGCACATGGTCCACGGCTCGCCGCTGGCCATCAACGACTTCCTGTGGGCGTCGCTCGACGACGAGGAGCTCGCGCTGCGCGTGCGCGCGAGCGAGGCCGAACTGCTGCTGTGCACGCACACGGGGATCGCGTGGACGCGCGTGGTAGAGGGCACGCGGATCGTCAACGTGGGCGCGATCGGGCGGCCGGCCAACGATGGCCGCACCGAGGTCTGGTACGCGGTGATCGACCTGGCCGGCGGCGCCGTCCGCGCCGTTGAGCTCGTGGCGCTGGCCTACGACTGGCGCGCGCAGGCGGCGTCGATGCGCGCGGCCGGGCTGCCCGAGCCGTTCGCCGAGACGATCGAGACCGGCTGGTGGACGACGTGCCTGGAGGTCGTCCCCCCGCGCGAGCGGGCGCGCGGCGCGTTTCATGTCTACCGCGAGGCGCTGCCCTCCGGCGAGTTCGCGATCGACGGGGCGGGCTGGGCCGATTCGCCGGCCCCGCCGGACGACGGGCGCCCCGTCGTCTCGCTGTTCGGCACGGCGCTGTTTCCGGCGCGGCTGTGGATCTACACGAACTTTCACTGCAACCTCGCCTGCGACTACTGCGTCGTGGCGAGCTCCCCGCGCGCGCGCCCGCGGGAGCTGACCGCGCAGCGGTTCCGGGCGCTCGTCGACGAAGCCGTCCGCGAGGGCTTCGAAGAGCTCTACCTGACCGGCGGGGAGCCGTTCGCCCATCCGCAGATCGTCGAGCTCGTCGAGTACGCCGCCGACCGGCTGAGGACCGTCGTGCTGACGAACGCGATGCTCTTCAGCGGCCGCCGCCGCGCCGAGCTCGCGCGGCTCGCCGGCCGCGCGAACCTCACGCTGCAGTCCTCGATCGACGGCGCGGGCGCCGCGACGCACGACCGCTGGCGCGGGGCGGGCTCGTGGGCGAAGGCGATGGACGGGCTGCGCTACGCGGCGGATCTCGGGCTGCCGCTGCGCGTGGCGATGACGCAGACGCCCGACAACGCCGGCGAGGCCGAGGCACTGCGCGACGTGCTCGCGCCGCTCGGCATCACCGGCGACGCGTTCGCCGTGCGCCCGCTCGTGGCTCGCGGCTTCGCGGCCGACGCGACCGGCGGGATCGAGGTCTCCGATGCGGTGCTGGTGCCCGAGCTGACGATCACCGCCGACGGCGCGCACTGGCACCCGGTCGGCGCGGACCTCGACACGAGCCCGGACTTCCTGGTGGCGCGCGGCGAGACCGCGCTCGCCGACGCCAAGCGACTCGTCATCGAGCGCTTCCTCGCCCTGCGCCAGGCCGACGGCTCGCTGCCCGACGCGTTTCGGTGCGCGGTGTGAGGGTGAGCGTGCTCGTCCCGACGCTCGAGGAGGCCGGCGAGCTGCCGCGCCTGCTCGACCATCTCGCCGCGCTGCACGGTCGCTGGGAGGTGATCGTCGCCGACGGCGGCTCGGCCGACGCGACGCAGCAACTCGCGCGCGAGCACCCGTCGGCACCGCGGCTGGTGGAGCAACGCGGAGGCCGGGCGGCCCAGCTCAACGCGGGCGCCCGCATCGCCACCGGTGACGTCCTGCTTTTCCTGCACGCCGACAGCCGCCTGCCGCGCGACGCCTATGCCTCGCTCGCCGAAGCCTGGCGCGACCCCGAAATCCCCGGCGGAAACTTCGCGGTGAGCTTCGGCAGCGGCGCGTTCGAGCGCACGCTCGGCGCCGTGTACCGCCTGCAGCGCCGCCACGGCTTCTACTACGGCGACTCCTCGGTCTGGGTCCGGCGCGCGACGTTCGACGCGCTCGGCGGCTTTCGGGAGATCCCGATCATGGACGACTACGACTTCGTCCGGCGTCTGGAGCGCAGCGGCGGGGCGACCCGCTGCCTGCCCGGCCCGGCCACCACGTCGGCCCGCCGCTGGCGCGCCGCCGGCATCCCGCGCACGGTGCTCGCCTGGTTCGCGATCCGCTGGCTGTACGTCGCCGGCGTCTCCCCCGCGCGGCTCGTCCGCCTGTACCGGATCGTGCGTTAGCGTGGCCACCATGGGCCGGCTCACCGCACGGCTGCGCGCCATCGAAATCGCGACACGCCCCGAGCACCCCGACCTCACGGCCGCGCTCGCCGCCCGCTGGGCCGAGCTGCCGGCCCACGTCAAGCAGCCCAACCAGATGCTCGGCAGGCGGATGACCGGCTGCGAGGGGACGCACGGCGTGTTTCCGCGCTGCAACCTCGCCTGCACCCCCTGCTATCACGCCAAGGAGGCCAACCGGGTGCGCACGGACGGCGACCACACCGAGCGCGAGGTCGACCGCCAGATGGCGCTGTTGCGCGAGCTCCGCGGCCCCGGCCAGCACGCTCAGCTCATCGGCGGGGAGGTCACGCTGCTCGGCGCCGAGGATCACGCCCGCGCGCTGCACGCGATGCTGCGCCACGGCCGCAAGCCGATGTCGATGACACACGGCGACTTCGACTACGCGTACCTGGAGCAGCTCGCGCTCGACCCGGTCACCGGCAAGCCGCGCTTCCCCCACCTGGCCTTCGCCGGCCACTTCGACTCGCTCATGTTCGGCCGCCGCGGCATCAAGCGCGCCGCGACCGAGGCCGAGCTTCATCCCTACCGCGAGCGCTTCTGCGCGATGTTCCAGCGCCTCGAGCGCGAGCACGGCGTGACGCACTACCTCGCGCACAACATGACGGTCACACCGCGCAACCTCGCGGAGGTCCCCGGCGTCGTCCGCGCCTGCCGCGCGATGGGCTTCCGGATGCTCTCCTTCCAGCCGGCGGCGTACATCGGCAACGCGGCGCGCTGGAAGGAGTCCTACCGCACGTTCTCCGGTGACGAGGTCTGGGGAAGGATCGAAGCGGGCGCCGGCGCACGGCTGCACTTCAACGCCGAGCAGGTCGGCGACGTGCGCTGCAACCGCACCGCGCACGGCCTCTACACCGGCGACCGCTATTCGACGCTGCTCGACGAGGACGACCCGCGCGACGCGCGCGCGCTGCACGACTTCGTCGTCACCTTCGGGGGGATGGACTTCGAGGCCGGCGGGACCGGACTGCGCGCGGTCCGCGCGGCGCGCGCGATCGCCCGCCACCCGGCGGTCCTGCGCAGCGGTCCGCCGTGGGCGCTGCGCCTCGTGCGCCGTCTGGGCGGCGTGCGCGCGATCCGCGGGCAGCGCCCACAGGCGATGACCTACGTCATGCACTCGTTCATGGACGCGCGCGCGGTCAAGCCCGCCTGGGAGCTGCTGCAGGCCGGCGAGCTGTCCGACGACCCGCAGATTCGAGCCACCCAGGAGCGCCTGCAGGCCTGCTCCTACGCGATGGCGCACCCCGAGTCGGGCACGCTGGTCCCGGCCTGCGCCCAGCACGCCGTGCTCGACCCGCTGGAGAACCTGCGCCTCACAGAGCAGCTGCCCATTCGCCCGTAGCGCCGTACGGGCGGAAGCGGATGAAGATCGACTCGCGATGAAAGTCGCGCTCGGCGACGGCGCGCAGCGCGTCGGCGTGGCCGCTCTGGCGGTGGGCGAAATCGCGCATCGCGGCCGCGCTGCGCCAGAGCGAGAACGTGCTCACGAGCCGCGGCGGGCGCGTCAGGCCGGTGCCGACGAGCATCGCGCCGTCGGCGATCGCGTCGGCCTCGGCCCGGGCGCTGGCGCGCAGGAACGCCAGCGTGCGATGTGGCTTCAGGCGGCCGTACGTGAGGACCGCGACCGGCTCGTCGTCGGCGACCGGCGGCTCGCCGTCCACGAGCTCGGGCAGCCCGCTCCAGCTCCCGCTGCAGCGCACCGGCAGCAGGCGCACCGCGTTGCCGGCGGCGAGCGACGCCGCCAGCGGGTCCTCAGCGAGGAAGCGATCAAGCGCCGCCTCGTCGCGCCACACCGCGAACAGCGCGACTCGCCCGGCGACCGGTCGCGGCCGCAGCGCCGCGCTCAGCTGCGCGGTGAGCAGCGTGTCGGCGTAGACGAGACCCGGCGTGCGGCCCGGCCGCGGCGAGCGCCCGAGCGTGGCCACGGCGCGCAGCGAACCGACGTCGGCGATGTGCATGCAGGCGATCACGGATCATCCCTTCTGAAGTTACCGTTGAGTAACTTAGCAGCTCAAGTTACCCTCGGGTAGCCGATGACCACGGTCCGACGCCTCCCCGCCTCAGAGCGCCGCGCGACGATCGAGCGCGCCGCCGAGCAGCTGTTCGCCGAGCGCGGCTATGCCGGCACGCGCATCGAGGACATCGTCCAGGTCGCCGGCGTGACGAAGCCGGTCCTCTACCGCCACTTCTCCTCCAAGGCCGCGCTGCACCGCGCCCTGCTCGAGCACCACCGCGACGCGCTCGCGGCGGCGGCGCTCGGCGAGTACCTCGGCGCCGGCTCGCTCGACGAGCGCCTGCCCGCGATGCTCGACGCCTGGTTCGGTTACGTCGAGCAGCACCCGTACGCCTGGCGCCTGCTGCTGCGCGACACCACCGGCGACCCGGACATGCAGGCGCTGCACGCCGAGCTGCAGTCCCGCCAGCGCGCCGCCGACGCCGCACTGCTGCGCGAGAACCTCCCCCACCTCACCGAGCAGCAGATCGCGCCGCTCGCGGAGGTCATCCGCAGCTCGCTCACCGGCCTCGGACTGTGGTGGCTCGACCATCCCGAGGTGCAGCGCGCCCAGCTCGTGCAGACGATGCTCGACGTGCTCAACGGCGTGCTCGGCCAGCACCGGCGGGCGAGCTAGCTCACACGCGCGCCAGCTGGGCGACGTAGGCGTCGGCGAAGCGGCGCACGGCGTCCGGGCCGAGGACGTCGTGCGGATAACGAAACGTCAGGTGCAGCCGCCCCGCGACGGTCACGGCGCCGAGGCACAGGCAGTGCGGCGACCGGCTCGGCGGCGAGAACCACACCTCGCGGACCTCGCCGGCGTCGGGGCCGAAGCTCGGCGCCACATTGCCGAGGTCGCAGAGCGTCGCCGCGTCGGCCCAGCGGTTGGCGGTGATGGGCCGCAGCACCACGCTTGACTGCTTGGCCCACAGCGTCAGCATGCCCGCCCGTCGCAGCGCCGCGATGAGGGCGATGCCGGTGCGCGTGCCCCTGTCGCGTTCGGCCTGCCACGCCACCGCTCGCCGCGCCGCGGCCGGCGTGCGGCGCTCGCGCCGCGTGGTCGACAGCCGCGTGTTGATGGAGAGGTTCGCGATCACGCGCTCCGGCAGCTCCGCGGGCCGCAGATCGACGGGCACCAGCACGCCGATCCGGCGACCCTTCATGCCGTGTGCCTCGTTCCACTCGCCGATGGCGAGGTGCAGCGCCGCGATGAGCGCCTCGCCCGAGTGCGCGCCTGGCAGGGCCGGAAGGGCGACGAGGTGAAAGCCGTAGCCGGCGCGGTCGCCGGCTTCCGCGGCGGCGAGGCGCCGGGGTTGCGACAGCGCGTCGCGGACCCGCTCGATCGCTGTCCGGCCCAGGCGCACGACCCGCGAGTTGCTCGGCGGCGTCGCCTGGACGGGCAGATCCGTGCACGCGAGGAAGCGCAGCGGCGCCTGCCGGTCCTCGCCGTGCCCATAGGCGCGCGCGACGGCAGCCAGTACGTGGGCCGCACCGAACCCGTCCACCGCGGCATGGTTGAGGTTGAGCATGAGCACGTCGCCTTCACGGTGATGGGCCAGGCAGGCTCCAAACGGCGGCAGGACGGTGAGCGCAACGCCGCTGCCGTGCAGCCGCCGGCGCGCGAGATCGAGCGCGTCGTCGTCGGCGCAGTCGACGACGGTGAGACAGTCGTCGCCCGCCCCGCGGACGCCCGCGACGGCGTCGAGCGCGTACCGCAGCCGCGCCTCGTCGAGCGTCCCGGCGACGCGCACGTCGAGCTGCACGCCCCAGGCCGACGTCGCGGGGTCGAGCCGGCGGACGGGCGCCGGCGCGTCGCCCACGTCGTCGGCGACCCACCGGCAGTCGAGCTCGCAGCGATGGTCGCCCTGCCGGCCGCGCACGAGCGAGAGCAGGTCGCCCGCCATGCCGAGCAGGTTGTGCGCGATGGCGCGGGGCAGGGAGTAGCGCGACGGCCCTGCGGAGTCGACCGCGAGCGGCGACGCCTCGTCGACGTGCGCGCGGACGCGGTTGTCGTCGACCGAGACGTGCAGGCTGTCGGTCGGCACGTCCTCGCGCAGCGAGACCTGGCCGGCGTGGTAGATGCGCCCGGCGCGGCCGTCGCGATGGAAGTGCCCGCCGGCGTCGAGATGCGCCAGGAGCGCGGCGGGGTCGGCGATCGACGGCGCCGCCGACCGCGGGGCCGCGTCGTCGTCGGGCTCGGTGCTCTCGAGCTTGTCCTGCAGCGTTGAGTCGTCGGCCGGCACCCCGGCGAGGATAGGCCGCCCGGCTATCCGGCTGGGACGAGCGCCGGCGCGCCCGGGAACGCCTCGCCTTCCCCGGTCGCCGGCGGCACGAAGTACACCCCCGCCGCGTACACGCTCAGCAGCGACGCCAGCTCCGGCAACCGCTCCTCGTCGCCGCCGAAGTTCACCCCGCCCAGCCAGCCGCCGGCGGTCAGCATCCGCAGCAGCCGCCCCGGCGTGTCCTGGAAGGAAACGAAGTTCAGCCCGGCCCGGAAGCCGGGTGCGCCCTCGGCCCACTCGAGGAACTCATAGCCCTGGCGGAAGATCCGCCGCGTGCCGGAGTCGCTCGCCGGGCGCTGGTGGTGGTTGGCACGCTGGACGTGCGAGGCGCGCACGCGCGGGTCCTCCACCTCGGGCGGCTCGGCGAAGCGCGCGTCGTTCGGGGTCTCCCAGATCTCCGTCCCGGCCACGGGGCAGCCGCTGTCGTGCTGCGCCACGCCGTCCTCGCCGACGGCGGTGATCGGACAGCCCGACAGCTTGTCGCGGCCCACCGCGAGCTCCTGGTCGACGCGCGACAGGCGCCGCCAGCCAACGAGGTCCACCGCCAGGCGCAGGAACGCGAGGTACGTCCCGCCGACCGCCCACGCCTCGTCAGCACCTGGCGCGATGGCGATGACCGCCTCGCGGTCCTCGCTGCGCAGGTTCGACAGCCCGTCGTGGAAGTCGATCCACGAGCGCCGGTCGTTGCGCTGGAAGCCCAGGTAGAACGTGGTCACGCTCAACGCCGGCGCCGCCATGTCGGCGAGCGCCTTCCAGGTCTCCACGACCGCGCGGTCGGTGGCGAGCTTGGAATCGGCGATGACCTGCACGCAGAAGTGCTCGGTCGCCATGTTCGCGCGCACGTCGGGCGCGTAGGACAGGCCCGAGCCGCGCAGCAGCGGCCCGCCGCCGCCGGGCTCGGCGGAGCGGAAGAGGTACTCGTCACCGAGGCCGCGCGGGCGGGCGAGCGCGACGCCGCCGAGCCCGAACGCGTTGCGCCCGAAGCCGAGCAGGAACTCCGTGCGGTCCTCCTCGGCCGGCAGCGCGACGCCCTCGAGGTCACGCAGGCGGCCGGCCTTCAGCCCCGCGTACATCGTCCACAGCTCGCCGAGCGTCCCCGCCACCGCGGCCGCATCCGCCCCATCCGCCGCGCGCAGGAACAGCAGCGCGAAGAAGCGCCCGGGACGCCGGCCCGGCGCGTGGTAGATGCCCTCCTGCAGCGTCACGCGTCCGGTCTCACCGCGGGCGCGCCCATCGTCCGCGGCGCCACCCGCTCGGCGGCGTAGCGCGCCGCCAAGGCGCGCACGGACTTGCAGGAGTCCGCGTCGTCACAGGCGATCGAGGCCGGCGCGGCGGCGATCAGCTCCCACTCGTCGTCGCCGATCGGATCGGTCTCGCCGAACGCGAGGTGCGGGCCGATCTCGAGCTCGCGCAGCAGCTGATAGCCGCCCGTCAGCGGCTCGTCGGACGCGCCGACCGAGATCGTGATGTCGTCGAGGAACGCCTCGTGATCGTCGGGCGGGCCGAAGACGAGGCGCTGGTGGTGGCCCTCGACGCCGCGCTCGAAGCGCACCCAGTCCTCGGGCAGCGGCTCGCCGCGGTAGGAGAACAGCTCGAGGTTCGGCCGGCGGATGTACATCCCGAGCGGATCGGCGATCGCCGCCTGCGCGCCTTCGTAGACGACGTCGTACGTGCCGAGGGAGATCGTCGGATCGGAGTGGTTGCAGGCCAGGTGCTTGACCGCGAAGGCGCTGAAGACGTCGTCGCCGCTCGCCCGGCGGCGCACCCCGCGCTCCTCGACGGCGTACGCGTGCGCGCCGAACAGCACGACGTAGATGAGGTCGTCGATGCCGTTGATCGGGTGCGTCATGAACATCGCCCGCATCGTGTTCAGCGGCCCGGTCGGCTGCGCGGGCACACCGGCCACGCGCAGGCGGCGGTCGTTGCCGTGCCCCGCGCACGCATGGCCGAAGGCGAGCTCGCGCTGCTCGGGCGTCATAGCGTGTGGGTCGGCGACTCCGTAGAGGTCGTGCCACGACGGCTCGGCGCCGAGCACCTGCGTGGCCATCGCCCGCACGCGGTCGGGGTCGTGCATGGCGATGCAGCTCCAGAACTCGCGAAACTCGGTCGTCACCTCGACGCGCTTGGGCCGCTGCGCGCCGGTCGCGTCGCGCGCGCCGACCGTCATGTACTCGCAGTACTCCAGTTGCACGGCGCGGCGCCCGGTCAGACCCCAGTCCGACAGGTTGCGGGCCATCACCTCGCCGACGCAGAACGCCGGCTTGCCGGGGTCGCCGGGCCACTTGATCGCGTCGCTGCGGCGCGGGTTGCGCAGCGCGCCGGGATCGAGCGCGAAGAACCGCGTCTTCAGGCTCGCCGCCTGGGTCTCGAAGGCGCGCGCGACGGTCTCGTTCCAGCGCGCGCGCAGCTCGTCGGTCAGTTCGTCGGCTCGGCCCGGCGCGTCGTATGGCATCGCGGCGGCAAGCTAGCAGCGCCGGCCGGCGGCGACCTCCATCTCGACGAGCGCGGCGAGCCGCTCGGGCTCGACCCCCAGCCGGGCGAGCACGCGGGTGAGCGTCGGGCTCGGCGCGTGCAGCGCGCCCAGCAGCATGTGCTCGCTGCCGATCCGGCGCTCGCCGCGGCGCCCCGCCTCGCGAAGCGCCTGCTCGAGCGCGGCCTTGCCGTGTACGCCGAAGCCGGGCCGGTCGGCGCGCGGCGCGGCCGGGGCGGCGTCGAGGACCGAGGCCGGCACGCCGACGACCTCGAGCATCGCCACGAGATCGGCCTCGATCGCCCCGCCGATCGCCTCGGCGTCGATCCCCGCCTCCGCGATCGCGCGCACCGCCGGCGTGCCGTAGCCCTCGGCGAGGCCGAGCAGCAGGTGCTCCGGCTCGACGTTCTCGGCGCCCAGCCGCTGGGCTGCCGCGAGGGAGTCGAGGACCACGCGCTTGGCGTCGCCGGTGAACCGCTCAAACATTGCCTCTCCCGGTGGTCAGGCCGAGCGCCTTCAGGCGCTTGGCGTGCTTCTTGTGGACGGCCTGGCGGCTGACGCCGAGCGACGCCGCGATCTCGCTCCACGTCCAGCCCTCCATGACCGCGCGCTCGACCTGACCGGCCTCGAGCCGGTCGGCGAGTTGGCGCAGCGCCAAGACGGCGGCGAAGCCCTCGGCCGGATCGCGCGGAACGGCCTCTTCCTCGGTGGGTACGAATGCCATGTGTCAACCGTAGTTGACGGCGAGACGGTTGTCAACCTAGGTTGCTGCTCGGTGCGCCGCTCGCGAGCAGTCGTCGCCGTGGTCGCGACTCGGGCGCGTCGTCTTGGCCTGCCCGGCCGCCGGTCTACGTTGGTCGCGGGTCCGCGGTCAATGCCGCTCCGGACGCCGCGGGCGCCGTTGCGCGGCGCGCGGCGGGCTCTCGGTCGCCGGTCAGCGCCCCGAGCGAGGCCTTGACACCGCGCGGCAGGATGATCGTCGGGCACGGCGCCCGTGCGGTGACGCTCGCCGAAACGCTGCCCAGCAGCGTGGCCCGCAGCGGCCCGTAGGCGCGCGAGCCGAGGACGAGCAGATCCAGACGCTCGGCGATCAGGACGATGTGGTCGGCCGGATCGTCGTCGGGATCGGCGACGAGCACATCGATCTCGACTGCGACGTCATCGCCGAGCTCGGCGACCTTGGCCTGAAGCTCGCGCTCGATGCGCGCCTTGTGCTCGCCCTCCACCGTCTCCAAGCCCTTGCCCATCTGGCCGGCGACGTAGGTCTCGACCTCGAGGTGCATCCCGGCCGTGACGCGCATGACGTGGACCACGCGCAGCACCGCGCCGGTCCTGCGCGCCAGCGCGTGCGCCTCGCGCAGCGCCGCGTTGCCCTCGGGTGTGTCGACGTAGCCGACCCCGATCGACGCGAACGCTGCGCGCTCGGTCCAGCCGCCCGGCACGACCGCAACTGGGCAGGGGGAATCGTGAAGCAGCCGCCGTCCGGTCGACCCGAGCCGCCCGCGCCCGGCCGCCTCGCGCGCTGCGGCACCGACGACGAGCAGCCCGGCGTTGATCCGCTCGGCCTCCTCGTGCAGGACCCGCGCCGCGTGGACGCCCTCCAGCTTGACGCAGTCCCCGTGGATGCCGCTCACGCGCAGCAGCGGCTCGACGTCTTCCAGCGCGGCCGTGCAATCGTCGAGCAGGTCGCTCTCACGTTCGGCCGAGACCGCCGCCGGCGCCTCGGCCTGCACCGACGCGATACGCAGCGGCGCGCCGGTCAGACGCGCCAGCTCGACGGCGAAGTGCACCGGCGCGCGATCAAGACTGCGCGGGTCATAGCCGACGAGGATCGGGTTCACCAGCCTTTCGATAGGGCGAACATTCCCCACATCAAGCCCCGCGTCGGCAGACTCCCCCTTTCGCGGCGACCGCACCGGCCTAGCCACACCCGTATGGCCGTCAAGCTCAACAGAACGGCGTACGACTACGCCAAGCGCCTGATCACCGAGGGAAGCGCCGTCCTGGACGACCGGGACGCGTGGAGCGAACACCAGCCGTCCGCGCAGGACGAGAACAGGTTCATCGAGGAGCACGGGTTCCGCGCGTACGCGAAGTGGCACCTGGGCGTCGACGACTCCAAGCGCGAGGACGTCAAGGCGCGCTACAAGTTCCCCTACGGAGACTTCGAGAGCGTCCACCGCTGCGGCGTGCTCGCCGCCGAGTCGCGCGCCGCGCAGAACGACTACGACGACATCAAATCCGCGGCCGCGCACCTGCACGGCATGCTCGAGGTGACCGGCGTCCTCGACGACCACGTGCGGGCCGGCTGACGATGGAGCAGGTGCGGCCCGGCATCTACCACTGGACGGGCCGCGACGCGGAGGTGCGCGCGCCGGTGCACTCGCATTACGTCGAGCCCGCCGGCGTGCTCGTCGACCCGGTCGTGCCGGAGCACGGAATGACGGCATTCGACAGGCTCAGCGTCCGGCCCCAGCAGATCCTCCTGACAAACCGCCGGCACCGCCGCGAGGCCGAGCGGTTCCTGGACGCGTTCGACTGCGTCGTCCGCATCGGCGCTAGGGGGTGTCCGAGGCGGACGGGCTCCAGGCCAAGCCGTTCGAGGACGGCGACGAGGTCGCGTGGGGGATCACCGCGATCACGATCGGGCACGCGCTTCCCGAGGAGACGCTCTTCCACGTCGCTCACGGCGAGGGAGCGGCGGTGTTCGGCGACACGCTGGTGCACCCGGGCGACGGCGCGCCCATCGGCCTGCCCCCGGACGACCTGCTCGGCCGCCACCCGGACCGGCTGCGGCGGCGCTACAAGGAGGCGTTCCGCGGGCTGCTGCTGCGCGACTTCGACACGCTGCTGCTCGCGCACGGCGCGCCGGTCAGCAACAGCGGCAAGGCCGCGGTTCGCAGGCTCGTCGAGGAACCCACCGAGTACCCCGGGTTCGGCCCATACGCCTAACCCACCGACGATGCGTGAGCGGCGCCGGACGATCCACGGCGAACGCTCCGCGAGACGCCTCGGCCGCGGCCCGCGCTACCCGCTCTTGCTTCGAAGGAGCAGCGCGCGGGCCTCAGTTCGAAGCTAGCCGTAGCAAGCCGGTCCCTCGAGCGGGACGGTCCGTGGTGGCCTGCGTGCAGGCTCATGGACGCGATAGGTCCGATATCCGGACTCGGCGCGTCACGACCGTGTGCGTCGTTTCGACTGGGCACGAGTGGAAACGCTCCGGTGGTCGGACGCCGCAAGCCCGTCCCCATCCGGGCAATCCCCTACGCCACCGAGGGTCATCCCCTATGGAACCGCGACCGCCGCGCGGCGAGGCTCCGGGTCGTCCGCCCCGACCACGTTCCCAAGGAGTCTCGACGTGCCACCCACTCGCCTCGCCCGCCTCGGATCCTGGTGCTACCGCCGGCGCCGGACCGTGCTCCTCACCTGGATCGCCGCGCTCGCCGCGACGCTCGTGCTCATCGCCCCGCTCGCCGGCGACTACAACGCGGACTTCAACACGCCCGGCTCGGACTCCGCGGCCGCGGAAAAGGTCCTGCAGGACCGCTTCGGCGATCGTTCGGCCGCGACGATCGACGTCGTCTGGCACGCGCAGGCCGGCGCGCGTTCACCCGACATCCAAGAGCGGATCGACGGGTTGATCGTCGACGCGCAGAAGCTCGAGGGCATCGGCCGCGCGCTGGCGCCGGAGGTCTCGCGCGACGGCACCACCGCGATCGCGCGGCTGCAGATTGAGTCCGCCCGCGAGGGAGATCTGCCGATCGAGACCGGCGAGGGGCTCGTCGCGCTCGCCCGGCAGGCGTCCAACGACGGCCTACAGGTGTCGATGTCGGGCTGGGCGATCTCCGACGCGCAGGAGAGCGAGGTCAGCCCCGAGGTCGTCGGCTTCGCGATCGCCGCCCTCGTCCTGCTGCTGACGTTCGGCTCGCTGCTCGCCGCCGGCCTGCCGCTGCTCACCGCGCTGTTCAGCCTCGGCATCGGCACGACGCTCGTCGGCACGCTCGCCGCCGTCATGGACGTGCCGGACTTCGCGCCCGCGGTCGCCGGGATGATGGCGATCGGCGTCGGGATCGACTATGCGCTGCTCGTCATCACGCGCTACCGGACCGCGCTGGCGGCCGGTCGCACACCGCAGGAGGCGGTCGGCGAGGCGATCGCGACGGCCGGGCGCTCGGTGCTCGTCGCCGGCCTCGTCGTCGTCGTCGCGCTGCTCGGCCTGTTCGCGATGCGCCTGCCGTTCCTCTACGGCGTCGCGGTCTCCTCGAGCCTTGCGGTGCTCGTCGCGGCGCTGGCCGCCGTCACGCTGCTGCCCGCGCTGCTGGGCTTCGCCGGGACGAAGATCGATCGCCTGCGCATTCCGGGCATCGGGGCGCGGACGAAGGCCGTCCGGCCGTCGCGCTGGGTCGGTTACTCGAAGGTCATCCAGCGCCGTCCCTGGACGGCGCTGATCGCCGGCACGCTCGTGATCGTCGCCCTGGCCGTGCCGCTGAAGGACTTCCGGCTCGGCTTCCCGGACGCGGGCAACGACCCCGCCGGGACGATGACGCGCCAGGCCTATGACATCGTCGAGGCCGGCTTCGGCCCCGGCGCGAGCGGCCCGCTCATGCTGACCGCCGAGCTGCCCGACGACGGGATCGACAAGGAGCGCGCGCTGGCCCTCCTGCGCGAGCGCGTCGCCGCCCAACCGCAGGTGCAGTCCGCCGCGCCCGCGCAGCTCAACCGCACCGGCGACGCCGCCGTGCTCATGGCGATCCCGCGCAGCTCGCCGCAGCAGCAGGCGACGCAGGAGCTCGTCGACGACCTGCGCGCGGACGTCCTGCCCGCGGTCGAGCGCTCGACCGGCATGACGGTCAACGTCGGCGGCATGACGGCGGCGACCGTCGACCAGGCGGAGTACACGCTCGCCCGCCTGCCGCTGTTCATCGGCGCGGTCGTGTCGCTGTCGTTCCTGCTGCTTCTGGCGGCGTTCCGCTCGCTGCCGGTCGCGATCAAGGCGGGCGTGCTGAACCTGCTGTCGATCGGCGCCGCCTACGGCGTGGTGGCGCTCGTCGCCGGCGGCGGCTGGGCCGGCGAGCTCGTCGGGATCGACACGGCGACGCCGGTGCCGACGTTCATCCCGGTGTTCATGTTCGCGATCCTGTTCGGGCTGTCGATGGACTACGAGGTGTTCCTGCTGTCGCGCATCCGCGAGCTGTACCTGCGCCACGGCGACAACGCGCGCGCGGTCTCCGAAGGCCTCGCCACGACCGCGCGGGTGATCACCGCGGCGGCCGCGATCATGATCGCCGTCTTCAGCTCGTTCGCGCTGGCCGACGACGTGGGACTCAAGCTCATGGGGATCGGCCTGGCGACGGCGATCCTCGTCGACGCGACGATCGTCCGGATGGTCCTCGTGCCGGCGATCATGCAGCTGCTCGGGCGGGCGAACTGGTGGCTGCCGGGCTGGATGGAGCGGCTGCTGCCGAAGACCGCCGTCGCGGAGCCCCACCCGGAGCCGAGCCCGGCCTGACACGCGCTCGTCGTCCCCTGCCGCCCCGGGCGCCGCGCCGGCCCGGGGCGGTCTTCCGTTGGCGAAAGATTCACCCGCTTGGCACGGTGCGGCTATACGCTGCGCCAAGGCCCATGCGCCGGACGTTCCTCATTGCGATGTTCATGCTCTGCTGGCTGTTGCCGGCGGCATCGGCATCCGCGGCCGACAACGACCGCATCGTCGTCGTCGGCGATGTCCTGGTCGACCGCGAGGAGACGGCGGGCGACATCCTCGTCGTCGACGGCGACGTGACGATCCGCGGCACGGTGACCGGCGACGTCTTCGTCCTCGACGGCGACATCACGATCCGCGGGACGGTCGAGGGCGACGTCGCCGCCGCCTCCGGCCTCGCGACCCTCGGCCGGCGCGGCCGCGTCGAACGGCGACCTCGTCTACGGCGACGACAAGCCCGTCCTCGCCTCCGGCTCGCAGGTCGGCGGCGACGTGGAGAAGTTCGACGTCGGCGACGCCAGCATCATCGGCGCGATCGGCTTCTTCGTCGGGTTCGTCGTCTCGATGTTCCTGCTCGGGCTGGTGCTGATCCTGCTCGCGCCGCGGGCCGCCGAGGCGGTCGCGCGATCCGGCCGCACGAAGCCGCTCGTCTGCGCGGGCGTCGGCCTGCTGGCCCTCATCCTGCTGCCCCTGCTCACGGTCGCGGCGTTCGTGACGATCGTCGGCATCCCGCTCGCGATCGTCCTGCTGTTCCTGATCGTGCCCCTCTGCGCGATCAGCTACGTCACGACGGCGCTCGTGCTCGGCCGGCTGATCCTCAAGAAGTCCAAGCTCCTCGCCTTCCTCGTCGGCCTGATCATCCTCGGGCTGCTCACGCTGATCCCGATCGCCGGCGGCCTGGTCCTCTTCCTGGCGATTGTCTTCGGCCTCGGCGCGCTGTTCGTCGCGCTCTTCACCTCCCGCTCCTGAGCACGCCTGCAAGTTCGCTTGCAGCTTGCAGGGCTTCTGCCCCCGGCCGCGAGGTCGTTGCTAGCGTCGCGGGCCGCCCCGCATGTCCCTCCGTCGCCTTGCCCTTCTCTGTGTCCTCGCCGCGTGCGTCGCGGTCGCGGCCACCGTGCTCGGCACGGCCGGCCCGGCGGGCGCCGACCTCAACAGCAAGATCAACGCGAGCGCCAACCGCGCGGAGTACCTGCGCTCGGCGGTCGCCGCCGAGCAGGCGCGGATCCGCAAGTCGTCGGCCGGCCTCGCGCGCGCGCAGCGGCGCCTGGCCAAGCTGCAGGCCGACAATGCCGAGCAGCAGGCCCAGCTCAAGGCCGTGCGCAACGAGTTCATCCGCGCCCGCGACCGCCTGACGCGCCTCGTCAACCTACAGCGCAAGTCGACCGAGGCGCTGCGCGCGAACCTCCAGGCCGCCTACCGCAACGGCGAGCCGGACATCGTCTCGGTCGTCATCAGCGCGCGCGGCTTCACCGACCTGCTCGAGAAGACCGAGTTCCTCAAGCGGATCGCCAAGCGCAACGCCACGATCATGGACGTCGCCCGCACCTCGCGCGCCCAGGTGACGCGCCAGACGGAGCGCCTGGGCGTGATGCAGAAGCGCGAGGCGGCGATCGCCGTGAAGCTCCAGCGCAGGCGCGACGACGCCCACGCCGTCGAGACCGCGCTGCTGCGCGAGCGCGAGAAGCACCTTGCGCGCTCGAACTTCCGCCGCGCCGAGCTGCGCGAGGTGCAGAACGCGCTCGCCGCGCTGCGCGAGCGGCTCGCCCGCAGCGTGCAGAACGGCATCGCGACGAACGCCGGTGGACAGGCCCAGGCGCCGGCCGGAGCGCCCCCGCAGGTCGGCCTCGTCATGGCGGCCGGCAACGCGATCGCCGGCCTGCCCTACCTCTACGGCGGCGGCCACGGCGGTTTCAAGGACACCGCCTATGACTGCTCGGGCTCGATCAGCTACGCGCTCGCCGCCGCCGGCCTCGTGACCTCGCCGATGGCCTCCGGCCCGTTCATGAACTGGGGCGAGGCCGGCCCGGGCAAGTGGATCACGGTCTACGCGAACGCGGGACATGCGTTCATGGTCGTCGCCGGCTGGCGCTTCGACACGTCGGCGCTGCGCGGCGGTACCCGCTGGACGCGAACGATGCGCCCCACCGGCGGCTTCGTCGCGCGCCACCCGCCCGGCCTGTAGCCCCTCCCGCCTACGCCTTCGAGCGCACGAGCCAGCGGAGGCGCTGCGCGGCCTCGTAGGACGCCTCGCCCGCGAGCTGCTGGATCGCCAGGGCGATCGTCGGATAGACGTGCACGACGTTCGCCAGGTCGGTGAGCTTGAGCTTGCGCTCGATGGCCAGCGCGAGCTCGCCGATCAGCTCACCCGCGTTCGGCGCGAGGACATGGGCGCCGACGATCCTCCCCTTCGCCGTCACGATGCGCAGCTCGCCGTCGGCGCTGCCCTCCGCGCGGGCGCGGTCGGAGTGCGTGAGGTCCTGGCGCCAGACGCGGACCGCGCCGGCGCCGTGCCGCGCGGCGGCCTCGGCCTCGGTCAGCCCCGCGTGGGCGAGCTCGGGATCGGTGAACGTGCACCACGGCACGAGGTAGGCGCCCCGGCTCGCGCCGGGGAAGAACATGTTGCGCACCGCCCGGGCGGCCTCGTAGCCCGCGGCGTGCGTGAACCGCGGCCCGCCCGCGACGTCGCCCGCCGCGTAGATCGACGTGACGTTCGTGCGCTGCGCGCCGTCGACGACGACGCCGTCGGGCCCGAGCTTCACGCCGGCGCCCTCGAGCCCCAGCCCCTCGACGTTCGCGGCCCGGCCGGCGCCGACGAAGACCTCGACGGCGCGCCACGAGCGCTCGCCCGCATGGACGCGCTTCATCCCGCTGGCCGCGTCGACGCTGACGCGGTCGGCCGCGACGCCGGTCTCGACGCTGACGCCGTCGGCCTTCAGCCGCGCGGCGAGCCGCTCGGCGAGCGCGGGCTCCTCGCGCGGCAGCACCCGCGCGCCGCGCTCGAGCACGGTCACCTTCACGCCGAGCCGCGCGAGCCCCTGGGCGAGCTCGATCGAGATCGGGCCGCCGCCGATCATCACGACGCTGGCCGGCGCGCGGTCGAGCGCGAAGATGTGCTCGCTCGTCAGCGGGGCGGCCGCGGCGAGCCCGTCGATCGGCGGCAGCGCCGGCCGGCTGCCGGTGGCCAGCAGCACGAAGCGCGCCGTGTGCTTCTCGTCGCCCGTGAGCACGGTCGTCGGCGACGTGAGCCGCGCCGCGCCGGCGAGCACGTCGACGCCGAGCGCACGGAAGCGGTCCGGGTTGTCGTCGGTCTCCGCGATCTGCGCCTGGATCGCCTTCACCCGCGCCCACACCCGCGCCGTGTCGGTGCGCGCGGCCAGCGCCTCGAGGCCGTACGCGTCGGCGTGGGCGATCGTGTGCGCCGCCTTGGCCGACGCGAGCAGCGCCTTGGACGGCACGCAGCCCGTCCACAGGCAGTCGCCGCCCGGACGGTCGCGCTCCGCGACGGCGACCTTGATCGGCAGCTTCGAGGCGAACTCGGCCGCCACCATGCCGGCGGAGCCCATGCCGATGATGATCAGGTCGTAGCGCATGCGGACGCGGCTCCGCGCTGCTCGCTGCCAGCCGCATCGCGGAGCCTCCCACAGCCGGCCTCATCACCGCTCTCATGGTCGGGCTTGAATATCGATCGGATCGTCGCGATCGATGGGGTGTGTCGAATCAGCCTACGCCGCCGAGGTTCCGTCGACACACCCCTCACGGCACGCGCCGCCATCGCCGGCGGGTGCGCGACGCGAAACCCTTCGCTACGAATGAAAACCCGCCACGCTCCGCGTTGACGCGCCCCGCGGCGTGCGAGCGTGGCGCGAAAGTGTTCACTCGAACAGACATCGTCCTTACTCCCAGACGAACGCCAATCGTGGCGCAAACGCGGCCACTCAAACAGCCTCACGCTCTCCAAGATGCAGTTCGACCACGCGATCGCCGCCCACACGACGCGCGCAAGCGCACGTCTCTACGCCGGCGGCGAGATCTCCCGCTTGAGGATCTTGCCCGTCGGCCCCTTGGGCAGCTCGTCGACGAACCAGATGTGGCGCGGGTACTTGTAGGCCGCGACCTGCTCCTTGACGAACGCGCGCAGCTCCTCGATCTCGACCTCGGCGCCGTCCTTGAGCGCGACCGCCGCGCCGACCTCCTCGCCGAGCTCGTCATGCGGCACGCCGACGACCGCCGCCTCGCGCACCGCCTCGTGCTCGTAGAGCACCTCTTCGATCTCGCGCGGGTAGACGTTGTAGCCGCCGCGGATGATGAGCTCCTTCTTGCGATCGACGATGAAGAAGTAGCCGTCCTCGTCGACCTTCGCCATGTCGCCCGTGGCGAACCAGCCGTCCTTGATCGCCTCGGCGGTCGCGTCCGGGTGGTTGAGGTAGCCCTTCATGACGTTGGTGCCCTTGATGAGGATCTCGCCGATCTCGCCCTCCGCCACCTCGTTGCCGTCGTCGTCGACGAGCTTGAACTCGCAGCCCTCGATCGGCGTTCCGATCGAACCGGGCTTGCGCTCGCGATCGGGGTGGTTGAACGACGCGATCGGCGACGTCTCGCTCAGGCCGTAGCCCTCGAGCACCTTGCAGCCGAAGCACTCCTCGAAGCCGCGCAGGATCTCGACGGGCAGCGACGCTCCGCCGGAGGCGCAGACGCGCAGCTTGGAGACGTCGAAGTCCTTGCGCTCGGGGTGGTTGCAGCAGCGCGCCGTACATCGTCGGCACGCCCTCGAAGACCGTGCACGCGTCGCGCTGGAGGATCTCCAGCGCCTTGCCGGGGTCGAAGCGCGGCAGCAGCGTGACGCACGCGCCGCAGCAGATCGCGGCGTTCATCGTGCACGTCTGGCCGAAGGAGTGAAACAGCGGCAGGCCGCCGAAGATGACGTCGCCGACGCCCATGTCGAACAGGCCGACCGCGACCGAGACGTTGCTGCGGAGGTTGTCGTGCGTGAGCTCGGCGCCCTTGGGCTTGCCGGTGGTGCCCGACGTGTAGAGGATCACGGCCGTGTCGCCGCCGTCGACCTCGGCGACCGACTCGTCGGGCTCGTGGGCGAAGATGACGCCCTCGATCTCGCCGGGCTTGACCTCGACGACCTCGACGTCGCCGGCTTCCTTCGCGCCCGCTTCGGCGGCCTCCATGAAGCCGTGCCAGGCGAAGAGCACCTTGACCTGGGGATCGGAAAGGTAGAAGCCGACCTCGCGGCCCTTGAGCAGGACGTTCATCGGCACGACGACGGCGCCCGCGCGCAGCACGCCGTAGTAGACGGCCGGGAAGTACGGAACGTTGGGCAGCATGATCCCGACACGGTCGCCCGGTCCGACGCCCTTGCTCTTGAGCATCGCCGAGACGCGCTGGCTGGCGTTGTCGAGCAGGCCGTAGTTGAACGCGGCGTCGTCGAGCTTGACGGCGATCTCGTCGGGGTGCTCGGCAGCCGTGCGCGTGAGGTTCAGAGCGAGGTTTGCAGTCATAGATGCGACTCTAAGCACCGTCGCACGCGCACGCCACCACGGGCTCGCGAACTCGCGGCTAGGGAACGATCGAGATCGAGTCGCACCCGAAGACTTGTGCGTGTCGCCGCCGCCGTCGATCCAGTCGCCCTTCACGCATGCCTGGGTGTCGAGCGGTCCGAGGCCGGTCTGCTGGGTGGCGAAGTGCAGCACCATGTCCTTGTCCCCGTCGCGCGTCGTCTCGTCGGGTTCGTAGGAGTCCTCGATATGGCCCTTGCCATGACTCTCGGAAGCACGCCGGTCTCGTCGAACACGACGTTCGCCGGACCGAAACGCACGCTCTTCGGGTAGATCGTGGTGGCATCGAACGCCAGCGGATTGCCGTACTGCCCGGCAGTGGTGGTGAGCACCGCGACCGGGATCACGCCCTTGGCGCCGAGGTTGATCGGATTGCCGCCCCCGGGCTTGATGTTGATCGTGACCGGGACGACGCAGATGACGTCGAGCGTGATCGTCGCCTCGTTGTCGGAGAGGTCGGGATCGGTGTCGGCGGCATGCTCCGGGGCGAGCGTGTTCACGAACTCGAACGAGTGGTTGCTCGCCTCCTGGCATTCGATAGGTGAACTGCTCCTCTACCTCCCGCTGCTCGTCGAGGCCGAGCGCAGGCTCGTCGATGACGAGCTGGCCGGGTGAGACCGTCGTGCCGGGCGATGCGGTCGCGTCCGTCGTGAGGCGGGTGTCCATCGGCGCGGACGGGCCGTTGTTGGTAATCACCTTGCGCAGCGTGATCTGCGTCGGCTCGCCGACGAGGATCTCGGCCGGCGGATCCACGGCATCGAAGCTGACGATCTCGAGGTCGGCGACCGCGACGACGTCCGTGTCCTCGACGACGGTGTTGTCGGACGGGGCGGGATCGATCGTCACCCCCGCGACCGTCGCGTGTTCGTGATCGTCGTCGGGCCGCCGGCCTCGTGGACGAGGTCGGCGGCGACGGCCACGACGATCTCGATCTCCACCGTCTCGTCATCGGACAGCGTGCCGAGGTCGCACGTCAGCACGCGCGTCGGCGACTCGTCGCAGCCCGCGTCGTCGGAGACGTACTCGGTGCCCTCGGGCAGCGTGTCGGTGACGCGCACGTTCGGGACGGCGTCGGGGCCGTCGTTCGTGACGGTCAGCGAGTACGTGAGCTGCTCGCCGGCGACGGCCGGATCAGGGTCGTCGCTCTTGTCGATCGAGAGGTCGCCGTCGGGCAGCCGCACCTTCCAGGCGCCGCGCCCGACGTGCCGACGTAGAACACCGAGCTGTCGAACGAGTCGAAGTAGCGGTGCCAGACGCGCGGTAGGCTGCCGGTGACGTTCGCCCAGCCTGGCCGCCGTCGGTGCTCATGAACAGTCCGGAGTCGGCGGCGCCGGCGATCAGCACGTTGGCGTTCGTCGGGTGGAAGGCGACCATCGTCGGCTGCCGGTAGCCCGTTGTGGGCGGCGTGAACCAGCGCACCTCCGGCCCGAAGCTGTTGGCGTACTTGAACGCTCGTCGCCGGTCATGAGCGCATCGAGCTTGGTGTCCGGCTCCCAGGTCGCGCCGCCGTCGGTCGACGACACCATCCGGGGCCCGGACGGCGCGTAGTCCGAGGCGTACAGCCGGTTCGGGTTGCTGGGGTCCACACCGAAGACGCCGACGGTGGTCAGCCCCGCATCGGCGGCGGTACAGGTCCCGTTCGCGGCGGTACCGGTGTACCTGAAGAGGTGCCCGCGCCACCACTGCACAGGCCGGCGGGACTGCTGTTGAGGTTGTCGCGGTCAGCACGTAGAACGTCGGCGTGCCGCCGGATACGGCGACCTGCACGGAGCAGGCGTTGGCCGGCGTCGACGCCGCGCCGATCTGCGTGTAGCTCGCGCCGACGTCGGTCGTGATCCAGATCCCTCCGGTGCCGTTGCCGCCCGAGACCTCGAACGCGGCGTTGCCCTTGGTCTGCGTGACGAACAGTAGCTGTCGTCGGCAAACGGCTGCATGCTGTCGGTCTGCTGGAACCAGCAGCCAGCGCCGGTGTTCGGCGCTCCGTGTTCGGCGGCGTCATCGCCGAGATGTTCGTCGGGTCGTTGGCGGGCGCTGGCGCAGCGTCGTGGTCGGACAGCACTTCGTGGAGATCACGCGCTCGGCGTCGGCCATCAGCTCCCAGATGTCGCAGCAGTAGGGGTTGCCCCAGGTCGCGCCGCCGTCGGTGCTGTACCATAGCCGGAATCCATCAGGCCGAAGTACAGGCCCGTCTGATTGCCGGCCAGCGCGTGCCGGTGAGGTCGTAGAGCCACGTGTCATGCAGGCCCACGATCGCGCGCTGCCACGTCGGCGTGCAGTCGTCCGAGCGGTAGACGCCGCCGTCGTTGGCATAGAGGTACGGGCACTGCGGCGTGGCATCAGTGGGGTCGAACTCGAGGTAGGCGCGTCGTCGTGCGCGGCGCCGGTGATGTCGGTGCCGAGGGCGGTCGCCGTGGGCGCGCCGTCGGTGAGGTCCGTCGCGGCCGGGCAGCGCGTGGGCACCGCGGAGTCGTCGCAACCGGTGACGCGCCGGAGCTTCGGGCCGGCTCGTAGTACAGGTCGAAGCTGTTGGCGCCGGTCTGGTTGGTGACGACGAACGCCGGCGGTTGCCGGGGCCGTCCTCGAGCATCGTCCAGTTGACGCCGCCGTAGCGCGTCTCCACAGCGCGACGTTGTTCTGCGTCACGTACAGCACGTCGTTCTCAGCGGCGAGGCGGCGATCGAGCAGATGTCGCCGGCGTTGGGCAGCGACGACGGCGTCCAGCTGTCGCGTTGTCGGTCGATCGGAAGTGCCGTCGGTGCCGCAGAGTCGACGATCCGCTGTCTTGTGCGACGACGTGAGATGCGCAGCGCGGTCGTGGAGGGGTCGGGGTCTTCGTGCGTCCAGGTCACGCCCGAGTCGTGGCTGACGCGACGCCGCAAGCGGTGCCGACGATGACGTTCTCGGGCGCGTCGGGGACGATCCGATCCGAACGCCGACGGCTCGCCCACGACGCGCAACCTGGGCTGGTGTCGGGCACCGTCGGGTGCGTCCACGTCGCGCCCGCATCGGGCTGACGTTGATGCCCGAGAGCGCGTCCACGCGGCCGTCGTACAGCGACGCGGCGTAGACGGTGCTGTGTCGCTCGGATCGACATCGACGTCGAATGTCACCTGCGGGAGATGGTACCGAGGTGCGCCCACGTCTGGGCTCCGTGGCCGTCTGAAGATCCCGCCCCACCCGACGCCGCGTACGCGACCTGGTCGGCCGGCGGCGACCTTCAGCCCGTTGACGCGGCCCCCCTGGGAGTTGTTGCGGCCCTGCGGGACGATCGAGCGTCCGGGTTGATGTCGGTCAGCTGGAAGGGCGCGGCCGACACGCTGCGGCGGCGGAGAGTGATGCCACGAGGATCAGCAGCCCAACGCTTGCCGCGTAGACGAGATCGCCCGAGTTCAGATCGGTCATCACCGGCCCCCAAACTGATTCGCCTGTGGCGCCGACTCCTCAGGGGCAGGAAGTCAAGGGTCACGGGGATCATATGTGGCGGTGCCCGACATGCTGCCGATCAACGCACACTTGGCGCTTCCGCTCGATGAGGTCGTCGTGCGCGCCAGCCGCTCCTCCGGGCCCGGCGGCCAGCACGCGAACGTCACCGCCTCGCGCATCGAGGCGAGCTTCGACGTGGCGGCCTCGAACACGCTCAGCGAGGCCCAGAAGGCGCGGCTCACCGCGCGCTGCGGACCGGTCGTGCGCGCGGTGGCGCAGGACGCCCGCTCGCAGGCGCGCAACCGCACGCTCGCGCTCGAGCGCCTGGCCGGGCGGATCGCCCGCGGCCTGGAGGTGCAGCGCACGCGGCACGCGACACGGCCGACGCGCGCGTCGCGCACGCGCCGGCTGGACGCCAAGCGGCGCGCGTCGGAGCGCAAGAGCGCGCGGCGCCGGCCGAGCGGCGACGACTGACGCCGCGCGCGCGCGTGCGTCAGTAGATCGTCGCCCGTACGCCTGGAGCGCCTCGACGCCGGCTGGTAGAACACAGTCCCGCCGATCGAGCAGCTGCCCGACCGCCAGACACGATGCCGAGCGCGACGGTGCCGGCGAACAGCGCGCCACCGCTGTCTCCGCTGGGCGCACACGTTGGTCCGGATCATGCCGGTGACGTGTTGCGCCGCGTAGTCCACGGTCTGGTGGAGCGCCTGCACGATGCCGCTGCTCACGCGCGTCGTCGAGCCGCTCTTCTTGACGGCCTGCCCGATCACGGGGTTCGCCGCGGAGCTGATCTCCTGGGACGTGCCGTTGTAGAGGTAGACTGTACCCGGTCGCACGGGTGTGGCGCCGTGTAGCGCACGATCGCGTAGTCGTTGCCGGGGAAGCTCGCTCCCGCGGTGATGCCCGGCACAGCCACGTAGGGCACAAGACCCGCAGTGCCCCGCGGTGAGGAAATGCTGCACGGTCCCCTTCAGCACGTGAAAGCCACCGAGCAGCGCGCCGCGCCGATGAAGACCGCGTCGCCGCCGGCGAGGAACGGCCGGAACTCGTCCTTGATGAACTCGATCCGCACCCCCTTGCCGAGCTTGATGACGATCTCGCGCAGCTTCGCCCGCGACGTCGCGTCGACGGTCGAGTCGACCGTCAGCACGACCTTGTTCTCGATCGTGTCGATGCCCCACGCCGTGCCGGGATAGCGCGCCTGGTTTGCAGCAGCGAGACGAGCTGCGCGAGCTTCAGGCCGCTGCGGGTGACCTTCCGCGCGATCCCGCGGCCGCGCGCACGCGCGCGGCGGCCTTCTTGTCGGTCACCGTGACGACCATGTTCTTACGCTGGCGTCGTAGTACGTGCCCGCCGAGCGAGCGCCGAGCTTCTTGACGAGCGCCACCGCCGCCTTGGGGCTGAGCGTCGTCGGCCGCTTGGCGGCCTGCGCCGTGCCGCCGGCGGCGAGCACGAACGCCATCGCGAGCGCCATCGCGGACGCGCGCGATCCAGTTCCTGTCATGGCCCTGCCCTCCTTGTGTGACCGGTTCCCCGAATCCTGCGCGCGCGAGCCTACGTCGGCGCGGCGCGCGCTGCCAGGCGGGCTTCAGCCGTGGACGCCCTCGCCGAGGTCGCCGGCGAACGTGCGGTAGTCGTAGATCGGCCACGCCTCGGTCTTCATCCCCGGGCCCATCTCGCGGATGATCGGCAGCCCGCCGAGCGCGCGGTCGAGGTCCTCTGCCGTCGGCAGGTCGACGATGGCGAGCACGACGCGCTGGCCGGCGACCTTCCACAGGTGCGGCACGGCGCCGGCGTCCATCGCCCCGATCGCCGCCTCCGCCTCGCGCATCCAGATCCCGATGAGGTCCTCGTTTGAGACGTTCGCCGGCTGGGTCACGTCGAATCGCACGAAGAACAGCATGCGTCTCCTCCTTGGTCAGTGATCAGGTCTCGTGCGACCGATTGTCACCGCCGTACGTCCTCGCAGTCGAGGTTGACGACGTCGCCGGCCGACGCAAACACGGTGTCCCTACCCGGTCCGCACGACACCGCATCGATGCTGCCCGCGACGACGTTGATGCGGTCGTCGCCGGGCCCGCCCTCGATGACGTCGGGATCAATGTTGCCGAAGATCTCGTCGTTGCCCTCGTCGCCGTAGATGCGGTCGTTGCCGCGATCGCCGGTGATGCGGTCGTTGCCCGCGTCGCCGTGGATCTCGTCGGCGCCGTCGCGGCCGGCCAGGATGTCGTTGCCCGGACCGCCGTGCAGCTCGTCGTCGCCGTCCTCGCCGTCGACGTAGTCGTCGCCGGCGCGACCGAACAGCCGGTCCTCGCCGAGCTTGCCGAACATCGAGTCGTCGTCCTCGGTGCCCTGCAGCAGGTCGTCGCCGAGCGTGCCCTGGATGATCGACGGAAGCTCGGCGTCGTTGGCGGCCTCCGGCGGCGACCTGCATGACCAGCTCGCAGTCGCGCAGGCTGTCCCGGCTCGGCGCGTCCTGCTCGACGTAGACCGTGTCGTTGCCGTCGCCGCACTCCACGATGTCGGCGCTGTCGTCGGCGGCGCGGATCGAGTCGTCGCCCGGCCCGCCGCGCAGCGTGTCGACGCCTGGCCCGCCGACGACCTCGTCGTTCTCCTCGCCGCCCTGCAGGTCGTCGCTGCCCGAGCTGCCGTCGAGGCGATCCTGGCCGGAGCCGCCGTCGAGACGGTCGTTGCCGCGCCCGCCGCGCAGGATGTCCTGGCCCTCGTCGCCGCGCATGTTGTCGCCGCCGGCGCCGCCGTCGACCGTGTCGTCGCCGCGCCCGCCGCTCATCGCCTCCGAGCCCGACTCGCCGAACAGCTCGTCGTTGCCGTCGTCGCCGAGCATCCGGCGGTCCGAGCCGCGACCGCCGCGCAGGACGTCGTCGCCCGGGCCGCCGGACAGCAGCTTGTCGTTGCCGAAGCCCTTCTCGACGATCTCGTCGTCGCCCTCGCCACCTCGGATCGAGTCGTCGCCGTCGCCCCCGTCGAGCCGGTCGTTGCCCTCCTCGCCGTCGATCGTGTCGTTGCCCGTGCCGCCGTCGGCGCCGTCGTCGCCGCTGCCGCCGGTGACCGTGTCGTTGCCGGTGCCGGCGGCGAGGAAGTCGTCGCCGGTGCCGCCGCTCATGCGATCGCTGAGCGCGCCGCCGGACAGGCTGTCGTTGCCCGGCCCGGCCTCGAGCACGTCGCGGTCGCGGCCGCCGCGCAGCAGGTCGTTGCCCTCCAGGCCCTCGAGGCGATCGCGCGAGCGGGTGCCGACGAGCGTGTCGTCGCCCGGCGTGCCGCGGATGAGCGCCAGGCCGGGCTGCACGACGATGCCGCGCGGCGAGGAGCCGGGCAGGCGAACGGTGTCGAGCAGGCGGCGAGAGAACGGGCTGACGAGCGACAGCGCGCCGGCGCTGCGGTTGGCGAAGAACAGCCGGTTGGCGTCGGGCGTCCAGGCCGGCGTGCCGACGCCGCGGCCGCCGGCCGACAGCCGCCGCACCCGCGAGCTGCGCAGGACGACGAGCGCAGCCGCTGCGCCCGCCCTGACGCGGTCCGATGGCCAGCCGCGTGCGCCCGGGCGACAGGGCGACGTTGCCGCCCGCGCCGCGCGGCAGGCGCAGGCCCCCGGCGCGCGCGCTGCGCGCGCGCGGGGCGATCGTGCGCAGGCGCCCGCGCGCGGTGACGAGAACGCGCCCGTCGGGCGTCACCGCCACACCGGTCGCTCCGGGCAGGGAGACGCGCCTCAGCAGCCGCCGCGCGCGCGTGTCGACGATCGCCACGCGGCCGCGGTCGAGCACGACCGCGGCGACGCGGCCACCGCGCCCGAGGCCGAGCGCGCCGCCGCGGCCGCGCAGGCGGACGGAGCCCAGCAGCGCCAGCGTGTCCGTGCGCAGGATCTGCAGCCGGTCGCCCTGCACGGCGTACAGGCGGTTGCCGTCGGGCGAGACGGCCAGCCCGCTCGTGGGCGCGCTGCCGTGCGACGCCCGGGCGATCTCCGCGCGCTCGTTGACCTCGAGGGAGACGATCGTCGCGCCCGCGGCCACGAACCCGCGCGCGCCCTCGCTGTCGACCGCCACGGCGGTGCTCGGCGCGGGCAGCGCCAGCCGCGCGACGACGCGATCAGACGAGACGTCGAGCAGCGCCAGCTCGGGCGTGCCGGTCGCCACGAGCGCGACGCGCGCCGCGGCGCCGGCAGGGGCAACAGCGCGAACGCCAGCGCAACGGGCAGTACGACGTCGCGAGAGTCTCAACCGGCCCCAACGTAGCCGAAGCGGTCCGCGGCGACGCCGCTTGCGGCGCAGCGGACGCGACGACTAGAAGCCGACCGGGTGCACGACGGTGTAGCCCTTGCCGTCGCGCTCGCTGGCGGGCTGCCAGCGGCTGCCGCCCTTGGCGCCGCTCGTGTCGAAGCGCAGGCCGGCGACGGTCATGTAGACGTGGCCGGCGTTGGCGTAGATCGAGATCCACTGGCCCAATCCCGGCTCGCCCCACTTCATGAAGCCGCCGGAGGGCATCGAGGCCTCGAGCAGGCCGCCGCCGTGCAGCGCGTAGGAGACCGAGCCCGAGCAGTCGTAGCCGGCGTCTTCCCACTTGCCGTGGCCGCCGCCGTAGATGTACGGCATCTTGGCGATCTTGTTGCCGGCGATGATGACCGCCTGGATCTCCGGCGGCGCGAACGCCGGCACGACGGCGAGCCCGTCGGGGCCGATGGTCGCGGCGGTGCCCGGTCCGAAGACCGGCGCGGGCGGCGTGGGCGGCGCCGGGAGGACGATCTTCTGGTTCTTCGGCAGCGCGCCACCGGTCGTGACGGCCGATGCGACGGCGCCGCCGTTGAGGGCGACGTCCTTGATGACCTTCGCGTCGGTGCGCGTGACCTTGCCGTCGATCTTGCGCCGCTGCGCCTCCTCGAAGGTCCTCACGGCGGCCTTCGTGCCCGGCCCGAAGACACCGTCGGCGGTCATCTCGATCCCGACCCGCGCGAGATACCGCTGCAGGGTCTTCACGTCACTGCCCTTGTGGCCTTCCTTCAGCGTGCGAGCACCGAAGGAAAAGTTCTTTTTGGCGATCGCCTGCCCGGGTACGAGCAGAACAACGGCCAGAAGGCACATTGTGAGGCGGTACAACGTCTTCACGCGGGCTTGACCCCTTCTCCTTCGGGTGCCTGCGGGGTTAGCTGACGGGCTCGCGCAGAAAGAGCTAGCGCTACGTCGTTCATAACGACGATTCGCCCCAGGGAGGCTTCCTCAAGCCCCCCAAATGGTTCCCCCGCTCCGCGCCGGTAGACCGACGCGGATTCGGCTGATCACTGACCGGCGGAACCCTAGCGCACGTTCACGACGAATGCACGTCCGGTGTTCATAAACACCGGACGAATCACGTATTAGGGGTGCATTGGGCGAGAACCGCCGTGGCGATCGCCAGGGCGACCTCGGCGCGCGAGCGCAGCGTCGCCTCGACGATGTACTCCGTCGGCGTGTGCGCCCCGCCCCCGCAGGGGCCGAGGCCGTCGATCGTGACCGGGATCTGCGGCGCCATGTAGCTCGCGTCGCTCGCGCCGCCGCGCTGGGCGCCGATGACCAGGCGCCCGAGGCGCTCGCCGGCGGCCGCCAGCAGCGGCGCCGTCGGCTCGCGCGAGTCCATGCCCGGCCAGCGGCGCAGGAACGTGCTCTCCAGGCGCACTCCGTCGACCCGCTCGGGGAGATCGGCGAGGACGAGGTCGAACGTCTCCAGCGCGTCGGCGCGCAGGTCGCACAGCAGCTCGCCGGCGGCCGGGACGACGTTGAACGCCTCGCCGCAGTTCACGACGGTCGGAACGGCCGTCAGGTGCGCATCGCCGTGCGGATCGTGGCGCGCGGCCACCGCCTGCGCGGCGCTCGCCAGGGCCAGCAGCGCGTTGGCGCCCGCCTCGGGCGCGGAGCCCGAGTGCGCCTTGCGCCCGTGCGCGAGGACCTGCAGGGTGCCCGCGGCCTTGCGCTTGACGACGACGGCGTCCTCGCCGTCCTGCGTCAACTCGCCGCCCTCGAAGCACAGGCAGGCGTCCCAGCCCGCGAAGCGGTCGACGTGGACGAACCCGCCGGCCCGCCATTCCTCGTCGCACACGAGCAGCAGGGCGACCTCGGCGAACAGCTCCGGACGCAGCGCGAGCTCGCGCAGGACGCCGAGCGCGAGGATGTCGCCGCCCTTCATGTCGACCGAGCCCGCGCCGACGAGGTGCTCGCCCTCGCGCGTGAGCCCGCAATGGTCGTCGTGGGAGTGCACGGTGTCGACGTGCCCGAGCAGCACGACGCGCCCGGCGCAGGCCGTCCCGGGCACCGTGAGGATCAGGTCGTCGGCGTGAGCGGCCGACGAGCACGGAGCACGCTCGACGCGCGCGCCCGCGGGCGCGAGCGAGATCGCGACGTCGATCGCCTCCTCCGCCCCGGGGACGTCGCCCGAGGGCGATGAGACGGCCACGAGCCGCGCGAGCTCCTCAGGGGCGCGCGCGGCGATCCGCTCGGCGGCCTCGGCGATCCATGGATCCATTGCCGTCGTTCTACCTGAATGGACGCCGCCCTACCCTGGCCAGACGACTGCTACGGTGCGTAGCAGTCATGACCAGGAAGACGATCCCCCAGCGAGACCTGCGCAACAACATCGGCCAGATCCTGCACGAGGCCGAAGCCGGCACGATCTTCACCGTGACCGTCCGGGGCCGGCCGGTGGCTCGGCTCGGGCCGCCCGACGAGCCGGTCGGCCCGCGCACGGATGTGCCATGGGAGGTCATTCGCGAGATCCTCGCGAAGCCGGTCGACAGTGAGGCCTGGGCCGCGGATCTGGACGCGGCGGAGGCCCCACTCGACGATCCATGGGGCGACGAGTGAGTGCGGCGCTGCTCGACACGTCGATCCTGATCGGCGACGAGGAGACCGCCAGCACCGACCGCCCGACGACAGCAGCGATCTCTGTCGTGACGCTCGGGGAACTGCGCGCCGGCGTGTTGCGCGCCCACAACGCGCAGGCGCGGGCACGGCGCCAGGCACGCCTCGTAGAGGTGCGCGCGAGGCTCATCGCGGTTCCCGTCGACGAGTCCGTCGCCGAGCACTACGGCGATGCGCTGGCCCATGCCCGAACGGTCGGTCGCACCGTGAAGGCCACCGAGCTCCTGATCATCGCCACCGCCCGCGCTACGGGCCGCAGCCTGCATACGCTCGACCGCGCCCAGGCGGGCCTTGCACGCGAGCTCGGCGTCGTCGTGACCGGGGTCTAGCCCACTAGCCGAGCACCGCTTCGAGGCGCCGCTCCAGCGCCCCGGCGACAGCTTCGCGCACGAAGCCCGGCTGGAAGCGCTCGACGGTCGCCTCGAGGAAGCCTTCGATGACCAGGCGCTTGGCCTGGTCGGGCCGCAGCCCGCGCGAGCATAGGTAGAAAACCTGCTCGGGATCGATCTGGGCGATCGCCGCCGCGTGCGTACAGCGCACGTCGTTGGCGAGGATCTCCAGGCCGGGGACCGAGTCGGCGTGCGCCGTCTTCGTCAGCAGCAGGTTGCGCGACTCCTGGAAGGCGTCGATCTGCTGCGCGCCCGGGTCGACCTTGATCATTCCCGACCAGACCGTGCTCGAGCGCCCGTCGAGGATGCCGCGGAAGGCGAGGTCCGACGTCGTGTTCGGCGCCGCGTGCTCCTGCGTGGTCGCGTAGTCGAGGTGCTGGCGGCCGTGGGTGGCGTAGGCCCCGGTCACCTTGGCGTCGGAGCCCTTGCCGGCGAGCTGCGTGTCCATCGCGACGCGGCCGTTGCCGGCGCCGAAGCCGAGGGCGATCCAGTCCAGCGCGCCGTCGCGCTCGATGACCGCGCGCTGCGCACCGAAGATCCACGACTTCTCGCTCAGTCCCTGGGCACAGACGTAGCGCAGGCTGGCGTTCGCGCCGATCGACAGCTCGGAGACCGTGCTGAACAAGGCCTTCTGCTCGTTGTCGGTGGAGACGTACTGCTCCCAGACCTCGGCCTGCGCGCCCTCCTCCAACACGACGAGCGTGCGCCAGTGCAGGGCGGTCTGCGCCTGGGACTGCACGACGGTGACGACGATCGGCGTCTCGACGGCCACGCCGCGCGGCACGTAGACGAACGCGCCGCCCTGCCAGCCGGCCTCGTTGCGGGCCACGAAGGGGTCGTCGCCGGAGACGATCGAGCCGAAGTGCTGCTCGACGAGGTCGGGATGCTGGGCGACCGCCGCCGACAGCGACATGACGAGGACGCCGTCGGCCGGCATCTCCAGCGGATCGGCGAAGACGTTGTCGACCTGCTCGAGCAGCGTGGCGCCCGCGGGAGGATCGATGATGCCGAGGCCGGTGGCGTCGACGTCGAGCGCCTCGGGCTTGCCGAAGGCGTCGAGGTCGAGGCCCTTCAGCGAGGTGAACTCCCAACCGGGCTTGCCGCGGAAGGAGGGAAGGGGCAGAGACCGCTGCAAACCGACGGCGCGCTCGCGGCGCGCCGTCAGCCAAGCCGGTTCCGCCACCGTGGTGGGGCTCGCGGAGCTAGCCAATTGAGCCCTCCATCTGCAGCTCGATGAGCCGGTTCATCTCGACGGCGTACTCCATCGGCAGCTCCTTGACGATCGGCTCGATGAAGCCGTTGACGATGAGCTTGCCCGCCTCTTCCTCGGAGAGACCGTGGGACATGAGGTAGAAGAGCTGCTCGTCGCCGACCTTCGAGACGGTCGCCTCGTGGCCGACGTTGACGTCGTCCTCGCCGATGCGGATCGTCGGGTACGTGTCCGAGCGCGACTTGTCGTCGAGCAGCAGCGCGTCACAGACGACCTTGGACTTCGAGCCGTGCGCGCCCTTGGCGACCTCGAGCAGGCCGCGATAGGAGCCGCGTCCGCCGTCCTTGGAGATCGACTTGGCGAAGATGTTCGACGTCGTGTTCGGCGCGGCGTGGACGATCTTGCCGCCCGCGTCCTGGTGCTGACCCGCGCCCGCGAAGGCGATCGAGAGGATCTCGCCGTGCGCGCGCTCGCCGGTCAGGTAGACCGACGGGTACTTCATCGTCAGCTTGGAGCCCAGGTTGCAGTCGACCCATTCGACGGTCGCGTCGCGCTCGGCGATCGCGCGCTTGGTGACGAGGTTGAAGACGTTCGTCGACCAGTTCTGCACCGTCGTGTAGCGGATACGCGCGCCCGGCTTGGCGATGAGCTCGACGACCGCGGAGTGCAGCGAGTCCGACGAGTACGTCGGTGCCGTGCAGCCCTCGACGTAGTGCACGTAGGAGCCCTCGTCAGCGATGATCAGCGTGCGCTCGAACTGGCCCATGTTCTCCGTGTTGATGCGGAAGTAGGCCTGCAGCGGCATCTCGATGTGGACGCCCGGCGGGACGTAGACGAACGAGCCGCCCGACCAGACCGCGGAGTTCAGCGCCGCGAGCTTGTTGTCGTTGGCGGGGATGATCGTCGCGAAGTACTCCTTGACGAGGTCCTCGTGCTCGCGCAGAGCCGAGTCCATGTCCATGAAGATGACGCCCTGCGCCTCGAGCTTCTCGTTGATCTGGTGGTAGACGACCTCGGACTCGTACTGGGCGCCGACGCCGGCGAGGAACTTGCGCTCGGCCTCCGGGATGCCGAGGCGGTCGAAGGTCTTCTTGACGTCCTCGGGGACGTCGTCCCAGGAGCGCTCGGCCTTCTCGGAGGCGCGCACGAAGTAGTGGATGTTGTCGAAGTCGACCTCGGCCAGGTGCGGCGAGCCCCAGGTCGGCATCGGGCGGGCGAGGAAGTAGTCGTGCGCCTTGAGGCGGAAGTCGCGCATCCACTGCGGCTCTGACTTGAACTCCGAGATCTTCTCGATGAGCTCCTTCGTCAATCCCTTGGGCGCCTTGAAGAGGTAGTTCTCAGCGTCGTGGAAGCCGTACTTCTCCGTGTAGTCGGAGTTGATCCCCTGCAGGCTCTGCTGCTCGGCGATGGTCTCGGGAGTTGCCATATCGGTTACTCAACCTCCAGCTTGATCATGTCGTCCTCGACGCGGACTGGGAACGTCTCGATGGGAACGTAGGCGGGCAGGGTCATCGGCTTGCCTGTGTGCAGGTCGAACAACGACCCGTGGCGCGGGCATTCCACCGTGCACTTCTCGGGGTCGAACTCGCCGTCGGCGAGGTTTCCGTCGTCATGCGAGCAGCGATCCTCGATCGCCAGCAGTTCTCCGTTGCAGTTGAAGATGCCGATCTCGAGGTCCTCCCATTCGACCATGCGCGAGGCGCCGGGCGGGAGCTCGGAGAGCAGGCAGATGTCGAGAAGCTCGGTCATGGAGAAGACCCGCGCGCCCAATCCCGTCCTGGGCACTCGGATTTGCTTCTAGGGAGTGTAGCCGCCTTGAGCGCTGGGCGGTAGGACGGCAGGCGCCGCCGATTCCAACGCCGTCGCTGCTCGTGTATCAGGCGCCGCTTGACTGTCTCTACAGGCCAGGAAGCCATTCGCAGTCCTGGTGGCGACCCTAGCTCGTGTCCCAACCACGCAGGGAGGCATCCGCACGTGTTCAAGAAGCTCGCGTTGTTCTCGTTGACCACCGGCGCCGCAGTGCTTGCGATCGCCGGACCTGCCCTCGCCGCACAGCGCTGGGGGTAGGGGCCAGGGCCGTTGCGGACCACCGCAGCGGCCCGACCGGCTTCTTGCGCTCGCAAACGCCGTCGCCATCAGCCCGGAGCTGACGGCTGCGCGCTACAGGTGGTCGGCGCCGGAGGGATGGCGCTCGAGGCCGCCCTCGGCCTCGCTCGGCGGCGTCTCGGGCTCCCAGTCGACGGCATCGCCCAGCGCTGCGCCCTTGAGCACCTTGAGCGTCAGCAGCGCGCACTTCATCCGCGTCGCGGAGATCTGGATGCCGAGCAGGTCCAGGACGTACTGGCGATCGAGCTTGAGCAGCTCGTCGATCGTCATGCCCTTGATCTCGTCGGAGGTCATCGAGGCCGACGCCTGGCTGATTGCACAGCCGTGGCCGGAGAAGCGCAGATCCTCGATCGTGCCCTTGCCGTCGGTGCGGATCTCGACCGTCAGCTCGTCGCCGCACAGCGGGTTGGAGTCCTTGAACGTGAGGTCGTGCGGATCGAGGTGTCCCCAGTTGTGGGGGCGCTTGTAGTGCTCGAGGATCTCTTCGCGGTAGATCGAGTCCATGCTCATCCGAAGATCTTCCTAACGTCGTTGAGGGCGTCGATCAGCGCGTCGACGTCGGCGCGCGTGTTGTGCACGGCAAACGAGGCCCGTGTGGTGGCGGCGACGCCGAAGCGCTGCATGAGCGGCTGCGCGCAGTGATGCCCGGCGCGCACGCAGACGCCGCTGGATCCGAGGATCTCGGCGATGTCGTGCGGGTGGGCGATGTCGAGCGTGAAGGCGACGAGCGCGCCGCGGCGGGCGGCGTCGAGCGGGCCCATCACCGTGATGTCGGGCAGCTCGGCGAGGCGCTCCAGCGCGTAGGCGCACAGGTCGCGCTCGTGCTCGCGGATCGTCTCCATCCCGATTCCCGCCACGAAGTCGACGGCGGCCCCGAGGCCGATTGCCTCCGCGATGTTCGACGTGCCGGCCTCGAACTTCGCGGGCAGCTGTCCCCAGCGGATCTCCTCGACGGAGACCGACGTGATCATGTGCCCGCCGCCGAGGAACGGCGGCATCTTGTCGAGCAGCTCCTTGCGGCCGTGCAGGATGCCGACACCGGTCGGGCCGTAGAGCTTGTGGCCCGTCCAGGCGTAGAAGTCCGCGTCGATCTCGCCGAGGTCGACGGGGATCTGCGGGACGGCCTGCGAGCCGTCGACGACGACCACGGCGCCGGCCGCGTGCGCCTTCGCGACGATCTCCGCGACGGGGTTGATCGTGCCGGCGGCGTTGGAGACATGGCCGACGGCGACGAGCTTGACCGTGCCGGTGGCGAGCAGCTCGTCGAGCTGGTCGAGCTTGAGCCGGCACTCGTCGTCGACCTCGATCATCTCGAAGGTCGCGCCGGTCTCCTGGCAGAGCATGTGCCAGGGCACGAAGTTCGAGTGATGCTCGAGCTGGGTCGTGACGACGCGGTCGCCCGGGCCGACGTTCGCGCGCCCCCACGTGTAGGCGACGAGGTTGAGCGCCTCGGTCGCGTTCTTCGTGAAGATCGTGCAGTTCACGGGCCAGTTCATGAACGCCGCGATGCGGTCGCGGGCGCTCTCGAACAGCTCGGTCGCCTCCGCCGCCAGCGCGTACACGCTGCGGTGCACGGTGCCGCGATGGTTCTCGTAGTAGTCATCCATCGCGGCGATGACCGACTCGTGCGTCTGCGACGTCGCGGCCGCGTCCATGTAGATGACCCCCTCGCGCCTCAGGGAGGGGAAGTCCGTGGCCAGCGGCGTGTCGGCCAGGGTGCTCACGCCGGGGATCCGACCTCTTCGCGGATCTTCGCGTAGCCCTCGGCCTCGAGGCGGTCGACGAGCTCCGGGCCGCCGTCGGTGGCGATCCGCCCGTCGAACATGATCGAGACCTTGGTCGGCGTGACCATGTGCAGGATGCGCTGGTAGTGGGTGATGATCAGCACGCCCATGTCGGCGCCGGTGGCGACGGTGTTGACGCCGTGCGCGACGACGTTCAGCGCGTCGATGTCCAGGCCCGAGTCGGTCTCGTCGAGGACGGCGAGCTTCGGCTTCTGAAGCGCGAGCTGGAGGATCTCCAGACGCTTCTTCTCGCCGCCGGAGAAGCCCTCGTTGAGGTAGCGCGAACTGAACTCGCGCGGGACGTTGACGAGCTCCATCGCGGCCTCGACGGTCTTGCGGAACTCCTTGAGCGAGATCGAGCCCTCGCCGCGGGCCTCGCGGTGGGCGTTCATGACCATCCGCAGGTACTTCGTGATCGTCACGCCGGGAATCGCCACCGGGTACTGGAAGGCCATGAAGAGGCCCATCCGGGCGCGCTCGTCGGGGTCGGACTCCGTGATGTCCTCGCCGCCGAAGAGGATCTGCCCCTCGGTGACCTCGAGGCTGGGATGGCCCATGATCGCGTTGGCCAGCGTCGACTTGCCCGAGCCGTTGGGACCCATCAGCGCGTGGATCTCGCCGGGCGTGACGGTCAGGTTGACGCCCTTGAGGATCTGCTTGTCCTCGGCCTGGACGTGAAGGTTGCGAATCTCAAGTTCGGGCATGGTGTCCTCTGTTCTCCTTGCGTACCGGGTGGCCTGACGGATCAGGCGGGAGCTGGGGTTCGGGCGTCCGGCGCCGCGCGTTCGCCGACACGCGGCAGCTGGCGGGTCTGAAAATCGATCAGCTCGGCGAGCGTCGTCTGCGCCAGCGTGTTCGTGACGCCGACCTGCACGCGCGTCCACAGAAGCTTGGTCGCGCAGCCGCGGCCGGAGTCGTCGTGGTGGGAGCACAGCACACGGCCATCCTCGGCGCGGTCGTCGACGAAGCACTCCATCGGGGCGAGCGAGCCCTCGAGCGCGAGGACGACCTCGTCCATGCGGATGTCCTGCGGCGCGCGAGCGAGGACGTAGCCGCCGTGCGCGCCGCGGGTGCTCGAGACGAGCCCGGCGCGCTTGAGCAGTGCCACGATCCGCTCGAGGTAGGCGAGCGGGAGGTTCTCGGTGTCGGCGATCGCCTTCAGCGAGACGGGCTGGTCCTGCCCCTGGCGCCCGACCTCGATGAGCAGGCGGACGCCGTACTCGGCCTTCGTCGTGAAGAACACGCGCTAAAGCCTACCAGCGGGGTCGGGATAGGCACGCCCACGAGGGCGGATGGCGCGAAGGCCCCGGATATCGAGGACTTCGCGCCCTTCAGAAGCGGCGCACGGCCATGCGCACGCGCCCGTCGCGCGCCCACGTGAGGATCGCGTAGCGCCCGGCCGTGCGCAGATCGCGGTTCGTCGAGTTCGTGTGAAACGGCCGCGGCGGCGGGCCCTTGGGCTCCGCGGTCTTCTTGAAGATGCCGTCCGGGCCGGCCAGCGCGGCGCCGATCCCGCGCACGCCCGTCCACATCGTGAGCACACGGCCGCCGCTGAGCGGCATGGCGACCGGCTCCTTCGCGCGCCCGCTCGTGAGCGTCTGCAACGGGCCGAAGCGGCCGGTCGCGTCGAACGTGGCGGCCCGCACCGGCGCCTCGGTGCCGAACGCCTCCGGCTTGGGCTTCAGGGCGAAGACGAGCACGCCGGCGCCGCCCGTCGTCAGGGCCGCGCTCGGCGCGAAGGCGCGCCCCGGGTAGCGCAACGCGGGACCGGCGGCCGCGCCGAGCGTGCCGTCGGGCCCCACCGTCGCGACGCTCGGGGCGCCGAAGGCGCCCGCGTCGCCGCGGTTGGAGACCAGGGTCGCCGCGATGACCGCGCGTCCCGCCGCGTCGATGGCGACGCGCGGATCGGCGGCCCGTGGCCCGGCGAGCGCGGCCGGCGCACCGAACACGCCGCCGTGCGGGCGCACGGAGACGACCACCGGCGCGGGCGTGCCGAAGGGCGCGTTGTCCGGGATCTCGCGCGTGAACGCGAGGACGGCGCGGCCGTCGCCGCCGACGGCGAGCGACTGCGTGGGCCGCGCGTCGATGCCGAACTGGCCGGCGCCGAGGTCCTGGACGGCCCCGAGCCGGCGGCCGGCGGGATCGAGCGAGAGGGCGCGCACGCCGTACTGGCGCAGGCGGCGCGCGCCGTGCGGGAAGACGCGCTGGGCCATGGCGTAGCCGCCCTGCGGGTCGGCGGCCACCTGCACGCCGTTGATCTCCGAGGGCGGGCCGCTGTCGTAGGTGCGCCGCACGATCCGGCGGCCGGCCTGCGTGCGCACCGCCGCGCGCAGGCCGTCGCTGTCCTCCCAGGCGAGCAGGAACGCGCCGCCGGGGGCGGCGGCGATCGAGTGGTCGCGCACGCCGCGGCGCTCGATGACGCGCGGCACGCCGAAGCGGCCGCCCGCCGTGCCGGTGGACAGCATGAGCGCGCCGGACTTCGAAAAGAACGCGACCGCGCTCGTGCCGTCGGCGGCGATCGCGGCGCGCGGCACGGGCTCGCGGTTGACGTCGTCGCCGCCGGGGAAGCTCGCCGTCGTCCAGCCGGCCGCCGCGGCGCCGGCGGGCACGGCGCCGAGCAGCACTGTGGCCGTCAAGAGCGCGAGAACGGGCGATCGTGGTGTGCGCATGGTCACTGAAACCCTGCCGCCCGGAACAAGGTTGCGCGGCAAACCGCTAGAAGTGTCACCACACATGCCGCAGTTCGCTCCAGGTGACGTCTTCGTCGATTACCGCATCGAAGGGCTCGCCGGACGCGGCGGGATGGGCGTCGTCTATCGCGCGACGCAGCTGGACCTCGAGCGGACGGTGGCGCTGAAGGTCATCACGCCCGCGCTGGCCGACGACGAGGACTTCCGCAGGCGCTTCGTCGCCGAGTCCAAGGCGGCGGCCTCGGTCGAGCACCCGAACGTCATCCCCGTCTACTACGCGGGCGAGCGCGAGGGCGTGCTGTTCATCGTCATGCGCTACGTCGACGGGCCCGATCTGCGCGCGCTCGTGCGCGCCGAGGACAAGCTCGATCCGGAGCGCGCCGCCCATACGATCGCCGAGGTGGCCGGGGCGCTCGACGCCGCGCACCGCCATGGCCTCGTCCACCGCGACGTCAAGCCGGCGAACATCCTGCTCGACCAGGACGACCACGCCTACCTGACCGACTTCGGCCTGACCAAGCGCGCCGCCACGACCGCCGGCGGCGGGCTCAGCCGCGCCGGCGGCTGGGTCGGGACGCTGGGCTACGTCGCGCCCGAGCAGATCCGCGGCGAGCGCGTCGACGCGCGCACCGACGTCTACGCGCTGGGCTGCGTGCTCGTCTACGCGCTGACCGGCAAGGCGCCGTACTCGGGCGACAGCGACGAGGCGACGCTGTGGGCGCATCTCAACGCGCCGCCGCCGAGCGAGAGCGTCCCGCCGGAGTTCGAGGGCGTCGTCGCCCGCGCGCTGGCCAAGGACCCCTCCGATCGGTACCCCTCGGCGGGCGACCTCGGCCGCGCCGCGCTGCGCGCGGCCGGGCGCAGCGCGACCGCGATGCCCGAGCGCAACGTCGCCCGCGGCCTCGCCGCGCCGGCCACCGACGACACCGCGCCGACGGCGCTGCGCGGCGCGGCCGCGCCCGTGATCGCCGATCCGGATGGCGAGACGCGCCTGTCGCCCGACAGCGCGGGTGTCACGGCCGCCACCGCCCGCCGGCCCGGCACGCGCTGGAACCCGGCTCCGCCGGCCGGACGGCGCCGGACCCTGCTCGCCGCCGGCGCCGTCGCGCTCGTCGCGATCGCCGCCGCGCTGGCGCTGCTCGGGGGCGGTGACGGCGAAGGCGACGGCGACACGACCGCGCGCACGACCCCTGAGCCGAGCCAGCTGGCACCGTCGATCGCCGATCCCCCGCGGACCTCGCTCGTCACGCGCCCGAACTCGCTGACGATCGCCGCCGGCCAGGTCTGGGCGATGAGCTTCCAGGACGGCGCGATCGCGCTCGTCGACGCCGCGACGGGCGAGCCCGGCGAGCGGCTGAACCTCGGCCCCGCGCTCAGCTCGCTCGCCGCCGGCTTCGGATCTGTCTGGGTGACCAAGAGCGACCAGCGCACGCGCAACGTGCTGCGCATCAACGCCAAGACGCGCAAGCGCGTGCCGGGTGGCTCGATCGAGATCGCACGGCCGGGCCGCAACGTCGCGGTCGCCACCGGGGCAGGCGCGGTCTGGGTCGCGGTGCGCAACATCTCCGCAGCCGATCGCAGCCCCGAGTCGATCGTGCGGATCGACCCCAGCACCGGCATCCAGCAGCAGATCACGGTCGAGGACGGCGTCCAGGATCTCGCCGTGGGCGAGGGCGCGGTCTGGGTGACCAACCGCTTCACGAACACGGTCACGAAGATCCGCGCGAGCGACGGCAAGCAGGCCCGGGTGGCCGTCGGCCCCGGCCCCAAGGGCATCGCCGTCGGCGAGGGCGCCGTCTGGGTCGCCGCGTCGGAGGGCGACGAGATCACCCGCATCAACCCGAGAAGCCTGCAGGTCCGCCACGTCCACATCGACGCCATCCCGGAGCGCCTGACGGTCGGCGGCGGCTCGGTGTGGGCGACGGCCAAGGAGGCGGGGAAGCTCATCCGCATCGACGCCAAGACACGCAAGGTGCTCGAGCGCATCGACACCGGCTCGCGGCCGTTCGCCCTGGACATCACGCGCGGGCGCGCGGTGTGGCTGACGCTGCTCGACAGCGGCGGCGTGCAGCGCGTGCAGTTCTCGCGGCCGGGCTGAGCCGCCGCTACAGGTCGCGGCGCGAGACGACGCCGTCCTGCAGCGCGCGCATCGCCAGGTACGAGCGCTTCTGGTTCTGCGGCAGGTGCTGCACGCCGAAGTAGCCGAACAGCGTGCGTAGGTGGGCCTTGACGGCGTCGACGGAGAGAAAGAGCTCCTCGGCGATCTGCTGGTTGGTCGCCGGGGTCGCCAGCTCGGTGTCCTTGTAGGGACGGCACAGGGCGGCGAGCACGGAGCGCTGCGTCGCGCTCAGCTCGGGCAGCTCGGGGCGGCTGCCGGCCGCGACGGTCGGGCTGGACTCGGCGGACTCCGGCACGCGGTAGGCGATGTGCGTGCGCCCGACGCGCAGCACGTCGCCGTCGCGCAGGCGCTGGCGGCCCGAGATCCGCTGGCCGTTGAGAAACGAGCCGTTGCGCGACAGGCCGTCGTCGGCGACCGTCCACTCGTCGCCGAGGTTCTCGAGCTCCGCGTGCACGCGCGAGACCTCGGTGTCCCACTCCAGCGCGACGTCGTTGCCGGTGCTGCGCCCGATCGTCACGCGCTTGGTGTCCGGCTCGAGGACGAGCAGGCGCTGGCTGCCGGTGCCGTCGCGCAGGACGAGAAACGGCGAGCCCTCGCGTTCGGCCTCGATGCGCTCGCGCAGTTCGGAGGGCGTCGCCGCGTGGGCGGCAAGCGGGGAGTGATCGGCCGTCGACATCGGATGTTGAGCTTGCCACATCGGGCGGGCGCAAACCGCGAGCGCCGGCAACTGGAGGGCCCCTAGGTGGCGACCCTCCACACCTGAGGGTGGGAGGTGTGACCCCGGGGTCGCCCGCAAGCGAGCCGCGCCGCGCGATCGTGCTCACATCGCCCCACGCAAGGAGCCCCCCGATGCCGTGCCTTCCCCTCACCACCCTCTCCGACGACGAGCTCGTCGCCCGCTTCCGGCGCGGCGACGAAGCGCCCTTCGACGAGATGTATCGCCGCTACTCGAGCGTCCTGGTCGCGTTCGCGCGGCGGATGCTGAAGAACACAGGCCACGACGCCGAGGACATCGTGCAGGACGCCTTCATCCGCGCCTACCGCGGGCTGCGGGTCACCGACCGCCCGATGGCGCTGCGCCCGTGGCTGTACATGATCGTCCGCAACCGGGCGCTCGACGAGCTGCGCTCACCGCAACGGGCCGGCGCCTACGACGACGAGTTCGCCCTCAACGCCGTGCCGACGAGCGATGTCGCGCAGTGCGCCGCCGAACGCGACGTGATGCGCCAGATCGTCAGCGAGATCGCGCGCCTGCCCGAGCGCCAGCGGATGGCGCTCGTCATGCGCGAGTTCGACGGCTGCTCGCACGTGGAGACCGCACGCCGGCTGCAGACGACCGTGCCGGCGACGAAGTCGCTCATCATCCGCGCGCGCTCGAACCTGACGGCCGCCGTGCACGCCGCCTGACGGCGTCAGTGGATAGGCTCGCGCCCAGGATGGACGTCAGCCAGATCGAAGAGGCGCTCGGGCGCTTGGCGGAGGGCCTGGCCGATGCCCGCATGGCCACGGAGATGATGCGCGACGGCGACGTGACCGCCGTGGACGACCTCAACGAGACGATCGACGCGATGGCACTGGAGATCGCCGAGCTGAAGGGCCGCACGAGTGGCGGTATCGGCTAGCCGCGCCAGACCAGAGGAACCGATGAGCAGCGCCCCGAGCGCGCAGGACATCCAGCCGTGCGCGAACGAGCGTCTGGACCGGTTCGTCACCGGGACCGTCACCGTCGTCCCGTTCCTGCTGCTGGGCGTCGTCGTCTGGCAGGCCTGGAACAGCCTGCTGCATTGGCATGACTTCGTCGTCTTCGCCGTGATGTACGTGCTGACCGGCCTCGGCATCACCGTCGGCTTTCATCGCCACTTCACGCACCGCGCGTTCTCGACGAGCAAGCCGGTGCGGGCGACCCTCGCGGTCCTCGGCACCGCCGCGATCGAGGGTCCGATCACCGCCTGGGTCGCCGACCACCGCAAGCACCATGCCTTCTCAGACCAGTTCGGCGATCCGCACAGCCCGCACGTCGACCACGGCAAGGGCGTGCGCGGCGCGCTGCGCGGACTGGCCCACGCGCACGTCGGCTGGCTGTTTCTGCACACGCAGCGCGGCAACAAGGCACGCTACGCGCCCGACCTCATCGCCGATCCGCTCATCGCGTTCATCGACCGCACGACGCTGTGGTGGATCGCGCTCGGGCTCGCCGCGCCGTTCGGCCTGGGCTACGCGCTCGGCGGCACGCTGAGCGCCGCCCTGACCGGTCTGCTGTGGGGCGGCGCGGTGCGCATCCTGCTGCTGCACCACGTGACGTACTCGATCAACTCGCTGTGTCACTTCTTCGGCAGCAAGCGCTTCGACAGCGGCGACGAGTCGCGCAACCTCGCCTGGCTGGCGCCGCTGTCCTTCGGCGAGGCGTGGCACAACAACCACCACGCCTTCCCCACCTCTGCCGCCCACGGCCTGCGCTGGTATGAGCGGATGCTCGACCCGAGCGCGATCGTCATCGGCACGATGGAGCGGCTCGGCCTGGTGTGGGACGTCGTGAAGATCAGCGAGGAGCGCCAGACCGCGAAGCTCGCCGGCGCGTAGGCTCCTAGGCCGGGTTGATCCGGATTTGGCCGATGCCCGCAGCACGGGGTATCGAACGGAGACTCAACCCATGAAGATCTTGCTCAATGATCGCCGGGTGCTGCTGCCTGTCGTGCTCACCGCGATCGCCATCGCCATCGGCTCCATGCTCATCATCGTCCTGAGCGACGACGCCGCGGGCGCGGGCGCGGCGCAGACGCCGGCCGCGACGGTCTCGGGCGCGGTGACGGTGGACATCACCGACTTCAAGTACGGGCCGGAGGCGCTGGCGGTCGCGGCGGGCACGAAGGTGACCTGGCGCAACAACGATGCCGCTCCTCACACCGCCACGGTCAAGGACGGCTTCGACACGGGCACGCTGAGAAAGGGCGAGCGCAAGACGCTGACGCTCGAGACGGCGGGCACCTTTGCGTATATCTGCACGATTCACCCGTTCATGACGGCCAGCGTGATCGTCAGATGAGGCGGCGAGAGGCCTGGACGCGCGCCGATGGCCTGCGGTTGCTGGCGGTGGTCCTTCTGCTCGCGCAGGCCGGCATCCACCTGCAGCAGTACGAGGGACCGCTGCACGCAGTGCCGACGATCGGGCCGCTGTTCGTGCTCAACGCCGTCGGCGCCGGCGCGATCGCGCTCGTCCTCGCCGGCTCGCGCGGACCCGGCGCCGTGCTCGGATCGCTGGCCGGCCTCGGGCTCACGCTCGGCGCGCTCGTGTCGCTGGCGATCACGCGCGCCGGGACGCTCTTCGAGTACTCCGAACCCACGCTGCGCGCGGCCGTCGTCGCGTCGGCGCTCGTCGAGCTCGCGCTCGTGCTGACCCTGGCGGCCTTCCTGCTCGCCGGACGATCCCGGGACGGCGGCGCTGCTCCGCGGGTCGACTGGACGCAGACCGCCTGACCCGCGCCGCCTCAGCCCGGGCTAACGGCCCTCGTCCGAGGGAAGGGGTCGACCGAGCGCAACGCTGACGCGCCATGCCGGAATGCCGAGCGCGGCCGCACGGCGCAGGATCGCCGCCAGCTCCTCGTCCGCCGTCTCGGGCTCTGCGGTCGTGTCGCGCGGCCAACCGGACCACGCGGAGCCCTCAGCAGGGCCCATCGCGGATCTCGCCTCGCAGCACTCGGCCGTTGCGGACGCCATGGCGCTGCATCGAGCTCACGAAAACCCTCCTGTCTCTCCCGCGGCCGGTCAGACCGCAGCAGTTGCCAGCGATGGTCACCACTGTCCGCTCATATCCGTGAAACGTCAAGCGGCGCTGCGCCACACACGGCATCCGGGGGCCATTAGAGTGGCCAGATGCGACGCGGGCGGTGCGCCTGGATCCTCGTGGCCGTGGCGCTGCTCGCCGGGAGCCTCGCCGCATCGGCGCAGGCGATCACGGGCGTCTACTCCCTGCAGTCCTCGGTCGCCGGGCCGGGTGGCTCGCTCGCCCAGTACTCCGTCGGCCCCGGCGGCGCGCTCTCGCCCTCCGGACCCGACACCACGCTCGCGGAGGCGCCGCAGGACATCACCGTCACGCCCGACGGGCGCTTCGCCTATGTGCTGACGACGCTGCCGGGGAGCTCGACGATCGTCAGGCTCGCGCGCGTCGCGGCCAACGGCCGCCTGGAGCCCGCCACGCCGGCGAGCACCACGAACTCCGGCGCGGCGCGCGCGATCATCGTCAACCCGCAGGGCACGCGGGTCATCTACTCCCAGCCGGGCGCCGCGATCTTCTGGCGGGCGATCGCCGCGGACGGCACGCTCGGCGCGCCGAACCCGATCGCGATTCCGACGACGCCGCCGTCGCCCGACGTGCGCTCCCTGGCGATGACCGCCGACGGACGCAACCTCTACGCGGCCGATTTCCCCGGCGCGGTCAGCGTGCGGGTCTGGCAGTTCACCGTCGACCCGGCGACGGGGGCCGCGACGCCGAAGAGCCCGGCGGTGGTCGGCTGGCCCGGCCCGGTCGGCGGGCCGACGATCGAGGCCGGGCGGATGGCGATCGCCCCGTCGGGCAGCCACCTCTACCTCGCGACCGACACGCCCGATGCCGGCATCGGGCGCTGGGCGATCGATCCGGGCACCGGTGCGCTCACGGGCGGCGCCGTCGACGCACCGACGTCCGACGGCTACGCCGAGGCGGCGGTCGCGCTGTCGACCGGCGGCGACGCGCTGTGGGCGCCGAGCGCGGCGAACGACATCATCTCCGGCCCGCCGCCCGAACGGATCCGGCAGTTCGCGGTGGCCGGCGGCGGCGTGCTGACGCCGCTCGCGCCGCCGGCGGTCAACTACGTCGTCGCCGGCCCGGCGCGCGACCTCGTCGCCGGCCCCGACGGCCAGTCGCTGTACCTCGGCCAGAACGGCACCGTCGGCGAGTGGTCGGTGGCGCCCGGCGGCACGCTGACGCACCGCGCGAACTCGCCCGCCGGCCCGGTCGGCGGGCTCGCCAACGCGGCGATCACGCTGCAGCCGGCGCAGGCGCCGGTCGCCTCGTTCGTGGCCGCGCCCGCGCCGGCCGGCTCGGCGACCTCGTTCGACGCCTCCGGGTCCTCCGATCCCGACGGGGCGGTCGCCCGCTACGACTGGGACTTCGGCGACGGCACGAGCGCGGCGAACGCCGGGCCCACGCCGAGCCACGTCTACCCAACGGCCGGCGCACGGACCGTGAGCCTCACCGTCACCGACGCCGACGGCACCTCGACCGCCGATCTGTGGACCGGCACCCGGACGCTGCGAAACGGCGACCCTTCGGCGCAGACGTCGCGCGTCGTCGACGTCCCGGCCGCCGGCACGCCGCCGGGCGCGCAGCCGCGGCCGCACAAGGGCCGCTCGGTGACGGTCTCCGCCGAGCGCGGCATCGTCCTCGTGCGCGTGCCGGGCACCCGCCGCTACGTGCCGATCGCCAGCCTCACCGAGATCCCGCTCGGCTCGATCATCGACGCGCGCAAGGGGCGCGCACGGATCACCGCCGAGGTCGACGCGCGGACGGGCCGGACGCAGAGCTCGCTGTTCTACGACTGGTTCTTCCGCATCCTGCAGACCAAGGGCGCCAAGCCGATCACCGAGGCACGCCTCGTGAAGGGATCGTTCGCCGGCTGCACGCCGAAGCGGACGGCCGCGCGGTCGGCCGCCGCCACAACCGGGCTACGCGCGCAGAGCGCGGCGGCGAAGAAGCGCAGCAAGCGCAAGATCCGCCAGCTCTGGGGCCACGGCACCGGCGACTTCCGCACCGGCGCCAAGCGCTCGGCGGCGACCGTGCGCGGCACCTGGTGGCTCGTCACCGACCGCTGCGACGGCACGCTCACGCGCGTCAAGGTGGGGCGCGTCGACGTGCGCGACTTCCGGCTGCGCAAGACGATCAGGCTGCGGGCGGGCAAGCGCTCGATCTACCTCGCCAAGGCGCCCTGACGGGCCTTCCGGCCAAAGAAAGGGGCGGCCGCTTGCGCGACCGCCCCAGTGGTTCAGAAATCTGTCCTAGAGCGCCTGAACGTTGACCGCCTTGGGACCCTTGTCGCCGGCCTCGGCGTCGTAGGACACCTTCGCGCCCTCGACGAGCGAGCGGTAGCCCTCGCCCACGATGCCGGTGTGATGCACAAACAGGTCCTTCTGACCGTCGTCCGGGCTGATGAAGCCAAAGCCCTTGTCGTCGCTGAACCACTTCACGGTGCCAGTAGGCATACCGATTCTCCTCGGATGTTGTGCTGCATACCCCGAGGATGCTGTTCAAGGCAACGTCTGCGGGCGCTGGCACTTCTTCGCCGGATCCTTCTGGTTCCGGCCTTTCAAATCGGGAATGTAGCGGGTCACTACCCTGGTGCGCCATGCCCGCGCTCAGAGAAGACCTACGCAACGTCGCGATCGTCGCCCATGTCGACCATGGCAAGACGACCCTCGTCGACGCGATGCTCTGGCAGTCGGGGGCATTTCGCGCCGGCCAGGACGTCAATGAACGGGTCATGGACTCGATGGATCTCGAGCGCGAAAAGGGCATCACGATCCTCGCGAAGAACACCTCCGTGCGCCACCTGCCGACCGGCGCGACGAGCGATGTGAAGTTCAACATCATCGACACGCCCGGCCACGCGGACTTCGGCGGCGAGGTCGAGCGCGGGCTGTTCATGGTCGACGGGATCCTGCTGCTCGTCGACGCCAGCGAGGGGCCGCTGCCGCAGACGCGCTTCGTCCTGCGCAAGGCGCTCGAGGCGCGACTGCCGGTGATCCTCGTCGTCAACAAGGTCGATCGCCCCGACGCGCGCATCACCGAGGTCATCGACGAGGTCTACGAGCTGTTCCTCGACCTCGACGCCGACGAGGAGCAGATCGAGTTCCCGATCGTCTACTGCAACGCGCGGGCCGGCCACGCGTCGCTCGACGACCCCGACGACCTGTCCGACAGCCTGCGCCCGCTCATGGACCTGCTCGCCGCGCGGATTCCCGCGCCCGCGTACGAGCCCGGCCATCCGCTGCAGGCCCAGGTCACGAACCTCGACGCCTCGCCGTACGTCGGCCGGCTCGCGCTCTGCCGCGTGCGCCAGGGCACGATCAAGCGCGGACAGACGGTCGCCTGGTGTCGTCGCGACGGCACGATCGAGAACGCGAAGATCTCCGAGCTGTACGTCACCGACAACCTCGACCGCGTCGAGACCGACGAGGCCGGCCCGGGCGAGATCATCGCCATCGCCGGCATCCCCGAGATCACGATCGGCGAGACGCTCGCCGACGCCGACGACCCGCGCCCGCTGCCGGTCATCTCCGTCGACGAGCCGTCGCTGTCGGTGACGATCGGCATCAACACCTCGCCGCTGTCGGGCCAGGACGGCTCGAAGGTCACCGCCCGCCAGCTGCAGAACCGCCTCGCCGCCGAGCTCATCGGCAACGTCTCGCTGCGCGTGCTCGACACGGAGCGTCCGGACACGTGGGAGGTCCAGGGCCGCGGCGAGCTGCAGCTCGCGGTGCTCGTCGAGATCATGCGCCGCGAGGGCTACGAGCTGACCGTCGGCAAGCCGCAGGTGCTCACGCAGGAGATCGACGGCAAGCTGCACGAGCCCGTCGAGCGCGTCGCGATCGACGTGCCCGAGGAGTACGTCGGCGTCGTCACGCAGATGCTCGCGCTGCGCAAGGGCCGCATGGAGTCGCTCGTCAACCACGGCACCGGCTGGGTGCGGATGGAGCAGATCGTCCCCGCCCGCGCGCTCATCGGCTTCCGCACGGAGTTCCTCACCGAGACGCGCGGGACCGGCCTGCTGCACCACGTCTTCGAGGGTTGGGAGCCGTGGTTCGGCGAGCTGCGCACGCGCCCGACGGGCGCGCTGGTGGCCGACCGCCGCGGCAAGGTCGCCTCATTCGCGCTCTTCAACCTGCAGGAGCGCGGGACGATGTTCGTCGGCCCGGGCGAAGAGGTCTACGAGGGCATGATCGTCGGCGAGAACGCTCGTGCCGACGACCTCGACGTCAACGCCGTCAAGGAGAAGCACCTCACCAACCACCGCTCGTCGACCGCCGACGAGCTCGTGCGCCTCGTCCCGCCGCGCCGGCTGTCGCTCGACCAGGCGCTGGAGTTCCTGCGCGAGGACGAGTGCATCGAGGTGACGCCGAACGTCGTGCGCCTGCGCAAGGTCGCGCTCGATCAGACGAGCCGCGTCAAGGCGATGCGCGCGGCCAAGCGCGAAGCCGTCACCGCCCCGCGCGGCTGAGCCCGCGCCGGGCGTGTGCGCCCGCGCCGCCTCCGGGTAGCCCTTGACCAACGACAGTCAAGGAGGAGTCATGACGACAGCCATCATCGTAATCCTCGCCATCGTGGTGATCGCGGCCGCGTTCCTGGCGTACCGCGCGGGAAAGCGGAGGGAGCTCGACGGTCGCCGCACGGAGGCCCAGGAGCTGCGCGAGACCGCGCAGACGCACGATCGGCGCGCCGAGCGCGAGCAGGCGGAGGCCGACCGGCAGGCCGCGCGGGCGCGCAAGGCCGAGGCCGAAGCTCAGGAGAAGTCGGCGATCGCGCGCGCGGAGGCCGTCGCGGCGCAGGAGCGCGCCGAGGTCGCCGAGCGCGAGGGCGGCCTGGCCCGCGAGCACCACGACCGGGCCCGGGCGATCGACCCGGACAGGGAAGACGATCCGCGCGGCGAAGACGCCGAGCGCATCGACGGCGAGCGCATCGACGGCCGCCACGGGACGCCGCAGGCCGACCCCGCCTTCGCGGATCGGCGCGGTTCCGAGAGCCGCCGCTAGGGCCGGGGGGAAGTGGCGCGGCGGCGCGGCCGCGCCACTGGATGGTTCATTCCACGACGGAACCGTCATCTCACGCTGTGGCGATGCCTGGCCGCGGGGCTGCGCCGGTGCCCCTTGGCCGAGGGGGTGTGGCGAATGGTGCACGCATACCGTGCACGAATCGACACACCCTCGCCACGGACGTCGGCCCTGCCCGAAACGCCGCCGCCCTGAGCGACCACCACACCCTCATCGATGCAGTTGGACCACGCGATCGCCGCCTGCACGACGCGCGAAAGCGCACACCTGACGGCACCGGCCGCGGAATCAACATCTACCCCTCGTGGCGCAGCTCCTCGCGCGTGCGGTGGCGTGCGGCGCCGTACGCGTGCGTCTCGATCACGATGAGCAGCGCGAGCGCGGCAGCGAGCACGCTGATCGTCACGAGCGCGGGGATCTCGACGGCCACGGGGATGAACGCCACGAGCAGGATCGACAGCGCCAGCCGGCGGGTGTTGAACGTGTGGATGTGGCGGTAGCGGAAGGCGACGTGGGCGAGTAGGTACAGCGCGGTCCCGCCGAGCAGGGCGGTCGCCGGCACGAGCTTCAGCGGGTCCTCGACGTGGCCGAGCGTCTTCTTCATCCCGAGCGCGACGAGCACGATCCCGGCGACCATCGGGAAATGCAGGATCGAGTAGGAGTCGCGCGCCATCTCGTTCTGCTCGCGCCCGACCTCGGCCTGGACGAGTCGGCGCGCCGCGACGAGCGCGACGACGTCGAAGTACAGCCACCACAGCGCCGCCGCGATGCCGGTGCCGACGACCGCCGCCACGACGATGCCGAAATCGACCTTCTCCTCGGCGCCGACCCCGATCGCCACGATCGACTCGCCGAGCGCGATGATGAGGATCAGCCCGTGACGCTCGCTGAAGTGATGCGGCTTGATCTTCCAGCCCTCGGCGCCGAAGAAGTACGGCCCGGCCACGTCGAGGACGAGCGCGAGCGCCCACAGCCCGCCCTGCAGCGTGCCGTCGGCGAACGAGGCGCCCACGAGCAGCGCGCTCGCGATCGCCGTCGAGATCCCCAGGCCGATGACGGAGGTGCGCAGGTTCGGCTCGTCGCGGCTGGCGAGAACGAAGAGCGCGATGTGCGCGACCCGCACGACCGCGTAGGCGAGCGCGAAGATCAGCGCGGCGTCGCCGAACGCCTCGGGCACGCACAGGCCGGCGACGAGCAGCGCCGCCATCGCGGCGAAGATGACCAGCCGCACGGCGTCGTCCTCGGGGTCGACGACGCTTGTCAGCCAGGCGTAGCCGACCCACGACCACCACAGCACGCCGAGCACGAGCAGGCCCTTGGCGAGCCCCTCCCAGGTCGGCTCGTCGGACATGAGCGCCGTGCACTGCGTCAGCGCCAGCACGAAGACGAGGTCGAAGAAGAGCTCCAGTGGCGTGACGGTCTCCGCCTCGCGCATGTCGGGCGTCAGGCGGCGTGCCCGTCCGGAGGCCGTCTCGGTGCTCATCGCGCGGATCGTCGCATCTGACGGCCGCCGCGCGGCGCCCGTCGAGCGACCGGGCGCATGCGATCACTACATTCCCCGCCGTGACCCGACGCAGCAGCACCCCGGACATGGGCCGCCTCCTCGTCTCCTGTCCCGACCGGCCGGGGATCATCGCCGCCGTCTCGCGCTTCCTCTTCGAGCACGGCGCGAACATCGCCGAGTCCGGCCAGTTCTCCACCGATCCCGAGGGCGGGCGCTTCTTCCTGCGCAACGTCTTCCATCGTCCCGGCCTGCAGGCGATGCGCGACGACCTCGAGCGCCGCTTCGCGGCGGAGGTGGGCGTGCCGTTCGGGATGCAGTGGACCTTCGCGGACCCCGGCGTGCCCAAGCGCGCGGCGGTCATGGTCAGCCGCTATGACCACTGCCTGCTCGACCTGCTGTGGCGGGCGCGGCGCGAGGAGCTCGACCTCGAGGTCGGTCTGGTCATCTCCAACCACCCCGACCTCGCCGACGACGTGCGCTCCTTCGGCGTCCCCTACGTCCACATCCCGGCGACGAAGGACATCCGCCCCGAGGCCGAGCGCCGCCAGCTCGAGCTGCTCGCCGGCAACTTCGACCTCGTGATCATGGCGCGCTACATGCAGATCCTGTCGGCGGACTTCCTCGAGGCGGTCGGCATGCCGGTCATCAACATCCACCACTCGTTTTTGCCCGCCTTCGCCGGCGCCGGCCCCTACCAGCGCGCCCGCGACCGTGGCGTGAAGCTCATCGGGGCCACCGCGCACTACGCGACCGAGGTGCTCGACGAGGGGCCGATCATCGAGCAGGACGTCATCCGCGTCACGCACCACGACACCGCCGAGGAGCTCGAGCGCCGCGGCGCCGACGTCGAGCGCACCGTGCTCGCGCGCGCGGTGCAGTGGCACTGCGAGGACCGCGTCGTGCGCGACGGCGACCGGACGATCGTCTTCTAGGAGGCGGCGGCCGCCGGGCTGGGCTCGGTGGTGGCTGCCGCCCGCAGCAGCTCGTCGCGCGACGCCAGCTTGACGCGCGGGCGCCGCGCCTCGCGGCCGCGCTCGCGTTCGAGGCGGTCGATGGCGCGCCAGCCCTCGATGGTGACGAGCTCCGGCGCGCGCTCGGCGAGCAGCGCATCGATCTGCTCGCGATCCGGGTTCGCCGGCGGCGCGAGCGCCGCGGCCGCCAGGTCGTCGGCGAGGCAGGTCACGGTCTCCTCGGCGTCGCGCTTGTTCGTGCCCAGGATCCCGGTCGGGCCGCGCTTGATCCAGCCCACGGCGTAGACGCCCGGAAGCGGGGCGCCGTCGGGCGTGAGCACGCGCCCGCGCTCGTTGGGCAGCACGAACGCGCGCTCGTCGAAGGGCACGTCGGGCAGCGGCACCGCCCGGTAGCCGACCGAACGCAGGAACAGCCCGCACCCGATCGTCTCGGGCGGCTCGTCGACGGCGCGCGCGCGCAGCGAGCCGTCGTCGGCGCGGACGATCTCGTTGCGGCGTATGTCCACCGCCTCGACCCGGCCGTCCCCGACGATCTGCACCGGTGAGCGCAGGAAGCGCAGCTCGATGCGCCGCGCGGCGCCCTCGCGCGGCGGCCGGGCCGCGAACTCGCGCAGCAGCTGCATGTTCGTGCGAGCGGTGAAGGTTCCCGCGCGGGCCAGCCAGTCCTCCGAGACGGGGTCGAGCTCGAGCTCGTCGGCGCGCACGCGCAGGTCGACGCCGTCGAGGTGGCCCAGCTCGCGCAGCTCGGCGCTCGTGAACGCGGCCTGGGCGGGACCGCGCCGTCCGAGCACAACGACCTCCTGCACCGCGCTCTCGCGCAGCGCCTCGAGAGCATGGTCGGCGACGTCGGTGCGCTCCAGCTCGCGCGGGCTCAGCGTCAGCATGCGGATCACGTCGGCCGCCACGTTGCCGTTGCCGATCACCACGACGCGCCGCGCCGACAGGTCGAAGCGCAGGTCGCGGTAGTCCGGGTGGCCGTTGTACCAGGCGACGAACTCGGTGGCGGCCCAGCTGCCGGGCAGGTCCTCGCCGGCGATCCCCAGCGACTTGTCGGTCTGAGCGCCCGTGGCGTAGATCACGGCCGTGTAGTGGCGCATGAGCTCGGCGTGGGAGATGTCGACGCCGACCTCGACGTTGCCGAGGAAGCGACAGCCGCGCCGCAGCGCCTGGCGCTCGAACGTGTCCGCCAGGCGCTTGATGTCCTGGTGGTCGGGGGCGACGCCGCCGCGCAGCAGCCCCCACGGCGTGGGCAGCCGCTCGAACAGGTCGATCTCCACGTCGCCGTGGCTGCGCCGCAGGGAGCTCGCGGCGAACGCCCCGGCCGGCCCGGCGCCGACGATCGCCACCCGAGGTCGCGCGCCGGCCATCAGGGGGCGGTGCGCTCGACGGTGCTCTGCTCGGCGAAGAACCGCCCGTTGAGCTCGCGCGCGTGCTCGTGCTTCGCGGGAAGCTCGAACTCCGCGAAGATCGCGTCCACCGGGCACGCCTCCACGCAGGCGTCGCAGTCGATGCACTCGGCGGGGTCGATGTAGAGCTGCTCCACCGCCTCGAAGTCGGGCGCTCCGACGCGTGGATGGATGCAGTCCACCGGACACACCTCGATGCAGGCGTCGTCCTTGATGCAACTGCCGACGATCACGTAGGTCATGCCCACAGGCTACATATCCTGGAAATCCAGGTGCCTTTCCGCTTTGCGCCGGCTTCATCGCGTCAACGTGAGGCTTCGTCGCCGCACGATGCGCAGTGGGCCGTCTCCCATCGCTGTCGCTCGGCTGGCGAAGGTCGTCCGGCCGCCCCGGGTGAGTGCGCGGCGTGCGCGCGCCGGCAGGCGCACGGTGATCGTCGTCGTCCGGGCAGCTGTGAGGGTGGCGGTTGCGCGGCCCGTGCCCAGTGTGCGGCGGCCGCGGCGCATGGTCGTCGCGGTCGTCACGCGGCACGCGGCGGAGCAGTGGATCCTCAGCTTCAGGCCCCGGCGCCTGATCGTCGCGCGGGTCTGTCCGCGCATGACGCGAAGTGACAGGACCAGCGGTCGCGGGACGCCCACCGCCGCGGGCGTCGTCGGTGTCTGTGATGAAGGTGCCGCGAGCGGCGTGGTGACCGGCAGCGGCAGCGGGGCGATCACGGCCGGTGGCGGCAGGACCGCCGCGGGGGGTGGTGGCGCCACGGGCGGAGGTGGCGCCGGCGGTGGCGGTGGCGGAGGCGGAGGCGGAGGCGGAGGCGGTGGCGGTGACGGTGGCGGAGGCGGCGACGGCGGTGGAGGAGGCGGTGGCGGAGCAGACGCCAGATGGAGCGGCACGTCCGGCGAGGTCGTCGTGCCCTTGGAGTTCTGGGCAACCAGCCTCACGGCATATTCGGCCCCGGGCGTGAGGCCACTGATCGTGTCGCTGACTTCGACGGCGCCGGCGTCGGCGTCGACCGTGCCGCCCGTGGTGCTCACCGAGGTTCCGCTGCGCTCGACGACGAAGTGATAGCTCGCGTCCGCGCCGCGGGCATCGACCGTTCCATGGAGGACCGCGGAGCCGGTCGCCGCGCCCGCCGTCGGCGAGTTGGCGACGACAATCGGTTGGCCGGCCAGGGCGACGACCGCGGAGGAGCGCTGGTTCGTGCCCGCGCTGTTGCGTGTGCCCACGACGCAGGTGATGCGGTGGCGCCGGCCGTCGTCAGGCACGACGTGATCCTGCGTCTGCGAGGACTCCACGTAGACCCCGTCGTCGACCCAGGAGTACGTGTACTGGCCGTTGGAGCCCGACCAGGTCCCCGGGTCGCAGTGCAGCGTCGCGCCGTGCTGCGCCGAACCGGTGATCTCGGGCGCCACGCTGTTGCGCGGCGCCTGCGCGCCGGCGCCGAGCGGTGCGAACACCCCGAAGCTCGCCATCGCGCCGTCGCGCGCGGTGATCATGTCGCCGCCGGCGTACAGGCTCCCGTCGACGCCCAGCGCCATGACCTTCGGCGAGCCGGTCAGCATCGGATCGAACGGGGTCAGGTCACCCGAAGCGTCGAACCCCGCCACACCCCAGCGCAGAGCGCCGCCGATGAACGTGAACGGGCCCCCGACGACGATCTCGTCTCCCACCGCCAGCAGCGACTCGACATCGCCGTTGGCCCTCGGGTCAAAGGCCTGCGGCGCGCCGGTCACAGGGTCGACGGCGGCGAGGCCGTCGCGCGGCTGCCCGCCGACGTGCGAGAAGGACCCCGCGATGTACAGCGAGCCTCCCATGCGGGCGATGGCAGTCACGTTGAGATCCGGCGCCGGCGCGAAAGCGGCACGCAGCGCGCCGTCCTGCGGGTCGACCGCCACGAGCCGTGCACGGGTCGCGCCCGCGATCGTCTCGAAGGCGCCGCCGACGTAGAGGTTGGCGCCGTCGAGCAGCAGCGCCTGGACCCTGAGGTTCGGATCGGGAGAGAAGCCCGGGAGCAGCGCACCCGATGGCGTGAACGCGGCGAGGTTCGCACGCGACTGACCGGCGATCGTGGAGAACCTGCCACCGGCATACAGGGTCGTTCCGTCGCTGACGAGGCTGCCGATCGCGGCGAAGAGCCCGGTCGGCTGCGGGTTGAAGGCATCCAGTGCACCGCTCGCCGGATCGACGGCGCCGAAGCCGGCGCGCGACGCGCCATCGATCGCGGTGAATTCCCCGCCGACGTAGAGCTTGCCGCCGACAGCCTTGAGGGCGGCGACGGCACCGTCGGTGGACGCCGCAAACTCAGGGTCCGGCCGCCCGGTGGCCAGGTCGATCGCCGCGATGTTCTCCGCGGGCAGGCCGGCCACCGTGCCGAAGGCGCCGCCCGCGTAGAGCTTGTCCGCGCCGTCGCTCGCCAACGCGAGGACCGGCCCTTCCGGGTCGAAGCTGATCGGCCGGGCCGAGCCGTCGGAGATGTCAAGCGCCGCGAGGTTGCGCCGCTGCGCGCCACCGGCGCTCGTGAAGTATCCGCCGGCAAACACCGTCGATCCGGACACGACCGCCGAGGTCACCGTGTCGACCGAGAGCCCCGCGTTGAACGCCGTCTGGATGGAGCCATCGGCCAGACTGAGCTTCGTGAAGCCGTGTCGCTGCGTGTTGTTGATGATCGGGCAGCCATTGACGTTCGCATAGACCGCGGTCGCGGTGACGGCAAGCACCTTGCCCGGCTGCGTGCATCCGACGTCCCATCCCGCGATCCGCTCGCCCGTCGCCGCATCATGCGCAGCGACACTCCTGGGGGTCCCATCGGCCTGAGCGAACGATCCGCCGACGAACAGGCGCCCCGCGCCGAGCCCGAGACTGTCGATCACCTGCTGCGTGCCGATGTTCGCGTCGAACGCCTCGTCTGGGGCACCCGTCACGGCATCGAGCGCGGCGACGCTGCGGCGGGGAAGCACGCCCGCGTGCTGAAAGGAGCCCCCAACGTAGAGCGTGTCGCCGTCGAGCACCATGTCCAGCGCGATGCCGTCGAGGTGCGCGTCGAACGCCGTCGGACTGCCGTCGAGGTTCAGCGCGGCGACCGAGAGGCGATCGCTGCCGCCGACCTTCGTGAAGTAGCCGGAGATGTAGATACGCTCGGCGCTCACGACGATCTTCACCACCAGCAGCGTGCCGCTGCTTCCGAGCTCGGGATTGAACGCCGGATCGACGCTGCCGTCGGCGCGGATGTGGGCAAGACTGCGGCGCGGTTCGCCACCGACGCTGGCGAAACTACCGCCGATGTACCAGCCGCCGTCGCCGTCGCTCGCGACCGCGCGCACCTGGCCGCCCAGGCCGGCGACCTGCGGCATCCCGGCGCCGAGGGCACCATCGGTCATGCCGAACTCGACGCCCGGCCCGGTGGCGATCCCGATCCGCGTGAAGTTGCCTCCGACGTACAACCGAGAGCCGTCGCGCTCCAGCGCCGTGACGTTGCCGTTCGTCGCGATCCCCGGCATCGTCGGGTGGGACGAGAGCGTCGCGGCGGCACCGGCCGGCACCATCAGCGCGGCGACCGTGGCGAGCACCAACGCGAAGGCCGTTCGCATCCATGCGACTGCTGCCTCACCGTCGTTGACCGGCACTCCCCTGACCCTGGTGGTCGCCGCTGTCGATGTCGTGGTAGTTGGCCTTGAAGCCATCCCCTTGAGGCCCTGAAACCTCCGGCCTGTGTAGTAGAGCGTGCGCCCGGTCTTCGGGAGCGAGACACGGCTGATGCGCGCCGGTCCGCTCAGCCCGTCGCTCTTGTCCTCGATGTACATGATCCGGCTGCGCATATCGGCGATATCGACCAAGTCGTCCGGGAGCATGATTCAGGCTGTGGTGCCAGGCGAGCTGCGCACCGTCATAGCTCGTAGCCCGCTCGAGGGTCGATGGGTTCGCTTGCTCGAGGCGCCTGATCGGGCCCAGGCTCAACACGCACACGACAGGATCGCCAACCGCTGAGCGACCGAAGGCCGCGTCCGGCCAAGGGATTGTCGGCGAGACGAGCCAGCCTCATCAGTCAAGGGCGGTTCCGCGTCCGCTGAGGGACCGGCTACCGGCTGCCCGCAGAGCTCGATGAGACTGCTCCCTGCAGGCGAGGCTGTCGCGACACCGGTTTATGCGACAGACTCAGGCGAAAGCGACAGTCAGGGCGTGCGTCCCGACGAGGTAGGTTTCGGACGGCGATGGAAGACGAAGAACTTCAAGAGTCGATCCTGAATGGCGCGCCGGTTCTCAGACTGGTCGGCTACTGGAGCGGTCCAGATGCCGGGGCCGCCTGGCCGGACGTCCATAGCTTCGTCGATGCCGACGCAAGCCCTCACTCGCAGGAAGCGCTAGCCGACGATCTTGACGATGGGCTTGTGCTGAGGGCAGCGGCCGGCTACTCCAGCTGCCGGATCTGCGGCGTCCCCAACGGCAGCACGGAGCTCACCAATGGCCTATATGTCTGGCCCGAAGGCCTCGGACACTACGTTCGCAAACACTCTGTGCGTCTTCCGGACATGTTGATCTCCGGCATCCGCAACAACGTGCCTCCGAAGCGAGATGCGGCTCTTCTCCTCGAGGTTCTCGAGGCTGCCCCGATAGACACGGAATGGTGGCGGACCCAAGTACCGGCGGGTTCCTGAACACGGAGAGCGGCTGATGCTTCGAGGCAGGAGCGAGAGCGCGCGCCGCAGTCCCTGCGCGGTCCGGTTGACGGTCACCAGTGGGACGCGCTTCGCTGGCGCGCGGATCAGCGATCTAAGCGGTTAGCGGCCACACCGCACGCATGTTGCGGGCGATCGCGCCGCTGCGCCGAGCGCGCTACGCGAGTGACCGCTCAGCGTCCCGCAGCAGCTCCGCGACCACATCTGCCGCGGGCATGCCGCGAGCTTCAGCAATCCGCTCAAGTCGCTTGGCATCCTCGCCCTCGACCCCAACAAGAACAACGAGCTTCGCGTCGGGATCGCCATCGTGGTGTTCGACGTAGCGCGGATCGAGCTTCGCCAGCTCGGCATCGAAATCGCCGGGCTGAGGATCAGGGTCTGTCCATGGGTTCGCGCTCATGAGCTTCCTTCCAGCAGCTTACGCTCGGTCACCGTCGAGCTCCAACCGGTCACGATCAGCCACGTCGTCGGGTCCGCCGTGCGCTCGATCACCAGCGTCAGCGCTCGCCCACCATCCGTTAGACCAACGAGCAGCATCCGCCCGCCCCTTGACGCTCCCGCACGCGGATTGCGAACAGCGACATGATGATTGCTCGGCAGCTGCTCGGCCTCCTGCGCGGAGATCGCCCGCGCCCCGAGCTTGTCCAGCGCAACATCGGTAGCAAGAAGCTGCTGGACCGCGACGCGCGCCATGCGCAGGGTCTACCTACCATCCCAGACAGACCCGATTCCAGGCAAAAGCAGTAGCGCCAGCCGCGGCGCACTGAGCGTTCCCTTGTGATGTGGCGATCGGTGCGCGCCATAGCGCGCGCCCAATCCCGCGCTCCGGTGGCGGATTGGGACCTACAGACCCAGTCGACGGCGTGCGAAGGTGGCAGCACGGGGCGGATCGCTCGGGGTTGGGCTGAGGACAGACAGGCCGCGGCTAGCCGGTGTCGCGCGTCGAGCGCGGCAGGGCGACGAGTCGGTGGTCGGCCGTGAACAACCTGCGCACGGCGCCGAGCACGGTGATGACGCTCGTCGTCGCCACGCCACCGAGGATGAGGTACATGATCGCCAGCTGCACGAGGACGGCGTCGGCGGGATCGACGCCGGCGAGGATGAGGCCGGTCATCGCCCCCGGCAGGAAGACGAGGCCGAGGCCCTTCGTGTTCTCGATCTGCGGCGACAGCGCGGTGCGCAGCACCGAGCGCACGATCGGCCGCGCGGCCTGCATCGAGGTCTGCCCCAGCGCAAGGCGCGCCTCGACCTCGGCGCGCTGCTCGGCGAGCGCCTCGACGGTCCGCTCGGCGCCGACGATCGCCGACTTCATCGCGTTGCCGACGAGCATGCCCGCGATCGGCACGAGCGTGCGCCCCTCGATGGGGAAGATCCCCAGGCCGAACGTGACGGCAAAGCCGATGACCGCCGTCGCGCCGTTGGCGACGAAGGCGATCCAGAACAGGCCGGGCACGGCGGGCGCCCGGCGGCGGACCGTCGCGGCGGCGAAGACGACGATCCCGAACACCCACAGCCAGGACCAGACGAGCGGCGTGTCGGGGTCGATGATGAGCCCGAGCGCGGCGCCGACGATGAGCAGCTGCACGAAGCCGCGCGTGACCGAGACGACCATCTCGCGCTCGAGGCGCAACCGCAGCCGCAGGCTGACGGCGAGCGCGATGGCGACGAGCACGAGCGAGATCGCCAGCCCGGCATAGCTGACGTCACCCTCCATCGCCGAGGACCTCCCTCGCCGACCCGCTGCGGTCGACGCGCCCGGACTCCAGCAGCAGCACGAAGTCGCCGAGCCGGCGCATCTGCTCCTCGAAGTGCGTGACCCAGATCACCGGCGTGCCGGCGTCGACGAGCCGGCGGGCGAGCTGCTCGAGCACTGCCGTCGCCTTCGCGTCCAGCGCCGACGTCGGCTCGTCCATGAGCATCACGTGCGGATCGGTGGCCAGGGCGCGGGCCAGGCAGGCGCGCTGCGCCTCCCCGCCCGACAGCTCGTCGGCGTCGCGCTCGAGGAAGCTGGTCGGCAGGCCGACGCGCTCGAGCAGCTCGCCGCCGCGCCGCGCGTCGCAGTCGCGGTCGGCCTCGCGCAGGTTGTCGAGCACAGTGCCGGCGAACGTCACCGGGCGCTGGAACACCATCGCCACCTCGCGGCGCAGCTCGAGCGGGTCGCGCTCGGTGATGTCCGTGCCGCGGTGGCAGACGACACCCTCGGTCGGCACCTCGAGGCGGTTGCACAGCCGCAGCAGGGTCGACTTACCCGAGCCCGACGGACCGGCGACGACCGTCAGCCCGCCGGGTGGCAGGCGCGCGTCGAGCGCGTCGAGGCGTCGCGCGCCCGGCGGGCCGACGCTGACCCTGTCGAACGCGAAGAGCGCGGCGTCGGGCGGCACGGCGCCAGTATGCCGCCCAGGTTGTAGTTGCATGCGCAACCATCTACACTGGGCGGCACTTGATCAGCCCTCAGACCTGCCGCATCGCCGCGCTGTTTCGCCCGTACACGGCGCGGCTGGGCGCCGTCCTTGGTCTGATCGCGATCAGCGCCGGGCTGGGGATGGTCACGCCGTTTCTGCTGCGCGACGTGCTCGACCGCGCGATCCCCGACGCCGACACGACGCTGCTGAGCCGGCTCGTCGGGGGGATGATCCTCATCGCGATCGCGACGAGCGCCATCTCGGTCGCGCAGACGTGGTTGTCCAACCTCGTCGGCCAGCGCGTCATGCACGACCTGCGCGCCGCTGTCTACCGCCACCTGCAGCGCCTCTCGCTGGCCTTCTTCACGCGCACGCGGACCGGCGAGGTGCAGTCGCGGATCGCCAACGACATCGGCGGCGTGCAGAACGTGGTCACCACGACGGCGACGTCGATCGTCTCCAACGTCACGACCGTGCTGGCGAGCGTCGTCGCGATGCTCCTGCTCGACTGGCGCCTCGCGCTCTTCAGCCTCGCGCTGCTGCCGTTCTTCGTCTGGCTGACGCACCGCGTCGGCACCGAGCGCAGGCGGATCACCTCCAGGAAGCAAGGCCGCATGGCCGATATGAGCGCGCTCGTCGCCGAGTCGCTGTCGGTCTCGGGCATCCTGCTCGGCAAGACGATGGGCCGCTCGGGCGAGCTCGCCGAGCGCTTCACCGCCGAGTCCTCGCAGCTCGCCGAGCTCGAGGTGCAGTCGCGGATGGCGGGCCGATGGCGGATGGAGTCGGTCGGGATGAGCTTTGCGATCATGCCGGCGCTCGCGTACCTCTTTGCCGGGATCGCGATCGCCGGCGGGTCAGCGTCGATCACGATCGGCACGCTCGTCGCCTTCACGACGCTGCAGACGCAACTGCTGCGCCCGCTGCGCTCGCTGCTCAGCGTCGGCGTCGACATCCAGACGTCGCGCGCGCTGTTCGATCGCATCTTCGAGTACCTCGACCTGCCGGTCGAGATCACCGAGCGCGCGCGCCCGGTGACGCTGGCCTCCGGCGCAACGGTGGCCGGCGAGGTGGTGTTCGAGGACGTCCGCTTCCAGTACGAGGACGAGGGCGCGCAGACGCTGGCCGGCGTCGACCTCGTCGTCGTGCCCGGCACGACGACCGCGATCGTCGGTGAGACGGGCTCGGGCAAGACGACGCTCGGCTACCTCGTCGCGCGCCTGTACGACGTCACCGGCGGGCGGGTGACGATCGACGGCGTCGACGTGCGCGACCTGTCGTTCGCCTCGCTGGCCGCGACCGTCGGCCTCGTCTCGCAGGAGACCTACCTCTTCCACGCGACGATCGCCGAGAACCTGCGCTTCGCCCGGCCCGAGGCGACCGACGAGGAGCTCGTCGAGGCGGCCCGCGCCGCGCAGATCCACGAGCTCATCGCCTCGCTGCCGGAGGGCTACGACACGGTCGTCGGCGAGCGCGGCTACCGCTTCTCGGGCGGCGAGAAGCAGCGCATCGCGATCGCCCGCACGATCCTGCGCAACCCGCCCGTGCTCGTGCTCGACGAGGCGACGTCGGCGCTGGACTCCGAGACCGAGCGCGCCGTTCAGGAGGCGCTGGACCGGCTCGCCGAGGGCCGCACGACGATCGCCATCGCCCATCGCCTGTCGACGATCCGCGACGCCGACGAGATCGTCGTGCTCGACCGAGGGCGGATCGCCGAGCGCGGGACGCACGAGGAGCTGATGGCCGAAGGCGGACGCTACGCGCAGCTCGTGGCCGGCGGTGTGCCGCGAGCGCTCAGCGAGGCGTAGTACTAAACTCGACTGTTAATCGGGGATTTCTGACCCAGGGGACGATTCATGCTGCACTCGCAACTTCCGTGGTGGATCGGTGGACCGTTGCTCGGCCTCTGCGTTGTCGCCATGCGCTGGCTCATGAACGAACGGCTCGGCGCCATGGGCGCGTGGTCGGACGTCATCGAGACCGTCGCCGCGAAGCGGCTGTCGTTCGGGCCCTTCGGCTGGATGCTCTTCGGCATCATCGCCGGCGCCATCGCGTTCGCGCTCATCGCCGGCGGGCCGGACTTCCACGGCTACGGCTGGCTGACCGACACCTTCAGCGGCACGAGCGGCACGCTCCTCATCATCGCCATCCTGCTCGGCTGCGGCCTGCTCATCGGCTTCGGCACGAAGATCGCCGGCGGCTGCACCTCCGGCAACGGGCTGAGCGGAAACGCGATGCTCTCCCCGGCGAGCTTCGTCGCCACCATGACGTTCTTCGCCACCGGGATCGTCGTCACGGTCATCACCGAGGCGCTGATCTCATGAGCCCGCGCGTCGCCGCCGCAATCATCGGCATCGTGTTCGGCGTCGTCCTGTCCTGGTCGGGCATGACGAGCCCGGAGATCATCCGCGAGGGCCTGCTGTTCCAGAGCTCCTACCTCTTCCTGTTCTTCGCCGGGGCGATGCTGACCGCGACCGTCGGCCTGCGGATCCTCAAGGTCCGCGCGCCGCGCGCGTTGCTCACCGGTGAGACCGTGCAGTGGGAGACCGTCAAGCCCGAGCGCCGCCACGTCGTCGGCAGCGCGATCTTCGGGGTCGGCTGGGGGATCTCGGGCGCCTGCCCGGCCCCGATCGCCACGCAGCTCGGCCAGGGCATCCCCTGGGGCATCCCGCTGACGATCGGGCTGGTCGCGGGCGTGCTGCTGTTCGGCCGGCTGCAGCGCCGTGCCCAGCGCGAGCCGGCCCGCACGCCGGCCGGCGCGGTGATCCCGTCGCCCGTGGCGGCGGACGCCAGCGCCTGACCGCGCCGGCTATCCGACGGGCGGCTGTGCCAGCCCTGGCGCGAGCCCGAGCGGCACCGCCGACGTGACCGTCCAGCTGCCCTGCGGGAAGTACTCGCTCTCCTTGGCCTGCCCGCCGAACTGCGTCGGGATGAGGGTCGGGGAGAGGAACTGCGGCTGCAGCGCGACGACAAACGGCGAGCCCGCGCCGGGCCGCGCCGGGCTCCACGGCGCGAGCAGCGCGTTGGTGAAGACGCGCGGCTTGCGCAGGTTGGCGACGATCTGCGCGGCGCCGGTCCCGTCACGCAGCGCGTCGCGCAGCGCCAGGCCCGCGACGTAGCCGCGCAGCCCGTCGACCGAGGCGAGATCGCCGCGAAACAGCAGCGGGACGGCGGACTTGTAGAGCTCGGCGTCGGCGGTGTTCGTGGCCACCTCGCTGACGCCCTGCATCGCCCCGATGCGCCCGAGCGCCCCCGCGCTGAGGATGTAGGGCTCCGACAGCACGCGCTCGGAGAACAGCAGCGGCGCGGGCGCGAGCATCGCGCCGCGGTCGACGCCGAGGCGGGCGATCGCGCGGGCGTCCGCGCCGGCGGCGCCGGGGCCGTCGACGACGAGCGCCGTCGTCTGGCGACGGTCGATCAGGCGCTCGAGCCGATCGAGCGACAGCCCCGCAAGCGCGCCCGGGCGCAGCACGACGAGCCGCGGCTCGGGGCCGGGTGTCGCCGGCGCGCCCTTCACGGCCGAGGAGCGGCGCAGCCCGACGCGCACGCCGTCCAGCAGCCGGCGCGACTGAAGATCGCCGGCGACGGCGGCGCGCACCGTACGCACGCCGGGCTCCCCGGCCACGAGGATCCGGTTGCGCACGAGCTGGCCGAACGCGAGGCCCTGCACGTACGGATCGGCGGCGAGGCGGAAGACGTCCTGCGCGGCCGTCGGGTCGACGGCCGGATCGCCCGCGACGCTCGGCACGCCCGCGCGCGACGCCGCCTCGACGGCCGCCACGGCGCCGGTCCCGCATGTGCCGACCGCCGCGATCGGATCCGCCGCCAGCCCGCGCGCCGCCGCCGCCCGCGCCCCGGCCGCGCTGCCACCGCTGTCGAGCACGAGCGGCGCCACCTTGCGCCCGCCGTCGAGGCCGCCGTCGGCGTTCAGCCGCGCGACGGCCAGCTCGAGGCCGATGACGTGCGCCCGGCAGCGCTCGGCGTAGGGCCCGCTGAGGTCGGCGACCGTGAGCAGCACGACCGGCGGCGCGCCCGGCGCGCGCGGGATCCCCACCGCCAGCGGCACCGGCGGTGCGCTCGCGCCGTCGACCGTGACGTAACCGAACCACGTGCCCTCGGCGGGCAGCGCGACCGGCGCCGACCACGTCGCGCCCCCGCGCGTGCGCAGCCGCGCCGTCACGGGCGCGACGCCGTCGCAGCTCGAGCAGACGAGCCGCACGCGGACGTCGCGCGGCGCGGGTCGGCCGGGCGCCACGCCGACCGTCACGACGTTCGCGCCGCGGCGCGCGGGCGCCAGGCCGACCGGGGCGTTGGCCTTCGCCAGCAGCGCGGTGGCGAACACCGGCCCGGGAAACAGCGTGCCGCGCTGCGCGGGCAGCGGCTGGCCGCGGCCCTGCGGCAGCCCCGACAGCGTCGTGGCGAGCACCAGGATCCCGACGACGCCGAGCGTCTCGGCGCGCAGCAGCAGCGGCCGCGGGCCGGGCGCGCCGTCGCCGCGCGAGCGCCGCCACGCGAAGGCGGCGGCCAGCACGACGAGCGTCACGAGCGCCGACTTGACGAGGACGACGCGGCCGTAGTCCGACCACCGCAGGAAGTACCAGCCGTCGACCTCGCGCACGGCGGCGAGCACGCCCGTCACGATCGCGATGCCGAGCGCCGTCGCGGCAACCGGCGCGAACGCCCGTGCGCCCTCGGCGAGCTTCACGCCGCCGCGCACGGTAACGAGCCCCAGCGCGATCAGCCCGCCGAGCCACAGGCCGGCAGCGAGCACGTGGACGCCCTGGTCGAGCAGCGCCCAGAACGTGGGACCCGCGAGCGCGTGGCCGGAGAGCGCGTACGTGAGCAGGACCGCCGCGCCGCCACCCAGATAGAGCCCGTCGCGCAGGCGGCGGCGGTCGAGCGTCAGCGCGAGGACGAGCGACAGACCCACCACGAGCAGCGCACGGACGAGGGCCGAGACGCCGGTCGCGCTCGCGGTCAGCAGGCCGAAGTCGAGCTCGCCGCCGGTCCCGGAGCTCGCGGCCGCGAAGACGCCCTCGACGGTGGCCAGGACGACGAGCAGCCAGGCGACCGGTGCGATCGTCCGCAGGATCTCGAGATCCGCAGCATCACCGACCTCGTCCTCAGCCGCGCTCGCTCCGCGCCGGCGGCGCCGCAGGAGCGCGCGCAGCACGAAGCCGCCGAACAGCACCGACGCCGCGAGGATCCCCAGCCAGCGCCCGAGGACGCGCACGACGCTGTCGCTCGCCGCGCTCTCGCCGCCGCGTCCGCCCCCGCCGCCCGACAGCCGCTCCACGCCCGGCGGGCTGGCCCCGCCGGCGCCCGCGACGCCGAAGTCGAACGTGCCCGTGACGATGTGCCCGTCGTCGCCCAGCGCACCCCAGCGCACCTCGTAGACGGCCGCGCGCAGCGGTGCGCGGGGCCGCACCGAGAGCGTGCGCCCGCCGCCGCCGGCGCGCACCGGGCCGACGCGGATCTCGGCGCCGTCGGGCCCGAGCACCCGGATCCGCGAGCCGCGGGCGACCGCCGGCTCGCTGAGCGCGATGCTGATCGTGCGCGGCGCCGGAGACGCGACGAGCCCCGGCTGGGGCGACGCCTGGAGGAGCAGAGGATGCGCCCAGGCGACCGTCGGCCCGGTGCCCATGAGGGCACCGAGCACGACGGCCGCGCCGAACAGCGCACGGCGCCGCTTCACGCCGGAGCTAGACCCACTATGTCTGCTTCTTCTTGGCGGACGGCTTCTTCGTCGTCGCCTTCCTCGTCGGGCAGCGCGTGATCGTCGCCTTCTTCGTCACTGTCCGGCCCGCCGAGGTGCGGATCTTCTTCGTGATCTTCAGCTTGCTCGCCTTGGCGTTCTTCAGGTTGAGCTTGACGCTCCAGCGGCCGGTCTTCTTGTTCTTCTTGGCCTTGTAGGTCTTGCCGTTGAACGTCACGTTGCCGCCGGTGACCTTGCGGCCCTTGAGCCTGTCGAGCAGGATCGTCACCGACGTCCGGCACGTCGAGGCGGCCACCGCGCGGATCGCGGGATCGGCGTTGTCCGGGCAGATGCCCGGCGGGCAGACCCACAGCTGCGAGTGCGGCTTGTAGAAGCCGGCGTCGGGGTTGCCCGGCCAGTCGCGACGGTTGAAGTTCACGCCCAGCGCGCCGGTCTTCTCGTCGCGGAACGCGTCGTTGTAGCTCAGCTTGCCGTCCGGCGCGACGTCGACGTTGTAGAAGCGATGGTCTCCGTCGACCCCCGTGCGTGACACGAAGTAGTTGGAGAACGTCAGCCGCCACGGCACGCCGTTCTGGTCGAGCGAGTGGTTGTCCAGCGCCGCCCAGTGCGGGCCGCCGCTCGTGATGTCCTTCACCGGCAGCGCCGAGATGATCGTCGGGCAGTCGGCGACCTTCTGACCCTGCGCCAGCTTGTTGAAGAGCTGGATGCCGGTCAGGTTCACGCCGCCGCTCTTGATGCCGCGCGACAGGTCGCAGTCGACCTTGCCGTCCTGCGCGCTGGCGATCAGCGGCGAGATGTCGATGCTGTAGACGAGCTTGGCCTGGCCCTTGTCGAAGTAGTTGTCCGACCCGGGGTTGCGGCCCTGCACGGCGCGGAACAGGATCTTGTTGTTCGGCGCGACCTGATGCCAGGCCCCGCCGGCACAGCCGCCCGGCTCGTCGACGTCCTTGCCCTCGGGCGTCTGGAGAATCGAGAGGCCGTCGTTCCAGACCTGGACGATCTGGTCGGAGAAGTCACCGCGCGCCTTCGTGATGTCCGGGACGAAGAAGATGCCGCCGCCGCACATCGAGCCGGTGAACATGCCCTTGGACTCCAGGCCCTTGTACTTCGTCGCGTTCGGCCACGTCTTGGCGGCCTCCATCATCCCGTACTGCTCGTGCGCCCGCTGGGCGGGCTGGAGCGGGCCGTTGGGGACGTGGCCCACGCCGGCCAGCTTCGGCTTGCCGGCGTTCGCGCCGGCGATGTCCCAGGACCGGATCGTCGGGCGGAAGGCGTACTTGTCGATCGTCTTGACCGGGTCGAGCACAATCTCGCGCGGCTCGGCGTAATCCGACGTCACGCCGGTGCCGAGGTCGGTGCGGAACTCGATGCCGTGCGGGTTCGCGCAGGTGCCCAGGGGCCGCGACTCGCGCAGCGAGCAGGGCTCGGGGACGTTGTTGGGGTTCTTGGCGAGCTTCAGACCGCCGGCGAGCGCGCCGCCCGCGGGCGACTCGGACTCGACGACCATCCCCTTCGTCGGGTGCGGCTTGAACGTGACGATCGAGCCCGGCGAACCGCCGAAGTCCGTCAGCGGACCGCCCATGAGCGTCAGGTAGAAGCGGCCGTCGTCGCCCTTCTCGTAGGCGTCGGCGATCGACCCGCTCGGCGTCTCGGTGTTCGGGATCTCGTTGAGCAGCGTGAGGTTCGGGATGTCGGCCGGATCGAGTACGTGCGTCGTGCCCGTGTACAGGCCGCCGGCGAGGATCGGGTCGCCGTCCTCCCACTGGTACTGCATGTGGTGCGCCTCGTTCTCGATGCCCCACGGCAGCGGGAGCTGGACGAAGTTGACGACCTTGCCGAAGTCGACGTTGTCGCTGCCGTCGAGGTTCTTCTGGCGCAGGTCGATGACCTGGAAGCCGTCGAGGCCGGGGAGGAACTGCGGGTTGAGCAGCTCCTGGAGGCCCTGCGGGTTGAGCGTCGGAGCCTGGATGAACTTCGCGATGACGTCGGCGTGCACGTCGGCCACGTTCTGCTTGGAGGACCAGACGACGTTGTACTCGGGCTTGGCCAGCGGGTTGGGCTGCGCGCCGGTGCCGGCCTTGTACGCGGCCTGCGCGGCCTTCCACTCGGCCACGGCCTTGTCACGGTTGGCGATCGCGCCCTCGGTGACGTTGTTCTTGACCCCGCCGATGGTCGTGGCGTTGCCGAGCGTGTTGGCCAGCCACGCCGGGTTGATCGGCAGGTCGCCGAGCCCCGTGTCGCCGTTGGCGCTGTCCTGTGCCGAAGCGCTGCCGACCAGGCCGGCGGCGATCAGCCCCGCTGCGAGCGCCCCGGCCACCAAGCCGCGCCGCGCCCTCATACTCCCGCGATTCCTCATCAAATTCCCCCGAATTCAGTGTTTCTGCGCGCTCCGCGCAGCGCTGGCGATACGTCCCGATACCTGGCGTGAACCTACTACACATTATTGATCGAGTTTAGAGTCTTTAGGCCGTCCGTCCGCCCTTCAGGCGGCGCAGCCCGGCTCGAATGTCCCCTCGAAGTGCCACGACGCCGAGAAGTTGTTGAACGCACCACCGACGATCTGGCTCGTCCACTCGAGCGTGTAGGCCTTCGTGTCCGGGTTGTACGTGCCCGTCACGGGGCTGGTCAGGCCGGGCGACGAGCCATCCGGCTTGGGCGACCCCACGTTGAAGTTCTGCTTGTTCCACTGCGCGGCGAACGCCTGCAGCTGGCCGCTGAGCTTGCCGTCGGGCGTGACGTTGATCGCCGGCGCGGGCACGTTGGCACCCGTCTGCGGATCGACCGGCGACGTCTGCGCGCTGTACTGGATGAACGCGAAGCGCTGCGGGGCGATGATCCGGGCGGCGAGGGCGTCGCCGGTCGCGTTGAAGGCGGGCGTCGGCGCCGGCTGGTAGCTGCCCGTGCGCAGGCCGCCGTCGGTCCCCGGGTTCAGCAGCGTGTACGTCGTCGCCTTCGAGCTCGGATTCGGGAAGAACGGTCCGCTCTCGCGGTTACCGCCCGCAAGGACGAGCCGGATGTAGGAGCCCGAGATCTTGCTGTTCGTGTAGGCCCCCGGCGTGAACTTGAAGAGGCCGATCATCGGGCTCGTCGCGGCGGGCGTCACCGGCGCCGGCTTCTTCTTCTTCTTGGCCTTCTTCTTCTTGGTGGTGGCCTTCTTCTTCTTGGTCGACTTCTTCTTCTTCTTGGCCACCGTCGTGACCGCGGCGGCGCCGGCGCTCGCCGGCCCCGAGGAGCTCGAGTCCGGCGCGACGAGCGCCGACGCGTCGATTCCGCCCGTGACGAGGCCGCCCACGAGCAGGCCGACGATGAGGTACTTCAGCGACGTGCGATTCATGAGGTCCGCTCCGCGGTCGTGGCGTGCATGGCTCAGCGGGCCTTGAACTTGCCCTCGAAGTGCCAGAAGCCGGTGAACCCGTTGAACGGCCCGCCGACGACCTTGCTGCGCCACTCGAAGACGAAGCGCTTGGTCTTCGAGTTGTAGGTGCCCGTCGCGGCCGAGCCGTCGCCGTTGGGCTTGGGCGCGCCCTGGTTGAAGTACTGCTTGTTCCATTCGGCCGTGAACCCGGGCAGGCTGACCGTCAGCTTGTTGCCGTTGACGCGGGCCGTCGTCACCGACGCCGTCTCGCTGCTGCCGGGCTGCTTCTTGATCGTCACGACGCTGAAGCGGATCGAGGTGAAGGACTGCGGCCTGAGGATCTTGTTGGCCTTGGCGTTGCCCTTGGAGTCAAACGGCGGGTCGGGATGCGACTGGAAGCGGCCCGTGGCCAGCCCGCCGTCGCGGCCCGGCGTGCCGAGCGTGTAGGACTTGTCCGAGGCCGTCGAGTCGGGGTTGCGAAACCAGCCGCCCGAGTTGGACATGCGGAAGTACGTGCCGCGCGCCTTGCCGTTCTTGAAGGTGCCCTTCGTGAGCTTGAACGTGCCATTGAGCGTCTTCGTGCTCGCGGCGTTCGTCGCGCCGATCGGCGCGAGGGCGACGGCACCGCCGACGAGCGACAGGCTGAGCAGTCCCACGGTGCTGCGGCGTCTGACAAAGCGGTTCATGCTGCGCCTCCTAACGAGGGGTGCTTGGAGAGGAGAATGCGCCGACCGCGGTCGCGGGGGCGGCCCTCCGGCCGCCGCGCCGCAACGGCACCAGCGCCAGGCCCGCGACGAGCAGGCCCGGAAGGACGAAGAACCAGGGAAAGAGCCCGAACGCGGGCAGGCTGGAGATCGCCTGGTAGTTGTCGACGTTGTCGCTCATCGCGCCGATCATCGGCGTGAGGTCGTTGAGGATCGCGATCCAGCCCTCGTTGAGCCGGGTGAGATCCGGGAAGCGGCGCTTGATCTCGGCGGCGCTGCGCCCCTGCTGCTCGAGTGCCGGGACGACCTCGAGGCGCAGCGCGCCCTGGCCGACCGCGATCGTGCTGAAGTTGTTCTGCATCTCGACGACCCGCTCGCGCGTCTCGATCGTCTTGAAGGCCTGCATCATCTCCGCGCCCTTGGGCGCCCGATCGAACAGCTGCAGGGCGAAGGGAGCGATGATCAGCGCGACGCCGACGACGGCGAGCGCCCAGCGCAGCGTCGGGCGGGTGCGCGGGGCGACGAGCGCCGCGAGCGCGAGCAGCGCGATGAGGCCGCCCGGGATCACGAAGAACCATGGGAAGAGCTCGAAGCTCGGGAGGGCGACCATCGCGTCGTAGTTGACGGTGTTGGCCTGGATCGTGTCCAGCAGCTCCGTCATGTCCGCGTGAATCGGTCCCCAGTCCTCGCGGAACTCGGCGAATCCGGGGAAGCGCTCGTCAAAGCGCGCGTGGGCGGCGGCCCCGCTGCCCTCGAGCGCGCGGACGACCGGGCCGTCGGTCTCGCGCACCCCGGCCTCGATGTCGCCGATGTGGCGCTGAAACCCGCTGAGCCGCGCATCGGTCATGAACGGCTCGAACTCGGCCATCATCTCCGCGCCCTTGGGCCCGCGGTCGAACATCCCGAACGCCAGCGGCGCCGCGGCGAGGGCGATCCCGAGCAGCAGCAGCACGACGAGCGCCCGGCGGCCTGCCCCAGGCGCGGCCGACGACAAACCACGCTCTCCGAATCCCTGCATTCCCAGTCAAGTTATTAGTTATTTGACTTGAGTGTCAAGGCGCGACGAGCCATCGCCCCCGTCCTATGAGTGCTGCGGTCAGGCCGAGTGCGGCCGGCGCGGCCCGTCGGCCACGATGTCGCGCCCCGTGGGGCGCAGCTGCGGGTCGAGCTCGAGCTGCCAGAAGTAGCGCGTGAACGTGTGGCCGTGGGCGAAGTCGCCGACGTGCGGCTCGACCGTCTCTCCCCGCGCCATGCGCACGATGAGCTCCGGGTACGTGCGGCCAGGGCGCGCCGCGTACATCGGCGCCGGGAAGGCGCCGCCGAAGCGCGTGTTGACGTCGGTGATGCCCAGGCCGATCTCGGGATCGCGGAACGCCTGCACCGTGCAGGGACCGCGTACGCCGAGCGCCTCGCCGACCGCGCGGCCGAGCGCGATGAGCTCCTCGTCGAAGATCACCGTGCCCTTGATCGACTCGCCGCCGCGCGACTCGATCATCGTGCGCGGGATCGCGTTCAGGCAGCGCCCTTCGAGGTCGCAGAGCAGGTCGATCGAGAACTCCGGCCCGCCCATGAGCCGCTGGACCATGACCGGCTCCTTGACGTAGCCGATGAAGAACTCCATCTCGGCCCGGTCGGCGGCGGGGTGGATCGAGCGCGCGCCCGAGCCGCGGCGCGGCTTGACCATGACCGGATAGGAGGCCGGCTGCACCCCCGGCAGCACCGTCGGCGGCGAGGGCAGCCCGTGCTCGCCGAGCAGGTGGTGCGTCTCGTACTTGTCAAACGTGCGCCGCGCGATCTCCTCGGAGGGGACGAACGCGGGCAGGCGCTCGCCGGCCGCGGCCAGCGTCTCGATGTCGAGGTCGGTGAGCGGGACGACGGCGCGAGCGCCGTGCTCGGCGACGAGCGCCTCGAGGAACGGGACGTAGCCGGGGTCGTCGATGCGCGGCGGGGTGACGGCGAGATCGGCGGCGTAGCGGGCCGGCGCGAGCGGGTTGGGATCGGCGGCGATCGTGAAGGCGTGCTCGGCGAACGCGCTGACGATGTCAAAGCGCTTGCCGACGCCGGTCAGCACGACGGCGGTGCGCTGTGCGCCCTCGCGCCACGGGCCGTCAGCCATCGCCGCTCGGCCCGTGAAACTGCGCCAGCGTGTCGGCGCGCAGGCCGAGGCGCAGGGTCTCCAGCGACAGTACCTCGGCAGGCGGCACGTTGCCGAGGTTCACTTCCGCGCCGTAGCGCTCGATGAGCCACACCTGCTGGTGCTTCTGGGGCGCCTCGAAGATGAGCTTGCCGTGATCGACCTCGTGGACGATCTCGTCGATGAGCCCCGTGCGTGCCTCGCCGTCGGGCCGGTAGAGGCCGGCCGTGCCGGTCGCCCGGCCCTCGCAGACCACCATCACCGCGCCGGCGTCGAGCGCCTCTCGGATCTGCTGGACCCAGCGGTAGGGGGCCATGAGCGCGGAGGGGTCCTTCTCGCCGACCTCGGCGTAGACGGTGAAGCGCGCGGCGAGGCGCTCGATGAGCGCGAGCTTCTCGGCGGGCGGGATCGCGACGACGCCGCTGGAGACCTCGAGGCGGTCGATGGCGAGCTCGTCGAGCCAGGCGCACAGCTCGTCGACGCGACCGTGCAGCCAGGCCAGCTCGGTGAGCGTGCCGCCGAGCATGACCGGCACGTCGTGGGCGCGGTAGGCGGCGAGCTTCTCCTCCAGGTCGGCCGTCACGTAGGCCGATCCCCAGCCGATGCGCACGGTGTCGATGTGCGCCGCGGCCTGGCGCAGCAGGCCGTCGACCTCGGCGGTGCTCAGGCCCGTGTCGATGACGTGCGTCAGCCCGGCGACGCGCGGCTTGGGCGAGCGGTCGGGCAGCGGTAGGAAGTCCGGCGGCACGCGCGGCAGGCTATCCGCTACGTCTCGGCCGGCTCCCGTCCGCGGCGCGATCCGGGTACACCTCCACGATGAGCAGCACCGCCTCGAGCAGCGAACGCGTCGTCGAGCTGCCCGCGACCGCCGCCGCGGCCGGCATCGCCCGTCGTGAGCTCGCCGCCACGCCTGGACTCGCGGGCGAGCTCGGCTACAAGGCGCTGCTGCTGACGAGCGAGGTCATCGCGGTCTTCGTCGACGAGCCACGCCCGGGCGAGCGCCTGCGCCTGACGATCAGCGTCATGCCCGAGCGGGTGCGGATCGCCGTCGCCGGCCATGGACCCGAGGCGTCGATGTCGGCCCTGCTGCACTCGCACGAGCCCCCGTCGCTGGGAGGCTACGGCCTGCAGATCGTCGATCGCATGGCCGATGCCTGGGGCACGCGCCGCGACGGCGCCGCCCAGATGTGGTTCGAGCTGTCGCGCGCCTGAGCCGGTTCGCGCTGGTCTGGCAGCTACCGTTGAGACGAACGTATGGAGCTCGTCCCCCAGTCCCCGAACGTCGAGCTCCGGACCGAGGGCGACCAGCAGATCGTCGTGCTCGCGTTCCCCTACGACGCGACGATCGTCAACGTCGTGCGCGGGATCCCGGGGCGGCGCTTCGACTGGGACCGGCGCGAGTGGTGGGCGCCGATCGACGACTGGGTCGGCGTGCACGTCGCCGGTGTGCTCGACCGCTTCCCCGAGCTCGTCGCCTCCGACGAGGTCGTCGCCTGGATCGCGGCGATCGACAGCCGCTGGGTCGGGTTCGTCGGCGCGACGCGTTACGACGGCCGCGGCTGGTGGACGCTCTCCTCGCGGGCCGGCGAGCCGCCCGCCGAGCTGCTCGAGGGCTCGATCGCCCGCCCCGCGGATGGCACGCTGCTGGCGCCGCTCACGCGCGCGGGTGCCGAGGCGCTGGCCGACCAGGACGCGGTGCGCATCGACGCGGGCGCGCGGCGCTGCGTCGAGGCGCTGCTCTCCGGCGTGGTGCCGCCGCCCGCGCGGCTGACCGCCGCGCGCACCTTCGACGGCGAGCGCATCCGCCTCGACGTGCTCTGGGACAGCGACGCCGGTGCGGCGTTCTGCAAGCTGCCCGGCGCCGACGCGCGCAGCCGCACGCTGCCGATCGACCCGTGGATCGTCGAGCCGCTCGATGCGTTCGTGGCGCAGTTCGGCGTCGTCGTCGACGGCGCCGGCGCGCTCGTGCTCGACGAACTGCGCGAGGAGCACGCGGCGGCGGTCGCGGCGATCCGCGGCTCGCGCGCGATCAGCGGCGAGCCGATCGACGATGTCGCGACGGTGCTCGGCGGCGAGCTCGCGCCGTTTCAGTGGGCGGCGGTGCACTACGCGCTCGACGCCCGGCGCTGCTTTCTCGCCGACGAGCAGGGGCTCGGGAAGACCGTCGAGGCGCTCGCGACGCTCGAGGCCGACGGTGCCTTCCCCGCGCTCGTCATCTGCCCGGCGGCGCTGAAGCTCAACTGGCAGCGCGAGACGATGCACTGGCTGCCGCATCGCAGCGTGGCGCTCGTGGAGGGTCGGGTTGCCGTGCCGCCGACCGCCGACATCACGATCCTCAACTACGAGATCGTCGCCGCGCATCGCGAGTCGCTGGGGCGGCGCAGGCCGCGCGCGCTGGTGGTCGACGAGTCGCACTACGTCAAGAACCCGCAGGCCAAGCGCACCCAGGCGGTGCGCAAGCTCGCCGCCTCGGTCGTCGACGGCGGGCTGCGTCTGGCGCTGAGCGGCACGCCGGTGCTCAACCACGCCGAGGAGCTCGTCTCGCAGCTGCGCGTCATAGGGCGCCTGGAGGACTTCGGCTCGGGGGCGCAGTTCGCGCGCCGCTTCCGCGGCGACCAATCCGAGGAGCGCCTGCACTGGCACCTGCGCCGGCGCTGCTTCGTGCGCCGCCTGAAGAGCGAGGTGCTGCCGCAGCTGCCGGCCAAGCGCCAAGTGGTCGTGCCGGTGGCGCTGTCCAACGGCACCGAGTACCGGCTCGCCGAGGAGGACGTCATCGCGTGGCTGCGCTCACAACCGCTGGACCTGCGCGAGCTCAACGCGAAGATCGCGGCGACGCTGCGCGCCCAGCGCCTGGCCCAACTCGGCACGCTGCAGCGACTGGCGGCGCGCGGCAAGCTCTCGGCCGCGCTGTCGTGGATCGGCGACTTTCTCGCCTCGGGCGAGCCCTTGGTGGTGTTCGCCCGCCACGTCGAGGTGCAGGAGGCGCTCATCGCGCGCTTCCCCGACGCGGTGCATCTGCTCGGGCGCGACTCGGCGGCGGCGCGCGAGGCGGCGGTGCAGGCCTTCCAGCAGCCCGACGGGCCGCAGCTGCTCGTCGGCGCCACGCGCGTGGCGGGTCAGGGGATCACGCTGACGCGCGCCTCGAACGTCGCGTTCCTCGAGCTCGAGTGGACGCCGGCGATGCACGACCAGGCCGAGGACCGCTGCCACCGCATCGGCCAGCACGACGCGGTGACGGCCTGGTACCTGCTCGCCGCCGACACGATCGACGAGACGATGGCCGAGCTCATCCAGCGCAAGCGCGGCGTGATCGCCGCGGTGACCGACGGGCGCCGGCTCGACGGCGACGGGCTCGTCGAGGCCGTCGTGCGCGAGCTGCGCGAGGGCCGCCCGCTGCGCCACCTGCGGCCGGTCGCGTAGCCGGCGCGTTGCGGCGGGGTACTGCGGGTACTCGCTTCTCCCCCCTCGTCGCTTAGGAGAACCACATGATCGGTTTCATCGTCGCCGGGCTCATCATCGGGCTGCTGGCCCGCCTCATCCTCCCCGGCAAGCAGAAGATCGGCCTGCTGTGGACGCTCGGCCTCGGCGTCCTCGGCTCTGTCATCGGCGGCACGATCGCCAACGTGCTCGGCACCGGCGACATCTGGGAGCTCAACGTCATCGGGTTCGTCGCGGCTGTCGCCGTCTCGGTCGCGCTGCTCTCGTTCGCAGAGAGCACCGGCCTGGGCGCCGGCCCGCGCCGCGGGCAGCTCGGCCGCTGACGCTCAGATCATCCCGCGGTCGGGCGGCACGATCCACAGCTCGACGGCCGCTTTCTTGACGATCCCGGGGTCGAGGTCGGCGACGGTCTCCGCGCCGCGCCCCTCGATCGTCTTGGCCAGCTCTCCCCACGCGCGCGCCACGGTGCCGACCTTGGCCATCGGGCCCCAGCCGGCGAGCGCGCCGAGCTCGGCCGACTGCGTGCGCGCAGCGTCGAGCGTGACCTCGCCGAACGGGACCATCTTGCCGGTGATGCTCACGGTGCGCTCGAGGATGGCGCTGACGTCGGGCACCGGCGCATCGGCGTAGCGCTTGGCCACGACGTCCCAGTTGACGACCTTCAGCCAGGCCTTGACGTAGTCGGCGCGGCGGTTCTGGTAGTCGAGGTAGTACGCGTGCTCCCAGACGTCGACGCCGAGCAGCGGCGTCAGCCCATCCGAGATCGGGTTGTCCTGATTGGTCGTCGTGACGATGAGCACGCGCGTGCCGTCGTGCACGAGCCAGGCCCAGCCGGAGCCGAACGTGCTCATCGCGGCCGCCTCGAAGGTCTCGGCGAGGCTCGCGAACGAGTGGAACGTGTCGCGGATCGCGCCCGCGAGGTTGCCCTTCGGCTCGACGCCGCCGCCCTCGGACACCGGCGCCAGGCTGCGGAAGAAGATGTTGTGGTTGTAGTAGCCGCCGGCGTTGTTGCGGACCGTGTCGCGGATCGACTCCGGCAGCTCGTCGAGGCGCGTCAGCAGCTCCTTGGGCTTGACGTCCTCCCATTCCGTGCCGGCCAGCGCGGCGTTGGCCTTGTCGACGTACGCCTGGTGGTGCTTGTCATGGTGCACGCGCATCGTCGCTTCGGAGATGTGCGGCTCGAGCGCGTCGTAGGCGTAGTTGAGGTCGGGAACTGTGTAGGCCATCGGGCTCTCCTCGTGAAGCGGGCTGTCAGCGCCCGGCGGACGTCCGCTGCGACGATATACCTCTCGTTGTGATCCCGGCCGCGCACCAGAACCGCGCCGCGCCAGCATCGTGAGGATCGTCGTGGCCCGCACGCTGCCCGCCGCCGGCCTGGACCGGCTGTCGGCGCGCTTCTCCGTGGAGTGCGGCGGCGTGCCGCTCGACCGCACGTGGCTGCACGAGCGCGTGGCCGGCGCCGACGGCTTGGTGACCGACCCGACGGTGACCGTCGACGGCGCGCTGCTCGATCGCGCGGGCGCGTCGCTGCGCGTCGTCGCGAACTTCGCCGTCGGCTACGACAACGTCGACACCGAGGCCGTGCGCGAGCGCGGCCTGCGCGCGACGAACACGCCCGAGGTGCTGACCGACGCGACCGCCGAGCTTGCGGTGACGCTCATGCTCGCCGCCGGGCGGCGGGTCGTGGAGACCGACCGGATCCTGCGGCGCGGCGAGTGGACCGGCTGGGAGCCCGAGCAGTTCCTCGGCCGCGAGCTGCGCGGGGCGACGGTCGGTCTCGTCGGGCTCGGCCGGATCGGCGGGCGCGTGGCCGAGCTGCTGGCCGGCTTCGGAGCCGAGCTCGTCTTCACCAGCCGCCATCGCCAGGACGACGCCGCGGCACGCCACGGCGCCCGCCAGGTCGAGCTCGACGAGCTGCTGGCGATCTCGGACTTCGTGAGCCTGCACGTCGCGCTGACGCCGGAGACGCAGCACATGATCGACGCGGCCGCGCTGGCGCGCTGCAAGCCGGGCGCGATCCTCGTCAATACGGGGCGCGGCGGGCTCGTCGACACGGCGGCGCTCGTCGCTGCGCTGCGCGACGGGCCGCTCGCCGCCGCCGGCCTGGACGTCTACGAGCACGAGCCCGAGGTGCCGGCCGAGCTCGTCGCGCTGCCCAACACGGTGCTGCTGCCGCACCTCGGCTCGGCGACCCGCATCACGCGCGACGCGATGGCGACGCTGTGCGCCGACAACGTCATCGCGGTGCTGGACGGAAAGGAGCCGCCGACACCCATCGTGTAACGCTCGCGGGGACGGCCACTTCTGCCGATACATGGGTGAGCCCCTCGCCCATGTTGACCATCTCCATCATCTTCGCGTTGCTCGTCCTGCTCTGGGGGCGCCTCGGCGCCGTCCGCGCTGACTGACGATCGATCAGACGTCGAGAGCCCCGGACCGCGCCAGTACCGTGGATTTCGTGCCGACCTTCGGAGATGTCGTCGAACGCTCGCTGGCCCTGCTGACCCGCCGCGGGCGCGTCTCGCACACGGCGCTGCGCCTGGAGTTCGACCTCGACGACGCGACCTTCACCGCCCTGCGCGACGAGCTCGTGACCGTGCTCGGCGCGGCCGATGACGACGGCCAGGTGCTCGTGGCGCGCAACGGCGCGACGGCCGATTCGCCGGCGCCACCGCCCCCGCTCGCCGAGGCCTGCGACGGCGCCGAGGCCGCCGAGGTCGCCGACGCCGTCGATGCCGACACCGACGCCGGCGAACGAGCGGAGATCACCGTCCTGCTCTGCGACCTCGCCGACACGCCCGCGCTCGACGCGCTCGACGGCGACGCCCGTGCCGTCGTCAGCACCCGCTTTCACGCGATCTGCAGCGAGGTCGCCGCGCGCCTGCGCGGGCACGTGCTGCCGTGGGTCTCCGACGGCGTCGCGATCTTCTTCGGCCATCCGCGCCCGCAGCCCGACGACGCGCTGCGCGCCGTGCGCTGCGGTTGGGAGATCCTGCGCACGCTCGAGGGCGCGCGCGAGGTCATCGAGCGCGAGTTCGGCCTGCCCTTCGCGGCGCGCCTGGCGATCGCCACCGGTCCGGCGGGTGACGGCGCCGACGCCGACGATGCGTTCGGCGACACGCCGCGCATCGCGGGCGCCATCCAGCGTCGCGGCGCCACCGACTGCGTGACCGTCGACGACGCCACCAAGACCCGAGCCGGCGAGGGCTTCGGCTTCGAGCCCGCGTACGGCGACGCCGAGCTCTTCGTCGTGACGACCCCCCGCGACGGCGGCGCGACGACCCGCCACGCTCCCCCTTCGCTCGTCGGGCGCACGGGCGAGCGCGCGCTGCTGCGCGCCCTCGCCGAGCGCGCCGCCGACGGCACGCGTTCGGCCGTGCTCGTGCGCGGCGAGGCCGGCGTCGGCAAGTCGCGCCTCGTCGCGACGCTCGCCGCGACCGCCGGCGAGGAGCTCGGCATGACCGTCGTCACCTGCGCGTGCGACCCCTATCACCGCGGCAGCGCGCTGTACCCGGTGCTCGCCGGGCTGCGCGAGCACGGGATCGCGCTGCCCGACGGCGGCGCGGCGCTCGCGCGCATGAGCCCCCAGCGCCGCCGCCGCGAATCGCTCGTCGCGGTCGCCGGCGCGCTGTGCCTCGCGGCCGACGAGGCGCCGCTGCTCGTCGTCGTCGAGGACCTGCACTGGGCCGACCCGTCGACGCTCGAGCTGCTCGCCGCGCTGCTCGACGGGCCGCGCGACGTGGCGCTCATGCTCGCGCTGACCGCGCGCAGCGACTACGTCGGGCCGTCCAATCCGTCGCTGCAGCGCATCGAGCTCGGCCGCCTGGACGCCGAGGAGAGCTTGCGGCTCGTCGAGCGCGTCGCCGAGGAGGGCAGGCTGCCCGACGGCGTGGCCGGCGACCTCGCGGCCCGCGCCGGCGGCTCGCCGCTGCTCGCCGAGGAGCTCACGCGGACGGTGCTCGCGACGCAGGACCCGGATCCCACGCTGGCCACGCTCTACGGCTGCCTCATGGCGCGCCTGGAGCGCGACACGACGGCGCGCGCCGTCGCCCAACTCGCCGCGACGATCGGCCGCGAGTTCGACGTCACGCTGCTGCACGCCATCGGCACGATCGAGCGCTCGGCACTGGACTGGGGCCTGGAGCGGCTCGTCCAGGAGGACGTCGTCGTCGAGGCCGGGCCCGGCCGCTACGCCTTTCGCCATGTCCTGCTGCAGGACGCGGCGCGCAGCTCGCAGCGCAAGCGGGCGCTGCGCAGCCACAACCTCCAGATCGCGCGGGCGCTGCTGGCGCACTTCCCCCACGTCGCCGCCGCCGAGCCCGAGCGCGTCGCGCGCCATCTCGAGTACGCCGGCGAGCTGCCCGAGGCGGTGCGCCACTGGCGCGCGGCCGGCGAGCAGGCGCTCGCCGAACACGCGCTGAGCGAGGCGGCCGGCCACTTCGCGCGGGCGATCGAGCTCACCGCCCGCACCCCCGACGGTCCGCCGCGCCGCGCCGCCGAGCTCGGGCTGCGGGTGCTCGCCGGCCGCGCGATCGCCGCCCGGCAGGGCTGGGACGCCGCCGCCGCCGTCGCCCATTTCGCCCGCGCCGAGCGGCTGAGCCGCGACGTCGACGCCACGCCCGAGACCTTCGCCGCGCTCGCCCAGCTGACCGCCCACCGCATGATCAGCGGCCGGATCGACGACGCGATGCTGCTCGCGCAGGTCCAGCGCGACATCGCCGGCGGCGCGCGCGACGCCGACCTGCTGCTCGACGCGGAGTGCGCCTACGGCGCCGCGCTCGTCCATCTCGGCCGTCATCGCGAGGCGCTCAAGCACCTCGCGGTCGCCTACGAGCTGTACGACGGCGATCGCCATCGCCGGCCCGCCGCGCACGGCGGCGTGGACCCGGCCGCGCTCGCGCTCGGCCTGCGCGCCGTGGCGTTCGCCTGCCGCAGCGACGCCGAGAGCGCCCACTCCGACCTCACCGCCGCCATGGAGCTGCTGCGCGCTCACCCGCATCCCCCGAGCCGGGCCTGGCTGCACGGCGCCGCCGCCACCGCCGCCCACATCGCGGGCGACCGCGAAGGCACGCTGCGCGAGGCCTCGGCGCAGCTGCAGATCGCCACCGACGAAGACCTCGACGACCAGCGCGCGCACGCGCAGGCGCTGATCGGCTGGGCGCGCGTGGTGGGTGGTCAGCACGACGGCGGACTGGCCCAGCTGCGCGAGGGCATCGCGCTGTGGAAGGCGGGCGGAGCGATCGTGCAGCGCCCGTTCCTGCACGGGCTGCTCGCCGATGCGCTCGCGCGGACCGGCGATGCCTACGGCGCCCTCTGCACGCTCGACGACGCGCTGGGCTGGGTCGCGCAGGGCGAGCGCTGGTATGAGCCCGAGCTGCACCGGATGCGCGCCGAGCTGCTGCTCGAGCGCGGCGATCTGGCGGGCGCGCAGCGCAGCGCCGGCATGGCGGTGTCGCTGGCGCGGCGCATGGTCGCGGGCACGTGGGAGCGGCGCGCCGCCGCCACGTTCGCGCGCACCGGCCACGGCTCAGCCGTCGCCTGACCCGCGCGCACGAGCGCGTGCAGACCTTCGCCGGCCGCGGCCCGCTGGCTAGGTTGAGCTGCGCCGCCGCATGGACCGCAGCCGCATCCGCGCACTCGTCTTCCTCATCGCCGTCGCCGCTGCGGTGTGCGTCGCCGTGCCCGCGGGCGGCCAGCAGAACGAAGGCGGCCTGCGCGACAAGATCGATGCCCAGCGCTCGCAGGAGCGGTCGCTGTCGAGCTCCGTGGCGCGGCTCGGCAGGCTCGAGCGAGCGACGGCGCGCGAGGTGGCGATCCTCGAGAAGCGCGTCGCCGCCGTGCAGTCAGACCTCGTCGCCGCCGAGACGAAGCTCGCCTCGACCGAGGCGCGCCGCAACCGCCAGCGTGAGCGCGCGCTGCGCCTGCGCGAGCGGCTGAAGCAGTCGCGCGCGCAGCTCGCCGCCGTGCTGCGCCATCGCTACACCGGCGGGCGGCCGGACATCGTCACCGTCCTGCTGCGCGCCGACGGCTTCGCCCAACTGCTGGAGTCCGTCGACTTCCTCAAGCGCGTGGAGCGCCAGAACCAGCGGATCTTCGACACCGTCAAGGACGCGCGCCGCGACGCGCTCGGCCAGCGCCGCCTGCTGACCCGGCTCGCCGTGCAGCGGCGCGTCGCCGCCGATGCCGTGCGCAAGCGCCGCGACGCGCTGACGACGATCGCCGCCGGGCTGAGCGAGCGGCGCGCACGGCTCGGTCAGGCGCGCGCGGCACGGGCGGCGCTGCTGCGCGGGACGCGGGCGAGCCGCCGCCGCGCCGAGCGCTCGCTGAACCGCCTGCTCGCCCAGCGCGCGCAGGCGCTCAAGGCGGTCGGGCCGGGCGGGCCATGGTCGATCCCGTGGCCGGTCGTGCAGTGCGAGTCGGGCGGTCAGAACCTGCCGCCGAACTCGGCCGGCGCGTCGGGCTTCTATCAGTTCCTGCCGGCGACCTGGCGCGGCCTGGGCGGTTCGACGCCGCACGCCTACCAGGCGCCGAAGGCCGAGCAGGACCGGCTCGCGGCGCAGCTGTGGGCCGGCGGCAGCGGCGCGCGCAACTGGGTCTGCGCGGGGCTCGTCGGGATCCTCTGAACGCCGGCGCGCCCGGTCGGCGGGCTCAGCGATACTCCTCACATGAACTTCACCGTTCGTCTGCTCGCCGGCACGCTCGCGGCAACGCTGGCGCTCGCCACCGGCGCGCAGGCCGCCGACACCGGTCCCTACGTCGCGCTCGGCGACTCCTACACCGCCGCGCCGCTCGTGCCCAACCAGGTCGGCATGCCGGCGGGCTGCGCGCGCTCCGATCACAACTACCCGTCGGTCGTGCGCGCGGCGCTCGGCTCGGCGGCGTTTCGCGACGTGAGCTGCTCGTCGGCGACGACGGAGCACATGCTCGGCTCCCAGGCAGTGACCGGCGGCGCGAACGTGCCGCAGTTCTCCGCCCTGACGAGCGACACGGAGCTCGTGACGGTCGGCATCGGCGGCAACGACGTCGGCCTCGTCGGCGCCGCGACGACGTGCCTCGGGCTCGGCCTGCTCGACCCGACCGGCACCGCCTGCCGCTCGAGCTTCGCCAAGCCCGGCGGCGGCGACAAGCTCGCCGACCAGATCGCCGAGTCCGCGCCGAAGATCGCCGCCGTGCTGCAGGGCATCCACGAGCGTTCTCCCCAGGCCCGCGTGCTCATCGTCGGCTATCCCGCCGTCGCGCCGACGGACGGCAAGGGCTGCTACCCGCTCGTCCCCCTGTCGGACGACGACATGACCTACCTCGAAGAGAAGCTGCGTGCGATCAACGCGATGATCGCCGAGCAGGCCGCGGCGAACGACGCCGAGTTCGTCGACACGTACGCGGAAAGCGTCGGCCACGACGTATGCACCTTGCCACCGACGCGCTGGTTCGAGGGCCTCGTGCCGACGATGCCGGCCTTCCCGATCCACCCCAACGTGCTGGGCGAGGCGAGCATGGCGCGCTCGGTCCTGCGCGTGCTCGGCACGCCGCGCCCGGGACCGGTGCTGAGTGGGCTGACCCGCGCCGTCAAGACGGTCACCGCCGGGCGGGCGGCGCGCTTCACGTACACCCTGAGCCGCGCCGCGCCGGTCTCGTTCGCGCTGCAGCGCTCGCTCGGCAAGGGCCGCTACACGAAGGCCCGCGGCGTGCGGACGGTCGACGCGAAGGCCGGCGCCAACACGCTGAAGCTCACCGCCAAGCAGCTCGGCCGCCGCGCCGGGCTGTACCGGCTGAGCGCGGTCCTCGCCGAGGGCGTCGCGCAGACCGTGCAGTTCCGCATCCGCCGCGCCCGCTGACGCGCCCGTCAGCGCGCGGCGCGCAGCACGACCTGCGTGCGGTCGCCCGCGCGCACGCTCAGCTTCGCGCGCCTGGCGGCGGTCGCCGCGAGCGCGCGACGCCCGCTCTTCGTCGCGCGCAGCGAGGACCAGATCCGCGAGGCGTTGACCTCGCCGCGCAGCGTGACGCTCGTGCGCTGCCAGCCGCCGGCGCGACCGCCGGCACCGGCGCCCTTGCGGGCGAGGCAGCGCAGCGCGCTCTTGACCGTGTTCAGGCCGACCTCGGCGAGCGAGCGGCCGACGCCCGAGCAGCCGGTGGCCGCGGCGGCGCGCTCCGCCGCACGCGCGTCGACGGCGCGGTCGGCGAACGCGCCGATCGCGGCCATGTACTTGCCGCGACCGGCGTCGGACACCGTGCCGTGCATGAAATCCGGGTCGGCCGGGTTGCCGGCCGCGAGGTCGACGAGCTGCGTCGTCGGTCGGGCGGCCTGGAAGCGCGCGTCGTGCTGGGCCGAGACGACCGCGTCGGCGGCCTCGTGCATGAGCAGCACGTCGGCGTGGATCGACGGTGCGAGCTCGACGAGGTTCCAGGGCGCGAACTCCGCCGGCGCGCCACCGAAGAAGCGGGTCATCTGGCCGGCCACCATCTTCAGCCGGGCGTCCGGGCTGGCCGCCGCCTCGGCCTGGTAGAGCGCGAGATCGGTCGGCGTGCCGAGCCCGATGACGCAGTCGATCGCGCGCAGCCGCGCGGCGGCGACGAGCGCGAGGTGCGCGCCGGCAGACTCGCCGTAGAGGCAGACGGGACCGCCGCCGGTGCCGCGACCGAGCTCGCTGCCCACCGCGTTGAGCACGTCCTGCAGGCCGGCCGTGCCCTCCTCGTAGTCCAGCGAGACGACGCGCCAGCCGCGGCCGAGCAGCAGGTCGCCGGGACGGTCCATGAGCAGGTTCTGGGCGTGCGCGTCGTGGCCGGCCCAGCCGCCGGCGTGGACCATGATCATCGTCCCGCGCGGCGCGGTGCCGGACGGGTCGGCGGAGATCGGCGCGGCGACCGGCGCGACCTTGGGGGCGGGCTTGGGCTTGAGCAGGAAGTCCAGCGGCGACGCGGCGACGGCCGGTGAGACCGGGGCGCCGAGCAGCCCGAGCAGGCCGGCGAGCGCGGCAAGCGCGACGAGCACGAGGCGGCGCGAGGCGGCGGCCATGCGCACTTCGTCGGTCCGGCCGCTCCCCGGCATGAGCGAGGCGCGATCTCCCTGGACTGGCGGACGGTTGGCACCACGACATCGGGTCCAATCGCGGCCGCCAGATTTGCGCCGGCGGTCGATGCAACGGCCGGCGGTGCGTGGCCATCATCCGCCATATGGCCGAATGCACGCTGCACCGACTCGAGCTCAGGAGCCGCCTCCTGGGGAACCCGCGCCGTCCTCGCAGGCGCGCGACGACCCGTTCAGGATGCGGCTTGGAGTGCTCTGCGGTCCGCATCACCATGAGCGCCCCACGCCGATGAGGCCGGGACGCCCAGAGCCGCGGACCCGCGAGAGCGCACGGCGCGGCCGGCTTCGCCCTCCACCACGGCCGGTCCGACTGCTGATCCGCCCCAGCCGCGTCGATCCCCCCGAAGCGGCAAGGCAGAAGAGCGCGGGCTGACCGCCGGGTGATCGCCGGGCCGTGACGAACGGCGCAGCGATCACGAAACTGCGATCGCGAGCATGAGTGCCCGCTGCACCAAAGGGTGCGGCGGGCGTTCGTGCTTGTGGGCCTCGATCACATCTCGGCAACTTGCCGCGGCCGCCGCGTGCATACGTTCCGCGCATGTTCCGCAAGCTCGCCGTCGCCGGCCTCGCCGCCGCGCTCCTCGCCACGCCCGTCGCCATCGCCGCCGCCGACCGCGACGGCGATCGCCGCTCGAGCGCCCTCACGCTCGCCGTCATCGGCGACATCCCCTACGGCGATGCGCAGGTCGCCGCCTTCCCCGCCGAGGTGGGGCAGATCAACGCGGATCCCGGCGTGCGTCGCGTCATCCACCTCGGCGACATCAAGAACGGCTCGAGCCGCTGTGACGACGCGTACCTCGCCGCCCGCCGGGTCGACTTCGACCGCTTCAGGGACCCGCTCGTCTACACGCCGGGTGACAACGAGTGGACCGATTGTCACCGGGCGAGCAACGGCGCCTACCTTCCCACCGAGCGCCTGGCGAAGCTCCGCGAGCTCTTCTTCCCCGTGCGCGGCCGGACCCTCGGCGCCCCCGACAAGGTCGACGCGCAGTCGCGCGCCTACCCCGAGAACGTCATGTGGGACGACCAGGACGTGGAGTTCGGCGTCGTCCACGTCGTCGGATCAGACGACAACCAGGCACCCTGGTTCGGCGACCGCGCGGGGCAGCCCGAGACGACCGCCGAGACCGCGCTGCGCACGCGCGAGTACATCGCCCGCGAGGCCGCGTCGCTGGCCTGGATCGACGAGATCTTCGACGAGGCGGAGGAGGAGGACGCTCCGGCCGTCGTGCTCGGCATGCAGGCCGACATGTGGGATCCGTTCGCGCCCAGCCAGCCGGCCTATATCCCGTTCAAGGCCGTCATCGCCGATCGCGCCGCCCGCTTCGGCAAGCCGGTGCTGCTCCTGCAGGGCGACTCGCACGTGTTCAAGGTCGACACGCCGCCGGGCCAGCCGGCGAACCTCACGCGCGTCGTCGTCCAAGGCTCGACGAGCGTGCCGCACGAGTGGCTGCGCCTGAAGGTCGATCCGCGCTCGGACCGCGTGTTCACGTGCGAGAACGTCATCTTCGGCACCGGCGTCGTCACGCCGTGCCCGGCCCCGCTGGCGCCGTAGCGCGGCCGTGGGGCGGCGGACCCGCGGTCACCCGCCGACGGCGCTGAGCGTCGAGCATGCTCCGCAGGCCGCGCAGCCGGCGCCCTGGTCGGCGCCCCGCATGCCCGCGTTGCGCAGCGCGCGCCCGACGCGATCGGTGATGTCGGCCACGATCTCGTGGCTCGGCGCCGGCACGCCGTCGTCGTGGGCGAGCGCCCCCACGAGCGGGCGGTAGGGCACCACGAACGGATAGACGCCCATCTTGATGAGCCGGCGGGCGCCCTCGACGAGCTCGTCGGGGTCCTCTCCGAGGCCGATGAGCAGGTAGGTCGAGACGCGGTTGCGGCCGAAGATGCGCACGGCCTCGGCCCACGCGTCCTCATAGCGCGCGAGCGGGACGGACGCCTTGCCCGGCGTCCAGCGGCGGCGGATCATCGGATCGAGCGCCTCGATATGGATGCCGATCGCCGTCGTGCCGGCCGCGCGCAGGCGGCGGATCCATGCGAGGTCGACCGGCGGCTCGATCTGGACCTGGATCGGCAGGTCGGGCAGCACGGCATGGACGGCGGCGACGCAGCGCGCGAGGTGGCGCGCGCCGCGGTCACGGCCGTTGGAGGTGCCGGTCGTCATGACGAGCTGACGCACGCCGTCGAGGCGGACGGCCGCCGCGGCGACCTCGGCGATCTGCTCGGGCCGCTTGACGTGCGTCGTCTCGCCCGCGTTCAGCGACTCCTCGATCGTGCAGAAGCGGCAGCGCTCGTTCTCGGCGTAGCGCACGCACGTCTGCACGACGGTCGTGGCGAGGACGTGGCGGCCGTGCAGCCGCGCGATCTTCTCGTACGGCACGCCGTCGGCCGTGGCGTGGTCGTAGAAGCGCGGGCGGCCGACCGCGGCGAGGTCGACATCGACGATGACGCCGTCGCGCATGAGCCGGCCGTCGGCGAGCGCCTCCCACGGGGAGTCGGCGGCCATCGGCAGCGTCAGCGGCGTGCCGTCGAGCGTCCAATGCCCGTCGTCGCTGGGGCCGGCGCCGGCGCGGCGGCGCAACGGCGGTGTCGCCCGCAGGCCGCGGACGGACAGCTCGGCCCGCAGCCCGAGATCGAACTTCGGTTTCGTCCGTGTGGGCACTAAGGCGGACTCCTTCCGGTCGGGGTTGATGTGCGCGGACGCGAAGCGCCGAGCGTGCTCGAACATCGTCGGGCCGCTTGGCCTGCGCCGCTATGGACCGCGTGCGCAAGATGCGCCTCGCGCGGTTGGACACCGTGGCAGCCGCCGAGGCGACCGTCAGTCCTCGCCGCCGCCGCCGCTCCCCGAGTTCCCGCCGCGCCCGCGCCCGCGACCGCGCCCGGAGTCCTCGTCGCGCTCGCCGGCTTCCTCGCCTTCCTCGCCCGTCCCCGAGGCGGCCGCGACGAAGGCGGCGAGCGCCCGGACGTCGGCGTCATCCATGCGCTCGGCGTAGTCGGTCGGCATGAGGTTGTCCGGGAAGCCGTCGGCGGTGTCCTCGCGCGGCTCGGCGATCCCCTCGACGATGTCGTCGGCGTCGTCGTCGAGCGTGTCCAGTCGCGGGCCGAGCTTGCCCTCCGCGCCGACGGCGGCGATCGAGTGGCAGGCGTCGCAGCCCTCGTCCGCGAACAGCTCGCGGCCGCGCGCGACCGTGGCGCCGCCGGCGGCGATCCGCTGCTTGGCGGCGGCGACCTGCGCCCGCGCTCGGCGCCGGCTGGCCCTCGGCCGTCGACTGGCCCATGCCGAGGCCGGCGATCGCGCAGCCCATGACGATGACCGTCAGCGCGGCGAGGACGATCCTCACGACGCGCTCCGCGTCTTGGCGAACATCGCCGCCGCACCGAGCGACGCGAGGATCACCGCCGCGACCTCGGCGACGACGATGACGAGCGCGTCGGCGTCGTAGCCGCCCTCGCGGAAGCCGAGGAAGCCCGACGAATGCGAGATCGCGATCGAGACGAGCGACGGCACGCAGATCGACAGCGCGCCGAGCACGAACATCCAGGCGCGGTCGAAGATCAGCGTCAGGACGACGACCGCCGAGCCGATCCCGTTCATGAAGAACAGCAGGCCGACGATCTCGACCTCCGCGTAACCGCGGTGAAACAGGCGCGCGTGCTGGAAGCCCGCGACGAAGACGCACAGCGCCGCGAGCGCGAGCAGCATGAGCGCGATCGGGTCCGGGCGGCTGGGCGCGAGCACGCGGCGAATCATCGTCAGCAGCATTGCCCGCGCCGCGCCCGCGTTCAACGGGACATATGTCGCACTCCGGGCCGGGCTACAGGCCGGTCGGGTGGCGCGCGACGTAGCCCTTGGCCGAGCGCATCTCGGCGTGCCAGCGCGGTCCGCTGCCGCCGGTCCCCGACGTGTCCAGGCGCAGCCCGGCGATCACGACGTAGGTGTGCTCGGAGTTCGCGAAGACCGTGATCCACGGGCCGCGACCGGCCTCGCCGAAGCGCTTGAGCGACGTCGAGTCCAACGGCCCGCCCAGCAGCCCGCCGCCCATGAGCGCATAGGAGACGGCACCCGAGCAGTCGTAGGCGTCGTCCTCGACGCGCGCGTGGCCGCCGCCCCAGCGGTAGGGCCTGCCGACGATCCGGTTGGCGGCGACGATCGCATCGCGCACCGGCGGCGGCGCGGCGGCGGGGACCATCGCGGTCAGCCCGTCCGCCGCGATGACCGCGTTCGGCGTCGGCGTGATGAGCGGCGCGGGCGGCGGCACGACCGCCGCGGTGGCCGGCGCCGGCGGCGCGGCGGCGCGGGCGGCGTAGGCGCGGGTCCGCAGCCCGCGGGCCTGCTCGCGCGAGACCCAGCCGTCGACGCGCTGGCCGTTGGCACGCTCGTAGCGGCGGACGGCGACGCGCGTCCGGCGCCCGAAGTGGCCGTCGACGGCGACCGAGAAGCCGGTCAGCGTCAGCCAGCGCTGCAGGACGCGGACCTCGCGGCCGCGGTCGCCCATGCGCAGCACGTGGTCGCCGAACGCGGCGGCCGCCGGTGCGGGCGCCGCGGCGCCGGCGGTCGCCAGCGTGCCGGCCACGGCAAGGGTGCGCACGCAGGCGCGCAGGCACAATCCTCCATGACCCACGGTCGTCCCTCCGTCTTCCACGGGCCTCCGAGGTGAGCTGACGGGCTCGCGCTGGAATTGCGCTATGCCGATCCAACCGGCAATTCGCCCCGTGCGCCATCGGCGCAGGTGGTTCCCCCGGCCGCCTGCGCCCTGGCGCGAAAGCGGTTCGGCCTTGATGTCGGACACCAGGACACGGGCGACGGGCGGAAGTTTCGGCGGAGGCCTGGTCGACATGCTGCTGCGCTCGCGGCTCCGCGGGTAAGGCGCGGAACTTGCCCCCGACCTCTTCGATCCTCCGGCGCAGCCTCCTGCCGCTGGCGCTCGCTGCAAGCCCGCTCGCAGCGCCGCCGGCGCCCGCGCTTGCGGCGAGCGGCGCCTACGTGGCGCTCGGCGACTCCTATGCCTCGGGCGTCGGCGCCGGGGCGACGAGCGGCGCCTGCCAGCGCAGCCGGCGGGCCTACCCGCACCGGCTCGGCCGCCGCCTGACGTCGTTTCGCGCCTGCGGCGGCGCGACGACGGCGAGCCTGCGCCGCGGTCAGCTCGCCGCGTTTCCGGCGAACACGCGCTTGGTGACCGTCACGATCGGCGGCAACGACGCGGGCTTCGTGGACGTCATCGAGACCTGCCTGTTCGGCGCGGCGGACCATTGCGACGCGCGCGTGCGCCGGGCCGAGGAGTTCGTGCGCGAGGACCTGGCGCAGCGCCTGCGCGGCGTCTACGAGGCGATCCGCGAGCGCGCCCCGCGGGCCAACGTGCTCGTCGTCGGCTACCCGCGCCTGTTCGCGCGCAGGTCATGGTGCAGCCGCGTCGGCAAGATCGACGACCGCGAGCAGCGCCGGCTCAACGAGGCGAGCAACCTCCTCGCTCGCACGACCCGCGCCGAGGTCGGCCGTCACGACGGCTTTCGCTTCGTCGACGTGCGGCCGGCGTTCAACGGGCACGGCGTCTGCTCGGCCGCGCCGCGGCTGATCGCCGTGACGAGCCCGCTGACGGACTCCTTTCATCCCACCGCGCGCGGCCAGCTGACCTACGCGCGAGTGATCAGGCGCCGGCTGTGAGCCGGCGCCCTCAGACCTGGGCCTGAGACCACTCCTTCTTGTGCACGCGCTTGGCCGCCTGGTAGTCGGCGAGCGCCTCGGGCGAGTCGACGTCGCCGAGCGTCGGATGCCAGGGCACGAGCTCCTGCGCGACCGCGACGCCGAAGTGCTTGGCGAGCACGCCGCCGAGCGCCTTGATCTTCATCGCGCCGAAGCCCGGCAGGGCCTTGAGGTTCGCGCGCAGCTCGTCGGCGTCGGCGGCGTCGGTCCAGACGCGGGCGGCGTCGCCGTCGTAGGTGTCGCGGATGTGGATGGCGAGATCGTGCACGCGCTGCGCCATCGCGCCCGGGAAGCGATGGATCGCCGGCCGCTCGCGAAAGACGGCCTCCAGATCGGCGCCGGCCAGCGTGTCGGCGTCGAGCGAGCCGAGCCGCTCCCGCAGCGCCAACGGTCCGGAGAACGCCTTCTGGACGGTGACCTGCTGGTCGAGCACGAAGCCGACGAGCAGGGCCATCGGGTCGCCGGCGATGAGCGCGTTGGCCTCGTCCGAGGGGGTGAAGTACAGACGGTCGGGCATGCCGCGATCGTACCTCGTCGACCCCGGTTCATCGGCGCGCACGTCGTGCAGGTCGTAGTCATCGCTTTTGTCGGGCACCTCAGCACCCGACGGCCGTCTGACCCGTCAATCCGTCCAGCCTCGCCCACCGAACGGAGTTCGGGGCGCTGAGCGACCGATGTCCAGGTTGTGAACCGCTCCCTCGCTCCCATCGCAAGGCGCCTCGCCGCTGCCGTCATCCTCTGCGCGCTGGCGATCGCGCCCACCGCGCTCGCGGCGAAGGGCGGTGCGAGCAGGCCGCCGGCCGCGTCGTCGCCCGGGCTGACCTACGAGTACGTCTGGAACTCGCCGAACCCGGCGGCGCCCGTATGGTGCCTCAACGAGGACGACTGGCACGTGCGGACGTGGAAAGGCCCGCTCAACGGGAGCTTCGCCGCAACCCAGCAGCTCTGCGACCGGGCCGTCGACTTCTCCGGCGGCAAGTGGTGGACCGCCGGCGGCGTCGGGCTGCAGGCCGACCTCGTCGTCACCGGGACGCTGAGCGACCTCGCGATCACCTCCCCGCAGGGCGACAGCCATCACGCGGTGTACGTCGGCTCGACGACCTCCAAGGGCGTCACGACGACGCAGTACCGGGTGTGTTACGTGCCGCCGTATTCGCTCGCCAGCAGCACCGGCGGGATGCCGCTGGCCGGCGGGACGTGGCGGGTGACGCTGGCCGGCAGCGCCACGCAGGTCAGCCTGACCCTGCGCGCGCGGATGGCGGACGTCCCGTTCCAGCAGCAGTACTGCCCGGCGTCGCAGCAGAACCTCGTCTGAGACGCGAAGAGGGCGGCTCGCGCCGCCCTCTCCTGCCTCTCCCGTCGGTGGTGGTCAGGGATCGACGACGACCGTGCAGGTGTACGTCCCAGGTTCGAGATCCTCGGCGGCCACCGTCACCGGATCGGCGAAGCCGATCGCGGACGGCTGCGGCGAGTTGCCGATGCCCTCGGGCGTCTCGTCGACGCACGTGATGCGGCTCTCCGTGCCGCCGGGGCCCGGGTCCTGGCTCGTCGCCGTGATCGTCACGTCGGTCAGCGGCGTGTCGGAGTACTCCTCCGTCTCACCGCCGAACTGCGCGTCGTCGCAGTCGGCGCCGTTGTCGACGAGCACCGCCGTCGTCGCGTCGCTGTCGAGCTTGTACCCGTCCGGCGGCGACGTCTCGGTCACGTAGTACGTGCCGAACGGCAGCCCGTCGACACACGCCACGCCATTGGCGTTCGGTCGTGACGTCATCACTGCCGCTCGCCGCCGGCGTACACGGGTTCTGTGCGGTGTACGGCCCGTCGTTCGTGCAGAACGAGAAGTGCGCCCCTTCCAGCGGCGGGTTGCCCGTCGCGGTCGTCTTGATCGAGGTCTTCGTGACCTGGATCGCGCCGGTCTGCTGGTCGTTGACGTACGTGCAGGTGATGTCGTCGTTCGGCTCGAGCTCAATCGTGACCGTCCTGTCGTCGATCACGACATCGTCGTCGTCGCACGAGACGCTCGCGAACGCGAAGCCCGTCGGGTCCGCGGCCTCGGTGACCGTGTACTCGCCCGCCGGCACGTTCGTCGCCGAAACGCTGTCATCGGTCGCGTCATTCAGGCAGAAACCGCCGTCCTGCGCGATGCCGTCGCAGGTCCCGCCCGCCCCGGCGTTGTCCGGCAGGTTCGACGTGAAGTCGAAGTCCTGGTTCAGGCCGGCCGGGTTCGTGTTCTTGACGATCGTGATCTTCCCGCAGTTCGAGAAGCCGACGTCGTCGCGCACGATGTCCTTCGTCGAGGAGACGAAGCTGCTGCCTGAGGCGCGCGACTCCCAGATCGTCTGGGCGAACGGCGAGCACGAGCCCACCGGAACGATCGGATTGTCTCCCGCCGACAGGTCGATGCCGAACTCGGCGAACTGCCCGGCCTGCAGCGCCTGGCCGTTGATCGGGTTGTTGGCGCCCGCGATCGCCGTCTGGTTGGCCTGCCCCTCGGCGGCGTTCGCCGCCAGCGTCTGGACGTTTGCGCCCCAGCACGGCGCCGCATCCTTGCCCACGAAGCACGTTCCGCTCGTAATCCAGGTGAGGATGCTGAACGTGGCGCCCGTCCCGCCGCCCGTGTAGTCGATGGCGATCAGCCTGTCGCCCGCGACGCGCTGAAGCAGGTCGGTCGTGCCGGGGCACAGCCCGCCGGTGCCCTGCTTGAGCTCGATGTTCTCGCTCGCGTTGCCGTTGGCGGCGACCCGGATCGTCGCGCCGTAGAGGTACGTGTGCCCGTTGGCACCGACCTCGGTGTAGCGCGCGACGTCGGTGAAGTCGTCCTTCGCCGGGTTCTTGTGACCCGAGACCTCCGGACAGGTCGTGTCCTGCTTCTGGCCCGGGGTGAAGGAGTCGTCGTTCGTCGCGCCCGCGACGTCGGGCGTCTTGACGAAGGTGACACTCGCCCAGTCGCTATTGAGGACGCCCTGAACGGTCATGTTCCCGTCGTCGGACTCGAAGTTGCTGGGACTTCCCGCGAGGATGCCGAGGGCAGGCACGACGGCCGTCGCCATGACCGCCACGATCACGGCGCTGCCGATCGTGAGCTTCCGCCGCCGGCTCCCGCCAGGGGACACCGCCGCCGACGTGCGGCGTAAGAACCGTGAGACGCGCATCGCGTCACCTCCGTGGGGTTGGGACGGGCGGTCGATCCGCCCGTCTTTGCATCCCTGCCTCCGATTCACGAACCCCCTGAGCCGGGCTCAGACCGAACCTACGCCCGTCGTTGCACCGAAGTCAAGTCGGGCATTTGGCCCCAGTATTCACAGTGCCGCGCCCTTGGCGCGATTGCAGCCCGCGCACAGGATCTGCAGGTTCTCGACGGTGCTCGCGCCGCCGAGGCTGAACGGGATGACGTGGTCGTATTGCAGGTCGAACGCCGATCCGCACTCGACGCACGCGCCGCCGTCGCGGTCCCACACCGCCCGCTTGACCTCGCCGGGGATCGGGTCGCGGCGCGGCGCGGCCACCGCGCCCTGGGCGAGGACGGCGTGGGCGCGCTCGAGCCGGCGCTCGGCGCGCCGGCGACGCTCGTAGACGAGCGCATGGACGTCGCGGGCGTCGAGACCGTCGTCCTCTGAGAAGTAGCGGCCCTCACACCACCACCAGGTGCGCGGTCCGTCGCCCATGACCGCGACCGCGCCGCCGGCCTGCGCGCGGGCCATGCTCGCGTACTCGGCGCGCCTGACGCCCCGGTCGTGGCGCACCCTGCCCGCCACGAACACGTAGCGCGACCACCACCACGCGCCCGTGCGCTCCCAGCCGGCGTTCTTGACCTCGCGCACCACGCGGCGAGGATGTCCTCGCCGCCGGACGGGCTGCAGGCGGCGCTGCAGATCCGCCGCCGCTACCCGTCGCGGCAACCGAGCAGGCGCTCGAGCTTCGTGCAGGTCTTCACGGCCGGTGGCGCAGGCGCGGGCGCCGGTGTCGTCTCGGTCGTCGTGGGGGTCGTCGTCGACGGCTCGGGGGACGTCGTCGTCTCCCTCGGCTCGCGTCTCGGAGTGTCCCGCGGGGTGGAGGGGGGCGGCACCTCCCCGCGGTCCTCGCGTCGCTGCTGGGCCTCCTCGCGCAGCTGCTTCCTGCTCTTTCGCCTCTTCTTCGTCTTCTTCTTGTCCTTGCCCTCGGCGGCGCGCAGCTGGCGGCGAGCCTCCTCGCCGTAGGAGTCGTCGAACTCCGCGACGAGCACCTCGTCGTCCGGGCAGTTCAGGCAGAAGCCGTTGCGCAACCAGCCGGTCGCGCGCCCGAGCACCTGGCTGGCGTAGTGGGTGCCGAACGTGTCGTGGCCGTAGTACGCGTACGCCGCGCGCCACGATCCGATGTCGAGCGCCTGGCCGGCTCCCGAGTCGCGCAGCAGCGCGCCCGCCGCCATGATCGCGTCGAAGTCGTCATAGATCGACGGGTGATGGCGCGTCGGGTGCGGGTATCGGCGCGGGCGATCGCCGTGGCGGAAGGACTGGCGGTAGAGCGCCCACGTGCTCGGCGGGCCGTTGGTGACGTTGAACTGCATCGGCCCGGCGCAGCAGCCGAACGCGTTGAGACCGTGGTACGTGCTCGGCACGCTGGAGAACGCGGTCTCCTGGCGGTGGATCGAGGCGAGCAGGCGCCAGGACACGTCGAACGTCGCCGCCGCCTCGCGGTAGATCGGCAGGAAGCCGGCCTCGACGGACCTCCTGACACGCCGTGTGGTGGTCTCGCGGTAGTAGTCCGCCCCGGGCCGGCGAGGATCTGCCCGGAGCTCGCCGAGGTCGCCCTCGGCGATCGCGCTCGGGGCCACCTCGCCGGACGCGAGCCCCAGCCGTTGCGCGGCGCCATCGGTGAGCTCGGGCGGCAGGAGCGCGAGCGCGCCGGCCGTCCCGACGCCCAGCAACAGGACGAGCGCGACGACCACCGTCCGCGTGAAGCGCACCTTGTCGCGGTTGACGTAGTGAGCGATCCGTCCGCTGCGGAGCTGGTGACGTCGCGCGAAGCGTGTTCCCCCGCCACGCTTGGCGAAGCGCGCGCGCCAGCGTCGGCCGTGCTGCCGCCGGTCAGTGCGCGCGTGTCGTCCGCGCCCGCGCTCGACGAGCCGGGCGAGCCGTTCTCCGTCGCGCCTGGCGAAGCGCGCGAGCCGTCCCCTGCTGTGCTTGACGAATCCCTTCGGCAACCGCATGCAGCGACGAACCTTGCCAGACAGACCGTTCTCATGCTTGCCTTGCGTCAGCGGCAGTGGTTGGATCGCATCGAGATGGACCTGACGCCGCGGCCCGTTTTCGAGAACCCCGTGACCGGCGAGCGCGTGGTCGTCCTCACGGACGCGCGCACGCATCCCGAGCAGGTCCTCGTGTCACATCTGTTCATCCGCCCCGGCGGGCGCGTGGCCGCCGCGCACGTGCATCCGACGGTCGACGAGCGCTTCCTCGTACTGAGCGGCCAGGTGGGCTTCCTCATCGGCGATCGCAAGCGCACGCTCGGCGCGGGCGAGGGCGCGTCCGTGCCGGCCCGCGTCGTGCACGACTGGTGGCAGGTCGGCGACGACGAGGCCGAGGTGCTCGTGGAGGTCGTCCCCGGCGTGCGCTTCGCCGAGATGGTCGGCTCGATGTTCGGCCTCGCGCGCGACGGCAAGGTCAACAAGAAGGGGCTGCCCGACCCGCTTCAGCTCGCGGTGATGGGCGACGAGTACGGCGACGTCATCCAGTTCACGAAGCCTCCGCCCGTCGTGCAGAAGCTCACCATCCCGCCCTTGGCCGCGCTCGGCCGCAGGCGGGGCCGCAAACCGATGTACCCCGAGTACCTCGAGGCGGGCCCGACGGCGGCCCCCGATCCCGCGGCGCTCGCGCACCTGACGCCCGACGGGCGGCTGAAACCGCTGGAACGGGACGCCGTTTAAGCACGAAAACCCGCCTGGCGAGAGGCGGGTCTCCGTAGTAGCGGGGGCGGGATTCGAACCCGCGACCTTCGGGTTATGAGCCCGACGAGCTACCAGACTGCTCCACCCCGCGGCGTGGACAAGCCAGTCTAGCAACGCGCAAGGAGCCGAATCAACGGCTGCGGGAAGCCACTAGCCTCGCCTCGCGTGCGCGTCGCGGTGGTCGATATCGGAACGAACTCGACGCGGCTGCTGATCGCCGACGTCGCGCCCGGCGGCGGGTTGGAAGAGCTGCACCGCGAGTCGATCGTCACGCGCCTCGGCGACCGCACCGACGCGACCGGACGCCTGCAGGACGACGCCATGCAGCGCGTCTTCGAGGCGCTGCAGCGCTACCGCGAGCTCATCGACGAGCACGGCGCGACAGCCGCCACCGCCGTGCTCACGAGCGCCGTCCGCGACGCCGCCAACGGCGCCGAGTTCACGTCGAACGTCCGCGAGCGCTTCGGCCTGGACGCGCGCACGATCGGCGGCGACGAGGAGGCCGCGCTGACGTTCGCCGGCGCGACGAGCGAGCGCCCGCGCGACGGGCGCGAGCTGCTCGTCGTCGACATCGGCGGCGGCTCGACGGAGTTCGTCATCGGGCGCGACGGCGAGGTCGGCTTCCACGTGTCCACCCAGTCCGGGGTCGTGCGCCAGACCGAGCGCCACATCCACGACGACCCGCCCCCGGCCGAAGCGATCGCGCGGCTCTGCGCCGAGGTCGCCGGGATCATCACCGACAGCGTCCCGCAAGCCCGGCGCGCGAGCGTCGCGCACGGCATCGCCGTGGCGGGCACCGCGACGTCGTGTGCCGCGATCGAGCTCGAGCTCGACCCCTACGACCGAGCCCGCGTCCACGGCCACATCCTGACCCGCACCACGGTCCAGAGCATCCTCGACCGCCTCGCGCGGCTCACGAACGACGAACGCCGCGACGTCACCGGCCTGCAGCCCGATCGTGCTCCCACGATCGTCGCCGGCGTGGCCATGCTCGTCGAGGTCTTCGACGCCTTCGGGCTCGACGAGCTCGAGGTCTCCGAGCACGACATCCTGCGCGGCGCCGCTCTTCGGCTCGCGATTGCCGGCTGATACACCACGGGCCGCGAAAGACGGACGAACGTCCGAGTCAAGTCGACCGCGACTGCTGCCGATACACGCCGTGCCGGCAGAGGGGACCCAGCCAAGCTTCGAGGGAAACCGAGCCGGTCATAGGTCCGGGCCAGCCGTTCATCGGCGCCTCCCACCGCTCGGGCCGCTCAATACGGTCACGCAAGGTGCGTACCCCTGCCCGTCCTGCGCGACCAGTATCAGGAAGCCGCCCTTTCCCCTGGGGGCGGCTTCCGCCTTTAATTCAAGCGAGGTTCGAGCGCCGCGGGTAGGCGACCGACGGATCGGTCAGTACGTTGACGAGCGCCGGCACCTCCGCCGCGAAGGCGCGCTCCAGAGCCGGGCGCAGCTCGGCCGGCGTGCGCACGAGCGAGCCCTGCCCGCCGAGCGCCTCGACGAGTGTGTCGTAGCGCGTCTCGGGCCGCAGCTCGGCCGCCACCGAGTAGCCGTAGATGAACTCCATCGGATGCTTCTCCAGGCCCCAGATGCCGTTGTTGCCCATGACGCCGACGACGGCCACCCCATGGCGTGCGAGCGTGTCGAACTCCATGCCGGCGAATCCGAACGCGCCGTCGCCGAGCAGCAGGACGACCTGGCGCTCGGGATGCGCGAGCTTCGCGGCGAGCGCGTAGCCGGGCCCCGAGCCGAGGCAGCCGAACGGCCCCGGGTCCAGCCAGCACCCCGGCTGGTAGGAGTCGATCATGCGCCCCGCGTAGGAGACGAAGTCGCCGCCGTCGCCGATGACGATCGCGTCGCGGTCGAGCATCGCGGCGAGCTCACCGTAGACGCGCATCGGGTGAAGCGGCGCGCGCTCGTCGGCCAGCAGCTCGCGCTCGCCGGCGCGCACCCCGTCCTCCGCCGCGCGCAACGACGCGATCCACTCCCGCGACGCATCGCGCCCGTCACCGGCGAGCGCGACGCGCAGCACGTCCATGACGTCGCTCATGTCGCCGTGCAGCGCCGCCTGCACCTCGCGCGGATACGGCTGCGCCGGGGCCACGCGGTCGATGGCGACGATCTTCGTGTCCTCGCCGAACGCCGCCCCGAAGCCGAGGCGGAAGTCCATCGGCACGCCGATGAGCAGCGCGACGTCGGCGCCCCGCAACCCCTCCGACCGCGCGCGCGAGAAGAAGAGCTCGTGGTCGGCCGGCACGCAGCCGCGCGCGAGGCCGTTGAGGAACACGGGAATCCGCAGCTCCTCGACGAGCGCGCGCAGCGCCTCCTCGCCGTGGGCCCAGTACAGATCCGTGCCGGCCATGATCACCGGCCGCTGCGCGTCGCGCAGCAGCGCGATCGCCGTGTCCATCGCCGCGCCCTCGGCCTGCACCCCGGACTCCAGCCCGAGCCCGGCGACGCCGCGCACGCTCGGCATCGGCACGAAGCCGCCCTCCTCGGGGGCCGCCGAGAAGACGACGTCGAGCGGGAAGTCGAGGAACGCCGGCCCGCCGTGAGCGCTCACCGCGGCGCCGAGCGCCGCATCGATGAGGGCCGGGATGTCCACCGTGCGCGTGGCCGTCGCGGCCATCTTCGTAAGCGTCGCGACCAGCGGGACGTGGTCGATCTCCTGCAGCGAGCCCTGCCCCCAGCGCGTCGCCGGCGCGCGCCCGCCGAGCACGAGCAGCGGCGAGTGGTTGGCCTGGGCGGAGGCGATCGCGCTGATCGCGTTCGTGACGCCCGGCCCGGCCGTCACGGCCGCCGCCCCCGGGGAGCGCGTGACCTTCGCCCATCCCTCCGCGGCGAACGCCGCGGTCTGCTCGTGGCGCACGTCGACGAGCTCGATCCCCTCCGCCCGGCAGCCGTCGTAGATCGAGAACAGATGCCCGCCGGAGAGCGTGAACAGCTTGGTGATGCCGTGCGCCTTCAGGCGCCGAGCCACGAGATGCCCGCCGACGATCCCGACCTGGCTCGAGGATTCCGTCGCCATCGCGCGGCGGACCCTATCAGTGAACACCCGCGTTCACATGAACGCGACGCGCGGTGTGCAAACGCTCAGACAGCGGCCCGCGCCGCGGCCGCCTCGTGCAGCCGTTCCTCGCCGCAGAACAGCAGCCGCCCCACGCGCAGCGCCGGCAGGCGCGTCGCGCCGGCCGCCAGCAACCCGCGTCCGTACTCCTCGATCGGGCCGTCGCGGCGCTCCTCGCCCGCCGCCGCGAGCGTCTCGCGCAGGCCGATCCCGGCGGCGGCCGCCGCCTCGGCGAGGATCTCGGGATCGTCGATGTCAAACCCGCCGCAGAAGGCCAGGCGCGAGGCGGCGAGCACGAACGCCGCGCCGCATCCGCGCTCGGCGGCCAGCGAGGCGACGCGCATGGCGCCGCGCACGCGCAACGGGTGCCCGTCGGGCCACGTCAACGGCAGGCCCAACAGCTCCGCGCGCGCAGCGGCCGCTGCGCGCGCGTCCTCCCCGAGCTCGGACCCGTGCAGCATCCCGGTGAACGCCGGCTGCCACTCCAAGCCTGCGAACAGGCGCTCCGCGCGCTCCGCCGCGAGGTACGTGGAGGGCGAGGCCAGATCGAAGAACAGCGTCGCGCGGGCCAGGCCGCCGCGCGCAGCGCCCGCCCGCGATCGCCGCGTCGCGCGATGGGCGTCCAGTGACGAAACCGTTCCCATGCAACCACCTAACGCAGCGGTGGGGCGAAACCTGCGGCAACCTTCGCACAGGTTTGCCCCCCCAAAGGCCCCTGCAACCCCCCGCTAGGTTCCGGTGCGTCGAAACGCCACTAAGGTGCTTGTCTGACTCCAGCCGCCCCACGGCCGTTCAGCCCGAGCCCAATGGCATCCCCCACCCCTCCGCCCAAGCGCCATCCGTACGCCCAATGGGCGCCCGACGCACGGGCGCTCGACCTCGTCGGGGACAAGTGGACGCTGCTCATCGTGCGCGATCTCGCGGCCGGTCCCCGGCGCTTCGTCGAGCTACAGCGCGTGCTGCCGGGAATCTCCACCGAGCAGCTGCGCTCGCGCCTGAACCGCATGGTGGCCGACGGCCTGCTGACACGTCAGCGCTACCGCGAGGTTCCCCCGCGCGTGGACTACGAGCTGACACGGCGCTCGCACGAGCTGCTGCCGGTCCTCGCCGCGCTGGCCCGCTGGGGCCTGGACTGGGCATGGTCGGCGCCACGCGAGGGCGAGGCGATCGACATCGGCGCGATCCTGCGCGTCGCCCCCGGCCTCGTCAGCGCTCCCGCCGGCGTGTCGGGCGTCGCCGAGCTCGCCGTGGTGCGCCCGGACAGCACCACGGCGCACTACACGATCACCGTCGCACGCGGGACGACCACCATCGCCGAGGCGCCCGCGCCCGACGCCGGCGTGCGCATCTCCGGCAGCGAAGCCGACTGGATCGACGCGCTCGGCCCGGCCGCCGATCGCGACCAGCTCTCGATCAGCGGCGACAAGCGCCTGGCGCGCATCGTGCTCGACGGCGTCGGCGCGACCGCCCTGCGCTCCACGCGCGCCGCGTAGCAGCGGTTCGCCGATTCACACGCAATCCTCACACCAAATGCAACCGCGGCGGGACGGGGCGGTTACCCTCATGAACGTGCCCATCCGTGCCGATGTGGTGCCGAGACCCCGCCGAAAGGACCCACCTTCGTGACTCGCCGCCTGCTGCCCTCGCTGCTCGTTGCCGGATTGCTCCTCGCCGTCCCGGCCAGCGCGTCGGCCAAGACCAACGTCGCCGTCGGAATCGGCGATCAAAGTCCAAGGATGTTCACCGACGCCAACTGGAAGGCGCTCAACCTGAAGAAGACGCGCTTCTTCGTCGAGTGGAACACCGTCGACCAGCCGGCCGAGCTCGAGAAGGCCGACGCGTTCGTCGCCGCGGCACGCACCGCCGGCGTCTCGGTGCTCATGCACATCTCGACCGACGACATCAACTCGCAGCCGCGCAAGCCGCTGCCGAGCAACTCCGCCTACAAGTCGAAGGTCGGCGCGCTGGTGAAGCGCTACCGCGCCCGGGGCGTCAAGGACTGGGGCGTGTGGAACGAGGCCAACCACAAGTCGCAGCCGACGGCGAAGAACCCCAAGCGCGCCGCGGAGTTCTACAAGACCTTCAGGAAGTTCAAGTGCTCGAGCTGCAAGATCGTCGCGCTCGACGTGCTCGATCAGGCCGGCGTCGAGAAGTACATCGCCAGCTGGATCAAGGCCGCCGGCTCGCTGGGCAGGAAGGCGAAGATCGTCGGGGTGCACAACTACTCCCAGGTCAACCGCAAGATCACCGAGAAGAACGCCAGCAACCGCTATCCCGGCGTCGCGCGGATCCTCAAGGCGATCCGTAAGAAGAACAGCGTCGCCAAGCTCTGGCTCACCGAGACCGGCGGGCTGGCCAGCTTCGGGGGCAACTTCGCGTGCGACCGCGCGCGCCAGGCCAACCGCACGAAGTACATGTTCGACCTCATCAAGAAGTACGACAAGAACATCGAGCGCCTGTACAGCTACAACTACTTCGGCAACGGCTGCACGCCGCAGTTCGACGGCGGTCTCGTCGAAGCCGACGGTACGCCGCGCGCCGCGTATAACACGTTCAAAAAGCAGCTGAAGAACACGAAGCGATAGGTCCTTTTCTAGGTCCAGTCCGGCCCCCGGGCGCGCGTAGGATGAACGCGCGCGCCCGGGTGGCCGAATGGCATAGGCAGGCGGTCTTAAAAACCGCTGCTCGCAAGAGCATGTGGGTTCGAATCCCGCCCCGGGCACTCCTCACCGAGTCCTCACGAAGCCGCGCCGTTTCGCCGGTAGCCTGAGACGAACCTCGGAACTTCGCGCCGTCTCAGGGGTTCTAACCGACCAGCGGCACGACGCCCTTCGTCACCCACGTGGAAGCCACAGCTCTCAAGCACACCGTCCCGGTCGGGATGCGGGGCCCCAGCCCGCTGCTTCGCCTGCAGTCAGACGAGCGCCTGATCGTGCTCGTCCGCCGCGGCAACAACGCCGCCTTCGAGACGCTCGTCGCGCGCTACCAGTCGCGCCTGCTGGCGTTCTGCCGCCACATGCTCGGCTCGCGCGAGGACGCCGAAGACGTCCTGCAGGAGGTCTTCGCGGCCTCCTTCAACGCGATCGTCGCCGACGACCGAGCGATCCACGTGCGGCCGTGGCTGTACCGGATCGCGCGTAACCGCTCGCTGAACCACCTGCGGCGCGTCCAGCCGATCGGCGTGGACTCGATGGACATCCACATGTCCGACGCCGGCCAGACGACGGCCGACAAGGTCCACAAGCGCGAGGACTTCCGCCTGCTCGTCGGCGACGTGCAGGATCTGCCCGAGACGCAGAAGACGGCCCTGCTGCTGCGCGAGATCGACGCGCTGTCCTACGAGCAGATCGCCGAGGCGATGGAGACGACCATCCCGTCCGTCAAGTCGCTGCTCGTGCGCGCCCGCGTCTCGCTCGCCGAGGCCGCCGAGGCACGCACGCTGACCTGCGAGCAGGTGCGCGAGGAGCTCGGCGAGGTGGCCGAGGGCCTGCGCCGCTCGACCGCCCCGGTCCGTCGTCACGTGCGCGGCTGTGACCGCTGCCAGGGCTTCAAGGCGCAGCTGCGCAGCACGAACCAGGCGCTGGCCTCCGTCCTGCCGGTCGCGCCGCTGCTGTTCTTCAAGAAGGCCCTGCTCGCGCAGTTCGGGATGACCGCCTCGGCCGGCGCCGGCGGCGCCGCGGGCGCCGCCGCCGCGACGGTGGCGGCGACCGGCGGTACGTCGGCGATGTCCGCCGGGATCAGCACGATCGCCACGAAGACAGCGGCCACGCTCGCCGCGGCGGCGATCGTCACCGCGGGGGTCGCCGAGGTCAAGCACGTGCAGACGAAGGTCGCGAGCCCCGCCGTCGCGACCGCGGCGGTCGAGCCCGCGCCGCGCGCCGCCCGCGTCGCGCCACGCGTCGTCGCCGCCGTGCAACAGCCGAGCACGCGGAGGGTCGTCAGGCGAGCGTCCGCCGCCGCGGCCGCGGCCGCTGCGGGCGCCAACGCGGCCAAGCCGGATCGCGCCGCGGCCGCCGACGAGCCGAAGAGCACCGCCGACCCGGCTGCGCTGGCCGGCGCCGGCGGGGCCCCCGTGGCCGGCAGCGCGCCGCCGTCCGCCGCCGTCGGAACCGATCCGCTGCCGACCGGCCACGCACCGGGACCACCCGCGCAGACCGGCGGCGCCGCGGCGCCGATCGAGCCGGGCACGCCACCGGTCGTCATCGTCCCGACGCCGACCGTGCCACCGGCGCCCGTCGTCGTCCCGCCGCCCCCCGCGATCGAGCCCGATCCGGATACCACGGTCGCCGCGCCCGGCACGGGCGGCGCGACGCTCACGCCCTGAGCGCTCGCTCCTTCGCTCGCGCTCGGTGACCTCAGGCGATGCGGTCGCCCGGCTGCGAGCCGGCGTCGGGCTCGAGCAGCAGGACGGGATGGTCCTCGGCGACGGCGCCGAGCACGAGCACCTCGGAGCGCACCGGGCCGATCTGGCGCGGCGGGAAGTTCACAACCGCGACGACGAGGCGGCCCTCGAGCTCCTCAGGCGCGTAGTTCGTGATCTGCGCCGAGGAGCGCTTCTCGCCGAGCTCGGGGCCGAAGTCGATGCGCAGCTTCCAGGCCGGCTTGCGCGCCTCCGGGAAGTCCTCGACCGCGACGATCCGGCCGACGCGCATGTCGACCTTCTCGAAGTCCTCCCATTCGATCACGACGTGCCCCCTTTGCGGTCCTCGCCGAAGCGAAACGAGCGCAACGGCACCTTGAGCGCTCCGTGGTTGCCGATCTCGCTGACGTTCGGCGTGCCTGCCGCCGCCGTGGACTCGATCTCGAGGACGACGCCGTGGCGCAGCCCGTCGGGCTCCTCGGGGACGAGCAGGTAATGGCGCTCGTACAGCCGCCGTGCGCCGTCGCGCGCGCGGAACGTGACCTCGTAGCCGACCGCGTTGTTGATCCGCGCGCGGCCCTCGCCGACGAACTCGTAGCCTGGGTAGCGCTTGGGCAGGGTCTTCAGGTAGCCGTCGGCGTACACGGGCAGCATCCCGCCGACCGCGCCGCGGTACGGCGGCAGCGTCAGCTCGCGGACGGTGTAGGAATCGAGGAACAGGCCGTTGCGCGTGTGGCGCAGCGCGACGAGCGCGCCGGGCCGGTCGACGCGCTCCCACTGCGGGCCGTGAATGAAGTTGAACGTCACCGGCTTGCGGACGAGCACCGCGGTCTCGTCGGGGCGCGAGGTGAGCGCGATGACGACGGCGGCGACGAGCAGCGCGACCGCGGCGCAGGCCGCGGCGATCCGCACCCCGAGCGGGCGCGGCGCGAGCAGCTGCGGCAGCGTCGGGCCGTACTCGGCCTTGATGATGGGCACCGGCGCATTCTGACGAGCTGGACGGCTGATCGAGCCCGGCGCAAGAAAGTGCTTGATCTCGAACACCGACGAGCCGATACCTCCGGTAGTGAAAGCGCGATGGCTACCACGACTCCTCCATACGTCAGCAAGCCGATTTATTACGACCGCGTTCGCCGTCGCCTGTGGATCTTCGGTCAGCGCTGCCATCACGGGGCGACGGGCACGATCCTGACGTTCTGGGGCGCGATCGGCATCGCCCTCATGGCGCACGACTGGAAGGACCGCTCGGTCTGGTTCGCGCGCGGCTGGCAGGACGACTGACCTAGCCGTTCGCGCGCATCGTAGACGCTGGCGCATGCATGCGCGCCGGATGACTATGGACCGTCTCACCTGGCTCGGCTGTACTGCGGGTCATGAGCAACTCCATTCACGCCATCACGCTGGCCGCCGCGCTTGGGTGCGGTCTCATCGCCGGCCTCTGCTTCACGTTCTCGATCGCGGTGATGCCCGCCTTCGACGACCTGTCCCCCTCCGCGGCGATCGCCGCGATGCAGTCGATCAACCGATCGATCGTCAACCCCGTCTTCCTGCTCGTCCTGCTCGGCACGGCGCTCGCGTGCATCGCCCTCGTCGTGTGGTCGATCCACGCGTGGGGTCAGCCGGGCGCGCGCCTGATGCTCGCCGGCGCCGCCCTCTACCTCGCCGGGATGATGGTCGTCACCATCGCCGGCAACATCCCGCTCAACGACACGCTGGACGGCGTGCGCGCCGACGGCGCGAGCGCGGCGCAGGACTGGGCGGACTTCTCCGGCAGCTGGACCGTGTTGAACCACGTTCGTACGGTGGCCGTGCTGGCGGCGGCGGGCCTGCTGACCGCCGGGCTGAGCAGCGCCGACTGAACCCTGCCGGCCGCGTCGGTGCCTACTCGCCGATCGAGAACATCGTCTCCAGGTCGTGGCGCGAAAATGCCTCGAAGGCGACCATCGTGTGCGTGCGGGCGACCCCGGGCAGCGAGGAGATCGTGCTCGTGACGACGCTCGCCAGCTCCTCGTGGCGCTTGACGTGGACGATGCAGACGAAGTCCCATTCGCCGGTGACCGAGTAGGCCTCCCGGACACCGTCGACGTCAGCCAGTGTGCCGCCGAGCGTCGACATGACGTCACGCTCGGCCTCGACGAGCACGATTGCGTGCGTCATCTGGTGCTTAGCCCCCTTGTTGGTTGTCGTTGCGCCGCGCCGCCAGCTCGCGCGCGAGTTCGAAGCCGACGGAGACGCCGACGAGCATGCCCAGCCGCGTCTCCTCCTCGACGAGCGTCTGGATCGCCGCGATGCGTGCCGCGGGGTCCTCGGTGCCCGCGACGCTCGCAAGCTGCGCGTCGTGGGCCTGGTCGAACCAGCCGCCCTGCTGCAGGGCGTTGCCGAGCACCGCCTGCAGGCCGGGGGCGGCGTGGGTGACGATCTCCTGCGCGTGGCCGAAGCGCTCGGGATCCGACAGTGCCGCGACGGCGGCGTCGACCTCCTCGGCGCTGTAGCGCGTCTGCGTCAACGCGCCCGCCGGACCGACGCGTAGGCCAGGCCCGCGACCGCGCCGAACGCGGCGCCGAACACCCCGGCCAGCGCGCTGCCCTGCGAGATCAGCGGCACGAGCAGCAGGACGGCGGCGATGACGAGCACACCGAGCAGGTCGGCGTCGTCGTCGCCCTCGGAGCCGCGCCGCTGCATGAGGACCGGTACGAGCCAGGCGCACAGCAGCCCGAGCGCGGCGCCGTGCGTGCCGAAGACGAGCGACTCGGGGTTGACCGCCGAGGCGGCTGCGAGCGCTCCCGGTCCGCAGAGCAGGAAGATCAGCACCACGGCGATCGGGCCCTGGCGGCGCTCGATGAGCCAGCCGAACAGCCCGACGCCGACGACCGCCGCGAACTGCGCGGCGGTGCCGTCGTTGAGCAGCGCGGCGGTGAAGAAGCGCCACGGGTCGCCGCCGAAGGCGGTGATCGCGAAGTCCGAGCGCACGTAGAACGCGAGCGACAGCCACAGGCCGAAGGACAGCGCGACGAGCACCATCGTCGCGTACGGGCGGGCATGCTCCTCGCCGCGGATGCCGGGGATCTCGCCGCTGCGCAGCTTGCCCAGGCGCTGCGCCGCCGGCTTGCTCGCGCGCGGCGGCTTCGCCTTGGCCTTCGCCTTGGGCTTCGCCGGGCCTCGCCCGACGCTGCCGGCGCCGCGCCGCCCGCCGATCCGACCCTCGCGCTGAGGTGCCTTGGGCGCGGCATCGGGACGATCGATCTTCGGCGCCCGCTTGCGCAGGCGCGTGCCGCAGTACGGGCACTCCGTGATGTACGGACTGACCTCCGCCTGACAGTTCTTGCAGACCACGAAGAGGTCGGGGGACGACATGGCAATCGATTCTACGGCCCAGCGGCAGCCAACTGTGCCCATCACAGCGCGGTGGCGGTGATGATCTCCTCCATGACCTCCGTGAGGTCGTTGTTGGCCTCGTAGACGACGATCTGCCGCGTCGCTCCGTTGCCGCGCGCCAGCAGGTCGCGAATGCCGTCGAAGTGGTCGGCGCCGCCAAGCTGCTGGGCGTGGGGTTCGAGGCGCTCCAGCAGGCGTTTTGTCAGCGCCTTCGTGCTGACCGTCTCGTTGGAGGGCAGATCGACGATCTCTCCGGCGAGACCATGGCGGGCGGCCAGCCACTTGTTCTCGTCGAGCATCTGCCAGGGGTACTGCGCCAGCTCGGTGCCCGCGTCGTAGTGCTCGGCGAGCTCGTGGACCATCGCCTGGATGAGCGCCGTCAGCGCGACCGTGTGCTCCAGGCGCGTCTGCGAGTCACACGCCCGGATCTCGACCGTGCCGAGGTTCGGGTGCGGACGCACGTCGTACCAGAGGTACGTGTAGTCCTCCATCACGCCGCTGGAGACCATGAACGCGACCTGGCGCTCCCAGTCCTCCCAGTCCTGGTAGGCCGGCGGCATGCCGACGCGCGGGAACTGGCGGAAGATCGGCATGCGCGTGGACAGCAGGCCGGTGCGGTCGCCGCGCCAGAACGGCGAGTTGGCGCTCAGCGCGAGCAGCACCGGGACGTGGACGCGCATGCCGTTGGCGACGTGGATCGCCTTGTCGGCGTCGTCGATCCCGACGTGGACGTGCATGCCGAAGATGAGCTCCTGGCGCGCGACGAAGCGCAGCGCGGAGATCAGGTCGCGGTAGCGCGGGCGCGCGACGATCCGCTGGTCCTCCCACATCGCGAATGGGTGCGTGCCGGCCGAGCCGATGGTCAGGCCGCGCGCCGCGGCCGTCGTGCGTACCTGGCGGCGCAGCGAGTGCAGTTGGTCGCTGATCGCGCTCGTGTTCGCGCACGGCTTCGTGGCGATCTCGAGCACCGACTCCATGAGCTCGGGCTTGACCTCGCCGTCGGTGGCCTCGAGATTCGCGGCGCCGTGATCCTCCAGCAGCGACTCGATCGCGTTGACGAGCGCATAGCTCGTGTCATCGACGATCATCAGTTCCTCTTCGACGCCGACCGTGTAGCTGGGTCCGGTGAAGTTGTCACGCATCGCGCGGAGCGTACCCGTCATATCGACGGTTTCGCGTGCCGCACGTGGTTCGTGCCGAATCTGCAACGGCGCGCTCATCACGCCGCGCGGTTTGGCACGGTGTCGGGGCGATGAATGCGCGCCGCCTCATCCTCATCCTGCTCGCCCTGGCCGCGGCCGGTGGCGGCGCGGGCGCGAGCGGGCTGCTCGACGGTGAGGGCGCACGCGACGGGCCCAGCGGAGGCGGCGGCGGCGATGCGAGCGTCGGTCGCGTCGTGAAGGTCGTCGACGGCGACACGATCCACGTCCAGCTCGGCGCCATGCGCGAGAAGGTGCGCTACATCGGCGTGGACACCCCCGAGACGAAGGATCCGCGCCGGCCGGTGCAGTGCTACGGCCAGAAGGCGGCGGATTTCAACGCGCGGCTCGTCGACGGCGAGCTCGTGCGGCTCGTGCGCGATGTCGAGGAGCGCGACCGCTACGGGCGCCTGCTCGCCTACGTCTATCGCATGCGCGACGAGCTCTTCGTCAACGCCGAGCTCGCCCGCCTGGGCTACGCGCAACCGCTGTCGATCGCCCCGGACGTCCGCCATGCCGACCGCTTCGCGCGGCTCGCACGCAAGGCGCGCGAGGCCGGGCGCGGGTTGTGGTCGGCCTGTTGAGTTGCCTGCGCAGCGACCGCGATCTGGGCTAGTCTCCGTAACGGATGGCAACCAAGATGCGTCAGTCCCTCGACGAGTTCGAGCGGGCCTTCGTCGAGGAGACCCATGTCGACCGGGTGCGCCGGGAGTCCCTGCGGCGCAAGGCTGTACTGCGCTCGCGTCAGCGCAACATCGACAAGGTCCACAAGCGCGGCACGGCGCGCTTCATCATGCTCGTGCTCATGATCATCGCGACGGCCGTCATCGTCACGATCGCGATGTTTCAGACGCTCGCGTACGTCATGGGTTGAGCGCCCCGGCGCGTGCCGCCCGCGCGGCACCGGCGCCGTTCCTGCCGCTCAGCGCCCCCTACGTGCTGAGCTTGCGCAGCGCGGCTTCGACGTCTCCGCCGGCGGTGACTTGGCCGCGCTCGGCCTGGATCTCGAGATAGACCTCCTTGCGGAACACCGGGATCTCCCGGGGCGCCTGGATGCCGATCCGGACCTTCTCGCCCATGATCGAGAGGACCGAGATCTCGATCTCGTCTCCGATCATGATGCTCTGATTGGACTTACGTGTCAGGACCAGCATTGGATGGCCACGCCTCCTTGTCGCCACGACAACTCAATCAGGTTGATTGGGCAAAGGCAACAGGATGCAGGCGGAATTATCGGTGGACTTCGACGGCCCGGAACGGTGGCGCGCACGGTTCTTATAGGGTCCCGGGCTATGGCACGACGCTCCCTGCGCCCTCATCTCAACCAAATTCGTGGCTGGGTCCGCCAAGGCCGCACCGACGCCTGGATCGCCCACCAGCTCGAAGCCACGGTTCAGCAGATCGAGACTTTCAAGAAGGACAACGACCTTGCGCCCGCCGAACCGGAGTCCGGTGAGGCCGTCGGCGCGGACTTCGACGACGAGATCGACCTGCGGGCCGAGGATGACGCGCTCGTCGCCGCCGAGCTCGAGGCGGCCGAAGCGCGCCGCGCCGAGGAGGAGGCGGCCCGCCTGGCCGAGGAGGCCGCGGAGGCCGAACGCAAGGCCGAGGCCGGCGAGGACGACGACGAGGACGCCAAGCCCGCGCCCCGGCGCCGGGGTCGCCGTGGCGGTCGCGGGCGCGCACGCGTCGCGACAGGGCCCCTGGAGGGCACGTTCGACCACGGCGAGGAGGGCTACGGGCTGTGGCTCGATCCGGCCGTCACGGACAACCCCGTCTACGCCGAGCACTGGGCCGGCCATCGCCCGGTCGAGGTCATCGTCGAAGAGGACCAGATCGTGATCCGGCGCGCCGGGTCGGACGCCGAAGACTGAAGCGCCCCCGGTTGCACCCGATCGGGTGCAACCACTAGGCCTCGGTGCGCCGGCCGCCCGCGAAGTCGCGGGCATCGCGCAGGTAGCGCAGGAAGGCAGCGTCCGCCACGGTCCGCGCGTCCCATGCCCACGGCGCGTCGGGCGCCACGGTCGCGGCGAGGTCCGTGCACCAGTCCGTCCCGCGGTCGTAGAGCTCGGCGAGCTCGTCGGTGGTGAAGGTGCCGCCCAGCCGGCGGCGCAGCTCGGCCTCGATGCGGTTGACCACGAGCTCGAGCGCGCGGCGATGCTCGGGGGGAGCGCCGGCCATCCGCCGCTCGCCCTCGCGCCACTGCCCCAGCGCCGTCTCGAAGCTCGTCGCCGCCATCGCGGCGCCACCTTACCCGCGAGCGCGGCGGGCAATCACCCGCGGGCGACCACTCACTTGTCGAGCGGGAGGCCGCGCACGACGTAGGCGCGCTCGTCGGCCTTCACCATCCCGAGCCGGCGCGCCTCGACCTCGAGGCTGCCGGCGCTGCGCAGCGTGCGCTTGCGCTCCACCAGCTGCTTGTGCTCGCGCTGCAGCTGGGCGACCTCGTCGCGCTTCTTGCCCGCCTCCTGCCACGTCGCCAGGTACGTGCGCGCCGGGTTGATGTACAGGTACAGCAACAGCACGGCGACGAACAACAGCGCGAGGCGCCCGATCCGATCCCAGCGCACGCGCGGCGCGAACTCGCTCATCGCTGATTCGTTCGGGCCGCGGGCGCCGACTCCTGCCGCTGCTTCGCGCCGCCCAGCGGCGGGCTGCTCAGCCGCGCAGGACGCTGCGCCCGGGGAACTCGGCGGCGTCGCCGAGGGTCTCCTCGATGCGCAGCAGCTGGTTGTACTTCGCGACGCGATCCGAGCGTGACGGCGCGCCGGTCTTGATCTGCCCGCAGCCGGTGGCGACGGCGAGATCGGCGATCGTCGTGTCCTCGGTCTCCCCCGAGCGGTGCGACATGACCGCCGTGTAGCCGGCCGCGCGGGCCGTGGCGATCGCGTCGAGCGTCTCGGTCAGCGTGCCGATCTGGTTGACCTTGACGAGGATCGAGTTGCCGACGCCGGCCTCGATGCCGCGCTTCAGCCGCGAGGTGTTCGTGACGAACAGGTCGTCGCCGACGAGCTGCACGCGCTCGCCGACGGCCTCGGTGAGCGTCTTCCAGCCGTCCCAGTCGTTCTCGTCCATGCCGTCCTCGATCGAGACGATCGGGTAGCGCGCGCAGAGGTCGGCCCAGTAGTCGGCCATCTCCCCCGCGCTGAGCGTGCGGCCCTCGTGCTCGAGCACGTACCTGCCGTCCTCGTAGATCTCGCTCGTCGCGGGGTCGAGCGCGATGAAGACGTCCTCCCCCGGCGTGTAGCCGGCGGACTCGATGCCCCTGACGAGCATCTGCAGCGCCTCCTCGTTGGAGCCGAGGTCGGGGGCGAAGCCGCCCTCGTCGCCGCCCGCGGTGCCGAGGCCGGCGTCATGCAGGGTCTTCTTCAGCGAGTGGAAGACCTCCGCGCCCATGCGCAGGCACTCCGCGAACGAGGCCGCGCCGGCCGGCATGACCATGAACTCCTGGAAGTCGACCTTGTTGTCGGCGTGCGCGCCGCCGTTGAGGACGTTCATCATCGGCACGGGCAGGATCCGCGCCTGCTCGCCGCCGAGGTGGCGCCACAGCGGCAGGCCTTCGTGCGCCGCCGCCGCATGCGCGGAGGCGAGCGACACGCCGAGGATCGCGTTGGCGCCCAGCCGCGACTTGTTCGGTGTGCCGTCGAGCTCGATGAGCGCACGATCGATCGCGAGCTGGTCCAGCGCGTCGTGCCCGACGATCTCCCCCGCGATCTCGTCGTTGACGTGCGCGACGGCGCGCGTCACGCCCTTGCCGCCCCACGCGGCGTAGCCGTCGCGCAGCTCGGTGGCCTCGAACTCACCGGTCGAGGCGCCCGACGGCACGGCGGCGCGCCCGGTCGCGCCGAAGCTCAGCGCGACGTCGACCTCGACCGTCGGGTTGCCACGGCTGTCGAGGATCTGGCGGGCGTGGACGCTCTGAATCGTGCTCATGGTTCTCCTTGGGAGGCTTCAAGCCGGTCACGGAAGCGCTGCGCGGCGGCGCGCAACGCAAGCTCGGGGTCGACGCGCAGGCGGCGCGCCTCGTCGACGGCGGCGAAGAGCTGCTCGCCGACGGCGTCGAACGCAGCGCCGCCTCGCTCCGCTCGCGCTCCGTCAGCAGGATCGGGGTCGGGCGCGCGCTCCAGCAACCCGGCGGTGGCGGCGCGGCGCTGCACCTTGCGCGCGTAGAGCAGCGCGGGCAGGTTCTCGGGCACCTCGCCGAAGATGCCGGGCCGGCGGCCGGCCTCCGTGGACTTGATCTCATCCCAATTGCGCAGCACCTCGCCGGCGCTCTCGGCCTCCACGTCGCCGAACACGTGCGGGTGGCGGCGGATGAGCTTCTGGCGGCAGTGCTCGGCGACGACGCCGAGATCGCCCGCGCCGCGCTCTTCGAGCAGCAGCGAGAGGAAGTGCACCTGAAAGAGGACGTCGCCGAGCTCGTCGAGCAGCTTCGCGTCGTCGCCGGCGTTCGCCGCGTCGGCGAGCTCGTAGGCCTCCTCGACGGTGTGCGGGACGATCGAGCGCTCGTCCTGCTCACGGTCCCACGGGCACTCGCGGCGCAGGCGGCGCGTGAGCGCGTCGAGGCGCGCGACCGCGTCGGTGATCGCGGTAGTGGAGCGCGAAGCGGACACGGGCGCGAAGCCTAGTCGGCCCTCGGGCAAATCCTGGGCCGTATTGCGGCGGAGTTCAGCCGCTGGCGGGCTGCGGGGGCGTGCCGGGCGCGGCGGTGTTCGTCTTGGGCTCCGGCGCGTTCTTGCACTGCGTCATGACGTAGGCGTCGGCGCAGTTCGTCCGTTCCTTCCACTTCTTGCGCAGCGCCGTGTTGAACTCGTCGTCGGCCTTCTGCTTGTTCTGCGCGTCGAGCTGCTGCTTGATCGCCGTGGTGGCGTCCTTCAGCGTCTGCTGCTTGGCCGCGACGATCTTCTGGACCTGGAAGACGTAGTAGCCGAACTGGGTCTTGACGGGGCCGGTGAGGGTGCCCTTCTTGGCGGAGAAGATCGCGTCGTCGAAGGACTTCTCCTGCGTGCCCTTGGCGATGCCGAGCAGCGTTCCGCCCTGGTCCTTGGAGGCCTGGTCGATCGAGAACCGCTTGGCGACCGCGGTCCAGCTCTGGCCGCTCTGCAGGGCGCTCTTCGCCTGGGCGGCGCGGTCCTGCGTCTTGGTGAGGATCACGCGCAGGTCGCGCGTGGCCGGCGTCGCGAAGCGCGCCTTGTTCTTGTTGTAGAAGTCGGCGACGGCCTTGTCGGTGACCTTCTCGGCGTTCTTGACGGCCTTCTCGCGCAGCTTCGTGTAGATCGTGTTGAAGCGGACCTGGAACTTCGCGTCGCCGAGCGTCATGCCCGACTGCTTGAGGAAGTCCTGGAAGTCCTTCTCGGCCGGGAACGACTGCTTCTTCGCCGTCGCGAACTGCTTGTCGGCCTCGGCGGCGGACACGCGGACGCCCTGGTCGTCGGCCTCGCCGCTGACCCACTTCTCGAGGATGAGGAACTGCATGACCTGGTCGCGCAGACCCTCGTACTCCTGCTTGCACTGGGTCTTGAACTGCGCATCGGTCTGCTGGGGCTGGCCCTTGGCCGGTTTCGGCGCGGTCTTCTTCTTCGTCGCGACGCAGTCGGCGAACGCGGGCGGCGTGTAGGCGACCTTGGCCGAGCCCTGCGCCTGACTCGTCGAGGCGGCGATGCCGAGCCAGTGCGCGAACTCGGTGCGCGTGACGTTGTCGCCATCGACGTTGGCGACGGAGTTGCCGGGTACGGAATCACCGCACGCCGCAAGGGCGATCATGACCACAAAAAAGGCGCCAAGCGCCGACAGCGAACGAAGCGTACGAGTCACAGTCGGGCCGATCCTAGCGAACGGCGGGATCGCACCGCGCCGATGGCGCCGGCTTCACACGAGCTTCATCTGCAGGCAATTTCAGGCGGCCTCGCGCGTGATCGCCAGCAGCGCGTCGGCGGCGCGCACGACGGCGGGGAAGCGCTGCTCGGGATCGTCGGGCACGCGCACCGAGAACTGGCTCTTGCCGGCCTCGTAGAGCACGCCGGGAATCTGCGCGCGCAGCTTCTTCGCACGCACGGAATCGAGCTCGATCGGCGTCACCGCGAGGCGCCCGCCACGGAAGGAGACCGCGGTCGCGCCGGCCTGGCCGAGCTTGATGCGCGCACGCTGCAGGTCGATGAGGTTCGACATCGGCCGCGGCAGGTCGCCGAAGCGGTCGGCGAGCTCCTCGCGCAGCAGCTCGAGGTCGGCGACGTCGACGGCGCCCGCGATCCGCCGGTGAACGTCGATCTTCGCCTGCTCGTAGGGGATGTAGTCGGCGGGCACGTAGGCGTCGACGTTGACGTCCAGGCGCACGGGCTCGGCCATCTCGGCGGCGCCGTCGCCCGCCTCCGCCGCCGCCACCGCCTCGTCGAGCATCTGCATGTACAGCTCGAAGCCGAGCGCCGCGACGTGGCCGGACTGCTCGTCGCCGAGCAGGTTGCCGGCGCCGCGCAGCTCGAGGTCGCGCATCGCGATCTTGAAGCCGGCGCCGAGCTCGGTGTAGTCGCTCAGCGCGGCGAGCCGGTTCGCCGCGTCGGCGGTCAGCGCCGCCGCGCTGGCGTAGAGCAGGTAGGCATACGCGCGCTCGCGCGAGCGCCCGACGCGGCCGCGGATCTGGTAGAGCTGCGACAGGCCGAAGATGTCCGCGCGATCGACGATGAGCGTGTTGGCCTGCGGGATGTCGATCCCCGACTCGATGATGCTCGTGCAGACGAGCACGTCGGCCTCGCCGCGCAGGAACGTCATCATGCGGTCCTCGAGCTCGTGCTCGTCCATCTGGCCGTGGGCGACCTCGAAGCGCATGCCCGGGCACAGCCCGCGCAGGCGCTCGGCCGTCTCGTCGATCGTCTCGACGCGGTTGTGGAGGAAGAACGCCTGCCCCTTGCGCGCGTGCTCGCGCTGCAGCGCCTGCTTGACGACCTCCTCGTCGTATTCGCCGACGTAGGTCTTGATCGGCCGGCGGCCCTCCGGCGGCGTGTTGATGACCGAGATGTCGCGCAGGCCGGCGAGCGACATCTGCAGCGTGCGCGGGATCGGCGTGGCGCTCATCGACAGCACGTCGACGCGCAACTTGAGCTGGCGCAGAAGCTCCTTCTGCTTGACGCCGAAGCGCTGCTCCTCGTCGACGATGATCAGCCCGAGGTCCTTGGCGCGCACGTCGCGCGAGAGCACGCGGTGCGTGCCGACGAGGATGTCGACGGCGCCCGACTGGAAGCCCTCGATCGCCTTCTTCTGCTCGGCGGCCGAGCGGAAGCGGCTGACGTGCTCCAGCGTGAACGGGTAGTCCTTCAGCCGCTCGGCGAAGGTGCCGTAGTGCTGCTGGGCGAGGATCGTCGTCGGCACGAGCATGAGCACCTGCTTGCCGGCGTCGGCGGCCTTGAACGCGGCGCGCAGCGCGACCTCGGTCTTGCCGAAGCCGACGTCGCCGCAGATGAGACGGTCCATCGGGCGCTCGGACTCCATGTCGGTCTTGACGAGCTCGATCGCCTCGGCCTGGTCAGCGGTCTCGTTGTACGGGAAGGCGGCCTCGAACTCGCGCAGCCAGTCCGAGTCGGCGGGATAGGCCAGGCCGGTGCGCCGGCGGCGCTCGGCGTAGAGGTTCAGCAGCTCGCCGGCGAGCTCCTGGGCGGCGCGGCGAGCGCGCGCCTTGAGGCGGTCCCACGCCCTGCCGCCGAGCTTGGACAGCGGCGGGTGCGCGCCGCCCGCGCCGACGTAGCGGCTGATCTTCGCGAGCTGGTCCGATGGGACGAAGACACGGTCGTCGCCCTGGTATTCGAGGTAGAGGTAGTCGCGTGTGACGCCGGCCACCGTCTTGGTCTCGAAGCCGGCGAAGCGCGCGATGCCGTGGTCCTCGTGGACGACGATGTCGCCGGTTCTGAGATCCGCGAACGAGCGCAGCGCGCCGCGCCGGCCGGCGCCGAAGTCGCGGCCCGGCGCCCGCTCCTGGCGGCGGCGGCGAAAGAGGCGGTGCTCGGGCAGGATCGCGAGCTTCAGCCCCGCGGCGATGAAGCCGTCGCGCAGGTTGACGTGCGCGAAGCGCAGCGGGTTCTCGAGCTCCCAGCCGGCGCCGCCGGCGCCCTCGCCAAGCCACGAGGACTTCAGCCGCGCGAGGTTGTAGGCGGCGCGCTCGCCCTCGCTGCGCTGCGGCCAGGTGACCACCGTGCGGTAGCCCGAGCGCACGAGCTTCTCGAGCTCTGGCTCGGCCTCCTTCAACGAGCGCGCGGCGAGGTCCGGCGCCTGGGCGCGGAACTGCAGCGGCTGGTCGGTGTCGTAGGAAGACAGGCGCACGCGGCCGCGCGCGTCGAGCGCGGCGATGATCGGCTCGGGCGCGACGTAGAGGTGATGGGCGTCCTCGTCGTGAAACGCCGCGCACACGTCCTGCCAATGGTCGGCCAGCGCGGGGTTGAGCTCCTCCTCGGCCGCGATGAGCACGGCGGCGTCCGGCGCAAGGTCGAGGAAGGCGAGGAAGCGGTCGACCGGCAGCAGCTCGGCGATGTCCGGCCGGTCGGCCTCGCTTTCCAGAGCCGCCATCTCGGCGAGGTCGCGGTACTGGGCGGCGAGCTCCGCGGCGGGCGCGATCTCGACCTCCTGCGCGTCGCCGAGCGAGCGCTGGGTGAACGTCGAGAACCAGCGCAGCGACTCGATCTCGATGTCGAACAGGTCGACGCGCACGGCGCGGTCCTCGGTGGCCGGATAGATGTCGAGCAGCCCGCCGCGGGCGGCGAACTGGCCGCGGTCCTCGACCTGGTCGACGCGCTCGTAGCCGGCCGCCACGAGATCGGCCATGCACTCGTCGAGGTCGAGCAGCTCGCCGACGCGCAGCTTGAACGAGTGCGGGCGCAGCGCCGGGTCGGGCACCTTCTCGCTCAGCGCGACGGCGGAGACGACGACGACCGGGGCTCCCTCCGGCCGCGCGCCGCCGTCGTCGTCGAGCAGCGCGTCGAGCGCGGCGACGCGCAGGCCGACGAGGTGCGGCGGCGGCGCGAGGTGCGACTCGTAGGCGACGCCGCGGCTGGGATAGAAGCGCACCGGTCGCGGGTGCAGCCAGGCGCGTAGGTCGGCCGCCAGATCGCGCGCCTGGCGGTCGTCGCCGGCCACGATCAACGTAGGTCGCGAGGGGTCCTCGTCGGCCAGCGCGGCGAGCACGTAGGGCCGCAGCGAGGAGGAGACGAACGCCGCGCCGCCGGCACGCGCGAGCGTCGCGCCGTCATCGCTGTCGGTGAGATGTGAGAGAAGCGGGCGGAGGGTCATGGGCAGGCGAAGCGACCGCGTTTTGGCGCGGCCGCGTGTGCGATTTCAGTGTAGGTCGCGCTCGTTTGTGGCAAGGTCACGCTCACGCAACCTGGGAGGCGGACATGTCGGAGTTCCTCAACGCGGTATTGCAGTCGGTCGACAATCAGCATCGTGGGAAGTCGGCCGCCACCCGCCGCCAACTCGTGGCCGGTGCGGGCGCCGCGCTCGGAACCATCGGCGTGCTCGGTTGGGCGCGCGACGCGGAGGCGGCCCTGCCGAAGTCCACGGGCTCAGCGCCCAACACGCCGCAGACGATCGTCAACGTCGCCGCGACCGCCGAGGTGCTCGCGACGATCGTCAACACGGTCGGCGCCGAGAAGGTCGCCCTCGATCCCGTCACGCTGGCGAACATCCGCGCTGCCGCCGCCGAGGAGAAGATCCACTACGAGACGCTGATCTCCAGCGCCGTCGGCGCCAAGCCGGTGACGAAGCGCATCTGGGTGCCCGACGAGGTCTTCGCCAGCGCCCAGAACCTGCTGACGACGCTCGTGGTCGGCGACCAGGTGTTCATCAACGCCTACCTGCTGGCCGGCACGGTCTTCGCGCGCGCCGGCGGCTCGACGGGCTCGAAGTTCGCGCGCTACGCGGCCGAGTTCATGGGCGTCGAGGCGGTCCACCGCGCGCTCGCGCTGCAGTCGCTGGGGCGCCTGGGCAACGACCGTGCGTTCATGAAGTTCGGTCAGAAGGAGCCGCTGGAGGGCCTGCCCACGACCCGCTCGGGCGGCTTCTACAAGATCACCGACGCGGTGACGATCCTCGAGTCGGCCGGCTTCGGATTCGGCAAGCCCGGCTCGAAGGCCGGCGTGTTCTACGACTACGACGCCGTGGCGCCGCGCACCCCGACGGCCGCGGAGACGGGCATCAACACGACGACGCTGTCATAGCGGAGGCGATGCCCGAGGTCGTGGACAGCCGCCACGGCGCCGGCAAGCTGTGGCTGATCGGAGCCGGGCCGGGCGCGGCCGACCTGCTGACCGTCCGCGCCGCCCGGGTGCTGGCCACCGCCGACATCGTCGTGTGGGGCAAGGCACTGATGACCGACGATCTCGTCGAGGAGCACGCGCGCCCCGACGCCGAGCGCGTGGCGTGGCCGCCCGCCGAGATGGCCGACATCCATGCCGCCTACGACCGTGCGGCCCGCGAGGGGCTCGTCGTCGCGCGGCTGCTGTGGGGCGAGCCGTCGCTCTACGGCACGCTGCGCGACGAGATTCGTGCGGCGCGCGACCGTGGCCTGGACTACGAGATCGTCCCGGGCATCACGTCGCTGTTCGCCGCCGCGGCGGCGCTGGAGATCGACCTGACCGTGGCGCCACAGTCCTCGCGCCCGCTCATCCTCTCCCAGGGACGCGGCGATCCCGTGCCCGTCCGCGAGCTCGCCCGCCACGGCGCGACCCTGGCCCTGTTCATGGTCGGCGAGCGTGCGCAGGAGCTGCAGCGCGAGCTGATCGCCGGCGGCTACGCGCCCGGAGCCCGCTGCGGGCTGGCCCATCGCGTCTCATGGCCCGATGACGAGGTCGTCATGACATGCCGGCTCGACGAGCTCGCGGCGACGGTCGCCGAGCACGACCTGGACCGGCACACGATCATCATCGTCGGCCCGGCGCTCGACGACGACGGCCCAGGCGTCAGCGCGCCGCCGTAGCGCGCAGCGCGGCGAGGATGGCGTCCGCGGAGCGATCGGCGTCCGCGGCCGTCGTCTGCCAGCCGATGACGGAGATCCGCATGACGGCGGCGCCGTGCCAGCGGCTGGCGCCGGCCCAGCACGTCCCGTCGCGCTGGACGCGGTCGATGACCGCATTCGTGACGTCGTCGTCGCCGGCGAAGCGGACGAGCACCTGGTTGAGCACGACGTCGTTGAGGATCTCGACGCCGTCGTGCGCGGCGAGGCGCGCGGCGATCCGCCGCGCGTGGTCGCAGCAGCGATCGACGAGGTCGGTGACGCCGTCGCGGCCGAGCGTGCGCAGCGCCGCGTAGAGCGGGATGCCCCGCGCGCGGCGGGAGAACTCGGGGATCGACTCGACGCCCCAGGGAACGTCGGTCTCGTTGGGCGGGATGTAGTCCGCCGTCGACGCCATCGCGCCGCGCTGCTTGGTGGCATCGGCGACGATCGCGATGCCGCAGTCGTACGGGACGTTGAGCCACTTGTGGCCGTCGGTGGCCCACGAGTCCGCGCCCGCGTAGCCGTCGAGCAGCGCACGGCGCGCCGGGCTGACGGCGGCCCAGAGCCCGAACGCGCCGTCGACGTGGCACCAGGCGCCGTGCGCGTGGCACGTCGCGACGATCTCGCGCAGGGGGTCGAACGCCCCGCTGTTGACCTCGCCGGCCTGGGCGCAGACGATCTGCGGCCCGTCGTGCTCGGCCAGGATCGGGCCCAGCTCGGCGGCGATCATCCGGCCCTCGCCGTCGGCGGGCACGACGCGGATGCGCTCGGCGCCGAGACCGAGGATCCGGCACGCGCGACCGATCGTCACGTGCGCATTGGCACCGGCGACCACGCGCAGCACGGGCGCGCCCTGCAGCCCGTCGGCCTCGACGTTCCAGCCCGCGTCGGCGAGCACGGCGTGACGCGCCGCCGCCAGGCAGGTCACGTGCGCCATCTGACAACCCGTCACGAAGCCGACGCCACAGCCCGCCGGCAGGCCGAGCAGCTCGCGCAGCCAGCTCGCCGCGACGGACTCGGCGACCGTGAGCGCGGGCGCCGCGATCGCGCCGCCACCGTTCTGGTCCCAGGCGGAGACCAGCCAGTCCGCGGCCACGGCGGCCGGCAGCGCGCCGCCGATCACGAAGCCGAAGTAGCGCGGGCCGGCGGACGCCATGAGCCCGTCCTCGACGTCGGCGGCGAGGTCGGCGATCACCGCGCGCGGGTCGTCGCCCGCGTCGGTCAGCGGCCGCGCGAGGCGGGCGCGCAGGTCCTCGAGGTCCGCGGTCGCGCCGACGGGGCGCTCGGCCAGGCCGTCGACGAACGCGCGGCCGAGCTCGGCGGCGTCGGTGAGGACGTCATAGCGTGGGTCCATGGCAGGAGCCTATGGCGCTACAGCTCGCGCTCGCCGAGCACGATCGCCTCGGCGGCGCGCGTCGCGTCGTCGATGAGCTCGGCGACCTCGGCCTTGGACTGGCGAAAGGCACCGAGCACGTGCGCGGAGACGATCTCGGGGTCGGTCGTGTCGGGGCGCCCGACGCCGACGCGCACGCGCGCGAAGTCCGCGCCGCCGAGCTCGGCCTTCAGGGACTTCAGCCCGTTGTGGCCGGCCAGGCCACCGCCGATCCGCGTGCGCACGTCGCCGAACGGCAGGTCGATCTCGTCGTGCACGACGAGGACCTTCTCGAGTGGGAGCTTGTAGGCGCCGCGCGCCGGCCCGACCGAGCGGCCGGCGTCGTTCATGTACGTCTGGGGCAGCAGCACCGCGACGCGCGGGCCGCCGGGGCCGGTGCGCCCCTCGGTCAGCAGCCCGGCGAACTTCGTCTTGGCTTTCGGCAGCTCCCAGCGGGCGGCGAGGGCGTTCGCCACCTCGAAGCCGATGTTGTGCGGCGACCCCGCGTACTTCGCGCCCGGATTGCCGAGCCCGACGACGAGCCAGTCGACCGGTGCCACCATGCCGCCGCGGCCGGGCAGCCGCACGGCGGCCGCCTACGAGTCGGCGTCGGGGGCGGCGTCGTCGCCGCCGGCGTCAGCCGCCGGGGCGTCGCCGACGCGCTCGGTCTCTTCCTCGATCTCGTCCTCGTCGGTGGCGAGGCGCGGTGGGGTGAGCGTCGCGACGGTCGTCTCGTCGGGATCGTCGAGCAGCGTCACGCCGTCGGGCACGGCGACGTCGGCGAGCGTGATCGTGTCGTTGATCTGCATCGCCGACACGTCGTGGGTGATCGACTCGGGAATCGCGCTGGGCAGCGCCTCGATGTTCAGCTCGCGGGTGATCTGCTCGAGCACGCCGCCTTCCTTGACGCCCGGAGAGTCCTCGCCGCCGGTGAGCTCGAGCGGCACGACGGCCGCGATCGCGACGCTGAGGTCGACGCGCAGCAGGTCGACGTGCATCGTCTCGCCGCGCACCGGGTGGTACTGGGCGCTCTTGAGGATCGCCGGGGTGGCGTGATCGCCGTCGGTGACCTCGAGCACGGCGCCGCTGGCGGCGAGCGCGTGGCGCAGCTCGCGGGCGTCGGCGCTGAAGGTCAGCGGCTCGGCACCGCCGCCGTAGAGGATTCCGGGGACGCGGCCGCTGCGGCGCAGCCGGCGCGTGGCGCGCGAGCCTTCGGGCTCGCGGGGAGAGATGGAGAGCTTCGTCGTCTGGGAGGCCATGGCGACCGGGAAGGGTAGCGGACCTCGGACCGTCCTCCGGTTCTGCGCGCGGGCGGGCGGTGCGGGTCCTACCCGCCGAGCTGGTTCGTGGCGGCGAACAGGCGCTGCACGTCAAACCAGGCCGGCTTCTTGGTGCCGTCGAAGCGCAGGAGGCCCTTCTCGTGCACGGGCGGGGTGGGGCGCGGGTTGCCGCCGTCCCAGTTCGGTCGCACGCGGAACTCCTGCAACGCCCAGTAGATCGCGCCGCTCAGCCAGGGGCGCTGGGCGTAGACGCCGAGGTGGTAGTTCACGAAGTCCTGCTGGTAGGAGAAGGTGCCCTTCTCCTCCACCGGCCCGTCGCGGTTGGCCTCGGCGCCGAACTCCGACGCGAAGATCGCCTTGTTCGGATAGCAGGCGCGCACGGAGTCCAGATAGTCGGGCAGCGCGTCGCGGTCGGCGATCTGGCCGTTGGGACCGGGGTACCAGCCGAAGTAGTCGTTGATGCCGATGACGTCGAGCGCCGCGTACTGCGCCCGGCAGCCTGCCGACGGATAGCCGGCGACGGCGAGCGCCACCGGCCGCGACGGGTCCAGGGCCTTGGCCTGGCTCACCGCGCGCTCGATGTAGGACTGCTGCACCGGGCCCGGACGCGCCGACAGCTCGTTGCCGATCGACCAGAGCAGGATCGACGGGTGGTTCTGGTTGGCGATGATGTTGTCCTCGAGCTCGCGGGCGGCGAGCTTGCGAACCGCCTCGCGCTTGAGGTACTGCGTCTTGATCGCGTAGACCGGAATCTCCGACCAGACGAGCATCCCGACCCGGTCGGCGAGCTCGTGCATCTGCGGATGCAGCGGATAGTGCGAACGGATGACCGTCGCGCCGAGCTCCTTGGCCTGGGCGACGATCTGCGCGCGCCGCGCGCTGTTGATGGCGAAGCCCGCGACGGGATCGTCCTCGTGCAGGCCGACGCCGCGCAGCTGCAGCGGGCGGCCGTTGAGCAGCAGCCGGCCGCCGGAGACGGTGACCGAGCGGATCCCGCTTGACAGCTTGTAGCCGATGACGCGCCGCGCGCCCGCGCGGACGGTGAACCGGGCCGGGTAGAGGTACGGGCTGGCCGGCGACCACAGCCGCGGCCGCGCGACGCGCAGGCGCGTCTCGAAGCTCGCGAACCGGCGCGCCCCGACGCGGCGGGTGCCGAGGTTCAGCCGCGCGCCGCCGAAGCTGCCGGTGATCCTCACGCGCGTCGTGCTGTCGCCGTAGTTGCGCACGACGACGCGCGCGAGCACGGTCGCCGCGCAGGCCGCGCAGGGCAGATCGGGGCGCACGACGACGTTCGTGATGTCGACGCGGTCGACGCGCTGCAGGTAGACCTCGCGCAGGAGCCCGCCGTAGTTCCACCAGCCGCCGGCCGGGTCGCCCGAGCCGGTCAGGCCGGAGGGCGGGAAGTCGGTGCGCAGGCGGCGGTTGTCGACGCGGATGACGAGGCGGTTGGTACCGGTGCGCTTGAGCGCGCTGCGCGGGATGCGCAGGTCCCACGGCAGGTAGGCGCCCGTGTTGCGGCCGATCGGCACGCCGTTGAGCCAGACGCGCGAGCGGTAGTTGACCGACTCGAAGCGCACGAGCCAGTCCAGCCGCGCGCGGGCGTCGGGCAGCCGGAAGTCCTTGCGATACCAGGCCACCGTGCCCGTCATCGACGCCACCGAGTAGTCGCCGACGTTCCACGCGTTGGGAACGGTCAGCGGCGCCCACCCTTCACGGCCCGGCCGGCGCTGAAATGACTGGCGCAGCCCCAGGCCCATGTCGTCGCGGCGAAAGAGCCACTCGCCGCCGAGCAGGTAGCGGTTGTCGGGGCCGTCCTGGTAGATCGTCCCGCGCGTGACGCCGTCGGCCGCGGCGAGCGCCGGGGCCGCGGACGCGGCGAGGCCCGCCGCCGCGAGTGCGAGCACGAGCAGCAGGGAGGCGAGCAGGGAGCGCATGCGTTCGTCGGGGCACAACACCGCCTGCCCTCGCGAGTTGTGGCCCCCGCCGGTCAGGCTTAGGACGACGGGCAGCTCGACTCGCGATCACGGAACGGGGCGGTGATCCGCAGCAGGCTAACCGTCATACCGGCGATTGCGTTGCCGTCGCGGCGTACGAGCACGCACTGCACGGTCGTCAGCGCCTCCTGTCCCGCGGGAAACCACACCACGCGGGTGTACCTCGTCCGCGACGTGAGGGCGTGGGCGGTCTGCGACTGGTAGAGCGCGATCTTCACTTCGCCGCCGCGGCGCAGCTTCGCGGCGTTGGCGCGCACGGTCGCGGTGCAGGCGGCGTCGTCGCAGTCCTGCAGGCGCTCGAGCATCGCCGGCGCGTCGCCGCGAGCCTGGTCGCGCAGGAGCGCCACGACCTCGGCGCGCTCGACGGTGTCGTTGTTGAGGTAGCGGGTGACGCCAAAGCTGACGGCGAGAAACGCCACGACGGCGAGGACGATGAGGACAGGGCGCTTCACGCGCGCCCATTGTCACGACCGCTCGGCGCGGGCGCGCCGCCGCGTGGATCCTTGACCTGTCAGCCGGCGGCCGGGAAGTCGTCGCCGTTGAGCTCGAGGAAGCGCATGACGGACGCCTCCTGGTGGTCGAGCCGTTGCGCGGTGAGGCGCGCGTGGACGGCGGCGCGCTCCTCGAAGTCCTCGAGGCAGCGCTCGGGGTCGTCGGAGAGCGGATATACGTGCGCGAGATCCTGCTGCGCGCAGACGATGCCCAGCGGAGGCGCGCCGTGCGAGAGCGTGCGCGCGCCGCAGACGGCGGCCACGAGCATGCGCCGCTCCGGCGCCGACAGGGCGACCGGCATGAGCCGGTGGGCGGGCAGCTTGAGGTTCAGCTCGATCGAGCGATCGACGGCGACGTCGCTGCCGGTCGCGGAGGCGAGCGGCCCGGCCCAGACGGCGAGGACGGTGTCGGCGGCGACGATCGCGTCGCGCAGCGCGCGCGCCTGGGCGGCGTAGAGCTCCTCCGCCTCGTCGCGCGAGCCGGCATCGGCGAGATCGAGGTCGCAGGGCACGCGCAGCAGCTCCGAGGCGGTGACGGCCGACCCGGCCGCACGACCGCCGTGGGCGACGTAGGTCTGCAGCGTCCCGAGGTCGCGGCGCCCGTGGAAGATGACGGTCAGGGCGTCCGATAGCGCGAGATTCGGGACCTTGAGCGCAACGGCCGCACAGGCCTCGGCGTCGATGAGCGCGCGTTGCAGCAGGTCGTCTGCGTCGGTCATGTCAGCATCCTTGTCGTTCCGACTGATGTTACGGCTGAGGGGTACCCTCGCACCATGAAAATCCTTTACAAACCCTTCGGAATCGTTATCGGCCTCATCGCCGGTTACCTCGCGCGGCAGGTGTTCTCCCAGATCTGGGGACATATCGACGATCGTGAGCCTCCGAAGCCGACGACCGAGGAGTCCTCGTGGGGCAAGGTACTCGGCGCGGCGGCGGTTCAGGGAACGGTGTTCGCCGTCACGAAGGCGGCCGTCAATCGCAGCGGGGCCAAGGGCTTTCAGTGGCTGACCGGCATCTGGCCGGGCGAGAAGCGGCCCGAGGTCGAGTAGCGCCCCGAGGTCGAAAAGGGCCCGCCGGGCTCCGGCGCCGTAACACCGGTCCCAACGAACCCGTGGTCGGAATGGTGCCGAAACGCTCCCCGGCGATGGACGAAGGTTCGACCGATCGCTACGAGCGCAGGACGTAGCCGCGCTCGGCGAGCAGCGCGAGGTCGTCCTCGAACGCGGCAAAATCGCGCGCCGTCAGGTGCTGGAGCGGGATCCCGTTCGGGCCCTTGCGGCGCAGCCAGCTGCGCAGCGTCTGCGGGCCGACGCGCTCTGCGGCCTCCGCGGTGATCGCGAGCAGGATCGCCAGCTCGGGCCGGTGGTCGAGCTCGCCCGTGATGACCTGCAGCGGGTCCACGGCGAGCACCTCGCAGAGTTCCTCGTCGGAGAGGCCGAGCCGGTCCATCAGCTCGGCGGCAGGAGCGCTCACGGCGGCGGGCTCAGAACAGCTGGTTCTCGCCGCCGAAGACGTCGCTCACCGAGCGGTCCGAGAAGATGCTGCGGATCGAGTCGGTCAGCAGCTCGGCGCAGGAGAGGACCTTGATGTTGTCCGGCGCGCCGGCGCGCAGCGGGATCGTGTCGGTGACGACGATCTGCTCGAAGCCGGCCGCCTCGATGTTCTCGAAGGCGTTGCCGCTGAGCACGGGATGGGTGGCCGCGGCGTAGACCGCGCGCGCGCCGGCATCGAGCACGGTCTGGCTGGCCACCTTCAGCGTGGCGGCGGTGTCGATGATGTCGTCGACGATCAGGGCGGTCTTGCCCTTGACGTCGCCGATGACGTAGCCGATCTCGGCGACCTGCTGGGCGGGACGCTCCTTGTCGAGGATCGCCAGGTCGGCGCCGAGCTTGGAGGCGAACTTCTTGTTGAGCTTCACGCGGCCGGCGTCCGGTGCCACGACGACGAGGTCCTGCAGGCCGAGGTCGCGGAAGTACTGCGTGAGGATGAACAGCGCGGTCATGTGGTCGACCGGCTTGCGGAAGAAGCCCTGGATCTGGCCGGCATGCAGGTCCATCGTGAGCACGCGGTCGGCGCCGGCGCGCTCGAGCATGCGCGCCACGAGACGGGCGGAGATCGGCTCGCGGGGCGCGGACTTCTTGTCCTGGCGGCTGTAGCCGAACCACGGCGTCACGGCGATGACGCGGTGCGCGCTCGCGCCGATCGCCGCGTCGATCATGAGCAGCAGCTCCATCAGCGCGTCGTTGGGCGTCATCCCCTCGCCGGGGTTGGCACAGATCGGCTGCACGAGGAAGACGTCGGCGCCGCGGATCGACTCGCCGTAGCGGCAGTAGACCTCGCCGTTGGTGAACGTCCTCAGCGTCACGGGGCCGGGCCTGATGCCGAGCTTGGCGGCGATCTTCGCCGCGAGGTCGGGGTTCGCCCGCCCCGAGAACAGCATCAGGTTCTTGTCGTAGCCCAGCTCGAGGCGTGTCGATGGCTGCGGCTCGACCGTGGTCATCCTTTCGACAAGTTTACGGCTTGGTCCGGCGCTTACGGTCGGCGTAGCCCTCGATGTTCGTCTGGCGCTCGCGGGCGACCCCGAGCGCGCCCGGCGGCACGTTCTTCGTGATCGCCGAGTTCGCGGCCGTGAAGGAGTCGTCGCCCAGCGTCACCGGGGCGACGAGCGTCGTGTCGACGCTCGTGTGCACGCGATCGCCGATCGTCGTGCGGTGCTTGTCGACGCCGTCGTAGTTGGCGGTGATCGTCGCGGCGCCGAGGTTCGTGTCCTCGCCGATGTCCGTGTCGCCGATATAGGACAGGTGCGGAACCTTGCTGCCCGCGCCGACGTCGGAGTTCTTGATCTCGACGAACGTGCCGGCCTTGGAGCGCTCGCGCAGGATCGTGCCCGGGCGCAGGTAGGCGAAGGGGCCGACGGTCGCGTTGGATTCGATCTCGGCGCCGACGACGTAGGAGTGCGGGATCGTGACCTCGTCGTGCAGCGTGGCATCGATCAGCGTCGTCAGCGGGCCGACGCTGCAGCCGCGGCCGATCCGCGTGGCGCCCCGCAGGAAGCTGCTCGGCTCGATGACCGTGTCTTCTCCGATCGCGACGTCGACGTCGATCAGCGTCGAGCCGGGGTCGACGATCGTCACGCCCGCGTGGCCATGGGCCGCGTGGATGCGCGCCTGCGCGATGGTTCGAACCGCGGCGAGCTGGACGCGGTCGTTGACGCCGAGCGCAAGCTGCGGGTCGCCGAGCTTGTGCGTCCTCACCAGGTGGCCGGCGGCACGCAGCGCGGGCAGGACGTCGGGCAGGTAGAGCTCGCGCTGGGCGTTGTCCGGGGTCATCTCTTGCAGCGCGGCGAGCACCGCGGCGCCGTCGAACGCGAAGATCGAGCTGTTGACCTCCCGGATGGCGAGCTGGTCCCGGGTCGCGTCGCCGCCGACCTTCGTCTCGACGACGCCCTCGACGTGACCGTCGTCGTCGCGGATGACGCGGCCGTAGCCGCTCGGGTCGTCGAGCATCATCGTGGCCATCGTGGCGGCGGCGCGGTGCTTGGCGTGCGCCCGCATGAGCCGCTCGATCGCCGTCGGCGTCACGAGCGGGACGTCGCCGGGCAGTACGAGCACGGCGTCGTCAGCCCCGATCTCCCCCGCGGCCGCACGGACGGCGCCGCCCGTGCCGTTGGGCTCAGGCTGCACCACGCACGTCACGCCCTCCGGCAGCTTGCCCTCCAGCGTCTTGGCGGCCGAGTCGACGACCACCACGCGGTCGGCGCCCGCCTCCAGCGCGGCGGCGATCGACCAGTGGACGAGCGGGCGCCCGCAGAGCGGGTGCAGCATCTTGGGTAGCTCTGACCGCATGCGCGTGCCTTGGCCGGCGGCGAGGATGACGGCAGTGAGGGATGGCATGGCGTGATCCTAGGGCTAGTCTTCGCTTGGGCCCAGCGCCCGATTTACTGAGGAGTGGTGTAATGGCAGCACAGGGCTCTTTGGAAGCTCTAGTCCAGGTTCGAGTCCTGGCTCCTCAGTCGCGTGACGTCCGGCCCATACGCGAACATGTGTTCGTGCCACGCTACTCGGAAGACGAAGCACGCGCTGCGGTTCGCGTGTCGCTGAGCTACGCCGAGACGCTGCGTCGGCTCGGACTCTGCGCGACCGGCGGCAACTGGCGCACCCTGCGCATCTGGATCGATCGGTGGGCCATCACCACCGACCACTTTGACTCGCGCGCCGCACAGCGCGCGGGCTTGCTACGTCGACCCCGGCCGCTCGAGGAGGTCATGGTGGAAGGCTCTACCTACAGCCGCAACCACCTCAAGAACCGCCTCTACCGCGAGGGCCTCAAGACACCTCGCTGCGAGGTCTGCGGCCAGGGCGAGTTGTGGCGCGGCCAGCCGATGAGCCTGATCCTCGACCACGTCAACGGGCGCCGGGACGACCATCGCCTGGAGAACCTGCGGATCCTGTGCCCGAACTGCGCCGCGACGCTCGACACGCACTGCGGCCGCAAGAACCGCCTCGAGACCTCGGACCGCGAATGCCTCCGCTGCGGCACCCGGTTCAGCCCAAGCTTCGCGCGACAGCGCTACTGCTCGCGCGAATGCGGAAGACGTGCCCCGCGACCCAATCGTGGAGTGCCCAATCCCGGCCTGCGCCGTGTTGAGCGCCCGCCGCACGACGTGGTCCTGCGAGAGATCGCGGCCACGAGCTACTCCGCCGTTGGGCGCAAGTACGGCGTCTCGGACAACGCGATCCGCAAGTGGGTGCGCCAGTACGAGCGCGAGGCCGCGGCGGCCGCCGTCAGCGCAGCGGACGGACAAGCGCCAGCGGCAGGCGCTGCACCGCGACCGGTCCCGACGACCCGCGGGCCGTGACGACGAGCGCGTAGCGGCCGGTCGCGAGGTTGCGCAGGCGCCCCGCGGGGATCTTCACGACGTTCGGTCCGACCCTGCCCGCTGCGACGACCTTCACGAGGCGCTTGCCACCGCGCACGATCTCGACGCGCAGGACGGCCGGACGGTTTAGGGCCAGGCGCAGGCGTGGGGCGCGCCGGCTGAGCGCCTTGCTGCGTTCGATCACGAGCGCCATCTGCAGGCCGACGATCGCCGTGTCGCTCGTCGAGGGTGCCACGGCCATCGCGAGCTCGTCGGTCGTCGTCACGATGTTCGTGCCCGCCAGGCGCTGGCGCGCCTGCAGGGTGTGGCGCCCCTCGTGCAGGATCGGCAGGCGAAACGCGAACGGGCAGCGCGCCCAGGCCGCGCCGTCGATGCGGCATTCAAACGGCGTGGCGAGACCCTCGTACGGCTGCTGACCGACGATCCCGACCTCGACCCGTGCGCCGGCGAACGTCGGCAGGCCCGACTCCGGTCCGGCGAAGCCCTGCCCGGGCGGCGGGATGAGGATGCGCGTCCCGACGGGGTCGCGGTTGCCGGCGATGTCGGCCGCGCGCACGCGCAGAAAGCGCCCGCGCTCCACGTCCTGGCCGGTGCGGCAACCGTTGTAGAAGAAGTCGACGGGCAGGCCCGGGAAGAACTCCGGCTGGCCCGGCAGGGCGACGCTGCATTCGTAGCCGCGAACCGGCTTGTCGGAGCCCATCGCCGCGATCGCCCGCCGCCGACCGTCGGAGGCGACGCGGACGAGCACAAGCGAGTGCGGCAGCTGCGTGTCCACGACGAAGCGCAGCTCGGTCGGCGTGGCCTCGACGAGCCCGAAGCGGTCGGTCGCCTCCACGCGCAGGACGTGCGGGCCGGCGGCGAGCTTCGTCATCGTGAACTGCTGGCGGCAGGCGGTCAGCGGCGCGCCGTCGAGGCCGCAGCGATACGTCGACCCGCCCTTCTCGGTCACGAATCGCACGACCGCGGCCGGCGACTGCACCGCGGCGAACTGCGGCGACGTGCGCGTCACCGGCGGCCGGCCGTCCTCGCCCACGCGGGCGTGGGAGTGGATCGTTGCGGCATCGAGCGCGCGGTCGTAGGTGGCGACCTCGTCGATGCCGCCCAGCCAGCTGCCGTACGCGCCGAACCCGTGGCCGATGTGCCAGCTGTAGGAGGAGTAGGTGAAGGTCACCGGCTCCGCGGGACCCTCGGCGACCCTGGTGCCATCGACGTAGATCGCGATCTGACTGTCGGTGCGGGTCAGCGCGATGTGGTGCCAGGTCGTGCCGAGCGCGAGCGGCGGGCTGCGCAGATCCACACGGCGCGTGTCCTGAAAGGAGCTGATCTGCGCGCGTAGCGCGCCGTCGGTCTCGCGCACGAGGCTGACGCCGTTGTTGCTGTCGTGCGCGCCCAAAACGTCGTTGAGCAGGACCCGCGCCGTGGCGCTGTCGTCCGCGCGAAACCAGCCCTCGAAGGTGAACGCCGGGCCGACGAGCTCGGTGTCGGCGAGGTTCGTGTACAGCGGCTGGGTCGGGTCCTCGGGCCCCGGATCCAGCGCCGTGTCCCCGTCGTCCGTCGGCCCCAGCGTGGACTGCTCGTTGAAGTACGCGCCCTGGGTCTTCGTGACCCGATCGATGAGCCCGGAGCCGTAGGCGCCGCCCTGGATCTGCTCGTTCGGGCTCATCCGCCACCAGTGCGTCAGCCCCGGCGTCGTCGCGACGAGGTCGCCGTACGTCGGTGACGCCGCCGCGCGCGCCGCCACCGGCTCGGCGACCGCCGCCGCCCGGACGCGGACGCGGGCAGCGGCCGAGACGCGCCGCACGCGTCGCAGCGGCGTGCCCACCACGCGCTCACAGTCGCGTGCCACCACGTCGCCGCCGTCGACATGGGCCACGTCGCGGCCGGCGCCGCAGCCGATCGCAGCGCGCGACGCGCCACGCGCGTAGATCGTGTCGCGCCCCGCGCCCGCCCGCACCCGCACCGCGCCGCCGCCGCGCAGCCGGATCGTGTCGTTGCCGCTGCCGCCGTCGATCGTGCCGTTTCCGAGCCCGCCCTCGAGGAAGTCGTCGCCCGATCCGCCGGAGATCCGCTGCGGCCCGGGGCCGCCGTACACGGTGTCGTCGCCCGGGCCGGCCGAGATCACGTCGGGCTGCGTCGACGTCAGCCCGGCCTGGCGCAGGCCCCACAGCACGTCGTTGCCGCCCAGCCCGCGCAGCGTGTCGGCACCCGGGCCGCCGAGCAGCACGTCGTCGCGCGCGCTGCCCGAGCGCGCGCCGCCGCCGTCCGGCGCGAGATACGTCAGGCCGCGGTTGGGATCCTGCACCGCGTCGGTGATCTCGACGATCTCGCAGTCCTTGCCGCGCGTGCCGGCGGTGCCGATCCCGGCGTAGTCGGCGGTCGCCGACGCCGGCACGGTCAGGTACACGGTGTCGCTGCCGGGACCGCAGCGCACGTGCGCCGGCACGGCGGCATCGACCACGATCACATCGTGGCCCGCGCCGCCGGAGATGAAGTCGCCGCCGCTGTCGGCGAAGATCCGGTCCGAGCCCGGGCCGCCGTCGATGCGGTCGATGCCCGAGCCGCCGTGCAGCAGGTCGTCGCCGGAGCCGCCCAGCAGCGTGTCGTGGTCCTGGTCGCCGTTGAGCGCGTCACCGCCCGCGCCGCCTTCGATGACGTCGGCCCCGAAACCACCGCTCGCGATGTCGTCGCCGTCGCCGCCGCGCAGGACGTCGATGCCCGAGCCACCGCTCAACGTGTCGTTGCGTGCGCCGCCCGACAGGCGGTCCGGTCCGGTGTCGCCGGTCAGCAGATCGTCGCCGCCACGCCCGTAGATGCGGTCAGGCCCCTCCGCCCCGCGCAGGAAGTCGGCGCCCGCGCCACCGTGCATGACGCTCGGTCCGAAGCCGCCCGAGCGCGGTGAGCCCCACGCGGACGCGGCGGCCGGCCACAGCCCGAACGCGACCGCGACCAGCGCGACCGCACGCGCCCCCAGCCGAAGGGTCGTGGCGCGCGTCGGCATCCGGTACACGTCGACCGTCGCGGCGCCGCCCTTGAGCCGGGGCGTCAGTCGAAGCGAAAGAACGTCCCGACCGGCTCGAGCTTGTCGGCGTCGATCTTCGGCACGGCCGCCGCCAGCGTGCTGGCGAACGTCGCGCCGCTGGCGCCGATCAGCCGGATGAGCTCGTCGACCGGCGTCGCCTCGGCTTTGACGCCGTTGGCGTAGTCGGTCGCATAGCCGAGCAGCGCGTACGGGATCTCGGCCTCGCCGGCGAGCACGGTCTCGGGCCCGGCGGTCTGGCTGACGACGGTCACGCCGCAGTTCTGCAGCATCCGGATCTCGGTCTTCGTGTTGAAGCGCGGGCCGTCGACGTGGCCGTAGCAGCCGCCGTCGACGACGTGGTTGCCGGACTCTTCTGCGCCCGCGAGCAGCGCCTCGCGCAGGTGCTGGGAGAACGGGTGCTCGTAGATCCAGTGCCCGCGGCCCTTCTCGCCGGGCTCGGTGAACAGCGTGCAGATCGAGCCGTCGGGCAGACGGTTGGTGAGGAAGTGCAGGTCGTCGAAGACGACGAGGCTGCCGAGCGAGAGGTTGGCATCGAGCGCGCCGCAGACCGTGACGGCGAGGATGGCGTCGGCGCCGCGCTCCTTGAACGCGGCGATGTTCGCCTGATGGGTCACCGCGCTGGAGAGCAGCTCATGACCCGGGCGGTGGCGGGAGATGTGCAGGACCTCGACGCCGCCGAAGCGCCCGCGCGTGACCGGCGCGGAGCCGAAGCGCGTCTCGACGAGCTCGGGCTCGCCGTCGGACTCGATGCCCGGCAGCGCGTACGTGCCCGACCCGGTGAGGATGCCGATCCGCATTCGGCGCGGGATCGTAGTTCGTTTTGGCGGCGGCGGGGTGGTCGCCAGTCAGCGCTTCGGCACGCGCCCGGCGCCGGCGCCGGGCTCCGTGGCCGGTCCACCGGGGGCGGCCACGCCGAGCACGCGCATCGCCTTCAGGCCGAGCGAGAGCTTCTCGCGCCCGTCGGTCGAGCCGACGTCCAGGCCCGACAGCTCGCGAACCCGCTCGAGGCGGTAGCGGATCGTGTGCCGGTGCGTGAAGAGCTTCTGCGCGGTGCCGGCGACGTTGCCGTCGTTGTCGAGAAACGCCTCGACGGTCCGCACGAGCTCGGTCTCGTACTGGTCGTCGTAGGCCACGAGCGGCTCCACCGTCTCGGCGTAGAAGCGCTGCAATTCGGCGGGATCCTCGCTCATCGCCGACAGCAGCAAGCGGTATGCGCCGGTCTGCTCGAAGGCCAGCAGCGGGCGCTCCTCGTCGCCCTCGGCGACGTTCACGGCCAGCAAAGCCTCGTTGCCGGCGCGGTGCAGGTCCAGCGGATCGAGCGCGACGCGGCTGCGGCCGATCGCGAACGTATGGCCCGGCAGCCCGGCCTGCAGCTCGCGCAGGACGCCCTCGGCAGTCCGCTTGGCGATCGTGTCCTCGCCGCTGGGAATGAGCACGACGACCTCGGCGGCGGCCAGCTCGCGCTCGGCGGGCGCGGCGATCGCCGTCCCGACGACGGCGCGCGCGCCGCGCTCGGCGGTGGCCAGCACGCGCGGACGCCAGCCCTCCTCGACGGGCACATGGGCATGGGCACGGGCGACGAGGATCGAGCCGCCGCCCATCAGGTCGACGCCGAGCTCGGTCGCGCGCGCCACGATGTCATCGGCGTCCGTGAGCTCGCGAGCCAAGACCGCGCGCAGAAACGCCGTGCTCGCCTCCTGCGAGGCCCGCGCCGGCGCACGCACGCGCTCGACCTCCGAGGCGACGAGCGTGGTCACAAGCCGGACGAGCGCCGGACCGGGCTGCGAGCGCGCGCGCATGCGCAGCTGGCCCACCGCCGTGTCGGCGACGCGCAGCTCGATCGTCTCCACGCCCGCGGCGCTGTCGAGCAGCGAGCGCTCGTCGGCGGGCGAGCGCGCGGCGACCGCGAGCACCGAGCCGGTGCGGTCGAGCAGCACGAGGCTGGCCTCCAGGGCACGGGCCGCGGCCCGCACGACGTCGGGCAGGCCGGCGCCCGACTCGACGGCCTCGGTGATCGCATCGAGGGCGGCGAGATCGAGCCCTACAGAGCGATCGGCGGATGTCGCCATGCTCACAGGCTACGCGGCAATGCGATCCCAGTAGTACGCGAAGGCCGCACCGCCGGCCGCGCCGATCAGCAGAAGCGCTGCGAGCACGTACAGGCTGAGGAATGCCGCGCCGAGCCGTTCCCACAGCGTGCTGTACGCGTTCCAGGTCGGCCAGGCGATGAACCAGACGAACGCGATGATGGCCAGCAGGCCGCATGTGCCCGCGATGAGGATGGTGGCGGCCCCGTTCGTCACAGTGCTGATTGTGCCCTAGTTTCAGGTCAAACTACGCGCTGCTTCGATCAACCGAAGCCGATGGGGCCCGTCGGGCGGCTGAGCAGCGGGATCGGGGTCCGGCCCTCCGCCTCGAGTGAGTCGCACACGCGGCGCGCGCGGTCGCGGTGGCCGGAGCCGACGAAGACCCCGAGCACGGTCGGGCCCGAGCCCGAGACGAGCGCGTGATCGGCGCCCGCGGCGAGCGCCGACTCGAGCGCCTTGTCGATCGCGGGACACAGCGAGCGCGCCGCGTCCTGCAGGTCGTTGTGCAGGCGTTCGAGGATCGTCTCCGACGACAGCGCGGCCTGCGTGCGCGTGAGCGAACGGGCGAGGTCGAGCTGATCGCGCGGGAGCCCGAGACGGTCGGCCTCGGCGTACACCTCTCCGGCGGAGAGCTCGGCGTCGACGGGAACCACGACGACGGTGTAGGCCAGGCTCATGTTCAGCGGCCGCAGACGCGCGCCGGTACCGGTCGCCAGCACGAGGCCGCCGCGGATCTGGCTGGCCACGTCGGCGCCGAGCGTTGCGGCGATGTCCTCGAGCAGGCGGCGGTCGCCGATACCCGACGCCTCGGCGGCGAGGCGCAGCGCGGCGGCGGCGTCCGCCGAGCCGCCGGCCATGCCGGAGGCCACCGGGATGTGCTTGTCGATTTCCACGCGCACCGGGGCGCCGTCCCAGCCGGTGCGCTCGCGGAAGGCGCGCAGCGCGTCGGCCGCGAGGTTGGGCCCGTCGACGCCCGGGCAGACGACCTGGTCGGCGACGAGCCCGGCCACGTCGGTGTGCAGGGTGACGTCGTCACAGAGGTCCAGCGAGTCCATGAGCGTGACGATCTCGTGGTTGCCGTCCCCGCGCTTGGGCCCCACGAACAGGCAGAGATTGATCTTCGCCCGTGCATCCGTTTTCAGGACCGTCATGCGCGCAAGCTATCGCGCAGAGCGCGAAAGTCCTGCGGCGACAGGCGCTCGGCGCGCACGTCGGGCGGGTGGCCGAGCGCGGCGAGCGCCGTCCGGGCCCGCGCGCGGACGTCGGGCGGGGCGCCGGGCGCAAGCGCCAGCGAGCCGGCGAGTGCCTTGCGGCGGTGCGCGAAGGCCGCGGCCACGAGCTCGCGCAGGTCGGGCTCCGGCGCCGGGCCGGTGCGCGTCAGGCCGACGAGCACCGAGTCGACGTTCGGCACCGGCGAGAACACGGTGCGCGAGACCGGCCGCAGCACCGCGACTTCGCAGGCGAGCTGGGCGAGCACGCTCGGCAGCCCGTACGCGCTCGTGCCGGGGGCGGCGGCAAACCGCTCGCCGACCTCCTTCTGCACCATGCCGACCCAGCGCGTGGCGCCGTCGAGCTCCTCGATCGTGCGCAGGATCGCGCCCGCCGCGATGCCGTAGGGCAGGTTGGCGACGACCTTCGTCGGCGCCGGGTCCAATGCGCGCAGGTCGAGCTTCATCGCATCGGCGACGTGCAGCGTGACGTTGGCGAACGGGTCGATCGCGTCGTGCAGCGCGGCGTCGAGCGCGCGGTCGAGCTCGACGACGTGGACGTGCGCGACGCGCGGCGCGAGGTACTCCGACAGGACGCCGAGACCGCCGCCGATCTCCAGCACGACGTCGCCGGGACCGAGCTGCGCCTCGCGCGCGATGACGCCGAGGATGTTCGAGTCGATGAGGAAGTTCTGGCCCAGGTCGCGCTTGGGCCGGATGCCGAAGTCGCGCATCCGCCGCAGGCTCGGCTGGGTGGCCTCCCGCGCGCCGGCCTCGGGCCGGCTCACCATGCGAACAGCGTCGCGGCGTTGCGCTCGACGAGCTCCTCGAACTCCTCGTACTCCAGGCCGCGGCGCTCGGCGACGAAGCGCGCGGTGTGCGCGACGAAAGCAGGCTGGTTTCGCTCCTTGCGCACGGCCTGCGGGGTGAGATACGGCGCGTCGGTCTCGACGAGCAGCCGTTCGGCCGGCGCGTGCTGCGCCGCATCGGCGATGTCCTGTGCCTTGGGATAGGTGACGTTGCCGGCAAACGACGTCCACCAGCCCTGCTCGACGCACTCGTCGAGTCGGTCGGCCATCGAGAAGCAGTGCAGGATCACATCGAGGCCGGCGGCGTGCTCGCGCAGCGTGTCGATCGTCTCGTCCTCGGCGGAGCGCGTGTGGATCACGAGCGGCTTGCCGGTCTCGCGGGCGAGCTCGATGTGCGCGGCGAAGGCGCGCTGCTGATCGGCGTGCGGCGCGTAGTCGCGGTAGTAGTCCAGGCCGGTCTCGCCGATCGCGACGCAGCGCGGATGGTCGGCGAGCGCCCGCAGCTCGGCGAGGTCGGCGTCGTCGAAACCGGTCGCCTCGTTGGGATGGCGGCCGATCGCCGCGTACACCTGCGGGAACCGCTCGGCGGCGAACAGCGCCGCGCGACACGTCGCGCCGTTCGTGCCGACGGTGAGGATCCGCTGCACCCCGGCCTCGACCGCCGCCGCGACGAGGTCGGCGTCGTCGGGCTTGCAGACGTGCAGGTGGGTGTGGCTGTCGATCACCGGTTCGGCTCCCCTCCCTCTTGGTCGCGGTTCTAGTGCTTGGGAAAGAGCTGGTCGAGCTTGACGATGGCACCGAGCCGGCCCTGCTGCATGCGCGCAGCGTCCAGGCCGAGCTCGGGCGCGGCGAGCGCAGCGAGCAGCTTGTCCGAGCTCTCCGGAATCCAAGGGTGCAGGAGCACCGCGACGACGCGCAGCGCCTCGGCGAGCGACGCGAGGACGGTGTCGAGCTCGCCCGCGCGCTCGGGATCCTTGGCGAGCGTCCACGGCGCCTGCTCCTCGACGTAGCGGTTCAGCCGCCGCACGCGCAGCCAGATCGCATCGGCGGCGGCGGTCAGGTCGGCGCGGTCCAGCAGCGCGCAGACCTCGGCCTTGAGGCCGTCGACTTCGGCCGCCAGGTCGGGGTCCAGCGGCGCGTCGGGCACGGTGCCGCCGCGATAGCGGTGGACCATCGCGATCGTGCGGCTGGCGAGGTTGCCGAGGTCGTTGGCGAGCTCGGACTCGTAGCGCGCCTTGAAGCCCTCGATCGAGACCGAGCCGTCGTGACCGAAGGACACCTCGCGCATGAGGTAGAAGCGCAGCGCGTCGGTGCCGTACTCGTCCATGATCGCGAACGGGTCGATCGCGTTGCCCGCCGACTTGCCCATCTTGTCCTTGCCGATGAGCAGGAAGCCGTGGACGAAGACGTGCTCGGGCAGCGGCAGACCGGCGGCCATGAGCATCGCCGGCCAGAAGATCGTGTGGAACTTCAGGATGTCCTTGCCGATGAAGTGAAACTGCGCCGGCCAGAAGCGCTCGGTGAGGTCCTCGCCGGGCTTGGCGTAGGCCAGCGCGGTGTAGTAGTTCAGCAGCGCGTCGAACCACACGTAGAAGACGTGCTTGTCGTCCCACGGGACCGGCACGCCCCAGGTGAACGTCGAGCGGCTCAGCGACACGTCCTGCAGGCCGGACTCGATGAACGAGCGCGCCTCGTTGTAACGATGGCGCGGCATGACGAAGTCCGGCTGCTCGTCGAGCAGCTTGAGCAGGTCGTCCTGGAAGGCCGACAGGCGAAAGAAGTAGTTGTCCTCCTTCTCGCGCGTCAGCGGCGTCCTGTGGATCGGGCAGAGGTTGTCCTCGCCGGCCTCGGCGTCGGTCTTGAAGTCCGCGCAGCGCGGGCAGTACCAGCCCTCGTAGACGCCCTCGTAGACGTGGCCGTTGTCGCGGATGCGGCTGAGGATCTCCTGCACGTTGGCCATGTGCTCGGGATCGCTCGTGCGGATGAAGAAGTCGTTGGACACGTTGAGGCGCGGCATGAGGTCGATGAAGCGCGGCGCGTTGCGATCGACGAGCTCCTGCGGCGTGACGCCCTCGCGCTCGGCGGCCAGCGCGACCGGCTCGCCGTGCTCGTCGGTGCCGGTGAGAAAGAACACGTCCTCGCCGCGCTGGCGCATGTGGCGCGCCATGACGTCGGCGGCGATCGTCGAGTACGCGTGGCCGAGATGCGGGGCCGCGTTGACGTAGTAGATCGGCGTCGTGACGTAGAAGCTCATCGGCCGCTGAGGCTACCCGGGCGTGCGCGGCGACCCGCCGCGGGCACGAACCCGCTGCGCGTGTGTGCGCGGCGCGTTCGCGGGTTTGCAGTGCGCTGTCGCGCCGCGCTGGTGAAGAGACGGACCTGCTGAAACTGCATCCTTGACGGTGGTGGGGATTAGCGGAGCGGCGGCGGCGCGCTCACGCACGTGCGGCCGACAGCGCCGTCGAACGTCGTCGCCTGCCCAGCACGACGAGCCCGCCGCCGAGCGGCAGTCCGAGCGCGACGAGCCCGACGCCGAGCCAGACCGGCCACGGCGCCCGCTGCGCTCCCGCCGAGCCCGGGACGGCGGCCGGCGCGGCGACCGGAACCACGATCGGCCGCGCCGGCGCCCGCGGCGGCGCCGGACCGAGTGGCCGCGGCCGAGAGAGGGGGCGCGGAGGCACGGCCGGCACGCCGGCCGGCGGCGCGCCGCCGAGCAGCGTGAGCGGATCGACGTACGCGCCGGTCGCCGCGTCGCGCGCGCCCAGGTGAACGTGCGGCGACGGACGCGCGCGGCCGACTGTGCCGACCGGCCCGCCCGGCAGCAGCCGCTGCCCGCGGCGGACGGCCACCCGGCCGAGGTGCTGGTACGTGGCGACGAGCGTCCCGCAGCGCACGCTCACCGTCCGCCCGCCGCCCGGCACGCGGCCGGCGAAGCTCACCCGGCCCCCGCACGCCGCCCGCACGCGCGCGCCGGCCGGCGCACCGAGGTCCGCGCCGCGGTGCTGGCCCGCGGCGAAGCGGTCCGGGCCGACCGCAAACGCCCGCAGCAGCGGCCCGTCGACCGGTCGCAGCCAGCCGCGCGCGACCGCCGAACTGGCGCAGGCGGCGCAGCCGGCCAGCAGCGAGGCGAGGATCGTGAACAGGAACACGCGCACGCTCGCGACGGTACGTCCCGCCGCCGCCGTCACCCGCGTCCGCGCGCCTTTTGTCACACAACCGCGCGTGACTTTTCACATCCGTCAGACGGCCGTCGCCGGGCCGGCCGGCCAAGCGGACGGCGGCCGGCTACAGCTCCTTGACGATCTCCCCGAACGGCTTGCGGTCGGCGGCCTGCACCCAGTCCTCGGGCGATTGCGATTCGGGGTCGCGGCGCGGCTTCTCCGGATAGCCGAAGGTCAGCACGGTCGCCGTCGACTCGTCCTCGCCCAGCTCGAGCGCCTCGGCCAGGCGCTCGGCGTCGGCGATCCCGTTCGGGCACGAGCCGATGCCCTCGTTGGCCGCCGCGAGCATCATGTTCTGCGCCGCACGCCCGGCGTCGAACGCCGTCGGGCCCTTCCTGCCGACGGCGATCGCCACGACGAGCGCCGCACCGCGCACGTTGTCGCCGGCGTACACGCTCGAGGCGACCTCCTCGCGCACCGCCTCGTCGCGGATGACGACGAAGCGGCGGGCCTGGCGGTTCTTCGACGAGCCGGCCACCCGCCCGGCCTCGAGGATCCGGCGCTGCGCGTCGGATCCCAGCTCGCGGTCGGCGTACTCACGCACCTCGCGCTTGCTCACGACGGCCAGGTAGGCGTCCACGCGCCCAGACTACGCCGCCCGCCGCACCCGCGCCACCACGGCGATCACACGCGCGGACGCTCGTCGATGCGCTCGATCCACGCCGCCAGCTGCGGACGCTCGTCACCGAGCGACTGGTAGCTGTCGAGCACGCGGTGAAAGAGCTCATCGTCGGCCGGATCGCGCCACGCCGCGTACTTCAAGAACGGATACGCCGCGCAGTCGGCGGCGCCGAACTCGTCGCCGAACAGGTACTCGCGCCCGCCGTCGAGCATGGCCTCGAAGCGATCCAGCGCCGCCGCCATCTCCCCCGCCAGCGCTTCGATGCGCGCAACGTCCGGCGACGCCGCCGAGATCTCCGCCTCGATCGCGTTCGGCGCGACCTTCCACACGTCGTTGAACCAGTCGATGAAGCGGATCACACGGGCGCGCCCGGCAAACGACGCCGGATACAGCGGCGCGGCGGGATGGCGCTCCTCGAGCACGCGCACGATCTGCATCGAATCGAAGACGACCGAGCCGTCGTCGAACTCGACGACCGGCACCAGCGGCTGGCCGCTGACGCGCTCGACCGGCGAGCGATCCTCGTAGGAGATCCACACCGACTCGACCTCGAGCGCCTTGTGGGCCAGCGCCAGCGCGACCCGCTCGGCGTTCGTCGAGAACGGCGCGCGGTACAGCCGGATCACGCGCCGTCCTCCATCAGCGCGCGGTACAGCGCGTTGGCCTTCACCCCCGTCAGCGACGCGACGACCGACGACGCCGCGCGCGGCTTGGCCCCCGCCTCGACGAGCTTGCGCAGCGCAGCAAGCGCCGGCGCGAGCTCGGGCTCGCTCACCGCAGCGCCGCCGACCACGAGCACGACCTCGCCGCGCGGCGGTGCCTCGGCGTAGCGCGCGGCCAGCTCGCCGGCGCTGCCGCGGACGATCTCCTCGTGGATCTTCGTCAGCTCACGGCACACGACGACCGGCCGCGCGGCATCGCCCGCGGCGATCGCCGCCAGCGACGCCGCCACGCGGTTGGGCGACTCGAAGGCGACGACGGTCTCGGGCGCGCGCAGCAGCGCGACGAGCTCGGCGCGCTTGCGCGGCAGGTAGCCGACGAAGCGCCACGTGTCGGAGGGCAGCGCGCTGGCCACCAGCGCCGACAGCGCCGCGCTCGGCCCCGGCAGCACCTCGACGGCGAGCCCGGCCGCCACGCAGGCGCGCACGAGCACGAAGCCGGGGTCGCTCACGAGCGGCATGCCGGCATCGGAGACCAGTGCGACGACGTCGCCCTTCTGCATGCGATCGACGAGCTGCGTCGCGCGCGGCAGCTCGTTGTGCTCGTGGTAGCTGACGAGCTTCGCCGAGACCCCGTAGCGCTCGAGCAGGACGCGCGTGCGGCGCGTGTCCTCGCAGGCGACGACGTCGGCCTCGCGCAGCGCGCTGAGCACGCGCAGCGTGATGTCCTCGAGGTTGCCGATCGGCGTCGGACAGACGATGAGTCGGCCGGTCGTGGTCGTGGTCACAGGTTTCTCCTCGAGGTGCGCATCGTCAGGCCGCAGGCGTCCCGAGCCCGTCGAAGGCGAGCGTCGCAGCGCCGAGCATGCCGGACTCCGCGCCGAAGCGCGCGGGCACGATCCGCACGTGCTCCTTGGAGGGCGACAGCGCGCGCTCGGCGACGACCGCGCGGGCCGACGCCAGCAGCAGCTCGCCGGCCGCGATCACGCCGCCGCCGATGACCACGACGTCGGGGTTGAGCATGTTCACGAGGTTGCCGACGCCGATGCCCAGCCAGCGCCCCATGTCCGCCAGCGCGTCGATCGCCGCCTGATCGCCGTCGTGGGCGAGCTCGGTGACGAGCGGGCCGCTGATCTCGCGGCCGGCGGCGAGCGCCCGGCCGAGGCCCGACTGCGGGAGCGCCTCGGCGATCCGCCGCGCGTCGCGCGCCAGGGCCGTGCCCGAGCAGACCGCCTCCAGACAGCCGCGGCTCGGGCAGTTGCCGTTGCATCGCGGCCCGTCGGCCGAGACGACCATGTGGCCGAGCTCGGCGCCCGCCCCCTGCGAACCGCGCTGCAATGCGCCGCCCACGACGAGCCCGCCGCCGATCCCCGTGCCGATCGTCAGCAGCGCGGCGTCGCTCGCGCCGCGCGCCGCCCCGAAGCGCCACTCGGCGAGCATCGCGGCGTTCGCGTCGTTGTCGACGAAGACCGGCAGCCCGATCCGCTCGGTGACCAGCGCGGCGAACGGGATGCCCCCGAGCGGCAGGTGCGTCGACATCACCGCCAGGCCCCGCTCGGTGTCGATGAGGGCCGGGATCCCGATGCCGACGGCGACGACCGTGCCCGACCCGCCTTCGATGGCGTCGCGCACCTCCTCGACCGCCGATACCACCGTGTCGAGCACCGCGTCGTGGTCGCGCGCACGCGCCGGCCGCGTCGCACGGTGGTGGACGTTCAACGCCGGGTCTACCGCGCCGGCGAGGAGCTTCGTGCCACCGAGGTCGACCCCGATCACACAGCCGGTCGCCACGATCGGCCACCATACAGGGCTTCATGCCGCCAGCTGACGAGCCCGAGGGGCCGCCCGAGTACCGCGTCTACCGCTCGCGCAAGGCATTGCTTCCCAAGCGTGGTGGCGGTGAACGCGACGAGCTGGCCCGCCTGCGCGGCACCGCGCAGCGGCCCGCCGGCGACGGCGGCGAGCCGGGCGGCGAACGGCGCCGGATCCTGCCGCAGATGCCCGAACGCGGCCGGTCGCCACGGCGCCGCGGGTTCAGCAAGGGCCGGGTCGTCAAGTGGCTGCTGCTCGGCATCTTCGGCTGGATCGCCCTGTCGGTGCTCGTCTTCCTGGTCAGCGCCCAGATCCAGCAGGGCAAGGTCTCCGATGCCAACCACCTGCTCGGCGGCGCCGGCTATCCGGCCGCCTCGGCGAACAACATCCTCGTGCTCGGCTCCGACGTGCGCTCGAGCGACAACGCCGAGCCGGGTGCCCAGACGACCGGCAACGGGCGCTCGGACTCCATCCTGCTCATGCGCATCGGCGGCGGCGCCAACAGCCGCCTGTCGATCGCGCGCGACACGCTCGTGGACATTCCCGGCGCGGGGCGCCAGAAGATCAACGCCGCCTACGCGATCGGCGGCACGGCGCTCGCGGTGCAGACGATCGAGGCGTACACGGGCGTGGACATCAACCACGTGATGATCGTGAGCTTCGAGGACTTCCCGCAGCTCATCGACGCGATGGGCGGGATCACCTACCAGGGCGGCTGCGTCGTCTCGCGCATCAACGGCGGCTTCGCGCGCGGCGGCTACACGCTGCGCCTGAAGGCCGGCAAGACGCACATCGACGGAAAGCAGGCGCTGGCGCTCGCCCGCACCCGCAAGAACGCCTGTGCGAAGAACGAGAACGACCTCACGCGCGCCCGCCGCCAGCAGAAGATCGTGTCGGCGATGAAGCGCCGACTGCTGTCGCCGATGGCCTTCGCGCGCCTGCCGCTCATCTCCTGGAACGTGCCCAAGGCGCTGCGCTCGGACATGAGCGGGCCCACGCTTCTCGGGTTCTTCGGCGCCCTGGCGGTGGCAGGCTCGCCGCACACCGATCTGCTCGGCACGGTCTCGGGACAGGTCCCCGAGGCCGTCAAGCAGGCGAAGGTGCGGCGCTTCCTCGCCGGGTAGGCGGTCCGCTCAGTCGGCGGTGGGCTTGGTGGCCGGGGTACTGCTCGACGAACTCGAAGAGCTCGACGAGGAGGAATCCGAGGACGAGGACGCCGTCTCGGCCTTCGCCCCCGAGTCGGACTTCGACTCGCCCTTGGCGTCGCTCTTCTTCTCGCTCTCCTTCTTCGAGCTGTCGTGGGCGTCCTTCTCCCGCGCGCGCTTCTTCGTCCCGTAGTCGGTGTTGTAGAAGCCCTTGCCCTTGAAGTGCACGGCGATCGGGTGGAAGACGCGCGTGACGGGCAGGCCGGTCTCGGGATCGCACTCGAGCGGCGGATCCACCATCTTCTGCATGATCTCGAACGTCGTGCCGTCCTGGCGTTTGTACTCGTAGAAGGGCACCGACGACCCATTATCTAGCATGCCCCCGCAATGACCCAGCCAGCGGCGGACGCAGCCACCATGGAGAAGATCGTCGCGCTGTGCAAACGGCGCGGCTTCATCTTCGCCTCATCGGAGATCTACGGCGGCCTCGGGTCGACGTACGACTACGGCCATTACGGCGTCCTCCTGAAGACGAACGTCAAGAGCGAGTGGTGGCGCGCGATGCTCCAGGAGCGCGACGACATCGTCGCCCTGGACTCGGCGATCCTCCAGCACCCGCGGGTGTGGGAGGCGTCCGGCCACCTCGCCGGCTTCACCGATCCGATGGTCGACTGTCGCGCCTGCAAGAAGCGCTTTCGCGCCGATCATCTCGACGTCGAGGAGATGTGCCCGGCGAAGGCCTCGCTGCCCAAGACCGAGGATCGCCGCCACGAGCTGACCGAGGCGCGCGACTTCAACCTCATGTTCAAGACCTTCGTCGGTCCGATGGAGGAGAGCGCGTCGGTCGCCTACCTGCGCCCCGAGACCGCGCAGGGCATCTTCATCAACTTCAAGAACGTCCTGCAGTTCAGCCGCAAGAAGCCGCCGTTCGGCATCGCCCAGGTCGGCAAGTCCTTTCGCAACGAGATCACGCCGGGCAACTTCGTGTTTCGCACGCGCGAGTTCGAGCAGATGGAGATGGAGTTCTTCGTCCCGCCCGACGACGCGCCGCAGTGGTACGAGACGTGGAAGCAGGCGCGCTTTGACTGGTACGTCGGGCTGGGCCTGCGCGAGGACCACCTGCGCATGCGCGAGCACGACCCCGACGAGCTGTCGCACTACTCGTCCGGCACCGCCGACGTCGAGTACTGGTTCCCGATCGGCTGGTCAGAGCTCGAGGGCGTCGCCAACCGGGGGAATTTCGACCTGACCCAGCACGCGGAGTACTCAGGCGAGAAGCTCGAGTACTTCGATCCGCAGACGAAGGAGCGCTACGTCCCGCACGTCATCGAGCCCGCCGCGGGCGCCGACCGCGCGACGCTGGCCTTCCTCGTCGACGCCTACGACGAGGACACGCTCGGCGGCGAGTCGCGCACGGTCCTGAAGCTCCACCCGCGCCTGGCGCCGGTCAAGGTCGCCGTCCTGCCGCTCGTCAAGAAGGACGGCCAGCCGGAGGTGGCCCGCGAGATCGTCACCGCGCTGCGCGCGCGGATGCAGACCGAGTACGACGAGGGCGGCTCGATCGGCAAGCGCTATCGCCGCCAGGACGAGATCGGCACGCCGTTCTGCGTCACGGTCGACCACCAGACGCTGGAGGACCGCACGGTGACGCTGCGCGATCGCGACACGCTCGAGCAGGAGCGGCTGCCGATCGACGGGCTCGTCGAGGTGCTCGTGGAGCGGCTGGCGCGGGAGTGGCGCTCGCCGAAGGGGTAGTCGCGAGGCCGCATGGCCGAAGCAGTGTGTATGGTATGCGCATGGCCCGCGTGAACATCACCGTCCCCGATGAGCTGATCGAGCAGGCCAGGGCTGCGGGCCTGAACGTATCGCGCGTGGCGGCCGCTGCGCTGGCCGAGGAGCTCGACCGCCGGGCCAAGATCGCGGCGCTCGACGAGTACCTGGGCGAACTCGATGCTGCGCTGGGGCCGATCCCGGCCGATGAGCAGGAGGCCGCGCGCGCGTGGGCAGATCGCAACTTCGGCGTGCCGGCGCCCGCTCGTGCCGACCACGCCGCGTGAACCTCGTCCTCGACGCCGGTGGCGTGACCGCGCTGGCCGGCCAGCGCGCTCGGGTGCACGAGCTGCGCCGTCGCGGGCTCTGGCCGGCGCAGGTGCCCAGCATCGTTCTCACCGAATCGCTCACGGGCGACCACCGGCGTGACGTTCACGCGAACCGCATACTCGGCGCCTGTCAGATCCGCTCCGTCGACGAGCGCCAAGCGCGCGAGGCCGCCCGCCTTCGCACCGCCACCCGACGGGCTGGGACGATCTCTGCGGTCGACGCTGTCGTTGCCGCTCTCGCGGGCGGGCTGCCCGACGCCGTCGTCCTCACGAGCGACCCAGCTGATCTGAGCGCACTCACGGAGCACGCCGCGCTGCCCGTGCGCGTCATCTCGGCGTAACCAGGAGCCACTCCCCATGGCCGTCACCATCCCCGCCGCCACGGACCAGATCGACTACGCCGATCTCTACGCGCGCTGGGAGCGGGGCAACTGGTCGGCCACGGAGATCGACTTCACGCAGGACCGCATCGACTGGCGCGAGCAGTTCACCGACCAGCAGCGCCGCGGCGCGCTGTGGCTCTACACCCTGTTCTTCCACGGCGAGGACTCGGTCGCCGACAACCTCTCGCCGTACATCGACGCCGCGCCGCTGGAGGAGCAGAAGTACTTCCTCGCCACGCAGCAGGTCGACGAGGCACGCCACGCGGTGTTCTTCCATCGCTGGATGCACGAGGTCGTCGGCGTCGGCGACGGCTCGCTGAGCAACGGCCTGAAGGCCACCCGCGACGAGCTCACGTGGGGGCATCGCAAGCTCTTCGGCCGCTTGGACCGCATGGCCGACGAGCTGCGCAAGGACCGCTCGCCGCTCATGCTCACGAAGGCCGTCACGCTCTACCACGTCATCGTCGAGGGAACGCTCGCCCAGCCCGGCCAGCACATGATCGAGACGTCGCTGGAGCAGATGGACCTCATGCCCGGCTTCCGCGAGGGGATGCGCCAGATCGCGATCGACGAGCAGCGCCACATCGCCTTCGGCGTCAAGCTGCTCGCCGACCAGTACCGCGAGAACCCCGAGCCGACGCAGGCGGCGATCGTCGACCTCATCCGCGAGGTCCTGCAGTACGTGCTCAGCGTGCCGATCCCGCCCGGCTGGGACACCTCCTACACCGACAGCCTCGGCTACACGATGACCGACCTCTTCGAGGAAGGCGCGCGCTCCAACGAGGCGCGCCTGCGCGCGATCGGCCTGCCGCTCGACGACATCGCCCACTTCCCGTTTCCGATGAACGTCTCGCCCCGCGAGCGCGGCGCCCAGGCGCTCGCGCTGCTGCGGGCCGGCCTGCTCGGCAGGGGCGACGGCGGCCCGGTCGGGCGCGACCCGCAGACGGTGCAGATCTTCATGGATCTCCTGGCGCGCAACGTGCGCGGCGACGAGGTCCCGGCCGGCACGACGATCCAGTGGGACTTCACCGATATGGAGCCCTGGTATCTGCTCATCGAGGGCCGCACGAGGAAGTCCGCGGTCCAGGGCCGCATCGCCAAGCCGACCGTGCGCCTGAAGCTGCGCTACGACGACTTCGGCGAGCTCGTGTCCGAGCGCGCCCAGCCGCACACCCTCATGCTGCGCGGGCGCATACGCCCGTGGGGCGACCCGCGCGTCCTGCTCAAGCTCCAGCGCCTCTTTCACTGAGAGCATCCCCCGCATGCGCGACCGGCGGACGACCCTGCTCCCGCTCGTCCTCGTCGTCGCGACCGCCCTCGGCCTGCTCGCCTACGCGACCGACGCGCTCGAGGGCCTCGAGCTCGACACGATCAACCAGCGCTTCAGCGTGCGGGGCGAGCGCACGCCGCCGAAGGACATCGTCGTCGTGCAGATCGACGACAAGACGTTCTCGAGGCTCAGGCTGCAGTGGCCGTTCCCGCGTTCGGTGCACGCCGACGTCATCGACCGCATCAGCGCCGACGGCCCGAAGGTGATCGCCTACGACGTGCAGTTCTCCGAGCGCAGCGCGCCGCGCCTCGCCCAGCTCGCCTCCAGCCGGACGGCGAGCATCCTCAGGCTCACGCGCCCGGGGGCGCGTCGCGCGCTCACGCGGATCGGCGACGAGGACGACCTCGACCTCGTCAACGCGGTCGCCGATGCCGGCGGCACGGTCGTCCTGTCGTTCACCGAGACCGACGACGGGGAGCCGAACTTCCTCGGCTCCGGGGGGGCGCCGCTGGAGGAGATCGACGCCCAGCCGGGCAACGGGATCTTCCCGTCGGACCCCGGCGGCGTGATCCGGCGCGTCTCGTACTCCGTGGACGGTCTGAAGTCGCTCTCGGTGGCGAGCGTCGAGGTCGCGGAGGGGCGGCGCGTGGCGCCCGGCGACTTCCCCGACGAGGACGACGCGTGGATCGACTTCTACGGCGGGCGGGAGACGATCACCACGGTCTCGCTCTCCGACGTCGTGCAGGACAAGGTGGCCAAGGGCTTCTTCGCCGACAAGCTCGTGGTCGTCGGGCCGTCGGCGCCGACCCTGCAGGACATCCACCCCACCTCGACGACCGACGCCGACGAGGAGATGGCCGGAGGCGAGATCCACGCCACGGCGATCGACACGATCCGGCGCGGCTTTCCGCTGCGCTCGGTGCCGGACTGGGTCAACCTCGTCGCGATCGTGCTGGCCGGCGTGCTCACGCCGCTGCTCAGCCTGCGCGTGCCGGCGCTCGCGTCGCTGGCGATCGCGCTCGCGGCCGCCGCGCTGTACGCGGTCGCGGCGTTCGTGCTCTTCGGCGAGGGCCACGTCCTCGCGCTGACCTACCCCCTGCTCACGCTGGCGGTCAGCGCCGTCGCCGCGCTGGCGATCCATTATCTGACCGCCGCCTTCCAGCGCGAGCGTACGCGCGAGATCTTCGCCCGCTTCGTCCCCGAGGACGTCGTCGGCGACCTCCTCAAGCAGGCGGGCGGCGCGCGCCTGGGCGGCGTCGAGCGCACCGTCACCGTGATGTTCAGCGACATGCGCGGCTTCACGAGCTTCTCCGAGACGCTCGACCCCGAGCGCGTCATCACGATCCTCAACCGCTATCTGACGGCGATGGTCGACGACGGGATCGACCCGTACGGGGGCACGCTCGTCGACTACATGGGCGACGGGATCCTGGCCGTCTTCGGCGCGCCGCTGGATTACGCCGACCACGCCGATCGCGCGCTCGCCGCCGCGCGCGCCAAGCTCGTGCAGCTCGAGCACTTCAACGACTGGCTGCACGACGAGCTGGGCTTCGAGAAGTCCTTCCGCATGGGCATCGGGCTGAACACGGGCGTCGTCACGGCCGGCATGGTCGGCTCGCTGAAGCGGATGGCCTATACGACGATCGGCGACACGACGAACACCGCCGCGCGCATCGAGGCGATGACGAAGACCACGCCGTACATGCTGCTCATGAGCGAGACGACCCGGGCCGCGCTGCGCGAGGAGCCCGCCGACCTCGTCTACGTCGGCGAGACCGAGGTCCGCGGGCGCACGCAGAAGGTCAAGCTGTGGTCGGTCGAGGCGTCGGTCGGCGAGACGCAGGCGGGCGAGACCTTCCAGTCGCGCTGACTTCGCTTGTGGGTCGTGAGGTGACGTTGGGCGTGAAACCGCGAGGCGCCGGCGCCGCCAGGCAAGGACGCAGGACCGAAGGAAGGCGTCAGCCTTTCGAGCGTCCGAGGACGCCGCCTGGCGGTGATCGGCGTCCGCGGTTTCGCGTTCAACGTTGCCTCACGGCCCACGAGGTAACGTCCAGCTCACGATGATGCGACAAGGCCCCATCTCGCGCTTCCTGCACGGCGCGATCGAGTACGCCGCCGGGATCCTCCTGATCGCCGCACCGTTTCTCTTCAGCTTCGACTCGGGCGCCGCGACGGCGGTCTCGATCATCGCCGGCGTGCTCGTCATCATCATCGCCGCGAGCACCGAGGGGCCCAGCTCGCTCATCAACTCGATCCCCATCGCCGCCCATCTGCTGCTCGACTTCGCGCTGGCCGGCGCGCTGATCGCGTCACCGTTTCTCTTCGGCTTCAGCGACGAGAGCTCGCCGACGGCGTTCTTCCTCGTCCTCGGCGTCGCGCACCTGCTCGTGACGATCGCGACGCGCTTCAAGCCCGCGCGCGACGCGCCCGACCCCGCCTGAGCCGGACTGAGCGACCCCGCGCCAGGCTCGGGGTCGCCGGCGGGCCATCGTCTACCCTTCCGCCCGTGAAATTCGTCGACATCGTGTCTCGCTTCGGCGACGTCACCCTGCGCGTGACGCCCGTGCGCCATCCGTGGGACACCAACAGCACGCAGCCCGCGTGGGACATGCAGCTCACCGGGCCCGACCTGGACTGCTCGAGCGTCTACGTGGAGGATCCCGAGTCGCCGCAGACGCTCGTCGAGTTCTTCGCCGAGCTGGCCGCCGAGCACAAGGGCTGGGACGGCGCGAAGACCTGGGCCTCGGCCGGCGGCGACGTCAAGCTCAGCGCCTACCACGACCAGATCAACACGACACGGCTGGACTGCACGCTGACCGGCGGCGTCGTCCCCCGCTGGAGCGTCTTCTCGGAGATCCACAGCGATCCCTACCGCTTCGATCAGGTCTACAAGAACCTCACAGTCTTCGGCGAGATGCTGTTCGGCGACGACTACGATCCCGAGGGCGAGCCCGTGCGCCGCGCGCCCCGCGAGCTGGCGAAGCAGCCGATCAAGCGGATCGGGACGCCGGAACAGGAGCAACTGCGCCGGTAGCGAGCGCGGCGGTCGCCGTCGCGGCGGCCGGCAGCCGGTCGAAGTCGTTGCGCGGCAGCACGCGGTCAAGCGGTCGCGGCAGCCACCAGTTCCACTTGCCCATGACCGCCATCGCGGCGGGCACGAGCACGAGCCGCACGATCGTCGCGTCGACGGCGATCGCGACCGCGGTGCCAAGGCCGATCTGCTGGATCGACGGCACGCCGGTCGCGACGAACGTCGCGAAGACGGCGCACATGATGAGCGCCGCGCTCGTGATCGTGCGGGCACTCGACGCCAGCCCGCCGGCCACCGCCGCGCGCGTGTCGGCGCCCGCGCCGAAGCGCTCCTTGATGCGGCTGAGCAGGAAGACCTCGTAGTCCATCGACAGGCCGAACACGACCGCCAGGACGAGCGGCGGCGTGATCGTGTCGATGTGCCCGAGCGACTGGAAGCCGAGCAGCCCGTCCACCCACCCCCACTGGAACACCGCGACGATGACGCCGAAGGCCGCGCTGACCGACAGGAGGTTCATGAGGACGGCCTTCAGCGGCAGGACCGCCGAGCGCAGCAGCACGAGCAGCACGACGTAGCTCACCGCGAGCACGAAGAACACGATGAGCCACATCGAGCCGGAGACCTTCCGGTTGAAGTCCTTCAGCGCGGCGGTCGAGCCGCCGACGTCGAGCTGCAGCCGCTGCGCCGCGGCCGTGGTCGGCAGCGCGTCGCGCAGGCGCGTGACCAGCGCCTGCGCCTGCGGCGACTCGCCGTCGAAGCGCGGGATCGCCGAGATGAGAACGGAGCGGCCATCGTTGGAGGCGACCGGCGGCGCGACGGAGACGACGCCGCTGTCGTTGGCCAGGGTGTCGCGCACCGAGCGCACCGCGGCGGCGTTGCCGGGCGCTCCGACCGCGCCTTCGCGGGCGCGCGCCATGACCGTGATCGGCGCGCCCGCGCCCGGCCCGCCGAGCGCGGCTGCGGCCTCGAAGCCGACGCGCGTCTCGTGGTTCTGTGGGAACTGGTCGAGCGCGCCGTCGGCGGTCTGCATGCTCAGCGCGGGAATGCCGAGCGCGAGCAGGACGGTGCCGGCCGCGACGATGGCGACGACCGGGCGGCGCATGACGCGCGCGGTCCAGCGCTCCCAGAAGGGATCGCGCGGGGCGCGCTCCTCACGGCGCCGGCGCCGTGCGCCGGCGGCGACCGCGAGCCGGCCCAGCCACCGGCCGGGCTCGTGGGCGCGGCGGCCAAAGAGCGAGATGAGCGCGGGCAGCAGCGTCGACGCCGTCAGCACCGAGACGGCGACGACGAGCATCGCGCCGATCGCCATCGAGCGCAGCGCGGTCGTGTCGATGAGCAGCAGGCCGGCAAGCGAGGCGATCACGGTCAGCCCGCTGAAGATGACGGCGATCCCGGAAGTGGCGAGCGCGACGCCGCGCGCCTCGTCGGGATCGCGGCCGGCGGCGATCTCCTCGCGGTAGCGGGCGAGGACGAAGAGCGAGTAGTCGACGGCGACGCCGATCCCGATCATCGACGCCATGTTCGTCGTGAAGATCGACATCTCCATCGAGCGCGACAGGAAGTAGATGAGCGCTCCGGTGGTCAGCACCGAGACGGCGCCGAGCGCGAGCGGCAGCATCGCCGCGGCGAGCGAGCCGAAGACCGTCAGCAGGATGAGCGCGACGATCGGGAAGCCGAAGCTCTCGGCGGTGGCGAGGTCGTCCTTGGAGACGTCCTGCAGGCCGGCCCACAGCGCGCCCTGGCCGATGAGGTGCGTCGTGACGGGCCCCTCCGAGCCCAGCGGCTTGCCGATGCCGAGCTCCTCGCGCAGGTCGGTGGCGACGTCGATCGCCTTCCAGTCGTTGACGTCGACCTGGAGCTGCACGATCGCCGTCTGCGCCGGCTTGGCCTGCTGCGCCTCGGCGAGCTCGCGCGGGCTGACCGCGACGTGGTCGACGCTCGCGGTGGCATCGCGCAGGCGCTCGACCGCGGCGTTGCGATCGGCCGGCGTCGCCGCGTCCGAGCCGATGAGGACGGCCCCGAGCTTCGCCCGCTGCGCGGCGTCGAAGTCGCGCTCGAGCGCGTCCTGGACGGCGTCGGACTGCGAGCCCGGCACCGCGAAGCCGCCGCCCGTGAGATTCTCCGACTGCTTGGCGGCGAACGGCAGCGCGGCGATGAACACGACCGCCCATGCGACGAGCACGATGCGCCGGTGGCGGCGCAGGAACCGGTCGAGCGAGAGCATGAGGGCCTGCATCAGGCGGGATCATGCCACAGAGTTGGCTGGCTGGCCAGCCAACTCGGCCCCGACTCCGGCCGTGGGGTGCGCTATCGCGCCGCCTGGGCGTGAGTGGCGGCGTCGAACTGCATCTCCGAGGGGTCTGTGAGCTGGCTCGGTGGCGGCGGGCGGTCCGGGTTCGGCCTTCGCGACGGGCCGATTGAAGGGGTGTGGCGAACGATGCACGCATACCGTGCACGATTCGACACACCCCCTCGATCGGCGGGGACTGTGTCGGTTTGTTCATGCCCCACATGCACCAACCGGCGCAGGCCCCCGCTGGCCACGGCCGAAACGCCGCCGGCGAGCACTCCTGACGCCTCAATGATGCAGTTCCAGCGCGGCCGCCACACCCCAAACGCCGCGCGCGAGCGCACCAACCAAGCGCTACCCGACAACGACAAGGACCGGCGCCCCCCGGCACCGGCCCAAGAACTACAAGAAATACCCCCGCACCTGTTAGAAGCAGGCCGGGGGCGCGACGCCGGGGGTGAAGCCCCGGTGCGCGCGCCACGCTACCGAGCCGTCGGCTCGAGCGCGGCTACATCCTCTGCGAGGCTAGGCCTTCGACAGGTTCGCCGTGAACTGCTTGACGAGGGCCTGGAGCACGGCCTGCACGGTGCCCTCGCCCATCGACGCGGCCTTGCCGCTGACGTTCGCGGTCACGTCCACCGTGCCGCCGTCGCCGCCGATCTGGATGGTGACGTCGCCGTCCGCGTTGGACTGGCCGCCGGCCTCCTTGGCCTTCGCCTTGATGACCGCCTTCTTCGAGCCGTCGTCAGCCGACACGATCTCGACCGGGCCGCTGAACGTCATGGCCATCGAGCCCATGTCGACCTTGATCTCGGCGTTGGCCTTCGTCGGACCCTCGGCCGAAGTGACCTTGGCGCCCGGAACGCACGGCACAAGCTTGCTGACGTCGGACACGATGCCCCACGCCTGGTCAGGGTCAGAAACGCTGAACTTCTCTTGAAGCTGGGTGGCCATTGAAAACGGCTCCCTTTCGTGTCGCTGGTACTCCCCCCGTAGAAATGGCGTACCCCCGCTTGCGTCGATCAATCCACCATGACGCGATATTAGGAATGCATAGAGAGACGACTACGCATCGTGGAGCAGCGCGCGGACGCATTGCACGCCGGCCGCGATCGCCGGCCCGAAGTCGCGCTCGCCGTCGGCCAGCATGCGCAGCATCATCCCGTCGCCGAGCGAGAAGATGACGTCGACGACCGCCTCCGGCTCGGCGCTCAGGCGCAGCACACCCTCGGCCTGCTTGTCGCGCAGCACGTCGGCGACCTGCTCGCGCAGCCGGGTGAGCAGCTCGGCGAACTCCGTCGCCACGTCCTCGTGGCGGCGCGACAACACGAACAGCTCGAAGATCAGCGTGACGAAGCCGGGGTCGTTGCGCACGACGTCCTCGAGGCTGGCGACGAGCACGGCGATGACGTCGTCGGCGTTGCGGGCCTGCGCAAGGGCGGCGCTCATCGTGGCCTTGCGCACGTCGCAGTCGCGCCGCACGACCTCGATCAGCAGCCGTTCCTTCGTGCCGAAGTAGTAGTGCAGCAGCCCCCGCGAGACACCGGCCGCGCGCGCGACCTGGTCGAACGTGGCGCCGGCGGTTCCGCGCTCGGCCACCGTGGCCCGCATCGCGTCCACGATGCGCGCGGCCTTGTCGCCGGCGAGCTGGCGCTCGCTCGTGCTAGCAGCTTCCATCCACCATCACCCGCGCAACAGCGTAGCCGTCTGGCTGGCTGGCTGGCCAGAAAACACGCCGGCGCGCCAGCCGGCCCGGCCCGCACAACGACGGAGGCGCCCCGCGGGGCGCCTCCGGTCGCAACGTCTCTGGCCGGCCGAGAGCGGTCAGCTCGCGGGCGCGTCCTGCGCCGGGGCGACGGGCGTCGTGTTGGAGCTGTAGTCGAACTCCTCCTCGGCACCGAAGAGCGCGTCGAGCACCTTGTTGCGCAGGCCCTCGGAGACGGCCATCGCGGCCACGCCGCCGACGATCGCGAGGAGCAGGATCTTGCCGAAGCCGCCCTTGCGCTTCTTCTTGGGCGTTGTGTGCTTGGGCGCCTCGCGCAGGGCCGAGGACGCGTCGCGCAGCGCGTCGGCGGACCGCTTGAGGTCCGCGTGCAGCTTCTTGTCCTCGATGAGGTTCTTCGCGGGGGCCTTGCCCTTGTTCAGGCGGGTGTAGGCATTGCGCGCGGCCTCGAACGCCACGACCATGTTGTCGCGCAGCTCGTCGTCCTGGATGACCCGCTGCAGATACGGGTTCTCCTTCGCGGCTTGAGCGGCTGCGGCGGCCTTCGCGGCCTTGTCCTTCGCTGCCATCTAGTTCACCTCGGGTTGCTTTTGGGGCGTTGAACGAGCATATACCCGGGTTCCATTGCGCCCACCCGCGTCGACCGGCTCGAGCGCGGCGTCGAACACCGCGCCGATCTCGCTGACGAAGCGAAAGTCCAGCTTGGAGCGCAGATGCTCGGGAATCTCCTCGATGTCGGGCTCGTTGAGCTCGGGCGCGATGACGGTCGTGATCCCGTTGCGCTGGGCGGCGAGCGCCTTGTCCTTCAGGCCGCCGATCGGCAGCACCTGGCCGGTGAGCGTCATCTCGCCGGTCATCGCGAGGTCGTCGCGCACGTGGCGGCCGGTGAGCAGCGACAGCAGCGCCGTCGCCATCGTGATCCCGGCGCTCGGCCCGTCCTTGGGGATCGCGCCGGCCGGCACGTGGATGTGGATGTCGTGCGTGCGAAACCAGTCCGAGGCGATGTTCGGCGCCAAGTCGGCGATGTGCCCGCGCACGTAGGAGAGCGCCGCGGCGGCGGACTCCTTCATGACGTCGCCGAGCTGGCCGGTGATCTGCAGTTTGCCCTCGCCCTCGAAGGCCTGCGCCTCGATGAACAGCACGTCGCCGCCGACCGGCGTCCAGGCCAGCCCGGTCGCCACGCCCGGCACGCGCGTGCGCCGCCGCGTCTCGGAGTGGTAGCGCTTGCGGCCGAGCAGCTCGCGGGCGCGCGCCTCACCGATCGAGCCCTTCGGCGACTCGCCCTCGGCCACGCGGCGGGCGACCTTGCGGGCGACCGCGCCGATCTGGCGCTCGAGCTCGCGCACGCCCGCCTCGCGCGTGTAGTCGGCGATGACCGCCTTCAGCGCCGCGTCGGTGATACGCAGCTGGCCGCGCTTGAGGCCGTTGCGGTCGGCCTGGCGCGGGACGAGGTAGCGCTTGGCGATCTGCAGCTTCTCGTCGGCGGTGTAGCCGGCGATCTCGATCGTCTCCATGCGGTCGCGCAGCGGACCGGGCACGGTGTCGAGCGTGTTCGCCGTCGTGATGAACATCGACTTGGAGAGGTCGAACGGCAGGTCGAGGTAGTGGTCGCGGAAGTTCTGGTTCTGCTCGGGGTCGAGGACCTCGAGCATCGCGCTCGCCGGATCGCCGCGGAAGTCCGAGCCCATCTTGTCGATCTCGTCGATCATGAACAGCGGGTTGTTGGAGCCCGCGTCGCGCAGCGCGCGGATGATCGTGCCGGGCATCGCGCCGATGTACGTGCGGCGGTGGCCGCGGATCTCGGCCTCGTCGCGCACGCCGCCGGCGCTGATGCGCTCGAACTCGCGGCCGAGCGCGCGGGCGATCGACTTGCCCAGCGACGTCTTGCCGACGCCCGGTGGGCCGACGAAGCAGAGGATCGAGCCGCGCGCGTCCGGATTCAGGCGGCGCACGGCGAGGAACTCGAGGATGCGGTCCTTGACCTGCTCGAGGCCGTAGTGGTCCTCGTCGAGCACGGCCCGGGCGTGCTGCAGATCGAGGTTGTCGGTCGTCGACGTGTCCCACGGCAGCGAGGCGATCCACTCCAGGTACGTGCGGATGACGCCATGCTCGGCCGCCGCCGGCGGCAGGTTCTCCAGCCGCGAGAGCTCGCGGTCGGCCTGCTTGCGCACGTCATCGGGGAGGTTGATCGCGGCGAGCTGCTCGCGCAGCTCGTTGGCCTCGGCGGCCGACTCGTCGAACTCGCCGAGCTCCTCCTGGATCGCCTTGAGCTGCTGGCGCAGGATGAACTCGCGCTGCGTGCGGTCCATGTCGGACTGGACCTGGTTCTGGATCTCCGAGCCGATCGAGATGACCTCGAGCTCGCGGGCCAGCGCCTCGGTGAGGCGGCGCAGGCGCTTGGCGACGTTCGGCTCCTCCAGCAGCGCCTGCTTGTCGTCGGTCGGCAGGCGCAGCGAGCCGGAGATGATGTGGCTCAGCGCGCCCGGCTCATCGACGTTGGCCACCGCGATCTGCAGCTCCTCGGGCAGGTAGGGCACCGCCTCGACGATCTGCGAGAACGTCTGCTGGACGTTGCGCATGAGCGCCGTCAGCTCGGGCGACTCCTCGACGACGTCGGCGCGCTCGGAGATCTCCGCCACGAGGTAGGGCTGGCGGTCGGTGTGCCAGCGGTCGATCTGCACCCGCTGGCCGCCCTGGACGAGCACGCGCAGCGTCCCATCGGGCACCTTGAGCATGCGCGCGATGACGCCGACCACGCCGACGTCGTAGAGCTCGTCGGGGCCGGGCTCCTCAAGCTCGGGCTGGCGGCTGGCCACCATGACGAGCATGCGGTTGCCGGCGAGCACGTCGTTGACGAGCTGGACCGAGCGCTCCTGGCCGATCGCCAGCGGAGTGAGCGTCTCCGGGAACGGGACCGTCTCGCGCAGCGGCAGCACCGGCAGCGTCTCGGGCAGCGGCTGCCCGATGCCGATGTCGATCTCGCGCGCGGCGTTGCCGTCGCTGATGACGTCGATCATGGCTCCTCGACGATGTCCTGGGAGCCGCCGCGCTCGATCGGCACGCTGCGGGTGTGCGACTCGGGGTCGGCGAGCGGCAGCTCGACGCGCAGGATGCCGTCCTGGTAGGTCGCCCGCGCCTGCTCGGCGACGACCTCGGCGCCGAGCTCGATCGTGCGCCGGAACGGGCCGTGCTCGATCTCGAGCTGCTGGTAGACGCGGCCCTCGGCGTCGGCCTCACGGCGATGGCCGGTCAGCGTCAGCGCGCGGCCCTGGATCTCCAGGCCGAGGTCGCCTGCGTCGATGCCCGCCAGCTCGGCGTGCACGATCGCGCGCGGCGGGTCGTCGGCGTAGAAGACGTCGACGGCCGGGCTGAAGCCGGTGCGCCGCGACGTGAGCCCCACGCTGCCGAAGACATCGCCGAACAGCTCATCCATCTCGCGCCGCATGCGCTCGAAGTTCGCGAAGAGATCGCGCTCACGGGCCATGGTGGCGCAGCGTACCCACTGGGCGCCGGGCCACCCTCACGATCACACGTCGTAGACGGCGCCCTCGCGCGCGACCTCGACCGGGCCGTCGTACGCCCGCTGGGCCTCGGCGACCGCCCAGTCGGGATCGATCTCGTCGGAGATGTGGGTGAGCACGAGCCGCTGCGCCTTGCAGCCGGCGGCCACGACGCCCGCCTCGCCCGCGGTCATGTGGCCGCGCGGGCCCTCGGCCTCCGGCTGCAGGAGCGTCGCCTCGAGGAACAGCAGGTCGGTCGCGCGCGCGAAGTCGGTCAGCGCGTCGGTCGGCCCGTGGTCGGCGCCGAACGTGAAGCGACCGCCGGACGCGCCGCGGACGTCGACCGCGTTGGCGGGGACGTAGTGCGGCACGGGCTGGAAGCAGAGGCTCAGCGGACCCACGGTGACCGTGTCGGCCGGGTCGTACTCGGTAATGGCGAAGGCGGTGTCGAGCACGCCGTCCTGGCTGAGGAGGTCCGTGATGGCGCCCAGGACCTCGTGGCCTCTCGGTGGGACGATCAGCCGCGGGCGGACACCCCGCGCGTGCGGCGAGAACTGCAGCGCCGTGCCGAAGGCGATGAGGTCGAGCAGGTGGTCGGCGTGCAGGTGCGAGATGACGACCGCGTCCACGTCCGCGTAGTCGACCGTGCCGCGCAGCTTGGCGAACACGCCGTTGCCGCAGTCGACCAGCAGGCACGTGTCGCCGTCCTGCACGAGGTAGCCGCTGCAAGCTCCGCCGGCGTCGGGCCACGCCGGTGACTTGCCCAGGACCGTGATCCGCACGTTGCGGACTCTATGGACCGGCGGTGACTCCGGTCCACTTCACCGTCAATCAACCATCTAATGAGCGTGCAGCGTGGCCTGCTCCTGCGCGCTGGGAAACGCCCACGCGGCCTGCGTGCGGCGTTCCTGGCGGAAGGCGAAGCGCAGCTGCTGCGGCGGGCGCAGCCCGTCGGGGCCGTCGGGCCGGAACGTCGGGCAGGCCTCGTCGACCTGCAGCGCGCAGAGGAGGTTGCGGCGAAAGAAGCAGTCTTCGCATGCCGCCTTCTTCGTCGCGCGCGTCTTGACCATGCTGCCCCAACGTCCCTTCGTCGAACGACCCGAACCGAGGGCCATCACAGCATGCGTCGGCGGCACGCCGCAAGGGGTCGCGAGAGGCGGTTCCCGCTCGTATGGGGTTTTTGAAATCGGCCAGCCCGCAAATGCCGGACGAAACCAGGGCCTTCCCCGTATGAGGTTGCCGACAAGCAAATCTCACCCCTCCGCGGTGCCGGCGAACGCGCTATTTGGGGACACTTTCGTCACGGATGCCCGGCGAGCGCTACGACACCCTCGTCGTCGGGGCGGGAATCCTCGGGCTCGCCGTCGCGCGTGAACTGCTCGCGCGGCGCTCGTCCGAGCGCGTGCTCGTCGTCGAGCGCGAGGCCGCCCCCGCCGCGCATCAGAGCTCGCACAACAGCGGCGTCGTCCACGGCGGCATCTACTACGCGACGGGATCGCTGAAGGCCCGCCTGTGCGTCGACGGCGCGGCGCGCATGGTCGCCTACTGCGAGCGGCGCGGCGTCGAGGTCCGCCGGCTCGGCAAGCTCATCGTCGCGCTGCGCCCGGGCGAGTTGCCCTCCCTCGACGAGCTCGAGCGCCGCGCGCACGCCAACGGCGTGCCCGGCGTCCGCCGCCTCGACGCGGCCGGCCTGCGCGAGGTCGAGCCGCACGCGGCCGGCATCGCCGCCCTGCACGCGCCCGGCACCGCCGTCGTCGACTTCGGCGCGGTCTGCCGCGCGCTCGCCGAGGACGTGCGCGCGGCCGGCGGCGATCTGCGCTGCGGCTTCGCGGTGACCGGCGTCGCCACCACCGCACGTACGATCCGCCTAACGGCGGCCGACGGACGCGCGGCCGAAGCCGACCGCGCCATCTTCTGCGCCGGCCTGCAGTCCGACCGCCTCGCCGTCCTCGCGGGCGCCGACCCCGATCCCCGGATCGTCCCCTTCCGCGGCGCCTACCTGCGCCTGACGGCCGAGCGCCGCCACCTCGTACGCGGCCTCATCTATCCCGTCCCCGACCCGGCCCTCCCGTTTCTCGGCCTCCACCTCACGCCGACGATCCACGGCGACGTCCTGCTCGGACCGTCCGCCCTACTCATCCCGACGCGCCCCGGCCTCGGCTGGCCCGGCACCTGGCGCATGCTGCGCCGCCACTGGCGCACCGGCGCCACGGAGCTGCGCCTCGCCGCCAGCCGGCGCGCCTTCGCCTCGGAGGCCGGCCGCTACGTGCCGGGCATCGCTCCCGAGGACCTGGCTCCCGGCTTCGCCGGCGTCCGCGCGCAGGCCATCGCCCGCGACGGCCGCCTCGTCGACGACTTCCTGCTCTCCACCACGCCGCACGCCATCCACGTCCGCAACGCCCCGTCGCCCGCCGCCACCTCGTCGCTCGCGCTCGCGTCGCTCATCGCCGATCACGCCGGCCGGCTCGTCTGAGGGAGGCCCGTTTGATCCGGCTGCGGATGGGCGACGATGGAGCACTCATGAGGATCCTGCTCACCGGTGCCAGCGGCGCCGTCGGCGCCTCGCTGTTGCCCGCGCTGATCGCGGAGGGCCACGAGCTGCGCGGCTTCGGCCGCAACCCCGCCGCCGTGCCCGCCACCCTGCCCTTCGTCGAGGGCGACGCGATCACCGGCGCCGGCCTCGACGCGGCCCTGCACGGGATCGACGTCGCCTACTTCCTCATCCACTCGATGGAGGGCGATCCGCGCGCCGGCTTCGAGGCCAACGAACGCGCGGCCGCGGAGAACTTCGTCGCCGCGGCGCAACGGGCCGGCGTGCGCCGCGTCGTCTACCTCGGCGGCCTCGTCCCGCAGGACCGCCCGCCGTCGCGCCATCTCGCCAGCCGCCTGGAGGTGGAGGAGATCCTGCTCGCCGGGCTGCCGGAGGCGGTCGCGCTGCGCGCCTCGATCGTCATCGGCGCGAGCTCGCGGTCGTTTCGGTTCATGGTCCATCTCGTCGAGCGCATGAAGGTGCTCACCCTGCCCGCCTGGCGCGAGCACCGCACCCAGCCGATCGACGCCCGCGACGTTCAGGCGTTTCTCGTGGCGGCGGCGGCGACGCCGCACGGGCGCGGCGGGTTGTCACTCGATATCGCCGGGCCCGACGTGCTCAGCTACGGACAGATGGTCCAGCGCATCGCCGACCTCATGCTCGTGCGCCGCCGAACGCTTACGTTCGGACGCAACGCGACGCCCATCGCCGCCCCGGTCGCCGCCGCGATCGCGGGTGAGGATGCCGGCTTCATCGGCCCGCTCATGGAGAGCTTGGCGGGCGATCTGCTGCCGCGTGACGATCGGGCCGCCGGACTGCTCGGGGTGCGACTTCACCGCTTCGACCGCGCGGTCGAACGGGCGCTTCGCGAGTGGGAGGCCGGCGAGCCCCTGGCGGCCCGATGACGGCTCGTCCCCGCCCCTCGCATGCCCGACGCAGTGCGGTCGACTAGGTTGCTTGCCCCGTGTCGCTCGTGATCGCCAGCATCGACATCGACGCCCCCCTCCAAGAGGTCTGGGACACCGTCATGAACCCAGCGCGCATGGGCGAATGGGTCACGATCGTCGATCGGATCGACCACATCGATCCGGGCCCGCTGCGGCCCGGGTTCCAGATGAGTCAGACGCTGCACCTGCGCGGCGTGCCGTTCAAGGTCCGCTGGACGCTCGAGGAGCTCAACGCCCCCCGTTTCGCGCGCTGGGAAGGAACCGGGCCGGCGCGCGCGAAGGCCATTACTGAGAATCGACTGAGCGAACGCGACGGACACACGCACTTCGACTACCGCAACGAGTTTCGCACTCCCTTCGGGCCGCTCGGCGCGGCGGCCTCGCGGGTCATCGTCGGCGGCATTCCCGAGAAGGAGGCAAACGCCTCCCTGCGCCGATTGAAAGACATTCTGGAGGCGCGGACCTAAATGCGTTGCGCATAGTGCGCGAAAGTTTACGGCGCCCGACCTCGCGATGGTCTAGGCTTTTTGACGGTAATAGTCACCATGCCGACACGGGGAGAAGTACATGGCAGATTTTCTGGATGAGAAGCGACGCGAGATCGGCGCGCGGCTGAAGGAGCTCAAGCCGCTCGTGGACGAGTATCAACGCCTCGAAGCCGCGGCTGCGGCGCTCGACGGCATGCCGGTGAGCTCCACTCCGCGCGCCGCCGCGGCGGCCACACCCGCGCGCCGCGCACGCGCCCAAGGCGCGCCCAAGCGCGCCAAGAGCAACGGCGGCGGACGTCGTGGCCGGCCGAAGGGCACGGGCACTCGCGGCGCCGAGGCGCTCGCGCTCGTGCGCTCCAAGCCCGGCATCACGATCCCCGAGATCGCCGAGCAGATGGGCATCAAGCAGAACTACCTCTACCGCGTGCTGCCCGGCCTGGCCGACGACGGCCTCGTCAAGAAGGACGGCCGCGGCTGGCACCCGAAGGAAGCCGCGTAAGGACGACACGGGCTCGGTTCGAGGTGCCTGGCAGGCACCCCGGACCGAACACCGTTACGCGTGGGGCTTGGGCTCAGACGAGGCCGAGCTCCTTCACCGCCGCGCGCTCGTCGGCGAGCTCCTTCACCGTCTTGTCGAGCTTGGCCTGCGCGAACTCGCCGACCTCCTGACCCTGCTCGATCGCGTACTCGCCGTCGGTGAGGCGGACCGGGAAGCTCGAGATGAGACCTTCCTCGACGCCGTAGGAGCCGTCCGAGCGCACCGCCATCGAGCGCAGCCCGTCGGCGCCGCTGCACCAGTCGCGCACGTGGTCGATGGCCGCGTTGGCCGCCGACGCCGCCGAGGAGGCGCCGCGCGCCGCGATGACCTCCGCGCCGCGCTTGCCCACGCGCGGCATGTACTCGTTCTCATACCAGTCCATGTCGACCTGGTCGACGGCGCGCTCGCCGTTGACCTTCGCGTTGAACAGGTCGGGGAACATCGACGGCGAGTGGTTGCCCCACACGACGAGGTCCTCCACGTCGTCGACGCCGACCCCGAGCTTCTGCGCCAGCAGCGCGACGGCCCGGTTCTGATCCAGGCGCGTCATCGCGGTGATCCGCTCGGCCGGGATGTCGGGCGCGTTGGCCGCCAGGATGAGCGCGTTCGTGTTCGCCGGGTTGCCGACGACGAGCACCTTCACGTCAGACGCCGCGCCCGCGTTCAGCGCCTCGCCCTGCGGCTTGAAGATCTGGCCGTTGGCCTCGAGCAGGTCGGCGCGCTCCATGCCCTTCGAGCGCGGGCGGGCACCGACGAGCATCGCGATGTTCACCCCGTCGAACGCCTGGACCGGGTCGTCGTAGATGTCGACGGAGGCCAGCAGCGGGAACGCGCAGTCGGTCAGCTCGAGCGTCGTGCCCTCGGCCGCCGGGATCGCCGGCGGGATCTCGAGCAGCTTGAGCGCAATCGGGGTATCCGGCCCCAGCAATTGGCCCGACGCTATGCGAAACAGCAGCGCGTAGCCGATCTGTCCGGCCGCGCCGGTCACCGCGACCTTCACTGGGGCGATTCCGATCATGCATTCATCTCCTCGATCACAGCGTCGGCGAACTCGCTGGTGCCGACGGCGGTGGGGTCTGTACGACTGGGCTTCAGATCGTATGTGACCTTGTCGCCCTTGCGTATGACGGTGGCGATCGCATTCTCCAGCGCACGCGCCGCGGCGTGCTCTGAGAGGTGGTCGAGCATGTAGACGCCCGACAGCATCAGCGCCGTCGGGTTCATGCGATTGGAGCCCGCGTAGGTCGGCGACGAGCCGTGCGTCGCCTCGAAGACGGCGGCCTCGGTGCCGATGTTCGCGCCGCCCGCCACGCCCAGCCCGCCGATCATCGCGGCGCACAGGTCCGAGACGATGTCGCCGTAGAGGTTCGGCAGCACGATGACCTCGTAGTCCTCCGGATACGTGATCAGCTGGTTGCAGAGGTTGTCGATGATGCAGTCGGCGAACTCGATCGCCGGGTAGTCCGCGGCGACCTCGCGCGCGACCTCGAGAAACAGGCCGTCGGAGAACTTCATGATGTTCGCCTTGTGCGCGGCGACGACCTTCCTACGCCCATGCGTCACCGCGTAGTCGAAGGCGTGGCGCACGATGCGCTCGGAGCCGAAGGCGCTGATCGGCTTGAGCGAGAGGCCGGCGTCGTCGCGCACGACCGAGCCGAGCTCGGCGAGCTTCTCGCGCAGCGCAGCGTTCTCGGGCGTCCCGCGTTCGAACTCGATGCCGGCGTAGAGATCCTCGGTGTTCTCCCGCACGATGACGAGGTCGGTCTCGGGAAAGCGGGTGCGCACCCCCTCCAGCGCCTTGCACGGCCGGATGCACGCGTAGAGGTCGAGCTCCTTGCGCAGCAGCACGTTGATCGAGCGAAACCCCGAGCCGACCGGCGTCGTCGTGGGTCCCTTGATGCCGACCCCGGTGGTCTTCAGCGACTGCAGCGTGGCGTCCGGGAACGGGTTGCCGTGCTTGCGGTACTCGTCGATGCCGGCCTCGTGGCGGTCCCAGTTGAGGTCGACGCCCGTGGCCTCGAGGACGCGCCGGGTGGCCTCGGTCAGCTCGGGGCCGGTGCCGTCGCCGGGGATGAAGGTCACGTCGTGCGCCATCGTCGCGACGCTAGCGTGTCGGCAAGCCGATGAAGAAGATCATTTACACCCACACCGACGAGGCGCCCGCGCTCGCCACCGCCTCGCTGCTGCCGATCGTGCGGGCCTTCGCCGCCGCCGCCGACGTGGACGTCGAGCTGCGCGACATCTCGCTGGCCGGCCGGATCCTGGCCCAGTTCCCCGATCTGCTCACCGCGGAGCAGCGGGTCCCCGACGCGCTCGCCGAGCTCGGCGAGCTCGCCAAGACGCCCGCGGCGAACATCATCAAGCTGCCGAACATCAGCGCGTCGCTGCCGCAGCTGAAGGCGGCGATCGCCGAGCTTCAGTCCCAGGGCTACGCGATCCCCGACTACCCGGAGGATCCGTCGGACCCGGCACGCGTCAAGTACGACGCGGTCAAGGGCAGCGCGGTCAACCCGGTCCTGCGCGAGGGCAACTCCGACCGTCGTGCGCCGGCGTCGGCGAAGGCCTTCGCGCGCTCGCACCCGCACCGCATGGGCGCGTGGTCGCCCGACTCGCGGTCACATGTCTCGACGATGGCCGACGGCGACTTTCGGGCCACGGAGCAGTCCGTGACGGTCGCGTCCGAGGGCGCCGTGCGGATCGAGCACGTGGGCGCCGACGGGACGGTCACCGTGCTGAAGGAGCGCGTCGCGGTGCTCGCCGGCGAGGTGCTCGACGGCGCCGTCATGCGCCGCGCGCACCTCGACGCGTTTCTCGCCGAGCAGGTCGCCGACGCCCAGGCGCAGGGCGTGCTCTTCTCCGTGCACCTGAAGGCGACGATGATGAAGGTCTCCGACCCGATCATCTTCGGCCACGCGGTGCGCGCGGTCGTCGGCGACGTCTACGACGGCCTCGACGCCAACCCCAACGACGGCCTGGGCAGCCTGCTCAGCGCGCACCCCGAGGCCCGCGAGGCCGTCGACGCCGCGCTCGCCGCCGGCCCGTCGATCGCGATGGTCGACTCCGACCGGGGCATCACGAACCTGCACGCGCCCTCGGACGTCATCGTCGACGCCTCGATGCCCGCGGCGATCCGCTCCTCGGGGCAGATGTGGAACGCGGCCGGCGAGCAGCAGGACACGAAGTTCGTCATCCCCGACTCGTCGTACGCGGCGCTGTACGCACAGACGGTCGACCACTGCCGCGCGCACGGCGCGTTCGACCCCGCCACGATGGGCACGACGCCGAACGTCGGCCTCATGGCCCAGAAGGCCGAGGAGTACGGCTCGCACGACAAGACGTTCGAGATGGCGGCGCCCGGCACGGTCCGCGTGGTCGACGGCGACGGGACGGCGCTGCTCTCATACGAGGTGCAGGCCGGCGACATCTGGCGCATGTGCCAGACCAAGGACGCGCCGATCCAGGACTGGGTGGCGCTGGCGGTGCGGCGTGCCCGTGCGACGGGCGCGCCGGCGGTCTTCTGGCTCGACGAGGCGCGGGCGCACGACGCGGAGCTGCTCAAGAAGGTCCGGCCCGCGCTCGACGCGCTCGGCACCGACGGGTTGGAGATCGCGGTCATGCCCGTGGCCGAGGCGACGCGCTTCACGCTCGAGCGCGCCCGCGCGGGGCAGGACACGATCTCCGTGACCGGCAACGTCCTGCGCGACTATCTCACCGACCTCTTCCCGATCCTCGAGCTCGGGACGAGCGCGAAGATGCTTTCGATCGTGCCGCTCATGCACGGCGGCGGCCTGTTCGAGACGGGCGCCGGCGGGTCGGCGCCCAAGCACGTCCAGCAGCTGATCCAGGAGAACCACCTGCGCTGGGACTCGCTGGGCGAGTTCCTCGCCCTCGCGGTGTCGCTGGAGATGCTCGCCGAGAAATCGGGCAATGCGCGCGCCGGGCTGCTCGGCGCGGCGCTGGACCGGGCGACCGGCAGCGTGCTCGAGAACGGCCGCTCGCCGTCGCGCAAGGTCGGCGAGCTCGACAACCGCGGCAGCCACTTCTACCTCGCGCTGTACTGGGCGCAGGAGCTCGCTTCGCAGACCGAGGACGCCGCGCTGGCCGAGCTGTTCGCGGAGGTGGCCGACCAGCTCGCCGCCTACCAGGACCAGATCGCCGAGGAGCTGCTGCTCGTGCAGGGCGAGCGGGTGGACCTCGGCGGCTACTACCGGCCGGACCCCGCGCGCGTGGACGCGGTCATGCGTCCCAGCGCGACGCTCGCGGCCGCGCTGGGGGCGCTGAAGGCCGGCGCCGGCGCGTAGACCGCGGTCGGGGGGCACCTTCGCCGCCGGAGCGGCGAGGATGGTTGACTTGCCTGCATGGCCCACGACCTGCGCGAGCCCGCCGCGCCCTTTCAGACCCACGAGGTGGCCAACCAGGTCCCGCCGCTGGCGGACCGCAACCTGTTCACCGACCACGTCGCGCTCGTCGAGGCGCTCGAGCGCGAGGGCGCCGGATGGGCCGACGATCGCGCGCGCGAGGTCGGCGCGGCGTGGGGCGGCGCTCCGATCGCCTGGGGCTTCGAGGCCAACGAGCACCCGCCGAAGCTCAAGGTCTTCGACCGCTACGGCAACCGCATCGACGAGGTCGAGTTTCATCGCGCGTGGCACGACCTCATGGCGCTCGCGGTACGCCACGAGCTGCACGTCGCTGCCGTGGACATCGTCCCAGCCCGCCGCCCACGCCGCCCGCACGGCGCTGTGCCTCACCGCCGCGCAGGCCGAGGCCGGCTTCATGTGCCCGATCGGGATGACGTTCGCCGCCGTGCCGGCGCTGCGCGCGCAGCCCGAGATCGCCGCCGAATGGGAGCCGCGGCTGACGGCGACGACGTACGACCCCGAGCTGCGCGCCGGCAAGGCGAGCGGGTTGTGCGGGATGGCGATGACCGAGAAGCAGGGCGGCTCGGACGTGCGCGCGAACACGACGATCGCGCGGCCGCTCAACGGCGGTGGGCCCGGCGGCGAGTACGAGCTGACCGGCCACAAGTGGTTCTGCTCGGCGCCGATGTGCGACCTCTTCCTCGTCCTCGCCCAGACCGACGAGGGCATCGGCTGCTTCGCGCTGCCGCGCATCCTGCCCGACGGCAACCGCAACGCGATGCACCTCCAGCGTCTGAAGGACAAGCTCGGCAACCGCTCCAACGCCTCGAGTGAGATCGAGCTGCACGGCGCGTGGGCGCAGCTCGTCGGCGAGCCGGGCCGCGGCGTGCCGACGATCATCGAGATGGTCGGCCATACGCGCCTGGACTGCGTCATCGGCACCGCCGCGGGGATGCGCTGGGGCGTGGCCAACGCGACCTGGCACGCCGCCCATCGCAGCGCGTTCGGCAAGCAGCTCATCGACCAGCCGCTCATGGCCAACGTTCTCGCCGACCTGTGCATCGAGTCCGAGGCCGCGACCGCGCTGGCGATGCGCCTCGCCCGCGCCTACGACGAGGCCAACGCGGGAGACGAGCACGCACGCCACCTCAAGCGCCTGGGCACCGCGATCGGCAAGTACTGGGTCTGCAAGCGCGGCCCCGGGCACGCGTTCGAGGCGCTCGAGTGCCTCGGCGGCAACGGCTACGTCGAGGAGTCCGGCATGCCGCGCCTGTATCGCGAGATGCCGCTCACCTCGATCTGGGAGGGCTCGGGCAACGTCGTGGCGCTCGACGTGCTGCGGGCGTTGAGCCGCTCGCCGGAGGTCCTGCAGGCCTTCCTCGACGAGCTCGACGAGGCGGCCGGCGCCGACGCCCGCCTCGACGACTTCACGACCAGGCTGCGCGCCGAGTTCGCCGACCCCGAGTCGATCGAGCAGCGCGCGCGGCGCGTCGTCGAGTCCATGGCGCTGGCCCTGCAGGGGTCGCTGCTCGTCCGCCACGCCCCCGCCGCCGTGGCCGACGCCTTCTGCGCCTCGCGCCTGGCCGGCGACGCCGGCCTTCAGTACGGCACGCTGCCGCCCGGCGTCGACACCCAGGCGATCATCGAACGCCACACCCCGCCCGACTGAGGGAACCCAGGCCGGCACTCAGCACGCGTTCACCCGCTCCCCACCACACCGACGGCCAGTGCCCTTGCCCGACCCCGCTGTGTGCGGCGGGGTGGCGGGAGAGGGTGCCCGGGGAAATCCGCCGAAGGCGCCCCGGGCACCCTCCTCCCGCCACCCCGCCAGCAGAACAAGCGCCCGGGGAAATCCGCCGAAGGCGCCCCGGGCACCCTCCTCCCGCCACCCCGCCAGCAGAACAAGCCCGACACAACACCCCTTCCTGCCAAGATCATCGAATGCTCGGCACAGGCCCGTCGATCCAGCTCCTCCGCGTCTTCGGCATCCGGATCGGGGCGAGCCCGAGCTGGTTCATCGTCCTGTTCGTCTTCATCTACCTGGGGTCGGACTACTTTCGCGACGTCCTCGGCGGGTCGGTGACCGAGGCCTACCTCGTCGCCGTCGCCGCGGTGTTCCTGTTCTTCGTCTCGCTCGTCATGCACGAGCTCGGGCACGCGCTCGCCGCGCGGCGCGAGGGCATCGAGATCAGCGGCATCGACCTGTGGTTCTTCGGCGGCGTCGCGAAGATGGCGCGCGACACGCAGTCGCCCGGCGCGGAGTTCAAGATCGCGGTCGCCGGTCCGGCCGTGACGCTCGTCCTCGTTGCGATCTTCCTCGGCCTCAGCGCGCTGCTGCAGAACGGGGCCGCGCTCGACGTCGTGCGCCTGGCCGGCGACGCCGAGGTGTCGCCCGTGCTCGCGCTGCTCGGCTTCCTGGCGTCGATCAACGCGATGCTGCTCGTCTTCAACCTCGTCCCCGCGTTTCCGCTCGACGGGGGCCGGATCGCCCGCGCGATCGTCTGGAGGATCACCGGAGACCGCAACCGCGCCACGCGCGCCGCGGGCCGCCTCGGCCAGGGCTTCGGCTACATCCTCATCGGCATCGGCGCGTTCCTGCTGGCGCGCGGCGACCTCTACAACGGCCTGTGGCTCGCGGTGCTCGGGTGGTTCATCGCGCAGTCCGCGCGGGCGGCGATCACGTCGACGGCGTTCACCGAGCGCATCGACGGCATCACGGTCGAGGACATCATGGACGCCCAGCCGGTCTCGATGCCGGCCCGCACGCCGGTCGCCCAGGCCCAGGACGAGTACTTCCTGCGCTACCGCTGGGACTGGTTTCCGGTCGTCGACGACGAGGGCCGCTTCGTCGGCGTCGTGCGCGAGCCGTGCATCGATCAGGAGATCGCCGCCGGGCGCCCCGCGCTGGAAGTCGGCGAGCTCGTCGAGACGCGTGAGGCCGACTCGTGGCGCGTGCGCTCCGACAGCCCGCTGGAGGCGCTGCTAGGCGACGAGGGACTGCGCACGAACGGCGCGCTCATGGCCGTCGATGCCGACGGCGTGCTGCGCGGTGTGGTGACGATGGACCAGGTCCGGCGGGCGCTCACCGCGGCGCTCCCTCAGCGCCTGGCTTGAGTTCACCGGGGCGACCCAGGTCCCAGCAGGCCGCCTGGATATAGTCGCGATCCTTGCCCGCACATGATGTCCTCATCATCGGCGCCGGCCTCGCCGGGCAGCGCGCCGCCCTCGCCGCCGCGGAGGCCGGTGCCAGCGTCGCGATCATGAGCAAGGTCCACCCTGTGCGCTCGCATTCGGTGGCCGCCGCCGGCGGGATCAACGCCGCGATCGCGATCGACGACGACTGGACCGAGCACGCCTACGACACCGTCAAGGGCTCCGACTTCCTCGGCGACCAGGACGCGATCGAGATCATGTGCTCGGAGGCTCCGGGCGAGGCGATGCACCTCGAGCACATCGGCGTCACCTTCCACCGCAACGAGAAGGGCGAGCTGGACCTGCGCGCCTTCGGCGGTGCCTCGAAGAAGCGCACCGCCTACGTCGCCGACATCACCGGCCAGGCGATCCTGCACGTCCTCTACGAGCAGCTCATGCGCCACCACGACACGGTGGACCGCTACGAGGAGTGGTTCTCGACCTCGCTCATCCTCGACGACGACGGCCACTGCGTCGGCGCCGTCGCGCGCGACATCCGCTCCGGCGCGATGGAGGTCTTCAACGCGAAGTCCGTGATCCTCTGCAACGGCGGCAACGGCCAGTGCTACAAGCCGACGACGAACGCCCTGATCTGCACGGGCGACGGGATCTCGCAGGCCTACCGGGCCGGCGCGCCGATCATGGACATGGAGATGGTCCAGTACCACCCGACGACGCTCGCGGAGAACGGCTTCTTGATCACCGAGGGCGCGCGCGGCGAAGGCGCCCATCTCCTGAACTCCGAGGGCCGGCGGTTCATGGAGGACTACGCGCCCAACAAGATGGAGCTCGCCTCGCGCGACGTCGTCTCGCGCGCCGAGCAGACGGAGATCAACGAGGGCCGCGGCGTCGGCCCCGACGGGCAGGGCATCTACCTCGACATCACGGTCGTGCCGCGCAAGCGGGTGCTCGAAGCGCTGCGCGAGATCGTGAACATCGGCCGCGACTTCGCGGGCACGGACATCACGCGCGAGCCGATCATGATCCGCCCCGGCCAGCACTACATCATGGGCGGCGTGAAGACCGACTCGGACGGCCAGACGCCGATTCCCGGGTTGTACGCGGCCGGCGAGGTCGCCTGCGTGTCGGTCCACGGCGGCAACCGCCTGGGCGCCAACTCGCTGCTCGACACGCTGATCTTCGGTCGCCGCTCGGGCGAGCACGCCGCGGCGCGCGCCACCGACATGAAGCCGCCGCGCACGCCGGTCTCGCGCCTGCAGGACGACGTGACCGAGATCCAGTCGATCATCGACCGCCCGCACGACGGGCGCCGCGTGTCGGAGATCAAGGACGAGCTCGGCACGATGATGAACGAGCTCGTCGCCGTGTACCGCGACGAGGAGGGGCTGACGAAGGCCCTCGAGGTCGTCCATCGCCTGCAGGCCGACGCGGCGAAGGCGTACATCGACGACCGCGGCACGGTCTTCAACCAGGACGTGCTCGGCGCGCTGGAGGTCGGGTACATGCTCGACTGTGCCGAGGCGACCATCGTGTCGGCGATCGACCGCAAGGAGTCGCGCGGCGCGCAGTTCCGCCTGGACTATCCGGAGCGCGACGACGAACAGTGGCTCAAGCACATCAACGTCACGCGCGGCGCCGACGGCGAGCCCGAGATCACGTACTCGCCGGTGACGATCACGAAGTGGGAACCCGAAGTCAGGAAGTATTAGCCCATGTCCGAGTTCACCCTGAGACTGCGCCGCTACGACCCGGAATCCGGCAACGCCGCCTACTGGGAGGAGCACACGATCGAGCTCGAGCCCCATCGCTCGGTGCTCGAGGGCATCCTGCAGGCCAAGGCCCGCTTCGACGGCTCGATCGGGATCCGCTGCTCGTGCCGGGCGGCGATCTGCGGCTCGTGCGGCGTGCGCATCAACGGCAAGCCCGACCTCGCCTGCCACACACACCTGGGGCGCGCTCAGAAGCACTCGCGCGACGGTGTCATCGAGGTCGAGCCGATGGGCAACATGCCCGTGCTGAAGGACCTCATCGTCGACATGGAGGCCGTGCACTGGAAGAAGATCCGCCGCGTCACGCCGTGGCTCATCCCCAAGCAGCCGGTCCCCGAGCGCGAGTACATCGTGCCGCGCGAGGCGATGGTCGACGTGACGCAGTCGATGGCCTGCATCCAGTGCGGCGCCTGCGTGTCCGATTGCCTGTCGATGGAGGTCGACCCGGAGTTCATCGGCCCGGCGGCGCTGGCCAAGGCCTACCGCTTCGTCGGCGATCCGCGCGACGACCAGCACCGCGAGCGCCTGGAGGATCTCTCCGAGGACCCGCACGGCATCTATGACTGCACGCACTGCTTCCAGTGCATCGACGCCTGCCCCAAGGGGGTCGCGCCGATGAGTCAGATCATGCGCCTGCGGCGGATCGCCGGCAACGACTTTCACATCGAGGACGCCAATAACGGTGAACGCCACGAGGCGGCGTTCGTCTCCCTGGTGAGGCAGTACGGGCTGCTCAACGAGGCCGAGCTGTTGCCTCGGTCATACGGGGGAGACACGCCGCTGGCGAAGTTCAAGCCGGCGGCCGCCGCCGAGTTGACGAGCTCGCTGCCCGCGATCGCCAAGGCGCTGCTGCGCCGCAAGGTGACCCCGGCCGCGGTGTTCAAGCCGCACAAGCTCGCGAAGTCCGACCTGTCGGCCGTGAAGAAGATCTACGACACGTTGGAGGGCCGCGAGGAGCGCGAGGAGTTCAACATCTACATCTCCGGCCGCGACGAGGATCTGACATGAAGGTCGCCTACTGGCCCGGCTGCGTCTCGCGCGGCTTCACGCCCGAGCTGCACGGCGCGATGGCGAAGGTGGCGCCGCTGCTCGACATCGAGCTCGTGCCGCTGGACCGCGCGTCGTGCTGCGGCGCGGGCGTCATCGCCGAGCACAACCCCGAGCTCGCGGACGCGCTGAACGCGCGGACGTTCGCCCTGGCCCAGCAGGCCGAGGGCACGGCGATGATGATGAACATCTGCTCGACCTGCCAGGGCGCGCAGTCGGAGTGCCAGGAGCGCCTGGACGCGAGCGCCGAGTACCGCGCGCGGATCAACGAGACGCTGGCCGACGAGGGCCTCGTCTACGAGAAGGGCCTGTCGAACAAGAACTTCCTCTGGCTGCTCGTCGAGGAGATCGGGTTGGAGGAGCTGCACTCGCGGGTCTCACGCCCGCTGACCGACCTGCGCGTCGGACCGTTCTACGGCTGCTACATCGTGCGCCCGGTCGACCGGCTCGGGATCGACGACGCGCATCCGCGCGACTCGTACCTCGGGCAGGTCGTCGAGGCGCTGGGCGGGACGGTCACCGACTACGCGGGCTCGCACAAGTGCTGCGGCTTTCCCATCATCACGATGAACAAGCAGGCCTCGCTGAAGCAGGCGGGGCGCCATCTCGGCGACGCGGTCGACGCGGGCGCGGATTGCGTCGTGACGCCCTGCCCGCTGTGTCATCTGAATCTGGACCTGCAGCAGCCGCTGGCCGAGAAGGTCGTGGGGCGCGACCTCGGGATGCCGGTCCTGCATCTCCCCCAGCTCGTCGGGCTCGCCCTGGGCCTGTCGCCCAAGGAGCTCGGGCTCGCCCGGCATGTCGTCAAGCCGACGTCGGTGATCGACTGGTCGACGTCGGTCGTGGGCTCCGTCGGTGGTTCCGCCTCCTCCGGAGGGTAAGCGGCGCGGGCTGCGGCGCTTGCGTCGCGGCCGTAAGAAGGCCGGCGCCGAGGCCGAGCCGGCCGTCGAGATCGTGCACGAGCCGCCGGAGCCCGAGGCGGTCGCGGGGACGGTCGAGCCGGCGCCTGCGGAGCCTCCTGAGCCCGAGCCGCCGGACCCGGCCGCGGAGCTCGACGCACGGTTCGATGCGGCGCGCGAGCGGCTGCGGGCGAAGATCGCGCCGCCGGACCCCGAGGACTGATCCAGGCCAACCCGGGTCCGGGCACGAAAAAGGGGCCCCTCCCCGGGCCCCTCGTTCGCTGTACCCCTCTTCCGTCCTGGAAGCCGATCCCCCGTGACGTCTGCGCTCCCCCGTGACGTCTTGAACAGCATGGTGCAGCACGGCGGCCCGGCGCTCTTCCCCCGTCGCGGGTGATCTTCGGGTTAGACGGGCTCACCCTCGGGCGCCGAGCTGCCGATAGAAGCCGCGTATGGACGAGCGCGGCCCTGTGACGGTGCTGCTCGCGCGCTTCGAGGATCTCGTCGGAGCCGGGCTGCGAAGCCTGATCGGCGAGGACTCCAGCCTGCGGGTGGTCGCCGGCGACGTGGCGCTCGGCGATCTCGACGCAGCGATCGCCGAGCACACGCCGCGCGTCGCCCTCCTGAACTTCGGCTCCCTGCGCTCGCCCGGCGAGATCCGCCGCCTCAGCGCCGCGCACCCGCTGACGCACCTCGTCGTCCTCGCCAATCACCCCACGCCCGGCGAATGCGCCCAGCTGCTCGCTCTGGGCGCGACGGCCTGCCTGGGAAAGGAGGTCGAGGGGCGCGACGTGCTGAACACGATCCACCTCGCCTCCCGCGGGCTGCACGTCCTGCCGCACTCGACGCCGGCGACGGGCAGCGCCTGGCTGCTGCCCGACCTCCTGACGCCGCGCGAGGCCGACGTGCTCGAGGAGCTGCAGCGCGGCCGCTCGAACGCCGAGATCGCGATGGCCCTGTCGGTGAGCGTCGAGACGGTCCGCTCGCACGCGCGCAGCGTGTTTCGCAAGCTCGGCGTCAAGGGCCGGCGCGAGCTGGCGACGCTGACGGCCCGCACGCGCTGAGCGCAAGCGCCTCGGCCGTGCGCGCGATGAGCGCGTGCGACTGCTTGGTCAGCTCGACCCAGGTCGTCCGCAGGACGATGTAACGCGCGCGCTGGAGTGCCGCCGTGCGTTCGCGGTCGCGGAGCAGCGCGCCGCGCGTGGCGTGGAACGTGTAGGAGTCGAACTCCAGCACGACCCGCTCACGGCTGCCACAGGACGTCGACCTCGTATCCCTCGGCGATCCCGTTGAAGACCGGCACGGGCAGCTTCGCGGCGCGCAGGAGCGCGACGAGCCGTCGCTCGGCCGCGGATCGCGTGAAGGCGGGCTGCTCCAGGAGCGCGCGCATCGCGGCGACGCCGGCGCGGCCCGGCGCCCGCTCGATCGCGCCGGCGATGTCTCGTGCGGTGACGAGGCGCTTGATCTGGGCCCGCTCGACGGCGTCGGCGAGCTCGCGAGCCGTCAGCTCGGGCGCCACCTCGATGAGAGCCCGTGCGGGCGCCGTGACCGGGATGCCGTCGATCGTCCGCACATCCCGCGCCGATAGACCGCTGACTTCGTGCCCGCGAACGCCGCGCGCGCGGAGCCGTCGCCCGACGACGGTTACGTCAATCGGACCGGCGGGTTCCGGGCGGATCGCCCAGAGCGCCGTGGAGGCGTGGTGGGTTGCCCATGCGCCGTCGCCGGCGCAGAGGACCGCGGCTCGTGCGCGGCCGCGGAACGTCGGTGTAGGCGCCGCCCACAGATAGACACCCGTGTGCAGCGCGCAAAGCGTCCCTCGCTTGACGCGCCGCGCGATCACGCCGCGACCCACTCCGAGCGCGATGAGCTGCCACCAGGTGACGATGCCATCCTGTCGCGCGGCGAGCAGGCTGATGAGCTGATCGGCGTGAACGAGCGACGGATCGAGGCCGCGCTGGCGCAGCTCCGTCGCTACTTCACCGCATGCGTGAAGCAGCGACGGATGAGATCTGGGCGCCGCTCCGTCCGTCGTTCGTTCACGGGGCATGCGACGCAGCATGCGCGGTCACCCGTGCGCTTCGCCCGATCACGCGCGTTTTGGCACGCGCTCGTCAGAGACTTGTGCCAGCTCGCGCGTCTTTGCGCGAACTACGCGGCTGACGCGCGCGCGCCGACGAGCCCGCGCTCGAGCAGCACTTCGGCGAGCTGGACCGTGTTCAGCGCGGCGCCCTTGAGCAGGTTGTCGCCGACGACGAAGAAGTTCAGTGACTTGGGATCGGCGAGGTCGCGGCGCACGCGGCCGACGGCGACCTCGTCGCGGCCGGCGTAGTCCAGCGGGGTCGGCAGGTCGTCGAGCACAAGGCCGGGGAATGCGGCCAGCGCCTCCAACGCACGGTCGAGGTCGACCTCGCGGGCGAACGTCGCGCGGACCGCGACGCCGTGGCCGACCATCACCGGCACGCGCACGCACGTCGGGGAGACGGCCAGCGAAGGGATCCCGAGGATTTTGCGCGACTCGTCGCGCAGCTTGCGCTCCTCGTCGGTGTGCCCGTCCTCGCCCAGCGTGCCGAGCAGCGGCACGACGTTGAAGGCCAGCGTCGCGTGGTGCACGGAATGGGCGACCTTGCCGGACGCAGAAGCACCGTCCGAGCACAGTTGCGAGACATCGGAAGCCAGCGGCGCCACCTGCGCGGCCAGCTCGTCGATCCCCGACTGCCCGGCACCGCCGGCGGCCTGGTAGGACGTCGCCACCATCTCGCGCAGCTCGAACTCGTCGTGCAACGCCTTGAGCGGCAGCATGGCCACCATCGTCGTGCAGTTCGGGTTTGCGACGATCCCGCCGTGCCCGTCCAGCGCGTCGGGATTGACCTCGGAGACGACCAAAGGCACGTCATCCATCCGGCGGAAGGCGCTCGAGTTGTCGACCACCACGGCACCGGCTTCCACGAACCGCGCAGCCCACTCGCGCGAGCGCGTCGCGCCGGCGCTGAAGAGCGCCACATCGAAGCCCTGGATGTTCTCCTCGGTCAGCGCCTGGACGACCAGGCCGCCCTCGAGCTCACGCCCGACCGAGCGCGAGGACGCGAACGGCACGACCTCGACTCCGTCCCACCCGCCCCACGAGCGCTCGCGCAGCAGGCGCAGCATGACCGTCCCGACCGCGCCCGTGGCGCCCACGACCGCAACTCGCAAACCAGAACTCATACGAACTCCCCGAACGGCCGCTCCGGCTTGATCGTTCCCTCGCCCGACAGCTCGAAGGCCGCATGCAGCGCGCGCACGGCGCCCGGCACGGCGTCGCCGGCGATGACGCAGGAGATCTTGATCGGCGAGGTCGAGATCATCTCGATGTTCACGCCCTCCGCACCCAGCGTCGTGAAGACCTTCGCCGCGACGCCCGGATGGGACTTCATCCCGGCGCCGATGACCGACACCTTGCCCATCGACTCGTCGGTCTGGATGCCGAGGCCGAGCTCGGCCACGAGCGGCGTCAGCGCGGTGCGCGCGTCGCCGAGATCCGTCCGCGGGACCGTGAAGGACATGTCCGCGCCGGAATCCGTGGAGACGGGCTCGTTCTGGATGATCATGTCGATGTTCACGTTCGCGACGGCCAGCGCGGTCGCGATCCGCCCGGCGATGCCAGGGGTGTCCGGGACGCCCTTGATCGTGACCCGGGCTTCCTCGTTGGAGTGCGTCACTGCGGTGATGAGCGGCTGTTCCACGGTCTCCTCTTCTCCGACCACCACGGTACCGGGCTCGTCCGTGAAGGCCGACCGGCAGTGGATTCGAACCCCATGGTTGCGGGCGTATTCGACCGAGCGCAGCTGCAGGACGCCCGCGCCCGACGCCGACATCTCGAGCATCTCCTCGAAGGAGACGACGGGCAGCTTGCGGGCGTCGGGGACGATCCGCGGGTCCGCGCTGAAGACGCCGGCGACATCGGTGTAGATCTCGCAGATCTCCGCCCCGATGGCCGCGGCGAGCGCCACCGCGGTCGTGTCCGAGCCCCCGCGGCCGAGCGTCGTGACGTCCTTCGCGGTCGACACGCCCTGGAAGCCGGCGACGAGCACGATGGCGTCCTCGTCGAGACCCTGACGGATCCGATCGGCGCGCACGTCTAGGATGCGCGCCTTCGTGTGTGACGTGTCCGTGACGATCCCCGCCTGTGATCCCGTCAGGGAGATCGCCCGGTGCCCGAGGTCGTTGATCGCCATCGCGCACAGCGCGCACGACTGGCGCTCGCCGGTCGACAGCAGCATGTCCATCTCGCGCGGATCCGGGTTGGGTGAGATCTCCTGCGCGTCGGCGATGAGCGCGTCGGTCGTCTTGCCGCGCGCGCTGAGCACCGCGACGACGCGGTTGCCCGCTTCGCGCTTGGCGACGATGCGAATCGCGGCACGCCTGATCCGCTCGGCGTCGGCCACCGAGGTCCCGCCGAATTTCATGACGACCGTGCCGGACATGAGCGGTTCGGAGGGTAGCTGGTGAGAAATCTGCCCCCGAAGGCACGGCTCGGGATCCTCGCCGCCGTGGTCGTCCTCGTGCTGGGCGGCGCGGTCTACGCGATCTTCCTGCGCGGCGGGGACGACGCGCCGGTCAGCGAGGCCGGCTCACGCTTCAGCGACAAGGGCGGCGGCGCGAGCGGGGCCCCGCTCAGCGCGGCGGAGCTCGCCTCCACGGAGTCCTCGAAGACCGGCTCGGATCCCGCGCCGCCGAGCGAGGACGAGATCAGGGAATCCCCCGGCGCCGCCGTCGCCGGCCTGTTTCTCGTCGGCTTTCGCGGCACGCTGCGCGACACGCCGTTTCTCAAGCGCCTCGCCGCGATCCCCTACGGCGGCCTGCTGCTGACCGAGAACAACTACGAGCAGCCCCAGCAGCTCTCCGGGCTGACCTCCAAGCTGCAGGAGGTGGCGCGCGCGGCCGGTCACCCGGCGCCGCTCATCGCGGCCAAGCAGGAGGGCGGCGAGTTCAACGCGTTCAGCAACCTCGCCCCCGAGGCGCAGGTCGACGTCGGGGAGGGCACGCGCGCCTCGATCGCCGAGTCGGCGAAGACGGCGGCCCAGCAGCTCGACGCGCTCGGCGTCGGCGTCAACCTCGCCCCCAACGCCGACATCGCGGTGGCCGGCGGACCGGGCCAGGGGCGCGCGTTCTCCGACACCCCGGCGCAGGTCACGAGCGCCGTCCAGGCGACCGTCGCCGAGTACAACAAGGTCGGCGTCGCCGCGGCCGTCGGCCCGTTCCCGGGGGACGGCGCGGCGTCGCAGGACCCGAATGCCGGCCCCGCCCCCGTCGGCCTCTCGCTCGAGGACCTGCGCGACGCCGACATGAAGCCGTTTGCGGCCGTCGCGAAGGGCGACACCGCCGCGCCCGCCATGCAGATGACGAACGCCATCTACGTGGGCTACGACGGCGTCACGCCGGCCACGCTGCTGCCGGAGGCCGTCAAGGAGCTGCGCGACGGCCTGGACTTCGACGGCGCGATCCTCTCCGCCGACCTCGTCGCGACGACCGCGACGGCGGGCGGCACCGTCGGCGAGGCGGCGGTCAATGCCCTGAAGGCCGGCGTCGACCTGCTCGTCATCCCCGGCGGGCGCGCGCAGCAGGACCAGGCCTTCCGCGCCGTCGTCGCCGCCGTGCGCTCCGGCGACATCTCGCCGGGCGGATCGTCGACGCGCTGAAGCGGATCGCCGCGCTGCGCGCGTTCACGCGCGAGACGCGCGAGCCGGTCCGCCCGGAATAAGGGCCGTGGCGCGCTCTACAGCCGCCGGCGCCCGGCGAACGCCTTGCCCAGCGTGACCTCGTCGGCGTACTCGAGGTCGCCACCGACCGGCAGCCCGCTGGCCAGCCGCGTCACGACGACGTCGGGCGTGCGCTCGCGCAGCGAGTCGGCGATGTGCAGCGCGGTCGCCTCGCCGGTCGTCGTCGAGTTCGTCGCCAGCACGACCTCGCGGATCGGCACGGCGGGGTCGGCGACGCGCGCGTAGAGCTCGGCGATCTTCAGGTCGTCGGGATCGACCCCGTCGATCGGCGACAGGGCGCCACCGAGCACGTGGTAGCGGCCCGAGAACTCGTGCGTCCGCTCGACCGGGATGACGTCGCCGGCCTCCTCGACGACGCAGATGATGCCCGCGTCACGGCGCTCGTCGGAGCACACGCGACAGCGCGGGCCCTCGGCGAAGTTGAAGCAGATCTCGCACAGGCCGATGCGCTCCTTGACCTCCTGGATCGACTCGGCGAGCGCGGCGGCGTCCTGCGGCGAGGCGCGCAGGATGTGCAGCGCCAGGCGCTGCGCCGTGCGCGCTCCGACCCCCGGCAGCTTGCCGAGCTCGGTGATCAGCCGGTGGATCGGTGGTGCGTACAAATGGGGGCGCTACAAACCCATGCCCGGCGGCAGGCCGAGCGAGCCGAGGTCCATGCCGCCGGTGGCGCCGCCCATCTTCGACGCGGCGAGCTCCTGGGCCTGGCGGATCGCCTCGTTGACGGCGGCGAGCACCATGTCCTGGAGCAGCTCGGCGTCCTCGGGATCGATCGCCTCGGGGTCGATCTTGACGTCCTTGACCTGCAGGTCGCCGGTGATCGTGACGGTCACCATGCCGCCGCCGGCCGACGCCTCGACGGTCTCCTTCGCCAGCGCCTCCTGGGCCTTCATCATGTCCGCCTGCATCTTCTGGACCTGCTTGAGCATCTGGTTCATGTTCGGCTGGGGCATCAGCTGGCCTCACTCTCGGGATGGATCTCCTCGGCATCGAACTCTGCCACGAAGCGCTGGACCCACTCGCTGTCGGTCGGCGCGACGGGCGGCGCGTCTGCGACGGCGACGTCCTCGCCGAGCACGTAGGCGATCTGTGGCCTGGCCCCGCCCGTGAGCGTGCGGATCGCCTCCGCGACGCAGGCGCGGTCCTCGTCGCTGTCGGCCTTGCGCATGTGGTGCTCCGCGTGCTCGCCGTCCGGCGCGAAGGCGACCGTGACCTGCGTGCCCTCGACGGCGACCGGATAGGTGTCGGCGAGCCGGTGGGCGCAGAGCGTGTTGCCAGAGGATTTCAGCGCGTCGAGGACCGCGGGCCAGACGGTGCGCAGGCTGTCGAGCTCGAGTGCCACCGGCGCGGCGACGGCGACGGCCGCCGGCATGGCCGACGATCCGTTGGGCGGCGGCGGCTGGCTCGGCGGCTGCGGCGCCTCGGGGGCGGGCTCTGGCGAAGGCGCGGGTGACTCCGGTGCGCCCGGGCTTGGGGCAGGCCGGCTCGGCGGCACGGGCGACTCGGCCACCCCGCGCAGCGCCGCCTCCAGCCGCTCGATGCGCTGCAGCAGCGCCTGCGTCGAGGGATCGATCGCCGGCGCGGCCGCCTTCACGAGCGCCAGCTCGAGCTGCGTGCGGGCGTCCGAGCCGTTCTTCGTCGCGTCCAGCGCGGCGGCGAGCAGGTCGAGCAGGCGCGCCACCGCACCCGTCCCGATCCGGCCCGCCTGCTCCTCCAGGCGCGCGTCGCGGTCGGGCGTGATCTGCAGCTCCTCGGGGACGGCGCCGAGCGTCTGCACGATGAGCAGGTCGCGGGCGTGGGCCTCGAGGTCGCGCACGAAGCCGAGCGCGTCGCGGCCGGACCGGGTCAGCCGCGCGGCGGCCAGCAGCGCGGCGCGCGAGTCGCCCGCGGCGATCGCGTCGAAGGCGTCGAAGAGCAGGTCGGCGTCGGCCACGCCGAGCACCGCGAGCACGTCCTCGGTGGCGATCCGCAGCGAGGCCGAGCCGCTGCCGGCCGGGTCCATGCCGGCGTACGTGACGAGCTGCTCGAGCGTGCCCAGGGCGTCGCGGAAGGAGCCGGTGGCGTGGCGCGCGAGCAGCACGACCGCGTCGGGCGCGATGTCGATCTGCTCGGCCCGGGCGACACGCTTGACCACCGCGGCGAGCTGCTCGACCGTCGGCCGCGCGAAGTCGAAGCGGTGACAGCGGTCGACGACGGTCGGCAGGACCTTCGCGGCCTCGGTCGTGGCGAGCACGAAGACCGTGTTCGGCGGCGGCTCCTCGAGCGTCTTGAGAAACGCGTTCCACGCCTGGGTGGAGAGCATGTGCGCCTCGTCGAGGATGTAGACCTTGTGGCGCCCGGAGACCGGCGCGTAGACGACGCTCTCGCGCAGGTCGCGGATGTCGTCGACGGAGTTGTTCGACGCGGCGTCCATCTCGATGACGTCCAGCGAGTTCGCCGAGGCGATCGAGACGCACGAGTCGCACACGCCGCACGGCTCGACCGTCGGACCCTGCTCGCAGTTCAGGCAGGCGGCGAGGATCTTCGCCATCGAGGTCTTGCCGGTCCCGCGCGAGCCGACGAAGAGGTACGCGTGATGGACCTTGTCCTGCGTGACGGCGTTGCGCAGCGTGCGCACGACGTGGTCCTGGCCGACGACATCGGAGAACGTCCGCGGGCGATGGCGACGGTAGAGCGAGGGGGCCTCGGGCACGGCCTCCGAGGATAGCTTCGGAGGCGGCCGCGCCGCCCGCGACCTCGAGCAGCGGACAGGACCGTTTCAGCGGATACGGTCTGGCCGAGAATGGCTCGGATCCGCTTCGTGGCCGGGGTGCTCGTCGGCGCCGCCGCCCTCCGGCTGCTGACCGGCCCCGGGCTGGTGAACTACGACACGCTCTACACCCTCGTGTGGGGCCGCCAGCTCGGCCACGGGGCGCTGCCCGAACTCGAGGTGGCGATCGCGCCGACGCCGCACCCGCTGGCCAACCTCGGCGCGACGCTGCTCTCCCCGCTGAGCTCGCTGGAGACGGGCGGCCTGCACGGCGAGCTCGCCGCCGCGGCGGTCGTCGCCCTCGCCTACGTCTCGCTCGCGCTGCTCGGCTGGGTCGTCTTCGCGCTCGGGCGCGAGTGGTTCAACACCGCCGCCGGCGTGCTCGCCGCGGTCATCGTGTTGACCCGCGTCCCGGTGCTCGACTTCGGCGCGCGCGCCTACGTCGACATCCCCTTCCTCGTGCTCGTGCTCAGCGCGCTGCTCCTCGAGACCCGCGCGCCGCGCTCGGGCGGCCCGGTGCTCGCGCTGCTGGCGCTGGCCGGCCTGCTGCGCCCCGAGGCGTGGCTGTTCTCCGCCGCCTACCTCGCGTGGCTGCTGTGGCCGGGGCTGCGCGCCGCGGCCCGCCGGCACGCCGGCCCGCGCCGCAGGATGGCCTGGCGCGACGCCGCCCCGCTCGTCGCGCTCGCCGCCTGCGGCCCGCTGTTGTGGGCGCTGCACGACCTCCTGCTGACCGGCAACGCGCTGCACTCGCTGACCGGCACGCGCGACAACGCGGCGCTGCTGGGGCGCGTGACGGGGATCGAGAACGTCCCCGAAACCGTCCCGCGCCGGCTCGGCGAGATCCTCCGCGAGCCGGTCCTGCTGGCCGCCGCCGGCGGGGGCCTGCTCGCGCTCGTGTGGCGCCGCGACCGGCGCGTCCGGCTCGGCGTCGCGGCCGGCCTGCTCGCGCTCGCGGCGTTCTGCGTGCTGGCCGCCGCCGGCCTGCCGATCATCACTCGCTACCTGCTGCTGACGGCGACGCTGCTGGCGATCTTCGCCGGCGCCGGCGTGTTCGGCTGGCTCGATCTGCTGCCCGGGCGCGAGCGAACCTGGTGGGCGCGCTTCGCGGCGCTCGCGCTCGTCGCGCTGCTCGTGTTCGTCCCCGGCCAGGCGCAGCGCATCGACCGCCTCGGCAACGCGCTCGCCCGCCAGGAGTCGATCCAGGGCAAGCTGGGCGACCTCGTCGCCGGCGAGCGCCTGAGCCGGCCGATCGCGGTTCCCAACCGGCGCCCGATTCCGCTGCTCGCGCTCTGGCTGAACCTCGACCCGCGGCAGATCGTCGACGCGCAGGGCGGCCTGCCGGCGGGCGGGACGTACCTCGTGCCGGCCACGCCGCAGGTCGCCCGCGACTACATCCTGGACCGCCGCGACCGCGACCGCCGCGTCCTTCCGGCCCCGCCGGATTGGCGCCTGCGCGACGCCAACGCGGCGTGGCGCATGTACGAGAAGCCGGCGGGAGTCATCGGCGCGTCCGTGCCCTGACGACCGTAGCGATTCGCCAATTGGGTCACGCGCACGGATAATCCCGCCTGATGGGGTCTCCTCGCATCGTCGTTCTCGCCGTGCTCACTGCCGTACTCACGGTGCCCGCACACGCGTCGGCCGAGCCGCGGATCATCGGCGGTGGACCGGCGACGCAGGCCTGGCCGGCGCAAACAGCCGTGCGATTCACGATCGGGTCGGGCGATTCGTTCCGCTGCGGCGGGACGCTCGTGAGCGCCCGCTGGCTGATCACTGCCGGGCACTGCGACATGGACGACGGCAACATGGACAGTGCGCTCAGCCCGAGCCAGTTCAACAGCATCCGAATCGGCGGGACGACGCGCGACAACGGCGATCCCGCCACGGTCGACACCGCGATCCGCCACCCGAACTTCCAGGTCGTCCGGTCCGGTGGAGACATCGACTCGCTGCGGTTCGACATCGCGTTGCTCCATCTCACGGAGCCCTCCCAGCGCACGCCGCTGCCGATGATTCGTGGCGGCGACATCGACGCATCCTTCTGGACCGCGGGAAGGCAGGCAACGATCATCGGTTGGGGTGCGACAACCCCAGGGAGCATTACCGGCTCAACCAACCTGCTCGAGGCCAAGCTACCGATCGTTGGCGACCCGGCGTGCCTGGATGCCTGGGCTGGGAGCTTCCTGACGAGCTCGATGGTCTGCGCCGGAGGGTCCACAGTCGATACCTGTCCTGGCGACTCAGGCGGGCCGATCATGGTCTCCAAGCACGGCGCATACACGCTGGCAGGCATCACGTCCTGGGGACACGAGAATTGCGGGACCGTGGGGGCGCCCGGCGTCTACGCCCGCGTCGGAGATCCCTCGATCAACGCCTGGATCAAGAGCTACGTCCCGACGGTCGGGTTCACAACCTCACCCGCGACGCCCGTCGCGGGCCAGCCGACGACCTTCACCGCCACGACGTCCACCGGCGCCAACCCATCCGTCTCGTGGGACATGAACAACGATGGGACGTTCGACGCCTTCGGACCGACGGTAAGCATTACGTACCCCGGCCCCGGCACAACGGTCGTGGCACTCAAGGCCGACGTTGCGGACCCCGCGGGCGGCAGCGACAGCACGGCGCTCGTCCGGGATGGCTTGACCATCGACCCGGCACCACCCCCGCCGCCGCCACCGCCACCGCCGCCCCCGCCGGTGATCCAGACCATCACCAAGACCCTCACGAACGGCGTCGGCGTGGCCAACCGGATGAAGCTCGCCACGCTGCGCGTCACCGGCGTGCGGGTCCGCTACACGTGCGAGCGCGCCTGCACGATCAAGGGCGTGCTCACCGTCGGTCCGCTGACCGCCAAGCGCCTGAAGCTCGGCGGCAGGGGCAAGGCCGTCACGATCGCCAGCGGTTCGGCGCGGCTGCTGACGTCCGGTTCCGGGACGCTGAGGCTGAAGCTGACGAAGAAGGCGAAGGCCGCACTGCGCAACACGGCTCGCGTGACGCTCTCCCTGCGCTCGGAGCTGCGGGCCGGCGGTCCGGCGCAGATCAAGAAGAGCCCCATCTCCGTGCGCCGCTGACAGCGCGGCGCACGGCGGTGAGGCGAAGGAAGTGGACCGTGCACCCTTCTCCGAGCTTGGTCTCCGGGCGCTTGCGCCTGCTGTGGCTCCGGCCGGGCACTCCCGCTGCGCATATCGGTGACCGCTTAAGGCTGCTTCCTTCCGGACCTGACCTGATTCACGGGCCGACACCGCGCGGGACCCGGGCCATCAGCACCACAACGGGCGGGCTGACCCCGAAGGCCGCGCCCCTCGAAAGGGGATTCGGCCTCGCTATAGCGGATTACGAGCGACAGGGCACCGCTGACTCCCCGCCTAGCACGGTCCGCCTCGAAGTCTATCTCGCGTAGGGTGCTCACCCCGTGGACCGCAAAACCGCACTCTGGTGTCTCACCGTCTTCTTCGGCGCCTCGATCACGTTCCAGGCGCTCAAGTCCACCACCGAGGGTTCCTCGCGTGGCGTCGAGCTGGCCGTCCAGTCGGGCGCGCTGGCGATCATGATCGTCGCGGTCGTGCTGATCGTGCGCTCCCGCGGCAAGCCGAAGAAGTAGATCGCCCGCCGGCCGGGCTTGACACGGCATGTGAGTGAGTGCATACTCACACCTGCCCATGGCCGCCACCCGCACACTGTCCACCGCCGACGAGCGCCGCGAGGAGATCCTCGCGGCCGCCGAGCGCGTCTTCGCCGCCCGCGGCCTGCACGGCACGCCGACGATGGAGATCGCCAAGGCCGCCGGCATCTCGCAGGCCTACCTGTTTCGCCTCTTCCCCACGAAGGCCGAGCTCTTCAGCGCGCTCGTCGAGCGCTGCAACGCGCGCATCGAGCGGACCTTCAGCGACGCCGCGGCGGCCGCCCGCGCGGCCGGCGAGCCGGTCATGTCGGCGATGGGCAACGCGTACGTCGGCCTGCTGGCCGACCGCGAGCTGCTGCTCAACCAGCTGCACGCCCACGCCGCGTCCGACGATCCGGCGATCCGCGACCAGATGCGCAGCGGCTTCGCGCGCCTCGTCGAGATCGTCGAGCGCGAGAGCGGGGCGAGCGACGAGGAGGTGCGCATCTTCTTCGCCCACGGGATGCTGCTCAACGTGCTCGCCGCCATGCAGGCGCAGGACGTCGACGCGCACTGGGCCGAGGTGCTGCTCGGACCGAAGGCCGGCCTCGTCGACTGCTGCGACTGACCTCTCTTTTTTGCCTGCGTAGTGAGTGACTAATCACACCCTGTTGACCGCGAAAGGACGCCCCGATGCTTGCCACCACGACGAACACCAAGCACCCCCGCTGGACCCTCGCGATCGTCTCCATCGCGCTGTTCATGACCGCGCTGGACAACCTCGTCGTCGGCGTCGCCCTGCCGTCGATCCGCGTCGACCTCGGTGGATCGATCGAGATGCTCGAGTGGACGGTCAACGCCTACACGCTGACCTTCGCCGTGCTGCTCATCACCGGCGCCGCGCTCGGCGACCGCTTCGGGCGCAAGCGCATGTTCGTCATCGGCCTCGGGATCTTCACGGTGGCCAGCGCCCTCGCGGCGCTGGCGCCGACGATCGAGGCGCTGATCGCCGCCCGCGCGCTGCAGGGCCTCGGCGCGGCGATCGTCCTGCCCCTCACGCTGACGCTGCTGTCCGAGGCCGTGCCCGGCGAGAAGCGCGGGATGGCGCTCGGCATCTGGGCCGGCGTCAGCGGCCTCGGCGTCGCGCTCGGCCCGTTCGTCGGCGGCGCGGTCGTCGAGGGGATCGCCTGGCAGTGGATCTTCTGGCTCAACGTCCCGATCGGCCTCGTCCTGCTGCCGCTCGCCGCGCGCCGGCTGACCGAGTCGCACGGCCCCTCCAAGCAGCTCGACCTGCCCGGCCTCGGCCTCGCCGGCGCCGGCCTCTTCGGCCTGACGTTCGGGATCGTGCGAGCCACGGCGCTGGGCTGGACGTCGGCGACCGTCGTCATCTCGGTCGGCGGCGGCGTGGCGCTGCTCGCCGCGTTCCTGTGGTGGCAGACGCGCGCCCCGGCGCCGATGCTGCCGCTGCGCTTCTTCCGCTCGCGGGCCTTCTCGGCGTCCAACGGCGTCTCGTTCGCGATGTTCTTCGGCGTCTTCGGGTCGATCTTCCTGCTCTCGCAGTTCTTCCAGACCGCCCAGGGCTACTCGCCCTTCGAGGCCGGCCTGCGCACGCTGCCGTGGACGATCATGCCGATGTTCATCGCCCCGATCGCCGGCCTGCTCAGCGACCGGATCGGCTCACGGCCGCTCATGGTCGCCGGCCTCGCGCTGCAGGCGATCGCGCTGTTCTGGCTGGCGGAGATCTCCTCGCCGACCGTCGCCTACTCGAGCCTGATCGCGCCGTTCATCATGGCCGGCACCGGCATGGCGCTCGTCTTCGCCCCCTCGGCCAACGCGATCCTCAGCGCGGTGCGTCCGGAGGAGGCCGGCCAGGCGTCGGGCGCGACGAACGCGATCCGCGAGCTCGGCGGCGTGATGGGCGTCGCCGTGCTGGCCACGGTCTTCAGCGCACACGGCTCGTACGCGTCGCCACAGGCGTTCAGCGACGGCGTCGTGGCGGCGCTGCCGATCGGCGCCGCGGTCCTGGCGGTCGGCGCGATCCTCGCGCTGTTCGTGCCGGGGATCCGGCCGCGTTCGGCGACGGCGCAGGCGAAGGCGCCCGCGACCGCGCTGGCCGGACCCGCGGCAACCGCGGACGCCGTCAGCTGACGAGCCGTGCGAAGCGCTCGGCGGCGATGTTCGCGCCCGACAGGACCACCCCGGCGCGCCGGCCGGCGACGGGGATCCGGCCGGCCAGCAGCGCCGCCGCCGCGGAAGCGCCGCTCGGCTCCGCGACGAGCTTGGCGCGCTCGAAGAGCCAGCGCATCGCCGCCACGATCTCCTCGTCGGAGACCGTGACGACCTCGTCGACGAGCGCATCGATGATCGGCCACGTCAGCTCGCCCGGGGTGGCGAGCTGCTGGCCGTCGGCGATCGTCCTGCCGACCGTGACCCGCTCGCGGCGCCCGGACGCCTTCGAGCGCGCGACGTCGTCTGACGCCTGCGGCTCGACGCCGACCACGCGGGTGCCCGGCGAGAGGGCGGCTACGACGGTCGCGCAGCCGCTGATCAGCCCGCCGCCGCCGACCGGCACGACGAGCAGGTCGAGCTCGCCGGCGTCCTCGAGCAGCTCGAGGGCGACGGTGCCGGCGCCGGCCATGACGAACGGCTCGTCGTAGGCGTGGACGACGTGCAGCCCGCGCTCGGCGGCGAGCTCGGCCTGCAGCACGGCGCGGTCGTCGGTGTAGCGGTCGAAGCCGATGACCTCGGCCCCGTAGCCCTCCGTCGCGGCGCGCTTGGCGGCGGGCGCGTCGTGCGGCATGAGGATCGTCGCGCGGGTGCCGCACAGCCGGGCGGCGAGCGCCAGCGCCTGGGCGTGGTTGCCCGACGAGGCGGCGCAGACGCCGCGCAGCTCCGGCTCGGCCGCGGTGAGCGTCGCGACGGCGTTGTAGGCGCCGCGGAACTTGAACGCCCCGGCGCGCTGCAGGCCCTCGGCCTTCAGCGCGATCCGCGCGTCGAGGAGCTCGTCGAGCGTGCGCGAGCGCACGACCGAGGTGCGGTGTGCGACGCCGGCCAGCCGGGCGGCGGCACGCCGAACGTCCTCGATCGTCGGCGGCGTGGGCACCCCGCGCCGCCCGTCAGCGGCCGAGGCGCAGGATCGTGTTCGCCGTCCCCTGCGGGGTGCGCACGAGACGGCTGACGAAGCTCTCGCCGGGCGCGAGCGCCGTGCTCCACAGCGTGACCGTGACGCCCTTGGGCGCGGTCTCGGGAAGCTTCGGGGCCCGGCCGCCCGGATAGCCCGCGCCGTGGCGTTGACGGCCGCGCTCGCGTACGGCGTCGCGGCGAACGGTCGGATACGTGGAGTACACGGTGCGGTCGCGGTCGCCGGTGCGCACGCGGCGCGGGCCGATCCGCACGAGCTGGCGTTCGGAGGACGAGCTGATGAACAGCAGCGTGGCGCCGAGCGCGGACGGGTTGAGCAGCTGGGCGCCGTCGCGGCCGAACCGCAGCGTCGTGCGCCGCCGGGTCGGCAGGTAGATCTCCTCGATCGAGCTAGTGTCGTTGCGCAGCGCGCGGTGGTAGACGACGCGGTCGCCGTCGATGGAGGGACGCCCGAGCCGGTCGGGCGCCCGCACCCGGCGGATGTCGGCGGGCGGGCTGTCGGGCGCGCTGAGATCGAGCGCGCGCAGCACGTCGCCGCCGACCTCGCCGGCGCGCCAGACGAGCCAGCGCTCCGAGATGGCCGGCTCCTCGACCCCGGGCGCGTCGATCCGCCGCAGCTCGGCGAGCGTGACCGGATCGGCGATGACGAGCGTCGCGCCGTCGCGCCAGACGACGCTGCGAGGGCCGATGGCCGGGTCGGCGCCGGGCAGCAGCTGCGGGCCCGGGGCGCCCTCGCGGGCCAGCACCCCGGTCGTGGTCCCCGGCACCTGCCAGGCCACCGAACCGCCGGCCGCGCTGGGGTCCGTGCCGTTGTCGGTCAGCAGCGTCTCGGGCGCGGCGGCGCTCGCCGGGACGCCGCCGAGCACGACGGCGAGCGCGGCCGCGCTCAGCGCCAGCGCGCCGAGCGCGCGGATCGTGCGCAGCACGCGCGGGCGCTCGGCCATCGCCGCGGCGACGTCGATCCCGCGAGCGGTCTCCTGCAGCGGGGCGAGCACGACGACCGGCACGATCCGGCCGGTCGCGAAGGCGAGGCCGACGACCAGGCCGACGGTGGGCTCGCCGAGCGCGAGGCAGGCGGCCGCGAGCCCGTAGACGGCGAAGGAGAGCACGAAGGTCGTGAAGCCGAGGCCGAGCAGGACGCCGTACAGGCCCGCCGCGAGGGGGACCGGCAGCACCCGCCGCCAGGCCTCGGGCACCTGCCGGCGTACCTGGGGAACGATCCGCCGGCCGCCGGCGTCACCCGCGGCGGCGGCGAGCAGCAGCCCGGCCGCGACCGCGACCGCGGCGCCGTGGCTCGCCCCGAGTGCGCCGCCGAGCAGGGCGAGGCCGCCGAAGGTCGCCACGCCACCGGCGAGCGCCCCGGCCGCGAACGTCAGGCACGCGACCGCGGTGACCCGCATCCGCTGGGCATAGCCGCGCGGCGCGAGCGTGTCGACCATCGAGAACCCGCACGGCGACCAGGCGCCGGCCACGCCCGCGATGAGCGCGGCGATGGCGAGGGCGGTCAGCACGGGACGCTCGTCTGGTAGTACATGACGCAGAAGACCTTGCGGTTGGCGTAGCAGTAGCCCTTCAGCGCACGGTCGCCGTTGATGCGCCGCGAGCTCGTCGTGCAGCAGTCGACGAGCTTGCGCACATGCCCGTCGCAGCAGCGATACCAGGCGCCGTCGGTGCGCACCACGATCCTGTAGCGCTGGCCGGCGGCGGTGCAGACGCGCCGCCGGCGGGCGGTCGGCTGCGGCCGTCCGTCGGGGTCCAGCAGCGGCAGGCCGTCCTCGCCGATCGGGGCCCCGACCGCGTCGACGAGCCTGCCGAGGTCGTCGACGGGCCGGCCGTCCCGGGCGCGCAGCGGGTAGCCGTTGCGGTCGATGCGCGGCAGCCCGGTCGGGTGCGGGCAGCCGTCGGTCGTGTAGATGTGCCCGCAGAAGTGAAAGGCCTCGGCGTCGCCGGGGGCGACGAGCGCGCCGGCCAGGCGGCCCGCCGTGAGCACGGCGACGGCGGCGCTCGCCGTCTGCAGGAAGCCGCGGCGCGAGCTGCGTCGGTGATGCTCGGCTCCGACCCGGTCGCGGGCCCCGGCAGCGTTCGCCACGGACTCGAGCTGCGCGCGGGTGTTCACCGTGCCCTTCGCGAGCACGGTGCCGTCGGCGGCCAGCGCGACGGCGAACGGCGCGCCGGGGACGTTGGCGGCCGACCACTGGGCGGCGCCGGCGGCCTCGTCGATGATCCTGGCGCCGAGCCGCTCGGCGCGCGGGACGAGCGTTCGGCACAGGCGGCAGCCGGCGGAGGTGAACAGCGCGAGCCGGACGCCCTCGCCGAGGTCGAGGGTCGTGCCCGGCGGCGGGCCCTCTCCCGCGATGTCGAGCGCGCCGGCGGGGCGCCGGGTCCGCAGCACGACGGCGCCGGCGAGGCCGAGCGCCGCGAGCGCGGTCGGCAGGGCCGGCGGGCTCGCCGTGCCGAGCCCGGCAAGGAGCGCAGCGGCCGCGGCGAGCAGCGCGGCGCGCGCGACCGATCCCCACGAGATCCGCCCGCGCGCCCCGAAGCAGCCGCACGGCGCGCCGCCGCGGCCGGTCGCGATCGCGATCGCCTGGGCGGCGGCGAAGGCGATGAACATGGCCGCCGCCGCCCACGCCGCTGCCGTCGCGCCCGCGAGCACGCCGGCGGCGAGCCCCGCCTCGAGCGCCGCCAGCGGGAGCCACACCAGCGCGCCGCGCGGCCACGCAGACCGAACGACTCGGCGCCGACCGCCGTGCCGGTCCGGTCGAGGAGCTTGAACGCCGCTGCGGCGAGCAGGGTCGCGCCGAGCGACGCCGCGAGGATGGCCTGGACCAGCAAAGCCGCGCGAAGCTAGCGCATCCGCTGCCACGGGGCGCCGCCACAGGCGTTGCGCTTTGCCCGCAAAGGTCTACGATTGGCGGCGTATGACCACTCGCCTCCACACCTTCGTCACCTACGCCGCGGACGTCTGATCACGGGCCCGGGGCAGCGCCCGGGCACCGACGCCGCACCAGCAGCCCTGACGAACTCGTGGAGGACCTCGCCGTGCATGCTCCATCCGCCGCCACCGGGCGGCGCCCCGACCTGGCCGCCGAGCTCGCGCAGCTCGGCGATCCGACGTATACCGCCGCCCGCGTGCTCGCCCAGCACCGCGGCCGCTGGCTCGTCTCCGACGGCAGCGACCAGCCGCCGCGGCTCGTCGCCGCGCGCGGGCGCATGCGCGCCGCGAGCGAGCGCACGCCGACGACCGGCGATTGGGTGGCGCTCGACTCGGACAACGTCATCGTCGCCGTGCTCGAGCGCCGCGGCAGCGTCGTGCGGCGCGCCGCCGGCGCCCCGGTCGCGCAGCAGGTGCTCGCCGCCAACGTCGAGCTCGTGCTCGTCGTCGAACCGCTGCCCGAGCCCAACGAGCGCCGTTGCGAGCGCATCGTCGCGCTCGCCGCCGCCGGTGGCGTGCCCGCCGCGCTCGTGCTGACGAAGTCCGACCTCGACCCCGACGGCGGCGCGTCGGCGCGCGCGATGGCGCGCCGGCTCGGCCTCGACCACGGCGTGTCGTTCAGCGTCCACGATCCGATGTCGATCGCGCCCGTCGACGCGCTGCTCGAGCCGCAGACGACGAGCGTCCTGCTCGGCCCGTCCGGCGCCGGCAAGTCGACGCTCGTCAATGCCCTGCTCGGCTTCGACCGCCAGGCGATCGGCGCCGTCAGCGAGCACAACGGCGGCCGCGGCCGTCACACGACGGTCACCCGCGACCTGCTCACGCTGCCGTCGGGCGCGCTGCTCATCGACACGCCGGGCATCCGCGAGGCCGGGCTGTGGGACGGCGGCGGCGTCGTCGAGACGTTCGCCGACATCGAGGAGCTTGCCGCCCGCTGCCGCTTCTCCAACTGCCAGCACAACGGCGAGCCGGGCTGCGCGGTCAGCGCCGAGGGCGATCCCGAGCGGGTCGCGGCCTGGCGCAAACTCGAGCTCGAGCAGCAGTGGATCGACGACCGCCGCGCGGCGACGCTGGCGCGCGAGAAGCTCGGCCGCAGCTACAACCGCGTGCAGCGCGCGGCGCGCCGGGCGAAGACCGGGCGCTGACGACCGACGCCGGTTACGGCCCGCCGGCGCCGGCGTGCATGAGGTCCAGGCAGACGACGCAGTAGGGCCACGGCGGGTTCCAGGGCCAGCCGGTCACGTCCTTGCCGCACAGGGCGGTGTCGGGATCCTCCTCGGTGACGATGTGGCAGATCTCCTCGCCGTGGTTCGTCGGCCCGTCGACGCGGCGTTCCTCTGGCACTGTCGGTGACATCGCGGTCACCGTAGGGTGCCACGCCGCGCGCCGGTTCGCGCGGGCGCTCGATCAGAGCGAGCACTCCGGCGACGCGTCCTCCCCGGCGCCGTCGATCAGCGAGATGGCGTCGACGAGGAAGACCTCACCCGCCTGCACGTCGTCGCCCTGACGAAAGACGTGGACGCCGATGCGGTTGCCGTCCGTGGCCGCTTCGTGGCTGACGCGGATCGGCTGGAACTCGCCGGCGTTCGCCGTGACCTCGCCGCTCGTCTGGCCGATCAGCTCCCCGGCGGCGGACCGCTCGCGGATCGACATGCAGACCGTCTTGCCGTCGGTCGACTCGGCCGCCTTCACCCACGCGACCGCGCTGTACGTGCTGCCCTGCGTCGAGGAGTCGATGCTGTCGGGCGAGTCGTCGATCGCGTACTCGGTCTCCGAGCCCGACAGCGACACCTGCGCGACGTGGCTGCCGTCGGGCGCATCGCCGGCCTCCACGCGCTCGGGTTCGATGTTGAAGCTGTCCCAGTTGGAGAGGTCGCTCTCGAACGACGGGTTCGCGGTGACGTTCGCCTCCGGGATCGTGGCCGCGGTCTGCGTCGCGGAGGCGCCGCCCCCGCCGCCTCCGTCGCCGCCCTTGTCTCCGCCGTCACCGCCGCCGGCGAGCGCGATCGCCGCCACGACGGCGCCCACGGCCGCCACCCCGGCCGCGACGAGCAGGCCCCGGCGCCTGGGCTTCGCGCCCGGCGCAGTCGGGGGTGGCGTCGCCGGCGGGGGGGCGAGCGCGTCGTCGCGCTCGATCGTGGGGGACTCGAACTCGGTCTCCTGGGCCGCCGCGCTCTTCGGCCCCGTCGTGGGCTCGAACACGGTCGACGCGGCCGCCGGGGACGCCGGCCGCGTCGGCGGCGGCGGATCGCGCTCGACGGTCGTCGCCTCGGACGCCTCCGGATCCTCGGGCGCCGCCGCGCCCGCAGCGACGAGGCGCTCGGTCTTGGGCAGCGGCGAGCCCGCGGCCGCCGCCAGCGCGGCGCGGCCGAGGTCACCCGCGGACTGGTAGCGCTCGTCCGGCTGCTTCTCCAGCGCACGGGCGAGGACGGTCTCGAACGCCTCGGGCAGGTCGGGATTGCGCTCGAGCACGGACGGGGCCGGGCTGCGGTCGTGCGCGTAGAGCTTGGCGAGGTCGTTGTCGAGGTCGAACGGGACGCCGCCGGTCAGCGCCGTGAATAGGACGCAGCCGAGCGAGTAGACGTCCGCGCGGGCGTCGACCCGCTCGCCGCGCGCCTGCTCGGGCGCGACGTAGTCGATCGTGCCCATGAACGCGCCCGTCCGCGTGGGCCCGGAGGTGGCGTGCACGTGGCGCGAGAGCCCGAAGTCGGTGAGGTAGACGTGGTCGCCCCCCGCGGCGGCGGCGAGCAGGATGTTCGCCGGCTTGACGTCGCGGTGCACGAGCCCTTGGGTGTGCGCGGCGTCGAGTGCGCGCCCGACGCGATCGACGATCTTCGCGGCCCGCGACGGCTCGACGGGACCCTGCTCGTCGAGCAACGTGCGCAGGTCGGTCCCCTCGACGAAGCGCATCGCGATGTACAGCACGCCGTCGGCCTCGCCGATCGCGTAGACCGGGATGACGTTCGGATGCTCGATCTGCGCCGCGATGCTCGATTCGCGCTCGAAGCGCGCGCGAAACGCCGCATCGTGCGCGAGGTCCGGGGCGATGACCTTCAGCGCGACGACGCGGTCGGGGCGCCGCTGGCGCGCGCGGTAGACGACGCCCATGCCGCCGCGACCCGCCACGGCCTCGATGACGAAGCCGTCGATCTCCGCGCCCGGCCCCAGCAGCGTGCCGCTCATGCCCGGAGCCTAGATCACCCACAGGCGCGGGTGAGCCGGAGATCGCAGGGCCACGGCTATCATCGACCGCGCCGCACAGGCACCAGGGCGCGTAGCTCAGTGGGAGAGCGCTCGCTTCACACGCGAGAGGTCGCAGGTTCGAAACCCGCCGCGCCCATGACGAGACAACAGCTGCATACAGGCACTTTTCGATGCTTCGATGCAGCGTATGATCGCGCTTCCTGCTCGCTGTTTGGGACATCTCGTTGTCCCAAACCCATCCGATTCTCGCCTCCCGATGGGGTCAAGCGGGGCATGCGGCGCTCCTGGCTTGCAGCGAGAATCCGAGATGGCGGCCGGCGACGTAATGTGGCGCCGAGATGGCCGCGCCGATGAGCATGCTGCGAAGGATTGACTTGCAGGTCCTGGAAGAGCCGATGCGGCTGTTCCGGATCGTGCCCGAGCGCGACTCGCCGAGCTTTGACGAGGCGTTTCGCTCGCACTACGAGCTTGGACGTCTGCCACGCGGACCGGAGAACCGGGCGGCCGCGATCCACATGGCGCTGTCGATGTTCGACGAGCGATCCGTGGCCGCACAGTTGGCCGCGCGCGTCCCCAAGCTCGGCGGGCACATCGCTGAAATGGCGCTCAGGCCGGACGTCGGGATCTGCGTCGCCCGCACCGGCGGACCAGCACACTGGTCCGTATGGGGCCGACCACCTCAACTCATCCAGTGCGTGGCCGATCTTGAAGTAGCGATCCCATGACGCGTACCCTAGGTATCAGCCCGTGACCTATTCCATCTTCGACAGCACCGGCAACCTGGTCGAGGCATTCACCGAGCGCGGACCGGCGCTGGACTACCTCGCCGGTGTCGCCCAGGCCGAGCCGGCCGCGGCCGACGAGGTCTACCTTGTCGCACAGGACGACAAGGGCAACTTCGTCGGCGAACCGGTCTACGCATCGTCCGTGTCGCTGCCGGCGTAGTCGCGGGTCGCGTCACAACCGGACGGTCGCGTCCGGATATCCGCTGAGCGGAGCGACTCCTTCGTGGCCACAGCGGTGGCGTGGCTCGGCGCTTCTGCTACTCGTCCAGAGCAGTAGCGGTGCCCGGGTGTCGGCTCACTGAAGCTCAAGGCCCGGGATCAGGTTGTCTTGATGAGACCTCCGTCGATGACAGAGTTGGCTCCGGTGACGTTGGCGGTGGCCGGCGAGGCAAGCAGCGTGATGAGGTTGGCGACCTCCGCGGGCGTGGTGAAGCGACCGGTCGCGAAGCCGCCGATGCCGGCGATGATCGTCTCGCGTGCGGTGATGACATCCACGCCGCTGGCCCTTGGCCGCTGTCTCGGCGATGCCGTCTGCGCCGAGCCACAGATCGGTGGCGACTGGTCCGGGCGAGACGGCGTTCACGCGGATGCCGCTCGGGCCGAACTCCTGCGCGAGGCTCTTGGTCAGGTTGACGAGTGCGGCCTTGGCGGCGCCGTAGTCGACGGTCGCGCCGTCGGGCTGAAAGAACGCGTTGACCGACGCGACGTTGACGATCGTGCCGCTGCGCCGTTGGACCATGTCGGCGAGCGCCGCGCGACTTGCGCGCAGGGCGATGAAGAAGTTCATCTCCATCGCCCACGCGAAGTCCTCGTCGCGTACCGCGAGGAACCCGTCGAGTCGTGGCCTGATGGCGCCTACGTTGTTGATGAGGACATCCACGCGGCCGTGCTCGCTGATCGCTCGTGCGATCAGATCCGCCGGGCCGTCCTCGACGGCGAGGTCGACCTCCACGGCGCTGACGCCGTCGAGGTCCTCCAGCGCCTGCACCGTCCGCGATCCCGCGACGACCCGGGCGCCCTCGACGACCAGCGCCGAGACCGTGGCCAGCCCGATGCCCTTCCCGGCGCCGGTGACCACGGCGACCTTGCCTTCGAGGTCGAGGTCCATGACTACGCCGAGTCCGGCACCGGCACCGAGGCCTTGGCAGCCGGGTCCGAGGCGCGGGCCTGCTCGACGAAGGCGAGCGCCGTGTCGGCGACCTCGCGCCAGCCGCTGTCGATCGTCAGCGCGTGCCCGCGGCCAGCCATCTCGACGATCTCGGTCACCGCCTCGTTGCGCTGCTGCTTCTTGAACGAGGCGTTGGCGATCGCCCACGGGACCGTGTTGTCGTTCTCGCCGGAGATGATCAGCAGCGGCCCGCGGTCGGCGCTGCGGCTGTCGACCTTGACCTCGGTCCACGGGTTGAGGTTCGCTGTGGCCGCCTGGAACAGCGGGGCGCCGGCGGCCGGCACGGCGAACGTCTCGTACAGCTCCTTGGCCTCGTCCTCGCTGACGGTGTTGGCGAAGGCGAAGCGGAACTGGTCGTAGGTCAGCGGGATCGCGCGGCTGCGGTTGGCCGGGTTGCCGAGCACCGGAAACGCGGACTTCAGCGCCGACAGCGGCAGGGGCAGGACGCCGCGAAACGGCGCCGGGTCGATCGCCACGGTGACCGAGGCGCGGCCGCGGCCGGCGAGGATCTGCGCGAGCAGGCCGCCGAACGAGTGGCCGATGATCACCGGCTTGTCGTCGAGCACGTCGACGATCTGCTCGAAGTGGTCGGCGACCTGGCCGACGGTCTTGCCCGCGAAGGTCTCCGGATGGGCGTTCGCGTCGCTCACCGTCTCGGGGTCATCCGGCCAGCCCGGCGTCAGCGCCGTGTAGCCGGCCGCCTCGAACACCTCCACCCAGCGATCCCAGCTGCTCGGCAGCAGCCACAGGCCGTGGATGAACACCACCGCGGGCCGCCCGGTCGCGTTGGCTCGTTCGACCTGCCGGCACTCGTGCTCGGTGATCGTCGACTCGGCCACGGTGGGCTCGGTCTCGGCGCTCGTCATGACGGGCCTTTCCGACGCAGTGCGCTTGAATTGTGTACTGATCGGTACACTGGTCGCGAGCAACGTACCACAGATTTGTACCGAGCGATACAGAATCGAGTGACGTGGCCAGAACCCGGCAGTTCGACACCGACGAAGCCCTGGACCGCGCCATGGTCGTCTTCTGGCGCAAGGGCTTTGACGGCGCCTCGATCTCGGACCTCACCGCGGCCATGGGCATCAACCGCCCGAGCCTCTACGCCGCCTTCGGCAACAAGGACGAGCTCTTCCGCCGCGCGCTCGGACGCTACGCCGAGGTACCGTCGGCCTACGACCGCGAGGCCCTTGCGCTGCCCGTCGCGCGCGACGCTGTCGAGCAGCTCCTTCGCGGGGCCGCGGATCTGCACACCGACGCGGCGACCCCAGCCGGCTGCCTGGCCGTGCTGGGCGCCCCGACATGCGCCGACGACTCATCAGACGCCGGCCAGGCCCTGATCGCCTTTCGGCGCGCAGGCGAGGACGCGCTGCGCGAGCGACTACAGAGCGCCCGAAGCGAGGGCGACCTGCCGTCAGACGCCGACGTCGACGAGCTCACCGACTACGTCAAGACCGTCATCTACGGCATGGCGGTCAAAGCCGCCTCCGGTGCGACGCGTACGGAGCTTGATCGCGTCATCGCGATCGCCATGCGTGCCTGGCCCAACTGAAGCCGCGTCGCGCGACAATGAGTACCCGCGGCTGCATTCCATAGCGGATCGGCAGCCACTCTGGCTGGCGGGCCTCGTCCTTGCTCGATCAGGGTGCGGACCGGATCTCTTGCGGTCGTCAGCAGGGCGCCAGCCATGGCGCGAGGGGGAGATGTGGTGACGCGCGCCCAGCGGCGGCCGCATTCGGCGCGAGGGGTATGGAGTGAGGCGAGGCCATCGGGACAATCGTGAGCCAGCGGATGCGGGAGCCGTTCGGTGACTTCGTCGAGACCCTCAACCGGCGCCAGCCGGCGCTTGCGCGCCGGCTGGCCGGAAGATCTCGAACGGTCTGAGTCAGGCGACGGCCGCCATGGCGACGGGTGGGGCAACGCGCAGTGCGAACTTCAGGGAGACGTCGGCGACGTCGTGCCACCCGTGGTCGACGACGAGCGAGTGGCCGCGATCCTCGAATTCGTGGTACTCAGTGAGGGCCTCGTTCCTGCGCTGCTTCTTGAAGGCGGCTTTCGCGATCGCGTTCGGAGCAGTGTGATCCGCGGCCGAGCCGATGACGAGCATCGGTCCGCGCTCCGGGTTCTTGGAGTTGACCTTGGTCTGCGACCACGGGTTGATGTTGGCCGCGGCGGCTTGGAAGAGCGGCTCGCCGGAGCCGGCGACGTGAAAGTCCTGGTAGAGCTGCTGCGACTCTTCCTCACTGACCGCGTTGCCGAAGCCGAAGCGGAACTGCTCGGGCGTCAGCGTGATCGAGCGGTGGCGGTTAGCTGGATTGCGAAGGACGGCACTAGACGACCTCAGCGCGACCAGCGGAAGCGGCAGTACTCCGCGAAACGGCGCCGGCGAGATCGCGACCGTCGCCGCCGCGAGTCCCCGGCCAGCCACGATCTGGACGAGCAACCCGCCGAACGAGTGGCCGAGGATGACTGGCTTGCTGTCAAGCGCAGCGGCGGCCTCTGAGTAGTGGTCGGCGACGTCGCCGACCGACTTCCCGGCGAAGACTGACGTGTCCTCGCGAGCCTCATCGACCGTGTCGGGGTCGTCTGGCCATCCGGGCGTAATGGCCGCGTAGCCGGCTTGCTCGAACTGCGTCACCCAACGGTCCCAGCTGTTAGGCAGCAGCCACAGGCCGTGGATGAACATGACGGGGCTGAGCCCGCTGGAGTTTGCGCGCTCGATCTGGTCGAGCTCTTGTGTGGTGAGAGTCATGTCCACAAGATCCTCTGGCTCCGTGAGTCCGGCTTCTGTCGCGTGACTGCGGTTTGACACGCGCGCCGGCTCCGCCAGCGGGGCACCACGCCCGATCCGCCGCCGTCGCGTCACGGTGGATCGAGCTCGACGGCTAGGTCCCGCAGCCAATCGCAGGCGCGGTAGCTTGCGCGCGTACCGGGGCGACACTAGGGTGATCCGATCGTGACCCCCCTCCGACTGTGTCGGCGACGTACTGGTCGTGGGCGGGCACGTGAAACGCTTGATCGGCTGCCAGACACGTCGACGCCGGCCGGAATCGGACTGCGCCTGTCTCGGAGTGGATGAGCCCCGTGTCGTGGTCGCTGCCCTCGCCTCGGTGCACGCTCTTCGGTCGCGAGCGCGAGCTCGCTCTGGTAGAGGACCTCATTGCCTCAGTCGAGCGTAGTGGCGCCAGTGTTCGGATCTCGGGCGAACCCGGAATTGGGAAGTCGGCGGTGCTCCACGAGGCGGCCGCGCTCGGCGAGCGCCGCGGCATGAGGGTGCTGAGCACGTCTGGGGTCCCGTCCGAGGCAAACCTGCCCTATTCGGGTCTACATCAGCTACTGCGACCACTGGTCGACGAGCTCGACCGGCTTCCGCCGATTCAACGGGCCGCGATCATGGCGGCTTGGGGCCTGGACCAAGCTGGCTCCTCGGACCTCATGCTCACGGCGTTGGCGACGCTGAACACGCTGAGCGATGCCGCCAGCTCGGCACCGGTCCTCGTCATCGTCGAAGACGCACACTGGCTTGACCGATCGACGGCTGAGGCGCTTGCGTTCGTCGCCCGCCGTATCGAGGCCGATCCGATCGTGGTCTTGGCCGCAACCCGCGATAACGGGCACTCGGACGCACCGACTATTGGGCTCGAGGAGGTGCACTTGTCGGCGCTCGACGATGTGGCCGCACGCGCCCTCCTCACTCAGCGAGCTCCAGACCTGCCGGAGCCGGTCCGGGACCGCATGCTCGAGGAAGCAGAGGGAAACCCGTTGGCGCTTTGTGAACTTCCGATCGCCTGGGCATCGGAGGGCACGGGTGGGGCGGAGCCGCCGCCAACACTCCCGCTCACGACACGGCTGGAACGCGCCTTCGTCGCACGCATCCAGGATCTCCCCGCGGTGACCCGGACACTGCTTCTTGTTGCGGCGGTCAACGACGGCGACCGCCTCTCCGAAACGCTCGAGGCCGCGGCCGCGATAAACGACAAGGCGACGGGGAGCGTTGGCCCCCTCGAGGTCGCAGTCGCTCGCGATCTGATCGCGGTCGAAGGCGACGCCATCAAGTTCCGGCACGCGCTGGTGAGGGTGGCAATCCGACAGGCAGCGAGCCTCTCCCAGCGCCACGCAGCGCATTTGGCCCTAGCCAGCGTGCTGTCCGCCGAGCCACATCGTCAGGTGTGGCATCGCGCCGCAGCGAGCATCGGGCGCGATGAGGATGTCGCGTCCGCGCTCGAGGCCACCGCAACCGACGCACGGCGTCGCGGCGCGACGGCGAACGCCATGACCGCGTTCGAGCGTGCCGCGCAACTGAGCACCGATCCGGCGGCCATGGGACGCCGCTTCCTCGCGGCGGCGGGACTCGCGCTGGAGCTCGGGCAGCCTGAGCCCGCAGCTCGACTGATCGCTGAGGCGGAGCCGCTGAAACTCGACCCGCTCGACCGCACGCGCTTGGCTTGGCTTCGCGAGGAATTGCGGGAGGGTGCTTGGTCGGGGTCGACGCCGGTCGAGTCATTTGTCGAGATCGCCGACAGCTTCGCCGCCGAGGGTCGCGCGGATCTCGCGATGACCTGCCTGCTGACCGTTGCGTTCCCGCTCTGGTGGATCAACCCGGACCGTGAGTCGCGCCGCCTCGTTACGCAGGCAGCCGAACGCCTCGGTGTTCCGGGCGATGATCCCGCGCAGCTCGCCGTCCTGGCATACACCGATCCCGTGGGACGCGGTGCGCAGATCATCGAAGGCCTTCGATGCATCGCACCCAGTGCGGCAACCGATCCGGAACAGAACTACGTGCTCGGGTCAGCCGCTGCTGCGGTGTGGGACTACGCGCTCGCGCTGGGTTTCCTCACGCGGGCGGTTGAAGGTCTGCGCGACCAGGGTCGTCTTCGGCTGCTCACGCAGGCGCTCGTGACCCAGTCCTGGACCGCCATGCACTTGGCCCGAGAGACACTGGCCGAGTCAGCAGCCGACGAGGGGCTGCGCTTTGCTCGCGAGACAGACCAGCCGCGCTGGGCGATGGCGGCTTCGCTCGCGAAGGCGACGTTGGCAGCCGAGCGGGGACGGATGGACACCCTCGCCGAGATGGCCGATGCAGCAGAGACGCGGCTCACGGGGTCCGGCCGAAATCCGATGCTGGCGCTCGTGAATTTCGCTCGGGGTCGGGGCGCCGTGGCACACCAGAGCTACCAGGAGGGCTTGGACTACTTGACCAGGGCGTTCGATCCGAGCGATCTTGGATATCAGCCGCTCGTCGGAGCGTGGGGGCTGTCCGACCTGGTCGAGGCTGCTACGCACCTGGGGATGCCTGACCGCGCCCAGGATTTCCTGTCCAGGCTGGAGGCGTTGGTGGAGACGGCGCCGGGATCGATGCTGCTCGGCCAGCTGGCCTACGCACGCGCGATGGTGGCGGATGACGAGACGGCCGAGGCTTTGTACCGGGCGGCATCGGAGGAGGCGCTTCTGAATTGGCCGTGCTACCGCGGGCGCATGCTGCTGTCCTACGGACGGTGGCTTCGCCGGCACCGACGGGTTGCCGACTCGCGCGTACCCCTGCGCGCTGCCCGGGAGACGTTCGATGCGCTCTCTTTTCACGCGCTCGCCGACAGCGCCCGCCAAGAGCTGCGCGCATCCGGAGAAACCAGTCGCAGTCGTGCTCCGGATGCGCGCGACGAGCTTACGCCTCAGGAAATGCAGATAGCACGCATGGCCGCGGGAGGGATGACCAACAAGGCCATCGGCCACAAGCTCTTCCTCTCACATCGCACGGTGAGTTCCCATCTGTATCGAATCTTCCCGAAGCTCAACGTCACCTCGCGAGCCGAGTTGCGCGACGCGCTGCCGCGTGACTACGCGACGGCCACGGGCAGCGACCAGTCCCTCGATCGCACCGCCGTGGCCTAGCGTCAGGCTGCCGCAACGGGCGCCACGGCTGCGGCCGGGCCGAGGCGCTCCCCCATGTTCAGCTCGAGGTCGCCGCGTTGTTGGAAGCCGCGCGAGAACAGATCTGCGATGCGTTCCTTGGCCTCAGGGCTCTCCAGCAGGCCGAAGAAGACCGCTTCTGTCGCCGCGAGATCTGCCGGCGATGGCACGCCGCCAAGCTTGGTCAAGTGCTCCTTGGCGGCGACGATCGCGGCGCGATCGAAGCTCGCGACGCGCGCCGCGAAACGCTCCACGACCTCGTCGAGGTCGGCGTCCGGAACGCACCGGTTGATCCAGCCGTATCGCTCTGCCGTGTCGGCGTCGTAGTCGTCACCGCTCACGATCACCTCGAGCGCGCGCGAACGGCCGGCGAGTGCGTGCAGCCGCTCCAGTCCGCCGCCCCCGGGGATCGCGCCGCAACCGATCTCGAGCTGCCCGAAGATCGCTCGCTCGCGGCTCGCGAAGGAGACGTCCATGGCCATCGTCAGCTCGTTGCCCACGCCGCGGGCTCGGCCGCGGACCGAGGCCACGGTGATGCACTGCGCGCGCGCGAGACGGGTTGCCACATCGGGCCACGGCGACAAGCCGGTCGGCCCCGGCGTCATGTCGATCTCGCCGGCGCGCAGCAGGTCGAAGTGCGAAATGAAGAAATCGGGATCCGCGCTGTCGAATACGACGACCTTGACCTCGTCGTCGGTCTCGATCCGAACGGTGAGGTCCTGGAGCGCCGTGATCACCTCGGGGTCGAAGAGGTTCACGGGTGGGTTGTCGAACGTGGCTCGCCAGTACGCGTTCGAGTGGCGGCGCACGACGACAGGAGAGTGAACGGTGGTCATGTTGATGCGTCCTCTGTGGCGTTTGACATTGCGCCGAAAGTACGTCGCTCCCCGGCGCATGCGCTTCTGTCTTGCGACCCCTTCTCGATCGCAGCGCGGCGAGCGACTTCAGTCATGTGACTGGTCGGCTACGCCGCGACCAGCAGATCACGGCCAGCTCTACATGGCGCGACCGTCGTGCGACTGATCTCCTGGCGAACCCGTCCCCCGAGTTGCGTCAGGTGACCCATGCGTGGCGGGTGGTTCGGCTCGCGACCACGGTCAGGGAGCAGAAGCCGCCTCCCGACATCGCCGGCACGTTGGTCGTCACGCCGTCGGCCTATCGACGGAAACCACCACACAAGGAGCGCACCGTGCTCAGTCTGCCTGCAAACCCGCTCGCCGCGCGACGAGCGTGGCTCATCGCCCTCGTCATTGCAGTCACTGCGACCGTGCCGCCCGTCGCTGCATCGACGGCGGTCGCAGCGCCCTCGAAGCCGACCATCGTTCTCGTCCATGGCGCCTTCGCCGACGCATCCGGATGGAACCGCGTGACCAACCGGCTCCAGCGCCGCGGATACAAGGTCGTGGCGCCGGCCAACCCGCTGCGCGGCGTCTCCGCGGACGCGGCCTACCTGAGGTCTGTCCTTGCCGGGATCAAGGGTCAGATCGTGCTGGTGGGTCACTCCTACGGCGGCGTCGTCATCACCAACGCAGCTACTGGGAATCCGAACGTCAAGAGCCTCGTCTACGTCGCTGCCTACGCGCCTGACCAGGGTCAGTCGTCAGGTTCGCTCGGCGAAGCCGTGCCCGGCGGGTTGATTGGTCCGATGACTCTCGACTTCCACCACTTCCCCAATCCAGACGGTTCGGAAGGCACCGAGGCAACGATCAAGACAGACGTGTTCCGTGAGATCTTCGCGGCGGATCTGAACGAGCGGTTGGCATCGGCGATGGCGGCAGCTCAGCGGCCCGCGTCGGTCGTGACACTCGGCGAACCGACGGGGGTCCCAGCGTGGAGAACGATCCCGTCATGGGCCGTGATTCCGACCGCAGACAAAGCGATCGGCGTGGCTCTGCTGCGCTCGATGGCCGAGCACGCGGAGATGAAGACGGTGTCCGTCACCGGCGCCTCGCACGTTGTCATGGTGTCGCGTCCCACCGCGACAGCCAAGGTGATCCTCGACGCGGCCGGCCCCGCCGCGCGCCGCTGAAACCGACGGGCGCCGCCTCGCATCTGAGGCGGCGCCCGCTGTTCGTGATCGCCAGCGACGGTCATCGGGTGACCGCGACCAACCCGTGCGGCACATTTGCGTCATCTGACGTAAGACAGCGCCGCATCTCTGACGTACGTTGGCGAAATGCTCGATCGCGATTCAGAGGGCGGATCGACCGTCGCGGCCGGCGAGCGCTCAATCCTCGAAGCGAGCGCCGCCGCGAAGGTCACCCCGGGGCCAGGTACCGGCCCGCCGCTGCTCGGCCGCGACTTGGAGGTCGGCGTCATCGACCGACTCATCGATGGGATCGGCGGACGGGGCGGGTCCCTGGTCATTCGGGGTGAGCCCGGCATCGGAAAGTCCGCGCTGCTGGCCCATGCCGCTCGTCGCGCCGAAGCCCATGAGGTGCGGGTGTTGACGACGACCGGCGTTGCGTCAGAGACACATCTACCGTTCGCCGGCCTGCACCAGCTTCTGCGACCTCTTCTTTCCGAAGCTGAGATGGTCGAGGATTCGCAGCGCGAAGTGATCCTGGGAGCGTTCGGACTACGTGACGCCCACTCACAGGAGATCTATCGGATCGCGCTCGCGGTATTGGATCTGCTCTCCTCGAGCGCCGCGTGTACTCCGATCGTGGTCATCGCAGAGGACGCCCATTGGCTCGACCACTCGACTTGCGAGGTCCTCGCTTTCGTCGCGCGACGGCTCGAATCAGATCCAATCGTGCTGCTCGCCGCGAGTCGAGAAGTGCCAGTCAGCTCTCTCGCCGAGACAGGCTTGCCGGAGCTACGTCTCGCGGGGCTCGGCGCTCATGCCGCTCGGCAGCTGCTCGAGGCATACGCACCCGGACTGAGCTCCTCTGCGCGGGAGCGGGTCCTCGCAGAGGCGTCCGGCAATCCGCTCGGGCTGGTCGAGCTCCCTATCGCCCTACAGCGCGCCACGGGCCCGAGCGCGCTGCCTTCGTGGCTTCCGCTGACGACGCGACTCGAACGAGCCTTTGCGGACCGAGCATCCGAGCTGCCGGCCGTGACCCGGGCGCTGCTTCTGGTCACAGCACTCAACGATCGCGAGTCGCTGGCCGAGGCGCTCTCGGGTGCCTCGCTCGTGACCGGAGTCGATGCCGACGTCCAAGACGCGACGTCGGCGGTCGACGCTGGGCTGCTTGTCGTTGGCGAGGCAGGCATCACGTTCCGCCATCCGCTTGTCCGCTCCGCACTTCATCACCTTGCCACTGCGACTGAGCTCAAGTCGGCACATGCCGCGCTGGCGGCGGTTCTTGACGCCCAGCCCGACAGGGCGATCTGGCACAGGGCAGCCGCCACGGTGGGCCCGGACGAGGCACTTGCAGCCGAACTCGATACGACAGCCGCGCGATCCCAGCGCCGCGGCGCTGTCCAATCGGCCGTGGAAGCGCTCGAGCGGGCGGCACGCCTGACAGCGGACCTGCCGACAAAGCACGGCAGGCTCTTGCGCGCCGGCGAACTGGCGCTCAGCCTGGGGCAGCGTGAAACCGTTGCCCGACTGCTCCATGAGGTGGAACCCACCGATCTGTCCCCGCTGGACGCCGCGCGCAAGTCATGGATCATCGAGACCCTCGACCCGGGCATCACCGGGGATCCAGCGGTCGTCATTCCCCTCATCGACGCCGCCGATCGCGCCCGGCAAGCCGGCGACAACGAACTCGCGCTCAGCCTCCTCTGGGCGGCTGCGTCGAACAGCTTCTGGGCGAATCGAAGCAACGAGACGCACGACGCAATCGCCACGGTCGCAGCACGCGTTGAGGTCGCCCCGGATGATCCGCGGGTCCTTTCGATCATCGCGTATGTGGCTCCGGACGAGCAGGTTCGCGAGATCACTGAACGATTCGCACGTTGGTCACCTGATCCGACCGCGGATCCTGTCGGGATGCAGTTGCTGGGCAATGCCGCGTTCATGGTCGGTGCTCACCCGCTCGCGTCGTGCTACCTGACGGCTTCTGCAGATGCGTTGCGCGAGCAAGGTCGGCTCGTACCACTCGCACAATCACTCGTCATGCGCGCGTGGTCGGAGATCCACCTGGGGCGCTGGCACGTGGCAATGCCCGATACGGAGGAGGCGGCAGCGCTCGCAAGCGAGACCGCACAGCCGATCTGGGAGGCCGGCGCCAATGTCGCGCAGGCGTATCTCCGCGCGTTACGCGGAGAGGAGGAATGGGCGCTCGACCTTGCCGCGACGGCCGAGGCCGTAGTGCTGCCCGCCGGAGGACGCGCCGTGATCGCGGTGATTCAGCTAACTCGCGGTGTCGCCGCGCTCGCAGCCGGAAGACACGACGAAGCGTTCGCGCACTTCAGCCGAATGCTCGATCCGACGGACCTCAGTCACCACCGCATGACATCGCACTGGGCGATCGGAAACCTTGCCGAAGCCGCGGCGCATTGCGGCCGCGTCGATGAGGCGCGAGCGATGCTCGCCGAGCTCGAACCGAAGGCGGCGGGATCTCCATCACCCGCGTTTGCCCACGCGATGCGCCATGCTCGCGCGCTCCTCGCCGACGATGCAGACGCCGAGCCGCTCTTTGCGTCCGGCCTCGCACCCACCGCGGAGGTCGCTCCGTTCGAGCGGGCACGACTGCAACTCGCGTACGGGGTGTGGCTCCGTCGTCGACGGAGAGTGACCGAGGCACGAGCGCCGCTGCGAGCCGCCCGCGACACGTTCGACGCCATCGGGGCGCTCCCGTGGGGAGAACGCGCCCGCCAAGAACTACGCGCATCTGGTGAGACCAGCCGCCGACGCACGCCAGACGCACGGGATCACCTGTCGCCCCAGGAACTCCAGATTGCACAGATGGCAGCGGCTGGCTTCACGAATCGCCAGATCGGCGTGAAGCTCTTCCTCTCCCACAGGACGATCGGGTCCCACCTCTACCGCATCTTCCCCAAGCTGGACATCACGTCTCGCTCCGAGCTGGCGGGTGCACTGCAGCACGCGGCTCCATGAGTGAAGTGCACGTAGGCCGTGAAGCAATCGCAGTCGGTTGACGCACGAGGTCTCCCTCCGGCGGGCGTAGACGCCTCGCCGAACGCAACCTCATCGAGCCCGGCGGCACCTGGGTCATCCTCAGCATGAACGCGGGTTCAACGTCGACAGAGCCCGACCTCGACCGCAGCGGACCGCACCGCGTGCAATGGCCGCTGCTCGCCGCCGAATAGCCGACGCTTCACAAGTGCACTCCGATAGGCGGTCCCTCAGCGGGATGCGGAACGGCCCTCGCTCATGTCGCCGCGGCGGTCCCACATCCGAACCCTGACCGGCACGGTGCTAGCGCGAACCGTCGGGAAACGCTCGACGCGAGTCCGGCGCTACTCCTCCTCATCCCGAAGCGGAAGTGGGCACCACGCTCGCATCGGAGTGTGAGGACGCGGCTTAGGGGCCGCCCTGGGGCTCGCCGGGGCACTCCGACCGATCGCGAAGTACGAGCAGCAGCTGGCGGAGCTGTTCGCGTTCGACGGCGCTGAGCCCGGCGAGGACCTCGTCCTCGGCCTCGCGCTGAGCGCGAGCGGCGCGATCGAGGTGCTTCTTGCCGGCGGGGGTCAGGGTGACGACGTGGCGGCGCCGGTCCGCGGGGTCGCGTTCGCGGGTGATGCGCCCGTCGGCTTCGAGCGGGTTGAGGAGCCCGACGAGGATGCTCGGGGCGATGCTCATCAGGGTGCCGAGCTGGCCTTGGGTCATCGCGCCGCGGTCGTGGAGCAGCCCGAGCAGTTGGAACTGTCGCGGTGAGAGGTCCTGCTCGTCATGCGCGGCCCGTAGGCGGCGCATGGCCTGCTGGCCGAGTAGCGCGAGCAGCAGGCCTGGGCTGCTGACTCGCTCGTCGAGAACGCCCTGATCGGGCGTGCTAGCGGTGGGAAGGGAGGCCATGCCAGGAGTATATCTGCCTAAATCGTTTAGGTTGCTACATTGTTTTCCATGATGACAGACAGCACCTCCTCTGGCTTCCTTCGTCTTGTGATCTTCGGTGCGTCGGGCGGCGTCGGGCGCCTCGCGGTAGAGCAGGCACTTGAGCGCGGCCACGAGGTCGTGGCGTACGTCCGCACCCCCTCCAAACTCGGTCTCACGCACGAGCGGCTCTCGGTCGTCGCCGGCGAGCTGAGCGACCGCGACGCACTGGAGCAGGCGGTGCGCGGCGCTGACGCCGTCATCAGCGCGCTGGGCCCGTCGCTTGACCGCAAGGCGACCGGGATGCCGCTCGTCGAAGGCATCCGCAACATCGTCGGGGCCATGCAGACCGCCGGCGTGCGCCGCTACGTCGGTATGGCGACGCCGAGCGTCCGCGACCCGCGCGATGCCCGCAGCCTGCTCGGCGTCGTCGTCCCGTTCATGGGCCGCAACTTCCTCAAGCGCGCCTACCGCGAGCTGCTGGCAATGTCGCAGGTTGTCAGCGACTCCGATCTGGACTGGACGATCGCTCGTTTCACCCGGCCGATCGACAAGCCCGCCACGGGCACCGTTCGCGCCGGGTTTCTCGGCGTCGACAAGGTCGGCGCGTCGATCAGCCGCGCCGACATCGCGGCCTTCCTGCTCGACCAGGCCACCGACACCCGGTTCGTCCGGGCAGCGCCGGCCATCAGCAACTGACTTCCAACCCTGAAAGGACCACCCATGAGCACCACCAAGCGCGCCGTCACCATCGACGGCCCCGACAGCACCCCGGCCCTGCGCGAGGACCTGCCCGTCCCGACTCCTGCCGACAACGAGATCGTCGTCCGCGTCCACGCCTCGTCGATCAACCCGGTCGACGGCTCGATCGCCAGCGGGATGCTCGCCCAGCACGGCGTCGAGTACGAGTACCCCGTCACCCTCGGCCGCGACTACGCCGGCGTCGTCGAGCAGGTCGGCCGCGCCGTCAGCGGCTACCAGCCCGGCGATGAGGTCTTCGGCTTTCTCCTGCACGCCAACCCGACCGCCCGAGACGGCGCCTGGACGGACCTGATCACCATCACCGAGGACCTCTCGATCGCCAGGGTGCCCGAGGGGGTCGACCTCGCCACCGCTGGCGCCGCCCCGCTGGCCGGCATCGCCGCGCTGTTGAGCATCGACGCCGTCGAGCTCTCCGCGGGCCATGTCGTGCTGATCGTGGGCGCGACCGGCGGCGTGGGCAGCTTCGCCGTCCAGCTGGCCGCCAAGGCGGGCGCCCGCGTCATCGCCCCGGCGCTGGCCGGAGGACGAGGCCTACCTGCGCGACCTCGGCGTCAGCGACGTCATCGCCCGCGACGGCGACGTCGCCGCCGCGGTCCGCGAGCTGGTGCCCGACGGCGTCGATGCCCTGATCGACCTCGTCAACTACGTGCCCGGCACCTACGACACCGCGCTGAAGGACGGCGCGCGCGCCGCGTCGCCGACCGGCGCCGCCGGTGAGGGCCCGGGCCGCACGATGGTCATGGCCGCTCCGACCGCCGACAACCTTCAGCGCCTCGGCGCGCTGCTGGCCGACGGCACGCTCCGCGTCTCGGTCCAGGCCACCTACGACCTCGCCCAGGCCCCGGAGGCACTGACGGCGCTGACCAGCGAGCACACCCAGGGCAAGCTCGCCCTCCGGGTGCAGTAGCGATGGAACTCGGCGTCTACTCGTTCGGCAACACGCCCCGCGTCGGCGACGGCTACGGCGCGACCGCGCAGGCGATCCGCGACGTGCTCGAGGCCGTGAAGCTGGCCGAGGAGGTCGGGCTGGACTTCTTCGGCTTCGGAGAGCACCACACACGATCGATGCCGCTGTCGTCACCGACAGCGATGGTCAACGCCGCTGCCGCGTCGACCGAGCGCATCGGCCTGGGAACGACCGTCACAGTGCTGTCGACCGACGAGCCGATCCGCGTGTTCGAGCAACTCGCGACCGCGGCCGCAATCGCGCCCGGCCGGATCGAGGCCGTCGCCGGCCGGGGGTCATCGAACATCACGTTCTCGCTCTTCGATCTCGACGAGCGCGACTACGACATGCTCTTCAGCTCAAAGCTGGAACTCCTGCTCGCCCTCAACGCCAGCGAGAACGTCACCTGGGGCGGTCCGCACCGCCGCCGCGCCCTCGAGGACGTCGCTCGTCGTGCCAAGGCCGGAAGACCCCTTGCGGATCTGGCTCGGAAGCGGCGGCAGCCCCGAGTCCGTGCTGCGGGCCGTAGAGCTCGGCCTGCCGCTGTTCCTCGGCATCCTCGGCGGCACGCCGGCGCACTGGGCGCAGTACGGCCGCGCCTACCGCGAGGCATGGGCGCAGGTCGGCCACCCCGCCGACGCGGCGGACATCGCCGTCGCGGCCCACGGCTTCGTCGCCAACGACGACGCCAAGGCCAAGAGCACGTACCTCGAGTACGAGACGCACATGTTCCAGGCCGGCATGGCCGAGATCGGCCGGTCGGGGCCGCCGCCCTCCAACCGCGCCGCCGACTACGGCCCCGACGGGATGGTGTTCGTCGGCGGGCCCGACGAGGTGGCCGAGCGGATCCTCAACCTGCACCACCAGCTCGGCCACAGCCGGCAGATCTTCCAGATGGACGTCGGCGGAATGCCGCACGCCACCTTCCTGCGAGCCATCGAGCTGCTCGGAACCGAGGTCGCACCGCAGATCCGCAAGGAACTCGACCAGTCCACCACGACAACCACGGAGCCAGCACCCGCATGAGCAACCACGCGATCGTCAACCTCAAGGAGCTCAAGGACTCCGCCGCCGGCCAGGCCGCCGGCATCGAAGCGCGCTTCGCCCGCAAGCCCCTCGACTCCGAGCACATCGGCGTGACCTACATGCGCTACGAGCCCGGCGTGCGGTCACCGATGGCGCACAGCCATCGCGAACAAGAAGAGGTCTACGTCGTCACCGGCGGCGCAGGCAAGGTGCGACTCGACGACGAAGTCCGCGACGTCCGCCAGCTGGGACGTCATCCGCGTCAGCCCCGCCACCATCCGCGCCTTCGAGGCCGGCCCGGACGGCATGGAGCTCCTCGCCATCGGCTCCCAGCGGCCAGAAGGCGGCGACGGGATCCCGGCACCCACCGCCTGGGTCGAGTGAACCCCATACGCCGGCCGCTCCTCCTCTCAAACGGAGAGGGCGTACTGCGCGAACACCCCGAACGCCTTGTCCTAGAACGGTTCGTGCGGCGTTCGCGCGGTTGAGGGATCGCTCCCCCTGTCCATGCGACTGAGCAGTCCGGCCGCGAAGTCGCAGTTTCGCGCGAGGACAGAAGCGCCGGCTGCGCCGCACGGCTCACGACCTCTTCGGTCATCAAGCGTCGTGTATCGCGACGGGAACCGCTTGCCCAGATGAGGAAGTCCGGCCAAATATCAGCCGGTCTCGCCCCGGCCGTTCTGCCGCGTTCCGTTGAGCAGCGCATCGAACGCCGCGCCGTGCTGGCGGCGCTCGCGGTCGCGCAGCGATTCGGTGTAGATGCGAAGCGACGTCGAGGGGTCGCTGTGGCCGCCCTGGTCGGCGATCCACCGTGGGGGTGCACCGGCTTCGTGTAGGAACGTGAAGTAGGTCTTGCGCAGGGCGTGCGCGGTGATGCCCTCGCGCAGCTTGGGCTGGCCGCGCTGCTCAAGGACGATGTTGGTTTCGGCGACGAGCGGGGCGACGACGCGCTTGGCGGCGTTGTTGCGGTTGTGGAACGTGCCGCGGCGGGTCGGTAGCAGCGGCCCGTCGGCGGGGCGATCGGCGGTCATCGCCAGGTACCGCTGGAGATCGCTGGCGGTGTCGGGCGTCAGCTGGACGCTGCGCACGCCGGCTGGCGTCTTGGCGTGCCCGACGCGCAGACACCCCGCGACGAGGTCGACATCGCTGCGGCGTGCGCGGCACGCCTCGTCGATGCGAAGCCCGATCGCGCATAGCGCCCGTACCCAAACGCGAAAGTAGGAGACGGGCTCTGCGGCATGCTCGTAGCGGCCCTGGCGGTAGTGCGCGGTCGAGAGGCTGATGCCGAGCTGGCCGGCGATCTGCTGGTAGCTCCGTCCTTCGGCGCGCAACGCGGCGACCTGCGCCACCGAATCGGTGATGCCGGTCTGGCGCACATCGAGGCGGTCGGCGGCGACGAGCATCGCGCCGACCTCGTGGGGCTCGAGCACCGGCCGCCGCGGACGGTGGTGGCGCAGCCGGCGCACCCGCCGGGCCGGGTTGTCGGATAGGTACCCGCGCTCGACGGCGTCATCGAGGATCCGGCCCAGGAGCGCCAGGCACTTGTTGATCGACTCGTTTGACAGCGGCCGCAGCGGCACGTTGTTGGCGTCGCGCTGCACTTCGCCGGCGTCGATACGCTCGGCGATCCGGCGGCTCTCCTTCAGCAGCGCGGTCTTGACCGCGGTCACGCGCGGGATGTCAAAGCTCGACAGGCGCTGTTCGCCGACGTGCGGCAGCAGGTGGCTCTCCAATCGCCAGCGCACGTCCTTGACCGTGCTGGTGCGCCACTCGAGCCTGTTGTCCTCAAGCCAGCTCGAGGCGAACGTCCGGAACGTCGGATCCTCCTCCGGCGTCGCCGCGGTCTGATCGGGCAGCGTCCAGGTCCCGGCGCGCACGGCATCCAGATGCTCTTCCAGGGCGACCATCGCCTTGCCCATGCTCCAGCCCTCGTGATCGGTGCCCAGGCGCACGCGCCGGCGGCGCCCGTCGACGGTCAGGCGCAGATAGAACGTGCGACGCCCGTCCTTGTGGGTGTGCACGTCGATCGTGCCGCGACTCGGGCGAGGCATCAGGCGCCTCGGTCCGATCGTGCGCGCGGCACTCGGTCGTCTGACTCGATCGGCAGGTCGGCTGTGTACGCAACGAACATCGGCACCTGACTGTCGCGCGTACCGCGGCTTGAACCCCCCGCGATTGCCGCGGCGGCGTGGCGAGCCCATGCGCGAGCCGTCGGCCGGCAGAAAGACCGGCGCCCACCGCCACCCCTGTGGCGTTCGGGCTCGGACGCTGGGTCGCGTCGGGTTTGGGACAACGTTGTCCCATACTCCCGGGAGGACCCGGGCAATTCCGGGAGGTTTCGGTCAGGCCCTCTCGGACAGCCCGCCCTTTCTGCCTGCAAATGGACATGTTTGCTCGCGCGCCCAAGTCGCTTCACACGCGAGAGGTCGCAGGTTCGAAACCCGCCGCGCCCATGGAGAGGAAACAGCTGGAAAACAGCATCTTTCGAAGTTTCGAGACAATTGGGTCTCGCGCATAATCGAGGCGAAATCGTACATTGGATGGCCTAAACGTCTGCGACGCCACCAACGACGGTGCTGAACCCTCGGCCCCAGTCATCGGTGGCACGAGGGCGCCGGGTCCGGACGGTCCGCTACATTATTCCAGATCATCCGGTGGGACATTCCGGATTGCCCGCTAGGATGGCGGCGTGAACACGCCGCTCCTCCCACGCCACGCCGCCACGCGTGTCGCCGCCGCTCTCGCCGATACCCGCATCGTCACGGTCGAAGGGCCGCGGCAGGCCGGCAAGTCGACCTTGTGTGCCAGCGTCGCGGAGGCTCATGGACTGCCGGCCGTCACGCTTGACGACGCGAACGTTCTGCGGGCCGCCGTCGAAGATCCGACGGGATTCGTCGCAGGGCTCGGTGACGGCGCGTTCATCGATGAGCTCCAACGCGCCCCGGAACTCGTGCTGGCACTCAAGGCCGACGTCGACCGCGACCCGCGCGCCGGGCGATTCCTCGTCACTGGCTCGGCGAACCTCCTGCTTGCGCCGCGAATCGGAGACTCGCTGGCGGGGCGAGTGGAGCGGGTGCCGCTGCGCCCGTTCACCCAGGCCGAGCTTGCACGCAGCGGCGTGCCGATATGGCTCGACGCTCTCTGGGACGGGAACGCCCCGCCGGCGCTGGAGACGACCGCCGTCGGTCGGTCGGCGCACGCTCAGCGCATCGCGACGGGTGGCTTTCCGGCGCTCACTGTTCGCTCGCCGCACCGGCGCCGGCCCTGGATGGAGGACTACCTCGCAGCACTCGTAACGCGCGACGTGCCCGACCTCGTCGACATCCGCCGACCGGATCTGCTTCCCGTGCTCCTGCGCCACCTCGCCGCCGGATCGGGATCGATGACCGCGATGCGACCCATCGCACAAGCGCTCGCTGTCGACGAGAAGACGACGCGCACCTACGTCCGCCTGCTCGAGCTCCTGTATCTCGTCGTCAGCGTTCCGGCCTGGGCAACCGGGTCAGCGGCGCGCGCCGTACGCGCACCGCGCGTCTTCATCGAGGACTCAGGTCTGCTGACGCACCTCTTGGACGCAGACGCCGACCGCATCGCCGACGATGACACGATCACGGGACGTGTATATGAGTCGTGGGTCGCGATGGAGCTCGCACGACTACTACCCCACACCGACATCGCGCCGACGATGCGTCACTGGCGCAACCATCACGGCGACGAGGTCGACATCGTCCTCGAAGACCGCCGCGGGCGCATCGTCGCGATCGAGATCAAGGCCGGCGCGACCGTCGGACGCAACGACCTTCGCGCGATCAACAAGCTCCGCACCCTTGCAGGCGAACGATTCGTCGCCGGCCTCGTGATCTGCACCGCGCGGCAGACCACCCCCCTTGGCAGCCACCTCTGGGCCGTCCCAATCGAAGCACTCTGGACGGGACGCGAAACGACGTGAAGGTCAACGGGACGCCCTCTGTCGATCAGGCATCGGCCTGCGACGCAAGTCTTCGAGCAGTCCGTCGAGCACCAGTTCCTCCGGCACCAGGCAGCCGACGCGGGCCAGCGTCTCCGCTAGGGCGCCACTGACCGTACGGCGGCGGATCGTAAGCGGACGTAGGAGCGCGTGGCTGTCGCTTACGGCGCGGTCGTATGCTGCGACGTCGTAGCGCCACGGCACGACGTTCGCGTCTCTGACGAGCGCCTGATGGATCGCAAGGCCGTCCCAATCGAAATCGCCGTGGTGGCGCAAAGCGGCACCGCTGGCCCGAAGCTGATCGAGCAGCGCGGACGCGGCGGCGCTTGGCCACCCGCCGGTGCAGACCAGTGGGCGACACGCGGTCCCGAGCGCACGCTGCGCAGCGCGAACGACGGTGGGGTTCTCGCAGACGTACACGTCCTCCGAATGCCAGGCGATATCGGACTCCTCGAGTTGCGCAAACGTCAGCACCACATGACTGCCGTGCAGTGTCGTGAGGGCGGTGCCGAGCGGCGTGTCCGGTACGGCACCGAGATTGATCGTGAGCACCGTCGAGGAGAGCGGATCGGTTTCCACGCCCCAGTCAAGCCAGAGCTCGCGGACGGATCGGCCACGCGGCATTCCGTCGAGGCGGTCGAGCAGCCCGCGCGCGAGGCGCTCGACCTTCGCGTCGGGGTCGAGCATATGCGCGTCGCCGGCGAATAGGCGTGCCGAGAGCACAGCGCGTTCGACGAGCGGCTCGGCGGGAAGCACGTCGACGACGTCCAGCGCCTGCAGCCAAGCGGGGACGTCGGCGAGCCGGATGCTGCTGGCGGCCAGCGCCTCGGCGAGCGCCGGGCGCGCCGCGACCGCGGGGTGCTCCCGGACACGCGAGCGCTGGGCTGCGCGGTGATCGCGCTTGCCGGCGCGCGCGACCGGTAGGTCGCGTGGCCTGCGTCCGGCGTAGCGCTCGTAGCCCTCGAGCGGGTCGGTTCCCGAGTCCGCGACCGCGGCCTCGAACCGCGAGAGCCGCTCCTTGAGGTCCCGACCGGAGAGGATCCGCCGCCGCCGCTCGCGCCACGGCAGTGCGTCGAGTGCGTCCGCCTCCGCCACCGAGACCTCCGACACGACGAAGGTCCCGTCTCGGAAGTAGCCAACCCGCTCGCGTGCGTCGAGCGCCGCCGACCAAACGCGCGCGAGCGCCGGATCGGCGGCGGCGGGAGTGCTCACCCGACGAGGAGCTCGGCCTGTTCGAGCTCGCGCAGCACGTCGCCGTTCCAGCGGAACGCAACCGTGTGGACGCCAGGCTCGTCGTTGTCTCGGTGCAGCTGGTAGATCGCGAGCGCCGGGACGGTGACGTAGGTGCCCCACAGCTCGTGCGACGTCATGACAAGGTCGAGGCCGAAGTCGACGGTCGCGCCGAGCACGCGCCCGCGCGTGTCCTCGTCGATGCCCGACAGCGCCTCGTCGAGGTAGATCATCCGCGGCGCCGGCGTATCGTCGTAGAGCGCCGCAGCTGCCGCGAAGAGCGGCAGGTGGATGAGGACCGCCTGCTCGCCACCCGACCCGACGGCATGGCGCTTGCGGGTGAGGCGCTCGCGTGTCCCACCCTGCTCCTGCATGAGGTCGAAGACGTGCCAGGCGCGATAGTCGAACGCGGTCGTGAGCGTGTTCACCATCGCCTCAGCGCCGGCGTCCGCGGCCCTACTGCCCGGCGCGGCGCTGCGTGCGGCTTCGATCCGTGCGCGGAAGAACTCGACGAGCCGGTCGCGCTCGGCGAGCCCGGCACTGGCGATCGATCGGCGCAGCAGGTCGACCGTCGGGCGCAGGCCCTCGTCGTCGTGCACGCGCCAGTCGAGCTGGATGATCTTGCCGCTCGCGGTCGGGCAGCGACGCAAGATGGTGTTCATCCGCGCCACGCGGTCGTGGACTGCGCGTATCCGAACCCGCAGGTGATCGGCGAGTTCCTCGACGAGCGTTGCCCCGAATACGCGCCGCTCCTCGGCGGTCAGCAGCCGCTCGCGCTCGGCGAGGTCGAGCTCGAGGCCCCGCAGCACCTCGTCGAGCGTGCGGTCGGCCGGTCCCTCCGTGACGCGGACCACGAGCACGCCCTCGTGCGCCTCCGTATAGACGCCGAGGTCTGCCTCCGCGAGCTCCTGGCCGAGGTCCATGACCGCCCGCGACACGCGCTGGGCCAGCTCGCCGGACGGCGTGCGCACCCGTGTGACGTGGTCGGGCAGCCCGCGTGCGACCTCGAGCGCGCGCGTCAGCGGCCATTCGCCGGCGTCGGCTACGTCGTCGGGCGCAGCGACGCCGAGCGCCGCGACAACGAGCCCGCCGCGCGCCAGCCCGCGCACCGCCTGCAGCGCCGCCGCGCGCGTCGCGCGCGTCGCGTCGCGCGCCCGCTCGGCGTCACGCGCGTCGCGCGCGGCGTCACGCGCGGCGTCGTGGAGCTTTGCCAGCGCGCCGGCGCCGTCGCGCTGCACGCCATGCAGGGTCGTCAGGGCCGCCGTCACCTCGGCGTGGCGCCGCCGAAGCGCCGCTCCCTCCTCGCCGAGCGCGGCCTCGCGCGCAGCGTGCTCGGCGCCCAGGCGCGCCGCCTGCTCCTCGGCGGCGAGCGCGTCGCGCTCGCGGACGCCGGCCCGGCTCGCGAGCGCGGTCTGGCGCTCGCGCTGGCCGGCCAGCGTCTCGCGGGCGACCGCGAGCGCGTCGAGCTCGCGAGCCACGCCGGGGACGACACCCGCCAGCTCCGAGCACGCCTCCCGCCGGACGACCAGCGCGTCGTCGTCGAGCTCGGGTGAGAGCCCGTGCGCAACCGCGTGCTCGCGCTGGTCGGCTTGCGCTGCGAGCAGCACACCGGCGTGTCGCGTGGCTTCGGCTTCCGCCTGCTCGTGCTCGGTGGTGGCCCGCCCCTCCACGGCAACTGCCACGCCGACGCTGCGCAGCGCAGCGTCGAGCGCCGCAGCCGAGGGGAACGCCGCAAGGTCGGCGTCGAGTGCCGCGGACCGCGCGGCCAGGCGGGCAAGCGATGCATCGATCTCGGCCCGCCCGGCGGCGACCGCGTCGAGCGCATCGCGGACCTCGGTCAGCCTGCGGGCGCGACGGGCGGCGCGAGCGACAGCGCCGAGGTGCTCCGCCTGGTCCTTGGCGGCGCGGCCGTGCAAGGGGCCGAGGACGAACGACCCGTCCGCGCCGATCGCCGCAGACGCACCCGTGCCGACGGCCGTCGGTCCGTAAGCCACGGTGGCGAGCACCCGATCGATCAGCTGGGCGTCGAGCGCGGCGGCAGGATCGGCGGACAGCACGGTGGCGAGCGTCGTACCCTGCGCGGCAGGCGCGGATGGGCGCAGGAGCGTGTCGAGGGTGCCCGAATCGAGCAGCGCGCCGTCGGGTGTGAGCCAGGCGTCGAGCAGGCCTGCTGCGTGCAGCGCGGCCTCGATGCTTGCCCGCTCGCCCGCGCCCACCTCTGGACGCAGGTCGATCGCCTGCCACAGCGGCGCGCCCGGCCGGCCGTCGCGCGGACTGCGAGCCCACGGCGGTGTCCCCGGCGGCTCGTCGTGATCGTCCGCGAGGCGCCGTGCCTCGTCCTCGAGCGCGAGTCGCTCGACCTCGAGCGCGGCGAGCGATCCCTGCAGCGACGCTCGCTCCCCTGCGAGCGTTGCCCGCACGAGGCCGGCCGCTGGTGCGAGCAGCGGCGGAACGTCCCCGGCCGTCGCCGCAGCGTCCTGGAGCGCGGCGATCTGCCCGGGATCGAGCGCGAGCTCGCGCAGCGCGCCGCCCCAGGTCGCGACCGCGCCGGCGCGCTCCTCGCGCGCCCGGTCCGCCTGCGCCTCGGACTCCTGGCGCAGATGCCGGGCCGCCGCGAGCCGCTCGGAGGCGGTGTCCAGCGTCGCGCGCGCTCGCGCCGCCGCGGCGTCGGCGATCCGGACCGCGCGCCGGAGCTCGCCTTGGCGCGCGAGCACGGCGCGTGTGCCATGCGCGAGATCGCGCAGGGCGTCGCGCCAGGCGACCGGCGCAAAGCCGGACGCAAGCTGGTCGCGCAACGCTGTCACCCGCGCTGCAAGGCCGCCGGCGCGGGCGATCGCATCGACGTCGTCGAGACGCTCGCCTGCTCCCTCCGCGGCCTCCTCGAGAGCGGCCGTCGCGGTGACGAGCTCCAGCTCGGCCCCGACGAGCTCAGCGGCAGCTTCGGTGGCAGCCTCGCGACGAGCGGCAGCGGTTGCGCGCTCGGCCTGGACCGACCGTCCGAGCTGGGTGACCTCGGCGACCGACGCCCACGCGGCCGAGGTGACGAGCGCGCGCTCCTCGCCCTCCAACGTCGTCAGCTGCATCTGGCGCGCTGCCTGCTTCTCGGCCAGCAGCACTTCCTCGTCGCGCAGACCCTCGGCCCGCGCCGTCGCGTCCCGCAAGTCCTCGGCTGCGGCCCGCGCCGCCGCATCGGCTGACCGCAGCGCCTGTCCGCGCTCGCGCACGAGCGCCTGCGCGTATGCGCGGTACGTCCGGTCGTGGAAGGAGCGCAGTCGCGTGCGATTCGCCCGAATGCGAGCGAGCCCGGCCTCAAGCGCCTCGAGCTGCTCGAGCCCTGAGGCCAGGCGGCGCAGCAGCGCATCGTCGACGGCGGGCAAGCCGGACGCCAGCATCGCTGCCACGCCCGCCGGATCCAAGCTCTTGGATAGGTGCGGACGGCGCAGCTGGCGCATGAGCTCAAGCATCACACGGTACTCGTCGCCCGTCGCGAAGCCGAAGACCCGCTCGCGCAGCCGCTCGCGGTATTCCGAGGCCGTCCCGAGCATCTCGCCGTCGTCGCCCAGTGCCGCGACGAGATCGGCGCGAGAGAACGGCTCGCGGTCCTCGCGGACGAGACGGACGTCCTCGCCCACGCGGCGGTCTGCCAGAATCCAGTACCAGCGCGTCACCCCCGGGCGCTCGCGCCAGGCCTTCATGCCGATGCCGGCCGTGATGCGCTCGATCCCGCCGCGCCCGTCGGCTCGCTCGAACTCGATCCACACGTAGCCGACGCGTGTGTCCTGCTCCACGCAGCCGACGAGGTTCCATTTCATCTCCTTGGCCGTGCCGGCGAAGGGGTCCAGCCGTGCGGGAGAGATGTCGCCGTCGAGGCAGAACGGGAACAGGAGCTCGAGGACCTTCGTCTTCCCGGACGTGTTGTGACCTCGCAGCAGCAGACGCCCGTCAGCGAACTCGAAAGTCTGGTCGGCGTACTCGTAGAGGTTGACGATTCCGGCGCGGGACGGGACAAAGCGCGACGTACTCATGACATCTCCTGCGAAGCGCGGCGCAGCTCGGGATCGCGGAAGCGGTGCGCGAGCGGCCAAAGCCGCAGCGCGCCGGACGGATCGGCGGCGACGAGATCGAGCGCGACGAGCGTCGCCACGGCGTCAGCGGCCAGCGCGGTGACGACCGCCGGATCCCGCGGATCACGTTGCCAGTGCGCGCGATGCTCGGCCACGAGCCCGCGCACGAGCGCGACGACCCGCTCGGCCCCGACCACGCCGCCTGCCGCCGGCGCAAGTCGGGCCTCGCGGTGAAGCGCGTCACAGAGCAGAAGCGCGGCCTGCTTGGCTGTCGCGCGGGTTGGGAACGGTAGGTCCGTCAACGCGCGATCGTCGGTCACGAGAGCGGTCCCCTCCGCACGACGCTCGACGTCCAGGCCGGTCGCGTCAGCAACCGCGTCCTCGATCCTCGCGCGCTGGCCGAGGAAGTACGTCCGGGCTCCGTCGTCGAGCTCGTCGAGCAGGAGCGCAGGGTCCTCGACCAGGCGCCGCGCGAGCTCGTGCGCGAGTGAGCGCCGAGCACCCTCGATTGTCGGGGCGTAGCCCTCCGTGAATGCGTCGATCGCCTTCGCCGTGTCGGCCGCGAGCGCCTGAGTGGGATCGCGCAGCAGGGCGGCGAGGCGCCGCCGGTCGACCGTCAGCAGCGCTTCGTCCTCGCCGACGTCCAGGCTACGGTAACTCGCCTTCGAGCCCGCCGTGTGCTCGAGGACGCCCCACGCGACGAGCAGCTCGAGCGCGTCGGCGAACGCGAGGCGCTCGGCGCGCGCCTCGAAGTCAACGCCGATCGGCGGGTCGCACTCGGCCGCCGCTGCCGCCGTGTCGCGCGCGAGCTCGGCGAGCGCCGTCTGCGCCCCGCTGCGTTCGAGTGCCGCGAGGATGCAGAAAAGCAGCACGGCGCCGGGGTCTGACAGGCACGGCCATTCGTCGCGCGGGCGCTTGCGACCGGACACGCTCGCCGGTGGGACGCGCAGCGGGCGTGAGGCCGAGCGCTCGGTGGGGGCGCCGACGAGGCGGGCCGCGGTGGGGCCGACGTTCAGCCGGTAGCCGAAGACGTCGGTCGCGATGCGAGCCAGCTCGGGCTCGTGGCGGCGGACAAGCGCGAACTCCTCGTCGTCGGCCCCCACGAACGGCGCGGCGAGCAGCGCCCGGAACGCGGTCCTGCGCTGTTGCTCGGCGTCGAGCTCGCGGATGTTCATCGCTGCCGCACCTCGAGTCGGTAGTCGGGCGTGTCGAGCCGTCCGTGCGGGACCCTGAGCATCGTCCGCGCCCCGTTCGGCGGTGCGACGAGCACGATCTCGGCTCGGCCGTCGCTGGAGCTCGCCTGCCGTCGTCCGCCGACCGCCGGCGTTTCGTACGCGCGCGAGAGCCAGCCGAGCAGGTGCGTGAAGCTGCCCGGGTCGAGCTCGTCAAGAGCCGACAGCGTCAGCGGGCTGCGCTCGGCGAAGCGCCGGAGGACAGCCTCGAGCTCGGTCCGCTCCCCGTGGCGCCGCTGCATCATGCGGGCATGTCCACCCGCCAGCTCGAGAAGGCGAGCTGAGCGGCCACGGCCGGGCATCGGCACGCCGGGGCGACGCAGATGGGCAACGACCGGCGCCGGCGGCGCAACGGCCCACGGCGTCCGGCCAGGTGCCGCGATGTCCTCCGGGTCGAGTTCCGGGACGCCGACGTGACGCGGCTGCAGGAGTCCAAACGCGCGGCGGACGACCTCGACGGCCGTGCCGGGAGGCGCGTTCTGCGCGAGTCCGGCGAGGTGCAGCAGGACGGTTGCGCGGTCGACGCGATCGGTGCGGCGGCCGATCAGGCGCTCCGCGATGTCGAGTAGCGCGCGGATCGCCTCGACGACGTTCTCGTCGAGCGTTCGCCACGGAGAGCCCGCGGCGCGGTCGTCGCCAACGAACCACATCCGCAGACCGGCCCACTGGCCCGCGAGCTCCTCGCCGCGACGCGCGCGTTGTTCGGATGCAAGTGTGCCTCCCGGCAGCTCCACGAACTCCTCGGCGGCGACGATGAGCTCGACCAGGTGCTCTGCCGACGCTGCCCGCTCGGTGCGTTCGATCGCGGCGAGCACCTCGTGCGTCCATCGCCGGCGGTCTCGCCGGAAGACCTCAAGATGCTCGACGATCGAACCTTTCGAGCGTTCGAAGGCCTCCTCATCGACGCGTTCCGAGCGCCGGATGAGCACGCTGAGCGACGACATGAACGCCAGCGCGCCGGCGTGCAGCGCCTCGAGCTCGGCGAGCGCGCGCTCCAGGTCGGCGCGCAGCCGTAACCCGTCGGGGTCCACGTCCTCGAGCTCTGCGGCGAGCCGGTCCAGTGCCGCGCGGATCGCCGGGATCCGCTGCCCGTCGAGCACGGCGTGCTCGCGACCGAGCCCGTCGAGCCGCACGAGCAGCTCTTCGGTGAGGCCACCGGCGGGCGTAACGTCGAACGTGAAGCGGTTGCGCCGCCACTCCTGCGCGGAAGCAGCGAGGCTTGCGTCGTGCTCCTGCTCGATCGCACCCCACAAGACAAGCTGCGCGAGGCGGTCCTCGAGCACGGCCGGATCCATCCGTGTGCCGTACCGCGCCGCAAGCCGCTCGGCGACCTGCGTCGGTCGTAAGCGCAGTCCGAAGGCCTGGTGCTCGAGGAACAGCACGCGCATGATCCGCCGGTAGGACTCCGCCTCATCAGCGCTCGCATATCGCAGGACAGCGTGACGGCGCAGCGGCTCGGCGCCCGTCCGCACGGCCTTCTCCGCGGAGGGAGCTGCATCGCGTAGCGCCGCACTCAAGCTGGGCGATAGCTCAATCGCCATCGCGGTCCGCGACCTCGGTACCGAGAGCTATGACGAGTCCGGACGAAACGATCGAGGCGAGCACCTGGATGTTCGGCGCCTCGCGCTCGAGCCGCGCAGCAATGCGTGTGACGTTCTCGGCGAGCGCGAACGGCTCGGCGCCACGCGCCAGCCTGCAGCCGCCGAGCGCGTGCAACTCCGCGCGCAGGGCGGGACCAACCCGCACGACGTCGAGCCCCGCTCTGTACCGGCGGCGCTCGACCGATGGCACACGACCATCGCGCCGAGCCGCCTCGACGACCCTCCCGAGGCACTCGAGTGCGGCTGCGTCGTCGGCTCCCGCCGGCTGGGCGGCGAGTGCCTCGTTGCTCGCGTCGAGGGCCAGCACCGGGTCGCGCAGGACGCGCAAGGCGACGACGAGCACCAGCGTCCGTCGGTCATCGGAGGAGTCGAGCACGCATTCGGACACGGCGACATCGTCCGCGCTGAACCGGACGAACCGGTGGGGGCGCAGAAAGCGCTGCAAACGGGTGCGTCGACGAAGCAACCCATGGCCGCGACGCCAGATCGCGAACCCTCGATCAGCCGCGGTTCGACTTCCGGGTGGGCGATTCGGGTTGCGGCTCAGCACCCAGAGCGATGGTCCGCAGTCGGTGCCCGTACAGGCGAATCCGCGCGCCTCTTGGCTCGGTGCTCGCACGCCGCGGCGGTGCGTTTCCTTCGGCGACAGACCGCCCCGCTGGCGCCATCGGGATTCGTGGCTTCCTGCGCTCCGATGACGCGCGCGCCACGCCTTGCGGGGAGAAGCGCCACTCGTCGCCTCCGGGCAGCCGGAAGCCGCCGAGCCGGCTCGCGTTGCGGTGCACGCAGTCGCGACGGCGCCCGAGGATGCGCCCGTCCGCAACGCATCGAAGGGGTCCGATCCCGAGGGCCGGACGGCCGGAAGCGGCCGACGGGGGTTTAGGCCATCCGATGGCCGAAACGCACGTGCAGATCGCGCAACTACCGGCAGAATCGCGTAGGCCCGCCAGGGCTAGGTCTGCTTTCTGCCTGCAAATGAGCGATTATTTCCATGCCTCGTCCGCGCTTCACACGCGAGAGGTCGCAGGTTCGAAACCCGCCGCGCCCATGACGAGGAAGTAGCTGCAAAGTCGACACTTCCGATGTTTCGACCCTACAGCCAACTGCGATCAAGCGGCTGCTGATGGGGCAGGTTCGATGGCCTAAACCCCTTCAGCGAAGGCTCCCCGACTCCCGAACCGGCGTCGGACCACACGTCCACGCGCCCTCAGCGATCTCGGGCCTCAACGGCTGGCCATTGACGGCGAACCCGAAATCGAACGTAGACTCGGCTGCAACGTGGCTACGGATGTCCAGTGCTGCGGACGGAATGCCCCCGTGGCGAGCGATGAGAGCGAGTGGGAGTGACCAGGCCGCCAGTTCCCGCGCGGATCTACCACATCACCCATGTGGACAATCTGGTGTCGATCCTGTCCCACGGCGGCCTGCTGTCCGACGCCGAGATGATCGCGCGCGGTGGCCCGCAGGTCGCCGTCGGGATGAGCACGATCAAGCAACGTCGCCTGCGCTTGCCGGTCAAGTGCCACGCCGGCGACTACGTGGGCGACTATGTGCCGTTCTACTTCTGCCTTCGGTCGATCATGGTCAACCTGCTTCACATGGGCAACCACCCCGAGCTCAGCTACCGAGACGGACAAGGTCCCATCGTGCATCTCGAGGCCGACCTGGAGGCCACGACACGCTGGGCCGAATCCGCGGGCGCGAGGTGGGCGTTCAGCCTCTCCAACGCCGGAGCCGCGTACGCAGAGTTCAGGCCTAGCCTCCGGCATCTCGGCGACGTCGATTGGGCGGCCGTCGCCAACCCGGACTTCAGATCGGCGGCGGTCAAGGAGGGCAAGCAGGCGGAGTTCCTCGTTCAGCGAGTCTTCCCGTGGCACCTCGTCGAGCGCGTTGGCGTCCACGGTGCGCCGATCCAAGCTCGGGTGCTCACCGCACTCGCGGATGCCGCGCATCGGCCGTCGGTCGATGTCCTCCCCCATTGGTACTTTTGACGCCGTCGTGGTCGAGTACACACAGGGCGACATCCTTCAAGCCGATACCGAGGCCCTCGTAAACACGGTCAACTGCGTCGGCGTCATGGGACGCGGTATCGCGTTGCAGTTCAAGACGGCCTACCCCGCCAACTTCAAGGCCTTCGCGCGCGCCTGCAAGTGGGGTGAGGTGCAGCCCGGCCACATGTTCGTGTTCGACACGGGGCAACTCGCGCCGCGTTGGATCGTCAACTTCCCAACCAAGCGCCATTGGCGCGGCAAGAGCCGCATCGAGGACATCGAGGCCGGACTGGTCGCCTTGGCGCAGGAGATCCAAGCTCGTGACATCCGGTCCATCGCGATCCCGCCACTGGGCAGCGGTCTCGGTGGCTCGACTGGCTCGACGTGCGACCCCTGATCGAGGGCGCACTGGCCGACCTCCACGGTGTGAAGGTCGTCGTCCACGAGCCATCGGGCCGCCCCGCGGACACTCGAACGAAGCACCTGACGCCCATTCCGAAGATGACCGCCGGGCGCGCCGCACTGGTCGGGCTCATGAGGCGCTACCTGGCCGGTTCGATGGACCCGTCGATCAGCCTCCTCGAGATCCACAAGCTCATGTACTTCCTGCAGGCGGCTGGCCAGCCCCTCAAGCTGCGCTACGTCAAGGCGCCATACGGCCCGTACGCCGAGAATCTGCGGCACGTGCTTCAGGCCATCGACGGGCACCTTATCGCCGGCTACACAGGCGAAGGCGACGCCCCTACCGAGCAGATAACCCTCCTGCCCGGCGCCGTGGATAAGGCCAGCGCCTTCCTCGACGCGCACCCCAGCACCGGCGATCGATTCGATCGCGTCACCGAGCTGGTCGATGGCTTCGAGACCCCTTTCGGCCTCGAACTGCTCGCGACCGCACACTGGGTCGTGGCTCACGAGCATGCGCGAACCGAACACTCGATCACGGATGCGATCTACGACTGGAACGCAGGCAAGGCTCAGTTCACGCGCGAGCAGATCGGCATCGCGGTCGACCGGCTCCGCACCGGTGGCTGGCTGGCCGCCAACGTATAGGCCGAGACGTCTGCGAGCGGAATTGAGCCGACGTCAGGCCGGCTGCGATCCCGACCTACCGACACGTGCGTCACGATCGTGGTACGCCGGTTGGCGCCGCGCAGTTCAGCGGAGGTTGAGGGCCGCGCTGTCCAGCTGCGCGACGGAGGTGCGTTTACTGCAAGCCGGGGGCTGCGAGCAGTTGCTCGTCGCCTGAACCGGATCTTCTGTCGCCGACCGCGAGGGCGATCAGTCGGGCAAGCGTCAGGGCGGCGAGCGTCGAGCCCGCTGCCAGAACTGGGGTCTGCCAGGTCCAGTCCAGCGCGGCGCCGAGCGGGATTGCGTTGCCGAACGCGTGCACCGCGATTCCGGGGTACAGCGACGTGGTCCAGTGATACAGCAGGCACAGCCCGATGCCGAAGACGATGACCGGCGCGATCAGCCCGAGCGGCACCCATCCGATGTGAGCCGCGGCGAACAGGACGCCGGTCGTGATCGCTGCCGGCCACAGGCCTAGCCGGTTGCGCAGCGCGCGAAAGGCGTAGCCACGGAAGAGAACCTCTTCGCCGAGCGGCCCGAGGATCGTCAACACGGTGATCAAGATCAGCACGGTCAGGGTTCCGTCGGTACCCAGCCGCTCGGTTAGCGCCTGGCCCTGGTTGCCGTCGAGTCCGAGCGCCGCGATCCACAGGACGGTCAGCGCGGTCAGCGCGAACCAGACCGCGACCGCGAGCGCGATCGCCCGTCGCAGGCGCGGGCGTCGCAGTCCGAAGTCGCGGGCCGTTGGTGTGTCGTGCAGGTTGGCCAGCAGCAGCGCCACGGCGACCGGCGCGACGGTGAGCAAGATCAGCGCGCCGGCCGCCAGTGGGTCTGCGCCGTTGTCGGTGACGGTCGCGCGTCCGGCGAGCGCCAGCGCGACGGCTGCGACGAACGCCGGCGCGACCGTCCATGGCTTCCACGCGGCCGCGCCGACGACCGGCGGCGAGCACCGTGTCGCGTTCGGCTCGGCCGTAGACGCCTGGCCGGAGTCCGATGAGGATGGGTCAGCCACGGTCATCGCGGGTTATGCGTCGCGCGATCGAGCGACGATCGCGCAGAGGGCGGCGAGGGTCAGCAGGAGCGGCCCGAAGAAGTAGATGTGCCAGTCGCGGGCGTAGGCGTCGGGGGCCTGGATGAGGTTGTTCACGCCGGCGAGCGCGAAGACGACGACGAGCATCCAGGTGCCGGCGCGCAGCATCCAGCGTGGCAGCGGCACGGCCAGGACGCCGATGCGTGCGAGCAGCAGCACGGCTGCGCAGGCGATCAGGACGGCGACGACGACGCTCGCGGCCTGTGGTGGGAGCTCGGGTGAGCCGTATGCGGTCGCGGCTCCCCATGTCCCACCGGCGCCCCAGTAGGCGTGAACTCCGAAGACGAGCAGGAGGATCGCGGCGCCGGCGTGGCCCGCGGCCGTCGTGATCGACGTCCGCGCGACACGTGCGCTCCCGTCGGTCATGTCGGCGCTCCCGGCGTTGGTCGATGCGGTATGGGCGGCGGGGGTCATCGGTCCTCCTGAGGATGGGCAACAAATGGGGCAGGACGTGAGGAGCGGCGCCGCCGCGGGACGCTGGCGGCCGGTGCCTGGTTGGGGCGCGTTCGCCATGCCGAGACCGCGAAGCTCAGGCCGAGCACGACGAAGCAGGTGTAGACGTAGATGTAGATCGCCGGGGAGAGCATCGGGTCGGGTTGGCCGGCGACGGCCTTCGCGACGGTCCCGGCGAGGCTGAGTAGCCCGACGGGGGTCATGATCGCGAAGCCCAGCCATGCCAGCGACGCGCGTAGGCGCCGCGGTACGCGGCCGCCCCAGGGCTGCACGAGGGACTGCAGGATCGCGCCTGCAACCAGGGCCAGCAATACCGTCGCCCACACCGCGATCAGCGCCCCTCCGATCTGAGCCATGAAGCCCGCGAAGACCGCGCTGTCGCGCACGCCGACCGTGCTGCCCAGCCCCCATGCGGCCTTGATGGCGCCGTAGCCTGCCGCGGCCGCGCACCCCACGTGGGCGGCCGTGATTGCCTGCTTGTGCGGTGTCGAAGTCATGGTCGTCACTCTCGCGGCGACCGACGGCGCGTTCGTCCCCTGTGCGAGCGATCTGCCTCACTCCTGCGAGGGATTTGCGAGGCCGCGGACGTGTGACACGATCGCCAGATGGCGCGAGCGCGTGAATTGCTGACCATCCCCGTGCGCAGGTCGACGTGGCAGCGCTTCGTGTATCTGGGGATCGGCACTGCGCTGATCGCACCGTTCGGGACACTCGCGGGGTTCCTCGCGCCCGTGCTGGAGGGCGGCCTGGGAGAGCCCGCGGCATGGACGGTGGCAAGCGTCTTGTGCTTCGGGCCGCTCGCCATGGCCACGGGGATGCTGACGTCCGTGCGCGATCTCGAGATCGCCGCGGTACGCCGGCTGCTCGGCGTCGAGCTCGCTGACGCTGCTGCCCCCGACGTGCAGATCTCATGGTCGACGCGCTGGCGCTCGGCGGGGTGGTTCGTCGCGCACCTCGTCGCGGGCGGCGTGATCGGTGCCCTGACGCTCGTCCTGCCACCCGCGGCCGTCTCCGCCTGCCTGGCGCCGTTCGCTTCCGGAGACGTCCAGCTCGGCCAGCTGGATGCGACGGTGCCCGGCGGGCCCGCGAGCGCGTGGCTCGTGCCACTCGCCCTGCTGTCACCGTTCGCGCTGATCTACCTCGCCGCGACCGCGTGCGCGATCCTCGCGCGCCTCGCGCCGCGCCTGCTCGGCCCGTCGCCGGCCGAGCAGCTCGCCGTCATCCAGCGCGAAGCGCTGCGCCTGGCCGAGCGCAACCGCCTCGCCCGCGAGCTGCACGACTCCGTCGGCCATGCGCTCAGCATCGTCAACGTGCAAGCCGGCGCCGCCGAGCGCGTGCTCGCCAACGATCCGGTCTTCGTGCGTGAAGCGCTGACGAACATCCAAACATCGGCGCGCAACGGCCTGCGCGACCTCGATCACGTCCTCGGCCTGCTGCGCGAGGACCGTGCTGCCACGCGCGCTCCGACACCGACCCTGGCTGACCTGCAGCGACTCATCGAAAGCTCCCGGTCCGCCGGGATCGATGTCACCGCCGAGCTGACCGGCCGCATCGACGACGTCCCGCAGGCGGTGTCGCGTGAGGCCTACCGCATCGTCCAAGAGAGCCTCACCAACGCCGCGCGTCATGCAGGCCGTGCACCGGTCAGCCTGAGCCTCAACGTCGGCGCGGACGACCTTGAGCTCGAGCTTACAAATCCCCTCGCCGCAGCGCAGCCGCGGCGCGCGGGCGGCGGCCGCGGCCTGAACGGGATCCAAGAGCGCGTCACGAGCCTGCGCGGCCAGATGTCCGCCGGCCCCGACGGCGGTCGCTGGCGCGTCTCCGTGCAACTGCCGCTGCACCCGACGGCATGACCCTCGGCGTCGTCCTCGTCGACGACGAACCGCTCATCCGTAGCGGCCTACGCGCGATCATCAACGCCGAAGCAGACCTCAGCGTCATCGGCGAGGCCGAGGACGGAGCCGGAGTCACCGCGCTCGTGCGCCGCCTGCGCCCCGACGTCGTGCTGATGGACGTCCGCATGCCAGTCGTCGACGGCATCGAGGCGACGCGACGCCTACTCGCCAACCTCGATGACCCGCCACGCATCCTCGTCCTCACGACCTTCGAGAACGACGACTACGTCTTCGACGCCCTGCGCGCGGGAGCCTCCGGGTTCCTGCTCAAGCGCGCCCGCCCCGACGAGGTCATCCGCGCCATCCGGCTGCTCGCCGCCGGCGACTCACTGCTGTTTCCGGCCGCGATCCGCGAACTTGCCGCGCGCCACTCACCCGCCGCGCCGTCGGCCCGCGGCCTTGATGCGGCAGGGCTCACCGACCGCGAGGCCGAGGTGCTGCGCCTCGTCGCGCGCGGGCTGTCGAACGCTGAGATCGCCGCGTACCTGATCGTCAGTCTCGAAACGGTCAAGACCCACGTCGCGCATCTGCTCACCAAGCTCGAAGCGCGCGACCGCACACAAGCGGTCATCCGCGCCTACCAGAGCGGGTTCATCACGCCCCAATGACGCGCGGCGGCAGATCCACTAACACTCGTTGATCGAAGCCGGCGGCAGCTTGGGCTTCCACCAACGCGCACCGCAGGAGCGGGAACGACCCGATCTGGCTTCCATCAGCAGGCGACGACCGCTGCGGGCATGTGCGCTCCGCCGCACCAGCGCCCCACGGCCTTCCCACTATCCGAATGACCGCAGTTCTGCTCCGCTGCTATCGACCTTCCGTCTGCGGCG
>CAVVTD010000005.1:0-163226 GCA_963751065.1 uncultured Actinomycetes bacterium
CCAGACGGTGGACTCCAGGTTCTCGATCTCCTCGACGGGCTTCGTGTAGATGCCGGAGGAGAGGTACTTCCAGCCGTCGTCGCAGACGATGAAGACGACGTTGCCTTCGTCGATCTCGTTGGCGATACGCACCGCGACGCGGGCGATCGCGCCCGACGAGACGCCGGCGAAGATGCCCTCCTCGTCGAGCAGCTTGCGCGTCCAGACGATCGCGTCGGCGTTCGTGACGAAGATCTTCCGGTCCAGGACGCTGAGGTCGATGATCTCGGGGATGAAGCCGTCGTCGAGCGAGCGCAGCCCCTGCACGGGCTCGCCCTGCATCGGCTCGGCGGCGACGATCTTGCACGCGTCGCCGAACTCCTCCTTGAAGCGCCGGCCGTTGCCCATCAGCGTGCCGCCGGTGCCGAGACCGGCGACGAAGGCGCTGATCTCGTCGAGCTCCTCGAGGATCTCCTTCGCCGTGCCGTTGTAATGCGCGAGCGGATTGGCCTCGTTGCCGTACTGGTAGGGCATGTAGTAGCGGGCGGTGTCGCGCGCCATCTCGTTGGCCATCGCGACGGCGCCGTTGGAGCCCTGGTTGCCCGGGCTGTAGACGATCTCGGCGCCGTACATCTCCAGCAGCTGGGTGCGCTCGGGCGTCACGTTGTCGGGCATGACGACCGTCAGCGGATAGCCCTTGCGGCTGCAGATCATCGCCAGGCTGATGCCGGTGTTGCCGGAGGTCGGCTCGAGGATCGTCTGCCCGGGGCCGATGAGGCCGTTCTCCTCGGCGTGCTCGATGAGCGCACGCGCGACGCGGTCCTTCACGGAGCCGGTCGGGTTCATCGACTCCATCTTCGCCCAGATGCGCACGCCCGGTTTCGGGCTCAGACGCTTGAGCTCGACGAGCGGCGTGTTGCCGATCGCCTGCACGATGTCCCCGTAGCGACCGCCACAGGGGCGGTTCTGGAGCGGCGGGAGGCCCATGTGTCCAACCAGTGTAGACAGACGGGCCGGTCAGGCTGAAGCCGTGGTCGCGCCATGTTCCGGCGCGTGCGGGGAGCGGTTCTTCAAGATCGGGGCTGACTCTGCCGATGCTCCGCTAGGGTCGGCCCGCGGCAGTCGCGTTGGCGCGCGGGCGGCCATCACACCCATGGTCTTTCCCACGATCCAGTTCGCCGTCTTCTTTCCGATCGTGCTCGCCCTGTCCTGGGCGCTCATGAAACGTCAGAAGGTCTGGAAGCCCTTCATGCTCGCCATGAGCTTCCTGTTCTACAGCGCGGCGAACTGGACGTTCTGCATCATGCTCGCGGGGATGATCCTGGGCAACCAGGGCGCCGCGAAGCTCATCGAGCGCACCGAGGACCAGCGCCGGCGCAAGCTCATCGTCACGCTCGCCGTGATCGCCGACCTCGCCACGCTCGGCGTCTTCAAGTACTACGGCTTCTTCGCCACCGAGATCAACGCGACGCTCGACAAGGTCGGCCTCGGCATGCCGATCGCGCTCGCCGACATCGTCCTGCCGGTCGGCATCAGCTTCATCACCTTCCAGGCGATCTCCTACATCGTCGACGTCTACCGACGCGTCATCGAGCCCGCGACGACGTTCGACTTCGGTCTGTACCTGAGCTTCTTCCCGCACCTCGTGGCCGGCCCGATCGTCCGCGCGAAGGAGTTCATCCCCCAGCTGCAGGCGCCGCGCGATCCGCGCAAGGTCGCCGTCGGGGCCGGCATCGCGCTCATCCTCATCGGCCTCGTCAAGAAGGTGGCGATCGCCGACTACCTCGCGCGCGAGATCGTCGATCCGGTCTTCGGCGTCCCCCAGGCGTACTCCGCGCCGGACGCGATCCTCGCGTCCTACGCCTACGCCGTGCAGATCTTCTGCGACTTCTCCGGCTACACGGACATCGCGATCGGCCTCGCGCTGCTCATGGGCTTCGTGTTCCCGCAGAACTTCGACCGCCCGTACCGCGCGGCGAGCTTCGGCGAGTTCTGGCAGCGCTGGCACATGACGCTGTCGCGCTTCCTGCGCGACTTCCTCTACATCCCGCTCGGCGGCAACCGCGGGGGCAAGCTGAAGACCGTCCGCAACCTCATGATCACGATGCTGCTCGGCGGGCTGTGGCACGGCGCGGCGTGGGGCTTCATCCTGTGGGGCGCGATCCACGGGCTGGCGCTCGTCATCGAGCACCAGTTCCGGGGCAAGATCCGGCTGCCGAAGTGGCTGGCCTGGTTTCTCGTCTTCCACATCGTCGTGCTGGCCTGGATCCCGTTCCGCGCGCCCGATCTCGACCTGGCCGGCGCGTTCTACGGGCGCTTCCTGGACTGGGGGCCGGCGACGCTGTGGACGGCGCCGATCGTCATCGTCACGTTCCTCGTCATCGGGCTGCAGCTGCTGCCCACGAAACCGATGGACGCGGTCCGGGTGTGGTTCGAGGGGCTGCATCCCGCGGCGCTCGGGCTTTCGATGGCGACGGTCATCATGCTCGTCGCCGCGACGGTGTCCAGCCAGGGCGTGCCACCCTTCATCTACTTCTCGTTCTAGAGGACCAACTGACCCATGCCCGCCGACAAACGCAACCGCTTCATCCTCGACCGGCCGACCGGTCGCACGCTGCGCGCGCGCGACGCGCTCATCTGCGTGTTCGTCGCCGTCATCCTGCTGCTCGTCGTCGAGGGCGCGTCGATCCGCAACTCCGGCAAGAAGATGAACTCCGGCGTCCAGCGCACCGTCGTGCTCGCCGTCGGCCATCCGGCCGGCTGGCTTGCCGATCACCTTCCGCTCGCCGACGCCGCCAACAGCATCACCGCCGCCCTGTCGCCCGACGACGACCTCTCCGGCGGCCCCGGCGGCTTCAACTCAGCGCCGGTCGGCGGCGGGCCGGTCGCGGCCGCCGGAGCGGGCGCCGCCGCGCCGATCACGACCGACGCCTTCGATCCCGCCGAGCTCGGCGCGGAGCCGGCGAAGCTGCCCACGCTGAAGACGCTGCTCGCCACCGGCGACTCGCTCGTCCAGCCGCTGGACGTGCAGCTCGGGCGCAAGCTGGCCGGCGAGGGCGTGGTCACCAAGCGCGACGCGCACCTCGGCACCGGGATCTCGAAGACCGACCTCGTCGACTGGGGCCTGCTGTCGACCAAGCAGGTCAAGGACGACGAGCCCGAGGCGGTCGTCATGTTCATGGGCGCCAACGAGGGCTTCCCGTTCCCCGCCTCCGGCGGCGGGCGGACCGAGTGCTGCGGCCCGGAGTGGGCGGTCACCTACGCGACACGGGCGCGCGCCATGATGAACACGTACCGCCGCGACGGCAAGGCGCGCGTGTACTGGCTCACGCTGCCGATGCCGCGCGACCCCAAGCGCCAGAAGACCGCAAGGCGGTCAACGCGGCGATCGAGGTCGCGGCCCAGCCGTTCGCCTCGCAGGTCCGCGTGCTCGACATGTCGGAGGTCTTCACGCCGGGCGAGAAGTTCCGCGCCTCGATGGAGGTCGACGGCCGCAACACGCTCGTGCGCCGCCAGGACGGCATCCACCTCAACGATGCCGGCGCGAGCGTCGCGCTGAAGATCGTCGAGGCGCGGATCCGGGCGGACTTCGAGAAGCTCGGCTGAGGTTGCGGCCGGCCGAGGCGGCTGTCGGGGGTTCCCTCGACGGGCGTGACAGTCCCCGCTCACAGCGGCGCTGCTGATCGCGGTCGCGACCGGGGCGCGCCGTTCGGCGCAGTTGGCCGCGCAAGGTCCGATATCCGGACTCGGCGCGTCACCGACGCACGTCCGCGCGGCCGCCCGGCTCGCCGCAGGTCTCAGCCGCCCGCCATCGCCGGCAGGATCACCAGCACGTCGCCCGCGCCGACGGGCGTGTCGAGCCCGTCGAGGACGCGCACGTCCTCGTCGTTGAGGTAGACGTTGACGTAGCGGTTCAGCGCGCCGCCCTCGGCGAACATCTGCGACTGCGTCGCCGGATGCTGGTCGGCGAGGGAGCGCAGGACGTCGCCGACGTTGTCGCCGTCGGCGTCGACTTCCTTGAGGCCGCCGACGGACGGGCGCAGGACTGGGGGGATGCGTACGGTGGCCATAGAACGCGGCAGACTAGCCCGCGGCGGCGCAGAACGCCTCGTAGTCCGGGAACACGCCCATCTCTTCCTCGGCGATCTCCTCGGGCGGCCGCGAGCAGATGGCGCATTCGGGGTCGCGGCGCACCTTCAGCTCGGTGAACGTCGCGCCGAGCGCTTCGTAGAGCAGCAGGCGGCCGATGAGCGGCTCGCCGGCGCCGACGATGAGCTTGATGACCTCGGTCGCCTGCAGCAGGCCCATCGTGCCGGGCAGCACGCCGAGCACGCCGTTGGCGCCGCACGACGGCGCCAGCTCCGCCGGCGGCGGCACGGGGTACAGGCAGCGGTAGCAGGGGCCGTCGTAGGGCTTGAAGACCGACAGCTGGCCGTCGAAGCCGAGGATCGACGCGCTCACGACGGGGATCTGCAGGCGCACGGTCGCGTCGTTGAGCAGGTAGCGCGTGGGGAAGTTGTCGACGCCGTCGACGATGACGTCGTAGCCCTCGATGATCTTCATGATGTTCGAGGCGTCCAGGCGCGTCTCGTACTTGACGACCTTGACGTCGGGGTTGATCGCGTTCATCGACTCCGCGGCGGAGTCGACCTTCGGCGTGCCGATGCGGTCGGTCGTGTGGATGACCTGGCGCTGGAGGTTGGACAGGTCGACGACGTCGTCGTCGACGATGCCGATCGTGCCGATCCCCGCCGCGGCGAGGTACAGCGCGGTCGGCGAGCCGAGGCCGCCGGCGCCGAGCAGCAGGACCTTGGCATCGAGCATCTTCTGCTGGCCCTCGGGGCCGATCTCCGGCACGAGCATGTGGCGGCTGTAGCGCTCGCGCTGCTCGGCGGTCATGACGCGGGGAACCTCGACGCTGTAGCCGCGGTCCTTCCACAGCTGGTAGCCGCCGGTCATCGACTCGACGTTCTCGTAGCCGAGCTCGGCCAGCGTCTTGGCGGCGAGCGCCGAGCGGTTGCCCGAGGCGCAGTAGAGCACGACGTGCTGGGAGTGATCGGGGACGGCGCCCTCGATTCGCGATTCGAGATAGCTGCGCGGGACGTGCTTGGCGCCGGGGATGAACCCGCGCGCGACCTCTTCGCTCTCGCGCACGTCGACGATCGCCACCGAGCCGTTGCCGTTGCCGTCGTCCTTGACCTGCAGCTGCTCGTTGACCTCGCCCGGGTCGACCTGGGCGATCTGACTCTTGATCTGGCGGATGAACTCCGCGCCGGACGGGCTCACGTGAATCTCCTCAAAGGTGGTCGGACTTCCCTCGCTTCAGAAAGTATAGCGGGGGGCCTCTCTCCCTACATCTTCCCCTGCAACCCCAAGATCGGATCAAAATTGGGGTGCGAGTCGCTCGCCGCGGCTATGCGCAGGCGGCGTGCCTCAGAACGCCGAAAGGGGCGTCCCGTGCTGCTGCGGGACGCCCCTTGTGGGCGGATCTCTGGAGGTTCTGGAGGAAACCCGTGAGACGAATCGGGAGGCTCTGGAGGGAAGCCTTTTGCGACGGACCTGGAGGTTCTGGAGGAAACCTTGTGGCTGCTGCCGCACAAGGAGTATCGGAGATGGACCGAAATGCCGACATAGGGTCCAGACCCCATGCGCAAGACCCCGCTTCTCTCTCAGGTTCTGGCCGTCAACACGCTGCTCGTCGTCGGCACGGTGTTCGCGGCGAGCGTCGCCGCGCGGCTGGATCTCGGCCAGACCTCGGGCACCCGGCAGTTCCTCGTGCTCGTCCTGGCGATCCTCGCCACGCTGCTGGCCAACAACCTCGTCATGCGCCGCCGCTTCGCCCCGCTGGAGTCGCTGACGCGCACGATGGAGGCCGTCGATCTCACGCTCCCCGGCGTGCGCGCACATCCGCAGGACGGCGAGTCGGCCGACATCGCGCGGCTGCGCGAGTCCTTCAACCGCATGCTCTCCCGCCTGGAGCACGAGCGCGTGGGCAGCGCCACCGCGGTCCTGCGCGCCCAGGAGGCCGAGCGCGCGCGCGTCGCGCGCGACCTGCACGACGAGGTCAACCAGGCGCTCGCCGCGGTCTCGCTGCGGCTCGCGGCGACGGCCGAGAACGCGCCGACCGAGTTCGCCGAGGAGCTCAAGGAGACCCAGCGCCTGGCCAACCAGGCGATGCAGGAGCTGCTCGGCCTCGCCCGCGAGCTGCGCCCGTCGGCGCTCGACGACCATGGCCTCATGCCGGCGCTGCGCACGCAGGTGCGCCTGTTCGGTGAGCGCTGGGGCATCCCCGCGCACTTTGCCGCCGACGGCACGCGGCCGCTGATCGGCGAGTTCGAGCAGCTCGTCGTCTACCGCGTCGTGCAGGAGGCGCTGTCGAACATCGCGCGCCACGCGAACGCCAGGAAGGTCAAGGTCTCGGTGCTCGGCTGCAGCACCCCGCTGCTGCGCGTGACGATCACCGACGATGGCGACGGCTTCGATCCCAACCGCCTCAACAACGGGCGCTCCGGCCTGGCGGGCATGCGCGAGCGCGCGCTGCTGGCCGGTGGGCGGCTGGAGATCAGCTCCAAGCCCGGGGAGGGCACGACCGTCGAGCTCACCGTCCGCGCGCGCGGGGTGCGCCCACGTTCCAGCGCAGACAACCGAGAGTTGGTGGGCTCATGAGACTGCTGATCGCCGATGACCACGGCATCGTGCGCGGCGGGCTGAAGCTGCTGCTCGACCGCCAGCCCGACATGAAGGTCGTCGCCGAGGCGTCCGACGGCGTCGAGGCCGTGCAGCTCGCGCTGCGCGAGCGGCCGGACATCTGCGTGCTCGACGTCTCGATGCCGCGCATGACCGGCCTGCAGGCGACGGTCGAGATCAAGATGCACGCGCCCGACATCAACATCCTCGTGCTCTCGATGTACGACGACGAGCGCTACCTCTTCGAGGCCCTGCAGGCCGGGGCGTCGGGCTACATCCTCAAGCAGGAGGCCGACACCACGCTGGTCAACGCCGTGCGCGCGGTCGCGCGCGGCGAGCCGTTCATGACGAACGCCGCCGAGGCGTCGCTGCTGCGCGAATGGATGGAGGACGAGTCCACCGGTCCCGCCGAGCCGCTGACGCTGCGTGAGCGCGAGGTGCTCAAGCTCATCGCCGAGGCGCACACGAACAAGCAGATCGGCGAGACCCTGCACCTCTCCGAGAAGACCGTCGAGTCGCACCGCGCCAACCTCATGCGCAAGCTCGAGATGCGCGACCGCGTCGAGCTCGTCCGCTACGCGATCCGGCGCGGGCTGATCGAGGCCTGAGCGCCGACGGCGGCTCAGGCCAGCAGCTCGACGTCCACGCCGAGCATCCGGTAGGTCTCCAGCGCACGACGATCGCGTGTGATGAGCGGCAGTCCGTGTTCGGCGGCGACCGCGCCGACGAGCGCATCGTAGACCGCTCCCCCGGCGATGCCCATGCCGGGGAGATCGGCGAGCAGTGCGGTGGCGGCCTCGGTGCCGAGGAAGCGCGAGTGGGGAAAGTTCGTCGTCAACATCCGCGCCACGGTCGCCGGTGTGCGGCGAGCCGGCGCGGGCAGGCGGGTCAGCACCGAGAACGTCTCAAATGCAGCGTGTCCGGCCAGCCCGCGACGGCGACTCCCGACGCCTTTCAGCGACGCTTCGTGATCGCGATGGTCGGCGACCATCAACGCGACCGCGACGCTCGTGTCGACGAGCAGCTGCGGGCCGGTGCGCTTACCGCTGGTCGCCATCGCGCAGTGCCCGCACGAGCTCGTCGTCGACGACCGTTCCGCTCGCGGGAATCACCAGCCAACCGTCCTGCTCCTCCAGTGACTCCGCGGCGATCGGCTCCACGCGGATGCCGGTGCCGTCGGCATGTACCTCGACGACGCCAGGGCGCAGACCAAGTCGCTCTCGAAGCTGCTTCGGGATCACCAGACGTCCTGCCTTGTCAATGGTTGCACGCATGGTTTCATCGTACCATCGAGATGGATAGCGCGGCCTCGCTCTATCGGGGGCTAGATTGCGCGGCCATGCCCGCCCGCCTGCGCCTCGCGCTGTTCGTCACCGGCCTGCTCGCCGTCACCGCGATCGCCGGCGTGCTGCTGTTCGCCGTCGGCGAGAAGACCGTTGCCACATCGGGCTTCGCCGGCTCCGTGCGGCCGGCCGGCATCCCGCCCGCGGACTTCGGCGGCGCGCGCGACGAGCGCGGCGCGCCGCTGCGCCTGGCGTCGATGCGCGGCACGCCGGTCGTGGTGACGTTCCTCTACACGACGTGCAAGGACACCTGCCCGCTGACCGCTCAGCAGATCCGCATCGCGCTCGACGAGCTCGGCCACGACGTGCCGGTCGTCGCCGTCAGCGTCGACCCCGCCAACGACACGCCGGCGAAGGCCCGCACGTTCGCGCTCAAACAGAGCATGGCGGGCCGGATGCGCTGGGCGCTGGGCAGCTCGCGGGAGCTGCAGCGCGTCTGGGACGCGTACTTCGTGGCGCCGCAGACGGCCGACGACGAGCACACCGCCTCGACGATCCTGCTCGACGCGCGCGGCGTGCAGCGCGTCGGCTACGCCACGAGCGTGCTCACGCCCGGCGATCTGGCGCACGACATCGCGCTGCTCGAGCGCGAGGCGGCCGCGGGGGCGTAGCCGCTCACGTCACCTGCGCGGCCCTGGCGCTGATGAGCTCCACGACCCTGCCGAGCATGGGGTGATGCCAGCCGTCGCGTTTGGCGACCCCGAGCAGATCGCGGGCCGCGGCCGCGGTCCGCGCGACGAAGCGGGCACGGTCGCGGGCGAACGACCTGGTCACCAGACCGAGGTCAGCCGCGAGCTCGTCGAAGGAGACGAACGTGATCTCCGCGGGGTCGAATTCGTCTCCGATCGACAGCGCGAGCCGGCGGTCGAGAGCCGGCCACACGGTGGTCGAGACGAGGTCGTAGAGCGGCGCCAACCGAACTCGCTCACGATCGTCGTGCAGGAACGAGACGTTCTTGCCGTGCGCGTCCGCGTTTCCGATCAGGAAGTTGAAAAGGGCCATCCGGCTGGTGGTCAGCCGGTCTCGACCCGGCTGCGATCCGTGGGCGATCAGGACGTCGGCGATGTCCCTGAACGACGGTCGCGGCCGATCCGGTGCGGCGTACTTGAAGCCGGGTGGGATGCCGATCGCCTGGCACAGGTCCTCCTGATGCAGGCGGCGCGCCGGGAACGTCGCCCGATCGCGGTCGAAGCGCGACACGACGAGACAGCGCCGGTCGGCGATGGTCAGCAGCTCGACGTCCGCCGCCGGAAGTCCGACGGCCGAGGCGAGACGCATGCAGAAGTACTCGTTGGTCGCGATCCCGGCGTACCGCTCGTCGGCAGGCTCGGGCTTGAGCAGATGGGTGCTCGGCATGCCATGCAGCGGCTCTCCGAAGCGGCCGTCGCGATCGCGGACGAGCACGGCCTTGCGCTGCACGCCGGCCAGGCTGAGACGCATGCGACCGTCGGGCGTCATGCCGAGCGGCCGGTTGGGCAGGTCGACGACGAGCTGCGCGATCTGCTCGTCGTCGAGCCAATCGACGTCCGGCGCCTCGGACATGCGGGCGCTTCCCGCGATCTGCAGGGCGCCCGCGCAGTCGCGCCCGAGCTGCTCGAGGAGGCCGAACGAGTCGTTCAACGGCAATCGGAACCGCCCGGCCAGCGTCTCGCGCAGTGTTCCCTCGGGAAGCAATGCCTCGAAGAACGCTTGGCTCTCCCATGCGGTGTACGGCTCGAGACGCACCGGTAGGGCGACCGAGATGCGTGGCGCCCCCTCGTCGGCGTAGCGAAAGCGGTACTCGGTGCTGTACGCGTCGCCGGTCTTCTCGAGCTTGCCGACCGCTCGCCTGTCCCACGTGACCTGCAGAACGTTCACGGCGACTCCGGGTCCTCCACGTGCAGCCGTATCCCAAGTGCGGCGAGCACCTTGAGCAGGCCGTCGGCGCGGACCGTCGGATGGGCATTCTCGATCCGCGACACGGTTCGCGTCGCGACGCCCGCGACCATCGCGAGCTCCTGCTGGTCAAGCCCCTGGCGCCGGCGCGCCGCCTTGATGGCCGTGGCAATCTCGGTGAGTAGCTTGTCGGTCATGTGTGCGTTCGCGCATATGGCCCAGCCCGGGCACGGCCTCGGCACCTGATATGCACGATCGCGCATCCTACCACGCGTCAGGTCCTGATCGGTGCTTGTTGTGCGCGATCGCGCACAACAAGGTGGTGATCAGGTCGGAGGGAGCGCGGGCGGGCGGCGGCCTTCGCGCTCGCCGCTCTTGACCTTGCGGCGGTCCTTCATCGACTGCACGCCGAGCACGCCGACCGCGATGACGAGCGGCGCGACGTACAGCAGGTTAATGGCCCAGTGGCCGGCGTGGGCGATCGGGAGCATCACGAGTTGGCGGCTGACAGCAGCCACAGGCCGAGGGAGGTGAAGGCGATCATCACGACGAGCATCCAGTATTGCGAGCGGGTGGCCACGCGGGTGTCGCTGAAGGACTTCAGCGCGCGCTCGTGGGCGAGTACGAGGCCGGCGATGTGTCCGATCACGAGCGCCGCAACCTGCACGTACCAGATCGCGTTCGCCGAGATCCACGCGTAGTTCACGGTCGCGTCGTTCGTGCCGAAGAGGTTCGCGCCGGTGCCCAGCGGGTCGGAGACGAGGTAGGCCATGCGCTGGGCGTTGTCGCCGAGCGCCGAGAAGTAGTGGGCGACGACGTAGGCCAGGCCGATCGGCACGAGCGTGTGCACGAAGCGCCGCGCGAGCTCGGTCGTCGACGTGCCCGGCGGGGTGACCGAGTGCATGCCGACGACGCCGAGCCGGTACAGGCCGCTGACGACGAGCACCGCGCCGACGAGGCCGACCGTGAACGCGAGCTCGAGCGCTGTGCCCTGGCCGATGCCCATGCCGTGGAAGAAGTCCGTCAGCTTGGGCGCGATGTCGCCCCACGCCGGCCCAGCCGAGAAGCCGTCGAACGACGTCGTGCCGATGATCACGCACAGCAGCGCGATCGTGCCCGGCACCGGCACGAGGCGCGTGAGCCCGCTGAGCGGCTTGCGGACGAAGAGGCCCGCGCGCGTCCAGCGCAGCGGCGAGATCCGCGCGAAGAGCCCGAAGTACACCCCGAAGGCGTCGCCGTAGCGGTTCCATGTCTCGATGCCGTACAGGCTCATCCCGACGAACTGCACGGCGACGTAGACGAGCGCGAGCACGGCGAGGTTGCTTGGATCGCCGCGACCGGAGTAGACGAGCTCGACCCAGGTGAAGGCGAGCAGGCCGATCGCCGCGGGCCAGTGGCCCAGCTTGGCGGGATACGCCATCGGTGCCGGCAGCTCGCCCTTGCCGACCCTGCCCGCGACCCACGCCACGGCGCGCGCCGCCGCGCGCCAGGGGTTCAGCGCCTTGAAGACGTCGCCGAAGATCGGGCTGGCGATGGCCAGCCCGACCCAGAAGAGGTAGAAGATGACCGTCGGCGCGAGGTTGTTCGTCGTCGTCTGCGAGCCGGCGAAGCCCGCGTAGATCACGAGCACGAAGATCGCGATGCCGAGCGCGCCGGCGAGCGGGTCGAGGAAGCGCGGCACCTTGGCGACGCGCCGCTCGGGTGCGTCCTCCAGGCGCGGCGTCGGCCACAGGACGGCGAGGCCGACGAACGACGCGACGAGCACGACCGAGGCGGCCCAGCCGAACAGCCACCGCGGGATCGGCAGCGTCTGGCGCCCGCCGAAGCCGTGCGCGAGCACGGACTCGGGCACGGCCACGAGCATCAGCGCGGCCGCGACGAGGAGGAGGCCGAGCAGGCGGCGCCGATGCATAGGGCGTGGAGTCTAGGAAGCGGCGCGCGTCTTGAGCGCTGCTAGCTTCGGGAGCCCGATGCGCGCGCCCGCGGACAAGATCAGCGCCCCGTTCTTCCCCACCGGCGCGGAATGGGTGAACGTCGCGAGCCTGCGCATGGACAAGCAGCTCGGCCGCCCGGTGCTGATCGAGTTCTGGGACTTCTGCCGGGCCAACTCGCTGCGCACGCTTGCCTACACGCGCGGCTGGCACGAGCGTTACGCCGAGGCCGGCCTGCGCGTGATCTCCGTGCACGCCGGCGGCTACCCACCGTCCCAGGATCCCGAGCAGGTGCGCGCGGCGGTCGCGCGGCTGGGGATCGAGCACCCGGTGCTGATCGACACGGAGTTCAAGCTCTGGCACGAGTACGGCAACGAGGCCTGGCCGGCGCGGTATCTGTTCGACCGGCGCCTGCGGCTGTACTCGATGCACTACGGCGAGGGCGCCTACGACGAGACGCAGGCCGAGATCTGCGAGCTGCTGGGCATCGATCCCGCGCCGCCGGCGGCGCTGCGTCCCGAGGACGAGCCCGGCGCCGCGGTCGGCCGGCCGACGGCCGAGCAGGCGGGCGCATGGTCGGGCCCCTACGCGGCGGGCGCGGTGTGGGCCGTGCTCGAGCCGCTGCCCGGCGCCGCTGCCGCGGATGCCGTGGTGCGCGCCAACGGGCGGACCGTCGCCGTGCCCCACCCCGGCTGCTTCGCCCTGCTCGAGCACGAGCGCCACACGACCGGCGTGCTCGAGCTCGAGGTCGGCGACGGCGTGCGCTGCCACGCCGTGCAGTTCACGCCCGGCGTGGTCTGAGGCGAGCATTAGCCTCAGCCGGCGTCGCGCGCCGCCGGTTCCAGCACCCAGCGCGCGAAGTCGGCCGGGCCGACGTTGCTGCCGCACAGGATCGTGGTGACCTGCCGGCCGGCGAACCGCTCGGGCGACTCCAGGACGGCGGCGATCCCGAGCGCCGCGGATGGCTCGACGACGAGCCCGGCATGCTCGTACAGCGCGCGCATGCCGGCCTTGATCGAGTCCTCGCGCACGAGCACCACATCGTCGAGCAGGACCAGCAGGTCGTCGAGCACCTCGGGGATCGGGCAGCGCCCGGCGACGCCGTCGGCGATCGTCTCGATGCGGTCGGTCTCGACGACCGTCCCCTGACGCCATGACAGCGCCATCGCGGGCGCCCCGACGGGCTGGACGGCGATCACCTCCACGGGCGCGGCGAGCGCGCGCAGCGCGTAGGCGACGCCGCTGGCCAGCGCTCCACCCCCGAGCGCCACGAGCACCACATCGAGCTCCGGAGCGTCGCGGGCGAGCTCGAGTCCGATCGTGGCCGCGCCCTCGCAGGTCGCCAGGTCCAGGCTGTCCTCGACGAGGTGGGCGCCGTCTGCCTCCGCGAGCTCCCGCGCCAGCCGGCGGGCGTCTTCGATGTCCTCGCCGTGTAGCCGCACGTCCGCGCCGAGGCCGGCGATCTGGCGCAGCTTGAGCGGGTTGGCGGTTCGCGCCGCCACGACCGTGACGCCCAGGCCTCGGCGCGCGCCGCTGTAGGCCAGCGCCTGCCCGAGATTGCCGGCGCTCGCGCACACCATGCGCTCGGCACCCCCGCCGCGGGCCGCGGCGGCCGCCGTCTCCGTGCCGCGTCCCTTGAAGCTGCGGACCGGGTTGAGCGTCTCCACCTTCAGCGTCACCGAGCACCCGAGCGCCCGGCCGAGCGGCGCGCACGCCAGCGCCGGCGTGTCGAGGAACACCGGATCGATGTCGCCGACCGCGGCACGGATCCGATTGAGCCGGAGGCGGACGCGATCGAGGCCACCCACGGCAGCGGCGGCCCCGGCTAGGCGCGACGGGGCGGCCGCAGCGACGACGCCGGCACGTCGGCGAGCAGGCGCTCCAGGCGCGGCGGGCCCTCGTCGTCGAGCACGATCGCCCCGCCCGGCCAGTACGGGCCGTCGGGCCGCGGCCCGCGGGTCATGAACGTCGTCGCGAAGACCCAGTTGCCCGTGTTGTGCAGCTGGGTGCCGCCCGGCGTGCGCCACTCGCGCGCGTCGTCGGCGGGCAGGCACCCGGTGCGGTGGGTGTGGCCGAAGACGAGATGCGCGGGCGCGACGCGCAGGTGGCGCGCCACCTCGCCCATCGCGAGCAGGCCCGCGGTGCGCAGGTCCTCGACGCCGATCTGCGGTTGCACGGGCCCGAGCCCGGCGCGGTTGGCGGTGGCCACGCCGAGCCGGAAGGGCACCGAGAGCGCTCGGCTGCGCAGCCCGCGCGCGCGGCCCGTGCCGGCCAGCGCCTGCCACGTGCCGACCGCCGAGCGGGTCCCGATCGCCACGCGGCCCGGCCCGCTGCGCTGGGCGCTGGCGTGGCTGAGCGCGTAGATCGGCGCGAGCACCGCCTCGTAGTCGTCGGGCGTGGCGGGATCGGGGATCGCGCCGACCATGCGCGCCATGAGCCCCGCCGCGAGGCGCTCGATCGTGGGGATCGCGACGTGCGCGTCGAGGTAGTGGCCGTGCGTGGCGTAGACGTCCTCGCGCAGCCACAGCCCCGGGTAGGCCACCTCGACCGTGGCCGGCGCCAGGAAGCCCTTCAGGCGCTTGGCGATCCAGGATGCCTTCTCGGCTCCGACGCGCTCCTCGAGCGGCAGCGGCTGCGGCGCGTCGCGGCGCCCGCGCCAGTCCAGCCAGCCGGCCGCGATCGAGTGGTCGTGGTTGCCGGGCACGAGCACGACCTCGCTGCCCGGAGCCAGCGCATCGCCGATCGCGCGCATGATCGGCTCGGCGTCGCCGAGCGCGAGACGGGCCGGACCATGGCGCAGCTCGAGCGTGTCGCCGAGCAGCACGAGCCGGTCGATGCCGGCAAGCCGGTGCAGCAGCGCGTCGAGCGCCGCCGGATGGGCGAGCACGTCGGCGCCCGGGCCGGCGCCCAGGTGCAGATCGGAGATGACGAGCGTGCGCATCGGCGGAGGGCGGCGGCGCGCTTCGCCGGGTCAGGCGTGCGCGGCGAGGTCTTCGCGGATGCGCTTGGGCAGCATGAAGCGCACATCCTCGCGCATGACCTCGAACTCCGACACGTCGCTGACGCCACGGTCGGTGAAGTACGTCACGAGCCGGTCGACGAGCTCCTCGGGCGCGCTGGCGCCGGAGGAGATGCCGACGACGCGCTTGCCGTCGAGCCACGCCTCCTGGACCTGCGACTCGTTGTCGATGAGGTGCGATTCGGTCCCGCAATCGCGCGCGACGTCGACGAGCCGCTGCGAGTTCGACGAGTTCTGCGATCCGATCACGAGCACGAGGTCGCAGATCACCGCCATCTGCTTGACGGCCGCCTGGCGGTTCGTCGTGGCGTAGCAGATGTCGTCGGTGCGCGGGCCCGTGATCGCCGGGAAGCGCTCGCGCAGGCGCAGGATGATCGTGCGCGTCTCGTCGACGGACAGCGTCGTCTGGGATATGAACGCGACCCGCTCGGGGTCGGGCACCTCGAGCGCGTCGACGTCGGCCTCGGTCTCGACGAGCACGATCGAGTCGGGCGCCTCGCCCATCGTGCCCTCGACCTCCTCATGGCCGCCGTGGCCGATGAGCACGATCGTGTAGCCCTCGGCGGCGAACTTCTTGGCCTCGACGTGGACCTTCGTCACGAGCGGGCACGTCGCGTCGATCGTCGACAGCGAGCGCTCGGCGGCCTCGGCGTGGACGGCGGGCGACACGCCGTGGGCGGAGAAGACGGTCGTCGCGCCCTCGGGGATGCTCTCGTCGATCTCGTCGACGAAGATCGCGCCGCGGGCGCGCAGCTGCTCGACGACGTGCTTGTTGTGGACGATCTCCTTGCGGACGTAGACCGGCGCGCCGTAGAGCTCGAGCGCGCGCTCGACGGTCTGCACGGCGCGATCGACCCCCGCGCAGTAGCCGCGCGGGGCCGCCAACAGCAACTTTTCGACGTCAAAGGGCATTAGTTGCAGTGTAGGCAGCGGCGATCGCCCGGGCGCGCGGCGCTGCAATCGACTGAGGGGATGGAACGTATGACTCGCGGTTCGCAGCGAACCACCGGCTGGATCATCGCGGCACTGGCCGCCTCGCTGGCCCTGCCGGGGCTTGCGCAGGCCCAGGCCACCAAGCCGACGGTCGCCACCGGCGCGGCGGCCAACCTCACGCCGTCGACGGCGACCCTGCTCGGGAAGGTGACGCCCAACGGCGCGCAGACGACCTTCGTGTTCCAGTACGGCCTGACGAAGCTCTACACGGCCGCGACGCCGGTCACGGCCGCCGGTGCCGGCAGCGCCGCTGTCTCCGTCACCGGCGACCTGGCCGGGCTCGCGCCCGGCCACGACGTACCACTACCGGCTCGTCGCCATCAACCGCGTCGGCACGACGAACGGCGCCGACCGGACCTTCAAGACCAAGCCCCAGCCGCTGGGCCTCACGCTCGCGGCGACGCCCAACCCGGTCGGGTTCGGCCAGCCCACGGTGCTCGGCGGCACGCTCAGCGGCACGGGCAACGCCCAGCGCCAGATCCAGCTGGAGTCAAATCCCTTCCCCTACACCCAGGGCTTCGCGCCGGCCTCCAACGTGCAGCTCACCGATGCGCAGGGCAACTTCGCCTTCCCGCTGCTGTCGGTCGCGCTCAATACGCAGTACCGCGTGCTCATCCCCAACCGGCCGGAGATCGCCAGCCCGATCGTCAGCCTCGGGATCGCGCCGCGCGTCGCGACGTACGTCAGCGCGACCCGCGTGCGCACCGGCCGCGTCGTGCGCTTCTTCGGCACGGTCCGCCCGAAGCGCGGCGGCGCGTTCGCGGTCCAGAACCGGCGCGGGACGCGCTGGGTGACGGTCGCCGGCGGGATCACGCACGGCTCCGGCGACGTCTCGCGCTACTCCAAGCGCGTGCGCATCCGCCGCGGCGGCAGCTACCGCGTGTTCGTCACGACGACCGACGGCACGCTCGCCGCGACGGCGGGCCGGACGGTGAGGATCACCCGGGTCTTCCGGCGCTGAGCCGGTCAGTCGTTGCTGGTGACGGTCTCGAGCAGCTCGGCGAAGCGCTCGCGCGCGGCGACGCGGCGCGTGGGCACGTGCTCGCTCGGGACCTCGCCGGCCGGCGGCTCGTAGCCGCGCAGGATCTGCCGCGCGACCGACTGGCGGTGGACCTCGTCGGGCCCGTCGTAGAGGCGGGCGGCGCGGGCGTGGCGGTACATCGCCTCCAGCGGCATGTCGGCCGAGTAGCCAAGCGCGCCGTGCGCCTGCAGCGCGCGGTCGATGACGTCGTGCAGCACCTGCGCGCCGTAGAACTTGATGAGCGAGACGTCGGCGCGGGCGGCGGCGGGGCCCTGCGTGTCGATCTTCCAGGCGGCGTGCAGCGTCATGAGCCGCGCGGCCTGCATCTGCGCCGCCGAGTCGGCGATCCAGTTCTGCACGGTCTGCTTGTCGGCGAGCAGCGAGCCGTGCGAGACGCGGTACGTCGCGCGCTCGCAGAGCATGTCGAAGGCGCGCCGCGCGACGCCGAGCCAGCGCATGCAGTGGTGGATGCGGCCAGGGCACGAGCCGCGTCTGGGCGAGCATGAAGCCCGCGCCGCGCGCGCCGAGCAGGTTGGCCGCCGGCACGCGCACGTCCTCGTAGAGGATCTCGGCGTGGCCGCCGAGCCGGCCGAACTGCTCGCCCGGGTGCTCCATCGTCGCCACGTCGCGGACGATCCGCACGCCGGGCGTGTCGGCCGGGACGATGATCATCGAGGCGCGCTGGTGGGGGCGCGCGTCGGGCTCGGTGACCACCATGACGATGAGGAAGTCGGCGACCGAGGCGTTCGTCGAGAACCACTTGTGGCCGTCGATGACCCACTCGCCGGCGGCCTCATCGAGCACCGCGCGGGCCTGCAGCGTCGTCGGGTCGGCGCCGGCCACGCCCGGCTCGGTCATCGAGAACGCCGAGCGCAGGTCGCCGGCCAGCAGCGGGTGCAGCCAGCGGTCCTTCTGCTCCTCGGTCCCGGCGAGCGCGATGAGCTCGGAGTTGCCGGAGTCCGGCGCCTGGCAGCCGAACGCGCTCGGCGCGTAGGGCGAGGTGCCGAGGATCTCGTGCATGAGCCCGAGCGAGACCTGGCCGAAGCCCTGCCCGCCGAGCGCCGGCGGAAGGTGCGCCGCCCACAGCCCGCGCTCGCGGACCTGGCGCCGCAGCGGGGCGAGCGCGCGGTCGAGCTGCGCCTGGTCGAGGTCGAGCGTCTCCAGCGGCCAGATCTCGTCGCGGACGAAGCGGCTCATCCAGTCCAGCTGCGCCTGAAACTCGGGCTCGGTGGAGAAGTCCCACGCCATACGGTTCTTTGAGCGTACGTGGCCCGGCGGCACGGCGCGACGCAGCCATTACGCTGAGCGGCGATGCCGCCGCGCCACCTCGATCGCCTGACCGCAGTCGACGCGTCCTTCCTGCATCAGGAGGGGCCCAACTCGCACATGCACATCGGCGCGCTCGTGCGCGCCGAGGGCCCGGCGCCGCCCTACGACGACTTCCTCGACTCGATCCGCGCGCGCCTGCACCACGTGCCGCGCTACCGCCAACGGCTCGTCTACCCACCGGCCTCGACGGGCCGGCCGCTGTGGGCCGACGACCGCGACTTCAACCTCGAGTACCACGTGCGTCACACCGCGCTGCCCGCCCCCGGCAGCGACGAGCAACTCATGAACCTCGCCGCGCGCGTGTTCTCCCAGCAGCTGGACCGCTCCAAGCCGCTGTGGGAGCTGTGGCTCGTCGAGGGGCTGGCGGGCGGCGGCTTCGCGCTGCTCTCCAAGAGCCATCACGCGATGATCGACGGCATCGCCGGCGTCGACCTCGGCACCGTGCTCTTCGACCTCGGCCCGGAGGGCCGTGAGCCCGAGGACGGCCTCGAGCCATGGATGCCCGACGACGAGCCGAGCCCGCTCGACCTGCTGGCCGCCGGCGTCGCCGGCATGACGAAGGCCTCGCTCGGCGTCGCCGCGAAGGCGATGGGCTCGCTGACCCGTCCCGAGCGGGCGTTGGAGGACGCGAAGGTCGCCGCCGAGGGCCTCGGCGAGATCGTCTGGGCCGCCGCCAACCCGGCGCCGCCGTCGCCGCTGAACGTCGAGATCGGCCCGCACCGGCGCTTCGCCGGCGTCGCGTCGGAGCTCGCGGACTTCAAGGCGGTCAAGAACGCCTTCGGCGGCACGGTCAACGACGTCGTGCTCACCGTCGTGGCGGGCGCGCTGCGCCACTGGCTGCACTCGCGCGGCGTGCGCACGCAGGGGCTCGAGCTGCGCGCGCTCGTCCCGGTCTCGGTGCGCCACCGCGACAACGGCGACAGCGGCGGCGCGGGCAACCGCCTCGCGGTCATGCGCGGCCCGCTGCCGGTCTATGTCGAGGATCCGATCGAGCGGCTCGCCGTCGTGCGCGGCGCGATGGACGACCTCAAGGAGTCCAAGCAGGCCGTCGGCGCCGAGGTGCTGACGAGCATGCAGCAGTTCGCGCCGCCGACCGTCCTCGCGCAGGCCTCGCGGCTGAACTTCTCGACGATCCTCTTCAACCTGCTCGTGACGAACGTGCCCGGGCCGCAGTTCCCGCTCTACGTGCAGGGCCGCGAGATGACGTCGGTCTTCCCGATCGCGTTTCTGCCCGCCAACCACGCGCTGGCGATCGCGATCATGTCCTACAACGGGCAGATGAACTTCGGCCTGCTCGGCGACTACGACGCGATGCCCGACCTGGACGCGTTCGGCGAGGCGATCGAGACGTCGCTGGCCGAGCTCGTGTCGCTGGCGACGCGCGAGACGAAGGCGCGGGCGAAGGCGGCCGGCGCGAAGAAGAAGAAGTAGCCGTTCAGCCGCGGCGGTCGATGCGCATCGACAGATCCGGCTTGGCCGGGACCGCCTCGCGGTTGCCCGCCTTGTCGACCGCGATCGTGTACCAGCGGTAGACCGAGCCGGGCTTGACCTTGACCTTCAGGCTGGCCTTGCGCGTGCGCTTGACGCGCCTGTAGGCGCGCCGGTTGGCCGACCGGTAGACCTCGTAGACGTCGACGCCGGAGGGCTGCAGCGCGCCGGGCGCGGGGTCGGCGCCGGTCCACCTCAGCGTCGCCGTGCGGGCCTTGCGGATCCGCGTCTTGCCGGTGAGCCTGGACTGCGGCGCGCGGCGGTCGATCGCCCGCACGACGTTCATGGCGGCGCCCGCGTCGACGATCCCCCAGCCGAGGCTCGGGTTCCAGCCGCTGCCGGCCGGCCGCGACGCGCTCTCCTTCAGCGCGCGGATGATGTCGGCGGCGCTGGCGTCGGGGTTCAGCTCGCGCGCCATCGCGGCGATGCCCGCGACGATCGGCGCCGCCATCGACGTGCCCTGCAGGTAGGCGTAGCGGTTGTCGCCGTTGAAGGTCGTGCGGCACATGCATTGCTCGCCGGGAAACAGCAGCCCGCCGCCGCTGTTCTCCAGCTCGGTCGGGTTGCCGGGGAAGTTCGAGAAGATCCCGCGCGGGCCGGGGCCCTCGAAGGCGCCGAAGCCGGCGAGCGAGATCTGCGTGCCGCGGCCGGCGAACGAGGCGCGCGCGCCGGCGAAGTTCGCCGCGGTCACGGCCAGCCCGCGGCCGGCGGCGAGGTCGGCGCCGGTGCCGGTCGGCTGCAGGACGTTCGACGGGTAGCCCTGTTCCTCACTCGGCGTGTCGTCGGCGGCGGAGACGAGGATGACGCCCTTGGAGTACGCGTACTCGATGGCGTCGACGACCGGCTGCGGCGCCGGTCCACCGTCGCTGCCGAAGCTCATGTTGATCGCGTCGGCGCCGCGGTCGGCGGCCTGCACGATCGAGCGCGCGATCGAGCCGTCGCCGAGGTCGCTCTTGATGATCAGCAGCTTGCAGTTCAGCCCCGAGCCGACGCTGCCGACGCCGTTGTCGCCCGCCCCGCAGGCCAGCGAGGCGACGTGCGTGCCATGGCCGTTCTCGTCGGTCGTCGCGGGGCCGTGGCCGTTGATGGCGTCGTTGTCGATCGAGTCCTCGATCTTGCCCTGCAGCTCGGGGTGTCCGCTGTCGGCGCCGGTGTCGATGACGGCCACGGTCGCGCCGTCGCCCTTCGTGACGTCCCACGCGGCGGGCAGGCCGCTGCGCGTGATCCACCACGAGATCGGCGTGCCGGACGGGGTGCCGGGCGTCGGGTCGTTCGTGGTCAGCGCGGGGTCGTTGGGCGCGAAGCGCAGCGAGACGCGATGCTCGACGTCGACGGAGTGCACGCCGGGGATGCGACGCAGGATGCTCGCGAGCGCGGAGAGCCCGACGGCGCCGGTCGGCCGCACGCTGAGGAGGTTGATCTGCGGGACCTGGGCGCCGTCGCGGCGCAGGTCGCTGCGGCCGAGCACCGCGGCGGCGGCGGCGCGCACGCCGACCGCGTGCTTGGGGTCGTCGAGCGTGACGAGCAGGCGCCCGGTGCGCTCGGGGGCCGCCTGGGCGGCCGCGGGGGCGGTCAGCGCGAGTGCGAGCAGGGTGAGGCAGGCAGATATCGCGCGCGTGGCCTGCATGATCCGGTCAGTCAACCGGCTTGATGGGTCTGATGCGCCGCACGCGCGCGGCGACGTGCCACCGGCGGCTCAGAAGCCGAGCGCGAACTTGGCGTCCTCGCTCATCTTCTCCGGCGACCACGGCGGATCGAAGGTCATCTCGCTCTTGACGGACTCGACGCCCTCCAGCGGCAGCACGAACTCCTCGATCTGCTCGGTGATCTGCGGACCGATCGGGCAGGCCGGCGTGGTCAGCGTGAACGTCACCATGACGTTGCCGCTGTCCTGCTGGATGCCGTAGATCAGCCCCAGCTCGACGAAGTCCAGACCGAGCTCGGGGTCGATGACGTTCGTCAGCGCTTCTTCGATCTCTTGCAGCGTGGCCATGCGAGTGATTGTATCTCGCATGGGTCAGTTGTTTTTCGCCGTTGGGCTTGGTTCAGGCAGGGCTTGGAGGAAGCCATCGTCACGTATGAGGACAATCCGCCGATGCTGCGGTGCTGTGGAGACGAGGATCGTTCGACGCAATCGCTGCGCCGTCAGGCGCTGTCGCAGGCGCTCGGCGCCCCGGCGGACGTGACGGTCGATCTCGCCAAGCTGGCGTTCGCCGATCCCTCCCTGATGCTCGACCTCATGATGGTCGCGCGGCGCCTGCGCAAGGCCGGGCGGATGCTCACGCTGCGCGACGCCCAGCCGGACATCTCGGTGCTCATCGAGTACGTCGGGCTGCACCGGCTGCCGGGCGTGACGATCGCGCCGGCGCGCACCCCGGCCTGACACCCGGGCACGCGCCGCCCGCCGGGGCGAGTCCCGCGCTCGCGTAGCCTTCATCGGACCATGGGCCTGCTCCTCGTCGTCCTGTTCATCGTCGTCCCGATCGCGGAGCTCTACGTGCTCATCCAGATCGGTCAGGCGATCGGGGTGCTGCCGACGATCGCGCTGCTCATCCTCGACTCCGTGCTCGGCGCCGTGCTCATGCGCGCCCAGGGGCGCGCGGCGTGGATGCGCTTCAACCGCGCCCTCGCCGAGGGGCGCGTGCCCGGGCGCGAGGTGATGGACGGGGCGCTCGTGATCTTCGGCGGCGCGCTGCTGCTGACGCCGGGCTTCCTCAGCGACATCCTCGGGCTCATCCTGCTGCTGCCGCCGACGCGCGCGATCGTGCGCAGCGTGCTCGTGCGCCGCTTCGGGCCGCGCATCGCGGCGGGTGCGGCGAGCGGGGCGCAGGCGCGGATGGGCCGGCTGTTCACCTTCCAGACCGGCGCCGGTGCTCCGGGCGGGCCCGGCACGCGGCGTCCGCCGGCGTACGACGACGACGTCGTCGAGGGCACCGCGAGCGACGTGCCGCCACCGCGGCGCGATCTGCCGTGACGATCGGCCCGCTCGACGAGGAGCCGCGCAGGAGCAACGACCCGGCGTTCCGCGACGCCGTCACGTTCGCCTTCGGCGATCCGGCCGCCAAGCTCTACGGCCTCGCGCGGGTGGGCGCCGGTGGGGGCGGCACGAGCGGCTTTGCCATCGTCTATGCCGGCGACCGGCTCGTCGGCGCGACGACGCAGGCACAGGACGTCGCCGGGGAGGTGGAGTCCTGGGAGGCGCTGGCGGCCGCCGGCGTGCACTTCGAGATCGTCTCGCCGCTGGAGGCATGGACCGTCGGCTACGCCGGCGAGGAGGCGAAGTTCGACCTGCGCTTCGAGGCGCTGTCGGCCCCCGCGGTGCTCGATGCCGACGCGCCCGTCGCGCAGATCGGCGGCACCGAGGGATACGACCAGGTCTGCATGGTGACCGGCACCGTGAGCCACGGCGGGCGCACGTACGGCGTGCGCTGCCTGGGCCAGCGCGGCCATCAGTGGGGCATGCCGGACTGGAGCCGCATCGATCTGGCGCGCTCGCTGTCGGCGTGGATGGGCCCGGAGAAGGCCGTGACGCTGACGGCGGTCCGCCCGGCGAAGTCCAGGCACCACGGCGAGGAGGCGGTCGCGGCGTTTCTCGTCGACCGCGGCGAGCCGCGCGCGATCTTCGACCCGCGGCTGTCGACGACGTACGACGGCGAGCTGCGCCAGCGCCGCGCCGGCCTGGAGCTGTGGATGTCCGCGGAGGGCGGCTACGCGCGCCGCGCCGCCGGCGAGGTCGTGTGCGGCACGACGGTCGACCTCGGCGACCTGCGCCTGGACAGCGCGTTCTTCCAGTGGCGCATGGAGGGCCGCACGGGGACCGGGCGCTACGACGTGATGCGGCGCGTCGACGGGGACGGCGACGGCGCCGGCCGGCGGCTGCGCCGCGGGAAGTGATCCGGGCCGTCATCAGCGACTTCGGCGGCGTGCTGACGACGCCGCTGACGGGCTCGTTTCAGGGCATCGCCGACAAGTCGGGGGTCACGCTGGCGGCGCTGGGCCAGGCGCTCGAGGCGCTGCAGGCGCGCTCCGGCGCCCACCCGCTGCACGAGCTCGAGTGCGGGCGGATGTCCGAGCCGGTGTTCGTCGAGGGCCTGCGCGGGGCGCTGAGCGAGCAGCTCGGCCGCGAGATCGAGCTCGACGGCTTTGCCGACACGCTGTGGGATGGTCTGTTTCCCAACGAGCCGATGATCGCGTTCATGGCGTCGCTGCGGGCGAAGGGGCTGCGGATGGCGCTGCTGACGAACAACGTGCGCGAGTGGGAGCTGCGCTGGCGCGCGCTGGCTCCGATCGACGAGCATCTTCGAGCTCGTCGTCGACAGCGCGTTCGTCGGCGTGCGCAAGCCCGATCCGGAGATCTACGAGCTGGCCGTGACCGGCCTCGGCGTGCGGGCGGACGAGTGTCTGTTCATCGACGACATCGAGGTCAACTGCGAGGCCGCCGCGGCGGCCGGAATGACCGCCGTGGTCTTCCACGACAACGAGCAGGCAATGGCGGAGATACGGACTTCGCTCGGTACCTCGACGCCCGACGCTGCCCCACCGCCAACGGCCTAGTTATCCGAGCCCAGCCGGTCCCAGAGGTAGAGCTCGACGCACTCGGTGGCGAGCTCCATGCAGCGGGCGCGGGAGAGGTGTGGCAGGACGGTCTCGAGCGCCTGGTCCTCGGCGACGCCGGCGTCGAACGCCTCCTCGCCGCGGAAGCCCGCGGCGATCTTCAGCGCCTCGCGGCGGTTCTCGCCCAGGCTCGGGAAGACGTTGACGAGGAAGTCGCGGTTGGCGATCGGATGGCCGACCTCGAGCGAGGCGTGCCACGCCGCGAGCATCGACAGGTCGTGCTCGTCGAGATCCTGGACGGCCTTGGCGTAGTGCGACGCCAGCTCGTTCTCCGGGATCTCGTCAACCCACGCGCGCACGAGCTCGCCGAGCAGCTGCCGCCTGGCCTCGCGGCCGACGGACTCGGCGATCACGCGGATCGCGTCCTGAGGTTCGATGAAGCACAGCGGCATGGCAACTCCCTGGCCGGGGAAGTGGGACACCGCGCACGGTAGGGGCCGGGTCGGACGGCACGGCTCGTGCGTTGGCCCTCAGTCTCGGCCGAGCAGGGTGCGCGACCCTGCTGCCGCCAGCGCGAGCGCGAGAGCACCGAGCGCCGGGGCCGCCCAGAGCGCCGTCGACGCGTCCGTGGCATCGATGAGCGCCCCGCCGCCGGAGTATCCGGCCGCCATGCCCGCGACGAACATGGCCGTGATCCAACTCACCGACTCGGCGACGGCGTCCGGACGGGAGACATCGTCAAGCACGGCATAGGACGTCGCCGCGATCGGTGCCCACGCGACGCCGCTCATGCCCATCAGCGCAATGAACGCGCCGAGCGATGCCGCGAGCGGAAGGGGCACCAGCGTGATGGCGAGCGCTCCGACGAGCACGACGTAGCGCGTGCCCGCAGCTCCGGGCCACGACCGCGCGCCGTACACCAGGCCTGCGAGCAGGCTGCCGGCGGCGAGCGCCGCCAGCGCGATCCCGCCTGCGGCAGCGTCGCCGCGCTCGCCGGCGAACGCCGGAGCGGCGACCTCGATGACGCCGACGGCCGCACCGAGCGGCAACGCCACGACCGTCAGCGTGCGGATGCCGGCGCTCTCCAGAGCCCCCCAACCCGAACGCACGATGTCCGCGCGCGGGCGCCAGCGCCGCGCCGGCCGGGTCGCCGCGAACGTCAGCGATCCACCGACGTTGGCTGCCACGACCACTCCGAGCGCGATGACCGGGTCCGCCAGGCCCGCGAGCGCAGCCGCGACGAGCGGGCCGATGAGCAAGAACGCTTCGGCAAGGACGGTCTGCATCGCGTAGCCGACATCACGCGCGCCGCCGAGCAGGTCGTCCCACAGCAGCCGCAGCGCCGGCCCGACGTTGGGTGCCGCCAGACCGCTGACCACGGCGGGCACGAGCAGGCCGGCCGCCCCGACGTCACCCAGCGCGCAGGCGAGCAGCACGAGGAGTGCGGCGCCGTGAACTGCCGCGAGGCCGACGAGCACGCGCGAAGGACCGAGCCGGTCGATCAGCCTGCCCCGCACCGGCCCGAAGACGCCGGCCGCCAGCAGGTACGCGCCGCTGACCAGACCGGCGCGCGAGAACGACCCCGTCTCCTCGGCGACGAGCAACACGAGCACGAGCGTCAGCGCGCCGGTGCCCAGACCGGTCGCGAACGTCGCGGCCAGCACCGGGCGCACATCCGGGGTGCCCAGGGCCGCGCGATAGCGCGCGAGTCCCTGACGCAGCAGCGGCCCCGGGCTCACGCTCGATCCCGGGGCCTGATCACCGCACGGCGCGCGTCGCTCACCCGCCGAATTCGGGTGCCGGCCGCGCGCCACCGAACTCGGGCGCAGACTCACCGCGGCTCGAGGTGCTCGCGGGGGCGCCGGCCACGGTGCCCAGGCTCGCCGTCGACGCCGCGCGCGTGAACTGCGACTCGCGGGCCGCGGCCTGCTCGAACTCGGGCGACGCGGCGCGGGTCGTGCTGCCCGCACCGGCAAACTCGTTGACGCTGCGGCGCGGCACCTGCTTCCTCGCGGCCTTGCGCACAGCGGCCGGCGGCGGCGTGACGGCCGGCGGCGCCGCGACGCGGGTCGCCTCGCCGGCGGGCCGCTGGCTGACCTTCGCCGGCTTGCTCGCCCCTCGGTTCGGAACCGTGCGCTCGACCGTCGCGTAGCCGCCGCCGGCGACCGCGGCGGCCGATGCCGCCACCGCGGCCAGCTTGCCCGCCGACGCCGCCTCGACGGCACCCTGCGCCTTCGTGAACGAATAGACCGCCCGTTCGTGAAAGCCGCCGACGATCGTCTCGTAGAAGCGCGTGACGATGTTCGTCAGCTGGTCCTCGCCGCTCAGCACCGCCGCCAGCGGCACCGGCAACACCGCACCGAGCGGCTCCGCGCTGTCCTGCAGCGTCCTCAGCGTCGCGCGGCAGGCCGGGCAATTGCGCAGGTGCGGGCGCAGGTCGGCGATCTGATCGCTCGTCGCCTCGCCGTCGACCATCGCGGATAGGACAGGCAGCCAGCGCTCGCACTCGGCGCCCGACTCGATCGTCGCGTAGCGCGAGAGGAAGCTGCGCCGGCCCTCGGTGAGACAGCGGTTGACCTTCGTGTACGACCAGCCGGTCAGCGCGCTGATCTCGTTGTAGCTGTGGCCCTGCGCGCGCAGCCACAGCGCGCGCACCTCCTGGGGCTTCAGGCGCTGCAGCGCCTCGGCCGCGCGGCCGACCAGATCGAACGTCGCCAGCCGCTCGTCGGGCGTCGGCAGCGACCGCGCCTCGTGCGCATCGAGATCGATCTCGTGGGCGGGAACCGACCGCGAGCGTGAGCGGCGGATCGTCTGCGCCTCGCGTTTGACCACGACGTGCAGCCAGCCCGCCGCGTTGCCGCCGTCCAGCCGGTCGGCGTGGCCCATGAAGATCTCCAGCGCGCGCTGATAGGCGTCCTGCGCATCGTCGGGGCACAGCGAATAGCGGCGGGCGGTCCGCAGCAGCGACTCGGCGTGCGCCGCGACCGTCCGCAGGATGAGCTCCTCGGCCGCCTTCCCTCTACGCCCTCCTGCCTGCCCATCCGCCAACGCCCCTGCCTCCACGCTCAGGGCCTCCCACGGACCCTCTCATCTGCGTAAGGCACAGCAAAGCCGAGATTCGTCCCCGAGCCCAGCCCGGAAACCCGCTCGTTGCGAACTTTTTCTCGCGGAGATTCAGGCGGCGGCGGACATCGCGGCGCCGCTGCGATGCAGCGGGCGGCGCTGCGCGCGCGTGAGCTTGAACGACTTCGCGCCGCGATGCGGGCGGAAGGAGCGAACCTGCGGCGCGGGCCGCGGCGTCCCGCGGAACGTGACCTCGGGCAGCATGCGCCGGGTCATCGCGCGCAGCAGGACGGCGTCGGCCACGGCGGCCTCGTCGATGACGTACAGCTCGTCCTTGACGAGCTCCTTGAGCAGCTTGACGCGCGGATTCATCTTCATGCCTTCCGTGGCTCCGTCACGCTCATCGGCATCGCGGGCCCGCGAGCAGCAGGCGCCGCAGACGGATCTAGACGCACGTGCGACCGCCGGGTTCAGACGCCGAGGACGCTCGCGATCGCCGCGCGCTCACCCTCCCCCACCATCGCCCCCGAGCCGTACGTCGCGCGCGCGCCGCCGCGCGCGCCCCAGTTGAACAGCCCCAGATCCAGCGCTTCGATCGGCAGGCCGGCCGCGTCGGCGAGAGCGCGCGCCCGGCGCTCGAGCAGGATCTTGTCGCCGATCCCGAACACGCGCTTGGCGGCGGTCGTCGTGTCGTCGTCGCTGAACTGCAGCGACGATGGGCGCAGGTCGACGATTCCGAGGCGCCCGAGCGACACGAGCAGCTCATAGCGCGGGCCGCGGCCGAGGCCGGGCAGCGCGAGGCGCTCGAACACGCGATCGAAGCGGCGCTCGGGTGTCCACGACGGCTCGCCGGCGAACGCCGCCGCCTGGCTGCCGGCGCGGTCGGCCCACGCCCGGTAGGCGAGGATCGTGCGCTCGGCGGCGGCCGGGTCGGCCGCCGTGCGCGGGCCGCGCGTGACGTCGAGGTCCGGCATCTCGCCCGACGCCCACGGCACGTGCGCGGCGCGAATCTCCGCGAACGGATCCTCCGCGTTCTGCAGTGGGCCGATGTAGGCGACGAGGAAGGCCAGCCAGAGCGCCTCCTCGAGATCGTCGAGCGAGGCGATGTCCGCGTACAGCGCAGGCGGGTCGGCGGCGAGCTCGGCGAGCCGGGCCGTGGCGAAGGCGAGCTCGTCGGCGAGACGCTCGGCGTCGGCCGTCGCCTTCACGCCGGTGACGAGCTCGCTGCGGTAGCCGTCGTCGGCCGCCTGCGAGAGCTGGCGCACGCGCACGGCGCTGCTGCGGCCCGGCCGGGTGGCGCTGCGTGCGGTCGAACGCGACGCCGGTGATGAGGCGGGAGTTCGCGCGGGACGCCGCGCCGCGGGCGGCGGGTCCGAGGGGCGGCAGATGGGGCAGTTGTCGACGAAGCGGTTGTGACGGCAGAAGCTCGGGGGCACGAGGAGCAAGTCTAGGGTCGGCGGGCGGTCGCAACCTTCGTGACAAAGGTGCCGCGACGTCAGCCGAGCTCGAGCGCCTCGGCCACGTTCGTCGACTGCGTGTGACCGGTCGCGCGCGCCCCGTCGAGCGCGAAGAGCACGGTGCCGAACGCGGCGACGCCGAGGCCGTGGCGCGGGGTCCGCATCGCCCCGAGCTGCGACCAGCGGTCAGCGGCGATGTCGTAGGACTGGACGTTCTTGATGACCTGCGACGGGCCCTCGCCGCCGACCACGACGAGCCGGCCGTTGACGATCGCGGCGCCCATGCTGGCCGTCGCGACCGGCAGGTTCCTGAGCTCCTCCCAGCTGTCGGACTTCGCGTCGTAGCGCTCGAGCGCCGTCGTGTTCTGATCCGACGAGCGCTTGCGGCCGCCGACGGCGTAGACGAACTGGCCGTCCGAGGCGGCGCCCAGGTGCTCGCGCGGCGTGGGCAGCGGGGCGCCGTCGCGCCACCTCTCGCCGTCGAAGATCTCCGTCTGCGGCACCAGCGCGTTGTCCGCCTGACCCCCGACGACGACGATCTGATCGTCGACGACCGCGGCGGCGGCGGCCGCGCGCGGATGGCGCAGGGAGGGCAGGCGCTCCCAGCGCCCGTTGCGCAGGACGAGCACCTCGCGCGACGTCCTGGCCAGGAGGTCCGATCCCTCCGGCTCCCAGCCGCCGATCACGACGAGCTCGCCGCCGTAGCCGACCGCCGCCGCGTGATGCAGCGGGCGCGGCAGCGACGTCTGCGTGTTCCACGTGTCGATCGCCGGGTCATAGGACTCGACTTCGGCTGTCGCCGTCGCCGTGTCCTTGCCGAGGAGCCCGCCGATGAGCGAGATCTTCCCGCCGAGGACCGCGGTCGCGACCTGCTGGCGCGCCGAGGGCGAGGGCGCCTTCGCGCGCCACGGGCTCTCGCCCTGCGCAGGCCCGGCGTTCGGCGGCGGGGCGGCGACCGGAGGTGGCGTGGACGCGGACTGCTTGTCGTCGTCTCCGCCACCGAGCAGGACGACGGCGAGCGCGACGATGCAGCCCAGCGCGAGGACGCCGAGCAGGACGCGCGCGCCGGCCGGCAGCCGGCGCAGCGGCGAGGACGGATCCGGCGTTCCCGGCTCCGGGGGCGGTGGGGGCGGGGGCGGGGGCGGCTCGGCCGGGGTGCCACGTCCGCCCGACCGCGGCGCGATCTCGTCCTCCCAGACCGTCTCGCCGCCAGCGGCCGCCGCGCCGGCGCTCGTGGCGGCGCCGGCGTCCGGGTCGTCGTCGAGCCAGACGGCCTCCGTCGCGTCGACGTCCGGCGGCTCCGCACGCAACGCCGACGGCCTGTCGACCGTGGCGTCGAACCACACCGATCCCTTCGAGGATGGGGCCGTCGGCGCGTCGGGCGCGGTCTCCGGCTGGGGGGTCAGGCCCGTCTGCGCGCCGGCCGCGCGGCGCAGCGCCGCGCCCATCTCCTCGCAGCTTTCGAAGCGGTCGTCGGGGTCCTTCGCCAGGGCCCGCGCCACGACGTCGTCGATCGCCGCGGGCGTGCCGGGCCGCAGCTCGGACACGACCTGCGGCGCGTCGTTGACGTGGGCCATGATCGTCGCGAAGTCGTCCTTGCGCCGGAACGGCTGCCACCCGGTCAGGCACTCGAAGAGGACGCAGCCGAGCGCGTAGACGTCGGTGCGCTTGTCGACGCCCTTGCCGCGGATCTGCTCGGGCGCGACGTAGCCGACCGTGCCCATGAACTGCCCGGTCTTCGTCAGCCCGCTCAGCGAGCCGAGGTTCTTGACGAGGCCGAAGTCCGAGAGGTAGACGTGGTCGGTGCCGTCCTGCGACGTGCGCGGGACGAGCAGCATGTTGCCCGGCTTGACGTCGCGGTGGATCAGGCCGCGCTGGTGCGTCGCGGCGAGCGCGCTCGCCGCCTGCGAGATGATCGAGACGGCGCGCTGCACGTCGAGCGGGCCGTCGGTGCGCAGCAGCCCGCGCAGGTCGGTGCCCTCGACATAGCGCATCGAGATGTACAGCAGGCCGTCGGACTCGCCGGCGTCGTAGACCGGGATGACGTTGGGATGGTTGACCGCGCCGGCCACCCGCGACTCGTGCAGGAAGCGCGCGCGGAAGCGCTCGTTCTCGGCCAGCTCGCCGGGCAGGATCTTCAGCGCGACCGTGCGCCCCATGCGCACGTCCTCGGCGAGGTAGACGACGCCCATGCCGCCGCGCGCGATGACCGACTCGAGGCGATAGCCGCCGATCTCGACGCCGATCTGGGGCTCGTCGCGCATCCGCTAGGCGGCGAGGTCGCGGTTGGAGATGAGGCCGCTGCCGAGCGCGCGGTGCACGAGCTCCGCGCGCTTGCTGTTCTGCGGGAGGTCCTCGACGCCGAACTTCTCGAACAGCACGCGCAGGTGACCCTTGATCGCCTGCACGCTGAGAAACAGCTCGTCGGCGATCTGCTGGTTGGTCGCCGGCGTCGCATGCGTCGCGCCGTCCTTGAACGGGCGGCACAGCGCGACGAGCACCTTGCGCTGGGTGTCGGAGAGGTTGGCGGCGACGAGCATCCCGTCGTCGGCCATCATCGTGCTCTGCTGCACGCCCGCGTCGGCGGGCGCGCGGAACAGCACGACGGTGCGCCCGAAGCGCAGCATGTCGCGGTCGCGCAGGCGCCGGCGCCCGTTGACGCGCTCGCCGTTGACGAACGAGCCGTTGCGCGACAGGCCGTCGTCGACGAGCGTCCACTCGCCGCCGCTGGGCTCGAGCTCGGCGTGCACGCTGGAGACCTGCGCGTCCCAGGCGAGGCACAGCCCGACCGTGTCGCGCCGCCCGACCCACACCGCCTCGGCGCCGAGCGTCACGATCTGCTGCTCGCCGTCGCCGTCGCGGTGCACGAGGAAGGCCGCGCCGAGCCGCTCGGCCTCGATCTGGGCCTTGAGCTCGACCGGCGAGGTCGGCTTGGATCCGAGTGTCTCCATCGCTGCACAGTGTCCCGCCCGCGCAGGCGTCTTGCCAAACCGGTGCCGGCCGGCGGGCTAATCGGCGTCCGTCCGGGCGACCCGGGCGATGCCGCCGAGGAAGACGTGGGTGGCAAACCGGGTCGCCGCCTCGACGTCGAGTGGCTCGCGCTGGATCATCGCCACGCCAACCTCCAGGGCGGTGCCGACCATCGCCGCGGCGACGTAGCCGGCGTCGACCGGCGGGACCAGGCCGCTGTCCATCGCCGCGCGCAGGTCGGCCGCGAGCTCGTCGACCCCGGCGCCGAAGATCGGCTCGTCGAACATCGCGCGGATCGTGCCGCTGTTGCGCTGCATGAGGGTGAAGCCGTCGGGGTCGTCGGCGAGGAACGCGAAGTACTCCCGAAAGCTCGCCTCGACGAACTCCTCGAGCGAGTGCGCCTCGCGGCGGGCGGCCTGCACGCGCGCGCGCACCTTCTCGGCGCTCTGCTCGACGACCGCGCGAAACAGCGACTCCTTGTCGGGGAAGTAGTTGTAGAACGTGCCGCTGGCGAGGTCCGTGCGGCGGATGACGTCGCGCACCGTCGTGCTGCCGTAGCCGAGCTCGGCGAACACCGCCCGGGCGGCGACGAGGATCGCGGCGCGGTTGGCCGTCTTCGTGGCCTCGCGGCGGCCGCCGGCGACCCGCCCGCCCGGCTGCTCCTCGGCGATGCTCATCGCGCTCCCGCCGTCTGCGGCGAAGCGGCCGCCCGTGCGGGCACCGGCAGCGTCCTCCCCGCCGCGGCCGCCCGCGCCGCGCCGCGCCGGCGCTCGCGGCGCAGGTCGAACAGGTACGTGTCGAAGTCGACCTGGATCGTGTGGCGCTGCGAGGCGACGTAGCGCTTGCGCATGCGCTTGGCCTCGCGAGCGATCGCCGCCTCCATCGCGCGCACCGAGGGCAGGTGGTACTCGCCGCGCAGGTACTCGGCGATCCACTGCGACTGCGCCTCGGCGAGCGGCATGATCGCGCCGATCGGCTGCAGCAGGCCGACGAACGCGACGCTCGGATTGCGTGGCGCGAAGACCCGGCGGTAGAGGTCGATCCGGTTGCCGGGCGTGGCGAGGAAGCCCTCGTCGAAGAACGGGAAGCTGATCCTGTAGCCGGTGCAGTAGATGACGACGTCGGCGTGGACCCGCTCGCCGTCGGCGAACTGCACCCAGTCGGGGCCGAGCTGCGCGATGTTCGGCCGCGGCGTGATCGCGCCGTGGATGACGCGGTCGAGGATCCGTCCGGACACCGTGGGGTGCGCCTGCCCGAAGCGGTGGTCGGGTTTGGGCAGGCCGTAGCGCTCGGGCCGGCCGACGTGCAGGCGGATGATGAGCTCGGTGACGCGGCCGTGCAGCCAGTGCGGCACGTGCGGCAGGTTGCTGATCTGATCCATCGGCTTGCCGAACAGGTACTTCGGCAGGATCCACGCGCCGCGGCGGGCGGCGAGGTGCGTGTTGCTCGCGACGTGGCTGGACTCGACGGCGATGTCCATCGCGCTGTTGCCCATCCCGAGCACGACGACGTCCTTGTCCGTGAGAAACCGGTTGTCGCGGTACTCGTGGGCGTGCATCTGGACGCCCTGGAAGTCGTCGCTGCCGGGAAAGGCGGGCTCGGGGAAGCGCTGGTCCCAGTGGTGGCCGTTGGCGACGACGAGCATGTCGTAGTCGTGTGACTCTCCGTGGGCGTCGGTCAGCCGCCAGGTGCCGTCCTCGCGTTGCCTCGCCGTGGCGATCGCCGTCTCGAACCGGATGCGGTCGCGGAAGCCGAAGTGGTCGACGTAGTCCTCGAAGTAGGCGGCGATCTGCGTGTGGTGGGGGAAGTCCGGATACGACGACGGCATCGGGAAGTCCGCGAACTGCATCCGCTCGCGCGAGGTGTTGATGTACAGGTCGCGGTAGGCGGCCGACACGCCGTTGCGGTTCTCGAAGACCCAGTTGCCGCCGACGCGGTCGGACGCCTCGTAGCAGTCGAACGGCAGGCCGTGCTCGTGCAGCGCCTTCGCCGCGGTGATTCCGGACGCACCGGCGCCGATGATCGCGGTCGTGGGAAGCGGGGGCATGGCGGTCTCGCGGTGAGGGAAGGTGACGGGGGCGTCACGTTACTCCAGGCGACGGGCGTCCGCGCACGCCCAGAGCGCTTCGCAACATGTTCACATCGGCGTGAAGGTTCTGCGAACGCGGCTGGCGGCAGGCTCACGCGAGACTAGCTTCGCGCGCATGCACACCCCCCTCCGCCGCGCGGCCATCGCCGCCGCGCTCCTGGCGCTCGCGGCTCCCGCGGCCGCGCCCGCCCGTGACCGCGACGAGCGCCTGCGCGTCGCCACCTTCAACGCGTCGCTGAACCGCAACGCCGAAGGCCAGCTCATCGCCGACCTCTCGACGCCGGCCAACGCCCAGGCCGGCGCTGTCGCGGAGGTCATCCAGCGCGTGCGGCCCGATGTCCTGCTCGTCAACGAGTTCGACTACGACGCGCAGCACACCGCCGCGCGCCTGTTCCAGGACAACTACCTCTCGGTCGGCCACAACGGCGCGCAGCCGATCGCCTATCGCTACCGCTATGCGGCCCCGTCGAACACCGGCATCCCGTCGGGCTTGGACCTCAACAACAACGGCACGATCGGCGGCGGCGACGACGCGTTCGGCTTCGGCGCCTTCCCCGGCCAGTTCGGGATGCAGGTCTACTCGCGCTATCCGATCCTGACCCCGTTCGTCCGCACGTTCCAGACCTTCCGCTGGAAGGACATGCCCGGCGCGCGCCTGCCCGACGACCCGGCCACGCCTGCCCCGCAGGACTTCTACTCGCCCGAGGAGCTCGACGTGTTCCGGCTGTCGTCGAAATCGCACTGGGACATCCCGCTCGTCGTCGGCGACGAGATCGTCCACTTCCTCGTCAGCCATCCGACGCCGCCGGTGTTCGACGGGCCCGAGGATCGCAACGGCCTGCGCAACGCCGACGAGATCCGCTTCACGGCCGACTACCTGCACCCGGGACGGCGCAGCGCCTACATCTACGACGACCAGGGCCGCCGCGGCGGGCTGCCCGGGGGCGCGAAGTTCGTCATCGCCGGCGACCAGAACTCCGACCCGCTCGACGGCGACAGCGTCCCCGGCGCGATTCAGCAGCTGCTCGAGCACCCGCACGCCGACGCCTCGTTCGCACCCGGCAGCGCGGGCGCGGTCGAGGCCAGCGCGCTGCAGGGTGGCGCGAACGTCACCCACCGGAGCGACCCGAGGTTCGACACGGCGGACTTCGCCGACACCGCGCCGGGCAACCTGCGCGCCGACTACGTGCTCCCCAGCGATCGCGGTCTGAAGGTGCGCGGCGGCTTCGTCTTCTGGCCGCCGCAGAGCGACCCGCTGTCGCGGCTGACCGGCGTGTTCCCGTTCCCGACGTCCGACCACCGGCTCGTGGCCCTCGACCTGGAGGTCAAGTGATGCGCCGGAGCATGAACCACCCTCGTGTTCTGGCTTGAGAACGGCGCGATGGACGACGAGGAGTAGGCGCGGCGTCACGTCATGGGCCGGCGGCGCGCTCGGCGGCCAGCAGGATGCGGTCCATCTGCTCGCCGTAGCCGGCGTCGCGACCGGTGACCAGACGGCTGCGCGCCGCCTCGTAGCCGCACCAGGTCGGGTCACGATGGGCCTCGGCCGGCAGCCCCTCGCGTTCGACGACGAGCAGGAACGCGGTCACGTCGTCGAAACCTGCGCGTGTCGGGGCATAGCGGTACACGCCGAGCGGAGCGGGCGCGATCGTGCCCGCGACGCCGGCCTCCTCGGCGGCCTCACGCGCGGCGGCGGCGGGTGGCGTCTCACCGCGCTCGATCCCGCCCTTGGGAAAGGTCCAGCGCTCACCCTGCGTCGTGCGCACGAGCAGGAACTCCAGCCCTCCGGCGTCGCGGCGGCGCACCGGCACGGCAGCCACGACGGCTGGTCTGCGCGCGGCTCGACGGAGTGCCTGCCTCAGCCGCGGCAAGGCAGACTCAGTAGCCCGGAGGCGCTCCCGGATCGGTCAGGCCGCCGCCGCGCGAACGGCGGATGAAGTAGACGATCGCCGCCGCGCAGATGATCGACAGCAGCAGCGAGCCGCCGCCGTCGCCGAAGAGCGCGCGGCCGATGAGGCCGCCGACGAACGAGCCCGCGAGACCGATGCCGATCGTCATCGGGATGCTCATCGGGTCGCGGCCGGGAAGCGCGAGCCGGGCGAAGGCGCCGACGACGAGGCCGATGAGGGCCATCGCGATGATGAAGGTCAGAAGTTCCATGGCGCGGACAGTACCCGGCGCCGCGGCGGCCTACGCCGCGACCTCGCGCCCCGCCCGCCGAGCCCTGGGCGGCCGCGCGCGTGCCTACGCGGGAATGCCGGGCGAGACGTGCACGGGCGGGCCGGAGGGGCCGGCGTCGGCGTCCTCGTTCGGCCCGCCGGGCGTACGGCCGAGCGTGCCGAGGTAGCGATCGACCATCCGCGCGCACTGGCGGCCCTCGTTGATCGCCCACACGATGAGCGACTGGCCGCGGCGCGCGTCGCCGGCGGCGAAGACGCCCTCGACGGAGGTCGTGTACGGCGTGATCGCCTTGGCGTTGCCGCGCGCGTCCTTGGCGACGTGCAGCTTGTCGAGCAGGTCCTGCTCGGGATGCAGGAAGCCCATCGCCAGCAGCACGAGGTCGGCCTTGAACGAGCCCTGGGTGCCGGGCACGGGCTTGAAGGGGGGCTTGGCCTCGGCCTGCGCGTAGTGCAGCGAGCGCACGTGGCCGTCCTCGTCGCCGGCGAAGTGCGTCGTGACGATCGAGAAGTCCTGCTCGCCGAGCCCGACCGTCTTGGCCTCCTCCATCGCGTAGGAGAGCCGGTACTTCTGCGGCCACAGCGGCCATGGCGTGCGGTCGTCCGGGCGCTTGGGCGGCGGCTCGGGCAGCAGCTCGAGCTGGGTGATCGACGTCGCGCCCTCGCGCAGCGAGTTGCCGACGCAGTCCGCGCCGGTGTCGCCGCCGCCGATGACCACGACGTGCTTGTCCTTGGCGGTCAGGCCGCGCAGCGCGGGCGGCTCGGAGCCGGTCGGCGTGCCGGTCTGCGTCGCGACCCAGCGGTTGCGGTCGTAGAGGTAGTCCATCGCGAAGTGGATGCCGTCGAGGTCGCGGCCGGGGGCGGGCAGGTCGCGCGGCGTGCGCGAGCCGGTCGCCAGCACGATCGCGTCGAACGAGGCGGTCAGCTCGTCGGCGGAGATGTCGCGGCCGACATCGACGCCGCAGCGGAGCTCGACGCCCTCGTCGGCGAGCTGCTGCACGCGCCGCTGCACGACGTGCTTCTCGATCTTGAAGTCCGGCACGCCGAAGCGCACGAGGCCGCCCGCGGCCTCGTCGCGCTCGAACAGCGTCACGGCATGGCCGGCGCGGCGCAGCTGCTGGGCGGCGGCCATCCCGGCGGGACCCGAGCCGACGACGGCCACGCTGCGACCGGTCTCGCGCCGCGGCGGCAGCGGCTTGACCCAGCCCTCGTCCCAGGCGCGGTCGATGATCGAGTTCTCGATCTGCTTGATCGTCACCGCGTCGCCCTCACGGATCTCCAGCACGCAGGCGGCCTCGCACGGCGCCGGGCACAGCCGCCCGGTGAACTCGGGGAAGTTGTTCGTCGCGTGCAGCTGGCGGATCGCGTCCTGCCAGCGGTCGCGGTAGACGAGGTCGTTCCAGTCGGGGATGAGGTTGCCCAGGGGGCAGCCGTTGTGGCAGAACGGCACGCCGCACTCCATGCAGCGCGCGCCCTGCGCGGCGAGCTCCTCGTCGGGCCGGGTGATCGTGAACTCCTCGTAGTCCTGTGCGCGCTCCGCGGCATCGCGGTAGGGCACGCCGACGCGCTCGATCTTCAGGAAGGCACCGACCTCACCCATGCTCAACCCACCTTCTTGGCGGCCGGCGCGTGCGCCGGCGACGCGCCGTTGGTCGCCGCGGAGCCGCCGTTGGACGCGGCCGCCTCGGCCGCCGCGCGCTCGGCGAGCACGCGCTTGTAGTCGACGGGGAAGAGCTTCACGAAGCGCGGCAGCAGCTCGTCCCACTCGTCGAGCACGCGCCGGCCGACCTCCGAGCCGGTCCGCTCGACGTGCTCGGCGACGAGCGCGCGCAGCTCGATCGCGTCGCCCTCGTCGAGCTCCTCGAGCTGGTTGCGGACCTCCGGGTTCACGCGGCCGGCGAACGTGCCGTCCTCGTCGAGGACGAAGGCCAGCCCGCCGCTCATCCCGGCGCCGAAGTTGCGTCCCGTCGGGCCGAGCACGACGACGCGCCCGCCGGTCATGTACTCACAGCCGTGGTCGCCGACGCCCTCGATGACGGCGCTCGCGCCCGAGTTGCGCACGGCGAAGCGCTCGCCGGCCAGGCCGCGGGCGAAGAGCTTGCCCTCGGTCGCGCCGTACAGGACGGTGTTGCCGATGATCACGTTCTCCTCGGCGCGGTACGTGGCGCCGTCAGGCGGCATGATCGCCAGCGTCCCGCCCGACAGGCCCTTGCCGGTGTAGTCGTTGGCGTCGCCGTGCAGGGTGAACTCGACGCCCGGCGCCAGCCAGCCGCCGAACGACTGCCCCGCCGAGCCGCGGAACGCGACCTTGATCGACCCCGCCGGCAGCCCCTCGGCGCCGTGCTCGCGCGCGATGAAGCTCGACAGGATGCCGCCGACGCAGCGGTTGACGTTGCGGATCTCGTGCTCGAGCGACACGGGCGTCCCGTCCTCCAAGGCCGGCTTGGACTGCTCGACGAGCGTCCAGTCCAGCGCGTCGTCGAGCACCGGCTCCTGCGGGCGCACGCGGTGCAGCGGCGCGCCCTCGCTCAGCTCGGGCATCGCGAGGACGTTGGACAGGTCGACGCCGCGCGCCTTCCAGTGCGCGATCGCCTCGTCGTGCTCGAGCAGGTCCGAGCGGCCGATGAGCTCGTCCATCGAGCGGATGCCCAGCGAGGCCATGATCTCGCGGACCTCCTCGGCGACGAAGAAGAAGAAGTTGACGATGTGCTCCGGCGTGCCCGTGAAGCGCTTGCGCAGCTCCGGGTCCTGCGTCGCGATGCCGACCGGGCACGTGTTCAGGTGGCAGGCGCGCATCATGATGCAGCCCGCCGCGATCAGCGGAGCCGTCGAGAAGCCCATCTCGTCGGCGCCGAGCATGGCGGCGATCGCGACGTCGCGGCCGGTCTTCAGCTGGCCGTCGGTCTGGACGATGATGCGCGAGCGCAGGTCGTTGCGCAGCAGCGTCTGCTGCGTCTCGGCGAGGCCGATCTCCCACGGCACGCCGGCCGCCTGGATCGAGCTCAGCGGCGACGCGCCGGTGCCGCCGTCGTGGCCGGCGATCAGCACGTGGTCGGCGTTGGCCTTCGCGACGCCCGCGGCGACGGTGCCGACGCCGACCTCGGAGACGAGCTTGACCGAGACGTGCGCCGTCGGGTTCGAGCAGCGCAGGTCGTAGATGAGCTGCTTGAGGTCCTCGATCGAGTAGATGTCGTGGTGCGGCGGCGGCGAGATGAGGCCCACGCCGGGCGTCGTGTGGCGCACGCCGCCGATGTAGTCGTCGACCTTGTGGCCGGGCAGCTGGCCGCCCTCGCCGGGCTTGGCGCCCTGGGCCATCTTGATCTGCAGCTGGTCGGCGTTGACGAGGTAGTGGATCGTCACCCCGAAGCGGCCGGAGGCCACCTGCTTGATCGCCGAGCGGCGCGAGTCGCCGTTGTCGTCGGGCGTGAAGCGGACCGGATCCTCGCCGCCCTCGCCGGTGTTCGACTTGCCGCCGAGGCGGTTCATCGCGATCGCCAGCGTCTCGTGGGACTCGCGCGAGATCGACCCGAGCGACATCGCGCCTGTGGCGAAGCGCTTGACGATCTCCTTGGCGGGCTCGACGTCGTCCAGGTCGACCGGCTCGACGCCCGAGGTCTTGAACTTCATGAGGCCGCGCAGCGTCGCCTTGCGCGACGCCTCGTCGTTGACGAGCGCGGCGTACTCGCGGTACTTCGCCAGCGCGTCGCCGTTGGATCCGTTCGCGCGCACGGAGTGCTGCAGCAGCGCGATCGTCTCGGGGTTCCACTGGTGGTACTCGCCGTCGCGGCGCCAGGCGTAGACGCCGCCGACGGGCAGCAGCGTCTCGTGGTCGGCCGGGTAGGCGGCGGCGTGGCGGTCGAGCGTCTCGAGGCCGAGGACCTCCAGGCCGATGCCGCCGATGCGCGACGCGGTGCCGGTGAAGTGGCGGTCGATGAGGTCCTTCTCGAGGCCGACTGCCTCGAAGATCTGCGCGCCGCAGTAGGACTGCGTCGTCGAGATCCCCATCTTGGAGATCGTCTTCAGCAGGCCCTTGCCGATCGCCTTGACCGTGTTTCGCTCGGCCGTGTCGGCGTTGTCGACCTTCGGGATACGGCCCTCGGCGACCATCTCGTCGACGGTGTCGAGCAGCAGGTAGGGGTTGATCGCCTCGCAGCCGTAGCCGATCAGCGTCGCCATGTGATGAACCTCGCGCGGCTCGCCGGACTCGAGCACGAGGCCGGTCTGCAGGCGCGTGCCCTCGCGCACGAGGTGCTCGTGCACCGCGGCGACGGCGAGCAGCGACGGGATCGCCACGCGCTTGGGACCCATCTGGCGGTCGGAGAGGATGAGCACGCTGACCCCGGCGGCGACGGCGTCGTGCGCGTCGTCGCAGAGCTTGGCCAGCGCCTTGCGCATCCCCGCGGCGCCGTCCTCGATCGGCCACGTGATGTCCAGCGTGTGCGCGCGGAAGATCTCGTCGTGGACCATGCGCAGCGTCTCGAGCTCGTGGTTGCGCAGGATCGGCTGGTCGAGGATGAGCTTGTGGGCGTGCTCGGGCGTCTCGGTGAGCAGGTTGCGCTCGCCGCCGATGCCTGTCGCCAGCGACATGACGATGTTCTCGCGGATCGGGTCGATCGGCGGGTTGGTGACCTGCGCGAAGAGTTGCTTGAAGTAGTTGAACAGCGGCGGGCGGCGGTCCGACAGCACCGCGAGCGCGTTGTCGTTGCCCATCGAGCCGATCGGCTCGGCGCCGGTCGCGGCCATCGGGGCGATGAGCACGCGCAGGTCCTCCTGCGTGTAGCCGAAGGCGAGCTGGCGCAGCTTCGTCGGCTGCAGGCCGGTCATCGTCACGTGCGCCTCGGCGAGGTCGTCGAAGTGGATCGTGTTGCGCTCGAACCACTCGCCGTAGGGCTTCTGCGTGGCGACCTCGCGCTTGACCTCCTCGTCCTCGACGATCCGGTGGCGCTCGAGGTCGACGAGGAAGAGCTTGCCGGGCTGCAGCCGGCCGAGGCGCTTGATCTCGTGGTCGCGGATCGGCAGCAGGCCCGCCTCGGAGCCGAGCACGACGAGGCCGTCGTGGGTCTCGACCCAGCGCCCCGGGCGCAGGCCGTTGCGGTCGAGCGTCGCGCCGACGATCGAGCCGTTCGTGAAGGCCACCGCGGCGGGGCCGTCCCACGGCTCCATGAGGCAGGAATGGAACGCGTAGAAGCCCTTGAGGTGATCGGGCAGGTCCTCGCGGTCCTGGAAGGCCTCGGGGATCATCATCATGATCGCGTGCGGCAGCGAGCGGCCGGCCAGCATGAGCAGCTCGAGCACGTTGTCGAACGTCGCCGTGTCGGAATTGCCGGGCACGACGATCGGCATGATCTTCTGCAGGTCGAGGCCGAACAGCTTGGAGGCCATCTGCGACTCGCGGGCGCGCATCCAGTTGACGTTGCCCATGAGCGTATTGATCTCGCCGTTGTGGGCGATCACGCGGTACGGGTGCGCGAGCGGCCAGCTCGGGAACGTGTTCGTCGAGAAGCGCGAGTGCACGAGCGCCATCGCGCTCGCCATCTTCGGATGGCTGAGGTCCGGGAAGAACAGCCGCAGCTGATCGGGGATGAGCATCCCCTTGTAGACGATCGTGCGCGAGGAGAACGACGCGATGTAGAGGTCCGGGCCCGCCGCGAGCTCGCAGATGCGGCGGATGACGTAGAGCTTGCGCTCGAAGGCGTCCTGGTCGTTGTCGAAGCCGGGGCCCGCCTCGACGATGAGCTGGCGCATGACCGGGCGCGTCTGGTCGGCCGTCTCGCCGACGTGGTCGGTGTCGACCGGGATGTCGCGCCAGCCCAGCACGCGCTGGCCCTCGACGCGGACGTTGAGCTCGAGCATCGCCTCGAGCTTGCCGCGGCGGTGCTCGTCGGTCGGCAGGAAGCAGACCGCGACGCCGTAGCGGCCGCGGTCGGGCAGCTCGAAGTCGACGTTCGCGCGGAAGAAGGCGTCGGGCAGCTGCAGCAGGATCCCGGCGCCGTCGCCGGTGCGCGCGTCGGCGCCCGTGGCGCCGCGGTGCTCGAGGTTCTCGACGGCCCTCAGGCCCTTGTCGACGACCTCGTGCGAGGGGACGTTGTCCAGGCGGGCGACGAGCGCCACGCCACAGGCATCGTGCTCGTAGCGCGGGTCGTAGAGGCCAGCGGCCTGTGCGGGCGGGGTCTTCGAAGTCATAGGAGTGCCTCCAAAAGGCGGCGCATGGCACTGTGAGGCGGAGCCCCAAGGTTAGCAGCGGTTTGGCGCGCAATCGCTGTGGTTAAGCGCGCGCTCAGATGCCGGCGCTGCCCGCGGCCCGGTAGACGACGAACGTCACCGACGCCGCGTTGTCCGCGGGGTTCGGGTCCTCCGTCGACGACGTCGCGGTCGCGGTGTTCACGACGAGGCCGTTCTCGTCGATGCCCTGACTCGTGCGGTTGGCGAGGCACTCGACGTCAAGATCGGCGTCGACGGCCGTCGCGCCACCGTTGAACAGGCGGAACGCGCGGATCTTCGGCTGCGGCTCGTCGCCGATCGTGATGCTCGCCGGCACATCGAAGCTCTTGACGATGCCCTTCTCGTCGTCGTCGCACGCCAGCGACGTCTTGAAGCGTGCTGCGTGCCGGCACCGTGACCGTCTTGGCAATGTGCCTGAAGCCGAGCTGGTGGCTGTGGTTCGCGACCTCGGCGACGCGACGCCGCAGCGGTCGGACCTCGGCCATCACGTCGGCGGTGGCGGGGACGTCGAAGGTCAGCGCCCATCCTTCGGGCGTGGGCTCGGACGCCACGAGGCGGGCGGCGCCGGCTGACACGACGAAGCCGGGCGCGATTGCGCGGTGGTCGAGCGGGACGGCGAGGGTGATCGTCTGGCGGCCCGGTCCCGCCAGCGTCTGGCTCGACGTCACCGGGGCGAGCGTCACGAGCTCGTGCACGTGATGGTCGTTGACGCTCGTCGTCGGCGACAGGCAGACGACGAACAGCTGCACCTGCGCGCGGCCGGTGGCGTCGTTGCGGACCGTGAAGCGGTACGTGTCGCGGGCCACCGCACGCGACTCGATGACCTTGAGGGAGCTCGGGTCGCCGGTGCCCTGGTCGACCGAGGCGACGCGCGTCGAGCCGTCCGTCGCGATCGCGCCGGCGTCGCATTGCACGTTCTGGATGACCGTTTGTCCCGCGAGCAACGACATCTGGGCCGCCTTCTTGCCGACGGTCAGCAGATGATCGCCGTGCGTCGGATCGCTCCAGACCGGCGGCGTCCCCTTGGCGCGCGCGGCGATCGCGACGGTCCGCGACTCGCCCGGGGTCAGGGTCCCGAAGCTGGCAGGTGACGAGCTGCCCGGCGACGGTGCAGTCTCCGGCCGACGGCGTCGCGGACAGGATCGCGACGTCCGGCGGCACGGGATCGGTCATGACCACGGCGCGGGCATCGGAGGGACCGTCGTTGCGCACGGTGATCACGTAGCCCAGCGGGTCGCCACCGTCGGCTTCGGTCGTGGAAGCGGTCTTCGCCGTCACGAGATCGGCTCGCGTGTCGACCTCGGTGCTGTCGCAGCTGACGTTGTCCGGCGGGTTCGAATCCGGATAGGACGACCCGACCGTGGCGCAGTTCTCGATCTGCGCGCCGCGGTCGAGGCTCGGTGGCAGCGGGGTTCGGAAGCTCAGGACCCGAACGGCGTTCGGCGCCATCGTGCCGAGCGCGCAGCGCAGGTGGCGCCCCGTGAGCGTGCAGGCAGGGTCGATGTCGAGCACGGCGGCGACCGCGGCCGGGACCTCGTCCTCGACGACGACGTCGGGCGTGTCGAACAGCCCGCGGTTCGTCACCCGCAGCGACCACGCGAGGGACTCGCCGGCGATCGTCACGTCCTTGCTCGCCTCCTTGACGATGACGAGGTCGGTCATGCGCTGGTTGCCGAAGTCGTTGCCCGCGAAGGTGTGATCGGCCGCGCCATACCCGACGCCGGTCGCGTTGGGCTGTTGCGTCTGCCGGAAGCCCGCGGGCACGTCTTCGCGCAGCGTGAACGTGCCTGGACCGAGGTTCGGATTCGCGTTGACGTCGAGCCGGAACGCATAGCTGCCGTCGCCCGCCGTCGTCGTCGCGGCCACGTCGACGCCGTTGCGGACGAGCGTAATCCGGACCCCGCCGAGCGGCGGCTCGCCACCATCGCGCGTGTGGTTGTCGTTGCGGTCCTCGTACTTCGTCCCGGTGATGTGCGGCGCCGGCCCGACGCCGTCCTGCGTCGAGTAGTTGCCACAGATCAGCGCTATGAACGCGCCATTCCACTCCAGCGCTGTGATCGTGTTATCGGCGATGTTCCCATTGACGGGACCCGATCCCTCCCCGGCCGCGCATAGCTGGCCGGGATGCGCCACCGCAGTGTTACCGCGCGCCCAGTGCGCGGCGCCTGGGTGAATAACACTCGTGCGCGCCCACGTGAGGAAGTTGCGATCAAAGCCGCGCGCGAGGTAATAGCCAGCGAGATCTTGCGCGAATCGCTCTGCAGCGATGCGGTTGCAGCGACCGGGATCGTAGATGAACGTCGCACGCACACCGGGGCTGGGGTCACACGCAAGGTCGTTCTCGTTCGCCCACGAGACCGCGTGGGCCTGCGCCGCGAGCGCAAGGCCCGCCGCGACGGCGACGAGCGTTGCAAGGGCGACCGCGCGAACGCGCGCTCCTCGTGTCCCGGCACACCCATTCCTCATCCGCATCCTTCGCCCCCGCTCGGTCGTCGAGGCGCGACTATCGTCCGGATCACTGAACCCGCGCTGAAAATGCGGAAAACTCGTCGGTTCGCGCTCCAGAACGTCCACTCCTTGAGCCGCATTGCAAGGGACCGCCCTTCGCTAGACCCGTGACGATCCTCTCGACGGGCGGCACGATCGCGATGGCGGGCGCGCGCGCGACGCCCGCGCTCGACATCGACGCGCTGCTGGCGACGGTCCCGCAGCTCGCCGAGGTGCCCGGCCTGCGCACCCGTCGAGCTGCGGCGCTGCCCGGCGCGCACATCGCGCGCGCCGACGCGCTGGCGGTCGCGCGGGCGGCGCGTGGCCGAGACGCAGGCGGGCCGCGGCGTCGTGATCACCCACGGCACCGACACGCTCGAGGAGACCGCGGTGCTCTGCGACGTGCTGCACGGGGGAATGAGCCGATCGTCCTGACGGGCGCGATCCGGCCGTCGAGCGCGCCCGGCGCGGACGGGCCGGCGAACCTGCTGGCGGCGGTCGCGGTGGCCGGCGCGCGTCGGCGCAGGGGCTCGGCGCGCTCGTCGTCTTCGCCGGCGAGGTGCACGCCGCGCGGGCCGTGCGCAAGGTCGCGTCGCTGTCGCCGGCGGCGTTCGGCTCGCCGCTGACCGGGCCGGTCGGCACGGTCGCCGAGGGGCGCGTGCGGATCGCCGCGCGGCCCGCTGCGCCCGGCCGCGCGCGGCGCTGCCCGACGCGCTCGGCGCGCGCGTGCCGATCGTCCCGACCTACCTCGGCGACGACGGCGCGCGGGCTGCGCGCGGCGCTGCGCGACGGCGCCGACGCGATCGTCTTCGTCGCCCTCGGCGCGGGCCACGTGGCGCCGCCGGTGCTCGCGGCGCTGCGCGCGGCGGCGGCCGCGGTGCCGGTCGCGCTGACGCTCAGGCCCGAGCGCGGCGTGCTCGCGCACGCGACGTACGGCTTCGAGGGCGCCGAGGGCGACCTGCGCGCCAGCGGGGCGCTGCCGGCCGCCGCGCTGTCGCCGCAGGCGGCGCGGATGGTCCTGCTCGCGGGCTGGCCGCGGCGCGGACCGCGCCACGCTCGCGCGCGTGCTCGACGCCGTCGCTGACCCGCCGCGCCGGCAGTGGCCGATGGCGTTCAGACTCGTCCGGCGCCTCGGGGTCTATCCTCCCGGGCGATCGGAGCGGATCCGGCGCATACGCCACCCTCCCGAATCGGACGAGAGTGAAACGCGATCACGACGGGCACCATGGCGGTTGACGGCTCGGACGGGGCCGTCCCGTCCACATCTGAAGAGGTGACCGCCACGCCTGACTTGGAGCTGAAGCTGCCGGCACGCGCCGAGAACGTCGCGGTCGTCCGGCACGCCTTCGGCGGTTTCGCCGAGGCGTTGAGCGTCGACGAGCAGACGCTCGCCGACATCAAGCTCGCGGTCACGGAGGCGTGCACGAACGTCGTCATCCACGCCTATGAGCGCGACGACGATCGGCGACCTCGAGGTCGACGCGACGATCGACGACGAGCGCCTGACGGTCGTCATCCGCGACAACGGCCGCGGCATCGTGCCGCGTCCCGACTCGCCCGGGCTCGGCCTCGGCCTGCCGCTGATCGCCACGCTGGCGGAGACGCTCGAGCTCGGCAAGGACGGCGCCGACCACACCGAGGTGCGGATGACGTTCCGCCTCGACGAGGAGCCGCGTTTGATGGGCGCCGATCGCCAACGAGGCCTCGGTCGGCCTGGCGAGCGGGCCGCTCGTGGCGCCCGTCCTCGGGCGCGTCGTCGGCATGCTCACCGCGCGGGCGGACTGCCCGATCGACCGCCTCGACGACGCGCTGCTCGTCGCCGACGCGATCGCCGCGAAGGCCGGCTCGTTCAGCGACGACGGGCGCGTCAACGTGCGCGTGACCGCCCGCAGCGGGACCGTCGAGCTCGAGGTCGGGCCGCTGCGCCCGGCGGCGCGGACGGCCTCATCGCCTCGGCCGAGCTGCCGGGCGTGGGAAACGTGCTCGAACGGGTAGCGGATGTGCTCGAGCCCCAGCAGCGCGACGGCGACGGCGAGTATCTGCTCATCCGGCTCGGCTTCGACGCTCACGGCTCGCCCCGAGCGACAGAATGGAATCCGATGTCACCTGAGTTCGCGATCACCGAGCACCCCAGCGAGGGCGATCGTCACGTCCTCGCCGTGCGCGGCGAGATCGACCTCTTCACCGCCCCCGAGCTCAAGCAGATCCTCGCCGAGTCGATCGAGGGCGGCCGCACGCGGATCGTCATCGACCTCACCGAGACGACGTTCCTCGACTCGACCGCGCTCGGCGTGCTGATCGGCGCGGTCAAGCGGCTGCGCTCGCGCGACGGCGCGCTGGCGATCGTCAACACCGACGAGAACATCGCCAAGACCTTCGAGATCACCGGCCTCGATCAGATCTTCACGATCGTCGCCACGCGCGAGGAGGCCATCGAGGCCGTCGATCCCGCGCACGACGCCGCTGCGCCGGAGCGTGCAGACGCCTGCGGCGGCGCAGCGTCAGCCCTCCAGCAGGTCGAGCACGGCCTCCTCGACCGGGCCCTGGATCGCCGTCGCGCCCGGCTCGATGCCGACGAGGTCGAGCTTGACGGTCTGCCCGTCGCGGTAGCGGTCGAAGACGCGCGGGTCGATGTAGGAGTTGCGCGCGACCGTCGGCGTGTTGCCGAGGTAGTAGGCGACCTCCTTGACCGCGCGCATGATCGCCCGCTTGCGCTGGAACTCGCTGAGCTGGTCGGGCTGGTTGACGGCGAGGCCGACCGCGGCCAGGACGGTGGCGCCCCAGGTGCGGAAGTCCTTGGCCGAGACGTCCGCGCCGGTCGCCGCCTTGAGGTAGGCGTTGATGTCGGGCGAGCGCACGTCGCACCAGCGCCGCTTGACCTTGTAGGCGAGCAGCTCCTCGCCGCCGCCGCGGCGGCGCTTGAGCGTGCCGACGATCTGCGCCACCTCCGGGTCGATCACCGCCTGCACGCGGCGCTTGGACTCCTTGGCGATGTAGTCGAAGCTGATCGTCTCGCCGTCGACGGTCACGTGGCTCTTGAGCATCGTCGCCAGGCCGTAGGTCTCGTTGGAGACCGCGTAGACCTCCGAGCCGATCCGGAAGAAGCCGCGGTCGAGCAGCCGTGCGGCGCAGGCGAGCACCTGCTCGCGCGACATGTCGCCGAGCGCGATGTCGTGCTCGACGACCGAGCGCAGCGCCGGCAGCGAGCGCGCGAAGGCGATCATGTCCTCGAACTTCGCCTGGTCGCGGCGCTCGCGCCAGCGCGGGTGGTAGAGGTACTGCTTGCGCCCGCGGGCGTCGATCCCGGTCGCCTGGATGTGGCCGAACGGGTCGGGCGAGATCCAGACGTCCTGCCACGCCGGCGGGATGACGAGCGAGGTGATCCGCGCGACGACCTCGCTGTCGGTGAGCCGGTCGCCCGCCTCGTCGAGGTACATGAAGCCCTTGCCGCAGCGCCGGCGCGCGTAGCCGGGCGCGCTGAGGTTCGAGCGCCGCAGGCGCGGCGCGCGGGCGGCGGCGCGGCGGGCGGCGGCGCCGGCTCGGTCGTCGGTTCGGCGGTCGCGGTGGCGGTGGCCATTCGGCGATGGGTACCCGCCGCCGGTCGCGCGGCTAACTCTTCGAGGCGGCCTTCTTCTTCTCCGGCGCCTTCTTGGCCGCCGGCTTCTTCGCCGCGGGCTTGCTCGACGAGGCCGCCGTTGCCGTCGCGCGCCTTGACCGCGTCGAGGCTCGCCTTCAGCGCCGACATGAGGTCGGGCACCGGCGCCTCGTCCTCCTCGGCGCTCGGCTGGACGGCGATCTCCTCGCCCTGCGCCTTGCGCTCGACGAGCGCGAGGACCTCTTCGCGGTACGTGTCGTGGTACTTGTCGAGCTCGAACGGCCCGGCGAGCGAGTCGACGAGCTGCTTGGCGATGTCGAGCTCGCGGTCGTTGATCTCGATGTCCGACGCGGCCGCCAGCTCGTCGATCGTCGTCGGGTCGACGACCTCGTCGGGATAGACCATCGTCGACATCGACAGCGCCGAGTCGCCCATCGGCCGCACCGCCACGAGCTGCTGCTTCTGGCGGATGACGACGCTGGCGATCGCGACGCGGCCGGTCTCCTTCATCGCCTCGAGGAGCAGCTTGTACGGCTTGGCGCCGCCGGGTCCGGGCGCGAGGTAGTACGGGTGATCGAAGTAGATCGGGTCGATCTCGTCGTGGGAGACGAAGTCCTCGATCTCGATGGACTTCGTCTTCTTGGGATCGAGCGCCTCGAGCTCGCCGGGCTCGATGATGACGTAGCGATCGGGCGTCAGCTCGTAGCCCTTGACGATGTCCTCGTAGGGGACCTCGTCGCCGGTCGTGGGATCGACGCGCTTCTGCTGGATGCGCACGCCGGTCTCCTTGTTGAGCTGGTGGAAGCGCACGGACTTGCGCGACACCGCGGAGTAGAGCTTGACGGGGACGGTGACGAGCCCGAAGGAGATGGCACCGGTCCAGATCGACCTAGGCATGGATGCAGGTTACCCCCGCGGGCGCCACAGTCCTGCCGGTCGCACGCTGCTTGCAGCGCGCGCGGGGCGGCGTGGCTTCAGATCGTCTGCGGCGCGCCGGGCGGGGTGGCCGGCGGATCGATCGACGGGCCGGGCTCGGGATCGGGCAGCGGGACGCTGGGCGGCTGGGGGTCGCCGGGCGGGCCGGGCGACGGCGTCGGCTCAGGATCGGGCACGAAGCCGGGCTCCGGCACGACCGGCGTCGGGTCCTCCGACGGGCGAGGGCACCTTGAGCTGCGGCGATGAGCGGGCGAGTGTGAGGGGCATGCTCGCCGCGTTACCCGAACGGCGTTTCGGACAACCGCTCGCGCAGCTCGACGATCGACTCGAAGACCTCGACGGCGCCGGCCTCGCGCAGCTCGTCGGCGCCGAAGCCGCCCGTCCGCACGCAGACCGTCGGCACCTTGAGCGCCTTGGCCGCCTTCACGTCCCAGGTCGAGTCGCCGACCATGACGCCGGGGCCGCCGCCGACGAGGTCGAGCGCCGCCTTGACGAGGTCGGGCGCCGGCTTCGTGCGCGCCACGGTGCTCGAGTCCGTCCAGCCGTCGGCGAGCTCACGGGCGTCGAGCAGGTCGATGAAGTGCGGCGACGTCCTCGGACTTCGCCGACGACGCGAGCACGATCTTGCAGCCGCGCGACTTGAGGTCCTCGATGAGCCCGCGCGCGCCCTCGAACGGCCGCACCTCGGCGATCATCTGCGCGAACAGCACGTGCTCGGCGTCGCGCACCTCGTCGCCGTGCTCGGCGTCGAAGCCCTCGCCGGCGAGGTAGGGCACGAGCTGGTCGCCGCCCATCCCGATCGCGCGGTGACAGCGCCAGACGGGCAGCGTGATGCCGTGCAGGCGAAACGCGCGGTACCAGGCGAGCGCGTGCTGGTAGTTGGAGTCGACGAGCGTGCCGTCGACGTCGAGGATCGCCGTCGGTGCGCTCATGAGGTGTCGCTGCTGTCGCCGCCGAGCGCCGCACGAGCCCGAGCACGAACCACAGCCCGACGAACAGCGTGCCGGTGGGCGCGACGGTGACGACGGCGGTCGTCCGGGTCGAACAGCACGTCGGTGACGAGCAGCACCGCGCCGTTCATCGCGACCGCCAGGCAGGCGAGGCCGGCGAGGGCGAGCTTGGCTCGAGATCGTCACGAGCTTGGGCTTGTCGCGCTCGCGGAACATGAGGCGGTGATAGGCCGTCGGCGCGACGAACAGCGCGGACGCGGCGGCGGCGGCCAGCAGCGTCACGAAGTACACGTCCTTCTGGAACTCGGTGACCTGCGCGAAGCGCTGCTGGAACGGGACCGCCAGCAGGAAGGCGAAGAGCACCTGCACGCCGGGCATCGCGACGCGCAGCTCGCCGAGCAGCTGGTCGAGCTTGCGGTTGAGCCGCTCCTGCTCGGTCTCGACCTCCTTGGACGGGTTGTGCTTCTTGCTCACGGACCCTTCATGCCCCGTCCGGGCGCGCCGCGAACGCCGACCTGAACGGGCGCTTCAGGCCGGCGGCAAAGCGGGCGGCGCGTCGGCCGCCGCGCGCAGGCGCGCGATCGCCTGGCGGATGACGCGCGAGACCTGCATCTGGCTGACGCCGATGACCGCGCCGATCTCGGCCTGGGTCATGTCCTGCTCGAAGCGCATGCGCAGCACCTCGCGCTCGCGCGGCGTCACGGTCGACATGAGGCGCGCGAGCGTCGCGCGCTCCTCGGCGCGATCGAAGCCCTCCTCGTCGATGCCGACGGAGTCGCCGAGCGTCGCCACGTCCTCGTCGCCGCCGGCGCGCGGCGCGTCGAAGGAGACCGCGCGGTAGGCGCCGCCGGCCTGCATCGCCTCGAGCACCTCCTCCTCGTCGGCGCCGACCGCCTCGCCGATCTCCGCGACCGACGGCTGGCGGCGCAGCTGCTCGGCGAGCTCGCCGACCGCGCGGTCGACCTTCAGCGTCAGCTCCTGCAGGTCGCGCGGCACGCGTACCGCCCACGTGCGGTCGCGGAAGTAGCGCTTGATCTCGCCGAGGATCGTCGGCACCGCGTAGGAGGAGAAGGCGATCTCGCGGTCGGGATCGAAGCGGTCGATCGCCTTGATCAGGCCCAGCGAGGCGACCTGCAGCAGGTCGTCGAGCGGCTCGCCGGCGCGCTGGTAGCGGCGGGCGAGCTGGCGGGCGAGCGGCAGGAAGCGCTCGACGAGCTGGTCGCGCGCCTGCGCGTCGCCGTCGCCGTGATAGCGGAGGAACAGCTCGCGGTCCTCGCGCGAGCGCTCGGGCCCGGAGCCCCGCGGTGACGGGGGCGGCTTCGTGCTCATGTGCATGACCGGATGCCGATCCGGTGAAGCGAGAAAGGAGCGACGCGCACGGAGACCTCTCGGAGAGATGAGCGCCGGAGGTCTGGGGCGCACGCGGCACGCGGCGGGGTGCACGGCCGCGTGTAGGGCATGATACCCATGCGCGGGACGTAGGTTCCGCCGTTCCCATGACCGACAACACGAAGATGCGGGCCTGCGCATCCTCGCCGCCGACGAGGACGAATCGACGCTTCGGGCGACCGATCGAGATGCTCGCGGAGCTCGGCCACGAGGTGACCGCGCACGCCGTCACGGTCAAGCAGGCGGCCGACCTCATCGCCAGCGAGGATCCCGATCTCTCCGTCGTCGTCGTCCACGACGACGACGGCCACGCGCTCGACCTCATCGAGGAGATCAGCGAGTACGCCCGCGGGCCGCTCATCGTCCTGCTCGGCGAGCACCAGGCCGACTTCGTGCGCAACGCCGCCGAGCGCGGCATCGATGCGTTCGCCCGGCCGCAGTTCGACGCCGAGGTGCAGGGCGCGATCGAGCTGACGATGAAGCGCCACGCGCGAGATGCAGCGCCTCTACGAGCAGGTCGAGCAGCTCGAGAGCGCGCTGGAGCGGCGCGGGACGATCGAGCGCGCCAAGGGCATCCTCATGGAGCGCCATGGCGTCGGCGAGCGCCAGGCGTTCGAGCTGCTGCGCCAGCAGGCGCGGCGCTCGAACCGGCGCGTGGTCGAGCTCGCCGGCGCCGTCGCGGACGGGCTGGCGCTGCTGCCCAACCGCGCCGAGTAGGCGCGCCGTGCCCTACGGCCTGCCGGCACGGGGTATGCGTCCCCGCACGATGATCGACACGCTGAAGGCGACCTTCAAGAAGTTCCAGGCCGACGAGATGGCCGACCGCGCGGCCGGCGCTGACGTACTACGTGATGATGTCGCTGTTCCCGGCGCTGCTCGTGGGGATCTCGCTGCTCGGGCTGCTGGGCGACCGCTCGCTCGTCGCCAACGCCGTCGACTACGCCTCCGACAACGGCGCGCCGGCGGAGGTCACCGATGCGCTGGAGGCGCTGCTCACGAAGACCGTCGAGTCGGCGTCGCGGCGCCGTGTCGGGCGCGCTCGTGCTCGGCATCGCGGTGGCGATCTACGGCGCGTCGGGCGCCTTCGGCGGCGCCGGCCGCGCGCTCAACCACGTCTACGGCGTCAAGGAGACGCGAAGCTTCGTCGTCCACAAGCTCGCCGACATCGGCTTCACCCTCATCACGATCGCGCTCGCGCTCGTCGCGCTCTTCTCGATCTTCCTCGGCGGCGGCCTGGCGGAGGACGTCTTCGGCGTGATCGGGCTCGGCGAGACGGCGGCCTCGATCTGGGCCGTGGCGCGCTGGGCGGTGGCGATCGCCGCGGTGCTCGGCATGTACGCGATCGTGTTCTCCTTCGCGCCCGACATCGAGGCGCGGCGGCGGCGGATCGTCAGCCCGGGCGCGCTCGTCGGCGTGGGGATCTGGATCCTCGCCTCGGCCGGCTTCTTCTTCTACGTCGCGAACTTCGGCAAGTACGGCGCGACGTACGGCGCCTTCGCGGGCGCGGTGATCCTGCTGCTGTGGCTGTATCTGTCGAGCATCGCGTTCCTGTTCGGGGCCGAGCTCAACAGCGTCGTCGACGGGCGCGCGCGCAAGGTGGCGGTTTCGGTGCCGGCGGCGGGCGGGGATGGCCACGGGCGCGACGCGCTGGCGCAGCCGTAGAGGTCAACCGCGGCGCCGGCGCGTGCGCTTCGACGTCGCCGAGCACGTCGCGAGACGCGTTCCTGAACGTGCATCGCTGAGGGAGTGTGCCGTCATGGCCGAGGATCGTTCGCCCGCGGTGGCCTGCGCTGCGGCCGCCGAGCTGACGGGCGTGCGTCGAATCGTGCACGCGGAGCGATGCTCAGTCGACACACCCACCGGCCCGCCGGGCGGGCCGACCACCGCGTCGGACGCCGAGACGAGTCATCGCGACGCGCGCATGATCAGCGCGGCTCGTCGATCGACGAGCCGAACCCGATCGCGAGGACGAGGAACACGCACGAGCACGACGAGGAACGCCGTGCCGATCATCCCGAGGATCTTGCCCGCCGTGGCCAGGCCGCGACCGCCGATCTGACCGCCCCCCGTATCGACCTCGCGCTCGGCCGAGCGGCCAGCGACCACGCCACCGGACCGCACAGCGGCAGAACATGATGCTGGATGCCGAGCACGAGGGCCGCGACCGCGCCGCCCGCCGTCTTCTGCGGCGCGCTCGGATGGGACGCCGGCGGCTCGCCGAACGGCGAACCGCTCGGCGGCGGCGGGAAGGGGCCGCTCACAGGACCCGCGCCAGCCAGATGACGAGCACGAGGGCGACGAGCCCCCAGAGGACGGCCGGCGCGACCTGCAACCGCGGCGGCGCAGCAGCACCACCGGGACCGCGATCGCCAGCGCGACGGCGAGCGGCGCGAGCGGGTGGGCGGCCAGCGCCGCGGCCGGATCGCCCGCACCGAGCGCGGCGACGCCGTGCGTCAGGCCGCAGAACGGGCAGTCCACGCCGGTGAGCGCCGCGAAGACACAGGTCAGGCCGGTCGCCGTCGCGCCGCCGAGCAGCCCGGCGGTGCCGAGCGCGAACGCTCCGCCGGTCGCGGCGCTCAGGCCGACCGCCGGCAGGACGGGGATGCGGATCGGATCCTTGACGTTCATGTCGCGACCTCGGGGTCACCTTCGCACACTTGCGCGAGCGGGCGAAGCGTCATCTCCTCGCCGTAGGAGCACAGCGCGCGGCGCGCCGGGCACGTCTCGCACAGCTCGCGATGCGGCGTCGCGGTGACCGGATACACGCCCGCCAGCAGTCCGGCGGCGAGCGCTGCGAGCTCGGCCTCGAGGCGGTCGGCGTCGGCGGCCTCGAAGCGCTCGCCGACCGGCTCGTCCGGTCGCTCGAGGAACGCGTAGGCGACCTCGACGCGCGGCGCGCCGCCGCGCAGCGCCGCCAGCGCGTAGACGCGCCGCTGCACGCCGTAGCGCTGCTCGACGTAGGCGGCGAGGTCGGTGGCGGGCTGCAGCGCGTCGGTCTTGTAGTCGACGACGAGCTGTCCGCCGCGCTCCTGCGCGAGCACGTCGACGACGCCGGTCAGCAGCGTGTCGCCGAGCGCGACGGTGAAGCCGTGCTCGCGGTGCACGGCGCGGGCCTTGGCCATGCGCCGCGCGAGCGGGGAGTCGTTGAAGGCCTCGGTCAGGCGCACGACGTCGGCCGCCTCGTCGGCGGTGAGCTCGACGCCCCATGCGCCGGCCAGCTCGACCGGGTCCGAGCCGGCGTGCTCGAGCATCGCATGCACGAGCGAGCCGCGCGTGCGGGGGTCGAGGGCGGAGGCGGGCGGCTCGGGCAGCGCGCCCTCCTGCGCAACGAGCGCGTCGGTGGCGACCGCGTCCGGGCCCGGGGCCGGCGGCTCCTCCTCCGGCAGCCCGAGCACGCGCTCGGCGTAATAGCGGTAGCCGCATGCCTTCCACGCGGCCAGCCGCGAGTACGACAGCGTGCGGCTGACCGGCGGCGCGCCGGGCGGCTCGGGCGCCGGCGGGCGCGGCGGCGGCGGCGCCGCGACGGGCAGGCGGGTGCCGGCGGGCGCCCGCGATTCGTCACGCAGGACGCGGCCGACGGTGGCGGGCGTGTTGACCGCGCAGCGCACCCAGGCGCCGTCCCACGCGACATTCCGCACCGGCTCGTCGCTCGTCGGCAGCGCGCGCAGGTCGCCACCGAGCAGCGCCGGCCCGAGCCAGGCCAGCGGCGGCGCCTTCGGTCCCTCCCCCGGCCAGTTGGCGAGCGGCACGCCGCCGCTGATGACGAGCCGCTCGCGGGCACGGGTGAGCGCGACGTACATGACGCGCTCCTCCTCACGGGCGGCCCGCCCGCGCGCGCGGTCGCGCAGGCGCTCGTAGGCCAGCGCCGGCTCGCTCGTCCCGTCGAGCCCGACGAGCCGCAGGCCGACCTCGCCCTCGGCCACGAGCAGGTCCTCGTCGCCGTCAGCCGGGCGCTGGCGGCCGAGATCGGCGATGCAGACGACGGGGAACTCGAGGCCCTTGGCGGCGTGCACGGACATGAGGCGCACGGCCTTGACGTCGCCGAGCTCGACCGGCGCATCGGTCTCGCGCGCCTCGGCCTCGAGCTCGGCGGTGGCCAGGTCGGCGAGGCCGCGCACGTCGCGGCCGCGGTCGCGCTCGAACTCGGCGGCGAGGCGCAGCAGCTTGTGGATGTTGGCCAGCCGGCGCGCGCCGCCCTGCAGCGTGAGCACGTGCAGGTCATAGCCGGTCGCGTCGACGACGCGGCGCAGCAGCTCGTCGAGCGCCAGCCGCGGCGCGAGCGCGCGCTCGGCGCTGAAGCGGGCGGTGAAGACGTCGAGCCGCTCGCGGTCGTCGTCGGTGAGCAGCTCGCGCAGCGCGGCGTCGCCGGCGATCGCCCGCCAGGCGTGGCCCTTGCCGCCGGCACGGGCGATGTGCGCCAGCGCGTCGGAGGACAGCCCGACGAGGGGCGAGGCGAGCACGCCGTAGAGCGCGGCCTCGTCGCGCGGGTTGGCGAGCGCGGCGAGCCAGGCGCAGAGATCGCGGACGACCTGCCGGCCCCAGTAGCCGCGGCCGCCGACCGACATCGTCAGCAGCCCCTGGTCCTCGAGCGCGCGCTCGTAGACGGGCAGGTCGCCGAGCGCGCGCAGCAGGACGACGACGTCCTCGGGGCGGTGCAGGCCCGCGTCGACGAGCTCCCTCACCCGCTGGGCGAGCAGGCGCGCCTCGGCCTGGCGCCAGGCCTTCGTCCCCGGCCGGACCTCGCCGAGGTCGACGCCCTCCCAGCCGGCCTGGTCGGTAATGAGCAGCTCGACGAGCGGCGCCGACGCGGGCGCGGGCTCGCGGCCCTCGCGCAGCGCGACGAAGTCCGGCCCGAAGCGCGGAGTGAACGCCGCGTTGATCGTGTCGAGGATCGCGCCGTGGGAGCGGAAGTTCGTCGCGAGCGTCGCAACGCGGCCGTCCTGCGCGTACCGCGCGCGCAGCCTGCGGAAGACGTCGACGTCGGCGTGACGGAAGCCGTAGATCGACTGCTGCTCGTCTCCCACGAGGAACAGGTCGTCGCGGTCGAGCGCCTGGAAGAGGTCCAATTGCAGCGGATTCGAGTCCTGCAGCTCGTCGACCATGACGCGCTCGAAGCGCTCGGCGTAGGTGCGGCGCAGCGCGGGCTCCCGGTCGAGCAGGTCGCGGGCGTGCAGCTCGAGGTCGTCGAAGTCCAGCGCGGCGCGCGCGGCCTTGGCGTCGGCGTAGGCGTCCGCGTAATCGCCGAGCAGCTCGTCGAGCAGGCCGACGGCGACCGCCGCGCGGGCGTCGCGACAGGCGCTCGCGTAGGCCTCCAGCGCGGCGAGGTACTGCGCGCACGCCGGACCCTTGAGCGCGTTGGCGTTCGTGGGGAAGCTCAGCTTCGCGCCGGCGGTGGCGAGCGGCGCGCCGGGCGGCGTGGCGTCGAGCAGCTGCGCACAGCGCTCGAGGCGCTCGCGCGCGGTGCACACGGTCTTGCCGGCACCGGCGAGCCGCAGCTCGGCCGAGGCCGCCGCGACGGCGACCTGCAGCGGCGCGCGCAGCGCGTGCGGGTCGGCGAGGCCGGCCGGGCGCGGCAGGCGCGGGCGTGTCTGGCCGGCGCTGCGCAGCGCGTCGTGGGCGAAGACGATCGCCGTGCGCAGGCGGTCGGCGTCGTAGGCGGCGACGAGGTCGAGCGCGGCGGCCGCGTTGGGGCCGGCCAGCAGGCGGGCGAGCGCGTCGTCCCAGGCGCGGTCGTGCAGCGGGCGCGCGGCGGCCTCGTCAAGCACGGTGAACGTCGGGTCCAGGCCGGCGGCGATCGCGTGGGCGCGCAGCACGCGCGTGCAGAAGCCGTGGATCGTCGAGACCCAGGCGGACTCGGTCTCGCGCGCCATGTCGCGGCGGCCGAGCTCGACGAAGCGCTGGCGCACCCGCGCGCGCAGCTCGCCGGCGGCGCGCTCGGTGAACGTGATCGCGAGGATCCGCGACGGGCGCACGCCGTCCTCGAGCACCGAGCGCACGAAGCGCTCGACGAGCACCGAGGTCTTGCCGCTGCCGGCGTTGGCCTCGAGCAGCAGCGAGCCGTGGCGGCGGCGCACGGCCTCGGACTGCTCGGCCGTGAACGGGCGGCCCTCGGGCCCGATCAGCGGTCGGGGCACCATGATGCTCACGCGGCCTCGCAGCGGCAGATCGTGGGATACGCGCAGCCCTTGTCGTTGTAGGTGCACGTCTCCGGGCGCGGCTCGAGCGCGCCGGCGCGCAGCTCGGCGACGGCGGCGAGCACGTCCTCGAGCACGCCGTCGAGGATCGCGTCGAAGTCCTCCGGCGTGCGGCGGTCGGTCCTCACGGTGCGCAGGCCGGGGTCGGCGTCGGCGAGCACGAGCCCGCGGGCGCGCTGCTCCTTGCCGCCGATCGGCTGGTACAGGCCGCCGAGCGGCTCGAGGCCGAGCACGTCGCGCGCGGCGAGCAGGTACAGCGCGACCTGGTACTTGCGCTTCGTGCGCCAGCTCGCCGACTCGACCGCGATGCGGCCCTTGTAGTCGTAGACGAGCGCCTGCCCGGTCGCGTCCTCGTCGATGCGGTCGATGCGCCCGCGCAGCCGCACCCCGCCGGGCAGCTCGAGCGCGGGATGGTCCTCGTCGGCGGCGCCGCCGAACTTCACCTCCAGGCGCGAGGGCACGAGCTGCGAGCCGTCGCTCGCGGCATGCTCGAGGTAGCGCAGCACATCGGAGCGCAGGCGGTGCTCCATCGCGCGCTGGCGGCTGGGGTCGCGCGACATCACCATCTCCTCGGTGCCCTCGAAGCGCGCCAGCGCCCGGGCGGCGAGCTCGCGCGCGGCGGGCAGCGTCGTCTCGTCGAGGCGGCCCGAGCCGGTCGTGTCGATGAGCCCGCGCATGATCGCCTCGAGCACCGCATGGGTGAGCGCGCCGCGCAGCATCGCCTCGGGATCGGGCGTCAGACCCTCGGGCGCCAGCAGCCGCTCGACGAACCACTTCACCGGGCAGCTCGCCCACAGCTCGATGCCCGACGCCGACCAGGCCGGCCGCTCGCGCAGGCGCGCGACCAGCCGCTCGTCGTGCAGCGGCGCCAGCGGGGCCTCGCGGCGGCGCGGGCCGCGATCGGCCTCCCCGCGCAGGCGCTCGCGTTCGCTCGGAGCCTCCCCCTCCGGCCAGCCGACCGCGCCGAGCGAGCGCGTGCGACGGCGCGCGTGCAGCTCGGGCCCGAACAGGTCGCAGACGTCCGAGACGAAGAACGAGCGCACGCGCTGCTCGCCGTCGTCGCCCGCCTCGTGCCAGGAGAGGTAGAGGCGCTCCTCGGGCCGCGAGACCGCGGCGTAGAAGAGGTAGCGCTCGGCGCCGAGGTCGTCGCGCCGGCGCAGGCGCAGGCCCGAGGCCTCGGCGATCTGCTCGCGCTCGACCTCGCCGAAGAACGGCTCGGTGCCGGGCGGCCTGGGGAACACGCCCTCCTGCAGGCCGCAGGCGAAGAGGATCCGCACACGACGCGCGCGCAGCGCCAGCGGCTCGGCAACGGTCACCGCGCCGGGTCCCGGCGGCGTGCCGAGGCGCACCTCGAGGTCGTGCAGAAGGGCGGCGAGCTCGTCGGGCGCGGGCGCGAGCGAGCGGTCGGCGCGGGCGAGCGTGGCGAGCTGCTCGAGCGCGGCGCGCCCGGCGCGGAGCACCGCGACGTCCTGCTCCTCGACGCCGGTCAGCACCTGCGCCGCGCGCCGCCGCGGCGCGGCGAACAACACCAGCAGTTCGGCGGCGAGGCGCTCGAGCAGGTCGGCGCCGCGCGAAGCCGCGCGGGCCGCCGCTCGCACGCGATCGATCGCCTCCAGGCGCCAGTGCTTGGCCTCCCACAGCGCGCGCGCCGCGTCCGCCGTGCGCGCGCCCTCCTGGCGCGCCCGCGTCTCCAGCCCGTCGGCGAGCTCGGGCCGGCGCAGGAGCCCGGGCGTGCGCAGGTACGCGAGCAGGTCCTCGCTCGTCCCGTCGGCGAGCGCGCAGCGCGCGAGGCCGACGAGCCCGCGCCCGAGCGGCGTGTGGCCGAGCGCGACGCGGCGGTCCAGCGCGACCGGCACGCCGAAGGCGCCGAAGATCTCGGTCAGCAGAGCGGCGTGCTCGCCGGGCTTGCGCAGCACGACGGCGATCTCCTCGGGCGCGACGCCGTCTTGACGGATGAGCCGCGCCGCCTCGGCCGCGACGAGCTCGAGCTCGGCGCGCTCTCCCCCGCCCTCCAGCAGCGTGATCGCGTCGCCGGCAGCGACCGGGTCGGGGTCGAAGAGCTGGGCCTCGTCGGGCTCGAAGAGGCCGCGCTCGAGGTGGTGCAGCGCCGCGCGCGAGGCGGGCGCGTAGTGCTCGGCGCGCGGCTTCATCGGCTTGTGCTCGACGCCCGCGCGGTAGAGATCGGCGAACGTCGTCGCGCGGCCGGCGAACGCCATCCGGCCGGCCTCGAAGGACAGCGAGAGCATGACCTCGGCGCCGGTCGCGGCGAGCGTCTCGACGGCGTCGTGCTGCAGCGGGGCCAGGTCGTCGAAGCCGTAGAAGAAGACGGGCGTGTCGCCCCAGCGGGCCGGCTCGGCGCGCAGCGCGTCGAGCGCGGCCGCCTCGTACAGCGGCGCGTCGAGCCGGCCGAGGCGCTCGAGGCGGCGGCGGTAGCCGGAGTACAGCGCGCTGACCTCGTCGGCGTAGGCGCGCCGGCCCGCGTCGCCGGCGGCCCACGCCCGCAGCGCCTGCGTCAGGCGCTGCGGCGTGACGCGCAGCGCCTCGAGCTCGTCGACGAGGCGCAGCAGCTCGCGCGTGAAGCCGCGCGTGCGCGCGGACGCGCCGAGCGACAGCAGGGGCGCTTGGGCGACGACCGTCGCGGCGATCCGCTCGCGGGCGAGCGCGCCGAGCGGGCGCCCGCGCACGCCGCCGCGCCGCGCGCACTCCTCGATGAGCCAGGCGAAGCGCACGACGTTTGCGCCGAACACGACGCCCGAGCTCGCCAGCTCCGCGCGGTAGCGCTCGACGTCGGGGAACGTCGGCACGACGAGGATCGGCTCGGTCCCGCGCTTCAGCGCGGCGCGGTAGCCGTCGAGGACGACCTTCGCCTTCTCGGCGTTCGCGGGACCGGTGACGAGCGTGAGCGGCACAGCTTCATGGTGGCGGCTGGGGATGACGGCTCTGCGCGCGCTGCCAGAAGCCCTGCAGAGCGCGGGGTTCGGCGGGTTCCCGCCGGCGGCTGTGCGCTTCGCGCGGCGTGCGGTTCGGCGATCGCGGCGTCGAACTGCAGCACTGAGGGTGTGAGTTGGTCCGGGTGGCGGCCTTCGCGCCGGGGCCTTCGCTGGTGTGCGGCAGGGGTGTGTCGAATGGTGCACGCGGAGCGATGCGCATTCGACACACCCCTCGATTGGATGCAGTTCGCCGGCGACCCCACCGACGCGTCACGAAGTCACCCGCGCCCTATGATCGACTGCCCGTGGAGGAACTCGACGACGTCTTCGCCCAGCTGCGCCCGCTGCTCACGAAGCACGCCGAGTCGCTCGTCGTCGTCTGCGACGAGCCCGGCGACCTGCAGCTCGAGACGAAGCGCAGCGGGCCGAGCGGCACGCGCATGGCGTTCGGCTCCTTGAAGACGCGAGCAGACAAGGTCAGCCTGCTCTTCATGCCGGTCTACAGCCACGCCGACCTGCTCGACGAGGTCAGCGACGACCTGCGCGCGCGGATGGTCGGCCGCAGCGCCTTCACCTTCACCCCGGACACGGTCTCGCCAGAGCTGCTCGACGAGCTGTCGGCGCTCGTCGACGCGGGGCTGGATCGCTACCGCGCCGACAAGCTCGCCTGACGAGCGCTACCGAGCGGGAACCGGGCTCGGCAGCGGGATCGGCTGGTCCGACGGCGGAGGCGGCTCCGGGAACGTCGCGAACGACACCGGGGCCAGCGTGTCGAGGCGGTTGGAGGCCAGCCCGGCGTAGGACAACGTGTAGAGCAGGTCGCCGATGACCACCGAGCGGCCGATCGGCGGCGTGTACCCGGCCGTCGACAGCACGGGGTGCGTGATCCGCCCCAGCTCCTTGACGCTCGCCGAGCCGATCTTGAAGCCGACCGCGCCATCGAAGTCCTGGCCCTCGCGACCGTAGACCGACAGCGGGACGACGGCGAGGTTCGCGGGCTTCCAGAACAGGAACGCGTGCGGGTCGAACTCGGCGTCCGACGACGCGTTCTCGAGCGAGACGCCGGCCTTGCGCGACGGCTTGCGCGGATCGGATACGTCGAACAGCGAGAGCTGCGTGCCCGTCGTCCGGCCCTGCGCCGTCGCGTCCTGGCCGACGCCGAGCAGCAGGTCGTCGGCGATCGGGTGCAGGTAGGCCGAATAGCCGAGGATCTTCAGCTCGCCGACGACGCGCGGATCGGTCTTCTTCGACAGGTCGAGCGTGTAGAGCGGGTCGACCTGGCGGAACGTCACGACGTAGCCCTTGTCGCCGACGAAGCGCACGGCGTAGATGCGCTCGCCGCGGCCGAGGCCATCGGCACGCCCGACGAGGTCGAGGCTGCGGCCGTGCTCGACGAGCACGCTGACGAACGACTCGCTGTCGGAGGCGATCGTGCCCTCGAACCAGACCGGGTCCTCGGTCGAGGCCACGCGCAGCGCGCCGTCGAACTCCGACAGCGAGTACTGGTTGAGCACGAAGCCGGCCACGCTGCCCGAGGCGGCGAAGCTCGTCTGGTCGGGCTTGGAGATGTCGAAGCGGTGGATGTCGGTGCGGCTGCGCTCCGGGACGACGCGCCCCGCCTCGAGCGCGGCGACGTAGCGCTGGGAGGCGACGTAGAGCCCCGTCGTCGAGGCGTAGACCGTCTGCGCGCCGGCCATGATCGCGTCGCGGTCGACGTTGAACAGGCCCTTGTCGAGGTCGATGGTCAGGACGGTCAGCAGGTCCAGCCCCGAGAAGCGCCGCGGATGGCGGACGTCGTCGCAGCCGACGACCGAGCGGCGGAACGTCTTGCCCGAGACGTTGCTCTTGAGCACCGTGCGCGGCATGAAGCTGCGCAGCGTCGTGCGCGAGATCGCGTCGGGCTGGATGTGGATCGGGCGACGCGCTGACGACGACCCGCGCGGTGCCGCCGGTCAGCCGCGCGTCGACGAGCGCGCCCTCGAGCGTCATCGTCCGGCGCACGGTCATCGCGGCAGGATTGCCGATGTCGACCTCGCTGATGACGACCTGCGAGGAGGAGATGATCACGTCGCCCGCGAACGAGCCGCCGCCGTAGGCGTTGCTCATGACGAGCATGCGGTCGCCGCGGATGAGCAGCTGATGGCCGTAGCCGTCGGCGAGGTCGAGCGTGCCGACGAGCTTCGGGTTCGCGCTGCGGACGTCGACGGCGTGCAGCTTGCCCGAGGCGATGGCGAAGACCGTCCGCCCGTCGGTCTTGACGATGTCGGGCTCGTCGACGCCGGCCTCCTGGACGTTCGTCTGCGAGAACTCCGGCGTCGACTCCTTCACGGCGGCAGACGGCGACCCCTGGGCGGTGGTGGTCCCCGGCACCGCGGTCGGCGCGGGGATCGCGCCGTCCGCAACGGCGGAGGGAGGCGGCGGCGGCGCGTCGAGCACGAGCGGCACGAGCAACCCGGCGCGCGTCGGCACGCCGGTCCGCCCGCCGGTGCGGCGAGCGTTCGTACGCGCGTAGCTCAGCAGCGACGAGCATGAGGGGAAGGCCGGCAGCGCCACAGGCTTGACCGACCGCTTGGCGGCCGGCGCGGTGGCCGGCGCGAGCAGGCACGCGGCCAGCGCCGCGACAGCGGTGAGCGCGACCAGCGCCGTTCGCGGATCCGAGGATGTGCGGCGGCGCTGCGCCGAGGCGGTCATGCGATCCCTCCCTGGGTTGTCCTCATGGCGACACTACGCCCTGAGACGAACGACGTCACAGAAGGTCGCGCACAAGGCTCACCTGTCCAGGACGTATGCGTGCGCGTCCTCGATCACGCCGGCCACCTCGTCCCAGTCCACTTCGGGGAGGTCGAGCCGCAGTCCGACCCAGCCGCGGTGACCGACGTACGGGGGCACGAAGAACCGCTCCGGTCCCCCGCTGACGAGCGCCTCCTGAAGCTCCCTCGGGCCGGCCGCCCACAGGCACAGGCGTCCCTCGCGCCACTCGCGCTCGTCGTGCACGGAGGCGAACGTGCGGCCCTTGGGACCCTCCGCGGTGAAGAACGTCGGGGAGCCGTGCGACGGGCGCTCGACGACGCCCGGCAGGGCCAGGACGACCGGGCGGATGCGCTCCATCGCGGCCTCCAGCCGCGGCGTGCTCACGATCGGGTGGGCCACCGCGCCAGCGTGCCATGCCGGCGGCGCGCCGACAAGCACCGCCGGCCAGACGGTCGCGGCCGGCGGCGCCGCATCAGTCGACCCACCAGTCCTGGAACGCCTCGCCGTCGCTTTCGTAGTGCGGGCCGAAGACGAGCAGCTCGAGACCGTCCGGGCCGGCCTCGAACCCGCGCGTCACCGCCGGCGCGACACGCAGCGCGTCGAGTTGGCGCAGGTCGACGACCTCGTCGTCGAGCTTGACCCGGCCCGAGCCCGACAGCACGACGTAGACCTCCTCGGCCTCGTCGTGGCGATGGGCGAAGGGTGGCCGCGTGTTGGCCTTGATGCGCAGAAGTGCGAAACCGGTCGTCTCGGCGTCGAGGTCGGCGCCGGCAAAGCGCACCTGCTGGAAGTCCCCCAGACCGAACCCGGGCGCCGAGTCCTGGACGTCGGTGAGCTGCTTGCACGTGTACGGCGTCGTCATCTGCATCTCCTGTCATCCGTGGGTGGCGTAGGCGTGAAGCTGATCGGCGAGCGCGCCGGGGCGGCTGAGCGCGATGCAGTGCCCGCCGTCGATCTCGTCGGGCGTGATGCCCAGGCGCTCCTGTGCGATACGGCGGCTGAACGGCGCGGGGAACACCCGGTCGTCGCGGCAGATCAGGACGCTCGTCGGGACCTCCGGCCACGCCGCGAGGGGCCATGGCGTGCCGAGCGGGGTCGCGGACTGGTCGCGCTCGCGGCCCATCGCCTCCGCGGCCAGAGGCGGCGGGACGTCATGGAAGAACATCGCGGTCTCGTCCTCGCCGGCGCCGGCCCGGGCGTAGCCGGTGTTCGCCCACCAGTCTCCGAACGACTCGCCCGGCGCGGGGATCATCGGCGCGAGCAGCACCAGCCGGTCCGTGGAGATGCGCGCACAGACGAGCGGCGCGATAAACGCGCCGAGCGAATGACCTACCACGACGAGATCGCGGCGCTCGCCGATCGCCTCGAGGACCGTGTCGGTGTACTCGGCGAGGCCGGCGCGGTCGTCGTCGCACGGGAGATCCACCGCGACGACGTCATGGTGGCGGGCCTCCAGCTCAGCGGCGACCAGATGCCAGCTCCACGCGACATCGCCCGCGCCATGGATCAGGACGAACGTGTTCATCGGCGGCGGTCCTTTCGGGGGGTCGGGGTCGGAGCCTCGCAACAGCGTTAGTTGGAGATTCCTATCAAGAAGTAGGTCTTCCCGTCAAGATGGTTGTAAAACCCGATGATCGTCGTCTAGACTCATGCCGATGGCGAGCTCCCGCACCTACGGCGACCGCTGCGGCGTGGCCCGCGCGCTCGACGTCGTCGGCGAACGCTGGGCGCTGCTCGTCGTGCGCGAGCTGCTGCTCGGCGCCAAGCGCTTCACCGACCTGCGCAGCGGCCTGCCGCGCGTGAGCGCCGACGTGCTCGCCCAGCGCCTGCGCGAGCTGGAGGACGCCGGCATCGTGCAGCGCCGCACGCTGCCGCCGCCGGCGGCCTCGAAGGTCTACGCGCTGACGCCGCGGGGCGCCGAGCTCGAGCCGGTCGTCGTCGCGCTCGGCCGCTGGGGCGCCAACACGCCGCCGCCCGGAGCCGACGTCGGGATGAGCGTCGACTCGCTCATGGTCTCGCTCAAGACGCTGTTCGAGCCCGGCCTCGCCGACGGCCTGGATGCGAGCTTCGAGCTGCAGCTCGACGAGCATCGCTTCCGGGCAGACATCGCCGGCGGGCGGCTCGTGCTGCAGCGCGGAGAGGCCACGGCGCCCAGCGCGACGATCACGACCGACCCGAGGACGCTGCTGGCGCTCATCCGCGGCCGCCGCGAGCTGGCCGCCGCGCGCCGCGCCGGCGACATCGCGATCGCCGGCGACGAGGCGGCGGCGAGCCGCCTGCTCACGCTCTTCCCGCTGCCCGATCGCACGGCGGCGTGACCTCGCCGCGGCCGGCGCGACCCCAACTCAGGTCGCGGCGGGCAGCGCCCCCACCCGCGCCGCCTCGCGCGCGATCCGCCGCACGTCGGCGAACGCGTCGCGCGACCCGAGCACGACGACGCCGATCCGCCGCGAGCCGCGCTGGATGATCGCCACGAGGCAGAACCGGGCCGGGTTCGTGAAGCCGGTCTTCAGCCCGATCGCGCCGGGATAGTGGTCGCGCAGGAGGTGGTTGGTCGTGTACAGCGTCAGCTTCCTGCCCGAGCCCGGCCAGACGCGGGCGTAGCGCTTGCGGGCGATCTTCGTGATCCGCGGCTCGTTCATCGCGCGCATCGCCAGCGCGGCGAGGTCGGCGGGGCAGGAGCGGTTGCGGCGGTCCAGGCCGTCGGCGTCGGCGTAGTGCGTGCAGGTCAGCCCGAGCAGCTCGGCGCGCTTGTTCATGAGCGCCACCCAGGCGCGCTCGGAGCCCGCGCCGGCCACGGCAAGCGCGACCGCGGCGTTGTTCGACGACGAGATGAGCAGCCCCTTGAGGAGCACCTCGGCGCGCACGCGGCGCCCCGGCTTGAGGCCGGCCATCCGCGACCCGCCGACCTGGTCGGCCGCGCGCGGGATGCGCACGGTCTGGCGCGGGCTGAAGCGCTCGACGGCGAGCAGCGCGGTCATGAGCTTCGTCAGGCTGGCGATCGGTCGCACGGTCGTCGCGTTGTGGCGCCACAGCACGCTGCCGTCGGCGAGGTCGAAGGCGAGGCCCGCCTTCGGGCCGGGAGTGCAGGCGCAGGCCGGACATCAAAGCGGGCTGCGAGAGGTCCACGCGCGACGCGCCGGCCGGCTCGGGCAGCGGCCCGACCTCGCGCTGGGCGTCGGCGGCGGGCAGCGGCGGAGCGAGGCGTTCGACGGTGCGCGCCTGGACCTTCGCGACCGCGCCGCCGGCGGCGGGATCGAACACGCCGCCGAGGGCCAGGCCGCCCGCCACGCCGGCGAGCACGACGAGCAGCACGACCAGTCGCAGCCCCCAGCGCGGACGGCGGCGCACCTTGCCGGCACGCGCCGCGCGGCGCCTACGCCGCGGCTTCGGCGGCCGGGACGACGGGCTCGACCGCGTCAGCTCCAGCCTCGGCCGGCTCGGGTGCGCTCTTGCCGCCTTCGCGCGCCCACGGCTCATCGAACTCCACCCGCCACTTGCCCTCCTCGCTCTGCTGCAGCGCCAGCTTGGCCCGGAACGAACGCCCGCTGCGTCCCTTGAAGCCGGTCACCGGCTTGGCGGTCCGGCCGGTCGCGATGAGCTCCTTGGCGACGGCCATCGGCAGCGTCTTGCCGGCCTTGGCCTTCCAGATGACGAAGCCGCAGCCGGGATCCTCGCGCGACCAGCAGGAGAAGCCCTTGCGGTTCTCGACGATGTCGTGGCCGCAGACCGGGCACGGACCGAGGTTCGCGCGCGGGATGCGCACGTCCTTCAATTTCGCGTCGAGCTCGGCGACCGTGGACTCGGCGAAGCCCTTGATGTCGGCCATGAAGCGCTTGCGCGGCTCCTCCCCGCGCTCGATCTTGCCCAGGCGCTGCTCCCAGTCGCCGGTCATCGACGGCGAGGTCAGCGGGTGCTCGCCGAGCAGGCGGATGACGTTCAGGCCCTTCTCGGTCGCCACGAGCGAGCGCGCCTCGCGCTCGACGTAGCCGACGTCGATGAGCCGCTCGATGATCGACGCGCGCGTGGCCGGCGTGCCGATCCCCGACTCCTTCATCGCCTCGCGCATCTCGTCGTCGTCGACGAGCCGGCCGGCCGTCTCCATCGCGCCCAGCAGCGACGCGTCGGAGTAGCGCCGCGGCGGCTGGGTCTCCTTCTCGGCCGCGCTGACGTCGCGCGTGTCGACGATCTCGTTGCGCTCGAGCTTGGGCAGCTGCTGATCGCGACCCTCGTCGTCGTCGGTCGCGCTGCTGGACTCGGCGAGCTCGCCGTAGACGCCGCGCCAGCCCGGCACGAGCAGGACCTTGCCGCGGGTGCGGAAGACGTGCGGACCACCGGCTTCGCCGGCGGCGCCCACCGTCGTCTCGACCTTCGTGTTCTCGAAGACGGCATCGGGATGAAAGACGGCGAGGAAGCGGCGGGCGACGAGGTCGTAGATGCGCCGGTCGTCGTCGGACAACCGATCGAGGTTGTGCGTCGAGTTCGTCGGGATGATCGCGTGGTGGTCGCCGACCTTGTCGTCGGCGACGACGCGGCCCAAGGGCAGCAGGTCGAGGCCCTGGACGTACGCGGCGGCGGCCTGATAGTCACGCGACGCCCCGCCGACGTGGCCGGCGATGGGCTTCAGCTCGGCGATCATGTCGCTCGTCAGGAAGCGCGAGCTCGTACGCGGGTAGGTGAGCACCTTGTGCTCCTCGTAGCAGCGCTGGGCGGCGGCGAGCGTGCGGCGAGCGGTGAAGCCGAAGCGGCTGTTGGCCTCGCGCTGCAGCGACGTGAGGTCGTAGAGCAGCGGCGCCTTCTCGGTGCGCTTCTTGCGCTCGAGCTGGGTGATCTCGCCGGTCTGGCCGCGGACCGCCGCGACGACGGCGTCGGCCTCGGCGGCGGTCTTGATCCGCGGCTTCGCGCCGTCGTGGTAGCGGCCCTCGTATCTGCGCTCCCCGGGCGCCTCGAAGACCGCGTCGACGAGCCAGTAGGGCTCGGGCACGAACGCGCGGATCTCCTCCTCGCGGCGCGTGATGATCGCCAGCGTCGGCGTCTGCACGCGGCCGAGGGAGACGGCGCCGTCGAAGGAGGAGCGCAGGCGGATCGTCGCCGCGCGGGTGGCGTTCATGCCGACGATCCAGTCGGACTCCGAGCGCGACCGGGCGGCGGCCTCGAGCTTGGCGAACTCCTCGGCGGGGCGCAACTCGGTGAAGGCGCGCTGCATCGCGGGCTTCGTCATCGACGACAGCCACAGGCGCTGCACGGGCTTCTTGGCGCCCGCCTTCTCGAACAGGTAGGCGAAGATCAGCTCGCCCTCGCGCCCGGCGTCGCAGGCGTTGACGACGGTGGCCACGTCGGCGCGCTTGAGCTGCCTGGAGACGACCGTCATCTGCTTCTTGGAGCGCTCGTCGCGCACGACGAGCTTGAACTTGTCGGGCACGATCGGCAGGTCGGCCATGCGCCACTTCTTGTACTTCGCGTCGTACTCGTCGGGCTCGGCGAGCTGGACGAGGTGACCGACGGCCCAGGTCACGACATGCTCGGGGCCCTCGAGGTAGCCCTCCTGCTTCTGAAACGGACCCGGGAGCACCCGGGTGAGGTCACGGCCGACGGATGGCTTCTCGGCGATGACGAGTGTCTTTGACTCGGACAAGGGGCGCAGGGTAGCGCTCCGACATCCCGCCGCCGTGGTCCTAGCCGACGCAGGGTCCGGTGTCGACCGGTCCGCGCGCGTCGGCCAGCGCGTCGCGCACGACGCCGTTGGGGACCGCGAATCCGCCGTTGCTGCCGACGAGCTTGGAGAACACCGTGCCCGACACCCGGCCGGCCACGTCGACGATCGGCCCGCCCGAGTTGCCGGGCTGCACGTCGGCGCGGAACTGGGTCACGGTGCGCCGGATGCGGCGGGTCCCGTAGGCGTTGTTGGCGAGCACCGGCGCGGTGGCGCCGATCCGCGCCGGGACGATCCGGAACGGGCCGTTGAGCGGGAAGCCGAGCACCGCGCCCGGCTCGGTGACCTTCACTTCACGCGCGAAGCGCAGGGCGCGGCGGTCGAGCGCCGGCACCCGCAGGACCGCGACGTCGTTGTTGGGGTCGAAGTGGATCGCCGTGGCGTCGAGCCGGTCGCCCGAGCCGTTGGGCTCGACGTGCGTGTTGTCCGAGCCGGCGACGACGTGCGCGTTCGTCACGACGATGCCGTCGCCGGCCACCCAGCCCGAGCCGGCCACGCCGAGCCCGCAGGAGTTCGACAGCACGCGCACGACCGAGCGGCCGGCCGCCTCGACGTCGGGGTCGCGCGCCGTCGAGCCGCGCGGCGGCGGGACGTCGACGTCCGGGCCGGTGATGCTCGGCAGCGGGTCGAAGCGGGCGAGGGCCTTGAGCACGCGGTCGGACGGCAGGATCTCGTTGAGCTCCTGCAGGATCGTCGAGCGCTGGACCGTCTTGCGGTACTCCCGCGCGCCGGGCGTCTGGATCACGATGACGCTGACGAGCCAGGCGAGGCCGAGCGCGAGCGCGATCGCCAGCAGGCTGCCGAGCACGCCGTCGAAGAAGGCGAAGGCCGGTGAGCGGATGCCCGACCGCAGGGCGCCCGCGATGCCCTCCGCCCCGGCCGACAGGATGACCCCGCCGACGAGCGCGCCGAGCAGGCCGAAGAGCGGCGCGAACGGCGACGCGTTGCCCTCCTCGAGCAGCTGCGGGCCGAAGCGCGTGCCGAGGTATGCGCCGCCGGCGAAGCCGACGAGCGACAGCGCCCCGATGAGAAAGCCGCGCGAGAAGCCGACGAGCGCGAAGAACGCCGCGAAGACGATGATGAGGATGTCGATTGTGGTCACAGGAGCACTGGGTTAATGGCAGCTGACAGGAAATGGCGCGAGTCCGTCCGCGGGTAGCCCATAGTTCTCCCGCATGCTCGTCCGTTCTTCATTCGGTCCCAGGACCCCTCCTGCCCGTTTGATGATCTTTGCAGGCGCCGTGGTCGGGGCGCTGCTCGTCGTGGTGCTGCTGCTGGCGCTCACCGGCGGGCCGCCGATCGAGCAGTCGGCGGCCAAGCGCTACGTCACGGCCTGGGCGAAGGGTGACTACGCGGCGATGCATGACGAGCTCGGCGAGGACGAGCAGCGGGCGATCTCCCTGGCGAAGTTCACCGAGGCCTACCGCGACGCGGCGACGGTCGCCACGGCGACGGCGATCCGGCCGGGCAAGGTCGACGAGCCGCAGGACGGCGTCGTCGAGGTGCCGATGACCGTCGTCACGCGCGTGTTTCGCACGATCCGCGCGACGCTGCGCCTGGAGTTCACGGGCTCCGACGACGACCGGCGGGTGGCCTGGTCGCCGCAGCTCGTCTTCCCGGGGCTGGCGGACGGCGAGAAGCTCAGCCGCAAGACGCAGCTGCCGCGCCGGGCGACGATCTTCGCGCGCAACGGCAGCGCGCTCGCGACCGGCCGGGACCGCACGTCGGAGATCCCCGACGTCGCCGGCTCGATCGTGGGCGAGCTCGGCCCGCCCCCGGCCGATCGCGTGGCCCACCTGCGCGAGCTCGGCTACCCCGACGACGCCTCCGTCGGCCTCTCCGGCCTGGAGCGCGTCTTCGAGGAGCGCATCGCCGGCATCCCGGGCGGTGAGCTGCGTGCGGGGAAGCGGGTGCTCGCGCAGACGATCGCGCGACCCGCCAAGGCCGTGCGCTCCTCGATCGATCCCGACGTGCAGCGCTCCGCGGTCGCCGCCAAGGGCGCGTATCTCGGCGGCGTCGCGGTCGTGCGGCCCCGGACCGGCGAGATCCTCGCGCTGGCCGGCATCGCCTTCTCGGGCCTGCAGCCACCCGGCTCGACGTTCAAGATCATCACGCTGGCCGGCGTGCTGGAGAACAAGCTCGCCGGGCCCAACTCGGTCTATCCCGTCGAGACGAAGGCGGTCATCGCCGGCGTCGACCTCGAGAACGCCAACGGCGAGTCCTGCGGCGGCAGCCTGCGCCTGTCGTTCGCGCATTCCTGCAATTCGGTCTTCGCCCCGCTCGGGACGCGGCTGGGCCCCGAGCGGCTCGTCAAGGCCGCCGAGCAGTTCGGCTTCAACACCGACCCGGGGATCCCGGGCGCGGCGACGAGCACGATCCCGAAGGCGAGCGAGATCGGCGACGGCCTCGCCGTCGGTTCGTCGGCGATCGGGCAGGGCCGCGTGCAGGCGACGGCGCTGCAGATGGCGTGGGTCGCCGCGACGATCGCCGGGCGCGGCAAGCGCCCGCGGCTGACGCTCGAGCGCGGCCTGCCCGAGCAGCGCAAGCAGGTCGTCGACCCGGGCGTGGCGCGGATGGTCGGGCGCTTCATGGAGGCCGTCGTCAACGTGGGCACCGGCGGCGCCGCGAGGATCTCCAACGTCCGCGTGGCCGGCAAGACCGGCACCGCCGAGCTGCGCGACACGACGACGCCCGACTGCACGCCGAGCCCCGATCCGGCCGCCGCGCCCTGCCCTCCGGTCGAGCCCAACGACCCGACCGACACCGATGCCTGGTTTGCCGCCTACGCGCCCGCCGCCGAGCCGCGTGTCGCGGTCGGGGTGCTGCTCGTCGAGGCCGGCGCCGGCGGCGACACGGCGGCGCCGGTCGCCAAGCAGGTGCTCGTCGCGGGGCTCAAGGCCACGCGGTAGCGCGTTGATTTCACGGCCGGGACCTTCAGGGATGTGCGCTCTCGCGCGTCGTGTGCGCAGCGATCGCGTGGTCGAACTGCATCCATGACGGTGCGTGAGTTGGTGGGGTGGCGGCGAGCGGTCCGGGTTCGGCGCTGGTGGTGGGCCGATTTGGCTGATTAGCAGGGGGTGTGGCGAATCATGCACGCATGCCGTGCATGATTCGCCACACCCCCGCTGGCCCAGGCCGAAACGCCGCCACCCACACTCCCTGACGCCCTCAAAGATGCAGTTGAAGCAGGGCGGGCCGCGCCACGGCGCGGCGCGACAGCCCTTGCGACGCCCGGGCGCAGGCCCGGCGACGTCGTTAGACGTCGAGGTCGATGATCCCGGTCTGGTCGGTTGTCGAGGACTCGACCTTCAGCTCGAGCGGCCGGTTGTCGAGCGCCTCGATCGTGAGCTTGAAGAGCAGCAGGGCACCCTGGTTGGCCGTGTTGAAGGCCGGCGAGTCGGGCAGCGGGGTGAGCTGGCCGCCGGGGATCGGGTCGGTCGAGCGATAGGCGAAGGGGTTGGTCTGCTCGAGGCCGAGCGGCTTGAAGACGTCCTCCTGCGTGTCGATGATCTCGATGTCGCCGGAGGGGCGCAGCGGCACGTCGTCCTCGTTCTCGACCTGCATGAACACCCCGAACCAGACCTCGTCGGGCTTGAGCACGGACTGCGCGGCCGGGACGCCGCTGAGAAACGGCTTGTCCTGGATGTCGTCGGCGTTGAGCTGGCGCGAGCCCTGCACCTGGTACTTCAGCTCGCCGAGCGAGAGATAGAAGCCCTCCCCCTCGATCCGCTGGATCTTGGCCTCCTCGTCGTGGTGGTTCCCGCACGCGGCGAGGCCGCCGCTGGCGAGCAGGACGGCGAGGGCGGCGAGTGGACGGCGAAGGCGCGCGGTTCGTCTCATGACCAGCGGCCCGACATGGTGGTCGTCGGCGCCGATCCGGCAAGGACGCAGGGAGGAAGGTGTGCCTCTGGCACATCGACGACCGAGGACACAGCCGGTCGGTGATCGACGGCCGCCAGGTCGGGTCGGTGGTTATGAGACGAACCGCTGGACACGAGGGCGGGAAATCTACAGCTTGAAGCCGCTGGCGGGCTTGCGTGCCCCGCCGGCGACCGTCGTGCGCTCGCCGCGATCCTCACCGGACTCGAGGATCGAGCGCAGCCGGTCGAGGGCGCGCTGATGGCAGCGCGTCGTCGCCACGCGCACGCGCAGGAACTTCTCCATGAGCTCGTCGGACTTCAGCACCGGCGTGGACTGCGTCTCGAACGTGACCTTCGTCTGGCCGGGGCCGGCCTCCTCGAGCGTCCACGTCGAGCGCGTTTTGATGCGGTTGAAGCGTCCGGAGCGACCGGTGGCGACGATCCGCTCGGGCGGCGTGACCTCGGCGAGCGTGATGTCGCCGTAGGAGAAGCGATCGAAGCGCGACTTGACGCGGAAGCGGGCGCCCGCGCCGCGGCCGTAGGAGTCCTCGCGGGTCAGGTGCCAGTCGACCATGCAGTGGTCGCTGAACTCCGAGTGGTTGGCGACATCGGCGAGGTACTCGAAGACCTCCTCGCGCGGCTTGGCGATCGTCGTCGTCAGCGTGATCGGCTCCATCGGAGCCGCAAACCTACACGCGGCGCACGCGCACGGCGTTGCCGTGCTCGCTGTGGCGCACGCGCTCGCTGCGGACCGGCTCGTCGCGGCGCAGCGGGCGGCACAGCTCGCAGACCGTCGCCCCGGCGGCGAAGAGGTAGAGCGTCTCGCCGACGAGCGGGGTGCGTCCGCAGTCCACGCAGTCGCTGCGCCCGTCGGTCAGCGCATCCACGCTCTTGCGCAGCAGCGCGCGCTCGAGATCCTGTTCGTCGATCGTCACGGCGGCACGCGGCATGTGGGGATGGTTCTCCGTCGCGTCTGCGCTTCCTGCGAGAAAACTTTGAGAGTGCGTTTAGGTACGGGCCCATCATGGGTAAACGCCCAGTCCCCGGGGTCCTTTGGCCTAGTCGTCCGCTGGCTTGACGACATCGTCATGATTCACACAAGCCGGGGTGCTGTTTCGGCTGCTGGATCCACAGGCGAAGGGAGTGTCGGTATGGAGTCGCTCACGTCGGGAACGCTTGCCGGTACGGGCACATTCCGCTGCGAGATCTGCGGCCACGTGCTGGAGATGGCCACCGCAGACGTCCTGCCTGCCTGCCCCGGCTGTGACGGCGCGAGCTTCACGCGCGCCTCGCTCTTCGCCGGCACCGGGCGCTTCCAGCGTGCCGAGCCCGAGACCGCGACCCACGGCGACGCGGTCGACGCCGCACGCGACGCGATCGATGCCCCCGGCCGCTACCTCGTCTTCCACGACGCCGGCGAGATGCGCACCGTCGCCATGCCCGGCGATTCCATGCGCATCGGGCGCAGTCTGTCGGCGCACCTGCGCTTCGAGGATCCGACGGTCTCGCGTCGCCATGCCGTGCTCATCGCCGAGGCCGACGGGGTCCGCGTGCTCGACGACCGCAGCCTCAACGGCGTCTTCGTCAACGGCGAGCGCACCGTCTCGCGCCTGCTCGCCGACGGCGACGAGATCGTGATCGGGCGCTACCGGCTGCGGTTCGCCGATCGCTCGGCACTCGGCACCGAAGCACCCGTCGCACCGCTGGCGGGCGAGTAGCCTTTGGCGCCCTTGGGCGCCACGATCGCAGTCCTCTCCCAGAAGGGCGGCACCGGCAAGACCACCGCGGTGCGGACCCTGACGGACGTGCTCCGCCGCGTCGGCCTGCGCGTCCTCGCCGTCGACCTCGATCCCCAGGGCAACCTGTCGGACTACTTCGACATCGACCCCGAGGCCTCACCGACGATCGCCGACGTTCTCGCCGGGCGCGCCGAGGCGGCGCGGGCGGTCCATGACGACGTCATCCCGGCGAACCTGTCGCTCGCGGAGACCGAGCTGCTGCTCGCCGGCAAGATGGGCCGCGAGCTGACGCTCAAGCGCGCGCTCAAGCCGCTGAAGAAGGAGTACGACCTCGTCATGCTCGACTGCCCGCCGTCGCTCGGGCTGCTGACCGTCAACGCGCTCGTCGCCGCCGACCACGCGCTGCTGACGACCGAGGCGCAGTACTTCGCCATGCAGGGTGTCGAGCAGGCGCTCGAGGTCATCGAGCTCGCCCGCGACGGCCTGAACCCCGAGCTCGGCTGGCTCGGCGTCGTCTTCAACATCGCCGACATGCGCACGAAGCACAGCCGCGAGGCCTTCGTCTCGCTCGGCGAGCACGTCGGGCGCAAGCTCTTTCAGACGACGATCCGCTCCTCGATCGCCTACGCCGAGGCGGCCGAGCGCGCGGTGTCGATCCTCGACCACCGGCCCGACCTCGGCGCCGACTACCTGGCGCTGACCGACGAAATCCTCGAGCGCCTGAAGATGCCCGAGGCGCGGGCGCAGGTGAAGGCGCTCGCCGCCGCCGCGTAGCGCGGAAGCACGCATGGGTCGCCGGGTCGGGGGGATCGTCGCGCTGCTCGCCGTGGTCGTGGGCGCGGGGGTCGTCCTGTGGCTGCTGCAGCGCAGCGACGAGCCGCAGCGCGCGGCGACGCCGAGCGTGCGCAACCCGCAGGAGGACTCGCGCCCGCCGGCGCAGACGCCCAACCCGCGCCGCCGCTGGCCGGTCGGCGCGCGCCTCCTGCGCCGGGCGCAGCTGCGCGAGAGCCCGGGCGGGCGCGTCGTGACCACGCTGGCCACGAAGACGGAGTACGGCTCCGAGCGGGTGCTCGCGGTCGTCGCGCGCGAGCCGGGGTGGTACGGCGTCCTGTCGGAGTCGATGCCCAACTCGAAGGCGGGCTGGATCCCGATGGACGCGGTCTCGCTGCGCTACGAGCCCTACCGGCTGCGCATCGACCTCTCCGACCGGCGGCTGGTGGTGCGGCTGCACGGCCGCGTCGTGCGGCGCATCACGGTCGCGATCGGGCGGCCCGGCGTCGAGACCCCGACGGGCCGCTTCGGCATCACCGACTCGCTGCGCGTCAGCGGCGACGGCAACGGGCCCTACGGCTGCTGTGCGATCGCCCTGACCGGCCGCCAGCCGAACATCCCGCAGGGCTGGACCGGCGGCGACCGGATCGCGATCCACGGGACGTCGAACGAGGCGACGATCGGGACCGCCGCGAGCAGCGGCTGCGTGCGCGTCGGCGAGCGCGACATCCGCTGGCTCATGGAACGCCTGCCGCTCGGCACGACGGTGCGGATCCGGGCTTAGATCTCGCGGACGTCGGCGCCGTCGGGCGTGAACGGCGCACGCAGGACGTCGGCCCAGCCCTCCGCCTCGCCGCGCAGCTTCTGCATCACGGCGCCGGTCACGTCGGCCTGCGTCCAGAAGAGGACCGTCGGGCCGGCGCCCGAGATCGTCGCCCCGATCGCGCCGAACTCGCGGGCGCGCTCGAGCAGCGCCATCGACTGCGGGAAGAGGTGCGCCCGGTAGGGCTGGTGCAGGCGGTCCTGGAGGCCGCGCGCCACGAGGCTGAAGTCGCCGGTGCTCAGGCCGAGCGTGAGCAGCGCGCCGCGGGCGACGTTCGCGACGGCGTCGGCCATCGGCACGCGCTCGGGCAGCGCCTTGCGCGCCACCGCCGTGCGTACGGCGGCGCGCGGGACGACGATGACCGCCTCCAGGCCGTCGGGCGGCTCGAAGCGCGTCACCTCGCCGCCGGCGACGATCACGAAGCCGCCGAGCAGCGCGGCGGCGGCGTTGTCGGCATGGCCCTCGAGCTCGGCGATGTGGCCGAGCAGGTCCTCCTGCAGCTCGAACATGTGCGCCGCCGCGAGGACCCCGGCGGTGTAGGCGGCCGCGCTCGAGCCCAGCCCGCCCGACAGCGGGACCGCGGAGCGGATGCGGAAGGTGAACGCGTCCGGCGGGTGCAGCCGCGCAAAGCCGCGCACGCAGAGGTTGCGCCGGTCGCGCGCGATGTCGAGCTTCGTCTCGACGGCGAAGCGGCCGGTCTCGATGACCTCCAGCTCGACGTGCAGGTCCAGCGCGGCGGCGAAGGCGTCGAAGCCGGGCCCGAGGTTCGCCGACGACGCGGGCACGCGAACGAGCCGGCGGCGTTTGAGACTCACCCGAGCACGGCCTCCTCGACCGCCGTGAGGGTCGGCTCGCAGGGAATCACGCCACCGGCCTGGTTGAGCGCGGTCTCGGGGTCCTTCAGCCCGTGGCCGGTGAGCACGCAGGCCACCCGCCGCGCGCCGTCGGCGCCGTAGCGCAGCAGGCCGGCGACCGAGGCGGCGCTGGCCGGCTCGCAGAAGACCCCCTCGCGCGCGGCGAGCAGGCGGTAGGCGCCGAGGATCTCGGCGTCGGAGACGGCGCGGATCGCGCCGCGCGAGGCGGTCATCGCCGCCATCGCCTCCTCCCAGCGGGCCGGGTTGCCGATCCGGATCGCGCTGGCGATCGTCTCGGGATGATCGACCCGCTTGCCGAGCACGAGCGGCGCCGCGCCCTCGGCCTGAAAGCCGAACAGCCGCGGGTTGGCGTCGTCTTCCACGAAGCCCTTGTGGTAGGCGGTGATGTTGCCGGCGTTGCCGACCGGGATGCACAGCGCGTCGAGCTCGCCGAGCTGTTCGAGGATCTCGAAGGAGGCCGTCTTCTGGCCCTCGAGGCGGTACTGGTTGACCGAGTTGACGAGCGCGATCGGCTGGCGGTCGGTGAGCGCGCGCACGAGCGTCAGCGCCTGGTCGAAGTTGCCGCGCAGCGCGATCACGCGCGCGCCGTGCATGAGCGCCTGCGCGAGCTTGCCCTGGGCGATCTTGCCCTCCGGCACGATCACCGCGCAGGTCAGGCCGGCGCGCGCGGCGTAGGCGGCGGCGCTCGCGGCGGTGTTGCCGGTCGAGGCGCAGATCACGGCCTTCGCGCCCTCGCGCACGGCGGCGCTGACGGCGCAGGTCATGCCGCGGTCCTTGAAGGAGCCGGTCGGGTTGAGCCCCTCGAGCTTCAGCCACACGTCGGCGTCGACGAGCTCGGAGATGTGCGGCGCGTGGACGAGCGGCGTAGTGCCCTCGCCGAGCGAGACGACGGGATCGTCGGGGGCGAAGGGCAGGCGCTCGCGGTAGCGCTCCATGAGACCGGGCATCGGCCGTGACCCTACCGTCACGACCATCGATCACCCCGGCCGCCGGCTACACGAACTCTTCGTCGATGACCCGGATCGCGCGCGGCGGCGAGCGCAGGAAGTCCAGGCCGGCGATCTCCTCCACGCCCGCGAAGAACTGCGACTCGAGCACGGGGTGGACGACCATGACCAGCCGCGCCCGCTCCCCCAGCCCCTTCTGCACGACCGACTTGATCGAGGCGCCGTGATCGCCGAGCACGTGGGCAACCTGGGCGAGCACGCCGGGCCGGTCGGCGACCTCCATGTGCAGGTAGAACGAGGACTTCACGTCGTCGACGATCTCCAGCGCCTGCGTCGTCTCCGGGGTCGAGGCGGGCGGGATCATCGCGCTGATCACGTCGCCGAGCACCGCGCTCGCCGTCTGCGGGCCGCCGGCGCCGGGGCCGGACATCGTGATCTCGGTGATCGCCTCGGACTCGACGGTCACGGCGTTGAACGGGCCGTGCACGCTGGCCAGCGGGTGGCCGGAGTACAGAAACGCCGGATGCACGCGCACGGCGAGCTTGCCGTCGATCCGCTCGGCCGTGCCGATGAGCTTCAGGCCGAGGCCGAGCTCGTGGGCGTACTCCATGTCGTCGGCGGTGATCGCCTCGATGCCCTCGTAGGTGACCTGGTCGAGGTGGACCGGCGTGTCGAACGCCAGCCGCGCGAGGATCGCCATCTTGGCCGCCGCGTCCTTGCCGTTGACGTCGTCGCTCGGGTCGGCCTCGGCGTAGCCGAGGCGCTGCGCGTCGGCCAGCGCGTCGCCGTAGGAGCAGCCGGTGCGGGCCATCTCGGAGAGGATGTAGTTCGTCGTCCCGTTGACGATCCCGTGCACACGGTCGACGTGCGCCCCGGCCAGGGACTCCTGCAGGACGCGGATGACCGGCACGACGCCGGCGACGGAGGCCTCGAAGCGCAGCTGCACCCCGTTCTCGCGGGCAACCGCCCAGAGCTCCTCGCCATGCTGGCTGAGCAGCTGCTTGTTCGCCGTCACCACGTGCTTGCCGGCGCGCATGGCTCGCAGCACGTAGTCGCGCGCGGGCTCGATCCCGCCGATGAGCTCGACGACGAGGTCGCAGCCGGCGAGGATCTCCTCGAAGTCCCCGCGCGAGCGCGTCAGGACCCCGGAGATCTGCGGCCGCAGCCCGGTGATCGCGGCGACGTGATCGGCGCGCTCGCCGAGCAGCGTCTCGAATGCGCCCCCGACCGTGCCATGGCCGAGCAGCCCGATGTTGAACGGGAGCACCGTCTCGGGATCAGTCGACATCGCGGGCGAAGAGGTCGTCGTAGGTCTCGCGTCGCACGACGACGCGCGCGTCACCCTGCGAGACCATGATCACCGGCGGGCGCGGCACGCCGTTGTAGTTGTTGGCCATCGCGTACCCGTAGGCGCCCGTCGCGGGGGTCACGACGACGTCGCCGACCTTCGGATCGGCCAGCTCCACGTCGCGCACGATCACGTCGCCGGACTCGCAGTGCTTGCCGGTCAGCCGCGAAGGCGTGCCGCCGCCGAAGCGGTCGGCGATCTGCGCCTCGTACACCGAGCCGTAGAGCATCGGGCGCAGGTTGTCGGACATGCCGCCGTCGACCGCGACCCAGGTCGAGACGTTGCGCTTGACGCTCTGCACCGTGTAGAGCGTCACCGTCGAGTTGGCGACGAGCGCGCGGCCGGGCTCGTCGAGGATCCGCTTGCCGGGACCGAGCACGCGGTTGACGGTGTCGACCTTCGCCGCGACGTAGTCGGCGATCCGCGGCGGCTCCTGCTCCGCCGTGTACGCGACGCCGAGCCCGCCGCCGAGGTTGTACGTGCCGAAGTCGCCCAGCTCCGCGACCGCTTCGATCGCGCGGCGGAACGGGTCGAGCTCGAGGATCTGCGAGCCGATGTGCATGTGCAGGCCGACGAGATCGAGCGCTGCGCTGTCGTGCGCCCGAGCGATCGCGGACGGCGCGTCGGCCATCGAGAAGCCGAACTTCGAGTCGGCCTGCCCGGTAGAGATCTTGTCGTTCGTCTCGCCGCGTACGTCGGGCGTGACGCGCAGCAGCACCGGCTGCGGCGGCCCGTCACCGACGACCGCCTCGAGGCGCGCGATCTCGTCGGCGTTGTCGATGACGATATGGCCGACCCCGGACGCGCGCGCGAAGCGCAGCTCGTCGACGGACTTGGCGTTGCCGTGCATGTAGATCCGCGCGGCATCGAAGCCGCCACGCAGCGCGAGCGCCAACTCCCCGCCGGACGCGACGTCGCAGGCGATGCCCTCAGCGGCCAGCACCCTGTAGATCGCCGTACAGGGAAACGCCTTCGAGGCGAACAGGACGTCGAAGTTCTTCGTGCGGGCGCGGAAGGCCTCGACGAACGTCTGCGCGCGGGCGCGCAGGTCGTCCTCGACGACCACGTATGCGGGCGTTCCGAACTCGCGCGCGAGCTCGACGGCGTCGCAGCCGCCGAGCTGCAGGCGGCCGTTCTCGTCGACGGCGCTGCCGATCGGATAGGCCTGGGAGAGCTGGGTGCGGGTGGCCGGCATGCGGATCGGAGAGTATGCGAGTCCGATGCACGACGGCCTGGCCTACGAGCTCGTGCTGCCGGAGGGCGAGCCGCGCGGCGGGGTCGTGATCCTGCACGGCGCGGGCTCGTGCAAGGAGAACCATCGCGACTTCGCGCAGGCCTGCGCGGGCGCCGGTCTCGCCGCGCTCGCCTTCGACCAGCGCGGGCACGGCGCCAGCGAGGGCGCACTCGACGCCCGCGCGCTCGACGACGTCGCGACGATGGCTGCGCTCCTGCCGGCCGGCGTGCCGGTCTTCCTGCGCGGCTCGTCGATGGGCGGCTTCGTCGCGCTGGCGGCGGCGCGGCTCGCCGGCGCCGCCGGCGTCGTGGCGATCTGCCCGGCGAGCGGCGGCCTGCTGCTCGAAGGCCTGCGCTGCGGACGCCTGGACTTCCGCGCGGACCGTGGCGGGCTCGAGCCGCTGCTTGCCTCGGTCGACCTGCAGGACGCGGCGCGCGCGCTCGGCCCGCGCCTGCTGCTCGTGCACGCCGACGGCGACGACCGCGTGCCGATCGAGCACTCCCGCCGGCTGCACGCCGCCGCCGCGGGCAGCCGCCTGCTCGCCGTGCCGGGCGGCGACCACCAGTCCGCGCAGCACGACCCGGCGCTTCAGGCCGAGGCGGTGGACTTCATCGCCGCCTTGGCGGCGATGACGTAGACGCTAGACCGCGGGCCCTGTGGCGCCGTGCGACGCCCGATGACCGTTGCCGTCGAGCGGGTGCAGCAGGAAGATCTCGACGGCGACGTCGGGATTGTGCAGGTTGTCGCTGAGGAACGCCTCGACCTCACGGCCGGTGAGCCGCTCGACGGCGGCGACGAGGTCGTCGCGCATCGCGCCCTGAAACGCCCGCCGCATGGCGAGCACCTCGAGCGACTGACCGCTGTCGGCCAGCGTTCGCTCGGCCTTCGTGAGGCTGTCGCGCAGGGTCACCACGATGGTGTCGGGGCCGATCGTCGTGCGGGCGCGGGTCGGGCCGCGGCCCGTGTAGTTGTGCAGAAGGCCGACGACGGCGTTGGAGATCGCGGCGGACAGGGTCCCGGACGGCCGGGCGTCGGGTGCGGCGGGTGCTGCCGGTGCTGCGGGGCTGTCGGGCATGGACGCCCGCTCCGTTCTCGCCCCCCCAGGTGAGAATGCGCCGCTCGCGGGAACGGGGGAGAGAAGAACACCCGCGAGCCGGAGGCGCTGCCAGTTCACACTAGCGTCTTGGCCTAATCGGGCCGGGGCGCCGGCAGCGGCTTTCCCCGACCTTGATGAGAACCATTTTCGATAAGCTCGCGTCCCCGTGGACTGGCTGACGGAACCCCTGTCGCTTGCCTTCATGCAGCGTGCGCTGCTCGCGACGCTCCTGCTGGCGGTCGCCGCCGGTCTGCTCGGCACCTGGATCGTGCTGCGCCGGCTCGCCTTCTTCGCCCACGCCGTCGGCACCGCGACGTTTCCCGGGCTGGTCGTCGCGGGGCCGTGGGGCATCGCCGCGCCGCTTGCCGCGCTCGGCGCCGGGGTCGGCTTCGCCGGCCTGCTGTCGCGCCTGACGCGGCGCGGCGCGACCAGCGCCGACGCCGCGACGGGGCTGCTGCTGACCGGCGCGCTGGCGCTCGGCGCGATCCTCGCCAGCGACGTCTACGCGTCGGGCGCGGGCGTCGACCGGCTGCTGTTCGGCACGCTGCTGGGCCTGAGCGACGGCGACCTCGCGCTCGCGGCGACCGCCGCGCTGGCCGCCGCCCTGGCGACTGCCGCGCTGGCGCGCACGTGGCTGGCCACCGGCTTCGATCCCGGCGGCGCCGCGTCGCTGGGCGTGCCCGCCGCGCACGGTGACCGGCTGCTGCTCGCGCTGCTGGCGGTGACCGTCGTCGCGGTCCTGCCGGCCGTCGGCGCGCTGCTCGTGAGCACGCTGCTCGTCGTGCCCGCGGCGACCGCGCGACTGCTGACGAGTTCGCTCGCGACGCTGCTGGGGGCGTCGGTGGCGCTCGCGGCCGCGGAGGGCGTCGGCGGCCTGCTGCTCGCCTACCACCTCGACCTGCCGCCCGGCCCGGCGATAGCGGTCATCGGCGGCGGGGTCTTCGCGCTGGCCGCGCTGGCCGGCGCGACCGTCCGGCTGCGGGCGGCGAGGGCGGCGCCGTGAGCGGCGCGGCCACGATCGAGGTCGTGGGCCTGTCGGCCTCCTACGGCGCGGGCGCGGTCGCGCTGCGCGACGTCAGCTTCACCGCCACCGACGGCCAGGCGGTCGCCGTCCTCGGACCCAACGGCGGCGGCAAGACGACGCTCTTTCGCGCGCTGCTCGGCGAGCTGCCGGCCCTGACCGGCACGGCCAGCGTGCAGGGCACCATCGCCTACGTGCCCCAGACCGAGCGCTCGCGCCTGGACTTCCCGGTCAGCGCGTCCGACGTGGCGCTCATGGGCGCGTATGCGCGCACGCCGTGGTACCGGCGGATCGGCGCGCGCGACCGCGCGCTCGCGCGCGCCGCGCTGGAGCGCGTCGGCCTCGCCGACCGCGCCGGCGACCGCTTCGGCGCGCTCTCCGGCGGCCAGCGCCAGCGCGTCCTCATCGCTCGCGCGCTCGTGCAGGACGCGGGCGTGCTGCTGCTCGACGAGCCGTTCGCGGGCGTCGACCGCACGAGCGAGGAGGCGATCATGCGGATCCTCGACGAGCTGCGGGCGGAGGGCCGCGTCCTGCTCATCGCCACGCACGACGTCGAGCAGGCGCGCCGCTGGGACCGCGTGCTGTGCGTGGCCGGTGCGCAGATCGCCTACGGCCCGCCGGCCGAGACGCTGACGAACGCCGTGCTCGAGGGCACGTACGGCGAGGAGATCGTCGTGCTCGACTGCGGCCACCGCGCCGTCGCCATCCAGCATCACTCCCACACGCACTCGCACTGATGCGATGAACGAGATCCTGAACTCGGGTCTGCTGCAGCGCGCGCTGCTCGAGGTGCTCATCGTCGGCGCGACGTGCGGTGCGCTCGGCGTCTGGCTGTTGCACCTGCGCCACACGTACGCGGCCGAGTCGCTGGCCCACGCGATGCTGCCCGGGCTCGTGCTCGCCGCGCTCGCCGGCGCGCCGCTGCTGCTCGGCGCGGCGGGCGGCGTGCTCGTCGCCGCGGCGCTGATCGCCCTCGCCGCGCGCGACACCCGCGTGGGCCCCGAGATCGCCGTCGGCGTGACCGTGACGACGGCCTTCGGCCTCGGCGCCGTGCTCGCGCTCGCGCCCGACGTGCCGGCCCGCCTCGGCGAGCTGCTGTTCGGCGACCTGCTCGGGACGAGCACCGCCGACCTCGTCGTCGGCGGCGGCCTCGCCGCGCTCGTCGGGCTCGCCCTCGCGGCCGGCCACCGCTCGCTGTCGCTCGCCGTCTTCGACCCGCTCGCCGCGCCGTCGCTCGGCGTGCGGCCGGGCCGCGTCGAGCTCGCGCTGCTCGTCCTGCTCGCCCTGGCCGTGGTGGCCGCGGTGCAGGGGCTCGGCAACCTGCTCGTCCTCGCGCTCATCGTCGCGCCGGCCGCCGCGGCGATCCGGCTGGCCCGGACGGTCGGCGGTCAGCTGGCCATCGGCGCCGGGCTCGGCGCGCTGGCGGGCCTGCTCGGGCTCGTGGCCAGCGCCGAGCTCGACATCGCCGCGGGGGCGTCGGTCGCGCTCGCGGCGATCGCCTTGTGGGTCGTCGCCGCGCTGGCGCGGCCCGCGGGCGCGCCGGCCGCCGGCACGCGGCGCTCGCTCGTCGAGACGCTCGGCGGCTGACGGGCTTACGCGGTCGAGGCGATCGCCGGCTCGCCGCCGGCGTCCTCGCGCCGCCACCCTCCGGAGCGCGCCAGCTTCCACAGCCAGATCGCCCCGGCGGCCATGAGCACGAGGCTGAGCAGCTGGGCCTCGGTGAGCCCCGCGAGCACCGGCTCGTTGCGGCGCAGGAACTCGACGAGGAAGCGCTCGGTGCCCGACAGCAGCAGGTACCAGGCGAACAGCACGGCGGGCCGCACGAGGTCGCGCGCGCGCCACAGGGCCCAGGCGACGAGCAGCATCGAGATCGTCTCGTAGATCGGCGTCGGGTGCACGACGTCGGTGGTCGGCACGACGCCGTCGGGATAGGCCATCCCCCACGGCAGGTCGGTCGGCTTGCCGTAGTCGCCGTCGCCGGAGATCTGGCAGCCGATCCGGCCGACGGCGTAGCCCGCCGCGAGCGCGGGCGCGCACGTGTCCAGCAGCTCGATGTTGAACATCCCGCGCCGCCGCGCCCACAGCAGGACGCCGGCCGCGCCGCCCAGTCCCCCGCCGAACCAGACGAGCCCCGAGCCGCCGAAGATGCCACCGAGGACATCGCCGCGGACCTCGTCGAGGTTGCCGAGGATCCAGTACAGGCGCGCGCCGATCAGGCCGCCGATGAGCGCGGCGAAGACCATCTCGTAGGCCCAGTCCGGCGGGCGTCCGGTCTCCTTCAGGCGCCGCCCGACGATCATCCCCGAGACGACGAAGGCCAGGCCGAAGCACAGGCCGAACGTCTTGATCGAGAGGCCGAGGACGTCGATCTCGGGCTGCATCAACCCCGAGGCTAGAGCTTTGCCGTTAGAGGTAGCCCATCGGGTCCACCGGAGCGCCGTTGACGCGCACCTCGAAGTGCAGGTGCGCCCCGAACGAGTGGCCGGTGTTGCCGACGTAGCCGATGATCTGCCCCTGGGCGACGCTCGCGCCGACGCTCGTGCCGAAACGCGACTGGTGCGCGTAGCACGTCGACATCGTGGCGGTGTGCTGCACGCAGGTGTAGTTGCCGTAGCCGCCCGAGGCGCCGGTGCCCTGCATGAGGACGACGCGGCCGGAGTCGGCAGCGTGGATCGGCGTGCCTTCGCCCGCGCTGATGTCGATCCCGGCGTGCAGCCGGCCCCAGCGCTGGCCGAACGGCGAGCTCATGGTGCCGTTGACCGGCCAGATCATGCTGCCGTTGCCGCGCCGGATCGGCAGGTCGCCGGCGTACCGCCCCTGCGCGGCGGCCAGCTGGTTGGCGATCTTCTGTGACGCGGCCTCGAGACCGTCGACGTGCTCCTCGAGGTGCTGGCGGTCGGCACGCACGTTGCTCAGCGCCGCGGCCTTGCCGTCCTTCGTACGCGTATAGCCGACGCGCGTACCGACAAGCTCCATCCGCACGTCGGAGATCTCGTCGCGGCGCTGCTGGACGATCGCGGTGACCTTGCGCTGGCGCGCCTCGAGCTTGCGCAGGCGCCGCTCGCTCGACGTCGAGTCGGCCTTGGCATCGCGAACGATCGTCACGATCCGCTTGTCCTGGTCGGAGATGCGCTTGATGAACTCCCCGCGCTCGAGCAGGTCCGTGAAGCCGTCGGAGTTCAACACCACGGTGACCATGTCCGGCGGCTCGGCCTTGTAGATCTCGACGAGGCGCACGCGCAGCTGGGTGCGGGTCTCGTCGAGGCGCTTGCGCAGCCGCACGAGGCGGGCGCGCTCGCCGCGCAGGTTCGTGCGCAGGCTCTCGAGCTCGGTGCGCTTGACGTCCAGGTCGGCTTGGACGCGCTCCTGGCGCGTCTGCAGCGTCGCGATCTTGCCCTGCAACCGGCGGATGCGGCGGTCGTAGCCCGCGATCTGCTGGCGCAGCGCGCGCTCGGTTCCCTTCTTGCGGCCGATCTTCTCGCGCGCGTTGCTGATCTTCGACTGCAGCTCCTGCAGCTCCTGCTGCTTGGACTTGCCCGAGGATGGCATCGGCACGAGCGCCCACAGCGCAAGCGGCAGCGCGATGGCTGTCAGGAGAAGGCGGACGCGCATGCGACCGCCGAGTCTAGGTTTGCGCTGCACAGCGGACCAAACCGGCACCTCGGGTTATGGAGCCTTGCGAGCGACCTTGCGCGGGCTGCGACGGGCGGCCGCGTTCCCGGTGTCCTTGCCGGGAATCGGCAACGGACCCTACCGACCCCGCGAACCGTGCAAGCCGGTACTTCCGGTTTGGCAGAATGGATCCATGGCTGCCACGAAGACGACGTTCACACGCGATGCCGGGCTTCAGTCCCGCATGCTGCTCACGATGTTCCTCCTGGGTGCGTTGTACGTCGCGTTCGTCGGCGTGCTGTTCGCAGCCGGTGTTCAAGGCTTCATGATCCTGCTGATCGCGGGTGGCTTCGCCGCGCTGCAGTTCTTCACCTCCGACAAGCTCGCGCTGCATGCGATGGGCGCGCGCGAGGTCTCACCGCAGGAGGCGCCGGAGCTGCACGCGATGATCGAGCGGCTGTGCATCCAGGCCGATCTGCCGAAGCCGAAGATCGCCGTCGCCTACACCGAGATGCCCAACGCGTTCGCGATCGGCAAGTCGCAGAAGAGTGCCACCGTCTGCGCGACGACGGGGATCATGAAGATGCTCTCCCCCGCCGAGCTCGAGGGCGTCATGGCGCACGAGCTCGCGCACGTCAAGAACCGCGACGTGATGATCATGACGATCGCGTCGTTCTTCGCCTCGGTCGCCGCGATGATCCTGCAGTTCGGCTTCCTCTTCGGCGGCGGCGGCCACAGCGACGACGACGACGGTCCCGGCTTCCTCGTCATCCTGCTCGCCTCGCTCGTCGTGTACGTCCTCTCCTTCCTGCTGATGATGGCGCTGTCGCGCTACCGCGAGTTCAGCGCCGACCGCGGCGCCGCGCTCACCACCGGGCGCCCGAGCGCGCTGGCGTCGGCGCTGCGCAAGATCTCGTCCGGCATGGACCGCCTGCCCCAGCAGGACCTGCGCGTCGCCAACGAGCTGAGCGCGTTCTTCATCGCCTCGCCGAAGAAGGTCATCGGCGGCCTGTTCTCGACGCACCCGCCGATGGAGAAGCGCATCGAGCAGCTCATGCGGCTCGAGGGCGAGCTGCAGCGCGGCTCGCTCGCCGCGGCGTAAGTCCGTAGGCTCGCCTCGCATGGGCTTCCTCGACGCGATCCTCGGCGGCAAGAAGAAGCTGAAGGCGCCGCCCGCGGCCGACAAGCTGTTCGCGATGTCGACGGCGTACGTCACGCTCTCGACCGGTCACGGCATCGAGACGAAGGGCGTCGCGGCGATCGTCTTCCAGCCGCTGGCCACCGCGGACTTCGAGGCGATCGTCGCCGAGATGGAGGAGCTGCTGGCCGGCACCGGCGAGGACACGGGGACGACGATCTCCACGCACGAGGACTCGCACGGCTACCGCTGGATCATCCTCAAGGACGACGACATCGAAGATCTCGTCGTCGGCATCAACGCCGTCTCGGACGCGCTCATGGTCGGCGGCTACGGCGACCGCGTGCTCGCCGCGGTCTTCGCCTTCAAGGACTCCAAGGGCCGCGCCGTGTACTTCATCTACAACTACAAGCGCGGCGCGTGGTATCCGTTCGTGCCGGCCAAGGGCACGCAGGCGCGCGACGGCGAGCGCGAGCTGCAGATCAAGGCGATGATCGGCAGCGAGCTGCCCATGGAGCCCGAGCTCGAGCGCTGGTTCCCGCTCTGGGGGATCCCGATCTAGTCGTTCTTGGCGCCGTGGTCGGCGTGCTCGTCGGCCCGTGTGCGCTCGCGAAACTCGCGCACCTTCGCGCGGTTGCCGCAGACGCGCATGTCGCACCACACCGCCGAGCGGTTGCGCGAGGCGTCGAAGAACGCCCACTGGCACGTCTCGGCTGGGCAGACCTTCAGCCGCACCCAGGTGCCGGCCTCGATCGCGCGGGCGACGATCGCCAGCAGGCGCCCGAGCGCGCCGTCCACGCCGCCGGCCTCCGGCGCGAGCGCGGTCTCGTCGGCGCCCGTGAAGCGGACGACCAGGCGCGCGCGGCGGGCGGCCGCGTCGAGGGTGGCCGCGGCGCCGTCGGGGAGCGGCTCGCCGTGGTGGGCGAGCAGGTGCGCCCGCAGCGCCTCGCGCAGCGCGATCGCGTTGCGCAGGTCGGCGGCGGTCGCGGTCAGCTCAGCGCCGTCGTCGCCGGTGAGCTCGTGCTCGCACAGCCAGGCCGCCAGCTGCGCGGGCGCCGACAACGCCTCGAGATCCTCGTCGACGTCGCGGCTGTTGACGAAGGCCCGTACGGTCTCGAGCTCGCCTGGCGCTGGATTGGACATTGACACCAGTGTAGACGTTTGACAGGTTAGCTAACCGGCTATACTATTTAGACAGTTACGAAGCCGGTTCCGCCACCAACCCGCAGGGGGCTCTCATGTACCACCCGTCCACGTTCGCCGCGTTCGGCGGCCGCTATGCCAGCCGCGTCACGCATCGCCACTTCACCGGCGATCCCCACGCCGCCCTGCTGATCCGCCCCGCCACGGCCGCCGACGAGCCGGCGATCGCGCGGCTCAGCGCGCTCGACGAGCGCGAGCTGCCCGCCGGCGAGCGCCTCATCGGCGAGCTCGGCGGGCGGATCGTGGCCGCGCTGGAGGTCTGCAGCCGGCGGGCGATCGCCGACCCGTTCGTCGCCACGACCGGCGTCGTCGAGCTGCTCGACCTGCGCGCCGCGCAGGTGCGGCGATGATCGTCGCGCTGGACGCGATCCCGCGCGCCGCCGATCCCTGCGACCCGTCGCTGGACTGGCGCCCGGTGCGCCACCACGTCGGCGTCAGCGCCTTCGGCGTCAACGCGTTCCTCGGCGCGGCGGTCGGCGATCGCGTCGTCGAGTGCCACACCGAGGAGGGCGGGCACGAGGAGCTCTACGTCGTCGTGCGCGGCGCGGCGCGGTTCCTGCTCGACGGCGCCGAGCACGAGGTGCCGGCCGGAAGCGTCGTGCTCGTGGCGCCCGGAACCAAGCGCGAGGCGTTCGCGACGGCACCGGACACCGCGGTGCTCGTGATCGGCGGCCCCCCGGGCGCGCACCGGGTGTCGGAGTGGGAGACGCGCCAGCTCGAGCTGAGCCGGCGCGCCTGAACGGCCTCAGTCCGGGATCAGCCCATCGCCGGTGAACTCGGCCGCCGCCTCGGCGAACGAGGTGTCGGCCGGCGGCACGATGACGTCGGAGGTCTCGATCTCCTCGTCGCCCAAGTGCTCGCCCTCGTTGCGGATGACGTCGAGCATCTCCTCGAACGCGGTGTGGAAGGCGTCCTCGTCGTCGGCGTCGACGGCCGCGACCGCGGCGTTGTCGAGCTCGTTGACGCGCGCGACACAGTCGTCGTCGAGGCGGTACTGGCCCTCCCCCATGATCCGGACGATCACGGCTTCGTCTCGCCTTCGCCCGCTTCGAGCTCGGCCGGCGCCGGCGGAGCGGAGCCCATGCCCAGCTCGGCCTTCATCTTCGACAGCTCGTCGTCGACCATGCCGCCGGCGCCGAGCTCTGCGAGCTGACGGTCGATGTCGTCCTGGCCGGAGCCGAGCTGGGTGAGGTCCTCGAAGGTCCCCGCCGCCTCGAGCTCCTCGACCGCCGAGGCCCGCGCCTTCATGTCCTCGGTCTTGTCGACCGCGCGCTGCATGGCGAGGCCAACGTCGGCCATCTCCTCGCCCACACCGGTCGCGGCCTCGGAGATGCGCACCTGCGCCTCCGCGGCGGAGTACTGGGCCTTGATGACCTCCTTCTTCGTCCGGAAGGCCTCGATCTTCGTGCGCAGCCGCTTCTCGGACTCGGTCAGCTTCTCCTGCTGGGTCTGCAGCTCGGCGACCTGCTGGTCGAGGGACTGCAGCTCGGTCTGGGCGACCGACTTGCGCTCCAGGGCGGTGCGCGCGAGCTCCTCGTTGCCGGCGGCGAGCGCCTGACGCGCCTGCGTGTCGAGCTTGACCACGGACTGCTCGAGCTTCTGGGCCTGCATGCCCAGCCGCTTCTTCGCCGTGACGACGTCCGCGATGCCCTTCTTCACCTGCTGCAGGGACTCGAGCTGCTTCGTGTAGCTGTAGTCGAGCGTCTCGCCCGGGTCCTCTGCCTTGTCGAGCAGCTTGGAGATCTTCGCCTTGATGACGGTGGACATCCGTCCGGACATGCCGGCCATCGTGCCTCCTGGGGGTGGTGGTCTGCGTTGTTTCTAGCACGCGGGCGACGTGCGCCTGCGCAAGATGGCGGCGATGGCCAGGAGTACGAGGCCGCCGAGCCCCGCGAACGCCCACCACGGATAGCCCGGCGGGCCCGACGTACACGAGCGCGCGCCGTCGTGGAAGGCGGCCGGCGCGCTCCAGCGCCCGTCGCGTTGATGGCGCGGTCCGAGCGGGCTGGACTGCTCGGCGGGATTCCACCAGGCGGCGCGGCTGGCTCCCCAGCGCATCGTCGACGCGACCCAGACCGGTCGCGCGTCGCCGATGACCGTCACCGGCGGGCGCACGCGGACGCCGTCGCCGCGCGCCTCGTCGTTGGGATCGGGCCAGGGACGGTCGTGCGTGCCGCGCCGCGGGTAGGTCGCGTGCGAGGCATGGGCGACGTAGGCGACGGGCGCGGCGCCCGCGCGCTGCACCGCCGTCCAGCCGCAGCCCTGGCGCCACGAGTGCTGCGCGAACGTCACGACCTGGGGTCGGTCCGCAGCGCCGAGCCCGACCTGCAGCATCTCCCAGTCCCCGGCATGGCGGCCGGTGCGCACGATCCCGCGGTCCTGCGGGTTGTCGGGATAGAAGAACCAGTACTGCAGCCAGCGCCGGCCGCCGTCGCGCACGGCATGGCCGTAGGCACGGGGCGGCGCGTTGCGGGCGGCGGCGCCGCGCGCCCCGCGCAGGAACGGCGCCACGGAGACCGGCGGGCCGGGCTCGCGGGCGTCGAGCACGAGCACGGGCGCGTGGCGGCGCAGGAGGGCCGCGTCGGTCGCCGCGCGGGCGGGCACCGCCGTCGCGCAGAGCGCCGTCAGCGTCAGGAGGACCGCCAGGCGGACGCGCGTCACGGTCGTGGTTACCCCGCGGCCGTCGCACGGGTACGCACGGCGCCCGAGAGCGCGGGCGGGCCGGGGTGGGGTTTTCGCTCGGCACCGACCGCTAATGTGCCGCCCGCATGCCGCGCCCCGGGCTATCCAGCCGCGTCGCCCTCGCCCTGCTCGCCACGCTCGCCGTGGCCGGCTGCGGCCGTGAGGTGCGCTCCGACGACCCCTCGCAGCCCGCGCTGCTCGCGCCGCCCAGCCAGGTCAAGAAGAACCTCGGCTTCCCCGAGACCGCGACGAAGAACACGACCCGCGTGCCGGGCTCCGACCCGATCTCGACAGCCGCCGCGGTGGCCCGGACGGTCTTCCCCGACCCGGCCCGCAAGCCGAGCGCGATCACGCTCGTCGACGCCGGCGACTGGCGCGTCGCGGTGGCCGCCTCGGCGCTCATGGCCGCTCCGTTTCGCGCGCCGATCCTCTTCACCGACGGCACGACGCTGCCGGCGTCCTCGCAGTCGGCGCTCGACGTGCTCGCGCCCGAGGGCTCCAAGGCCGCGGGCAACGCCCAGATCATCCGCGTCGGCAACGTCGCCAAGCCGGCCGGCTACAAGTCGACCGACGTCCAGGGCACGACGCCGCTGGAGCAGATCCGCTCGATCGCGGGCCTGATCCGCTCCGCCCACCCGGGCGTCGCCTCGAAGATCATCGTCGCCAGCTCCGACGATCCGTCGTTCGCGATGCCGGCCGCGGCGTACGTCGCCAAGACCGGCGACCCGGTCCTCTTCGTCACGAAGGACGACGTCCCGCCCGAGACGCGCGCGGCGCTGGCCGCGCTCGCCGGCCTCGCCAAGCCGCGGATCTTCGTCCTCGGCCCGTCGAAGCTCATCTCGCCCGCGGTGACCAAGCAGCTCAAACGCTTCGGCACGGTGAAGCGGATGGGTGGCCAGGACGCGATCACCAACGCGATCGAGTTCGCCCGCTACAAGGACGGCACGTTCGGCTGGGGCGTCGACGAGTCCGGCCACGGCATGGTGTTCATGCGCGCCGGGCGGCCGCTCTACGCCGCCGCGGCGGCGCCGCTGTCGGGCGCGGGCAGCTACGGGCCGCTCTTCCTGCTCGACACCGCCTCTCAGGTGCCGGCTGCGCTGCAGAGCCAGCTGCTCGACACGCAGCCCGGCTATCGCTCCGACCCCGTCGCCGGCGTCTACAACCACGGCTGGATCATCGGGACGAAGGACTCGATCTCCGTCCCCGTGCAGGCGCGCATCGACGCCCTGCTGGAGATCGTCCAGGAGCAGCTTCCCGGTAATCTCGATCCGACCCCGACGCGCTGACATGAGCCAAGCCGAGCACCCCGATCGCCAGACTCCCGGCCACGAGGTCACGCTGGCGGACGTGCGCCAGCTCATGGGCGCGTCGACACCGCACTTCGCGCTGCAGCTGCGCAACCGGATCGCCAAGCTCGTGCGCCCGCTGCCGGCCGATCACCCGGCGCGGATCATGGGCGAGCGCGAGATCGCGCGGCTCACCGAACTCGGCCTGCACGGCGAGGTCCGCGGCCTGCCCGCCGAGCCCGGCATGGTGCCGCTGGCGTCGGTCACGGGCACGGGTTCGCCCGACCCGCACGCGCACTGAGCTGAGCGCGCACGGGCCGCCCGCTCGCGCGGCTACGCGTAGACGGAGTCCAGCCAGGCCTTGAGGACCGCTTCGGACTTCGCCGCGTCGACGTCGTCGCGGAACACGTGGGCGCTCATGCCGACGACGCTGCCGTAGTGGTTGCGGCCGAAGAAGCGCCACAGCCCGTCGTCGTCGCGCACGCCGATGAACTCGGGGGTGAGGTAGTCGATGACGCCGTCGAGCGCGCCCGCTCCGCCGAGCTCGGCGTGCACCGCGTCGCCGACGGCGGCGCTCGTCGCCGATGCCCAGCGCCGCGCGCAGCGTGTCCATCGCGTCCGCGCCGCCCGCCGACTCGGGCCCCTGGATGCCCGCCGACGGCTGGCCGACGTAGGTCACCGCCCGCCCGTTGAAGTGCTCGAGGTACTGCCCGAGCGTGTGCAGGTAGAAGTCCGTGTGGCCGCCGATCGCGTCGTACTGGTCCTCCCAGCCGTCGGCGAGGATGCCGCTGTGGACGTAGCGCAGGTGGGCGGTGCCGCCGTCGCGCGCCTCGATCGCGTAGTCCAGCGCGTTGAACGTGCCGTCGGGCGCCTCCATGCGGACGACGAGCCGGTTCGGCGGGTCCCAGGTCGTCACCGGTGCCCCCTCTGGTGGCGCGGCGCCGGCGGGGATCTCCATGCCCGTCGGGAACATCCAGGCGGCGGGTGCAGCGGTGATCGCGGTCCAGACGTCGTCCGGAGCGGACGGCAGGTCGATCTCGCGGATGACTTCGAATTCGCGGCTCATGACGGGCTCTCCTCGGTGGTGGGTGGTTTCGTGATCTTTGGATGCAGGGCGACGACGAAGCGGTGGTCGCGCCCGCGCGGCGCGTGCTCGTCGTGGTACTTGGCGACGAGGCCGTTGACCGCCTCGGCCAGCTCGGCGGCGAACGCTGCCCGGTCCTTAGCGGAGGCGAACCGCACCTCGGCGTCGATGCCGAGCGTGGCCAGCGGCTTGCCGGCCGCGCCCGCCCGGGTGATGAGCTCGCCGACCTCGGCCACGAGCCGTCCTGCGACGCCGAGCAGCCAGCGCGCCGAGCGCTGATCCGGCGCCCGGGCGGGGTCCGGAGCGACTGCCGACAGCGCGGTTGGCGAGATCACGTAGGCGGCGGCGGTGGCCTGCATGACGCGCTCGTTGCAGTTGCCCTTGCGGCGCTCCTCGACGAGCTCGACGAGGCCGTGCTGCTCGAGCGCGCGCAGGTGGTAGTTGACCTTCTGGCGGGTCAGCCCGGTCTTCGCGGCCAGGGTCGTCGCGGAGCCGGGCTGCGCCAGGGCCGAGAGCAGCCGGCCCCGGATCGGGTCCAGCGAGGCCTCGGCCGCGGCGGGGTCGTCGATGACGGTGACGTCGTGCATGGGCACACCTTCTCACCGACAATTCTTTTTGTCAAGACTATTTCTACGTTCGGCTGGGAGCGAGGCGTCCCGGCGCCCGAATACGCTTGCGCGCGTGCCCCCGGCAGAGGCGGAGATCTCCAGCTGGATCGCCGAATGGGCGCGGCGGACGCCGGACGCGGTCGCGATCCGCTTCGAGGAGCAGGCGATCACCTACGCCGCGCTGGAAGGGCGCGTGGCCCGGCTGGCCGGCGCGCTCGGCGGCCGCGGCGGCGTCGCCGCGGGTGACCGGGTGGCGTACCTCGGCCAGAACGCGCCCGAGCTGCTCGACCTGCTCTTCGCCTGCGCTCGCCTGGGCGCGATCCTCGTCCCGCTGAGCGCGCGCATGCCCGCCGCCGAGCTCGAGGTGGTGCTGGCGAACACCCAGCCCGCGAGCCTCCTCGCGCAGGATGCGTTCGTGGCCACGGCGGAGGAGGCCCGCAGTTCGCTCGGCTTCGGGATCATCGGCTTCGAGGACCTGCCATCGCTGCTCGCCCAGCCGCCGGACCGGCGCTGGGATCCCGATCGCCCGCTGTCGGCGCCGCTGGCGATCATCAACACGTCCGGCACGACCGGGCCGACGAAGGGCGCCGTGCTGACGCACGGGATGCTGCACTTCAACGCGCTGAACGTCGCGGCCGCCGTCGGCATCGTGGCCGGCGACGAGGTGCTGTGCAACGGGCCGCTGTTCAACACCGGGCCGCTGAACATCCTCACGACGCCGGCGCTGGCGGCCGGCGCGACGGTGACGGTCCTGCGCGAGTTCGATCCGGGCGCCACGCTGGACGCGATCGAGCGCCGCCGGATCACGCTCGGGATCTCCACGCCGGCGATGACGAAGGCGCTCGTGTCACATCCGGATTGGGGCGCGACGGATCTGTCGAGCCTGCGCTACGTGATCACCGGCTCGACGATCGTGCGCGAGGACGCGCTGGCGCCGTGGTTCGAGCGGGGCGTCTGCGTCCTGCAGGACTACGGGCTCACCGAGGCGATGCCGGTCGTGACCCTCGTCCCGCGCGAGGACGCGCACCGGCTGCGGGCCACGGCGGGACGGCCGGTGGCGCACTGCAGGGTGCGGATCGCGGCCGGCGACGGCTCGTCGGTCGAGTCCGGCGAGGTCGGTGAGGTGCTCGTGCAGGGCCCGACCGTCATGCCCGAGTACTGGCGCAACCCGGAGGCGACGAGCGAGGTCTTCCACGACGACGGCTGGCTTCGCACCGGCGACGCCGGGCGCTTCGACGCGGAGGGCATGCTGTCGATCGTCGACCGCCTCAAGCAGGTGATCATCGTCGGCAGCTGCAACGTGTATCCGGCCGATGTCGAGTCCGTGCTGGCGGACTGCCCGGAGATCGCGGAGTCCGCCGTCATCGGGCGCCCGGACGACGAGCTCGGCGAGGTGCCGGTCGCGTTCGTCGTGCTGCGGCAACCGGGCGCGATGAGCGCGGGCGACGTCAAGGCGTTGTTCGAGGGGCGGCTTGCCGAGTACAAGCACCCGCAGGACGTGGTGTTCACAGACGAGCTGCCGCGCAGCGCGATCGGCAAGGTTCAGGCGGACGAGCTGCGCCGGTCGTTGGACGGTGCGGAGGCTGACCCGGACCTAGACTGACCGGCACGATGTCCCAGTCCGACACCCGCCCGGCGGGGATCGACGGCAGCACGCTGCCGGGACCCTACGGCGTCGGCGCGTACGCCGCGAAGCTGCGCGAGTTCCTGCGCGAGCGCTCGCGCGTGCAGCTCTTCGGCGAGGTGTGGAACCTGCGGATCAGCCGCGCCAAGGTCTACATGGAGCTGCGCGACACCGACGGCGCCGTGCCCTGCTCGATGTGGCGCGACGACTTCGACGCGCTGCGCCTCGGCGAGGGCGCACTGGCCGACGGCGCCCAGGTCGTCGTCGCCGGCGGGCTGGACTACTACGCCGGCAGCCGCACGTCGTCGCCGGCGTTCTCGTTTGCGATCACCCGGCTGCGCGTGGCCGGCGAGGGCGACCTGCTCGCCCAGCTCGACCGGCTGCGCAAGACGCTGCATGCCGAAGGCCTGTTCGCGCCGCAGAAGCGGCTCGTCATTCCCGCGCTGCCGCGCACGATCGGCGTCGTCACCGGCGAGGGCGGAAAGGCGCGCGACGACGTCCTCGCGGGGTTGCGGCGGCGCGGCTGGCAGGGGCGCATCGTGTGGGCCTTCGCGCCGGTCCAGGATCGCCACGCCGCGCCGCGGATCACCGCGGCGCTGCAGGACCTCGCGGCGACCGGCCAGGTCGACGTCATCGTCGTCGCGCGCGGCGGCGGCTCGCTGGCCGACCTGTTCTGCTTCTGCGACGAGACGCTATGTCGCACGGTCGCGCTGCTCGGCGTGCCGGTGATCGCCTCCGTCGGCCACCACACCGACCGGACGCTCATCGACGACGTCGCCGCCCTGTCGTGCTCGACCCCGACGCACGCTGCCGAGTCGGCGGTCCCGGTCCACTGCGGTGAGGCGCGTGCCGGCGTCGTCGCGGTCGCGCGGCGGCTGGACGTCCACGCGCGCCGCGCGCTGCTGCACCGCGCGCAGGCGCTCGCGCGCATGTCGCGGGCACCCGGCGAGCACCTCGCCGGCGAGCGGCGCCGGCTGCACCAGCGCATGCGCGAGATCCGCGCCGCCGGACGGCGCCGGGTGGCTCCGAGCGGGGACGCACCGCCCGCAAGGCGCTCGTGCTCGACCGCAAGGCGGACGCCGGCGCGCGCGACGCCCGCGGCGCGTCGCAGCTCGCGGCGTTCGCCGCCGCGCTCGCCGCCCACGACCCCGAGCGCACGTTGGAGCGCGGCTATGCGCTCGTGACCGACCACGCCGGTGACGTCGTGACGACCGCCGCCGCCGCGCGGCGCGCCGGCGACGTGCGGCTGCGCTTCGGCGACGCCGCGTTGGATGCCACGATCACGCACGACGATGACCGAGCCTGACCCCGAGCCCCTGCTCGCCGAGCCGCTCTCCTACGAGGCGGCGACCGCGCGCCTGGAGGAGATCATCAAGCGCCTGGACTCCGGCGAGGCGGGCCTGCGCGAGACGCTCGAGCTCTGCCGCGAGGGCCGCACGCTCGTCGAGCGCTGCGCGGCCGAGCTCGAGGCCGTCGGCCAGGGGTTGGAGGAGCTGCAGCTCGGCGAGCTCGTCGCGCGGCTCGAGGCCGGGCCGGGCGCGGGCGGTTAGCGCAGCAGCCCGCGCAGCGTGGCCGCCACCTCGGCCGACTCGAACATGACCTGCTGCCAGGGGAAGCGCACGCGTCCGAGCAGCATGAGCCGCTGGTCGCGCCGGCGGTCCGATGCGAACGCCTTCTTGACGGTGTGCGCGTCGCGACCATCGGTCTCGACAATGAGGCGCTTGGCGGCGTAGACGAAGTCGGCCTCGGCGCCGCCGCCGTCGGGGAACGCGATCCACTGATTGACCGCGTCGGGCGGGAGGCCGATGTCGCGTGCGATCTTCAGGAACGCCTCCTCGAGCTTGTTGCGCGCCGGCGTGCTGCCGACGCGATGCTCCTCGAGCACCGCGCACAAGAGCTTCGCTCCATGCCGCCCGTTGGAACGCGAGAGCACGTCATCGATCGCGCGCATGTCGAGGATGCGCGCCAGCTCGGCGCGGTCCAGCGCGCGCTCGACCTCGCGCCGCGTGCCGTCCTCGGCGATGTCCAGCAGCGTGCGCGCGAGCGTCGTGCACGGGATGTTGTCGATGACCGTGACGTCGGCGGCGGTGAGCGTCGCGCCGCTGTGGATTCTGATGCCCGGTCGGCGACGAGCCTTCGCTGCCGGTGTGGTCACGTCGATCCAGGGTCGCAGCGAGAGGCCCAACTCGAGCAGCGCCGTCGACGCGCGATGGCTCGCGACGGTGCCCACCTGACAGGCGAGCGTTGCCGCCATGATCCGTCCCCGTTGGGACAGCAGGATCGGCGGTACCACGGCCACGACACCGCTGTGCAGGCGGTGCAGCCGTCCCTGGGCAACCCGATTGCGGATCGCGCTGGCGGACAACCCGAGCGCGACGATCTGACGGATCGCGATCGCGCCGTGTTGCCGCGCGGCGAGTTCGCAGATGCGGCGATCGAGAGGGTCTGCCCGCTTTCGTCCTGCATGAGGACGATTACGCGGCGACCCCTCCATGGGCAGCGATGCTCCCGAGCCAAACGTGACGAAACAACACGCGCGTGCAACAACTCACGCGCGAACGTGTGACGAAACTGCGCGCCACGCACGAACGGCCCGCCGGAGGGCGGGCCGTTCGATGCTGCGAGGTGCTGCGGGCTGGTCGACTAGCCGGCGTAGGCGCACATGACGTAGCCGTAGACCGCCCAGTTCAGCGCCGTGGGGTCCTGCTCGTAGCCGGAGAACGTCGCCGAGCCGAGGTTCGCAGCGATCGACGCCTGGTCGATGGCGACCGACTTGATCTGGTTGGGGCTGACCCCGCTTACGGCTCCGTTGATGTCGAAGCCGGTGCCGACGACCTTCTTGCCGACCGGGCAGCTGACGGTGATCGACTTCGGCGAGTCGGAGTCGTTGGCGGTGCTGTCGTAGACACGGACGAGGCCGCTGACGCCCTGGTCGCCCTGGTCGCCCTTGTCGCCCTTGTCGCCCTTGGCCGCGGCGGTGCCGGGGATGCCCTGCTCGCCCTGGTCGCCCTGGTCGCCCTTGAGGCCTGCCGGGCCCTGCGGACCGGCGGGACCGGCCTTGCCCTTCAGCGCCAACTGCGCGGCGAGCGACATGTCGGCGGTCCTGAGCGTGCCGTTCTGGATGTCGATGCTCTTCACGGCGTTGTTCTTGATCTGCAGCGAGCCGATCGTCGTGGCCGCGTAGGCGCCACCGCTCAGCGCGGTGAATAGAGCCAGCGACGAGACGATGAGGGCTGCCGACGGACGACGGTGGACCTTGCGGCCGGCGTCGGTGGCGGTGGTGGCGGTGCGGCGGGACTGGTTGAACATCATGCTCCTCTGGGGTGGTGTGGATGGCGGGGTTGCCATGCCGAGCACTCTGGCCCCAGCTGTGCACGAGGGCATGAGGGACGACCCCTCAGATCACCGCCCCCGCGACGCCGCGTCAGATGAGGGCTCGCCCCCCATGCGAGCCGCCGCGGCGGCCCGCAGCGGCGCGCCCGCCTTCAGCCCGCGAGCGCGGCCTTCAACGCGTCGTAGCCCGGGCGCGCGGTCCCGTCGGAGCCGATCAGGCCGGAGTCGAAGCGAGCGTCGGGCTGCGCGCCGGTCCAGTTGTAGAGGTAGACGCGCTTGACGCGCTCGTTGTCGCGCGCGAGCTTCAGGGCGAACCGGATCGAGCGCGCGGCGCGCTTCTCGTCGCGCGGGAAATTGCGCCCGAACTTCACGATCCCGCCCGTCTCGGTCAGCCACACGTCGCCCTTCACGCTGCGCAGCAGGTCGCGTAGCCCGCTCGTGCGGAAGCGGTTCGTGTCGGCGTAGTTGTGCAGGCCCCAGATGTCGGGTTCGCCCTCGAGGTGGCGCTGGTACTGCTTGACGTAACGCGTCATCCCCGCCTGGTCGAGCACGTCGCCGGCGAGGACGGTGCAGTCCTCGCAGCGCGCCTTGAGGACGTTGTAGTACTCCGCCGCGCGCCGCGGAGAGCGGGCGGTCGGCTGGCTGACGTGGTTGATCTCGTTCCACGGCGCGTAGACCTGCACGTCCGGCCAGCGCTTGCGGAAGGCGTCGAAGGCGGCACGGAACTCGGCGACGCTCGGCAGCAGCCTCGGCTTCGCGCGCGAGTGGCCGAACGTGATGAACGGCTCGGCGCCGGCGGCCTCGGCGCCGCGCAGCCACGCCGAGACGAGCGCGCGCTCGTCCGGGCGCCCCGCCGCGTCGTAGGGCACGACGAGCCGCACATGCTCGATGCCGAGGTCGCGGAAGCGCTGGTCGGCGAACATCGGGCTGTTCTGCTCGCCGATGCCGACGACGAACGCGCCGTCGTCGGGCTTCGCGACCGTGGCGCCGGAGCCGCCCTCGTCGCCGCCGCCGCAGGCCATGAGCGCGGACGCCAACAGGGTCATCAGGCAGATGAGCATCGTCGGCTTCATCGAACGAGAGCATGCCCGTTCGCCCGTGCGCCAACCGCGACCGGTCCGGCGAGCCGGGGCGGGCGGGCCGATATCGTCGCTCCATGAGCACCTACGACCTCGTCGCGGACCTGCCCGTCTCCATCGAGCGCTACGACCTCGAGGGGCTTGTGCAGAACGTCTCCAGCGACTTCGAGCGCAAGACGACGATCATCCACCTGCACGGGGCCGGACAGGAGGGCCTCGGCGAGGACGTCGTCTACGACGCCGTCGACCACGAGATCGCCCAGCGGGCCGGCCCGACCCTCGCGCTCGCCGGCGACTGGACGATCCGCTCGTTCTCCGAGCATCTCACCACGCTCGACCTCTTCCCCGAAGCGCCCCAGCGGGGCGAGGTGTCGCAGCTCTACCGCGTCTGGGCCTACGAGTCGGCGGCGCTCGACCTCGCGCTGCGCCAGGCCGGCCGGCCGCTGCACGAGGTGCTCGGCCGCCGGCCGCGCCCGCTGACCTTCGTCGTGTCCCTGCGTCTCGGCGAGCCGCCGTCGCTCGAGCCCGTCACGCGGCGCATGGAGCGCTACCCGACGCTGCGCTTCAAGCTCGACCCCACCGTCTCGTGGGACGACGAGCTGATCATGGAGCTCGTGAAGACCAATGCGGTCGACTCCATCGACTTCAAGGGCCTCTACGAGGGGACGCCGGTCGACCAACCCGCCGACCCGCTGCTCTACCAGCGTGTGATCGGCGCCTTTCCCAACGCCTGGATCGAGGACCCCAAGCTCACCCCGGAGATCGACGAGCTGCTGCAGCCCCACCGCGACCGGATCACCTGGGACGCGAACATCCACTCGATCGCCGACATCGAGGCCCTGCCGTTCGCCCCGCGGATGGTCAACCTCAAGCCCTCACGGCTGGGCGGCATCAAGCCGCTGTTCGACGCCTACGACTACACCGCCGAGCGGGGCATCGGCGCCTACGGCGGCGGGCAGTTCGAGCTCGGCGTCGGGCGCGGCCACATCCAGTATCTCGCCTCGATCTTCCATCCCGACACGCCCAACGACACGTCGCCGTCGGGCTTTCACGTCATGGACCCGCCGCCCGGACTGCAGACGAGCCCGATCACGCCCGCGCCGGCGGCGACCGGGTTTCGCTGGGAGACCAAACAAACGAAGCCCGGCGCGTGGCCGGGCTTCGGTGCGGGTCGGGACTAGACGATCCCGCGTTATATGCCGCGACGCCCGTACCCGTAGCCGCCGGTTCCCACACCGCTGAGGAGCACGAGGACGGCGGCGATGACCGCGACGATCACCGGCAGGCCGAGCACGAGGCACACCCAGTAGGCAAGTGCAGCCAGGACGATGGCAATCAGGATCCCGATCATGTGACGAATTCCTCCTCGGACGGCAGGGTCAAGTGGCAGGTAGCTGCCTCGTACCCCCCGGATAGCAGGCACAACCGCCGTCGCCGGCGAGTTCGAACATCCGTCGAGAGGGGTTTCAGATCCGCTGGATCAGGGTTCCGGTGCCCAGGCCGCCGCCGCAGCACATCGTCACGAGACCGATCTCGCGATCGGAGCGCTCGAGCTCGTGCAGCAGCGTCGTCAGCAGCCGCGCGCCGGTCGAGCCGAGCGGATGGCCGAGCGCCATCGCGCCGCCGTTGACGTTCACCCGCTCCATGTCGGGGTCCAGCTCGCGCCGCCAGGCCGCGACGACGGACGCGAACGCCTCGTTGATCTCGAAGAGGTCGACGTCGTCGATCGTCATCCCGTTGCGCTCCAGCAGCTTGCGCGTCGCCGGGATCGGGCCGGTGAGCATCGTGACCGGGTCGACGCCGACCGTCGTCTGATCGACGATCCGCGCGCGCGGCGTGAGGCCCAGATCGTCGGCCTTGGAGCGCGACATGAGCAGGACCGCCGCGGCCCCGTCGGAGATCTGCGACGAGGTCGCCGCGGTGATCCGGCCGTCCGGCTTGAAAGCGGGCTTGAGCTGGGCGATCTTCTCCAGGCTCGTGTCGGCCCGGATGCCCTGGTCGACGTAGCGCGTATCGCCGTTGGTCTGGAAGGGCACGATCTCACGCTCGAACCGGCCCTCCTCGGTCGCCTGGTGGGCGAGCCGGTGCGAGCGCACGGCGAGCTCGTCGAGCTCGGCACGCGGGATCTCCCACTGCTCGGCGATGAGCTCGGCGCTCAGGCCCTGCGGGATGAGGTTGTACTTCTCCATCAGCGCGGGCGGCCACGGCGAGCCGACCTGCTCGGTGAACTGCAAACCTGCGCCCATCGGGATGCGGCCGAGGTGCTCGACGCCCGAGCCGATGACGACGTCGTGGATGCCGGCGGCGATCAGCGCGGCGCCGAAGTTCACGGCCTGCTGCGCCGAGCCACATTGGCGGTCGACGGTCGTGGCGGCGGCCTCGATCGGCAGGCCGGCCTGCAGCCACGCGTTGCGCGCGATGTTCCAGGACTGCTCGCCGATCTGCTGCACGCAGCCGGCGATGACGTCCTCGACCTCGGCGGGATCGATCCCCGCCCGCCCGATGACCTCGGTGAAGCACGTTCCCAGCAGCTCGTTGGGATGCGTGTCCTTGTAGTAGCCCTTCTCGGGATGTCCGCGGCCGATGGGCGTCCGAACCGCCTCGACGATGACGACCTCGCGGCCTCGCTGTGCGCTCATGCGAACAAGGCTAAGGTACGCGCCGACTGGCGAGTCAACTCGGGGGAGGACCGACGTGGGAGAGAAGCTGGGAATCGCTGGAAGCGGAGCGATCGCGACGGGCCTGGCGGCCTGTGCGACGCGTACGCCGGGACACGTGCTGTGGGCACGCTCCGACGCCTCGGCGGCGCGCGCGACGAAGGCGATCGCGAAGGCCTGCGAGCGCCTCGGCGAGGACTTCGACCCCGCCAACGTAACGGTCACGACCGATCTCGACGCGCTGAAGCTGACGACGTTCGTCGTCGAGGCGATCTCCGAGGACACGGCGCTGAAGAGCGAGCTGCTGGCCCGCCTCGGCGAGCTGGCCGCCGACGACGCCGTGCTCAGCACGACGACCTCGTCGCTGTCGGTCACCGAGCTGGCGGCGGCCTCCGGGCACCCGGACCGCTTCGTCGGCCTGCACGTCTTCAACCCCGTGCCGCGGATGAAGCTCGTCGAGCTCGCCTATCCCGAGGAGGCGACGGACGCCACGCGCGGGCGAGCGGCGGCGCTCTGCGCCGAGCTCGAGAAGGAGGGCGTCGACGTTCCCGACCTCGCCGGCTTCGTCGTCAACCGGCTGCTGTTCCCCTACCTCTTCAGCGCGGTGGACTTCATGCAGCAGACCGGGCTGCCGCCGGCCTCGATCGACACGTGCATGCAGCTCGGCGCAGCGCATCCGATGGGGCCGATCGCGCTGCTGGACTACATCGGGCTCGACGTCTCGGTGGCGATCGGCGACGCGATCGAGGCGAACGTCCCGCAGCTCTTGCGCGACCTCTGCGCGCAGGGGCACATGGGCCGCAAGACCCGGCACGGGCTGTACCCGCCGGAGTTCTACGCGCGCTGACGGCGGCGTTTTAAGCGACGTTCAGGCTCGGCCGGGACGATCGCCGAGCGACCATACCTCGCGCCTCCTCCCAGACGCACACGACGGGCCCGCTTGCGCGGGCCCGTCATGGTTCTGGAGTCGGCGGACCCACCCCGGTCCACCTTGCGAACCCCGCCTTCCCACGGGCGGGGCCGTACTGCTGACAACGCATCGGGCGCGCAGAACTTGCGCAAACCGCCGGGCAGGCTACGCGTCGGCGTCGGCGTCCGCGCCGCGCGCCTCTGTCTCCGCGTGCTGCGCGCGGCGCTCGCGGATGCGGACCGCCTCGATGCGGTTCTCGCGGACGGACTCGACGCGGATCGAGTAGCCGTTGGCGGTCACCAGGTCGCCGCGCTTGGGCAGGCGGCCGAGCCGCGCGAAGACGAAGCCGCCGATCGAGTTGTAGGCATCCGAGTCGACGGGCAGCTTGAGGCGGTAGTCGGCGAGGTCGGTGATGGCCACGTGGCCGCGGACGTACCAGTCGCCGTTGGCGAGCTGGCGCACGTCGCCGCCGGTCGGATCGGTCTCGTCGTCGATCTCGCCGACGATCTCCTCGATGATGTCCTCGACGGTGACGATCCCCGCGACGCGGCCGTATTCGTCGATGACGATGGCCATCGTCGAGCGGTTGCGCTGCAGGTCGGCGAGCAGGTCGTCCAGCGGCTTCGTCTCGGGGACGATCGTCGCCGGCTTGATCGCCGGCGCGATCTCGGCGTGCGGCCCCTCGGCCATGAGGATGCGGGCCAGGGAGTTTGAGTGCACGACGCCGGCGACCTTGTCGGGGTTGTGGTCCTCGGTCACCGGCAGCCGGGTGTGTCCGGTGGAGATGCAGCGCCGCAGGGCCGTGCCGACGTCCTCGGAGATGTCGACCGTCACGACCGCCGGGATCGGCGTCATGACGTTGCGCGCCTGCTGCTCGTGGAGGTGAAAGACGCCGGTCAGCATCCCGGCCTCGCCGGGGTCGAGATGGCCGCCGGCGCGGGCCTGCGCGATGATCGCGCGCAGCTCCTCGGGGCTCGAGCCCTCCTCGAAGTCGGCGTTGTCCTTGATCCCGAGCGGGCGCAGCAGCGCGCTGGAGGCCTTGTTGAGCAGGTGGATGAACGGCCGCATGATCCGGTTGAAGAGGTTCAGCGGCCGCGCGACGTGGATGGCCACGCTCTCGGCGTTGACGATCGCGTAGATCTTCGGCACCTGCTCGCCGGCGGTGATGTGCCCGGCCGTGACGAGGATGTAGGCGATCGCAATCGCGATCGGCGCGGCCGCGGCGTGCGCGAAGCCCTCGAGCGCGGGCTCGAACAGCGTGGCGATCGCGGGCTCGCCGAGGAAGCCGATGCCCAGCGAGGCGAGCGTGATGCCGAACTGGCAGGCCGAGAGGTACTCGCTGAGGTCGTCGAGCTGCTTGACGACGAGGCGGGCGCGGCGGTCACCCTCGGCGGCAAGCTCCTCCAAGCGGCCGCGGCGCGCGCGCACGAGCGCAAACTCGGCCGCGACGAAGAAGCCGTTGGCGAAGATCAGCACGATGACCGCGCTGAGTAGGAGCGCGATCAAGAGGCGGGAGCGTGGCCGGGCCTAGGGTGCGGGCCGCGACTTCGAGGTGGTTCGTCGTTCATTGACGCTGCGGGGCGAGCGTAGCACCAGATCAGGCGCGTGCCGGCAACTCGTGCGACGAATGGCTACCCGGGCGCGTCGGCGATCAGCCCGTCGATCGTGCGCGCGAGGTCGAAGTCGTTCTCGGTGATCCCGCCCTCGGAGTGCGTCGACAGCGTGAGCCGCAGGTGCTTGTAGCCGTGGACGAGGATGTCGGGGTGGTGGTTGGCCGCGTTCGCCGCGTCGGCGACGGCGTTGGCAAGCGCCATCGCGCCCTTGAAGCCGTCGCACTCGACGTCGCGCACGATGCTGTCGCCGTCGCGCAGCCACTGGCCGCCCGTCAGGTGCTCCTCGATCTCTTCGTCGCCCAGTCGTGCCATACGCTCTCCCTGTCTTGAGGATCGTGAGCCTTGTGCCCCACGCTACCGAGCTGCTCTTTGCGCTCGGCCTCGGCGACGACGTCGTCGGCGTCACGCACGAATGCGACTACCCCGAAGCGGCCCGGGACCTGCCACAGGTCACCCGCGACGTGCTGGCGCCCGGCCTGTCGCCGGGGGAGATCGACGCCGCGGTCCGCGAGCGCACCGCCGCCGGCGAGTCGATCTACGCGCTCGACGAGGAGCTCGTGCGCGAGCTCGAGCCCGACCTCATCGTCACCCAGGCGCTGTGCCATGTCTGCGCCGTCTCGGTCGACGAGGTGCAGGCCCTCGCACAGACCCTGCCCGGGCCGCCGCGCGTCATCTCGCTGGACCCGACGACCTACGGCGAGACGGTCGGCGACGTGCGCACCATCGCGCAGGCGACGAACGCCAAGGACGCGGCGCTGGATCTCATCGCGCGGACCGCGCGGCGCGCGGACGTCATCCGGCTGGCCGTGCGCGGCGCGCCGCGCCCGCGCGTCGCGGCCCTGGAGTGGATGGACCCGGTCTTCGTCGCGGGCCACTGGACGCCGCAGCTCATCGAGATGGCGGGCGGCGAGGACGTGCTCGGCTTCTCCGGCGAGCCCTCGCGCCAGGCGACGTGGGAGGAGGTCGCGGCGGCGCAGCCGGAGGTCGTGATCGTCATGCCGTGCGGCTACGACGCGGCGCGCGCGCTCGTCGAGGCCCAGGAGTTCGCGCAGCCGCTGCGCGGCCTGGGCGCCGACCAGGTCGTGGCGGTCAACGCGTCGGCGTACTTCTCGCGGCCGGGGCCGCGGCTCGTCGACGGCCTCGAGCTGCTGGCCCACATCCTGCACCCCGACCGCGTGCCGCAGGCGCCGGCCGAGGCGCTCGCGGTGCAGCTGTAACGCCCGAAGCCTTGGTCGCCGGGCCCCGCACCGTCCTGTACCTGCATTCCTCGGCGGGGCGCTACGGCGCCGACCGCCAGCTCGCGCTGATGGCGGGCGGGCTGGACCCGGCGCGCTACCGCCCGCTCGTCGTGCTCGCCATGGACGGCGAGCTGCGCGAGGACCTGGCGGCGGCGGGCGTCGAGGTGCTCGTGCGGCCGCTGGCGGTCATGCGGCGCGCGTCGATGTCGCCGCGGGGGCTGGTGCAGATCGGCGGCGCGCTGGCCCGCGACGCCGGCGGGCTGGCGCGGCTGTGCCGCGCGCGCGGCGTGGCGCTCATCCACACGAACACGTCGGTGACGCTGGGCGGCAGCGCGGCGAGCCGCGTCGCGCGGATCCCCCACGTGTGGCATCTGCGCGAGATCTACACGGGCTTCGAGCGCCCCTGGCCGGCGTACCGGCGGATGCTCATGACCGCCCAGGCGCTGCCGTGCGTGTCGGCGGCGACGCGGGCGCAGCTCGGCGATGCCCCGCAGGCGTGCGTGCTGCACGACGGCCTGCCGCTCGTGCCGGCGCGGGCGGCGCGCGGCGAGGCGCGCGCGGCACTGCAGTTGCCCGACGACGTGTTCGTCGTGGCCATCCTCGGGCGGATCTCGACGTGGAAGGGCCAGGACGTGCTGATCCGGGCGCTGGCCCAGCTGCCCGACGGCGACGGTGAGTCGATCGCGCTCATCGCCGGCGACCCGTGGCAGGGCGAGGAGGCCAGGCTGCGCGAGCTGCACGCCCTCGCCGCGCAGCTCGGCGTGACCGACCGCGTCCGCTTCGCCGGCTTCCGCGCCGACGTCGAGAACGTCTACGGCGCGGCCGACGTCGTCGCCGTGCCGTCGACGCAGCCCGATCCGCTGCCCAACGCCGCGCTGGAGGCCGCCGCGGCCGGCTGCTGCGTCGTCGCGGCGGACCACGGCGGGCTGCCGGAGATCATCGACGACGGGGTGACCGGGATGCTCGTCACGCCGGGCGATCCGGCCGCGCTGGCGGCGGCGCTGGCCCAGCTGCGCGCCGACCCGGCGGCGCGCGAGCGGCTCGGTGCGGCGGCCGCGATCACGATGCGCGAGCGGTTCGCCCCGGAGCGGCTGCTGACGCAGACGCAGGCGCTCTACGACGGCCTGTTGGCAGCGGCGACGTGACGGGCTCGCTCACGACGCGGAGCGCAGCGTGCCGGTGGCCAGCAGCGCGGGCAGCGCCGCCGTCGCCGCCGTGACGACGAGCGCGCCGCTCGCGCCGAAGACGCTCCACACACGAGCAGGCCCTGGGCCGCGACCCCGCTCGTGAGCGTGAGGATGAGCGTGTAGGTCCACCCCGTCGCGCTCATCGCGAACACGTCGCCGTGGGCGAGCGCGATCGGAGCACGGTGAGCGCCGCGATGGGACAGGTCGTCGCCATGAAGGTCGTGACGTCCATGTCCTGGCGGAAGTGACGCGTCGAGGCGACGTAGCCGACGAGCAGCAGCATCGCGATCACGCCGAAGACGTTGCCCTCCAGCGAGGCGTCGCCGCCGGGGGGCGCGTTGAGGAGCACCAGCGCGACGCCGCCGAAGGCGAGCAGCGCAAAGACGAGCGCCCGCGGGTGGATGTACTCGGCGAACAGCCACGCGCCGACGGGCACAATGAGAAACGGCGCCAGCGCCGCGTTGGCGACGCTGTTGTGCGTCGCGCCGGCGAAGAACACCGCGAGGTTCAGGCCGAAGAAGATTCCGGGCACGAACACCTGGCGGACGTTCCGGCGCGTAACCCGCCGGCGGCGGGTGCTCAGCAGGACGAGGTTCCAGATGACGGTCACCGCGACCATCCGCCAGAACGCGACGAGGACGCCGGGCGACTCGGCGCGCTTGACGAGCGTCGAGTCGGCGAGAACGCGACGACGAGACCGACGACCGCGAGCACCCCGAACGTCTTCGCGCTGACGAGGCGGATCGGCTTGGAGGGGGCGGGCTTGACCGTGTTCGCACGCGTGATCGCTCTGCCGCCACTCTAGAGCGAGTGGCGCCACGGTTTACGACGCTGCCACGGCGGCAATAGCGGGGCGCGGGCGCGGAGGGTCGAGTCGAGCTATCCACCCACATGTGGATAACTCGACCAGGCGCCGCCGGCCAAGAGGGTGTGTCGAATGAGCATCGCTCCACGTGCACCATTCGACACACCCCTGCCGCACACCAGCGAAGGCCCCGGCGCAACGGCCGCCACCCAGACCAACTCACCCCTCATCGATGCAACGTTCGACCACGCGATCGAGACCCGCACGACGCGCGAAAGCGCACATCGACGGCCCCGGCCGCGGAATCAACCGTCTAGCGGGCGACGCGCCGGTAGCTCGCCGCCAGCCGCTCCACGGCCGAGGCGTATACGTCGGAGTGGTTGTAGGTGCGCAGCGCGCCGCGCCAGTCGCCCGGCGCCCCGGACGCGCGCAGGTAGCTGGCCATCGAAACGATCGCGTCGTCCGGGTCGTGCGGATCGCGCACACCGTCGCCGTCGCCGTCGACGCCGAAGCGGTCCCACGTGGAGGCGAGGAACTGCGCCGGCCCGCTCGCGCCGCGGTGGTTGGCGCCCGACGTGACGCCGGCGGCGAGCGCCTGGCCGTGGACGGACTCCACCGCGCCGACGGCCGCCAGGCGCGTCCAGTCAAGCCCGTAGCGCGCGCCCGCCGCGCGGTACAGCGACAGATACTGGGAGGGAATGTCCAGCCTGCCCGCAAGCGGGTCGGCGAACGTGGGCGCCGGCGCGACCCCGCCTGCGGACGGGGAGCCGGCCGCCGCAGCGACCCCGCGCCCCCCGCGATCTCCGGCCCCGCCACCGGCCGGCCAGACGAGCAGGCCGGCGACGAGCGCGCCGGTGCCCAGCGCGCAGACCGCACCCGCCAGCGTGCGGCGCCGCGACATCCAGCGCGCGGGCGTCGGATCGCCAACGACCGGCGCGGACGCCAGCGCATCGCAGCGCGCGGTCGCGTCATGCGCCGCCGCCTCGGCGCGCGCCGCCGCACGCTGCGCCTCGTCGCGCTCGGCCTCCAGCCGCGCGCTCGTCGCGCGCGCTTCCGCCAACCCCGCCTGGATCACCCCGAGCTGCTGCTCGGCCGCCCGCAGCGCGTTGGCCAGCGAGCGGCGTTCCACGCTCGCCGGAGCACTGCCGCCGCGCGACGGCCGTGCGTGCGGCGCCGCCAGGCGCTCGGCCAGCGAGGCGGGCGCTCCCAGCGGGCGCACCCGCGGCGCGGGCAGCGTCAGCCGGCGGCCGTCGAGCTCCAGTGCCACCGCCATCGCATCGGGCACGAGCGCGAAGCCCAGCGACAGCACCGCTGCCTGCGACGGCACCGGTCCGGGCAGCGCGCGCTCACGGCGCTCCTGACCGCGGTCGAGCACGACGAGGCGGGCGAGCGCCGCGCGCCGCGGCGGCACATCCTCCAGCGCCACGGTGACGCGCATGAGCACCGAGAAGGCACCGACCTCGACGCGTTCGCAGCCGAGCACCCGGCTCGGCGCACCGCCGGCGATCGAGTGAGGAGCGAGCGCGCACACGAGGGAGCGCGTTTGTACTGCAAATCAGGCGATTCGCGGCGTTCTGCAAGACGCCGTGCAGCGGCAGGGCTCGCGCCGCGCCTGGCGACGCCGGCCGGTGAGCCGGATCAGACCGTGGACGCGCTCGACGCGACGGCGACGCACCCGACGGCCAGCGCCACCGCCAGCGCGATGCACGCGCCGATCACCGGCGTCATCGCGAGGCGACGGCGCTCGGCGATCTCGAACATGAGGTAGCCGACGATCCCGCCCGCGATCAGGCCGCCGATGTGACCGCCGATCGAGATGTTCGGGATGAGGAAGGTGATGCCCAGGTTGAGCAGCAGCGTCACGCCGAGGCCCGACTGCATCGGGTCTATCCCGCGCGCGCGCATTGCGAGGATCGCCGCGCCCATGAGCCCGAAGACCGCACCCGACGCGCCGACGGTCACGGCGTTCGGCGACAGGATCAGCGCTCCGAGCGACCCGCCCAGCAGCGAGACGAAGTAGATGATCCCGAAGCGCACCCGCCCGATCTCCGGCTCGAGCAGGTTGCCGAGAAACCAGAGGAAGTACATGTTGAACGCGAGATGCAGGAGGCCCGCGTGCAAGAAGCCGGCGGAGACGATCCGCCACCACTCGCCGTCGGCGACGAGCGGCCCGAAGAGCGCGCCGTTGTTGTAGACCTCGCCGCCGCGGCCGTTCAGCCCGCCCCCACCCGCCGATGTCGCGAGGAACGCGATGACGTTGATCGCGATGAGCACGTAGGCGAGCTGCGGATCGCGCCGGATCGTCGCCGCCGTGCGGACCTTCGTCTTCTGGCGCGAGCACTCCGGGCAGCGCATGCCGACCGGGGTCGGGGTCATGCAATCCGGGCAGATCGGTCGCCCGCAGGAGGAGCACGACACCCCCGTCTCACGCGAGGGGTGGCGATAGCACGTCGTTGCGGTCGAGGCTTCCACGGCCGATCCAAGCTACCAGCCGCGCAGGCGCGGCCCGCCGGCCACCTACGCCAGGCGGGCGGCGATCACCGGCTGGCGCGTGGGCGCCTCGCTGCCGCCGACCGGCTCGTCGGTGACGAGCACCTGCCTGACGCCCTTCAGGTCGCCGGGCACGGAGACCGACGCGCGGCCGTTGCGCACGGAGAACAGCGCCTCGGTCGGCTCGGGCGCGGCCCCGCGGTCCAGCCACAGCTGATAGATGCGTCCTTCGGGCGGCGGCGCCAGGCCCGCGACGACGAGCTTCGCGTCGTCGTCGCCGACGACGCGCATCTGGCACGTCGAGCCGTCCGGCGCGGCGGCGCAGGCGATCGTGCGCGACTCGGCCGCCCGCTCGCCGCTGCCGACGAGCAGCGCCCCGCCGCCGATCCCGAGCGCCAGCAGCGACGTCGCGAGCACAGCGGCCGGCCAGGGACGCAGGCGCAGCAGGCTGAAGCGGCGCCCGGACTCGCGCTGGATCGGCCGGTCGGCCATCGGCCCCGCGGCGAGCAGCAGCTCGGACTCGGCGCGCACGACGGCCATGATCCGAGAGCGGATCTCCGGCGGCGCGCTGAGCTGCGGCACCGCGTTGAGCAGGGCGTCGGACACGAAGCCGAGCTCCTCGACCTTCGCGGCGCAGACCGTGCACTGTGCAACGTGGTCGGCGTACGGCTCCCATTCCCCGTCTGGCATCGCCCGCAGGACGTAGCTCGCCGCGTCGTCGACGCGTGGGCAGATCTCGAAGTTCACGGCATCACCTCGCGCAGCCCGCCGAGCTGCGCTCGCATCTTCTCCAGGCCAAGGCGCATGCGGCCCTTCACGGTCCCGATCGGGGTGTCGATCATGTCCGCGATCTCACTCTGGGTGAAACCGCCGAAGTAGGCAAGCTCGATGACGCGGGACTGCTCGGTCGGCAGCGTCGTGAGGGCCTGGCGGATCTCCGCCGCCTCGTCGAGCCGGGCGACCTCGACGTCGGTCCGCTCGCGCGCCTCGAAGCGCTCCTCGATGCCCTCGTCGCTGGCCCGCTTGCGATCGTGGACGACCGAGCGGCGCAGGGAGTCGATCGCGCGGTTGTGGACGATCCCGAGCACCCACGTGCGTACGGAGCCGCGGGTGCGGTCATAGCGCGCGCCGCTGCGCCAGAGCGACAGGAAGGCCTCCTGGACGACGTCCTCGGCGGCGGAGCGGGTGCCGCACATACGGTAGGCGAGGGAGAAGGCGGCGCTGGAATGACGCTCGTAGACGACCTCGAAGGCCGGCGCCTCGCCGCGGCGGACGAGCTGCATGAGGTCCTCGTCTGCGAGATCGCGCAGCTCCGTCGGGCTGTGGTCGGCGTTCTTTCTCATCCGTGACATGTGCCTGGGATACGGTCGCCCCGGGCGGCCGGATCAGCTCACGATCAGTCTTTGCGAGCCAGCTTGCGCGCCTCGCCGGCGGCGGCGCGCAGGGTGCGGGCGGCGAGGTCCAGCGGGTTGCGCGACTGCGCCGCGCGCTTGCGCCGTTCCTGGCGCACGCGCAGGACGACGAGCGCCGTCCCGGCGCTCGCGCCGACGGCCGTCGCGACGACCGGGCGCACCCAGTTGCGCGGGTCGCGCATCGCCGACAGCTCCCAACCCTCGAGCTCGTCGACGGCGGCGTCCGTGAGTTCCTGCAGCGTCGTCTCGACGCGCATCTTCAGCGAGTCGGGCGGATCGACCGGCGCGAGCGCCTGGCGCAGCATCCGCTCGAAGTCCATGTGGGCGGCCTCGGGGCTCATGCCGGCGTCACGATTCCCTCGAGCTGCTTGATCGCCCGGTGCAGCAGGACCTTCGTGGCTCCGTCGGTCTTGCCCATCGCACGTGCGATCTCGCGGTTGTCCATCCCCAGGGCGAAGCGCATGATGAGCGCGTCGCGCCGCTCGTCGGGCAGCTGGCGGATGCCCGTGATGATGCGCGCCAGCTCATCGCGCCCCTCGACGAGGTCCTCGGTCGTGTGCAGCGCGCTGAGCATCGTCGTGTCGTCGAGCGGCGTCTGCGGCCGCCGCGAACGGTCGCGATAGAGGTTGGCGGCGAGGTTGTGGGCGATGCGGATGAGCCACGGGCGCAGCGGCCGGCCGTCGGACTCCGCCTGCGCGCGCTCGAAGTGGCGGTAGGCCTGCAGGAACGTCTGCTCGGTCAGGTCCTCGGCGTCGTGGTGATTGCCCACCCGGTAGTAGGCGTAGCTGTAGACGTCGCGCAGGTGCGCCTTGTAGAGCTCGCTGAACTCCCTGTCGAGGCGCGCCTTGTCTTTCTCCACGATCCACTGAGACTAGCTTTCGGTTCCCGTGCTCCGATCGGCGGCGGCGGCAAGCGGCGCGCCGTTGGAGCCGTTGCGCCGGAAGCGCCCGCTCGGGGCGGTCACGCCGGCGGTGAAGGTGTCGGCGTCGATGCGCCCGTCGACGAGCGCGGCGAGCCGGTCGAGCGTCGGCGAGGGCACGCCCTCGCGGCGCAGCGTGGCCGCCAGCAGGCCGACGCCCTCGAGCGCCTCGCTGGACTGCCCGAGCTCGTCGCCGATGCTCGCCGCCGGCACGCCCTGGCCGAGCAGCTCGCCCGCGCGGCGGTTGCGGCTGCCCTCGGCGATCACGGTGGCGACGAGGTCGCCGGCGCCGGCCAGCCCGGCGAACGTCTCCTCGTGCCCTCCGCGGCGGCGCGAGAACGCGTCGACCTCGGCGAAGACCTTGCCCGCGGCGGCGCCCGCGGCGTTGGGCCCGCTGACGCCCGCGACGGCGGCGGCCAGCGCGGCCGCGTTCTTCGCGGTTCCTGCGAGCTCGACCCCGGCGACGTCGCGCGTCGTGGCGGCGTCGAAGCCGGCGTCCTTGAGCACGCGCGCGACCTGCGTGGCGAAGATCGGGTCCTCGCAGCCGACGACGAGCGAGGCGCCGCAGGCCAGCGCGTCGAGCGCGTGGCCCGGCCCGCCGACGCAGGCGACGGCGCGCGCGTGGGCGCGCTCGGCGACGTAGCTGGACGGCAGCATCCCGGCCGGCGCGATGAGGCCCTTGCAGAGCACGACGACGCCGGTGCCGTCGGCGATCGCCTCGGCGTGCGCGCCGACCGCGGTGGGCAGCGCGGCCGCGGGGACGGCGAAGCAGACGATGTCGGCGCGGTCCAGCGCGAGGCGGGCGGCCTTCGTGACCTTCACCGAGTCCGGCAGCCGGACGCCCGGCAGGTAGTGGTGGTTGACCCGCGTGCGCGCGAGGTTCGTCGCCTGCGACTCGGTGCGACAGCCGAGCTCGACCTCCAGGCCGGCGCGCGCGAAGGCAACCGCGAGGCCGGTACCCCAGGAGCCCGCGCCGATGATCGCCGCGCGGCGCAGGGCGGGCGTGCCGCCGAGCCACTCCCACTGCAGCTCGATGCACGGCCAGATGCGCTCGGTCACCGCGCGCGCGAGCTGCGGCGAGGGCTCGTCGACCTGCGGGAAGCGCAGCGGCCGGCCGGCGCGGAGGCGGACCTTGTGCGGCCGGATGCGCCAGCCCCGGCGGATCGCCTCGGTGCCGATGAGCGCGACCGGCACGACGGGGGCGCCGGTCTCCAGCGCGAGGCGCCCGACGCCGCGCTTGGGCTGACCCAGCGCGCCGGGCCGCGTGCGCGTGCCCTCGGGAAAGATCACCACGACGTCGCCGCGCTCGAGGATCCGCCGCGCGGCGTCCATCGCGTCGCGGTCGCCGTTGCCGCGGTCGACCGGGAAGGCGCCGAGCGAGCTGAGCAGCCACGCGATGAACCGGCTATGGAAGAGCTCGGTCTTCGCGACGTAGTAGACCGGCCGGCGCAGCAGCATCCCGACGACCCACGGGTCCATGAACGACCGGTGGTTGGAGGCGACGATGAGCGCGCCGTCCTTCGGGATGTGCTCCATACCGATCCGCTTCATGCGGAAGTAGAGGAGGAAGAACGGCTGCAGCACACCGCGCGCGACCCAGTAGACGACGGGGTTGACTCCGCGGCCCTGCGCGCGCGCCAGCAGTCGGCTTCGATCCATGCCACCGGATACCCGGCGTCGTGACGGGCGTTACAGTCCGGCGAGGCCCATGGTCATCGATCGCGCCAAGACCGTCCGGGGAGCCTTCGCGGGCATGGTCGCCGCCGGCGTGTGGCTCGCGCAGCAGCCGCTCGACAAGCCCGTCTTCGGCGTCGACTACGACGACAGCGAGCTGCTCGGCAAGGCGATCACGCGCGGGCGCGCGTGGCCGGTCGTCGGCGCGGCGCTGCATCTCACCAACGGGGCCCTGCTCGGCGCGGTGTACTCGAACGTCGCGCCGCGGATGCCGCTGCCCTCGTGGAGCCGCGGCCCGCTCGTCGCACTCGCCGAGCACGTCGCGACCTGGCCGCTGACGCTCGCCGTCGATCGCGTGCATCCCGCGCGCGACGAGCTGCCCCGCCTGGCGGGCGACGCGCGCGCCTTCGCCCAGGCGACCTGGCGCCACCTCATCTTCGGGGTCGTCCTCGGCGAGCTCGAGCGGCGCCTCAACGCGCCGCCGGACACCGACATCCCGCCCTACGAGCACGTCATGTCGAGCAACGGCCACGGCCAGCTCGAGCACGCCGGCATCCCCGGCTGAGACGTGGGAGCGCGGCGGCGGGGGCGGGCGGTCGGGTGGCGCGCGGTCGCGGTCGCGATCTGCGCCACCACGACCTTGGCCGGCGCACCGGCCTCCCCCGCGGCGGCCCGCGACGCCGTCGTGACCTCCTTCGACGGCACGCCGATCAGCGTGCACTTCTACGGACCTTCGACCCCGCCGCCCGGCGGCGTCGCGCCGACCGTGCTCGTCGGCGGGCCGTACCCGAGCCCCGGCGAGACGCGCCCCGACGAGGACGTCGGCGACCGCATCGGCCTGGCCAGGCTGCGCGCCGCGGGCTACAACGTGCTGACCTGGGACCCGCGCGGGATCGGCGCCTCGGCCGGCACGATCATGTTCGACTCGCCGGACTTCGAGGGCCGCGACGCGCGCGCGATCGTCGACTTCGTCGCCGCCCAGCCCGAGGCGCAACTCGACGCGCCCGGCGACCCGCGGCTCGGCATGAGCGGGACGAGCTACGGCGCGACGATCCAGTACATCGCCGCCGCGCTGGACCCGCGCGTCGACGCGATCGTGCCCGACATCGGCTGGCAGTCGCTGACCGCCGCGCTGCGCCGCGGCGGGGCGGTGAAGACCGGCTGGCTGGCGGCGCTGTGCGGCCTGGACGCCGTCCCGGGAGCGGTCGACGGCGAGGCGACGACGTCCGACGTCAAGCCCGTGAGCGCGAGCGACGAGCTCAAGGCGGTCTGCCTGGAGGGCGTGCGCGGCGCCCTGTCGGTCGGCAGCCGCAGGTGGATCGCCGACCACGGGCCGGCCGCGCTGATCGGCAAGATCCGTGCGCCCGTGATGATCACGCAGGGCACGACCGACACGCTCTTTCCGCTCGACCAGGCGGCCGACGCCTTCGCGCGGCTGCGCCGAAACGAGGTCCCGGTGAAGATGATGTGGTACTGCGGCGGCCACATCGCGTGCGAGACCGACGCCGGCGACCCGCTCACGCTCGCGCGCGCGGGCCTGGCCTGGCTGAACCGCTGGCTGCGCCGGGATCCCTCGGTCGACACCGGCCCGGCGTTCGAGTGGCTCGCCGACGACGGCGTCTGGCGCTCGGGACCCGACTATCCGCTCGCGTCGATCGGTGCGCTGGAGGCCGCGGCTCGGGCGCGCTGAAGCTGTCCGCGAGCGACAGCCCGCTGCGCGGCCTCGGTCGCGTCGCCGGCCCCGCGAAGAACTCCGTCGAGGCGATCCTCCCGGCACCGCGCTTCGAGACCGACATCGTCGGCAACCCGACCGTGCGGGTCGTCTACCGCGGCCGCGCCAAGCCCGCGCGCACGTTCCTCTACGCGCAGGTCTACGACGACGAGGCCGACCGCGTCATCGGCGGCCTGGCCACGCCCCTGCCGGTCATCCTCGACGGCCGCGTGCGCACGGTCTCGAGCTCCGCTGGAGGCGATCGCCGAGCACGTCGGCCCGGCCTCGCTGTACCGGCTGCAGATCACCCCCGGCGCGGCGACGTACGAGCTGCAGCGCGCGAAGGGCAAGGTCAGCATCTACGGCGCGTTCGGCTCGCTGCCGCTCATCGACGCGACGCGTTCGGGCTTCGGCGCCCTGCGCCGCACGCCGACGCGGCCGCGGGTCACCGTGACCTCGCGACGCGACGGGCGCAACGCGCGCATCAGCCTGCGCGCGCGCCTGCCCGTGCGCCCCTGCCAGGGCAGCATCACGTTCGTCGTGCAGACCGCCAAGCGGCCGTACGTCTACAACAAGGCGCTCACCGCGCGGCCCTGCCGGGCCGCCGAGAAGATCCGCCTGCGCCTGCCGCGGGGCAGCCGGCTACGGGTCAGCGCCACCTTCAACGGAAATCCAGAGCTTAAGGCGCGTCGTTCCCGTATGTTGACGCGCAAAGCTCGATGAGAACGACTGCTCGACTTCGCATCTGGGGGAGTGCGACCGTTGCGGTCGCCGCGCTCCTCGCGCTGCTCGCCGGCGCCCCGCCGGCGTCCGCGCGCGACGTCAACGTCCGCTCGTTCGACGGCATCACGATCCGCGCGCACTTCTATCCGGCTTCCAACCGCGCGGGCAGCGAGCGGGTGCCGACGGTTCTCATCGGCCCCGGCTATCCGACGCAGGGCGACACGAACTTCGACGGCGACACGAGCGACCAGATCGGCCAGCGCGCGCTGCGCGCCGAGGGCTACAACACGCTCACCTGGGACCCGCGCGGGATCGGTGGCTCGGGCGGGGTCGTGAACTTCGATTCGCCGGACTTCGAGGCGCGCGACGTCCAGGCGCTCATCGACTTCGTCGCGACGACCCCCGAGGCGCTGCTCGACGGCCCGAACGACCCGCGCGTGGGCATGTCGGGTTCGAGCTACGGCGGCGCGATCCAGCTCGCCACTGCGGCGATCGATGGCCGGATCGAGGCGATCGTCCCCGACGTGACGTGGTTCAACCTCGGCTCGGGCTTCTTCCCCGACGGGGCGATGAAGACGCCGTTTCCGGTGATCATCTGCGGCAGCGGCACCGCCAACGGCGTGCCGGGCAACCTGCTGGGACCGGCGGCCGCCGTGCTCGACCGCGCCGCGGGACAGCTCAAGGCGGCCTGCCTGGAGAGCCTCGGCGGCGCCGTCAACCCGCCGAGCCGCCAGTGGTTCATCGACCGCACGCCGGCCGGACTGCGCGAGAAGATCAACATCCCGACGCTGCTCACGCAGGGCACCGTCGACACGGTGTTCGGTCTCAGCGAGGCGGTCTCCAACTACAAGGTCCTGCGCAACAAGGGCGTGCCGGTGAAGATGATGTGGTACTGCGGCGGGCACGGGAAGTGCACGACGTCGACGGGCGAGGAGGGTCGCCTGCGGCGCGCCGGCCTGAACTGGCTGGACCGCTACGTGAAGAAGAACACGGCGGCCGACACCGGCCCGGCCTTCGAGTGGCTGGCCGACGACGGCGTCTGGCGCGCGGGCGGCGACTACCCGCTGCCCTCCGCCGGCACGATCGAGGCCAACGGCGCGGACTTCAAGACCCTCGGCGTGTCGATCGTCGACAGCACGTCGTCGGGCCGCGACGGCTTCGCGGCGACGCCGTCGCCCAACGCGGTGACGGTCGGCTTCGATCCCCCGCCGGCGGGCAGCGACATCGTCGGCGCGCCCAGGCTGTCGATCACCTACAAGGGCAACACGCTGGGGCCGAACACGTTCCTCTACGCCCAGATCATCGACGCGAACGCCAACCGCGTCATCGGCTCGCAGGTGACCCCGCTGCCGGTCGTTCTCGACGACCGCGTGCGGACCGTCGAGCGCGCGCTCGAGCCGATCGCCGCGCACGCCGGATCAAACGCGCAGTACCGCGTGCAGATCACGCCCGGGACCGGGGTGTACGGCAAGCAGGGCTCGGTCGGCGGCGTGGTCCTGCGCAAGGTCTCGGCCTCGCTGCCGCTGGTCATCGCGGGCGGCGGCACGACGGCGCGGCGCACGCCGAAGGCCTTCAGGCTCAGCGTCAGCTCCCGGCGCGCCGACGGGCGCGCGCGGGTGAGGATCTCCAGCCGGCTGCGTTCCAAGCCCTGCTCGGGCACCGTGACGCTGCGGGTGACGGCGGCCGACCGGACGACCCGCACGACCGTGCGCGTGCCGAGCTCGTGCCGGATCTCCAAGGTCGTGCGCCTGCGCGTGTCGCGCGGGACGCGGATCACGGTGCGCGCGAAGTTCAACGGCAACGCGTCGCTGAAGGCGCGCTCGGCGAAGCGCGTCAGCGTCCGCGCGCGGTAGGGCGCCTACAGCTGCTTGCGCAGCGCCGCCGCGACGACCTTCGCCGCGATCGCCGTGCCGGAGACGTTGAGGTGGATCCCGTCGGCGGTGCGCACGGTGATGTAGCGCCCGCGGTAGCGGATGACGTCGGCGAAGCCGTTGGGCGTGAACAGCGTGTCCATCCTGATGACGGTCACGCCCTTCTGCCCCTCGCCGGCCTGGACGATCGCCTGGTTGACGGCGGTGATGCTCTCCGTCTTCGGCCCGCCGTCGCGCGGCAGCGGCAGGGTCAGCCAGATGATGCGCCCCTCGCGCTCGCGGCGGTAGGTCTTGATCATCGCGCGGATGCGGCGCACGTACTCGGCGATGTAGTCCTCGCCGCAGCACTCGACGCTCACGCCGGCCGGCGTGGTCATCGGAAAGCCCTCGTTGACGCCGAGCGACATGACGGTGAAGCGCGGCTTGTACTTCTTGACCTGCGACTTGGCGATCGCCTGCCAGTCGGAGCCGGGCTTGCCGATCCCGGTGCCGATGCGGATGTCGCTGCGCACCGTGGCGTCGTCGCCGAGCTCGTCGGCGAGGAAGTTGTCGACGCCCTGCATCGTCGAGTCGCCGGTCGCGACGACGACCGGCGGCGGCTTGGGCGCCTCGCCGCCGCCGGCGGTGATCGTGCGCTTGACCTTATGGTCCTGGACGCGCAGCTCGATCCTGTAGCGGCCCTCGACGTTGGCCCGGAAGCGGCGCGTGCGGATCGTCACCGCGCGCTTGAAGCCGACCACCGTGCAGAGCTTGTCGCCGCGCGGCGGGGCGATGCACAGGCGCGGCTTGAAGTCGCCGATCCCCCACCCGTCGACGATCCGCACCCGCGCGACCCTGCCGGGCGCCACGCGGCGCGGGACGGTGACGTCGAAGCGGCTCGCGCACGAGCCGGTGCGCACGGCGTACGCCCCGGCGACGAGCGTGCCGTCGGGCAGCGTGGCGCGGGCGACGAAGCTGCGCGACGCGCGGTCGCAGTCCCAGGTCGTGGCCTCAGCGAGCTCCGTGCCCGCGTCCGGCGCGCCGGCCAGCGTGCCGAGCGGCTTGAGCGCGTTGTCGACGCACTCGAAGAACTCGACGCTCGCGCCCTGCGCGCCGAAGAAGACGAGGTTGATGATGCCCGGCTGGGTCGCGTCGGCGGCGAGGAAGTTCGTGATCGGCCCGACGTCGCAGCCGGCCGGGGGCTGGGTGGGGACCTGGCTGCGGGCGGCCGGCGCGGTCGCGAGGATGGCGGTGGCGAGCAGGACCGCGAGCAGCGCCGCGAGCGCAAAGTACCGCCACGGCAGAGCCCCGTTCATTGCGGGCGATGGTAGCTGCGTCCACGGCTGGCGGGCGCCGGTGCGGACGGATGTTGGCGCGCAGGTCAGCCTACGTGCGGCGGCGGCGGTTCCAGCGAGGCGAGCTCGTCGAAGTCCTCGACGCGGATCACATCGTGGCGGCCGACGGAGATCGGATCGCCGGACTGCAGGAAGCCGCGAAACAGGCAGCGGATCGAGTACATCTCCGGGAAGGCGATGATCGCCATGACGAGCTCGCCGTTGGCCGTCCACGGCTCCCCGACGGTGGCGGTGACGTCGGTCCCGTCGCGTGTGTAGGACAGCCGGTAGACGCGCCGCGCGAGCGCCTCCTGCCCGGTGTCGTGCTCGGAGCTGCGGCGGCAGGCCTGCCACAGGGTCTCGGCGTGCCCCGGCATGGCGTTTCCGGTGCCCTCGGCGTTGGGGAAGAAGAACTCGATGCGCGCATCATCGCGATGTCGCGTGCTGCGGTGGGGAAACTCGGGCGCCGTCACCGCACGCGGACGACGAGCGTCCGCGACGTGCTCGTGGCAAACGGATAGATCGGGCTCGACACCCGCACTCGGAATGCGAACGTGCGCCCAGCGGCGGCGCGCGAGAAGCGATAGCTCCAGCGAAACGTGCCGCGGCGCGCCGTCCTCGCGTCGCCGATCGTCTGCCAGCGGCGCCCGTTGCGGCCTTGGATCTTGACCTCGATTCCCTCGCGCCCGAGCAGCGTCAGCCGGCCGGTGATGCGGACGCGGCCGCCGGCGCGGACCGAGCGCGGGCGGAGGGCGGCGGACACCGGCGCGCGCACGATCGTCCGCAAGGCGCTCGTCGTCGTCGGCTCAGCGTCGTTGCTGAACGCCGTGTACGCGAGGGTGATCGTGCGCGAGGGGCCGGGGCCGAGCCGGTGCGAGAACGTCCCGTCGGCGGCGGTCTGCACGGTCGCAACCTGGGTGGTAGGGGCACCGGCGCGCTTGCGTCGCTCCAGCAGCGCCACGCTCGCGCCCGCGATCGGCTGGCCGCTCTCGTCGACGAGCCGGCCCCGGACCGTCGGCCGCGAGCGGTAGCGCAGGTGGCGCGCGCGCTGCCTCGTCGTGGCGAACCGGGCCGTGAGCTTCGCCAGCCGCGAGGCGCCGGTGCCGTTCGGGATGCTCGGCGCGCCGTTGGCGACGGTGACCGTTCCGGCCGTGCGCGTCGTGACGTTGTTCGCGGCGTCGCGCGCCGTGACGAGCAGCTCGTGCGCGCCGTCGGCGACCTTCGTCGTGTCGACCTGCAGCACCTGGCCGCTGCGATCGCGCTGGCAGGCCGACCAGTCCTTGGCCGGGCACGAGTACTGCGCGGCGCCGACGACCGTGGTGCCGAGGCTGGCGGTCACGCTCGCGACGCCCGAGTCGGCGTCGGCGGCGTCGAAGGCGATGCTCTGTTCGCCGGCCTTCGCGCCCTCGGTCGTCAGCGACCCACCACGGACGGTGAGCGCCGGGGCGACCGCCTCGTTGAGGAACAGGCGCGTCTTGTAGACGTGCAGGAGGAACTCGTCCTGCGGGGGGAACGTGCACGGGTTGCCGGCCGCGTCGTTGGCGCAGTAGAGGTTCCACGTCAGCGAGCGCGCCCCCGACGGCAGCACCGTGTCGACCACCGGCGTCGCCGGCGGGATGTTGTTGCGGATCGTCTGGCCCAGGTGGTTGAAGAGCGCCAGGAAAGGCGTGCCGCCGTTGGGCGTGAAGCTGTTGGGCCCGGGCGCGCCGTATTGCGTCTGCACCCGCTCGATCGCGATGTTCGGGCGGTCGGCCGGGATCGACAGCGTCATGCCGATCGACGTGTTCGCCGTCATGCGTGCGTTGCCGACCTGCAGGTGCAGCCCGCCGCCGTTGCCGCAGTCGTTCGACGTCGCGCCCGCGAATTCCGGGAACGCGACCCCGCCCGCGCCGGTATCCCAGTTCTTGCAGTGGTCGACGACGTACTGGTCGGCCTGTGCGACGGCCGGCAGGAGCGCGAACGCCCAGGCCATGGCGAGCAACGCGCGAAGTTCGATCGAGACGGGCAGCACGGTGAAGGCTCCTCGGGTCAGACGGGGCGCGGCGGGATGGACCCCGACCGCTCTTGCATTGAAGGCGGGACTCCCGCCCTACCCCCTCACGTGTATTCCCCTCGGCGCAGCCGGACCCGGCATTCGCCCGTGTGGTCGAATGCGCAGTCCCGCTGAACTTGAGACTCACGCGGAGCCATCCATCCCCCCGGAAGGATCGCTGCGACGCGCGATCGCCTGAGGCTATCAGCGGGTCCTAGCCGCGACGCACGGGCCCGCCGCCATGAGCCAAGCCCGCCCCCGGAATCGAACCGAGAACCTCTTGATTCCAAATCCTGCTTTGGTGGTTACAGTTCGGGCCATCCCAAGCAAACGTGGGCTTTTTCGGTGCGGTAGCGTCGCTTCTGGGCGGGTTTAGGTGCTACTCCCTGCGCTACTCCCGGGCAATTGCTACTCCCTGTGCTACTCCCTGGAAGCCAATCGTGGCGATTTCGACCGTCGGTTAGCGCAGGCCATGCATGTCGCCTGGCGAGGCCAATGTTGGCGATGCGACCAGACGATCTTGCTGTCGTCGCTCCGAGGTCGGACAGCGGAGTATCCGGCGCGGATCAGCCCCTGCACTCCCCCGGATCGTGCCGACCGGCCGGTCGAGCGTATTGCGCGAGCGCCCGGCGGGAACCGGAGGAGGCGGTAGCGTTGCTGGCATGAGCCTTGATGAGCAGATCCTTGAGGCGGGTCGTCGACTCGGGAGGGCGGCACCGCAGGCGCGGGTGATCCTGTTCGGTTCGCACGCACGTGGCAGCGCTGGCTCACGCAGCGACATCGACATCCTCGTGATCGAGCCCGAAGTCGACAACGAAGCGATCGAGTCGGTCCGTCTGATGCGCGAGGTGCGCGACCTGCGACTGCCGCTCGAGGTCGTCGTGGTCAGCCAACGTGACGCCGAGGACTGGCGCGACGTCCGTGGAAGCCTCGTGCACGCAGCGATCACCGAAGGGCGCGTGCTGGCCGGCTGATGGCTGATCAGCACGACCTGGCGCGGGAGTTGCTCGACCTCGCTCAGGATGATCTTCGCGCCGCTGAGGCCCTGCTTGACGTCGCGGCCGTATCGGACGCGATCGTTGGCTTTCATGCTCAGCAGGCCGTCGAGAAGGCGTTCAAGGCGGTGCTCGCAGGGCGCGGAGTGACGTTTCCGTTCACGCACAACATCGCCCTACTGACGGCGCTCGTCGAGGACGCAGGCATCGCCGCCCCGCTCTCCCTTGCCGATGCCGATCTCCTGACGCCGTATGGCGTGGCCCTGAGGTATGGGGTGAAGTCACCAGGAACGGTCGACCGTCGCACTGCGCTCGATCTGGCCGGCGCTGCGGTCGTTTGGGCACGAGAACTCACCAAAGATTGAAACGGTCACCTGGCTCTGGCCAACGAGGCTCGACACAGCCAGTGGCTTTCGCACCCGTCCCTGACCGGCTGTGTCCCCGCCAGCGAATCCAGGGCAACTGTCCAGCGGCGGCGCACACGGGCGTGATGGCACGGCCGCATCGGCCGAGGAGCCGCGTACATCCCTGATAGCCCCCCGCGCGAACTGCCCACACGCAGACGACTGTCGAATGGCAGTGGCGTGTCAGGCGGGGAGTTGCGCCTAGCCGATGACCTGTCAGGTGCGCCCACCGCCGACCGCCGTGACGGCCACGGTCGGCGCCGAGCCGTCCCGGATACCGGACCCTGGCGGGATTCTAATTCGGACGGGGCTATCGGGACGAGCCTCGGGCGGAGCGGCTGGGCAGACTCAGCCGGAGGGCCCGTGTACCGGTGGTCGACCGTTCTTGGGACGCATGTGAGGCCGACACGCTCGGGGGCGCCGCAGCGCCCCCGAGGCGGTCAGATCACGGCGCGTCGCGATCAGGAGAAATGGTCGACCTGGATCATCATGAGCTGAGCGCTTCTGACCACGTCCCCGTCTTGAGATTGGCACGAAAGGCTCACGAATCCGCCCTCCGGCGGGATCTCGGCACCCCCGTTCATGGTCAACGACCGCCTCCCCTCGTGGCCCTCCGGGGTCAGCCTGCGGTCAACCGCGTGGCCTATTACGGGGTCCGACGTCGTTCCGGAGCTACCCGCGCGAAGCTGGCAGGCCACATCCGAGATGAGGTCGTCCCCCCGGAACGCGCCATTGAGCGTGTTGACGGTGGCGGTGACCGCCCAACTGCTGCCAACGGCGAAGCGCCCCGTGACGAGCACGCCGATCGGGTGTGCGTGCAGCGGTACGGGCGAGTCCTCGTCAAGAGTCACGAACGTGGCGGTTGAGATGCCAGGCGCGCCGGGCTCGCCCTTGGGACCTGGCGCTCCGTCCGTGCCGTTCGTGCCGTCCGTGCCGTCGGTCCCGTCGATGCCGTCCTCGCCGGGGGGTCCCTGGGGTCCGACGCAGGCCGGGTCGCTTGACAGGCAAGGATCGCCCTTGTCGCCCTTGTCTCCCTTCTCGCCCTTGGGTCCCTGCTGGTTGAAGCTCAGCGCCTTCTCGTTCTTGGCGCACTTCGCGCCGGCCTCGATGTCGATGACGCGCAGCTGACCGGACGGGTTGGAGCCGGCGTTGTAGCAGCTGTTGATCACGCCGTTGGCGCTCGGGATCGCGGCGTAGCCGACACCGACTGCCGCCATGACCGCGACCAGCGCGAGCGCCGGGATGCTGCCCCTGGATGTGAACGTGCGCTTCATGGTTCCTCCTGCCTGTTAGATGGCGGCGGCGTGCGCTGCCGGGACTGCGCCGCTTTGACCTCGGGACGCTCGGTGCGGGGCGAGGTCAAGTCCAGCGCGTGTGGTGCTGCGCTCCACAGACCCCCTCGTGGCGCCGTCAGAGCCCACCCGACGACGAGCGGGGCCGGGGCTTGTGGCCCCGGCCCGCTGTGTTGGCTACTTGACGAGTTGCGTCGTGAATGACGCGGTGTTGTCGAGCAGGTTGGGATCGTTGATGTCGCTGGAGACCGTGGCGACGTTGTTGATGTTTGACTGCGGTGCGCGCGCGGTGATCTTCAGCGTCACGCCCGAGCTGCTGTCGGCGCCGCTGTCGATGGTCCCGAGGTTGCAGGTGACGTTCCCGGAGGCGCCCTTGCCCGGCTTGGTGCAGCTGCCCTGCGAGGTGCCGACCGACGTGAACTGCGTCCCGTAGGGCAGGTGGTCGGTGAGCACGACGTTCGTGGCCGCCTGCGGCCCCTTGTTGCGGACCGTCAGGATGTAGGTCACCTGCGCCCTGGCCTTCGCCGTCTCCGGCCCGGCGATACTCAGCGACAGGTCAGCCGCCTGGGTGACGTACGTCTTGAACACGTGATCGCGGTCAAGCTCCCTCCACGGTGCCGCATCCACGGAGTAGTACGAATCACCAGCCGGATACGGGTCCGTGCTTTCGCTGAGCAACCAGTCCCCCGTGGCATCCGAGCGAACGACGATTGCGTACTTCGTCCCGGCGGCGACGGTCGCCGGTGATGAGAACGCGGCCTCCACCCAGGCTTCAGCGGCCACTGGTGCCACGGTCGTGCTCGCGAGCACGGTCGACCCCGGCGCTCCAGTGCTGTCAACGGTGTAGATCGCAATCGTCGCGGGGCCTTCCATCGACTTCAGGCGCAGATCGACCTGATTCAGGACACCGGACAGCCCCGCGGTGAACGTCTGCGCCACCGCCCAACTCCTTGGCTCAAACAATGGGCCGAAGCCGCCCCACCATGTGTTCGACGTGTCGGTCTGCTGTTGATCGAGCGTCCCGGTGGGGGCCGCGTGCGCGACCGCCGCCGCAAGGAGCGTCAGTGCGGCGACCGCTCCGACGGCGCATCGCCGCCTCGCGCGTCTCGGCCTCGCCGTGTGGGTGGCCGTGGATGTGCGTGTGCTTGTCATGGTTTGCCTCCTGTCTGTCGATGTGTGTGCTGGCGTGCCGGCCCAGCGCGGGAACCTCCTCAACCATCCGCGGGCGCGACAACCGCCATCACCCCTGAGTGGGGGGATCGTGCTCCCCCCGCCGCGACCGTCCGTGTCGCGCTCGCCTGTGGCTGGGCGGGCCCGGTGTGCATGGCCGCCACGTGGTCCGGACGTCCTTTGGCGCGTGGCCGGCGGTCACGATTGCTGTGCGCGGGCGCCGTCATCATGGCCTCGCGACGGTGAACGTCGGTGACGTCCACGTCTCGGTGTGTGCCGGGTTGGCCGGGTCGCCGAGTGCCTTCAGCACGGTCAGCACGGCGCGGTAGCTGCCGTCCGGAAGGGTGTAGGTCTTGCTGGCGTTGCGCGTCGTCCCGTCGATCGCCAGCGCGAATCCGGCGTCGGCATTCTCGTTGCGGATCGTCGTGTCTTCGCGCAGCGCCTCGTGCCACGACGCGCCGGTCGCCGCGTCGACGACGCCGATCGTGACCCGCCGCGCCTGCTGGCCGAGGTTGACAAACACCCACGGGATGTCGTCGCCGTGCATCGTGAACGTGTCACCGTCGGGCCGGTTGGCCCACTGCGTCGGGCCGATGCGGCGCGCGAGCCACGGGTAGCCGTGGCTGGGCGTGAGCACGCGGCGCGACTGGTAGTCGCCCTTGACGCCGGCGTAGGGCACGCGGTACGTCGCGCCGGTCGTGGCCGTCAGCACGAGGTAGCCGCCGTACACCGAGCCCTCCGCGAGCGATGGATCGGGTGAGACGGTCACCTGGAGCGTCGCGCTGCGCCCAGCGGGCACCGCTACCGAGCTCGCCGGGGTTCCGCCGGCGACGAACTGGGCTGTGCCGGCGCCGCCGAGCAGCGTCGGCGTGAACGTGCTGCCGGCGGTCGCACCGCGGGCACGTGCGACAGCGCGTAGGTCACGGGCGCGTTCGCGCTGTTGGCGATCGTCACGGTCCGCGTCACGGGTCCGCTCTCGCTCTCGCCGAGTTCGAGCTTGCCCGGCGTGACGCGCGTCGTCGCGAGGATCGCGTCGTCGATGTCGACGAGACCCGCTCCCTGGCGGTGGACGCTGTCGGGGCCGAGGCTGCCGGTGGCCGCGGGCACGGGGTCGGCGCTGTTTTGGAAGATGTCGCGGACCGCCGACGCCGGCGTCCTGGGCTTGGCCTGCAGCAGCAGCGCGACGGCGCCGGCGACGTGCGGTGAGGACATCGACGTTCCGCTGAACGTGTCGTAGGCGCCCTGCTCGAGCGGCACGGTCGAGCGGATCAGCCCGCCGGGGGCGCTGAGGTCGGGCTTGAGGGCAAGGTCGGGGGTCAGGCCGTAGGAGCTGAAGGACGAGATGAGCCCACCGCTGGGGTTCGGTGCGGTCACGGTCTGCCCCCAGGTCAGCGTGACGGCGTCCGGTCCGCTGACGCGGGCGTCGAGGATCTCGCCGTCGACGCCCGACAGCGAGACCACCGGGATCGCGACCGCCGGCGTGCCCTGCACCGAGACACCGAAGAGCTCGGGCGCGTTGTTGTAGATCACGACCGCTGTCGCGCCGGCATCCTGCGCGTGGATGGCCTTCTCGTAAAACGCGCATCCGCCGCGGCGGATCAGCGCGACGCGGCCCGCGAGGCTGTGCTCCGCAAGCGTCGCGCAGGCGTCATCCGGGCTCGCCGCCGTGCCCGTCCTGGCAAGCTGATCGCTGCCCGAGGCCGGTGGCGGCGGTGCGCCCTCGGCCGACACGTAGCCCATGCGACGGTCGTCCGGCGTGACCGAGAACGCACTGAGCGTCACGTGGGAGTTCTCGACCGAGCCGACAGCGATCGCCTTGCGCCCGAGGGCGCGGCCGCCCGCCGAGAAGATGCCGGTCTCGCCGTCGTTGCCGATCGATCCGACGACGACGACGCCCTTGTTGACGAGGCGGTCGGCGGCCCGGGAGACCGGATCGCTCGGCCAACCATAGCTCGGGCCGAGGCTGATGTTCACCACGTCCATCCCGTCGGCCAGTGCGCGCTCAAACGCCGCCAAGAGGACGTCTTCGCCCGTCGATCCGGCGCAGCCGAACACCCTGTAGGCCGCGAGCGTCACGCCGGGCGCCACGCCGTCGACCTCGCCGTCGGCGCCCGCGATCCCAGCGACATGGGTGCCGTGGCCGTTGCAGTCGTCGGGGTCGGCATCGGGCACGGGGCGGTCGTGCTGCGGATCGTCGAAGTCGTACTCGTCGCCGACGAAGTCGTGTCCCTTGGCGACGCGGCAGCCGGTGCCGAAGCAGCCGCCGAGATCGGGATGGTCGTAATCGATGCCGGTGTCCACGATGCCAACGTCAACGCCTGCGCCCGTGAGCCCGAGTTGCGAGCGCGCGAGGTCAGCACCGGTCATCGTCACGGCAGTGGCCAATTGCGTGCGCTGCGGCGGTTGCAGCCCGACGCTGCCGATCGGGTACACGCCCTTCACGCCGCTGATCTGTGCAAGCGCGCCGGCGCCACCCGACACCCGATCGACGGCGAGACCGTTGAAGAGGACCGCGAAGCTGCGCCGCTCCGTGTAGCTGATGCCGGCGGCCTTCGCCGCCTTGCGGAACGCCGCCTGATCGGCGCGCACCCTCGACAGCGCTGTGCCCTCGGCCGTCGGTGCGCTTGCCAGCTCCACCATGAACGCCTGCGGGGCCAGCACGACGCCATGCGCGGTCTGCGCCACAGCAGACGAAGGCGCCGCGAGCGCGCACGCCACCGCGAGGACGAACATCAACCCCGGCGTCCTACGACGCGTGCTCACGGCGACAGCAGGCTGATCGGGACGAACGCGTCGCTGCTCCAGCGGTAGCGCCAGAGGTCCTGCGAGACGCTGCTTGAGGCTTGAATCATCTGTGTGGCCGCGCCGCCGATCGCGGTGATCAATGCTCCGGCGATCAGCGCGATCGCTGCCCTGCGGACCAGCTGGGTGGTTGGTGTGAGCATGGGGGTGAACTCCTGTCGCGTGCTTGAGGTGGTTCGCCGGTCGGTGAGGTGGCTCGGCGTGATGCTGGGCACGGTGTCGGGCGGGCTGTCCAGGGCGCCAGGGAGCAGCGTCCTAGGAGGCCGGGAAACTGCTGGCGCGCCTGTGCTGTGGGTGCGACGATCGCCGCATGACGCGCTGTGGGATGCGGATCGGGTGGTTGCTGCTGGCCCGCGACCGTCCGTGACGGGTGCGCAAGACAGTGAGCCGCAGCGCCGCGACGACCGGCCGGTCGTGCGCGCCTCGATGCCTGGGCGGCCGGCCGACCCGGAAACCCGCTTGCTCATATGAACGGGCGGCGTGGTCAGCGACATCTCGGACTCAGCTCGGCAGCGATATCGCCGATGAGATGCGCTGATAGGCCAGTCCGGCGCGCGACACGGCGTCGCGGATGAGTTGTTCGGATGGCGCGCGGAGGACGCAGTGCAGGTAGTCGTCGCCGGGCACGATCGTCGCGCTGACGTAGGAGACGGGGCTGCCCTCGTGCTGCATCTCGGCGATCGCGGTGCGTACCCGTCGTGCCGAGTGCTCGAGTTCGCCGGCATCGACACCGGGCTGGTAGTGCTCGACGAGGTAGGTGTGTCGGGCCGCGTGCTGCGGGCGATCGGGCATGGTCGGACGCTACGTCGGCTCGGCGGCCGTCCGCATCGGTGATCTCCACATGTATTGGTCGCGCGGGCGACCGGTCAGGAAGGCGTTTGGTCCTGGCGGGCGGCCATCTTGGCGCCCAGTTCGGCGCGTGATCGGATCGCGAGCTTGCGGTAGGCGCGCGCGAGGTTCGCCTCGACGGTCCGGCGGCTGATGAACAGCTGGGCCGCGATCTCGCGGTTGCTCAGGCCGTTTGCCGCCAGCGCGGCGACGCGTTGCTCGCTGTCGGTCAGCTCGCCGGGTGCGCGGCGCACACCGATGCGCGCCATCTCGCTGTGGGCTTTGTGCGCCCACACGGGCGCGCCGATCTGCTCGAACAGCGCGTGTGCGTGTTGCAGTGACTCGCGCGCCGCGCGCCGCTGGCCGCAGCGGCGCTGGATCTGCCCGAGCACCAGCTGCGTGCGCGCGAGCTCGAACGGCATCGGCAGGCGCTCGTGCTCGACGACGGCACGTCGCGCCGCGCGCTCGGCCGCCGGAAGATCGCCTGCTGCGGCGTGCAGCAGTGCTTGGCAGCGCGCGGACAGCGCGAGCGCCCACGGGCGGTCATGCGTGCGCCCCCATGCCGCGAGGGAGGCGGTGAGCGTCGCGGCATGCTCGAGCTCGCCCGTGGCGACGAGTGCGTCGATCGCGTCTGGTAGTGCCATCGCGATCGGCCACTCGTAGACACCGATCTGCTCGATCAGCGCCACCACCGGCTCCAGCGCAGCGGTCGCGGCTGCCGCGTCACCCTCAGACAGGGCAAGGGCGCCCTGCGCCCAGCGCGCGAGGCTGATGCCATGCGGCCAGCCGATCCGCTCGGAGATCTCGAGCGCCTGCGTCACGTCAGACCGCGAAGCGATAGCGTCGCCGCGCAGTGCCCTTGCGAGCGCGCGCATGGCCAGCGAGAACGCGCAGAAGATGTCCTGGCCGTTGAGCTCAGCGACGCGCAGCGCGTCGTTTGCCTCGCGCTCGGCACGCTCGAGATCGCCGGCGAGCAACGACGTCCCCGCCAGATGCACGAGCACGTATGCGAGATCGCTCTCCTCGCCGCGAGCCACGATCCGCTCACGCAATCCGACGAGCAGCGCACGCGCGGCAGCGATGCGTCCGGTGAACTCATAGACCTGCGCCACGTTCAGCGACGGACGCAGCTGAAAGAGCACGTCGCGCTCGGGGTCCTCGAGCTCGAGCGCCCGCTCGAGCGCCGGCTCGTCGAGGCCGCGGCCGAACATGAGGGCGGCTTGTGCCCGCAAGGCGGTGGCCTCCGCGAGCAGCGCGCCGTCGCCCGCCAGCTGCGCGAGCTCGACCGCCCGCCCGAGATGACGCAGCGCTCCGTCGGCGTCGGCGATAACGACAGCGAGAGATCCCAAGCTCGTCTGGACCTGCGCTTGCAGCGACGTGTCGTCGCCGGCGCAGGCGAGCGCCTGCTCGAGCAACGGGATTGCGGCCGGTGGACTCTCAAGGCCGCGAACCTCGCCAAGCAGGTACAACGCCCATGCGCGAACGTGCGCAGAGGTGCAGCCGGCGATGACCTGCTCGGCAAGCGCGCCCGCCCGCTCGCGCTCGCCGGCCTTGACGTGGTGGCGCACGGCGCGCAGGTAGCGCTGATCTCGCAGGTCGACCGCCTCCTGCGGCGTGCGCTGCGCAGCGAGCTCAGCGAGCTCGGCGGCGACCTCGGGCGCCCCGCGCCGGTACGCAAGATCTGCACCACGATCCAACGCCAGGGCGACCGCCTCGTCCGGCCCGTCGCTGGCGAGAGCGAGATGGCGCGCCTGCTCCTCGACGTCGCCGACCTGTCCGGCTAACTCGTGATGCAACCGCCGGCGCTGCTCGCGCGAGGCCGCGGCGTACAGAGCCGCGGCGAACAGCGGATGAGCGAACTCCAGGACGTCGTCATCGCGGACGCTCACCAGTCGCGCCTCGACGGCCGGCGCAAGCGCCTCGCGGTCGAGCAGCGACAGGGACGGGTGCGCCATCGCGGACGCTTTCAGCAGCTCGTCGCGCGTGCGCCGCGGCAGCTGGCGCAGGCGTCGCGCGACGAGCTCGGCCATGTCGGTCGGGACCGGGAGCGCCCGGGCCGGCACGGAGGCAGGCTGCGCCTCGAGCGCCCGCGCGATCTCCAGCGCATAGAACGGGCTGCCGCCGCAGGCACGTTCGATGCTGCCCAGCAACGGGCGCGTCAACGTCTGCCCGAGCCGGGCCTTGAGCAGCTCATGCAGAGCGCCGAGACTCAAGGGGCCCAAACGCACCCGCTGCAGGCGCTCCGGCGCGACCGCCGACGCCACGTCGGCCACGCGCTCGCGCTGATCGATGCGCATCGTCGCGAGGACCGCGACCGGACGCATCTCGACGCGACGCAGCGCGAACTGCAGCGCCCGCGCGGACGGCCGATCAAGCCATTGTTCATCATCGACTGCCAGCAGCAGGGGACCGTTCGCGGCAAGCCCTGAGACCAGCGACAGCAACCCGGTCGCGATCGCGCGTGGATCGAGAGCGATGCCCTCGGCCGCTACCCGCAGCAGCGCGATCTGCAGCGCGCGGCGCTGCGGAGCCGGCAGCTCGGCGAACGCCTGCTCCTCCACCGGCGCCAGCAGGTCGCTCAGACCACCGAACGACAGCCGCGACTCGGTCTGCGCCGCACGGCATGACAGCACGCGAAAGCCGCTCGCGGCGGCGCGCTCGATCCCCTCGCGCCACACCGTCGTCTTGCCGATTCCCGGCTCACCCTCCAAAACGAGCACACGCAGACCGCCACGAGCACCCACGAGCAACTCGTCGAGCTTCACGAGCTCGGCCTCTCGGCCGACCACCCCAGCGGCCATACGACCGAGTCTCGCACAGCACGCACCACAAAAGTGAGTAATGAGCCGCGCAACAGGACGCGGGATGACCGGCGGCGGGCTGATGTGTGGGAGCCAGGGTAAGGCCCAGTGCCTGAGCAGCGCCGAGCGAGAGGAGCTGCGCCGGCCGCGGCGCGTGACAGAATTTCGCGGAGGAGCGTGAGATCATGAAAAAAGTCGCGGCCTTCTTCGCATCGGAGAGCAGGACCCGGTGACGGTCTTCTGGTTCGTGCTCGCGAGGAAGGACGAAGATGAGGCTCGCAACGGGGTTTCTCTCGCGTCAGCGCGTGGAATTGACGGTGCTGTCGGCGCGGACACCCGCTATCTGGTGACCCGCTCTCGCCCCGACCGGCTGTCGGGCCTGCCTCCGACCGCAACGGCTGAGCGAGGGCAGGGCCCGCCGACGTCCCGGCTCATGTACGTCCAAGCCAGCCGGCCCATGTCCGCAGTACGGTCAGCCACCCCAAGGACTCTGCGACCGCCCGAAGTTCCGTCGAAGACGAGGGCGAGTGGTCGCAAAGGCTGCCGGGGCAATTGGCGTGCATTGGCAGGGGCAACCCGGGGCCGGCTAAACCGCAGGTGACGGGTTCAGTGATGGGTTCGGTGATGGGTTACGGCGCAGCCGAGCCGCTGGGAAGACCACGAGCGATCGCGCACGCGATCCGTGCCAAGACAACGCCGGCTACGCCAACGCGAGGGCGACCGTCAAGCCGCGCCGCGTCATCGTGGCGCGGCGCGTGGTGCAGGTAGCGCTGCGTGGTGGTGTACGACAAATGGCCCATCCACGCCTGGATGTCAAAGCCCGTGACACCGGCACGCGCCAGCTGGGTGCCGACTGTATGCCGCAGATCGTGGAACCGCAGCGGAGGAGCGCCCGTGGCAGCGCGTGCACGGGTGAACGCCTGGCTCACCGCATCGGGATGCCGCATCCCTCCGTCCTGCCTGGCGAACACGAGATCGTCGGGGCTGGTCCACCGGCCGCGCGAACCGATCGTCCCAGAGCCCGCCCCCGGAATCGAACCGAGAACCTCTTGATTACAAATCAAGTGCTCTGCCAATTGAGCTAGGCGGGCGTGCGCGGGGTCGCGGCTACGCGCTGAGGCTAGTGCAACATGTGGCACGCTTGCAGGCGGATGGCGACCGCGCACGACACGGCCACGGATGACCGCGCCGCCGACCCGCCCGCATTCGGCGAAGGTCTGATCGGCACGCTGCTCGGCGGCGACGGCCTGCGCGCGATCGCGGCGCTGATGATCTTCTTCGGCCACGTCTTCGTGAACGCCGACCCCGGGCAGGCGTTCGAGAACTACGGCTGGGCGAAGGACATCGTCGGCCGGCTGGACCTCGGCCTCGGCCTGTTCTTCGCGCTCTCGGGCTACCTCATCACGCGCCCGTTCCTGCGCGCGTTCATCCTCGACTCCAGGCGCCCCGACGTGCGCCGCTTCGCCCGCAACCGCGTGCTGCGGATCGTGCCCGCCTTCTACGTCATGGCGGCGATCGTGCTGCTGCGCTTCGGCCTGGACGGCGCGATCAGCCCGACGCCGGACAACCCGTCGGGCACCGGTCCGGCCTCGGAGTGGTGGCAGGTCCTCTCGGTCTTCACGTTCACCCAGAGCTACACCGGCGGCTCGGCCACGCTGCCGCTCGGCCAGGCCTGGTCGCTGGACGCCGAGGCCGCGTTCTACATCGCGATCCCGATCGCGGCGGCGATCGCCTACCGCCTCGCCGGCACGCGCATACGAACGCCGCCTGCCCGCGCGAAGGCCGCCTTCGCCTTCATCGTCGGTCTCGGCCTCGTGAGCATCTACCTGCGCCAGGGCAGCGACCGGTTCGCCGTCCTCACGAGCCCGCCGTTCATCGTCTACGCCTTCGTCCCCGGCATCGCGCTCGCCGCGCTCGAGCCGCTCGCCGCCCCCTGGCTCCAAAGCAACCCGAAGCGTGCGACGCGAATCGCCTGGGCGCTGTTCGCCGTCGCCGCGCTCGCCTGGATCCTCTACTCGAGCTGGGACTACGCGGCGCAGACGACCGCCCTGCACCACGCCCTCGGCCGTCGCGCGCTGATGGCGATCGCCTTCTCCGGCGCCGTGCTCGCCGCCGTGATGGCCTGGCAGCTCGGCACCGGACGCGCCCCGCGCTGGCTGGCCACCCGCACGATCCGGTGGCTCGGCGAGCGCTCCTACGCGATCTACCTGCTGCACGTGTGGGTGCTGTTCGAGGTCATCGCCATCGTCGGAACGGGCACGAGCACGACGACGTTGGCGATCGCGATGATCGCCCTCGGCCTGCCCGCCACGCTCGTGCTCAGCCAACTCTCCTGGCGCTTCGTCGAACAGCCGTGCTTGCGGCGCCGGGTGCGCTGGGCGCCCGGCGAGCCGACGCCGGGACCCGGCACGCGGCCGCCCGGCGAGGTGCACGCCTCGGTCCAGCCCGGCGTCGGCGACCCGCAGCCCGAGCGCGCGTTGCCATGATGCCCGCGTGGTGAACACCTCCGCCCTCCGATCCGCCGCCCGCACCGCGCGTCTCGCCACCGAGCGCGCGCGCTTCGAGGTCTGGGCCAAGCGCCTCGACGCGCGCCTGCGCCGCGCGGGCGGCCGGCTGATCCTCGACGCGCCCCACGGAGCGCACTTCTACGAGCTGCCCGCGATCGAGGTCCACCCCTACGGCGGGAAGGCCGGCACGCTGACGATCCGCCTCGGCAGGCACGTCCAGCTCGGCCGGCGCCAGATCCTCGACGTCTGGGCCGCCGCCGAGAACACGCTCGAGCTCGGCGACCAGGTCACCTTCCGCGCCGGCACGCGCATCCAGCTGCGCGGCGGCACGGTGAAGATCGGCAACGACAGCACGATCCGCGACTACTGCCTGCTCGACGCGATGGACGGTGGCGTCATCTCGCTCGGCCGCCGCGTCCAGTTCGGCGCACAGGTCGCGCTGCACGCGCTCGAGCTGGTCGAGATGGGCGACGACTCCGCCGCGGGCGAGCGGGTGAGCATCTTCGACTCCGACCACCGCCACGACGGCGGCGACATGACGAACTACGCCCAGCCGGTGGCGATCGCCCCCGTGATCATCCGGACGAACACCTTCCTCGGTGCGAACTCGCTGCTGCTGCGCGGCGTGCGCATGGGGCCCAACGCGATGCTCGGCGGCGCTTCGCTCGTGCGCGGCGGCGAGTATCCCAGCGGCTTTCTCTACGCGGGCTCGCCCGCGCGCGAGATTCGACCGCTGGCGCCCGATCTCGGCGCGCGGCCGGCCGAACGGCAGCCATGAGCGAGCCCTTGGTGGACTCGATCGGGGAGGATGTCGCGGTGGCGCTCACGGATCGCGCTGTCGGCAGGGAGGCCCTGCGGCGGTTGAGCTTCCTGTTTCAGGACGGGATGGTGCTGTCCGCAACCCTGCGCGGGCTCGACGCCACGGGGCTGCTGAAGGCCTCGCTCGAGCGCGAGGACACCGTCGCCCAGCTGCAGCCCGGCCTGACGAAGCCCGCCTTCGGCCAGCTCCGCGTCGGACTGCGCACGCTCGCCCAGGCCGGCTGGCTGGCCGAGGGTCCCGAGCAGGCAGCCGAGCACACGACGATGCGTTGGACCGACGCCGGGCGCGCCGTCGCGCGCCACCACGGCCACTTCATCGCGCTCGGCGAGTACCTCGCGACGTTCACCGACAACGAGGCCGGTGCCTGGACGCAGCCCTGGGACGGCGAGCGGGCGACCCGCCTGGCCGAGCTCGTCGACGCCGCCGTCGCGCGCTGGGAGCTCGACGACCTCGAGCCGCCGCTGCGCGAGCAGGTCGCCGCCCAGCTCGACGGCGCGCTCGCCTCCCCCGTCCTGCTCTGGCTCGACGCCGGCGGCGGCCTCAGCGCCGACCGCGACGGCCCCGATCTGCCGGCCGGAGACAGCGGTGAGCAGGCCGGCCGCCTGCTCACCACCCTCGGCTGGATCGACGACGCCGGCGCCTGGACCGAGGCCGGCCGGCACGGCCTGGACTTCGTCGCCCACCTCGGCCTCGTCGGCTCCTACCTGCCGATGTTCGCCCGGCTGCCCGAGCTGTACCGCGGCGCGCGGACCGCCACCTACGCGCCGGGTGACGAGAGCGCGCGCGAGTGGCACATCCAGGACGAGATGAACCTGCGCGCCAGCTCCGTCGCGCACGGGCGCTACTTCGCCGACGCCGACCCGATCGTCGCGAGCATCTTCGACCGCGAGCCGCTGGCCGACCAGCCGCGCTTCGTCGTGCTCACCGGCTGTGACGACGGCCGCTGGCTCGTGCACATGCACGAGCTCATCCGCGACACGACGCTGCGCGGCCGCCATCTCGACGAGCGCCCGCTGCGCATGGTCGGCATCGACCGCAGCGAGGCCGCCGTGGCCCGCGCGCAGGAGGCGCTCGCGGCCGCGGGCATCGACGGGCTCGTCGTGCGCTGCGACACCGGAGACCCGATCGCGGTGCGCGACGCGCTGCACGCGCACGGGCTGCCGATCGAGGACGGGCTTCACGTCCACGCCTTCGTCGACCACGAGCGCCGCTACAGCGGCGGCCACGCCCCCGACGGCGGCGCCGGAATGTCGAGCGGCGCGTACATCGCCGACGACGGCGCGGCGATCGTCGGCGCCGACGTCGAGGCCGACCTCAGCGCCCACCTCGCGCGCTGGGCGCCGCACGTCGCGCGCCACGGCGTGCTCGTGCTCGAGGCGCACTGCGTCTCGCCGCCCGTCACGGCGCGCCACCTCGGCGCGCTGCACAGCCTCGCCTTCGACGCCTACAGCGGCTACTCGGGCCAGTATCCCGTCGAGCGGCCGGCCTTCATCGCCGCGGCGCGGCGGGCCGGGCTGCGCCAGGCCGCCACCGGCGAGCGGCGCTACCCGACGACGCGCCCGTTCGTCGCCGTCAGCCTCAACCACATGCTCGGCGACCGCTCCGGGCCGATGATCGCGCGCGGCGACATCGACGCGCCGCGGCGCGACACCTGGACGCCGAAGCCCGGCACCGACCTGCGCGACGGCCGCGGGCTGCACGAGCTCGTCTTCGACCACGGCGACCTGCGCCACCCGCGCCTGTGGGCGTCGGCCTCGACGAGCGTGCTCGTCACGCAGACGATGGACATCCTGGAGGAGCGCGTCGAGGCGCTCGCGGCCGGCGAGGTGCTGCGCGTCGCCGACTACGGCACGGGCACGGCGCTCGCCGCGATCGAACTGCTCAAGGCGTGTCGCGAGCGCGGCTTCGAGCAGCGCCTGAAGCGGCGCGGGGTCGGCTTCGAGATCCACCTCATCGACATCCCGTCGAGCTGGTTCGCGCAGGGCCACGCGCTCGTGCAGGAGTCCTCGTGGACGCAGTGCCACTCGCTCATCGGCGCCGACGGGCGCTTCCGCCCGCTCACCGACGTGACCGGCGGCGTGCGGATGGACGTCGTCATGTCGAGCATGGTCTTTCACCTCATCCCGCCCAAGGCGCTCGTGCGCGTCGCGGAGTCGCTGGCCGGGATCACGGCCGCCGGCGGGCGGCTGCTGTGGAACGCGCCCGACCTCGGGCCGCCCGGTCCGTACGCGGTGCCGTTTCATCACCCCAACCGGATGGTGCGCGCGCACTGGAAGAAGCTGTTGCTCGGCGAGCTGGAGCCGGCCAGCCCGCTGCAGCGCGACGCGATCGCCGCCGCCCGGCTGCGCGCCGATCGCGACGGCGTGGAGCTCATCGACGACTTCCGCGCGAACAAGCGCATCCTCCCGCAGCCGCACACCGGCGAGGAGGTCGGCAACGCGCTGCGCGGGCACTTCGTCGGCGAGGTGACGACGCAGACGCACGAGATCGTCGTGCGCGAGACGCTCGACACGCTGCTCGTGCCCTCCAACCAGGAGGAGTACCTGCCCGAGATCGAGGACTTCGCCCTGCGCTCGGCGCTCATCGAGGAGCTCATGCTCGAAGAGGTCATCCCGGTCCTGCACAACGGCCCGGCCGGCACGTACGGCGGCTACAACGTGCACTGGACGTTCGGGGACTTCCGGCCGCTGGATGGTTGATTCCGCGGCCGGGGCCGTCAGATGTGCGCGTATCGCGGATGCAGGGCGCCGCGGGGCGAAGGTACACAGTGCCAGCGGCACGGGTGCCTTCGGTCCGTGGCGATCCTGCGCCGCGAGACGCGTGCAGCTGACGGTGCCGGTCGTGGAATCAACCATCTAAGGCTGACGGCGCGGCCCAGGGGGTAGGGCGGGCGCGTGCCCGGCGCGAACCGAATCGCCTTCGTGCTCGGTGGCGGCGGCGGACCGTTCGGCGCCCACGAGGTGGGCATGCTGCGTGCGCTGATCGAGCGCGACATCGTCCCCGACCTCGTCCTCGGGACGTCGATCGGGGCGATCAACGGCGTGGCGATCGCCGCCGATCCGAGCCCGGCGGGCATCGAGCGCCTGACCGAGGCGTGGTCGGACATCGATCGCAGCCAGGTGTTCGACAGCTCGGTCGTCCGCCAGCTCGCGCGGCTGGCACGCACCCGCACGCACCTGCACTCAAACGCCTGGCTGTGCACGATGCTCGGCGCGCTGCTGCCGGTCGAGCGGATCGAGGACCTCGCGGTGCCGTTTCAGTGTGTCGCCGCCAGCATCGAGCGGGCCTGCGAGCACTGGTTCGCCGACGGGCCGATCGTCCCGGCCGTGGTGGCCTCGGCCTCGGTGCCCGGGCTGCTGGCCCCGGTCGAGATCGGCGGCGAGCACTTCATCGACGGCGGCGTCGTCAACAGCATCCCGCTGAACCGGGCGATCGCGCTGGGCGCCACGCAGGTCTACGTCCTGCACGTGGGGCGCCTGGACCGTCCGCTGGAGCCGCCGCGCTCGCCATGGGAGGTCGCGCTCGTGGCCTTCGAGATCGCCCGCCGCCATCGCTTCGTCGGCGACCTCGCGGCGATCCCCAGCGGCATCGACGTGCACGTGCTGGCGACCGGCCAGGCGGACCCGCCGCGCTTCACCGACCGCTCGCAGTTTCGCTACCGCGACACGACGCAGGTCGGCGAGCGCATCAGCCACGCGCACGAGGCGTCCGCGCGCTACCTCGACGAGCACGATTTGGGGCGCCCAGCGCGATGACCGCGGTCCCGTTTCTCGCCCGCCGCCTCGTCGTCGCGCCGCTCGTGCTCGGGTTCGAGGCGGTGATCGTCGTCATGTCGCCGGTGCTCGGCCTGTTCGCGGCGCTCGTCTCACCGCTGGTCGCGGGCTCGCGCGCGCTGCGCGTGGTCGTGATCGCCGCCGACTACTCGGCCCGCCACCTCGCCTGCACGGCCGCGTGCGGCGGGCTGTGGGTGGCGGCCGGCTGCGGGCGCCGCGTGCGCTCCCCGCGCATGGTGCGCGCGCACTACGACCTCGTGCGCTGGTTCATCGCCGGGGTCCATCGCACGATGACCCGGCTCACCCGGATCGCCGTGCGCACGACGGATTCCGGGGCGGCCGAGCAGGCGCTGTCGTCGCGGCGCGGTCCGGTGATCGTGCTCAGCCGCCACGCGGGCGAGGGCGACTCGCTGCTCGTCCTGCACGAGCTGCTCATCCGCCATCGTCGCCGGCCGCGCATCGTGCTGCACGAGGCGCTGCGCCTGGAGCCGCTGTTCGACATCCTCGGCCACCGGCTGCCCAACCGCTTCGTCGACCCCCGCGGCGGGGACGTCGAGGGCGAGATCGCGGCGCTGGCGGCGAGCCTCGGCGACGAGGACGCGCTGCTGATCTTCCCCGAGGGCGGCAACTTCTCGCACGCCCGGCGCCGGCGCGGGATCGAGCGCCTCGAGCGGGCCGGCCACGCGGAGGAGGCCGCCTGGGCGCGCGAGATGCGCCACGTCACCGCACCGCGACCGGGCGGCGCTCTGGCCGCCGTGGAGGCGGCGCCGCGCGCCGACGTCGTCTTCGTCGGGCATGCCGGCGCGCCGGTGGGGCTGCGCGAGCTGTGGCGCACGATGGCCGCCGGGCGGACGGTCGAGATGCGCCTCTGGCTCGTCTGCGCCGCTGACGTCCCGACCGGTAACGAGGAGCGCATCGACTGGCTGTTTGGCTGGTGGCGGCGGCTGGACGCGTGGGTCGATGAGCGATCCCCGCAGCGATCCCCCTAGGCTTCACGCCATGACCAAGCTCGACATCTCAGACGACCTCGGCTCGAAGCCCGAGGTCCCCACGCCGACCGGCGAGCCGCCGACCGAGCTGGAGACCCATGACGTCGTCGTCGGCGAGGGCGCGGCCGCCAAGCCCGGCGACCACGTCACCGTCCACTACGTCGGCGTCTCGTTCAAGAACGGCAAGCAGTTCGACTCCTCGTGGGACCGTATGCAGGCCTTCGACTTCCCGCTCGGCGCCGGGCGCGTCATCCAGGGCTGGGACTTCGGCGTCACCGGGATGCGCGAGGGCGGCCGGCGCACGCTCATCATCCCGCCCGGGCTGGCCTATGGCTCTCGGGGCGCGGGCGGCGCGATCGGCCCCAACGAGACGCTCGTCTTCGTCGTCGACCTCGTGAAGGTCGGCTAGCACCGTGCGCACCCGTGTCATCGCGCTGCTCGCCGTGGCCGCGCTCGGGATCGGGGCGTGCGGCGACGACGAGGGCGGCAGCGCCGACCTCGTGCCGGCGATCCCGGCCAACGTGCCTACCGAGACCACGACCTCACCCTCGACTACAGGTAAACCCTTCAGCCTCGCCAGCATCAAGGTCTCGACGACGAAGGGCAAGAAGCCGACGATCACGAAGCCCTCGGGCGATCCGCCGACGAAGCTCGTGACGAAGGACATCTTCGCCGGCAAGGGTCCGGCCGTGAAGGACGGCGACAAGCTTTCGATGCAGTACCTCGGTGCCCTGTACGACACCGGCAAGCAGTTCGAGGCCTCGTGGGACTCCGGCCAGCCGTTTGAGTTCACGCTCGGTCAGGGCGACGTCATCCAGGGCTGGGATCAGGGCATCGTCGGCATGAAGGCCGGCGGCCGGCGGCTGCTCGTCATCCCCGCCGAGCTCGCCTATGGCGAGATGGGCTCGGGCACCATCCCGCCCAACGCGCCGCTGATCTTCGTCGTCGACGTCGTCAAGCGCACGGCCGGCTGACACCGGCCACCTGCGAAGGGCTCTAGGAGGGGCCCCACTCGCCGCCGGCCCGGCCGAGCGTGATGCGGTGCTCCTTGCCGTCGGCGCCCTCGAAGCGGAAGACCGCCTCGTCGGCGTCGACGCCCGGCTGGTCGATGACCTGCACGAGCTGCGGCTTGCCGACGGCGCCCGGACCGAAGCGCTCGGCTGCGGCGGCCACGGCGGCCGCCTCGAGCGTGGCGCGGTCCCAGCCCTTGTCGAGCGCGTGTGCCTGGGCGAGGGCGTCTTCGGCCTGGGCGAGCTCGCGCCGCAGGGCGGCCTCGCGCGCTCGCGTGCGACGGGTCATCGCCATGTAGCCGCCGCCTGCGAGGACGACGACGATCGCGAGCACGACGAGCAGGATCAGGCCCAGCGTGGAGATGGCGAGAACGGTGGTCACGCAGGCGATGGTATAGGCCGGTCGCCGCCCGCGACGAGCTGCTAGTTCAGGACCGCGCGCTGCGTGAGGTGCGAGCCGACCTTGCGCTTGACGCGCTGCAGGGCGTTGTCGACGGTCTTCGCGTCGCAGCCCAGGCGCGCGGCGACCTCCTCGTAGGGGCGGCCGTCGAGGTACAGCGCGAGCACGCGCCCCTCGAGATCGGACAGGGCCGTCGACAGGCAGCCGACGAGCGAGTGCAGCTCCTCGGAGGAGATGACCTGGTTGACCGGGTCGTGCACCGTCGAGCCGGGGATGACGTCCTCGAGCGTCGGCTCGCTGTCGCCGCTGGAGCCGGCCGGCGTGGCCGAGAACGAGACGTACTGGTTCAGCGGGGTGTGCTTGTTGCGCGTCGCGGTCTTCACCGCGGTGATGATCTGGCGCGTAATGCACAGCTCGGCGAAGTTGCGAAACGACGACTCGCGGTCGGAGCGGTAGTCGCGCACGGCCTTGTAGAGCCCGACGAGCCCTTCCTGGATGAGGTCGTCGGAGTCGCCGCCGGCGAGGAAGTACGACGAGGCCTTCAGGCGGACGAAGCCGTAGTAGCGGCGCACGATGCGGTCGTACGCCGTGCGATCGCCGGACTTCGCCAGGGCGATGAGGAAGTAGTCATCAACCTGAACCTGAGAGTGAGCCTTTTGGGAGATTCTTGCCACGAGCAGTCCTTTCCCGACCACGCCGTGGCCGGATGTGCTCAGTGGCGGTCCCCTCCCAGGGCGCCAGCTGCGTCTTACGTTGCCGATGCTCTACCTCAGGTTCACCCTGACGCGAGGCCCACAGTACCCACGGTTATGGAGTCCTGTCAAGCGGCGATGCGGCGCTGCAGGATCTCGTACATCAGGACGGCCGCCGCGGCGCTCGCATTCAGCGACTCCGTGCGCCCGCGCAGCGGCAGCGCCACGAGCGCGTCGCAGGACTTCGCCACGCGCGGGCGCAGCCCCGATCCCTCGGCCCCAATGACCAGCACGACGCCGCCGGTGTAGTCCGGCGCGTCGTAGGCGGTGTCGCCGCCGCCGTCGGCGCCGTAGCACCACGCCCCGGCCTCCTTGGCCTGGCCGAGGAAGTCGGCCATGTTGCGCACGCGGGCCACGCGCAGGTGCTCGATCGCCCCGGCCGAGGCCTTGACGACCGCCGGCGTCACCGCCGCGGCACGCCGCTCGCAGATGACGAGGCCGGTGACCCCCGCGCACTCGGCGCTGCGCGCGATCGCCCCGAGGTTCTGCGGATCCTGCAGCTCGTCGAGGGCGACGATGAAAGGATCGCTGGGCATGAGCAGCTCGGCGCCGGACACGTAGGGGTAGCCGCCGGCCTCGGCGCAGACGCCCTGGTGGTCGGGGGATTCGGCGCGGCGCTCGATCTCGTCGGGCCGTGTGATCCGCGCACCGGCCTGCGACAGCCACGGCTCGCGAGCGATGACGCGCTCGGTCGCCCAGATCTCGCCGAACGTGCGCCGGCCCGCCCGCAGCGCCTCGCGCACGGGGTTGCGGCCGTAGAGAATCACTGCTCGATGCGCACGAGCTCCGGCCCCGCGGACCCGTCGCGCACCTCCCAGCCGCGGTGGCGCAGCTCGTCGCGCAGCCGATCGGCCTCGGCGTAGTCCCTCGCCTGGCGCGCGGCCTCGCGCTGCTCGAGCAGCTCCTGCTCCTCGGCGCCGGCCTCGCTGCCGTGCTCGGCGAGGTTCTCCAGGCCCAGCACGGACAGCATCTCGACGAGGTCGGCGCGGCCGACCGGCTCGTCGTGCTTGTGACGCTCGCTGATCCACTCGAACATCGCCGCCAGCGCGGCCGGAGTGTTGAAGTCCTGGCGCAGCGCCTCGAAGAACGCGTCGCGCAGGTGACGCATCTCCGCCGGCGACTCGCCGTCGACGAGGCCGCGCGCGGCGTCGCGCACGCGCGCCACGCGGGCGAGCGCCTCCATGAGGCGCATGTCGTCGAAGGCCATCGGCTGGCGGTAGTGCGCGCCGACGAAGAGCATGATCAGCGCGTTGCGCCCGACGTCGTCGAGCACCTCGTGCAGCGCCATGACGTTGCCGACGCTCTTGGCCATCTTCTCCTCGCCGAACTGCAGCATCCCGTTGTGCATCCAGATCTGCGCGAGCTCGCGGTCGCGCGCCATGCGCGTCTGGGCGGCCTCGTTCTCGTGATGGGGGAAGACGAGGTCGTTGCCGCCGCCGTGGATCTGAAAGCCGACGCCGAGCTGCTGCTCGGCCATGGCCGAGCACTCGATGTGCCAGCCCGGGCGTCCGCGGCCCCAGGGCGCGAACCAGACCGTGTCCTCGCCGTCCTTGTGCGCCTTCCAGAGCGCGAAGTCGAGCGGGTCCTCCTTGATCTTTGCGCCCACCGGCGAGGATCCATCGTCCTCCCCCTGGTTCATCTCGTCGATCGCGCGGCGGCTCAGCGAGCCGTATTCGGCGTCGGCGCGCACGCGGAAGTAGACGTCGCCGTCGACCGCGTAGGCATGGCCGCGCTCGATGAGCTCGGCGATGAGCGCGACGATCGGCTCGATCGTCTCGGACGCCAGCGGCTCGGAGTCGGGCCGGCCGAGGCCGAGGCCGTCGGTGTCGGCGATGTAGGCGGCGGACATCTCGGCGGCCAGATCGGCGCTCGGCACGTCGCTCGCGCGCGCGGCGTCGTAGATCTTGTCGTTGACGTCGGTGATGTTGACGACGAGCGTGACGTCGTGGCCCTCATGCTCGAGGAAGCGCTTGAGCAGCGAGTTGACGACGAACGGGCGCGCGTTGCCGACGTGGATGCGAGCGTAGACGGTTGGCCCGCAGGCGTAGATGCCGACGCGGCCGTCCGCCCCCGGGGTGAGCTCGCGCAGCTCGCCGGAGCGCGTGTCGTGCAGGCGAATCGTGGCCATCGGATGACCCTAGCGAGGGCGCGGGCGACTCCAGTTCCCACAGGAAAAACCAAAGCGTTCATATGAGCGGTGCTTTGAACGGTGGCGAGGGGTAGGTTGCAGCCGAGGATGGCTGGACCGGTACCGCACGCAGCGCGCTTGGCCGAGGTGGAGGCGGGCTTTCGCTCGCTCCCCGAGCGCTACCTCGGCACCGACCCGGGCTTCGACGCGACCTGGCAGATCGTGCTCGGCGACGTCGGCCACACGTGGGAGGTGCGCTGCACGACGCACGGTGCCCGCGTGCGCAAGGGCGCCACGAGCCGCAGCCCCGACGTCGTCATCGGCACCGATGCCGACACCTGGAACGCGCTGCGCCGCGGCGAGCTCTCGGGGATCGATGCCTTCGGCCGGCGCCTGCTCTACGCGCGCGGCAACCTCGATCTGGCGATCGGCTTCGAGGGCCTGTTCCGGCTGGAGGACGGCCGCAAGCCGCTGCTGCGCATCCACGACGTCAAGCTGCCGGGCCGGCGGATCTCGACGCTGACGATGGGCTCGGGTCCCGATGTCCTGCTCCTGCACGGCCTCGGCGGGGCCAAGAGCTCGTTCTTCGACGCGGCGGCGGCGCTCTCGCGGCGCCACACCGTCCACGCCCTCGATCTGCCGGGTTTCGGCTCGTCCTCCAAGCCGGCGACGGCGCCCTATACCGCGCGCTGGTTCGCAGAGACGGTTTTGGAGACCATGGACGCGCTCGGCATCGAGCGCGCGCACGTCGCGGGCAACTCGATGGGCGGGCGGGTCGCGATCGAGCTCGGCCTGCGGGCGCCCGAGCGGGTGGTGAGCCTCGCGCTGCTCGCGCCCGCGGTGGCGTTCGTCAAGCGCACGTATCACCCGATCGTGCGGCTCATGCGGCCCGAGCTGGGACTGCTGCCGCACCGTTTCGCCAGCGACAGGATCGCCGAGCACTTCTGGGGCCTGTTCGCCGACCCCGACACGATCGACCCGAGCGTGGCCGACGTCGTCGTCGACGAGTTCCAGCGCGTCTACGCCAGCACCGGCGGGCGGATCGCGTTCCTCTCGTGCGCGCGCAACATCTACCTCGAGGCGCCGTACGGGCGCAACGGCTTCTACGGGCGGCTCTCGCAGCTCGAGCCGCCGGCGCTGTTCGTCTGGGGCTCGCACGACCGCGTGATCCCGCCGGCCTTCGGCCGCCACGTCGCCCGCTGGCTGCCGTCGGCCGAGCAGATCGTGCTCGAGGGCTGCGGCCACGTGCCACAGGTCGAGCGCGCCGCGCAGACGACCGGCCTGCTGCAGCGGTTCTTCGGGCGCTTCGACGCGTTGGGGCCGGCTCCGGTCGTCGGCTCGCGGCGGGCGGCCTAGACTCGAAGGCGATGGACACCGAGACCGCGAGCCGGCCGTCGCGCAACGGCCACCACTGCCGACGGCGACCCGTTCGCCGGGGCGGCGCGCGGCGCGCGCGCCCGGGACGAGGAGGAGGACCGGGCGACCGCGAGCTCGGGGGCGCGCGGCTGGATGGACCGGATCGTCGGCGCCGTCGCGGGCACCGTGCGCGCGCGGGTCCCGGTCGCCGACCTCGACGAGCGCGACCCGGACTTCATCCGCGAGACCCTGCCCGCGCAGTGGCTGCTGGCGAGCCTGTGGTTTCGCGGCGAGGTGCGCGGCCTGGGCAACGTGCCCGAGGAGGGGCCGGTGCTGCTCGTCGGCAACCACTCCGGCGGCAACATGTCACCTGACACACTGGTGTTCACCCTCGCGTTCTCCACGTATTTCGGTGTGGAACGGCGCTTTCACCAGCTCGCCCACAACCTCGTGCTGTCGATGCCGGGGCTCGGCTTCCTGCGCAAGTACGGCGTCGTCGCCGCCTCGCCGGAGAACGCCGACCGCGCGCTTGCGTCGGGCGCGGCGCTGCTCGTCTATCCGGGCGGCGACCACGAGGTGCACCGTCCGTCGTGGGAGCGCAATCAGGTGAACTTCGACGGACGTCGCGGGCTTCGTGCGCCTCGCGCTCGAGCACGGCGTGCCGATCGTCCCGGTGGTGTCCATCGGCGGCCAGGAGACGGCGCTGTTTCTCACCCGCGGCGAGGGGCTCGCGCGCACGCTCATGCTCGACAAGCTGCTGCGCCTGAAGGTGCTGCCGGTGTCGATCGCCGTGCCGTGGGGGCTGAACTTCGGCGACGCGCTCGGCCACATCCCGCTGCCGGCGAAGATCACCGTCGAGGTGCTGCCGGCGATCGATCTGCAAAGAGCAGTTCGGCCCCGAGCCCGACGTCGACGAGGTCTACGACCACGTCACCCGCACGATGCAGGAGACGCTCGACGCGCTGGCGGCCGAGCGCCGGCTGCCGATCATCGGATGAGGGTCCAGGCCGGCATCGACGTCGCGGCGCCGCCGGATCTCATCTGGGACTTCGTCACCGATCCCACGCGCTACCTGCACTTCATGAACGGCATCACGCGCTGGGAGGTCACGACCGAGCAGGACCGCGGCCTCGGCGCGCGCTACCGCACGCTCATGCGCGTCGGCTCGGCCGAGGTCGGCGGGCTCGTGGAGATCGTCGAGTGCGAGGAGCCGCGCGACCTCGCGTGGACCTCGGTCACCGGCATCGACCAGCGCGGCCGCTGGCGCCTGCGCGAGCGCGCGGGCGGCGCCCGCACGCGCGTGGAGCTGCGGCTGCAGTACGGGGTCGCGGGGTCGGGGATCATCGGCTGGATCGCCGAGCAGGTGGCCGCGCCGGCCGTGCGCGAGAACCTGCGCCGCTCGCTGCAGGAGCTGCGCCGCCAGGCCGAGCACGAGCAGGCGCGCACCGCCGCGGCGGCGCGACGGGCGGCCGCGCGCGGCGCGTGACCGAGCCGCGCCTCTTCGCGGAGACGTGCCTCGTCGTGACGCCGAGCCCGAACGCCTTCGGGCGCTGGCTGCTGCGGGTCGCCCGGCACGTCGAGGTCGACGCCCGCCACTGCGTTCGCGACCGCACCGGCGAGAAGATCGCCAGCGTCGTCCCGGTCACGCAGAGGCTGCGCCGCGCCGTCGACGACTACACGCGCCACGACGTCCTCGACGAGGCGACGGGAGAACGACTGCTGGCCCTGCGCGCGTCATCTGCGCACGCTCATCGCAGACGACGCCGACGGCAACGAGATCGGCCGCGTCCACAACGCCACCCGCCGCGGCCAGAGCGTGCTCGACATCACCTTTCACGCCGGCGCCTGGCAGGGCGACGGCATCATCCGCACCCGCCCGCCCGAGATCGGCCGCATCGTGCCGCGCCAGGGCTTCCCGCGCGGCGCCTACGCCTACGGCGTGATGCAGATCGCCGACGCCGACGGCACGACCGTGGCGACCGCGACGAACACCGACACACGCAACAACATCGTCGAGATCGCTCCCTCGCTCGAACCGCCCCTGCGCCTGCTGACCGTCGCCTTCGCCTGCTCGCTCGTCGACCACGGCTGGATGCACGTCCCGACGCGGGCCGAGGCGTAGCGCCGCGAGCAGCAGCCACAGCGTTCGTACAACGGCTGGCGGCGCAATCGGGTCAGCCGATCTGCCGCACGGGGCGGGGCTCCCGACACCGGGAGCCCCGCCGCGGCCGACTGCTCAGACCGCGCAGGCGATGCCCGCTCGGCTCTCTGCGAGCACCACGTCCAGCGCGGTTCCCGGCAGATCGACGAACAGCGCTCGCTGGGTGATCGTCGAGCCCTGGACGACGCGCTGGTTGACGTGCACCGCGCCGATCAGGAGCGGGATGGTCAGTGGCTGGTCGCCGACGGCACGTGGGATGCCGTTGATCACGAGCGTGGCCAGGCGTGAGGAACCGCTGACGGCGATGTCATTGCAGGACGTGCCGATCGCCGACCTCGCCTCCGAGTGAACCGCGGTCGCACCGAGCGAGAGTCCCAGCACCGAAAGCGCCACGGTCGCGACGTCGGCGCTGGCGCTGACCGAGCCCACGCCTGCCACGGTGTGGCCGTTGAGCGCAGTCGCGGTGAGCAGGTTCAACGGCCCGCCCAGGGGGACCGATGCCACCGTGCGGTCCTCGCTGACGCAGGGTGTCTCGCCGTTATTGGCGGTGCCCGGACGTAGGCCGAGGAACGACACCGGCGTGCCCCGGCACAGGCTCGCGAGCGCCCCGACGTGCGTCGTCGCCGACGCCGCGTTGTTGGCGGTCACGGGGTCCGCCTCGTTACCGGTGACCGTGGCGATGTTCACGAGTGTCGCGGCTGACGACGGGGCTGTGCCCGTGAGGGTGAACGTGGCTTCGTCACCGGACTGCTGGGCGCCGTGCACGCAGGTCACGGTGTTATCCAGGACCGAGCAGCCGGCGGTATCCGACTGGACATTCGTGACGCCTGCCGGCACGTCATCGGTGACGGTGTACCCCGAGCTGGTGCCCGGTCCGTCGTTGTGGACCGTGAGCGTCCACGTGATCGTCTGGCCGGGAAGCACCGGGTCGGTCGCGGACTTCGTGATCCGCAGGTCGACAGGTTGTTGCGCACAGGACGTGCCGTCGTTGTTCCCCGACTGCGGCCCGGACGCCGTCGAGACGAGCGAGAACGTGGGCGAGGCACCATCGGGATCGTCGATGCGGACCTGATAGACGGTTCCGGAGTTGTTGTCGCTGAGACCGAGGTTGCCGTTGCCGAACGTCCAAGCCGCGCCGGCGCCGACGCTTGCGGAGACGGCCGACTGGGTGAAGACGGACACCTCGCCGGTTGCCGGGTTCACGCGCACGAACTCCGAGGTTCCGAAGCGCTGGCCCCACAAGAACTCGCCGACCTGCGTCAGGTCAGCGGTGGAGGGCACCGCCGTCAGCTCGATCGGCGTGATCGCGAGCGTCCCGAGATCCAGCTGATAGAGGGTGTCCGTTTCCGAGTTCATGACGTAGAACGTCCCCGCGGCGTCGAACGTCCCGACGTTGATCCCGTTCGGCAGCGTGGTGGCCCCGAGGTCGGTCGCGGCGCCGCTGTCGTCGATGCGCAGCAGGTGTTCGTCGAAGTGGATGGCGTAGATGTAGCTGTCGGTCGGGTGAAATCCCATCGCGTTGTAGCCGGGCGAGTACGGCGACCCGATCGACTCGAACGTCGCCGAGCCTGAGCCGTATCTGAGCGCCTCGAGTTGGGTCGGTGCGCCCTGGGCGACGAAGATCGTCGGCGTGAGGCAGGCGTGAGGCCCGGGGGCGGTCTGCGCGCCGGCGGGCGGGGCCAATGTGGCGGTAAAGAGCGCCGCGATAACCCCGGCAGCCAGCCCGAAGCCCCGCGTGAACAGTCGAAATCGCATGGATCTCCTCCTTTGAGGTGACGCGGGCGCATCGCGACGACCCGCAGGCCTCGCGGTTGAGCGCGCATGACGACTGCCGAGTGCGCCCACGACAGTCTTGATTTGGGTTAATCGTGGTCCCCCACCGTAAGTGGCGCCCCGCGAGCGTCGTAAAAACGGCCGGGCACGTCAAGGGGGGAGATCCCTCAACTTTGTGTCACGCGCTGGGCGGGGGATCCTCCTCGGCGGCCACACGCACGGCGACCGCGGTACGACTCGACACCGCGAGCTTCACGAATATCCGAGACATGCTGCGCTCGACGGACTTCTCGCTGACGTGGATGGTCGCCGCGATCTGACGGTTGGTGTAACCGTCGCGTACGAGCTCGGCGATCTTCCGCTCGCGCTCGGTCAACGACGCAAGCCCGCCCGCGCCGGCGCTCGCCGGCCGCGCGCCGCCGCACCTGAGGCGCTGCAGCTCGTCCTCGGCCTGGGTGCGAAACCCGTGCGCTCCGCTGCGCCCGAGCGCGTCGGTGGCGCGCTCCAGCTCGCCGGTGGCGGCCCGCAGCTTGCGATCACGTGCAAGCGCCTTCGCGGCGAGGATCCGGCAGCGCGCAGCCTCGATCGGGATCGCGTGGCGATCGGCGCGCTCGGCGGCCGCCAGCGCGATCCGCGCAGCGGCTGCCCCGTCGCCGCGCGCCAGCGCGACAGCCGCGGTCGCGCGCTGCGCGAACGCCGCCTCGGTGGCAAGCTGCCCACCGTGGGTGGCCGCGATCGCCTTGCGCGCCCAGGCCTCCGCCGCGTCGACACGGCCGAGCGCGAGCTCGGCCCGGGTGAGCAACTCGTAGGCGGGGGCGTGGCCTGAGCGCGACGTCTGCAGATCCGTGCCGCCGCTCATCTCCAGCAGGATGTCGCGCGCTCCCTGGGCGTCTGCGAGCTCGATCAACGAGATCGCGTGATACAGGCCGCTCATGCCGGGGATCAGGCCCGGATCGGCCGTTCGCGCGAGGCTGACGCATCGCTCCCCGGCCCTGACGGCGGCGTCGTAGTCGCCCTTGTAGGTCGCCACGACCGCCGACAGCCCGACCGCGACGGACAGAAACAGGTTCGGAGCGAGCGATCCGGCCTCGATCGCCGCCGTCAGCGTCTCGTCGGCATCGTCGAGGCGACCCATCCGAATCAGCGCCCACGCCTTGGCGGTCATCGTCACCAGCAGCGCGGCGCCCTGACCGGATGCGCGCGAGACGTCGATCACGCGATCGCAGTGCTCCAGCGCGCGCTCGTGGCGTTCGAGCACCGACTCGGTCCAGCCGACCCACAGCCCGAGGTCCAGGCGACTTGCCAGCTGCTCGTCGTCGAGGGCGTCGAACCCGGCGGCGGCGCGATCGGTCACCTCGTCGGCGGGCAGGCCGAGGAAATAGTGCGCCAGCGCGATCTGGCCGGCCGCCGCGACCTCGGCCGCCGCCAGGCCGAGCGAGACGGCTCCCGTCTTGCGCACGTCGCGCCCAGTCGAGCATGTCGGCGTGACGATTCTGAAAGGCGTGCCCGGCCGCGATCTCGATCTTCAGCAGCACCGCATCGGCCGAATCTCCATGTCGCTTGCGCACGGTGCGCGCGAGCCAGCCGCGTATCGGCCTCGCGGTGACGGCCGAGCAGATGCTCGACGCCGGCACAGTAGGCGACGACCGTCACCCGGTTGGAGTCCGCTTCGGGCAGCCGCTCGAGCACTTCGCACAATGCCGCCCGGCTGTCCTCGAGCTGCCCGGACGCGCCGTGCGCCGTCGCCATCGCGATCAACAGCTCGATGCGTTGCGCCAGCGCCGCCGGCGTGTCGGGCAGCAGGCGCAACGCGGCGGCGCACCAGCGGGCGGCCAGCGCCGGCGCTCGAGGGCGCGATCGTCGCGGCGGCCGCCGACAGCACCGCCACTGCGCGCATGTCGCCGGGCATCGCCGAACGCTCCACGTGCGCCGCCTGGGCGACGGGTGGGTCGCCGCGCGCCGCCAGCAGCTCCGCGAGCCGGCCATGCGCGGCCGCACACCAGCTGCGCGCCGCCAGCTCGTAGACGGTCGCGCGGACGATCGGATGACGAAACGCATACCGCTCGGCGGCCGCGGTCGGCCGGACGAGCCCGAAGCGCACGAGCTCATCGGTGAGATCCAGCGCCTCACTGCGTTCGCAGCCCGGCGGCGGCGTTCGCCATCGACATGGCGAACGGGTCGCCCGTCACCGCCGCGCCCTGCAGCAGCACGCGCGCCGGCGCCGACAGCGACGACAGCTCGCTCGCCAACGCAGCCCGGACCGGCTCGGGCACGGCACTCGACCCCGCCGTGCTGACCGCGCTCCCGCGCCGAGCGGCGGCGAGCTCGGCGCCACGCGCCAGCTGCAGCAGGAAGAACGGGTTGCCACCGCTCTCGCGATACAACCGATCCGGTGCGGCATGCGGCGCGACCCCTGCGAGCAACTGACGGGCCTCCGGCGCGCTCAGCGGGTCGAGATCCATGCGCCACCCCTGGCGGTCGCGCACCGCGCCGGCCAGCGCCGCGCTGAGCTGCGCCGAGACCTGCGACGGCCGGAAGCCCAGCGCGAGCAGCACCGCGCCTGTCGGAGGGTGCGTGACGAGATGACCGATCAGCTCGATCGATCCCGGGTCGGCCCACTGCACGTCGTCGAGCACAAGGACGACGGGAGCGTCGGCCGCGATCAGGCCCAGCAGCCCGCGGACCGCCCGGTAGGCGCGGTAGCGCTCCTGGTCGATCTCGGGCCGCCCGCGCGATCGCAGCCCCTCGAACGCCTGCAACACGACCGCGAGCTCGTCCGCCAACCCGCAGGCCAGCCGCTGCAGCCGATCGCGACCGAGCTGCATGAGCCAGTCGTCCAGCGCGTCGCTGAACACGCCGAACGGAAGCTCCGCCTCGAACTCCGCCGCGCGACCGGCGAAGACCTGATGGCCGCGAGCATGCGCCCGCGATCGCAGCTCGTGCAACAGACAGGTCTTGCCGATCCCCGGCTCGCCGGCCACCTGCAACGCCACGCCAGTCGATTGCGCGGCCAATTCGTCGAGCAGCCGCGCCAAGACACCCAGCTCGCGCTTGCGACCCACGAGCCCATGCTCGATCACAACTCCCCCTTAACCCGCCACCGCCGCCCGTATCGTCCGCCCCTACCCGTAACACGCCGCGTCTGTCCAGCGACGCGGAAACATCGCAAATCAGCACAGCATTCTCGTTCGACACGCGAGCGACACACTCCTGTCGCGGCGCGGCTCAGGGCTCGAGCGGCTCAACCGCTGCACGGCAAGGTGCGCCCGCCGCACGGATCGGACGAATCTCGCACCCACCGGGCCTTGCTCCGGGCGATGCGGCCGCCCTAGACTGCTCGCGCACCGTCGAGGAGGAGCTGTCATGTTCGGACGCGCCGTAGGACTCCGCGTACCCCGCAACGCCGTGCCCGCGGCCGTCGCGCTGCTTGCGCTGCTGGCGGCGTGGGCAACGTCGCCCGCGGCGGCCGCACCCGCGGCTCAACCAGATCGTGCTGCCGGGCGCGAGCTCCGCCGAGGGCATCGCCGTCGGCGCGGGCGCGACGTTCTTCGCCGGCGACCTGCTCGGCGGCGACATCTACCGCGGCAACCTCCAGCGCGGCACGGTCTCGCTGTTCGTGGACAACCCCGCCGGCGAGCGCCAGGCGGTCGGCATGACGGTCGACGAGAAGACCGGGCTGTTGTTCGTCGCCGGCGGCCAGACGGGCCAGGCCTACGTCTACGACACGCGCACCGGCGAGACGGTCGCGACGTACCAGCTCGTAGACCCGACGACCGGACCGCTCGTCAACGACGTCACGATCACGAAGGACGGCGCGTGGTTCACCGACTCGCTGCACGCCGCGCTGTACTTCATCCCGATCGGTCCCGGCGGCGCGCTCGGGCCGAGCAGCACGCTCGCGGTCACCGGCCCCGCCGCGGCCATCGTCGGCGACGTGAACCTCAACGGGATCGTCGCCACGCCCGGCGACCGCACGCTCATCGTCGGCCACACCGCCAACGGCGCGCTCTACACCGTCGACCCCGAGACCGGCGCCAGCGCGGAGATCGCCGGACTCCAGGTGCCTGGCAACGACGGCATCGTGCTGCGCGGCGGGACGCTGTGGGTCGTGCAGGGCTTCCTGAACCAGATCGCCGTCGTAGACCTCGATCGCGATCTCGGCTCAGGCGCGATCGAGCGGGTCGTCACGAGCCCGCTGTTCCAGTTCCCCTCGACCGCGGCGCTGCACGGTGGCCGGCTGGCAGTGATCAACGCGAAGTTCGACACCGGCTTCCCGCCGACCGCCGACCAGTACGAGGTCTCGATCGTCGACGCCTAGGACGGAGGCTGCGCGGGGCGCAGTACGGGGTGTGGCCAGGCTCATCCCTTGGGGGGCTGGGAGCGCAAGCCCAGCGACCGGAGACTGGACATCCAGTCCACGTTCCCCCCGCACAGGAGAGACCAGCCATGCGCCGCATCCTCATCGCCGTGCTCGCCGCGACCGCGCTCGCCGCGACCTTCCAGACCGCGTCCGCCGAGGCGCTCGGACCGTCGCGCTGCTACCAGTGGGACATCGGTCAAGCCCGCTTCAATCAGAGCAACGGCTGGGTCGTGCAGTTCGACTTCCGTCACGGGGGCTACAGGACGTTCGGCGGTCAGGCGCGGACGTGGGACAACCGCGGCAACTTCGGAGGCTTTGGCACCGTCCAGGGCGTCGATGATCGACGACGACCTCAACTTCTCGATTCGCTGGAACAGCGGCGCGACCGGGATCTACTACTCCCGCCTGAATCGCTACGGCCAGGCGTTCGGCACCACGTGGGACATGTACCGCCCGTCGTCGCAGGCGACGTGGTGGATGGTCAACAGCGCACGTGCCTCCGCTGGGCGTGACCGCGTAGGGCGCCGCGGTCGGAGCCGCAGTGATCGCGATGCGCAGCGTGGGTCCTATCCTTCGGGCTGACGATGGCGGCGATGTCTTCGCGCGAGGAGCGGATCGGCCTGGAGGCGTCGCTTGGCTTCTCCACCGCGATCACGGCCGGTGGCGCGACCGTCGTGCGCATGCCTGCGGCGCCGGAGTCGCCGATGCTCAATCGCGTGGTCGGACTCGGTCTCGAGCGGCTCGCGACGGAGGCCGACGTCGACGCCGCGCTGGCCGCGATCGGACCAGACGTCGCGTTCTACGTCGCCGTCGCGCCAGGCGCGCGCCCTGCGGAGCTGCCGGAGTGGCTGCGCGCGCGAGGGCTCTCTCCCGGGTGGGGCTGGATGGCCTTTCGCCGCGGAGTGGAGGATCTGCCTGCGGTGCACTCCGCTCTACGCCTCGCCGCGGTGGTCACGCCCCACGAACGTGCGGAGTTCGCCCGCATCGTGCGGATCAGCTACGGCTTGCCGGAGGCGGTCGAGCCCGCGCTCGCCGGCGCTCACGATCGCGGCTGGCAGGGCTGGATTGCGCTCGACGGCGACGAGCCGGTCGGCGCCGCCGGGCTGTTCGCGGCGGACGGAGTGGCGTATCTCGGGCTCGCCGGGACGCTTCCCGACCACCGCGGCAAAGGGGCACAGAACGCGCTCCTCACTACGCGGATCCGCAGCGCCGCAGAACTCGGCTGCGACGTCGTGGTCACGGAGACGGGCGAGCGCCGAGACGACCGGCCGAGCAGTTCCTACCGCAACATCCTGCGCGCCGGCTTCAAGGAGGTCGGGGTCACGGCGAACTGGCTCGGGCGGAACTGACCAGCGATCACAGCGTGCGCACCTCGACCGTCGCCACCGCGAGCGCCGCCACGCCCTCCAGCCGCCCGACGAAGCCCATGCCCTCGCCCGTCGAGGCCTTCACGTTGACCGCCGCCGCGCTCGAGCCCGAGCGCCTCGGCCAGGCGCGCGCGGATCGCGTCGCGGTAGGGGCCGACCTTCGGGCGCTCCATCAGCACCGTCGTGTCGACGTGCGTGGCGGCCAGCCCGTGCGACGCCAGCGTCGCGACGACCTCGCGCAGCAGCTCGATCGAGTCGGCGTCCTTGTAGGCGCCGTCGGTGTCGGGGAAGTGCACGCCGATGTCGCCGAGGCCCGCCGCGCCGAGCAGCGCGTCCATCACCGCGTGGGTGAGGACGTCGGCGTCGGAGTGGCCGTCGAGGCCCAGCTCGGCGCCCTCGAACTCGACCCCGCCGAGGATCAGCGCGCGGCCGGCCTTGAAGCGGTGCGAGTCCCAGCCCAGGCCGGTCCGCACACCCGCGCCGGCTCATCCGATCGGCTCCATCCGCCGCTCGCGCCGCTCGAAGACCGCCAGCTCAGTCACGCCGACATCATCCAGCAGCGCCAGCGCCCGGTCGTAGTCGCGCCCCACGTCGCCCGGCACGTGCGCGTCGCTCGACAGCGACACCGGGCAGCCGGCGTCGACGCACATCTCGAGGAACGCGCGCGACGGGTACAGCTCGCCGACCGGCTTGCGCAGCCCCGCCGTCGACACCTCGACGGCGATGCCGGACTCGGCGATCCCATCCATCGCCAGCTCGTAGAAGCGCCGCAGGTCGCCCTCGGGCACCGGCCGGTGCGGCGCCCCACATCTTCACGAGATCGGGGTGGGCGAGGATGTCGAACAGGCCCGTGCGCGCCGCCTCGCCGAGCGTGACGAAGTAGCGCCGCCACAGCTCGTCGGGGCGCTCGCGTGCGGTGGTCCCAGACCTCGTAGCCGTCGTGGTCGACCGCGTGCTCGCCGACGAAGTGCACCGAGCCGACGACGAAGTCCCACTCGACCGACTCCAGCAGCGTCGCCATCTGGTCCTCGCGGCCGGCGATGAAGTCGGCCTCGATCCCCAGCCGCAGGTCGGTCTGCTCGCGCACGAACGCGGCATACGCATCGAGGTCGTCGACCGCGCTCTCGCGCCACAGCGGATGGCGCCAGACATCCAGCGCCTGGGCGAAGCGGTAGATGTGCTCCGAGCAGCCGAGCTCGGCGATCCCGCGCTCCTCGGCCACCGCGCGGTAGCGGTCGGCGTTGGCCGGCGTGAAGTAGTCGCGCCGCGTCGGTCCCGGCGTCGTCGGGCCGCAGGTGCAGGTGGTAGTCGGTCAGCATCGGGGCGGCGGAACGGGACTCACCCGCGCGCCGACCACGTCCGCGTGCCGGTCTTGCACACGTCGACGCTCTTGCCGCTCCTGCGGCTGAAGTAGCGCTCGGTCACCGACGAGCTTGCCGCTCGCGCCGCCCGCGGAGTCGAACTGGCCGCGCAGGACGACGGTCGTCTTCACGGTGACGTCGGCGAACTTCGCCGAGAAGCGCTCGACCTCGCGGAACGAGCCGTCGGCCGCGACGTCGAACTCCGGCGTGATGTTCACGTCCTCGGCGACGACGATCCGGCCGCGCGAGCAGTTCGTGCGGTAGCCGAACAGCGCGCGGTCGATCCGGCGCCCGGCGCTCGGCGACGTGCAGCGACGATCGCGCGCTTGGCGCGCGCGCCGTCCTGCGAGGTGAGGCCGTAGAGGGTCGCCGTCGGCCGGCGCCGGCGCCGCCACGGCGCCCGTGTCGATCGGCCGGCGCACGGTCCAGCTCACCGTGCGGCTCGTGCACGAGCGCGCCTTGCGGCCCTTCGCGGTCACGCGCAGCTTCCCGCTCGCCGTGCCCTCCCCGCCGTCGGCCGTCAGCGTGCCCCGGACGACGAACGTCGTCGTGTTGCGCACGCCGACCAGCGGCTTGCGGGTGACGTCGCCGCGCAGCGTGAAGCGTGCCGTCGGCGGCGAGCGTCGCGTCGCCGCTGATCGTGCCCAGGCCGCAGCTCGCGTAGAGCTGGCCGTCGACGGCGACCTTGCCGCCCGACGCCCGCACCGACAGGAGCATGTCCTTCGCGACCGTCTTCTCGCTGACCGGCAGCCCGATCGCGCCGCCGCCGAAGTTGCCCGACGGCGCCGCCGGGGCCTCGCCGAAGGCGATGGCGGCCGTGGCCGCGGTGGCGGCGCACGCGAGGATGAAAGCGCTGGCGCGCCGAGCCCGGGAGAGGTTCATGCGCGGGCGGATGCTAGACACCCTGGCGCGCGCGCGCAGCGCCAGCTCGGCGACCTGCAGGTCGCCCGGGCGTCGTGATCTTCAGGTTCTCCGGGGGCGCGGCGACGACCCGCACGGTCCCGCCGTCGCGCTCGACGAGCCAGGCGTCGTCGGTCGCCGCAGCCAGCACGTCGTCGGGCGCGCTCAGCGCGCGCTCGAGCGCAGCGCGGCGAAAGACCTGCGGCGTCTGCACCGCCCACAGCGCCGAGCGCGTCAAGCGTGCGCGTCACGACGCCGTCGTCACCGACCTCCTTGATCGTGTCGGCCACCGGCGCGGCGGCGATCACGGCGTCGCACCCGTGCTCGCTCCAGCTCGATCGCAGCGCGGCGCGCACGAGCTCGCGCCGTCAGCAGCGGGCGCGCGGCGTCATGGACGATCACCGGATCGCCCTCCGCGGCCTGCAAGCGCCGCCAGCACCGACTGCGAGCGCGTCGCCCCGCCCCGCACGCCGATCGTGCCCTCCGGCGCGCTCGTACGCCCAGCCGGCAGCGCGACGACGATCGCCTCGACCTCGGCGACCGCCCGCAACGCCGCGATGCTCCACTCGAGCATCGGACGCCCCGCCAGCATGACGAACGCCTTGGGTTCCCCGAACCCAAGGCGCTCGCCACTGCCCGCGGCTACGACGAGCGCGATCGCTACTTCGTCACCGTCACGCCGGCGCTGTCGGCGAGGAGGTTGTCGAGGTGCTGCTCGGCCTCCTCCTCGTCCTTGTCGAGCGCGTACATCAGCTCGGACGCGAGGATCTTCTTGGCGCGCGTGAACATCTGCTTCTCGCCGGTCGACAGGCCCTTCTCGTGCTCGCGGATCGCGAGGTTGCGCACGACCTCGGCGAGCTCGTAGATGTCACCGGTCTTGATCTTGTCGCGGTTGTGCTTGAACCGGCGGTTCCAGTTCTTCGGCATCTCCGAGACGTCGTCGGCGAGCACGGCGAGGACCTTCAGCACGGTCTCCTCGTCGATGACGCGGCGCAGGCCCGCCAGCGCGGCGTTCTCGCACGGGACCATGACGGTCATGTCGTTGTGCAGGATCTTGATGGTGAGGTACTCGCGCTCCTCACCGAACATCTTGCGGCGTTCCTTCTTCAGGACCTGACCGGCCCCGTGATGCGGATAAACGACGTTGTCACCGAGCTCGAACTCGATGTTCTCGACCGTGCGGTCCAGGTCCTCCAGCAGCTGCTCTTCGGCTTCGGAAATGATGGCTCTCCTTGCGAATTGGCATCCGGCGGCGGCCGGACGGTCGGGTCTACTTCAGGTCTGCAGGTAACGATCCACGAGGTTGATCTCTTGTAGCCGGCGAAGGCCCTCGCGGATGTCCTTCGCCCGGATCTCGCCTACGCCGTCGACCGTTTCGAGCTCCACGTCGGTCGCGGCCAGCAGCTCGTCGAGCCCACCGAAGTCGGCGACGATCTGCGCCACGACCAGCTTAGGCAAGCGCGGAATGCGGCCCAGGATGCGGAAGCCGCGCGGTGAGACGGGGTAGTCAAGGGTGTTGAGCTTGCGGTCGTAGCCGAGCAGCTCGGCGAGGCGACCGAAGTCGAGCAGGTCGTGGTGCGGCAGGCGCCCGATCTGGTCGAGCGCGCCGGCGAACTCCTCGTCGGTGTTCTCGGCGAGGTAGTCGTGCACGAGCGCGGCCTTGTCGGCGGCGGTGCCGACCATCGTCTCCTCGAGCTGCATCTCGATGAGCCGGCCCTCGGTGCCGAGCTCGACGATGTAGCGCTCGATCTCGACGGCCATGCGCGTGACGAGCTCGGAGCGCTGGAGCACGGTGAGCACGTCGTGCAGCGTCGCGCCGCCCTCGAACTCCAGCGCGGTCAGGCGGGTGGAGACCTGGTCCAGGCGCGTGCGGTACTTGTCGAGCGTCGCCAGCGCCTGGTTGGCCTTGGCGAGCACGACGGGGATGTCCTCGAGGATGTACTTGCCGCCGTCGACGTAGAGCGAGACGACCTCGCGGCGCTGGGAGATCGCGATGACGAGCGCGTCGGTCTGCTTGGAGACGCGCTCGGCCGTGCGGTGGCGCGTGCCGGTCTCGACGGAGAGGATCGTCGGGTCGGGCATGAGCTGGACGTTGGCCATCGCGATCTTCGTCGCGTTGGCGTTCAGCACGATCGCGCCGTCCATCTTGGCGACCTGGTAGAGCAGCGCCGGCGAGTAGTCGATGTCGAGCTTGATGCCGCCCGAGTAGAGGAAGCTGAGGTCCTCGACCTCGCCGACGATGATCAGGCCACCGGTGCGCGCGTGGACGATGTTGTCGATGCCCTCGCGCAGCGTGGTGCCGGGGGCGACCATCTCCAGCGCCTTGACCAGTCGGGGCTCTTGACGTGACTCAAGCTCGTGTGACTCATCCCCAACTCGCTGAACCATCCAGGCCATTTTAGCGGGTACTTAGGGAGTTCGGGTTGTGGCGGCGAAGAACATTGGTTCGACTTTGTGCCGCGATGTGCTAGCGGGTCCGCGCGCGCTACGCGGCCTGCGGCGCGCGCTTGGGCAGCACCGCCCGCAGCGCGTCGCGCAGCGTCGGCGCGGTCTCCGGCGAGATGACGTCGCGCAGGCCGAACTTCGCCGCCTCCGCGCCGCGCCGGTCGGCGTGGCCGACGGTGCGCAGCTCGCCGGTCAGGCCGAGCTCGCCGAAGCAGGCGACCGGCCGCGTCGGCCCCGCCGGCCTGCAGCGGCACGCCGCGCGCGGCGCTCGCGACCGCGAGCGCGATCGCGAGGTCGGCGCCCGGCTCCTCGACGCGCACGCCGCCGACGACGTTGACGAACACGTCGGCGCTGCCGGCGCCGATGCCGGCGTGGCGGCCGAGCACGGCGAGCACGAGCGCGAGGCGGTTGCGGTCCAGGCCGTTGACGACGCGCCGCGGCGGCACGAGCTCCGACGGCGAGACGAGCGCCTGGACCTCGACGAGCAGCGGCCGCGAGCCCTCCATCGCGGCGAGGATCACCGAGCCGGGCTTGCCGGTCGCCTCGGCGACGAAGCGCGCGCTGGCGTCGAGCACCTCGACGAGCCCGCCGGAGCGCATCTCGAAGACGCCGGCCTCGTTCGTCGAGCCGAAGCGGTTCTTCAGCGCGCGCAGCGTGCGGTACGTGCGCTCGCGCTCGCCCTCGAACTGCAGCACGCAGTCGACGAGGTGCTCGAGCACGCGCGGGCCGGCCAGCGAGCCCTCCTTCGTGACGTGGCCGACGAGCAGCACGGCGATCCCGTCGGCCTTGGCGACCTGCATGATCCGCGCCGCCGTCTCGCGCACCTGGCCGACCGAGCCGGGCGCGCCGCAGAGGTCGGCGGCGTGCATCGTCTGCACGGAGTCGATGACGACGACCTCGGGGCGCTCGGCGCGCAGCGTGGCGAGGATCGTGTCGAGGTCGGTCTCGGCGAGCACGGGCACCTCGAGCGCGCCGGTCGTCGCGGCGATGAGCCGCTCGGCGCGCAGGCGGATCTGCGCCGCCGACTCCTCGCCGGAGACGTAGAGCGTGCGCCGGCCGGCGGCGGCGAGGTTGCCGAGCGCCATGTTCGTCAGCGTCGACTTGCCGATGCCGGGCGAGCCGCCGAGCAGCACGAGCGAGCCGGGCACGAGGCCGCCGCCGAGCACGCGGTCGAGCTCGCCGATGCCGGTCAGCAGGCGCGGGACGCGCTCGGTGCTGACGTCGGCCAGGCGCAGCGGGCGGCCGGCCTCGGCGCCCGCCGCCCGCGCGGCGCGCCGCCGCCGCGCCCGCCGCCCGCGCCGGTCGCCGGCGCGCGCTCCTCGACGAGCGTGTTCCACTCGTGGCAGCCGGGGCACTGCCCGTGCCAGCGCACGCTCGAGTGCCCGCACTGCGAGCAGACGTGAACGGTCGTGGGGCGCGCCATCTACTGACCCTAAGGTTCGGACCCGACGGATTCGCCCCCCACGGCGCGCACGCGCAGAGGTTCCTGGCACGCATCCCACCGTCTGGCGTATGGTCGAGTCCGGCCGGGGGTGGATTCCTACAGGACGGGGTGCAGCATGACGAGACGAAAAGGATTAGACCGGCCGGAGCGCGTTCTCGCCGCGCTCGTGGTGATGTTCTCGATGCTGCTCGCGCTGCCCGCCGGCGCGCTCGCGCTGACGCCGTTCGATCCGACGGCGGGCGAGTTCCCGGAGGGGATCGCGATCGACCGCCAGGGCGCGATCTACGTGACGCTGGCCCCGCGCGGGGAGATCCGCCGGATCGCCGTC